>JBMHDW010000016.1:0-31265 GCA_049889175.1 Candidatus Comchoanobacterales bacterium | reverse complement strand
AGTCTTAAGTTAAATACAGAAAAAATGCCGTGGGAAGACTCTGATGTGGCAAATATGTTATCGATTGTTAATGGCTAGGTTGATAGTCAAGTTGTATCCTATTCAAATCAAAAAATACACTATGTAGACCAAAATCATTTATAACAAACATCACTTGTTTTATTCAATAAATAGAAGTGACTTATTTTGAAATAACCATATTTTTATGAATGAAAGTTATCTAGTTGATTTTTTTCTTAAGTTGTTGATTAAAATCTTTTTATATGTTAAATTGCATTACCTTATAATAAAAAGGACTTAAATAAATGACATTTTTAAAATTAACAACTTCTTCATCAAATTTTTATTGTGGAACAAACGCTATTGGTCATATGATCATTTTGAAGTGGGATCAACTGATACAAGAGTCAAAGGATAAAATTGTACATATGGTCAATGAATGTTATCAATTGAAACCTTTGTTGGATGAAGCTGGATTTATATCTTTGATGAGGCAGTTGAGTGGATATGATGTTCAAAAAATAATGTCATACCCTTTGGTTGAGAAAATAAAAGCATTTAATGAAGAAGACCAAGTAGATTTTTATAGGTTTCATTTTATCAATGTGATTAGCTGGATCATTAACACAAGGTCCAATCATGATAATTATCAAACACAGTTTCAAATGTGCATCAAACAATATAATGATAATCAAGAAGAGATCACATTGACAAAAGAAGGCTTTAATGAGCAATTCAGGCGTCTTGACTTAAGTTCATTAAAAAAACTAGCAGGTAATTTCGCGATAAACTTTGGGTATAATATTAAAGATTTACAAGATGGAATGCAGCAGACTTATCAATTGCCAAATTCCTTTTTTGAAGGCTCACAGCTTGTTAGGTTAATGAATGATTTGAAAATTAATTCTAAACTGTTTTATTCCAAATGTGATGAACCTATATGTTCTAATAATACTTTTAGTAATTCACCTTGTTTTAATCTTATATCGGATTATTCTCATTGGGAAAGTATTCTTTTTGCAGATGATGTTAAGCAATTTAAGGATGTTAATGACCGCTTTGAAAAAAACAATGTTTTTAATAATAACAGCGAGTTGAGTAGTGTAAGAACTTTTTTATTAAATGCGAACGAGCCAACAGCAAGTGTTAATGAATTAATACAATTATATCATAGACAACACCGACAACGGGTTTTATTAGGTGGAAAAGGTGTTTTTATTCCAATGCATCAAACATCAGAGCCTACCCATAAAACTCCATCAGTAATTAGTGATTCAACAACTGAGTCAACTCATTCAAACAGTCCACTGTTGGATCAATGCCCTTGGGGTCAAATGTTTACAGAGTATGAACGTCAAGTATCTAATCAAAAGATAAGCAATAACCAAGCTATTGAACATTTGAATCAGGAAATGCTAAAAGACCAATCAGATAAATACATCAAAAGGCCTGATGTTCGTCGTGCAGAATTGAATCTCCATTCATTATACCCAATTATGAATGACATACATGACTTGTATCAAAAGCAAGATCAACACAAAAGAATGAAGAAATATCAATTGATTAGTGTTTTGTATCATATTCAAGCAGCATTTTCAGGTCGGTCTATTGTTATGTCTCTTGGAACTGGTACCGGAAAAACTATGATTATGGGTATGGTCTCAACATTACTTGCAAAACATGGTAAGACGGTCATCTTGATTGAAAATACAAAGAAATTAAAAGATGAACATAGAAAAAATAATGATTATCCATTTACAGCAAAAAACAGCTCAATTCAAATATTAGAAGATTTATCAGACGAAAAAATTTCTACAAATAGACTTTCTGGTGGTATTGTATGGACGACATTGAATCAATTTAAACGCTTCATAAAAGATAAACCGAATTTTGGACCCATCTTTTCGAGCAAAGATACGGTCATAATTTTAGATGAAGCACACGGCGTTATTACAGAACAACAAGCAAAACTTCCCCAAAATGACATCGAAAAAGATGAATGGTTGACAAAATGGATTGAATTTAATAAACACTGTATTCATTCAGGGGTATCTATAGGTTCATATACAGCAACACCTGGTGCATTAACTAAGCAGTTAAGAGCCTATGGTGCTGCATTTGGACAAAAACTACAGTATTTGCTGAATAACCACCATCGTAATGATCGATACCCAGCCTTAATTCAAGAAGGTTCTATGGTTGCTTATTATATGGATACCACTAAAGAGCTCAATACTTGTGTTTTTGATGAATTAAGTACAGAGCAGTTAGACGGTTTATGCCAAGGTAATATTTCTTTTACAGATGGTCAAAAGAATATTAACTATTTATATGAATATTTAACACTTGTATATCTCATCTGCGTTGCTGATGGGTCTTATATTTCCAATAAAAATGAAAATAGAAACTTAATTTCATTAATACTAAGAAAAATGAGATTTATTCATAGTATAAGACTTATATTTAATGTCATTGCTGATTTTAGTCATAATCCTAGAAAATATATTGATGTGGAAAATGATTCTTTAAGAACAATCTTTTATGTTAAAGATTTCAATGATGATGTTCGACCTAATAGCTCCTTGCAAAAGATCATAGAAAAAGTGAAGACAAAATATCTTGGTCAAAATAATGCTTGGGGTGATCTCAATGCATTTAAAAAGTATGTCGAATCTTTAAAATTATCAATATCAGATGAAGCCTGGTCCTTTATAAAGCAATACAATTTATTCTTTGATGATAATAATATGAGTTCAGTAAAATTGAATAATATTCATCAGTTATTGCCCATGCCAGAAGAAAGCAGATCTTCAAATGCATTTGATCTAAAATCTTGGATGCAACAATGGGTTGCTAAGGTTCATAATTATAGTGCTCTAAATAATATTGATTTTGCAATGGATGTTGATGCTAAAAAATATGGTGATGAAAAGCATAAAATGTTAATCATATCTAAAAGCTCGTCGGTAGGTACTAATATCACAGCAAAGGGCAAAGTTGTTAAAAATATCTTCCTGAGTGTGCCAGCATCAAATTTAGAGTTTATTCAAGTGGTCGGCCGTTTTAGTCGTATGAGTACACTGGGTGATGAGCTGGCAACCATGACTTTTGCAATGACTAAAAAAGAAGATTGGTTTACGCTCTATACCTTATTTAAACTAAAAAATGAAGTTACTAGAAAGCTTGGACATCGGATTGATGGTAAGACTGCCCCTATTATTATCAAGCAAATGGAAGATGTTTCAAGATGTATCAAAGTAGGTCAAACTGAGAGGCATTTGAAGTATTTCACATGTACGTTGTCCTTTAATAGTATCAGTAGTGCTAGTAATGAACTCAAATCTATTATGCACGGGCATTATAAATTTAAACAAGGTAGATTAGCTGGAACTGAGTTATTGTTATATTTGGCAAACATACAAAATCTAGTCACTGATGAGTGTTTTGCAAGATTGAAAAGTGATTTGAGTAACTTAAGAGATGTTGCACAATCATCTCTTGGTCCTGTAGATGATCTTTATTCATTTTCAGATAATAATATCCGTTTATGCACAAAAACCACACAACTAATGGCATCGCAAAATTGGATTCACAGAGCTTCTGTTTATATGGACGCCATATTGAAGTGTTCTAATATTACAGAAGAAGGTATTACAAGGGTTAATAGTGTAGACTCTTTTGTGGTTGAATTTTCAGGTCATGATAGCCATATCACTATTCGAGATGAAATAATTAAAGATATAACAAACAATGATGGCTTGTTAAGCATATTGTCTAATTTTACAGAAGAAGATGTGGAATCAATGAGAGACTATTTTAATCAATTTCTCACTGATATTATTATTGCTAAACGAAATGCAATGCCTTTAACCAATAAACGCGTCAGAGATAATTCATCTGTATTGCAGCATCAACCACGAAAAAAACAGAAAACTGTTGCAGGAGAAAGTAGCCACTATGACGATATGCCTACAGGCATTAATGCCGATCAAATGGTATCTTCAGGTAATCATTCTGTAAAAAGAGACGCTCAAAAAAGCGTGTCTAGCTCTTCCCAGGGGGTCGAGCACATATTGCTCACATTATCTAGTTCAAACCAGCAGAGCAATGTTAACTCCAGATCGTCAGAACAATCTGGAGAGTATCTTAAGATAGATACATCGCTAAATAGTCATCATGCAGAGACATTGTGTCAATATAGAACAGAACTCATCACAAGACGAGATAAAATTATTGAAGGTTTTATTATAGACAAACGTGAGCAAGAAGCTGTTCGAAAGCATGTCAAGAATTTAGAGGGTTTTACAAAACGCGTTTGCAATTTATTTGATGAATTAAATGCGAATAATCCAGAATATTATCATTGGATATATCCGATGTATTCAGTTAATGGTGCCATCAAAAACTATACAACTGTATTTATCGACATTATTGAATATTCTTCAGTGATGATTCAAGAGATAGAGGATGCGCAAGTTAAAGCACTTACTACTTTATTTCAAAAAATGAGTCCTTCAAAAGCTCATCTGGTAACATTGTCACGCAAACTATTGAGTCAACTCCAAAAACATAATAGTAATCTTTATACGATTGACGAAGATGAAGCCTATCAATTCTCAGTACTGTGCTCTGCTATTATGTGTAGTAACTATCCAGTTTTAGCCTGGTTTAAAGAACAGGCCTATCAAGACAATCTACAACCTAAAAAAATAGCATCGTTGTATAGAAAAATATTTAAAGAAAAAAATAGTGAAGCCGAATATGCAATGCAATTAGTTTTTCAGATGCTAGGAGATTATTTGTCTGGGATACCAAAAAGAACAGGTAGTATTGATCTAAATGCTAAGTATTATTTTTTACGTCAATGTTCAATTTTTGAAGTATTAAGAGATACTGATGCCTATAAAGGAGACATTAAACGTTCTGTTTTAAGATCTCCAGAAGCTAAAGAGCTTTACAGAAAAGTTAAGGAAAATATTAATCTTCTTTACCAAATTGATTCCGAGTCTGGTAAAGATGCTTCTAAAATTAAATTAATACAATCATTTTTACAGGATTATATTGCTGTTAACCCAATGGACGCGATTGATGAATTAAAGCGAGAGATTGAGGCTAAAAATGCCAGTATTGATTTTGTCTTACCGCCAGAATCAAATAGATTTAGAACCGTTACTGGATATGAAATATTAGAAGCATTTAAAACTTTATTGAAGAGTGGTGAATACAAATCATTATCTGATCAAGATAGGGATCAATTATATTCATTGATCACCGGATTTGAAATGTTGAAAACTGAGGGTTTGTTTAGTCAATTTGTAAAAGAATATGATGCATTAAAAGTCCAAAGACAGCAGGAAACGACGCATCACCAGCAACCGATATATCACCTCAAGAAGAGTCTTCTTCAAGGAAACGAAAAAGAACCAGTGCAGCGAATAGATAGTGTTTTCTTGGAATATAAAAAGAAATTGTCCGATTTTTTGAGAAAAAATAAAGATAAACTTGAGAGGCTAAACCAAAAACCTCAAACTTCATCAGCAATGATAACACTGTTAAAGGAAGTTGATAATGATTTTAAATGGTTTAAAAGTGATTTCAAAAAAGTTATTAAAATGCTTAGCTATGATAAGCTGATCGGAAGTTTTACTGCTGAAGATTTAAGTCTTATTTCCAAGATTGCCAATAAATGTCAAGCTGCTAACTATGATAAGTTTACTCTCATTAAGCATTTAGATATCGATTCTTCCGTTAAGTGTGATTGGATTAGAAATCATGTTAAATTACTGAAAATACCGTTTAGTGAATTATTTATTTTTGATAATCAGAAAGATAATAAAACATTGTTTGATTTATACCTAAATGAACTCTGTAACCGTCAAACTGATAGGAAATTAATCACAGATATACTGTCAAAAATGAGTTTGCATCATCTAAACCATCTTGACGATAAACATTTTGACATGCTGCTAAAGGATATTTTCATAACTAAAGATAATATGTTAAGGGCTAATCGGTATTTCTCAGAGTCAAAGTTCAAAATCCATTTTATTGCTGATCAATATCTAAAGTATATTAATCCTCAGTCAAATTATTCATCTACATTTTATGAAGTAACAGGGGATTTTGAACAGTTCATTAATCATCTTGCTCAAAGAAAAAACGAAAACCCACAGAGTTTAACGTCACTAGATAATTTATATTATACTTTGTTTGTATCTGTCTTAAAGGAAAGATCTGATGGTGCTGGAAAGCGTTTCTTGGAATTTTATGGTGAGGTAAAAGAAAACAATTTATTACCTGATATTTACAGAGTTAGTTTGTTTAATCGATTTATTCAATCTTTTTTAAATGGTGATGTAAAATTCGTAAAAACCTCAGAATTAGTTGTTAAAATGGATAATGTGAATATGCTTGATTACCAAAATGCATCTCCTGATACACTCAAAGAGATTTGGAGTCATGCTATTAATGAATTTAGATTACACAGAATACTAACACTTATTTCAGACAATAAAGATGAATTATCTCAATGCATTGCCAAAATGGATAATTTAAGAAAAGTATCCGATAAAACGAAACTCTACAAGAGCCAGGATATAGATAATCTCGTGGCAAGCCATACCATGAGCTTAAAGCTAATGAATGATCCAGACACTACTTTAAGTCAGTTACCAAGTGATGTTTCAAAATTAAACAGACTAAGTAAGGCGCTGAAGCAATTACTTAATTTTATCTATGACAAACAAACGTCTCAAATAAGATTAACATTAGAAGATGGTGAAATTATTGCATTTGCAAAAAATAGTCAAATTTCTTTAGATGCAAAAGTGTCCCTGTTGAGGGTATTGATCGCAACAAATATTTATATTAAAGGTCGAAACCAAGCAAAACTTCTTCATCAAAACCTTCAAATAAAAGACACATTAATGAGCCTTATCATCACATCAGATCTTTATGAAATTGATGATGTAGAACTGAAAGAACTAAGAAAATGGTATCCTGATATTGCAGCAATACGTACTGCGAGAGAGAATGATTTTGATGATGTGATGGGTGAAGATCTATTTGATATTAGTAATCCAATGTCATTTAATGATGAATACTTTGGGGAAGGGCTTAATTTTGATATTGGAAGTCTTTTTTAAGATTAGTTCAATGTTTTATCATACTCAGTGGATCATCTTTTAGTGTATTATTTTGAGAGTGAAATGATTAAAATAATCTGTATTTAAAATGATTTTTCCTGTAATCTTTATATTTTAACTGGGTAAGCGTATGCATTCATCTTATTTACAGAACGCTATAAATAAGATCCAAAAACGGTCGTTTAATCATAGATGGCAAGGAAACGACATTCATCCGGTTTTAATGAGGGTTTTGCTGGCACGAGGATGTGTTTCCCTTGATGAGCTTAACTATGATATAAATAAGCTCAAACATTTTACTTTGCTTGGCAATATCAATGAGATTGCTCAAGAGTTACATGAAGCGATTACACAAAAAAAACGGATCCTTATCGTTGGTGACTATGATGTTGATGGTGCAACATCAATTGTGACAATGTATGAAGGTTTGAAAATGCATGGGGCAGAATGTGTTGATTATTTGGTGCCAAATCGTTTTAGAACTGGATATGGCCTATCAGTTAAATTAATACCTGAAGTATTGTCTTTTTCACCTGATGTTATTATTACTGTGGACAATGGTATTGCTGCACATGAGGCAGTAAGCTTATTGAAGAGTAAGGGCATAAAGGTACTTATTACCGATCATCATCAGGCGGGCGATGTGCTTCCTTGTGCAGATGTTATTGTTAACCCAAATCAGCTTAATGGTGGTAAAGAGTTATCTGAGCTTGCTGGTGTGGGTGTTGCATTTTATGTTATTTGCGCGCTTAGGGCGTACCAAAGATCTTTGGGTATAACGGTGCCATCATTGCTTTCTTTGCTTGATGTGGTGGCTTTAGGAACGGTTGCTGATTGTGTGCCTTTATCATTCAATAATAGACTGCTGATCGCCAAAGGCTTAGAACGTATTCGACAGGGAAAAGCAAGACCTGGTATATATGAGCTCATCCAGTCGACAAGAACACACTATTCAAAAATCTCATGCGATACTATTGGTTTTCAAATAGGTCCTAAGCTTAATGCTGCTGGGCGCCTTGATGATATGAGCGTGGGTGTAAAGGCTTTACTTTCAAATGGTGATCAATATTCCGTTGAAGAGCTTGACGCATTAAACGAACAAAGAAAGCGTATTCAGCGCGATGGTGTTGATAAGATTATAGAGGATTTATCTCAATATACTATTGATGATATTATTGTGGTTTATAATGATTCATGGCATGAGGGTGTTTTAGGACTTATGGCATCAAAAATAAAGGATTTTTTTCAAAGACCAACATTGGTGTTAACTAAGGCTAATGAAGGTATATTTAAAGGGTCAGGCAGATCGCTTATAGGGATAAATCTTCATCAAGTATTAAGCTGGGTTAACCAACATCATCCTCATGTGATTGAGCAGTTTGGTGGTCATGCAATGGCCTGTGGGCTATCAGTTAAGTCATCGCAATTGAATAATTTAAGACAGATATTAAATCAATATGCACGTGATTCTTTAGATGTTGAAGCACATAGAGAAATTACATGGCATGATGGTGCGCTTGGTAAGGAAGATCTATCAGTCTCTTTTGCTCAAACGATTTTTGATATGGGTCCTTGGGGTATGGGTTTTCCTGAACCTAGTTTTGCACAAACATTTACCATCGATGAGGTTACTGTATTAAAAGAGAGTCACTTGAAGTTCACTTTAGTTTATCAGTCCGATGCACAGCCTATTACCGCTCTATATTTCAACGCATCTGAAGATGTTTTAAAGGGTGCTTCAAAGGGCATGAAACTTTATTGCGTATATAAACTATCAACCAATGAATTTAGAGGGAGTAAGACTCTAAATTTAATGATCAATGAGTGTGTTGTTTTGGAATAAGCTAAATATTTATAAAGGCTTATTGATACTCTTATAGAGCAAAAGTGGTTGTAATGTAAAATAATAAATAGTATTCTTATCATCATGTTACATAATCGATCTAAATTAAGTATTGCGCCTATGATGGCCTGGACACATCGTTACTTTAGGGCAATGATGCGTGCAATTGCACCAAAAGCAAGGCTCTACACTGAGATGATTACATCTCAAGCAATGGTGTTAGGAGATATTAGATCGCCATTGATGTTTTCTGAATGTGAGCATCCAATTGTTTGTCAGGTAGGTGGTAGTGATCCAAATTTATTGGCACAGTCCTGCCATATCGTGAATCAATTTGGATATGATGAAGTAAACTTAAACGCAGGATGCCCGTCTCCACGGGTGTCAAAATGTAATATGGGTGCTAAGCTCATGACAAAACCTCAATTATTGTGGTCATGTTTTGATGCCATGCAACAAGCCTCAGATATTCCTGTCTCAGTAAAATGTCGCCTTGGTGTCGATGAATTAAATGATTATGCATTCATACATCGTTTAATTAAGGGGTTAGCTGAACGAGGCTGTCAGTATATAACCATTCATGCTAGAAATGCTTGGCTAGATGGTATAAGTCCCAAGGATAACAGAACAATTCCGCCATTAAATTATGATCGTGTTTATCAGTTAAAGCAGGACTTTCCTGATGTTTGGATGGAGATAAACGGTGGATTTAAAACAGTTGATGCTGTCCGTAATGCGTTAAAGCACGTTGATTCTGTTATGATAGGGCGGTTATGCTACGAAGATCCAATGCAGTTCTCTGAAATTTACCATTCAATTTATGGGGGGCAGCTTTTAGGTAGAGCAGATATTGTTTCCGCTTTCTCTAGCTATATTGAAAAGACTTGTGAAGACTTCAAGCAATATTATTGTCATGGCTTATACCAGTTATACAAAGGTACACCATTCAGTAAGCAATGGAAGCAGAAGCTTATTAAAGATGCTCCCAATTGGGATAGTATTGTTTCTTTTGCCAAGAATGCCGATCAGAAAATCCTTATGCAGTAAAATAATCAAAAAATACTTGACGATTTGATTAAAAATGAATAATGTATTGCCATCAGGAGATTTTGATGGCACAAAAAAATTTACACCCTAATTCTAAAATTGCACAGGCAACATGTTCAAATTGTGGAACAAAATTTGCTTTAAGTACTACTTTAGCTGACGATAGTTTGTCTTTTGAGTTTTGTTCAAATTGTCACTCTGCGTATAATCCTGGCTCAAATACTGTCAGAAAATCATCTAGAATTGATAAGTTCAACAAGCTTTTTGGTTCTAGACCAAGTATTAAATCATAAAGCTGATGAGCCCAGAGCTTCTTTATAATCAGGTTATACATTTAGCTCGACAAAGTTCTTATGCGCCTTATTCAAAGTGCTATGTTGGTTCAGGCATAGTCTCTCGTTCTGGTAAAGTTTATACTGGTGTTAACGTTGAAAACGCCAGCTATGGTTTGACATCATGTGCAGAGCAAAATGCGATTGGTGCAATGATTACAGGTGGGTGTCTTAACATAGACACTATTGTCATCGCTAAGTCAGATAATCAATGCTGCCCACCCTGTGGTCGATGCCGACAATTGATTGCTGAGTTTTCAGATTCAAAGACGCTTATTTACTTAATGCATGAACATAGCCTTAAGGCATTCTCGCTTCATACACTATTGCCAATGCACTTTTCGTTAGACCAAGGGTTTGATAATGAAAATAAAGAGACCTAAACCAGTTCTATGGGGGATTGATGAACAACATGAGGTGTCATCAATTGTTCATGCGTATTTAAAAACATTGCCAGAGTATTGTTCTCAAAATCAATCATTGGTGATGTCGTTTTTAAAGATGTATCAAGCTTCAAGAGATACTTATCAAACGTATCGCCGTGAGTTGGAGCGTTGGTTGCAATGGTGTTGGTTGGTCCGTAAAGTTAGCATCCTCAATGCAACGCGAGATGATGTTTTGGCATTTCTTAAATTTTGTAAATCGCCACCACTGCAATGGATTGGAGATAAACTTTCATCAAGGTTTTCTAAAGGTGAATTTAACGATGAATGGTATGTTTTCGTTAATCGGCGAAAGGGACAAGCATCCAAGTTAAGTGCGTATCAATGGTCAGAGTCAGCAAGTAAAATCATGATTGCAACGCTGAGTACTTTTTATACCTATTGCCTGCAAGAGCAGCAAGTTTATACAAATCCCGTGCAAGCAATAAGACAGAAAAAAAGACTTTATCAATCACATCAACATCAAAGAGTTATGCGTAAATTAAGTGATCACCAGTGGCGCTATGTGATTAATCAGCTGCTGCATCGATCGGTTAATGATGTTGTTTTTGAGCGTCATTTGTTCGTTTTATCTATGTTTTTTTTATTGGGTCTAAGAATCTCAGAACTTGCTGCAAGTGATCGTCATCATCCAGTGATGGGAGATTTTTTTCAGGATCATAGCATGCGCTGGTGGTTTAAGACGCTGGGTAAAGGTAATAAGTGGCGTGAAATAGCTGTACCTGATGCCTGTATGGATGCGTTAAAACGCTATCGTCTGCACTTGGGGATGACTGCAATGCCTACTCCTGGTGATAGTGCGCCACTTGTTCATAAAATGCAGGGGGTCGGTGGTTTGCAGGCTCGACAAATACGAAATTTAGTGCAAGAGGCCTTTGATTTAGCTATTTGTAAATTACAGTCAGAAGGTTTTGCTGAAGATGCTCGGCACTTATCAGTTGCGACTGTGCATTGGCTGAGGCATACGTCAATTTCACATGATGTTCAGCATCGCCCTCGTGAACATGTAAGGGATGACGCGGGCCATCATCATGTTGGTGTTACGGATCAGTATGTGGAAATTGATCTTGAGGCTCGCTATATTTCAGCGAAAGATAAGCCACTGGTACCTAATACCGACTAAGGTTGGCAGTTTCTTTTGCGATAAGATACGGGGTGTCGTGTGCTCACTGTTGATATTTGATTGAGTTCAGCACTGTTGATAATCCAAGTGTTTGCTGAGCTTTCTAGGCCAAGGCTTAGGTTGCCTTGTTGGTATACAATGTTATTTGGGCTGGTATTGCTCCACTCAATGTTTAATACAATAGTATTTTGGCTCTCATCATTCATTAACTTGATTATTTTACCAGATACGATACTAGATGGTTGTATGGGCTTAAATAATTTAGCTAGCTGTTCTCGTGCTTGTTTTGATGTATGAGTTTTCATATCTTGATCCCATTGCATTTGAGCAGCTTGCTGAATGATTTTGGGTATGTGTTGTTGGATGATGCTGCTCGTTAATGACTCTGCATGCACGGTTGTCGATGCTAGAATGGCAGCGCAAAGACAAGTTAAGCGTTTAATCATTAAGAGCATAATGTGCCTGTAATAGATCAATTGCCTGTTGTATGTAAGGGTCCTCAAAGTAAGTTTGTGTATTAATAGTTGCGCTCTCTCCAAGTAATTGTGCTTCTGAGGTGTATGCTTGTTGAGGTTGTGTTTGATCACGCTCTCTGAGGTCAACAAAAACATCTGGTGTAACACCTTTTGCTTGTATAGAAGTACCTTTGGGTGAATAGTACAGTGCTGTTGTAAGCTTTATGGCTGATTGGTCGTCGAGCGGAATAATGCTTTGAACAGAGCCCTTTCCAAAGGATTGTTGACCTAGGATTACAGCTCGATTATGTTCTTTCAATGCTAGGGCAACAATTTCAGCTGCTGATGCCGAACCATGATTGATTAAAACGATAATGGGTAAGCCTTTGAGTGATTCATTGGGGGTTGCATAAGCAACTGAATTTTCATATTTACCCTTGATGTAAACAATCTTTCGACCAAAGTCCAATTGGTTAGCATCTAAAAATAAGTCAGCAGTTTGAACGGCTGAATGCAATAAGCCACCAGGGTTGTTGCGAAGATCAATGATGAGACCGTTGATTACTTTTGGTGTATTAATAATATCGGTAATGGCTTCTTTAAGTTGGGGGAGAGTTTGCTCATTAAATGAGGCTATCCTAATATTAGCAACGTGATTATTGGGATAAGTCAGTGTCACGGTGGGTGTTGCAATAATGTCTCTTGTGACAACAATATCAGTTAGCTGATTATTTGTGCCCCTTTGGATTTTAAGTGATACTTGACTTCCAACTTCACCACGGATCATTTCAATGATTTTAATAAGTGGTAGTTTATTTGTCGGTTGATGATCAATTGCCGTTATAATATCACCCGATTGTATCCCTGCTTTTGCTGCTGGAGATTGGTCAATAGGGGACACAATTGTTAAAAGTCCATCTTTATATTCAATTTCAACACCGATCCCAGCAAAATGCCCACTGGTTTGGTCTTGTAGCATTTTTAATGATTCATTGCTTAAATATTGAGAGTGTGGATCAAATGCATGAAGAATGCCTTCAATGGCCCCGTCTTGAAGTTTTTCAGCATTGACATCGTTGACATAGTTATCGTTAATGATTTGGATGGCATTACGAAGATGATCCAAATCAGCATGAAGAAAAGGTGTGATCCAAAATGCGAATAAAGCTGAGACTAATCTTGTCATATAAAGTACATCCTGTAATTTAAGATTTTTATATTTTACCAAAAAAAAATACATAAATCGAGAATGTTTTGTCTTGTTGTTGCTGAAAAGAGCCCTCATTGACAATAACAATAATTTCCGATAATATTATCTCATTGCCAATTTAGGCCTTTTCTGATCGCTTCGCCGACTTATACTTTTTACATTAGGGATTTTAGTTTTATGATTAATGATTTATTACAGTCAAAATTGAAAGGAAGTCGACATATTGAATGGGTTGCTTACATAAGCATCCTTGCTGGTTCACTTTTTTATTGTTATGAAACCATTCTAAGAGTTGCACCAAGTGCTGTTAATGGCGAATTAATGGCCTATTTCAAACTGGCAAATGACAAAACATCATATGATCTTCTTAACTCATATTATTATTTTATCTACGCGCCCATGCAACTGGTTGTGGGTCTTTTGGTCGATAGGTATGGGCCTAAGCGATGGCTAATGTTAGCTTGTCTTCTCTGTGGCTTAGGTACTTACTTATACGTTGCAGATCCCTCGATGTTATGGGTTTCTTGTTTGGGTCGATTTTTGGTCGGTTTTGGCTCATCTTTTGCGTTTATTGGCGTACTAAAGTTAGCCAGTATATGGTTACCAGTTAATCGTTTTGCATTGGTTGCAGGGTGTTGTGTGACACTAGGACAACTTGGTGCGTTTGGTGTTGATCATTACCTACCTGGTATCGTTGAGTTTTTTGGCTCAGCATCATCTTCATCACCTGATGGCGTCTTTCCAGCTTTTAGTGTTCTTGCTGTTCTCGGTGTAGCTGTATTTTTCATTGTAACTGTATTCATTCGGGATGAGAGCAGTGATAAACAATGCCGAAAAAATCTATCCAATAACTTAGCTCAGCTTGGCCGCGGTCTAAATAGATTGATTCATAAAAAAGACCTGTGGTTAATATGTGTAATTGGATTGCTCATGTGGATGCCACTGGTTTTGTTTGCTGAAAATTTAGGTAAAGATTTTATCTATAAAATGTATGGGCTCAAACATGTCGCTAAAGATATTGTAGGTAGTTTCTTTTTGGGCTGGGCTGTTGGCGCGCCTTTGGTGAACTATTATTCAAATGTTATTACAAGCCGAAAAAAACCTATGTTGATCGGTTCAATTGCTGCGCTGATAGTGTTTTTTGTAATTTGGTACGGTATACCTAATATGATCCAGTTTGAGGGTTTCATTAATGCATTCTGGCCTGTCATCATTGCTGCACTCCTAACAGCTGTATTATCATGGCTTAAAATAAAATCAAATTGGGCTAAGATTACTATGGTGGCACTATGCGCTGTGGCGGTCATTTGGAGCATAGCACAGCCAGGATCATTATTGCTCAACCAAGAAGATTGTTTATCAAGCGTTTTGTTTGTTTTGGTTTTTGGCTTTGGCTTCGTTAGCAGTGTTCAGGTGATTGTATTTGCTGCCGCAAAAGAATTAAGTTGCCCAAATACATCAGGAACAGCAACATCTATTACCAATATGGTAACCATGTTTTCTGGCTTTATCCCAATGTTTTGTAATTACATTGCTGCTTGGTCGCCTAATTACGTCAGTAATATGGAATTTGGAAACCAACACATATCAGTTATGCAATATTATTTGTTCCCAGTCATTATTGCCATTGCTATCTCAATACTTTGTTCATTTTTTATGAAAGAAACCTATGTTGAGGCTGGATTCGCAAACGATGAAGACGACGATAGTTAAAATAAGCACATTGGCATTACTTTGTACTGCTTGTAGTGTACAACAACCAACTCTCGATGCTAGAAAAGATATTTGCCTGCTTTTTGAAGAAAAACCCAGCTGGTATAAAGATTTGCGTCGGTCTGAAATTAAGCACCATGTTCCATTAGCGCTTGCTGCGGCTATTGTACAACAGGAATCTAGCTTTAAGCATGCTGCAAAGCCGCCTTATACCACTTATTTCTTAGGTTTAATACCATGGTCTCGAGCTTCAAGTGCTGAAGGTTATGCACAAGTCATCGACGCAACATGGCAGCGATATCTTGAAAGTAATAATCGTTATTCATGGTGGGCTTCTCGCCGATCGTTCTCAGATTCAGTAGACTTTATTGGCTGGTATATTAATGAAATTATGGATAGAACAAAGCTTACCGTTCATCAGCCTAAAGATATTTATCTAGCCTATCACGAGGGACCAGGTGGTTATTTAAAACAGTCATACCAAAATAAACCAGTTTTACTTCGTGCTTCAAAACAAGTTGAAGAGCGTGCATATCGTTATCAACGGCAGTGGGATCAGTGCCAACAAAAAGTGAAATCAAAATTTCCTTTTTTTACTTTTTTTAATGGTTAAGTGAGATTGATATAAAAAAGCACAGCGATGCTGTGCTTTTTTTTGTTTGATCAAAGTTATTTCTTTTGGAGATGTTTAAGAAGATCTGCAATTTCAAGTGGCAGTGGAAAAACAATCGTTGAACTCTTTTCGCCCGCAATTTCAGTTAATGTTTGAAGATATCTTAATTGAATTGCGCTCGAGTTCTCACTTAGAATTGTTGCTGCCTCTGATAGCTTATGTGATGCTTGTAGTTCCCCTTCAGCTGCAATGATTTTAGCGCGTCGCTCTCTTTCTGCTTCAGCTTGCTTGGCGATTGCACGTATCATCGACTCATTGATATCAATATCTTTGATTTCTACATGTGTTACTTTAATCCCCCACGCATCTGTTCGCTCATCAAGTATTTTCTGAATACTTGTGCTCAATTTTTCGCGTTCTTGAAGCATTTCATCAAGTTCATGTTCACCCAGAATAGATCTAAGGGTTGTTTGTGCTAACTGACTGGTTGCTTCATAATAATCTTCAACTCTTATGATGGCGTATTCTGGGTTAGCGACTTTAAAGTAAACAACAGCATTAACCCTTACTGATATATTGTCTTTTGAAATAAGGTCTTGGCTAGGTACATCCAGTACAACAGTCCGTAAATCAATGCGAACCATTTTCTGAATGCCAGGTATCAAAATAATTAAACCGGGACCCTTAACTTTATAAAATCTTCCCAGTGAGAAAACGACACCTCTTTCATATTCTTGGAGTACTTTCACTGAGTTAATGAAAATAATAAATGAAACTGCGAGAATAAAAAATAATACTTCTGCCATAATGATACCATCCTTAGTTTATCTTCTATCAATGTAACAGTGTCTTAATGTACTTACAAGTTTTTTTCTTTTCGTGTAATGAGCGTAAATAGGGTGCTTTGAACGATCAAGCTAAAGAGAACATTTGCGTAGGTTAATGAAAGTATAATGGGTCGATAGGTTACTTCATCAGGTAGTGAAAGAGCGAGTGCAATTGCAAGTCCGCCCCTTAGCCCACCTATGGTTATGGTTTTGATAGGATGGGTATTTCGCCCCCAGGATCGTAAAAAGTAAAAAGGAATCGCAACAGTAATTAGTCTTGTTAATAAACAAAGAACGATAGAAAGGGGAATAATCTCAAGGTAATGATCAAAGTTGAAAATATGAACAACTTCAAATCCAATAAGGAAAAATAAAACCAAGTTGAGTGATTCATCAATAACATGCCAAACAAGGAAAAGGTTGTTCCTTCTTTGTGAAGAAACGAAGCTTTTTTCTTCGAGCAAATACCGAAATAAGATACCTGCTGATACCATAGCTAATGCACCACTGATATGAATCATCTCAGCTATCACATAGCTAGCAGTCACAATGGCGATGCTCATCATGCTATCAATGTGTGTTAGGTTTGTTTTGTGGTTCATAGTCAGAAACATGATGTAACCAATCAATAAACCAAAGATGGAGCCCAAGACAGCCTTATAGAAAAACAAAGAAGTTATAATGCTTACTGATAAAGGTTGAACATTCTCTAAGCAGAAATAAAGTGCACTAAATAGGACAATACCGATTCCGTCATTAAATAATGACTCTCCTGCAATACATGTCCGTAGTGACTTTGATCCACCAGCTTTCTTAAGGGTAGCTAATACCGCAATAGGGTCTGTTGGGGAAATTAATGCGCCAAATAGCAAGCAATAGATTAAAGGTATTTGGTGGCCGAAATAATAGAGAATGTATTGTATTGAGTAGCCAATTAAAACTGAAGACACTAAAGTACTGATCAATGCAAGTATTCCTATTTCAATCATTTGTTCTTTTAAGTCATTGAAATGGACTGATAGGGCGCCAGCAAAAAGTAAGTAGCCTAAGAAGCCTTCGAGGATAATACTCTTAAAATCAATGTTTTTAACAGAATCTATGATTGCACTTGAATCAAAGATGCCATAGCCATAATCTGCTTGATAAAGGCAGGTGATCAGTATCAATGATGAAATGATCATGGTGGTGCTTGGCTGAAAGTCAGAATAACGTTGCGTTAAGTAACCCAAAAAAAGTGATAACGAAAATATGAGGGCAAGAACTTGAAACATAGAGCTTATGTTGTTAACATTTCATCAATCATATTAAAGCATCAAATTTTTGTCAAGGATTGCCATGGACCAAACCACAACACGAACTCAGAGTATTGGTTCATATTTACTATTACTTTCCACCATAATTGCTTTAGTGATGTTTAATTCACCCATGCACGATGCTTTTGATCACTTGATTCATCTTTCGTTCGATGCATCAGCCTTAGGTATTACGAAAAAGATGTCATTGCATCATTGGGTATCAGATGGACTCATGGCCATCTTTTTTTGGTTTGTTACCATTGAAATAAAATATGAAATGAAGCATGGTTCTATGGCCAATGGCTCAGCTATAATATTACCACTGATTGGTGCTGTTGGTGGAATGCTCTGCCCAGCGGCTATTTATCTTTTATTCAACCCCACAGGCATACACTCTGTAGGTTGGGGCATCCCAATGGCTACAGATATTGCTTTTTCCCTCGCACTATTAAGTGCTCTTGTTTCACGGCAAAGAAAAGGTATTTTTACGTTTTTGTTAGCATTGGCTGTTTTTGATGATGTTGGTGCAATTGCTGTCATTGCACTTTACTACACCAAGGATCTCTCTCATATTATGTTAGGCTTATCTTGTTTGATTACTTCAGTGATGTTAATGATGAGCACAACTCGTATGAACTCTTTGTTTGTCTATTATGTGTTGGGTATATTACTATGGACTTGTCTCCTTGAATCAGGGATCCACGCTACGATTGCTGGTGTCATTACTGGGATGATTATTCCTCAGCCTAAAGATCAGCCTATCTTTATTAAACTTATGAAACATGTTTCATACATGATGCCTGCTATTTATCTATTTATTTTACCTGTGTTTGCTTTATTTAATGCAGGTGTTGATTTAAGGTCATTTCAATTTGAAGATATATTTAATCCAATACTGATGGGTATTACACTTGGTCTGGTGATTGGTAAGCCTGTCGGTATTGCTGGTTTGATAGGTTTAGCGCGGTGGCTTAAATTAGTCGTGTTACCTAAGTCATTGCCTATGTCAGATATCATAGCGGTAAGCTTTATTTGTGGTATCGGCTTTACCATGAGCTTATTTATCGGTGATTTAGCCTTTGATGTTGAGCATCAATTGAGTAATTTTGTCAGAATGGGTGTTATATTGGGGTCTTTAGTATCAGCGTTTTTCAGTTTTATTATTCTTAAGAGTTACCAAAAAAGGAAGCCATTATGACAGCTAAACCAACACAAGATCCATTCACACTAGCAAACTTACAAGTCACGCTTGCTAATGGTCATATTCAACCACTTTACGATTTAATGACACAACCATTGACATTGTTTTATTTTTATCCAAAAAGTTCAACGCCTGGTTGCACCAAACAGTCATGTGAGCTCAGAGACCATTATGCTGACTTATCAAACCGTGGAGTTCAAGTCATTGGTGTTACAAAAGACAAACCAAGTATGATTATGAAATTTATTGAGAAACAGTCATTGAATTTTCCTATTATTTCTGATGAACAGCTAGAGCTTATTAAAACCTTCATGGTTTGGAAGGAAAAAAAGTTTATGGGTAGAGCATACATGGGCATTGAGCGCTCTTCGTTTCTTTTTGATGGTCAAAAAAAGCTCATTGCTGAATATCGAAATGTGAAAGTTCCTGAGCACTTTAATTGGCTTCAAAAAGCAATTGATCAATATCATGACTAAAAGACTAACTACATTTTCCCTAATGCTAATGACAGTAATATCTGTTGATAGCATTCGTAATATGCCAATTGCAGCAAGCTATGGCCCCATGGTTGTTGTTTACTTTATTTTATTTGCAATCCTTTTTTTATTGCCTGCAGCATTAGCATCTGCCGAGTTAACAAGTGTATTTCCTGATGGAGGCGGTATTTACACTTGGGTTAAAGAAGGGCTCAATAAGCCATTAGGCTTATTGGCTATATGGCTTCAATGGGCTGAAAATATTGTCTATTACCCACAGCAGCTTATGTTTGTGTTTGTGATTATCTTTTTTGGTATCAATCAAATGTCAGGAATGAATGTAGATGCCTCAATGGTAGATCAAAACACCTATTTATCCACATTGCTATTGTGTGGCCTTGTGCTCTTCTGGGTATTAAGTTGGATTAATAGCCGTGGTTTATCAATGTCTGTGAAACTCAGTGATTGGATGACTTATCTTGGCCTAATCATTCCAATGGTTCTGTTATTTATTATATTTATCTATTATATCACGAAAGGCCATAGTGGTGATTTGGCAGTGTTACTCGAGCCGAACCAATGGTCAACATGGCTGTCGCAAGACTCCATTAGCTCATTACAAGAAAAATTGGATGTCGTTTTGCTCTCCTATACGGGAGTTGAGATCGCTACGGTTCATACTCGCGATGTTGATAACCCCAAAAAATCTTATCCACGAGCTTTATTGCTGGCTGCAGCCATCATTATGATCACACAGATCATTGGATGTCTTGCAATCTATTTTTCAATACCAGCAGGTGCTGCAACTGGTGGCAATGGTCTCAAGTATATTGCCTTGACTTTCTATCAATACTTAACATCCATTGGACTACCATGGTTAACACCTGTTTTTTGTCTTCTTATCGCGTGTGGCCTTATTGGCGGCTTAAGTAATTGGATTCTTGCCCCTAGTCGTGGTTTATCTATTGCATTAAAAGATCAAGATCTTTTACCAATACTTACACGTAATGATGAGCAAACGCCTAATAGAATACTGTGGTTACAAACATTAGTGGTTTCATTGCTGACGGTGTATTTAATGAGCTATGCCTCTCTTGAAGGAGCGTTTGGCTTTTTATTAAACATGATGGCGTTGGTTTATTTATCCATGTATTTATTGATGTTTTTAGCATTGCCAAAAGTTTGTCAGGGTAGAAAAAACACCATCATTCCATTTGGTAAGTTTGGTGTTTTGTTGGTTGCTTGCTTGGGTTGTGTGGTATCATCAATTCCTATTGTTTTGTCTATCTTAACAATAACGTCTTGGCATGAAGTGCTTGCCCGTCTTGTCTTTGGCCTATTTATGTTTGTTTTGCCTGTTTTGCTATCTATGAGCAGAAAGCGTCCATGAAACAAACAAATCAGCTATTATGGCTTGGTCTAAGTTTCAATGTGCTCATGTGCTTGATGTATTTTTTAGCAAGCATTCATTCAGGAGCATCACTTTTTTTTAGCCAAGCTATTCATTATTCTGGTGATATTATTCTTGATGGATTTATGGTTTGGGTTGCAAGGCACATTCGGCAACAACCCACTCAAACATTTCCTTATGGGTTTTTGCGTCTAGAGACAATGTGCGTATTGGTGGTATCAATCATATTTTTACATATGGGCGCATCAATTGTTTTTCATGGTACTGAGCCAGTGACTGCAGATTTTCCTAAGGGTTGGTCAATACTACCTGTAATAGGCTTACTGGGTGAACTCTTTATTATCATATTATGGCGGCATTGGTCACAAAAATACGATTCTATTTTATTAAGAACAGCAGCAAAGCATCTATTGATGGATGCTTTATTTTCAGCACTATCACTTGCTGTCTGCATTGCACATTGGCTAAGCCCGACCTTTGCTCATCATTTGTTCTTTGGCATGGGGCTTTATCTATGCTATCAAGGGGGATATTTGGCCTGGCCAGCCTTAATGGAAATCATGGATAAAGGTATTCAAGCATCGGGGGTTCAACAAATCGAACATATTGCTTTAGAGATACCTGGTGTCGTATCAGTTCATCAAATTCGTACTCGTAGTATATCAGAGATGGTTATGATTGAACTTCATATTGAGTGTCATTCAAGAATTACGATTTCTGAGGGGCATTATATTGCTGAATCTGTGATTATCGCTATCAAGAAACATCTGGCCAATGTGCTTGACGTGAGTATTCATGTTGACCCTGAAGCAAACCATGAAGTAGATCTTTTACCTAACTTAATGCCTAATCGACCAGAAGTCATTGCATTTATAAAAAAACAGTTCCACATTAGTGCAGAATCCGTGGTTCTTCATTATTTGACGGGTGGTTTAGAGGTGATTGTGCATAACCCATCTCGGTATCCCAAAAAGCAAGAGATTGATGCTGTTGTTCGTCAAACATCTTTTTTACAAAGTATTGTTTTTGAAAAGCATCAAAGCTCAAGTTAATGCTCAATGTGATTATCTTATCATTTATGGTTTTGGTTTTTGATCATAGATGATTTGATCATTAATGATATCAAAGGTTAGGGGGTGAGTTTCACTGATTGTGGATAGCTTCTCTGTACAGTCGCTGTTCAACTGAAATGGTTCATCAGGAAAGTTTTCTTGATCAAGGAAGTTACCAAATAGATCATATAATTGATGAAATATGAGGTTATTTAATGTCTCTTTAGCACTCAATTGATCAGCATCGTTATGTTCTTCATAAAATGATTTAAGTGTTTGGTACTTACCTTTAAGCATTTTCAATTTTCTGATAATATGATTAGATTGCATTTTAAAATTTTCCACATTTACTCTAGGATGCTCTCTATCTTGTGGGTTACTGAGATCATCATCAGCATCATAATCTCTGAGTGCATCACTGAGACATTGATCATATAAAGATTCTTTTTGATTTTCTAGGTCATTTATGTCGTTTGCCATCATTTCAATTATTTTTGACAAACCTTCAGGTGTCTTTAAATAAGATTCATGAGTTGTTAATTTTTCTAATAACTTATTAAAATGTTCGGGTTCAATCATATTCTTTAAATTGGATGTTTATTCATGTATTTATAGTATATGATTTCAGTTTTGTCATGATTATATTTACTAAATTTTACTTGTATCTTATTAAACTAGCTCAGTATACTGATACTAACAATGTATGGAAGCTTTTATGACGATTTATTTAAAGGATTACCGGCCCTCAAAATGGCAAGTATCTCAAGTTTATTTGCATTTTGATTTAGACAAACAGAGTACAACAGTAACTTCAAAGCTTCAATTTATCGGTGCTGAAGGTCAACTGGTTCTTCACGGTGAGCGATTAGATTTACAGTCTTTAAGCGTTCAATCGGCAGGTGGGAAAACCATCGATCAACTTGATTATCATTATGATGGTAAGTTATTGACGATTAGCCATATGCCAGCTGATGGGATACTTACCACTACGGTTATTATTCATCCTAGTGATAATACGCAATTAATGGGTTTATATCAATCTGGTGATCATTTATGTACTCAGTGTGAAGCAGAAGGGTTCAGAAATATAACCTTTTTTCTTGATAGACCCGATTGTTTGGCTCGTTTTGATGTGACCATTGTGGCCAATCAACAACAATATCCTTTTTTATTGTCCAATGGTAATTTAAAATATTCAAAAACATTGTCCGATGGTAAGCATGAATGCCATTGGCAAGATCCGTTCCCAAAGCCGTGTTACTTATTTGCACTTGTTGCAGGTGACTTCGATGTGATTCATAACGAGTATACCACGAAAGAACAACGTAAGGTTGATCTGTTTGTGTATGTTGAGAAAGGTTATCAACACCAAGCTCACTTTGCGTTGAAATCACTAGAGCGGGCTATGCGATGGGATGAGAATACCTATGGATTGTCTTATGACTTAGATCGTTTTATGTTGGTAGCAGTCGCCGATTTTAATATGGGGGCTATGGAAAATAAAGGCTTAAATATTTTTAACATGAAATATGTTTTAGCGGATGAAGCCATTGCCACTGATGACGATTACTTTAATATTGAAAGCGTCGTTGCTCATGAGTATTTTCATAATTGGACTGGCAACCGAGTGACGTGTCGTGATTGGTTTCAACTAACCTTAAAGGAGGGCCTAACGGTATTCCGTGATCAAACATTTTCCGAAGATCTCCATAGTAATAAAACAGTACGTCTTGATGAGATAATTCAATTAACACAGAGGCAGTTTAGTGAGGATGCAGGCCCGATGGCACATCCTATTCAACCCAAAGCGTATCAAGAAATTAACAATTTTTACACAGCTACTGTCTATGAAAAAGGTGCTGAAATTATTCGAATGATGCGAACATTGTTAGGCACTGATGTGTTCGTTCAGGGTGTTAAAACATACCTTGACCAATATGATGGCCAAGCAGTAACCGTACACGATTTTGCAGATACAGTTTTAGGTCAGTCAAAAGAAAATTTGTCTCAATTTAAACGTTGGTATGATCAGGTTGGTACACCGATCATTCATGTTAAACGAGAAGCCAGTGATGGCCAAGCTTGTTTGGTCATACAACAAAAACCAGTTATGGATGCTGAACAGAAAACAATAGCACCGTTGCTTATTCCACTTCGCTGCAGTGTTTTTTCTCATAATGAAAAAGTTTTTGATCAGGTATTGATTCTGTCACAAGAGATAACCACTGTTCATTTGCCTTTAGAGCCTAATCAAGATTATGTTTATGCTTTAAATCACCAATTAACAGCTCCTATAAAAGTTTATGACGATCTATCTATTGCTGAATGCTTCACTTTGTTAGTGGCTGAATCGGATGCTTATGTGTGTTATGCCTTACTACAGCGGATTCATTTACATTTTATTCGTCATCAAATGCCCGTACAGCCTGATCTGAAAGCTTTTTTTGATAATGCTATTTTAAGGCATGATGCAGGGGTCGTTGCAAGGTGGCTAAGGTTGCCAACACTACATGATCTGGATTTTTCTGATGACGATACAGTCAATCAAAGCTATCAAAACATCTTGGCTTATGAACAACAATTGGCTCAGCTACTGTGTTCATCACTGTCCAAATACGTTATCAAATTATCCTCAACTATTCATCAGTTGGCGCCTTTAAAGGGACGTGACGAGCGCTCTTTATATGCAACGTTACTAAAATTATGGTGTGAATCAGGTGATTCATTAGCATTAGAGCACGTGAAGAATGTCTTTGAGCAAAGCACCTTGCTGACAGTAAAGCTTGCTTGTATTAATGCCGTTAAGAACCATCATGAAGAACTTGTTGAGCAGTGGTTCCAACAGTTAATACAGGAGAACAATCACCCCAACATTGTAAATCAATGGTTTCGCTGTATTGGTGGCAGTACCTTGTCAAATCGTACAGCCGCTCTAAAAAAAGCCATCAACTCGAATGACTTCTCTTGGAAAAATCCAAATAATATTTATGCTTTGCTCGGCCCATTAACACAAAATATTTATGTGCTGGTGACGGAGGAGGGGCTTTTAACTCAATTATTACAATGGATCCATCTGATTGATCAAAATAATGGTCAAGTTGCTTCTCGGTTATTACAAACTTTGGTGAGATTTCAGCGTTGGGATACTGATACAGTAACTTTTTTCTATGAGGCATTGACCCAATTTAAAGAATTATCACCATTCTCAAATGATGTTCAAGAGGTATTGGATAAAGCATTACAAAATGTTCATTAATGTACCTGAGCCTCTTCAAGTCATCAAAGAGGTTGGGTTTTTATCTTAATGTCCATTAGCTGTTATGGTAGTTGGATAATGCTATTATAATCAATTCTTTTGTATATATTTCTTGATGATAAAAAAACAATTTTTTTCAATATTTTTATCACTTTGTGCTATAAAGATCTTCATAACAGGAGATTTTATGTTGCACAGTATTTTAAAAGGATTCAGATTGTGCTATAAAGATCTTCATAACAGGAGATTTTATGTTGCACAGTATTTTAAAAGGATTCAGACAATTTGGTTCTATTCATGGGAAAACCAGTCGTAAAGAACTTGGCTATCACTTGATTTTGTCTTTTATAATTGTTGCCTTATTAGGTTTGCAGCTGGGTTTTTACGATGGTTTAAGTAACCGTTTTTCAGAGGGTTATCATGAAATAAGTACCGAAATTAGTGACGATGTTCAATCAAAAGAATTGATAGACCAGAAAACGCAATTGATGGATAAGAAATTTACTTTGGTTAAACAACAAACGCCTTACCAACTCTTTTGGGATCGATATGAACAATCGTCCAATATAACTCAAATAGCAATGGTTACCTCACTGATAGCAATATTACTCATTTGGTTTCATCTTGCGACCATGGTCATCAGACGATTTAATGATTTTGGAGCCCCTAGAGTTAATGCTTTAGTCACGCTAATATTACAAATAGGTATGATCTATTGTATTGTGCAGTCTCATCCAGCATTATTGACTACTATCTTAATCCCAAATATGGGTCTATTTGCTTGGGATTGGGTTGCTATCATCATCTTGCTTTTATCATATCTTCCAATCATATCAATGAAGTCTTTTGGAGGAGATCATGTACCACTCAAGACAACAATGTCTAATAGTATGCGAAACTTTTGCTCATTGAGAGGTAAGGCAAGCGTGAGCGAATACTCTTTTAACCTTAATGTTTTTATTCTTAGTACAGCGATTTTTTTCGCACCTTTGGGCTTATATCATAGTCAAAGTTATGAGATTGCTAAAGAGAGTGATATGATTCATGAGCTTAAAGTAGTTGATGGGAGCCAGGAGGATGTCAAGTACATCAAAGAAAACGATAAACGGATCGCAGTTCAAAACTCACAACCTATTAACTTATTAATCCATCAATATGACCAATATGATACGCCTGGTAAAGTAATGATGGTTTGTATAGTATTGTGGATTCTGATTCATTTCTATCATCTTTGTACGGTTGGTTATCGTTTGGTTGGTGAAACAAAAAAACGCCAATATTATGCATGTATTTTAGGTATGTTGGGTTTAATCATGGTATGGTTGACACCAGATAATTCAATAAACGTAATCATGTTTATAGTTGTTGTTTTAATATTGCCAATGCAATTGAAGCAACCATCTAAACAAGTAACGTCCTGAGATGATATTATGCTATAAATATTTATCAGCTATTTGTCGATAAATCTGATTCTTATGTTAAAATAAAGTATGTCAGAAAAAAGATTGTTTCAAGATTTTTTTAAACCTATCCAAATAGCAGGCTCTGAAACCAACTCATCAGTATTCTTATATGTTAGAGCTTTCATTCGGCGTGCTTTATGCATTCTTACCTTAATGATCATGATGATGGTTTGTATTCTTTATCTTCATTCATGGTCTCATACTTTACCAACTATTATTGTCAATGCTTTAACTGTAGGTGTTGCTGTCAGTCAATCATTCTTACCCATTTTAAGTTATTTTGTTATTTTTCTAGTTATGGTTTATGCAATATCACAACTTTTAAAAACAATCATGTTATTCATTATTACGCCAAGTAGTTTTCCTATTCTTCAATATATTATGAATAGACAAACGGCTAATACCTCCAACTCTCATGATACCACAAATAACCTCAAAAGTTCAGTAAGTAAGCACTATCTTCAAGTTAATGGGCTTGATCACCCCATTATTTGGTTTCACAATGAGAATAAGCCATGGATCATTTATTGCCATGGAAATGCTGATCACACAGAACTGCTTTTTAATGACCATGGTTTTAAACAATACTTCCAGCAATTGTATCAGGATTATACTGTCTTGTTGATATCACCACCAACCATCCATATATCGGATGTTTGGTTGGACTATTATCATCATCAAACTCCTATGAATGGTGTTAATGCTCTTTTTTATCTAGTGAAACAAGCCTATCCAAATATGGATGTTTGTTTGTATGGTCACTCTATGGGTGGTGCTATTATTCAAGAAGCTTTATCTGCTAAATATCGTACGGATCATCGCTTGAATATAGCTTTTCAGCAAGGAATAAAGGTTGAAGAAAGATGGAGTACACCTGATCCTAAGTTGGTTATTTTAGATCGAACCTTTTCATCATTATCAAATGTTATTTCTGGAATGGGCCTTGGTTTATTATCAGATATACCTAAATGGATAGGATATAACTATAAAACTATGAAAGGTGAGCCGGTGAGTCTGTTTCGCCAGATCATTTGGATGTTAGTCGTAGCTTGTTTATTAATGGTTGTCTCTCATTGTTCATTTTCGATAGTAGGGTTGTATTATCCTATCAAAGCACACAGTTCATTCATAATGCATCTATTATTTACAATATGCTCATTCATGTATTTAAAACTAAGTCATTCTACTAAGTCTCTCAGTGGCCAAATGTGTCAAATAATCTTAATGCTTGTGGGGTGTTTTGCCTTAACTGGTTCCCTAGCTGTGCAATGGCCTTTATCTTTATGGGGAATTGCTTTAGGCGCTCATTATATGTCTTCACAGATAATACTCAAGGAATTTCATCCTTTTAATAAAAATTATTATGAGTTGATATTGACGTCTGAAATAGATGAAGTGATTCCTACAAGCGCTCGTTATAAACAATCAAATTCTGAGCAGTTATATCCTACAGATGTTGGGCATAATGATCTCATTGAAGTAGCACCGTTGATAGAATATTATATGAAAAATCAACCATGAGATGATTATATATCATAAGTACGATCGTATTTTGTTATCCAAAATTGAGATCATAATGATGCTGGATTAGTTTGCTATAACCAATCCAGCAATGTTCAGATCATTTATTTCTGTTAACGCCAATATTTAGATGATGTCTTCTCTTTTTGAGCTGACTTTTTGCGCCAATTAACATTAGATCTATTATTTTTAGATGTCTTGAAAAAACTTTGCTCATGATTGAATTTTTTCTTTGCTTTTTTGTTTTCTACTTTATAGATAAAATGATTATTCTCATCTCTAAATTGTGCATGAGACATTTGATATTGCTTGATGATCATTTTTCTCAAAGCTACATTATTTAAGTTAAGCAGACAGTAAATAGAATCACATTCTTTTAATTTTTCATCAATCAGTTGCTTAATTATTTGATTGTTCTCTGTAGTCGTTGTGACATGCTGAGCAAAAGCATTAACGAATACTGGTTGTAGATTATCAGATTGAGCAAGATACAAGACTTGATCATTTTCTTTAACTTCAAAATAATCATAGTTAATGTTGATTGGCTTGTCAAACTGAGGTAATTTTCCTCCGTCAATAATGATGCCAACACTGGGTGTGTATGATGCTACAAGCTGTTCATGTGAAAGCATATCATCAATAATTTCATCACCTTTACAGCTTAAGTAATTGTCGATGGTTAATTCATTAACAAGAATAGGCTGAGCATCTAATTTTGATGTTAGGGTTAAAGTCATAAAATACGGTACTTTACCTGATTGAGCATAATACTCTGTGAGTTGATCCATGGACAATTCTAGCTCATCTGATTGAGAACGCTTTAATGACATTGGTGTCATTTGACTCGGGTTGCTTGGCGCTTTAGGAAGGCTCATTGGAGATGGTTTTGAAGACGGCACATTTCTGACTGAATCAGGACTTGGTGGTTGTGCTGATACAATAATAGCCTCATATGGTGTTGTATTGAAGTAAGAGAAATTTTTCATAATTATCCTTTTTTATTTAAGAATACCAAAAAATCATTTGCAAGTCAATTATTTATGATTTAGTCATGGTGGTTTCGAAAAGTTCAGACGATAGCCAAAAATCCAACCAACGCTTCAGATGACTCATGTGCAGTTGTTGAAACCATGCTAAGTCAACATTAGCAGCTTGTCGAATAAATGGAAAAACAGCAATATCTGCAAGACATGGGTTTTTTGAAAGCAAAAAGGTATGATGTTTGAGATATTCGTTTAGTTTATTTAGGTGATTTAAAATAGCACCGCGATGATCAACTATAATCTCATTGGGATAGCGATTGGGGTATTTAAAACGATCAAGATGATATTTAAATTCACTATCATTGATGCGAATCAAATGATTGATTAAATTATTTTGTTCTGCTGATTGGGGTAGCCAAGATTCTGGATCATTTAAATGAAGTGCATATAGCATAATATCAAGACTTTCTTCAATGACTTGGCCTTGTGTAGAAACAAAAACAGGCACCGTTCCCTTGGGTGATATGTCCATAAGACTTTGAGGTTTATCTTTTAAGTTGACTTCAATAATGGTGACATCAATATGTGCATAGTTTAATGCCATTCTAGCTCTGATAGCATAGGGGCATCGTCTAAATGAGTATAATATAGGTAATGACATAAGTGTATTAGGACACGATTTAAAGTTGTTGTCCAGTCTATTGCAGTAGAAGTCTACATGATGTGAAATACTGCAAGACACCTGATACATATTTTGATCTTACCTATCTAACTCTCATAAGAGAAGTGTTTTATCATCATTGTCAGAGTTGAATCAAGTGAGATGATACAGAATATGCACTCTTCATAATCATAACACATAATACCGTTGTAAAAACCAATCAATATTTTTTCGCAGAAAGAATAAAGTTACCCATACAATGGATATAATGTAAGAGATATAATAATGTTATAAGAATAAAGTTCTAAAAATAATGTAAATATTTGAATTATATACTATATAAAAAGTAAAACCAAGGAGATCATGATGAAAACATTTATAACATTGCTCAGCTCATTATTGCTGATTGTCCAAATGCCTGCTTATGCAAATGAATCTGATGATATTAACAAGGCCATAGCAGAATATAACGAATCATTAAATGATAACAATGTTGACAAGATAATAACAAATATCAAAACACTCTTAGATAATTACAGTACAATAGATAATTCAGAAGTTAAGAGTGAGATAGTAAGCACATTGTCAGTTAAAGAAGATGAGGTGAAATTACCAATTATTTTTTGGGCTTATTTAACTGCTGATATTGAACTTCTAAATTCAACAATTAAAACATTTGGTGATGAACCTAAAATACTTCAAAAATTCTTGACAGAAACGATTAGGGACATGAGATCTGATATGTCATTGACACCTCCTCTTGTAGTGGAAACTCTTAAGAGTGGGTCAAAAATTCAATACGATAAAATTTTGTTCGAGTTAGGTTATGATCAATACTTTTTATTTACTCCCTATGGTATGATTAGGATTGAACAAAATGAAGATGAAGTATCAGTTCATAAGAATATGATTTTAAATATTATTGAAGCTTTAGATAATAACCCTGAAGCGCTACTGCAATGGCTTTTTTTAAAGAATGAAAGATCTATGTCAACATTCAATATGATTATTAATAGTGAAAATCCTCAAGAAATTGCATCAATGATTAACATTATTAGTGACGTTTTAAGTAAGATTCCACAAAAACTATATCATTTATTATTAGATGAATTAAGTGACAGAGCATTAGTTGAAAAGATATTAATGGATAGCAATATTGCTAATAACCTCAAAATTAGTTTTGATGATATGCATG
>JBMHDW010000015.1:0-2682 GCA_049889175.1 Candidatus Comchoanobacterales bacterium | reverse complement strand
TGTAAACATAACTTTTTAATTAATGATCGAGAGTCTATTGCTGAAACATTCAGAAAGGCATTTATTATAGCAACTACAGGTAGACCAGGACCTGTAATTATTGACATACCAAAAGATTTAACTGATCCAAAAATAAAAATTAATTTTGAATATAAAAAAAATATCAAAATACGCTCTTATAGTGTTAAAAAAACAGAAAATCAAGATAAAATTGAAATTGCTTCCAAGCTATTGTGTCAGGCAAAAAAACCAATGATATATACTGGTGGAGGAGTTATCCTCAGCAAAGCAAGCAATGAATTAACCAAACTTGTAAGAATTCTTAATTATCCTGTTACTAATACGCTCATGGGATTAGGTGCATATCCATCATCTGATAAACAGTTTCTTGGAATGCTAGGAATGCACGGAACTTATGAAGCAAATATGGCAATGCATGAGTGCGATGTATTGTTAGCAGTTGGCGCGAGGTTTGATGATAGAGTAACTGGAGACACTAAACAATTTTGCCCAAAAGCAAAGATTATACATATCGATATTGACCCATCTTCAATATCCAAAATTATTGAAGTTGACCACTCACTAATCGGTGATACAAAAAATATTCTTAAAAAAATAATTGAGTTCACTTCAAAGCATAAAAAAAATATAGATAAAATTGCTTTAGAGAAATGGTGGAAAAAGATTAAATCATGGCAGAAAAAAAAAGTGTTTATCATATAAAAAGTCAAACAAAGTTATTAAACCTCAATCAGTTATTGAAACACTTCATGAAATCTCAAAAGGAAAGTCCTTTGTAACATCAGATGTTGGGCAACATCAAATGTGGGTAGCTCAATATTATAAGTTTGATAAGCCTAATCGTTGGATTAATTCTGGCGGTTTGGGAACAATGGGATTTGGACTTCCTGCCGCGATAGGTGCTCAGCTAGCATATCCAAAAGAGCAAGTTATCTGTGTTACAGGCGAGGCAAGTATTTTGATGTGTATTCAAGAATTGTCAACATGCCTTCAATATGGTTTACCTATTAAAATAATTAACTTAAATAACAGATACATGGGTATGGTCAGACAATGGCAAGAATTCTTTTACGAAGGTCGTTATGCCATGTCATATATGGATGCTATTCCTGATTTTGCTAAGTTAGCAGAGAGTTTTGGCCACATAGGCATGGTGATTGACAAACCACGGGATCTTGAAAAAGATTTAAAAACAGCTCTAGATTACAAAAATAGATTAGTATTTGTTGATGTAATTACCGATCAAACAGAAAACGTATATCCGATGATTGTAAGTGGCAAAGGGCATCATGAGATGCATTTAGCCCCTTCAGTTAATGAAGAGACTGAACTGGCATGAGTACAGAGAGCAGACATATAGTTTCACTATTAGTTGAGAATGAATTTGGTTCTCTATCAAGAATTGCTGGCCTTTTCTCAGCTAGAGGCTACAACATACATTCCCTGAGCGTGGCACCGACCGCCGATGACTCAATATCTAGAATGACTCTTGTAACTTATTGTTCTAATGCTAAAGCATCTCAACTCATGAAGCAATTAGACAAATTGGTTGATGTTATCAGCGTTAAAGATTTAACTGATGAAACTCATATCGAAAGAGAAATGTTACTTTTAAAAGTAAAATCAACATTGAAACAAAGAGACGAATTAAAGCGACTATCTGATATATTCAGAGCTAGAATTATAGATGTGACAGATACAACATATACAATAGAATTGACTGGACCAACTGAAAAGATTCTTGCTTTTATAGATTCGCTTGGGAAAATTAAGATTATCGAACAAGTTAGATCAGGAGCCCTTGGAATAAGTCGTGGCTCAGAGTCATTAGAAACAAAAAAATAGGAGAAAAGGGATGAAAGTTTATTATGATAAAGATGCAAATTTTGACTTTATAAAAAATTTAAACATATCGATCATAGGTTTTGGGTCACAAGGTCATGCGCATGCCATGAATCTAAATGATTCTGGTGCAAATGTTACTATTGGCTTAAGAGATGGATCAGCTAGCGCAAAGAAAGCTCAAGATGCGGGATTAACAGTTAAAAGTATTTCAGATGCGGTTTCAGATGCAGATGTTGTCATGATTCTGGCCCCTGATGAATATCAAGCTGATTTATACAAGGGGAGTATCGAGCCAAATCTTAAACCCACGGCAGCTATTGCTTTTGCTCATGGCTTCAACATACATTACAAGCAAATTGAACCTGCAAGCTCCCATGATGTTTTTATGATTGCACCAAAAAGCCCTGGTCATCTGGTTCGTTCGACTTTTGTCAATGGAAAAGGTGTCCCCACTTTGATTGCAATTCATAATAATGCGTCTGGTAATGCAAAAGATGTTGCTTTGGCATATGCATCGGCAATAGGTGGTGGTAGAGCAGGTATCATTGAGACTAACTTTAAAGAAGAGACAGAGACCGATCTTTTTGGCGAACAAGCTGTATTGTGCGGTGGAGTTACTGCGTTGATATTGGCTGGTTTTGAGACTTTAGTAGATGCTGGTTACGCGCCAGAGATGGCATACTTTGAATGTTTGAATGAACTTAAACTTATTGTAGATTTGATGTATGAGGGCGGTATGACAGACATGAGGTACTCAATTTCTAATACAGCTGAATATGGAGATTTGACAAAAGGCCCTTTCTTAATTGATGATCA
>JBMHDW010000014.1:0-14031 GCA_049889175.1 Candidatus Comchoanobacterales bacterium | reverse complement strand
GTATGCGTCAATGCTGTCAAACAAAGCGCTGAGGCAATTCAGCACGTATCACATCAACATGATCGATATATTGATATTGCACTTGAGGCAGTGAGTCAAAATGCTGCATCGATGTTATATGTTAAAAAAGATACGCAGCTGGATAAAAAGTTTGTTTTGGCTGCAATTAGTAGAAATGCTAAGGTCATCACATTTATGAACGATGTATTGAAAAGCGATGATCAATTTATTGAAGATATCGCAAGACAGGGCGATGCTGATTGCTTAGTTGAGTTTGGTCTATTGGTTGACCGGTTAGCTGAAAACACTATACTTAATATTGTAAAAATCATCAATATTAGAATGAGTCAAGATCAGTCCTATAGAAAAAATGTCAACCAAATTTTTTCCAAAATACCTATTGCCATTAGCCAGTATTTATTTTCAAAATATTCTCATAAAGACAGCAAGAGAGGTCAAATTGAAAAATTGTTAACATGTTTTCGTAAGTGATAAGCGTTATTAGGTGTGTATGAATATACAGCAGTTAAATGATTCACTATGAATCCATGCAATAATGGTTTCAATTGATTCCCCACCATCAATTCCTATTTAGTAAATAATGGGGGTATTATAATTATTCTGAACTTCCAATTGATTTTTGAATCTCGGCTAAGTCCTTTTCTTGCTCGATAATCCGATTATAGATATCTAAGTCATTATTTTTCCAAAATTCCTTTACTTTATTTTGCATCTGTAGAACTCTTTCTTGGAGATTAGTTCCTAATTCCTGGGTTGATGGTGCATCATCCATAATCGTTGATGGTGATTTTTTTACCGTCATCATCTCAATAAGTTCTGGATGTTTTGGGTGATTATGCAAGTCCTTTTGGAGTTTTACGGCTTTGTCACTCATCATGTATTGATTAATAGCATGCATTGATGACTCATATTGTGTAAGATCATCAGTAGGTGTTTTTTCAATTAATGTTTTGGTTTCTTTTGCTCTATTGATCCAGTAACATCTTAGTTTTTCTGCCTCATCTCGACTCATGTTCTCAAACATTGGGTCGCTGTAAATTTTTTCATAATCACTGTCGTTTTCTGCTGTTAAGTAATTGATGGTGTCAATTTGATTTTGTTTAAGTTGCTCTTTTAAATTTATTTGAGCAGGAGTAATGGTTAAGCTTTTACCGTGAATCTCTATATTAACAAATGAGTCATCATTAAGACCCAGTAAAGCAAGAATAGTTTTATCTAAGACAATCCCTTTGCTATTTCCAAATTTTGATAGTCGTTTTAGCATAATATTTACCTTTTGTTTTAAAATTATCATTATGTTATCACGCTGTAATAACTTTGTAAACACTTTATTATAACTTGTGTGTATTTCTTTGATGACCATATAAAAAAGATTAATGTAAAGCTAAAGTCTCGTTGATCTTCAAAGTTATTGTTCTCAATATTTTAAAAGGATGAGGTCATGCTATACTTTATGATAAGTAAAAAATCTTTATCCATGATTCTAAAATGATTTAAATCAGTTATTACTCAAGAAGCTTATTATCATTGTTAGTCATGGTGTAAGTTACGAGAGGGTAACATGACAGATGCTTCGGAGCTAAAGGCAGTATCTATTCATTTGCCAGTAGTTATTTAAAAGCTGATCAGATTATGATGAACTGTGCACTGTCTAAAATTGTTCAGAAGATTGTTGATGATAATCTGGAAATTGATCAGGATGCAATTTAAAAGCGTTATGCTCAATATTGCCGTATAAATTGGCTAAATTTACATGCTGATTATGCTCAACACGATATAGAATCATATCCGGTCTTAAATCTTTTGGCGATTGACACCCCATAGCACCTAAAAGCTCTGCACATGCATGAATGGTCCTATCATGAAAATTTGCCACACGTATGTATTTTTTCTGTGGTTGCAGCGCTTGGTAGCGTCTTGGATCAGTAGTTGCTACACCCGTTGGGCATGCATTGGTATTGCAATGAACAGCTTGAATGCAACCTAGAGTAAACAGGAACGGCCTAGCCATATTAACAGTATCAGCACCTGCGGCTAAGTATTTGATGACATCAAAGCCTGAAACAATTTTTGCACTGGCAATAAGCGTTATATGCTGTTTAATACCACATCCCATCAATGTGTTATGAACAAATCGTACAGCCTCTAAGCCTGGCATTGCCAAATGATTAGAAAAAATTAAGGGCGCTGCACCTGTGCCGCCTTCGGCACCATCAACAGTAATAAAGTCAGGATAAATATTGGTTTTCAAGATGGCATGACAAATACTGTAAAATTCTTCTTTATTGCCAATAGCTAACTTAAAACCAACAGGCTTTCCGCCTGATAACTCACGGAGATGCTTTAAAAAGTGCATCATTTCAAGAGGCGTGTTAAATGCTGGGTGTGTTGGTGGTGACAAGCAGTCTTGACCTTGGTGAATGCCTCTAATATGTGCTATCTCAGGTGTTATTTTTGCGGCAGGTAAAATGCCGCCATGAGCAGGTTTAGCCCCCTGTGACAATTTTACTTCGATCATTTTTACAGCAGGATCAGCAGCTTTTTCTTTAAATGTATCTGCACAAAAATTACCATCTTTTGTCCGGCAGCCAAAGTTGCCCGTGCCGATTTGCCAAACAAGGTCGCCGCCATGACGGTGGTGATCACTAATGCCACCTTCGCCAGTATTGTGATACATATTAGCCTTTTGTGCTCCCATATTAAGTGCCTGTATTGCAGTTGGGCCAAGGGAACCATAACTCATAGCAGAAATATTGATAATGGATGCATGGTATGGGTAATGGCATTGCTCATTCCCTATCCAATGACGTAATGTTTGAGGTTTTACCTTCTTAACATTAAGTGAATGCATGGCATACCAATGTCCAGGTTGATCAATATCCATTTGGGTGCCAAAAGGGTGGGTGTCATCAATATTTTTAGCTCGTCGGTAAATCAATGATCTGATTTCTCTTGGATAAGGCCTACCACTTTGGTTTGTAGCAATAAAATACTGCTGAATTTCAGGTCGTATAAATTCGAATAAGAATCGAATGTGGCCGATCACAGGGTAATTTCTCAATATATTATGGTTTGAATTAAGGTCAAATAAACCAACGAAAATATAGCATAGAGACAATAAAAAAATAGTATTGAATAAAATAATATGAATAAAGAAAGACATTGCTGTAAGTTGAATGAGCAACCATGAGCAAAATAAGTAGGTTTTTTTGGCTTGAATGGTTTTGATGCCCATGATAATGATTAGCATCACGGTGCTAATGAGCATAAAGCTGTATAGAATCATATCTTCCTTGATTTAATGACTTTTTTAAGATAGCTGGTTTCAAAGATGCAGTCAATCCATGTCACTTAGTTTTCACAATTATTTCATTCATGAAAGGCCCCTTACCTTAGTTGAATAGAGTATGCTTTTTAACCAGATAAAACAGTTGTGACTAATAAACACTGAATACCTTAATAGAACCATGATCATTGGTCATTGATTAAATTGTTGATTTATTTTGATAAAAGAAGTATATTATCATAAAAAGAGGTTTGATAGTGCCAAAACAAAATATTAAGAAAAAAATAAGTACCGCACGAGTACGCTCAACACCCTTGAAGCTTTTTCAAAAGAAATTCTTTGAGCATATTGATAATAAAACCTTCAATCAAGTGGCAGATATTCTTCAAAAATCTGACATTAATATTGTTGGTGATGAAAAAATTATGTATTCATTACTTCAATATGATATTTCGTTTCTTCAATATGCATCAATGGACCTAAAAGATAATGAATACTTCCTACAAAGAGCAGTTGATTTTTCATCAAAGGCATTTAAATATGCTGGAGATATTTTGAAATCAAATAAACAATTTGTTCATCAAGTGATTAAAAAAAATGGCTTGAATTTAAAACATGTTGGTATGTCACTATTAATAGACGAAGATATTGTTTTAGAAGCAATCAATCAAAACCCAAAGGCATTTCAATATGCAGGAAAAAAACTTAAAAGTAACAAAGACATCGTTATGGCAGCCATTAAACAAGATGGTCTTTTATTGGAATTTGCCAATGACAACATAAAAAATAATAAGAAGATGGTGTTAGCTGCTATTAATCAAAATGCTATGGCTTGCCAATTTATGGGAGAAAAATTACAAAATAATAATGCTTTTCAAAAAAAAATAGGCCATTGTAACCATCATCCACGCTCCAAAAAGACTAAGTTGTGCAAAGAAGAGAAGGTCAAGGTACCCAAAATGAATGCAGTAAAAAGCCATACATTGTATCAAAATAACAAAAGCCACCAATGCACATCAATATTTAAGAAGCATGATGAAAAAAAGACACGCTGGGAAAAAGCTCTTAGAAAGATTGGTCTATTTAAGTAGATTCAATAAGGTTCCTAGTTATCTTAAGATAGACAATCTAAGTGCTTTAATGAATGATGATGCTTTAGCAAAGACTTTCCGATTAATAGTTCCCTAATTTCATTGGTGCCGCCACCAATTTCATATAATTTTGCATCTAAGAGTAACTCACCCATCGGAAGGTCAGTGGTGTAACCACTGCCACCAAAAATCTGAATGCCATCTAGTGCTGCAGCAACAGCATTTTTAGCACAATGTAAAAAAACACCAGCACATTCAATATTATTAACTGATTTTTTTTGGCAAAGTTTCTCTAGCCAATGATGGCCTGATTCATAGCTGGTGTAGTGAGTTGCTAATTTTTGTTGTGTTAGCTGAAAAGACCCTATGGATTGCCCAAATTGCTGACGTTCGTTTGCATAAGGAATGATTTCACTCAAAATACGCTTATGGATACCTTGTGGGCCACCTGACAGCACTAAACGTTCGTGATCGAGCCCTTTCATCATAATATAAACGCCTTGATTTTCATCCCCTAATAGCTGTGATTCATGAAGCCAGCAATCTTGGAATATTAGTTCAGCAGTAGGTGATTGTTTCATGCCAATTTTCTGTATTGGTTGACCAATTGATAGACCAGGGGTATTTCGATCCACAATAAACGCACTGATACCATGTTTTCCTAATTTAGGGTTAGTGTTGGCATACACAACAAAAACATCAGCAATGGGTGCATTCGTAATCCAGTATTTATGACCATTTAGGCAATATTGATCACCAGATTTTTGAGCGTTTAATTTCATGCTACAGGCATCTGATCCCGCATGAGACTCACTGATTGCTAAAGCGCCAATAGATTCGCCTGAGATCAGTTTGGGTAGGTAATGACTTTGTTGTTCGAGATTACCAAAGCGTATAATTTGTGACATGCATAAATTTGCATGGGCAATATAGCTTAAACCTAACGAAGGATTATAAAAGCTTAATGTTTTCATGATTTTGGTTTGATACCAAAGATTTAAATTTAAGCCACCATATTGAAGAGGTGCAGATACACCTAATAAACCAAGTTTGCCAAGTTCAAGCCATATTTTTCGATCAATGTACCCTAATTGATGGCTCGACAAAAGGTGTGTAGGTAAGGCATCTTGACACCATTGGTCAAGCTCTTCCAAAAATAAATGAAAAAATGATGTCTCATCGGATGGGTTAGAATATTCATGTTCTGTGATCATAGTGTTCATTGTAAACAAAAAAGCATTAAAGTAAAGCTGAATATGACTTCGCCATTCTACATTTCATAAAGATGAATGTAGGTAAGATAATATCTATGAACATTTTGATATTGGGTTATTGATCATGATCAGTTTCAAACCATCATTTCAGTGAGGATATATGAACCGCTTTTGTAATCAATGAGTATTATTGTTTTTATTATGTAAAGTTTATGATTTTAAGCTATTAAAGTCAATTTTTTGTCAATATTTCTGTATCATTGTGCATTGGTATGTAAATCGATGGATATGTTGGATGAAACCAGATGATAATTTCAATAATTACTTGAATTACATAATTTTTAATGGTATGTTTGTGCGATAATAATAAGGTCTTTCTATGAACTATATAACTTTAACAACGGCAAAAAAAGACTCAAATTGTGGTGCACATGCAATTGGCCATATGATTGTCCTATTATGGAATCGGTTAACAAAAGAGACGCAAAATAAAATCATAGCAGTGGTGAGTGATTATTATGACACGAAAGTTACTAATCATTTAGAATTTATAGAATCTATCAAGCAATTGAGTGGCTATGACATACAACGATTTATGTCATATCCTATTATAGCATTGATACAAAAAATGAATCAGAAAAATCTTTTGGAGCATCAGGTTGAGTACTTTAAAAACAGCATAAAAACGATTATTTATAAAGCTCAATCTCAGGATGGTTCGGGTTTTCAAACAAAGTTTGAACAGTGTATTGATGCTATCGCCGAACCCGCTGAGTTGTTGTCTAAAAACTTGGAAACCTTTGAACAATCATTATCACAACTCAACGATATCAACTTATTGCGTTTGATGCTGGCGAAGTTTACCAGTGCATTAGGTGGATTTGATGATCAATATTTAGATAGTAGTGAGGATTATCAGCAGCCTAATTCTTTTTTTGAAGGCCAGCAATTGGCCTGTATTATTAGTGAATTAATGATTAATTTTGAGCTGTATTCATTCAATGAATCTGGGCAGCATGAACTTATCGGACAAAACCATGAATATACTCAATCACCAACATTTCAATTGATTTCTGATAATAGCCACTGGGAACCAATTTTCTTTGGTGTTGATGTAAGTCAATATAAACAAATCAACGCTCGATTTTCACAAGATAATCTATTACACGATAAACACTGTGAAAGTGAGACTAAAAAAATCTTCAAAGATTTACTTGCACAAAGCTTTAGTCAAAACAGTCTTATAAAATACAGAAGTATTTGTAGTTGCTTGCAAATGAACCACCTATCTGGTGGCAAAGGTACATTTTTTAAGCCAATTTTCTCATCTATGACATCCAGTAGTGATGTGATTACACCAAGTAACACGAGAGAAAACTTGTCATCTGAAGCCTCTGACAATACAACTCTCTCTCCTACGAGTACAAGGTCAAGTGCAATATCAAGTGCTAATCATTCCCCACTACTAGAAGATAGTTGTCCGTGGGACCAACTATATTTAGATTATGTTAAGTTAGATGATAACAAGAAGACAGATCTGCTTATTGATGCAATGGGTTCTATTGATGACATTATGCATAAAGATAGCTCTGATCAATATATCAAAAGGCCAAATGTAAGAAGAGCACGTCTAAAAATTAATGACTTAATTCCGTTTTTGCCACATTTAAAGAAACTCCTAGATCATGATGATAGAATAAAAAAGTATCAAATTATTAGCGCACTGTATCATGTTCAAGCAGCCGTTAATGGAAAATCCATTATTATGTCGTTGGGAACAGGGACAGGAAAAACCATGATTATGGGTATGGTGTCAACATTATTGGCCCAACAAGGCAAGACAATTGTCTTGGTTGAAAGAACTTGTAGACTTCAAGCTGAGCACCAATCTCGAAAAGAATATCCATTTCAACACGAAGATAACGCCAACATTGCCATTATTGATCGTTTTGATCAAAAGAGTCAGTTGTTAACAAATGGTGGTATTCTTTGGACAACGCTTCATCATTTTAAAAAGTATTTTTTTCATAATGATCATGACAATAATACACAAACTAATTGTGCTGAATTATTTGGTAATATAGATGCAATCATCTTTGATGAAGCGCATGATGTTATTACTGAAATTCAAGCTAATATAGCCTATCATGATATACAGCAAGATAAGCGCCTGTCTCATAGGAATCTTTCACAATGGATTAATTTTAATGCTTTTTGTGCTAAAGAAGGGATTTCTATTGGTGCATACACAGCAACACCTGGGGCCGTTACCAAACAATTAAGAATGTGTGGTGCAGCATTTGGTGCTAACTTTCAAGATTTAATGAAAGTTCAAAGTCAAAATGATCGATATCCAGCCCTGATTCAAGAAGGTGGGATGGTCACATATTATATGGATACAACCAAATCATTAAAGGCATGTGTGTTTGATGATGCTTCTGATACGCAAACATTAAATGAGCTTTGTTATGGTTCAATCTCATTTAAAGAGGGTCAAAAAAATATTAAATCGTTGTATGAATACTTAAGTCTTGTCTATCTTATTTGTGTTGCCGATAAATCAATTATCAGTCAAAAAGATGATAATAGAAGCATAATCTCACTGATTCTAAGAAAGATGAGGTTTATACATAGCATTAGGTTAATGCTAAACGTTATTCATGACTTTAGTCAAAACCCCGATCAATATATTGACAAAAATAATGATCAATTAAGAACTGTATTTTATCTGAAAGATTTTAACGATATCTCGTCTAAAGGCAGTGGTAGTGCACTCAGATCCATTATTCACAAAATAAAAACTAAATATTTGAATCAGGAGCATGCATGGAAGAGCTTAGAAGCATTTAAGCAATATATTACTGATTTAAAGATTCAAATATCTGATGACACCTGGACATTTATTGAAAAACATAATCTATTATTTGGTCAAGATACAGACTGTTTGAAACATATTCATCAGATACTACCAACTGTATCACCTTGGAACACAGACAAAGTTAATTTAAAAGTTTGGATGAAGCAATGGGTTGAGGCAGTTCACCAAACTAGCTCACTAAGTGATGTACATTTTTCAATGGATGTGGATGCCAAATATTATGGCGATGAGAAACATAAAATGTTGATTATTTCAAAAAGTTCATCTGTAGGTGCAGATATCACTGCCAAAGGTAAACAAGTAAGAAACATATTTTTAAGTGTGCCTTCATCAAATCTTGAGTTTATGCAGGTGATTGGACGGTTTAGTCGGATGAATACCTTAGGTGATGAGTTGGCTACCATGACTTTTGCGATGACTCGAAAAGAAGATTGGTTTACGCTGTATTCATTACATAAGTTAAAAAAAGAGGTCGGTCGTAAATTAGGACATCGTATGGATGGAGAAACAGTTCCAGCTATTATAGATCAGTTAAACGATGTATCGAAATGTATTAAAGTTAATGATTCAAAACATTATTTGCGATTTTATACCAAAACAATATCGTCTAAATCAACTTCCCTTGCTGATGATCGATTGAAAGCCATTATGAATGGACATTATAAGTTTTTAGAGGGTAAATTAGCCGGTACTGAATTATTATTATTTTTGTCTAGTTTGCAAGTACTTTTAAATCAACAATCTTTTGATTGGCTTAAAGTTTCACTGGGCACATTACTGTCTGCATCTCAATCTTCATCAATAAATGTATTAGATTTTTATCATTTTGATAATAAAAATGTTACTTTAGATACAAAGTCTTTAAAATTAACAGCATCTGAGTCTTGGAAAAATAGAGCATCTATTTTTATAGATGCGGTATTGAAGTGCGCCAATATTAAAGATGAAGAAATATCAAAAGTAATGAGTGTTGATTCATTTGTGGTTGAGTTTCAGCATCATCAGCAATTTTTTAAAATCAGAGATGCACTAATTCATGAAATGACTCAAAACCAAGGAGGACTGTTAAATATTCTATCTGGAATTGATGAAGAATATGCTGAGTATATGCGGAGTAATTTGCTAAAGTTTTTAGCTGACTTTGATAAGAAGTTTAACCTAGCAAAGAAAAAACATTCTTTGACAAAACAAAATGAGTCTTCTGTAAAGGTTTTGAGCAAGCCTAAAAAGAGGAAAAAATCACCACATACTGGCCTGGTACAATTGAAGCGTCCGTTGACTGCTAAAAAAGCTAAATTAAGTCATCACTCAAAAGATAAAAGCTCAGAGAATGCAATGGATAACAAAGATATCATATTTTTTCAAGAGCGGAGTGATGCTGAAATAGCTCAGGATGCAGAGATAATTCACCAATCACTTATGACCAAGCATGCACAAACATTGGCGCAACTAGGTCATGACCTTAGGAGTCGACGTGATAACATTATTCATGAATTTACGACAAAGTATCATCGAGCAAAATCAGTTTCTGGAAAAATTAAAATAGAAAAAGAAGCTATTATAAAACACCGTAACAATTTAATGAAATTTAAAAATAATATTTTAGCATTGTATGAACAATTACCAAATCACAGTGATGAATATTGTTGGGTTTATCCACACCATAAGCAAGTGGGATCAAATGGTGAAAGAAAGATCGTTAATATTGTATCCATTTATATGGAAATTATTGAGTATTCACGTTATATGTTGCCAGAGATTGAGGCATTACAAGCAGATATTTTAGCGCAACTTCAGCAAACAATAGGCATTAAACGAGAGCATTTGACAACACTAACAAAAAATCAAATAAAAGCGCTACAACGAATGAACAGTGATCTTTATCTTTTTGATGCTGATGAAATTTATCAGTGCTCATTATTGTATTCTGCAATTAGCTTTAATAATTATCCGGTGATCGCCTTTTTCATTGAGTCACTTAATAAAAATAATGCTCTTGATGGGAATCTAATGTCTCCTGTGTTGCCTAAAGAACCTTCATTTGTATCGACTATGTTGAAACAAAAAAATGGTGATGGTGAAGACGTATTACAGCTTGTGTTTCAACTTATTGGTGATTATTTATGTGCCTTATCCAATGATAGTTATCAATTGAGTTCTCATAAAGCATATTTATTGCGACAATGTGTTATTTTAGAGATGTTAATGCAAACTGATTGCTTTAAAGGTAGTACTAAGTTAGCGGTGTTAACATCAAACGAAGCTCATTACTTGGCTCGAGTGATGACAGAAAAAATGAATCTGTTAAAAGCACTCGATAAAGAAACAGCTGAGGTCTCTAAAATTAAGTTTCTGGAGTTATTCATTGCAGAATATTATGATACAAATCCATCGGTTCTATTGGACTGCTGCAAGACAATAACTTGGACTAATCAAAATAATCAACAGCCTATGTCAATAGGTGCTCATTTGTCGTCTGATTTTAATGCATTTAAGCAATCTTGGTTGTTGACACAACTTAAAAGAATCATGGAAAAAGACGATCTTAACCACATTGATCGAGATAGACTATATCATTTATTAATGGAGATTGATCTTCCTGATGAACAAGTTTTTGTGTCATTCATTAAGGATTTCCAGTCTAAAAAAAATCACCCTGTGGATCAAGAAAAAGCAAGTCCTGCTCTCTATCATCAAGAAAAATTATCCATAATAAATAGTCATGAAAATCGCTTGTCAGTCTATAAAAATCAATTAATGCAGGTAATTAATCAACTTCAAAGAAAAGACAAGCTGTTGAATCAAACAGTAGATAGTATGAATAAAAAGATAGCTATTCTTATGGGTTTAACCCAAGAGGTTAAGTTACTAAAAAAAGATTTCAAGCATGTTGCCGCTTTTTTCATAAGAACCAATCACACAGAAAACGTTGACCAACTGCAAGTATCTAGTGAACAATTTGACCAAATCAATGTAATTGCTGACTTGTGCCAAGCAACACCGCATGATCGACTCATATTACTGTTCCAACATTTATCTGTTGGTGATGAGGTATTGAAATCTTGGATGGAAAAGCAACATACGTTGAGTATGATTGATTGTAAAAAAATCAGTAATATTAGGGTGTTTAAATTATTCATTGACATTTTGTGTTCAGGCAATCATTCACCAGAAACATTAAAAGAGATCACAGCCAGTATGTCTATGGATCAAAAAAAATCACTAGATAAAAAACATATTAATTTTTTAATACAAGATCAAAAAAAATATCATACTTATGATTTTAAGATCAATACTTTATTTGATCGGCCAACATTTAACCCTCAGTCATTGCCTGAGCAGTTTAGAGTTTATTTAGCACCACCAAAGACATATGATGGGCTAATATTTAGCTATAGTATCTTAAAAGGTGATATCTTGACGACTGATAAAAACTTATTAAATTTTATTGAATACCTTAATAGTATCAACCTTAAGCCCAAGGATGTGCCATATTATTTTTCAAGTGCACCGATATTTAGCATATACTATTGTTTATTTGTTTGGCTTCCATCTAGACAGTATCAATCAGAGGCTGGTCAATTCTTTTTAGCAAATTATGATACAATTATCGAATCTGATACTTTGGCATCTGAATATAAAATTAAAATATACAGTTTATTTATTGATTACTTTCTATACGGTATGGTTTATCATGTTGAGTTATCAAAAATATTATCCAAAACCTTAGAAAAGAATTTTGCAAAGATTATTGAAGAATGCATGCCGATAAATCAAGCTCAATTTTTATGGAAGTTAGTAAAACTAGACTCTATTAATCAGTGGATTGAGAGTAAAAGTTATGATGAATCATCTAAAACTTGGTTGTCTGCAAAATTTACTCAGTTAACAGATTTGCTTGAACATGCAAAATTAGCAAAGAAAGCACACATATTGAAAATGGTAAAATTTTGTGAGTTGGAGCAAAGTTTGATACTCATGAGTACAGAGAATGTTAAATCAGCATTTGGTCATATTATTGAAAATTATCATGAATATAAAGAGATGCATCAAGAATTAAAAAAAACCGTCAACTTTTTTATAGATGATCATGTTACACAATTAAAACCAGTGATTAATGATAATGATTTAAGAGCTTTTTCTGGTTCACTTAGATCTAAAATTATTTTGGCCCAAATGCTTATAGTATTGGACATTAATGGTGATGGTTATCGGCAAGCTCGGTTATTCATTGATTCCATAAAAAATGAGTGTAGTGATTTAAGAGAAGAGTCTTTTATGATCACTTGTTTAGATGTTAAACTGCACGACCCTTTAATTGATAAAAATATTTCTGATATAGAGTATCAGTATCCTGATACTATGAGAATATTGCGTTTGGTTGACGTAAACGATTGTTTACTTGGTGATTTTGAATTTGATGAAGCTTTAGAGAACATGGACTTTAGCAGTTTTAATTTTTAGCAAGTTCCAGGATAGCAAGTATTGTCGTTGATACTTAATTTCCCTCTTTTTTTGGCGTTCCATGCTTTTCTAAGAAGTTTTATGCCATCTTTGGTAATATGATTCTCATCAAGATTGAGATTTTGAAGTGTTGTATTGGTTTTTAAGGCATCTGCTAAATATTGTGCACTAGTGTCGGTTAAATCGGCTTTTTGAATTGTCAGTGATTTAAGTGTGTTGTTGTGTTTAAGCGCTTCAGCCATGTCATGATCAGCATAGTAACCACGAATCCAACAACCCTACCACCAGCCCCAAGGGCGCATGTACTATCATTAAATCCTTTTATGGAAAAAGACTCAAATGTTTTGGTGGTTTTTAAAAAATTGGGGAAAACAGTATCATGTTCTGACAGATCTAATTCATAAGAGAGAACAGAAATGTCTATGCTTTTAAGATTTTTACTTTTTTGTAGTTCCTTAACTAAATATTCACTTGATGTTTTAAATAATCCTGATAGTGATCGGCGTAAAGGTTTAGATGGACACACTTGTCAGGGATGTTAAATTCAGGTTTTATCATTCCATGAGTAGTTAATGTGCAAGTTTCATTTACTGGTTTTTGGATGTCATAGTGCGTGCAATTGTTTCCCTGGGCCTATACCATGTTAGCTTGAATACTGACGAGTAGTAGTAAAATAGTGTATTTTATCATGATGACATCCTTGTTAGTACATATTATGATGAACGAAAAACGTTATCATAGCAATTTACTTTTTATAATCTTCAACATGAAATGAGGTCTGTCTGATCATTCTTATTTAAACAACTATGATCTGTGCTAGTAATAATTTAAGTTCTGGCATATGCTTTAGTGGTGTTAACATTGGTTGCATAAGATGCTTATCAATTTTTTATTATTATTTTTTGTGGTAAGATGAATTGATTGAGTATTTTGGTATTAAATATTACATTATAATTTTACAAAAATTTTAAGGAAAATAATGCGCGAATTGACTGAAAAGATTACTAATGAAAGTTTTGAAACAATTGGCAATAAAGTTTTACAAGAAAGCTTTTCAGATGAAGAAATAAAATCATT
>JBMHDW010000013.1:0-85294 GCA_049889175.1 Candidatus Comchoanobacterales bacterium | reverse complement strand
CATTTGCTTGCAATCATGACCCAGATGTTAAGGATGTTATTAAAAAGTCACCATAGATCGACTAACTGTAAAGATATGTCTCATTTAACATAACAATCAAATATAAAGAAGTTTGCATGAGTATGAATAAGATAAGGTTATAAAATAATATCATTCATCCAGATAATAGTGTTGATTGTTTAGGATGTTCATATCTCTTGATAGATGATATAATACTATTTCTGGTAGAAGGGAGCATTTTATGAATCATAATGTTTTTGGGGTTTTATTCATGTGTTTTTCATCAACAATGATTGTTGCTGATGTTGGTGATCACACTCATGGTCAATCTCAATGGTCATCCGCACAAACATGGGTCAAATCAGTCAAAGAAAAAAGTCAAAAATGGGTTAAGGAAAACCAACAAGCTTTGAAACAAACTGTCCATGAGTATCAAGACAAGTCTATAGAAAAGATAGCTGAGCTAAACAAGAACATGGTTGATCAAGGTCATCAGTTGAAGAAAGAAGCACTTAATCAGGCTGATAACTTAAAACGCAAGGCTGTGAATCAAGCTAATGAGTGGCAACAAAATGCTGTCGAACAATCCAATAAAATCATGAACGAAGCGACTCAGAATGCTCATCAATGGACTGAAAAAGCCCTGAACAAAGCCAATCAATGGCAAAAAAAGGTGAAAGAGAAGCTGTCATAGGTTGTATGGCTTTGGTGCATGTGAAATGAAGCATGATACTTATAAAGCTTCTAATACGATTTGTTATTTCCTTCTATTCAAATCAATAGGCGTTTGGGAGATTTTGGACCTAAATCACCATCAACAGGGTTTCAATACCTTAAAATACCGATCGGTATGTTTGATCATTAATGTTTTAATAATTATTTGAGGCCAATTTTTGCGAATTATATATTTCACTATTTAAATATATGTTTTTGTGCAATTATATTTGCAGAAAATAGTTGTTAGTCATGTTTTTTAGGCAATAATGTTCTATAATGTGCTTGGACAATCAATTTGGATGATTTATGAAAAAAATATTATGTGCAGTTATGTGTATGGGTCTTAGTGTATCAATGTATTCTGAGGAGAATATAGTTAAGGCGTTAGTTGATGATGTTGACGAGGCTGCAGAGGATACTGCAAATATTGTTACCCATCCAGGACAAGATTTGAGCGCAGTGGAAAATGCTGCCGTTTCAGCAGGGGAAGGTGTTGCTGAAGCTGTTACAAACCCAACAAAAACAATAAAAACATTGGGACAAGATGCGACTAATGTTGCTACGAGCACCGCTAACTTAGCTGCAAATGCGGGTAAAGATGTAGTGGATGACTTGAACCCCGTTAAGGAAGCTACCTCTCTAGCTAAACAAGTTAAACAAAATATACAAGCTTGTGAACATGGAAAAAATTGTTTAAGTGATACAGCTTCAACGCTTATTGATGCTGGAAGTGATCTCTGCGTGGCTGGGACAGGTGAAGTTGACTCTGTGGGCAAGTTAGCTACTCAAGGTGTGGCCGCAGGTGGTGCTGACGCTGTAGCAGATGGTGTTAAATGCGCAGAAGAAGATGCTGAAGAAGGAGAATAACTAAATCAATTTGGAGGATTTATGAAAAAAATATTATGTGCAGTTATGTGTATGGGTCTAAGTGCATCAATGTATGCAGAAAGTAATTTTTTTGACAAATTGCTGGAATCAGCAACTAATTCAGCAAAAAAGTTTTTTACCAATAATGAAACTGAGATTAAAAAAAAGGTTTCTGAAAGTCCATTTGTTAAAAAATTTAATCAAGAGTCACAAAAGGCCAAAGAGACTAAAAAGACATGTGATGACGGTGAAGGGTGTGCTGAAAGTGTGTTCAATCTAGTGCGTCAAAGCGTTGAAGAAAGTAACCCCGGAATTAAAAGCATTTCTCAAGACGTAGGTTTATTATATAAAGATGGTCTTGAGAAAGGGGCTTTAGAAATTATTGATGGCAATAATCAAAAGATTTCAAAAGTAAAACTTTTAGAGGCATGGGATGCTATGCCTGGTAAATAGCTCTCAGAATATCATGATTGTACGTTACTCAATAGATTTTTAAGGCATTGTTTAAGTTGACTAATTTTTATTTTTGGTTTATTATGGGTGCTCATAAATACAAAAATGAGAACTTATATGAAATCTATAATGCATTTTTTTCGTAACAATAGTCAGTATCAACTGAGGCCAACAGAAACCCAACAGTGGTTATCTAATATGCTTCTTTTTCTTGGTGTTGGATTACTGTTGTCTGGCGTTATTTTCTTTTATGCGTTTAATTGGTACAAGATGTCGTCAATAATGAAATTGGGTAGTATTCAGTTGGGCATTATTGCCTGTCTTATTTGTTCTTGGCTCTATTCATTAGATCATATAATAGGTAAAATTTGGTTGCTTTCAGCAAGTGTGATGGTTGGGGTTTTTCTTGCGGTTTTTGGGCAGATTTATCAGACAGGTTCAGACATCTATCAGTTGTTTGGTCTATGGTCAATACTCATTTTTTTATGGACTTTAATGTCTAATTTTTCAGCACAATGGGCGCTTTGGTTAGTGTTGGTTCACGCTTCAGTTTGGTGCTTTACTGGTTTTGATATCAGTACATCAATGCAATTAATTGCTCATCTGAGCTTAATGGTCTTAAATGGCATATTACTTGGTCTATATGAATATTGTGTCCGTAAAAAATCAATGCAATGGCTCAAGGTTTTCTGGATAAGGTATACGCTTATTTGGGCATTATTGATACAGTGTGGTTGTCATTTGAGTAACATGATTGGACAGTTGATATTACTAAAAACATGGCACATCGAGCCACTGACGCTGATCATTGGCCTAAGTTCTTTAGCTGTTTATCTAGTCTTATTTTGTGTGTATCGATTTGGTATGTACCGTCGAAAAGTGGTGTCTGCCATACTATTTTGTGTGAGCATTATTGTTTATCTGAGTTACTGTGACGTATTTAATATTTTGGATGATTTGACCCATGGAATGACCCATGGAATCGCAACTATTTTGCTGTTTAGTCTAGCAACTCAATGGATTCGACGTTTACCTAAAGATAACACTGAGGTTAAGATCAAGCAAGTTAGTCAAGATAGTCGTGTGGACAGTTATTCAGATGAAATAAGTGATGTTGTGTTGGAAAAAAGTCAGCCAGAAAGCAAGAAAAGCTCTCTGAGTGAGAGCGCCTTGAGCTTGATAATGATTAGTGCTTTATTGTTTTGTTTTATCGGTCTTTTTCATATGGATGGCTTGGTCTCTATCATCTATGGTTTAATGATGATCGTGGGCGTATGCATGAATAATCGCCATGATGATCAGAATATATTATGGTCAAATATTGCCTTAGTATTAATGTTATTGGGCAAAGGTTTTTTGGTATATGGTTTAATTGATCAGTGTAAAATAATGTTACCTGTTTTATCATCGAGCATATACTGTGGCATATATGGCATGTCATGGTTAGTTGTGAGTGTCATTACGTATCAATATTACAAAAATACGACTGATACCTTTATTTCTACATTAGTGATTTCAGCTTTATGGGCATTAGGTTCTTATGACTATGACAGCATGTTAACATATCAAGTATTTCTCATTGTACAATGGCTAGTGGCTGTTATTATCTTAATGAAAAATCGCAATATCACTCCAGTAAGTCTAGCTTTATTATCATCAGTGTTCGTCATGGTTTGCTTGGCTAACTTTATTGTTACAATTCCTTTCCCGTTAACAATAGAGGCTATCATTATTAAATTGGTATTGAGTATGGTAATGCTGCTGAGTTTATGGCGATTAATGAGGGGGAATAATCATTTAAATATTCAATCAGTTTTATTTTGGTTGGTTATGGTCTTATTTTGTGTGGTTTCTTCGCCGGGGATGATTATGGCATTAACCTTAGTTGTATTAGGTTTTGAGCAGCAGCAGAAATACATCACTCTTGGTGGTTTTATTGCGCTGGTTATATTTATTAGTGACTTTTATTATCAACTAGACATGTTATTTATCCACAAATCAATGATATTAATGGGTAGTGGTTTATTGCTTTTCTTTGCCCGAGGATTGGTCAACCGAAATGTATTAATGCATAGGGGGGCAGTATGAAAAAAATAATGTTAGTCTTATCCACATTGATTGTTATGCTGGTCATCAATGGTCTTATTATTGAAAAAGAGCAAACATTGCGACATGGCGATACCATTTTGGTTAAAATGGGTGCTGTTGATCCCAGGTCTATGATGCAAGGTGATTATATGGCTGTTGGCTATAAGTTAGTTATGAGACTAAGCGAAAAATCATATCCTATGATTACTCAAGGTGCACAATATATTGTGATTGAAGTTGATAAAGATCGTGTAGCTCAATTTTCACGAGTTTATCAAAATGAGGCTTTAAATGATCATGAATATTTAGTGGGTTTTACAATTGACAGAACTGAATATAATTTTTTAGATGAAGATGATAAACGGATCTATTTGCAGTTAGATTTACCGCAACAATATTTTATTCAAGAAGGTTCACAGGCTTATGATGATGCGGTTTATGTTGTGTTAAAAACATCTAAGTCAGGTGAATATCTTTTGTTTGGTCTAGCTGATGAAGAGAAACAGCTGATTAAGGGATAGGGCGTCAAAATATGGCTAAGTTGATGTCATGTACCACAAAATGTTTGATGTATACGTTCTGAAGATGATGGTGGTTTGTGGTAATCTCTCATATCTGAATGATATTCGTAAGGTTGACTCACCGCATGCAATAAAGCTTTAAGGGGTTCATAATCTTGATTGTGAGCTGCTGTTAATACACGTTCTACTTGATGGTTTCTTGGTATGATCACAGGATTGTTATATTTCATCAAAGTAAGGGATGAGTCTGGGCATAAGGATTTTTTTCTGACTTGTAAGCGTTGAAGCCACTCAAGAAATGCAGGTTGTTGGTAACATGCTTGATCTAGTGGTGCGCGTCGGGTTAACGCATCAAAGGTATTGGTATAGTCGATGTTGTTGTGTTGCATCCAGTTAAGGAGATCACCAATTAATTGATGATCATCTGTATAAGCATCGATGATACCTAATTTATGACGCATCATATTAAGCCAGGCATGATGATATCGAGTGGGCCATTGTTGGATCACTGATGATGCTAAATCAATGGCATGAGATGGTTCAGCATGAATAAGAGGTAATAATGTTTCAGCTAAACGAGCACAATTCCATTGATTGATACGGGGTTGATTGGTAAAAGCATAACGCCCTTGATGATCTATCGAGCTAAATACTGTTAATGGGTGGTAATGATCCATAAAGGCACATGGGCCATAATCAAGTGTATTGCCACAGATGCTGATATTATCTGTGTTCATCACACCATGAATGAAGCCAACACGCATCCAATGAACCATCAACTTAATTTGAAGGTCCATGATGCACTCAAGAAATGCCAAAGCGGGATTATTAGATGTCGAAAGATGGGGGAAATGACGATCAAGGCTGTATTGAAATAAAGATTGCAGGGCATCAATATCATCCATAGTGGCAGCCAGTTCAAAGGTGCCAATGCGCAAGTATGATGGCGATACTCGAGTTAACACGGCCCCAGGTAATGGTGTTTGTCTCCACACTGTATCGCCTGTGGTCACAACAGCAAGACTTCGTGTTGTTGGAATGCCGAGAAAGTGCATGGCTTCAGAGATGATGTATTCACGAAGCATCGGGCCTAAAGCGGCTAGGCCATCACCTGAACGAGAATAATCTGTTTTGCCTGAGCCTTTGAATTGAATATCAAAACGCTCATTGTTTGGGGAGAGGTGTTCACCCAAACAATGTGCACGACCATCACCTAAAAGGGATAAATGGCCAAATTGGTGACCTGCGTAAGCTTGACAAAATGGTCTAGAACCAAGATCTGTATTACCAGAAAATAACTGTGCTAAATCGTGTGGGGAAAGTTGAGATAGATGTAAGCCTAAGTCTTTTGCCAATGAATGATTGACCACCACAGTACTAGGGTTAGACGATGTTTTGGGGGTATGGAAACTGAAGAACGATTCAGGTAGCGATGTATAGGTTGTATCCCAATGAAAACCAAAATGTTGCATAGTGTTAACCATTTAAATGATGCATTTTAATAACAATTGAAGGTAATGTAAATGATTGCTATAGGTAAAATGCCATGTGGCTCAGAGTTTTGATTTGTGTTATGATTGGCAAAAATCTATCGTATTTAAATCATCCGGAGGACAACATGACAGACTGGACGGTAAAAGAAGACGTCTTAAAAGCGGTGAAAAAAAATGGCTTGGACTTACAAAAAGCCAGTAGTGCTCTTAGAGCTGATAAAAATGTAGTGATCACAGCTTTAAAGCAAAATTCATTGGCCCTTAAATTCGCAGATGAGAATTTGAAATATCAGGATGATATGATGGGTTATGCTTTTGATCAATACCTCATCGGACTCATTAAGCCTTTATTGGGTTTCTTTATGGCTAGTGATGAGGGGGGTGGCCCCCAAAAGAAGACTTGTCATTGCTTTAAGACGGTTTCACGGTTTGCCAGTCAATATTGGTCGATGGGTGGTTTTTTTTCTAATCAAGAGCAACAGCCTTCAGTCAAGTCTGAGGTATTAGAGTCGTCTGAGAAAAAAGAGTATTGATTATTGAATGCTTAGTGGTGCACTATTTTGGTTGGGCTGAACTATAACTGAACCAATTGAATAAGGTTGCCACAGGTATCGTCAAGTATTGCTATTTTTATGTTTCCTGTTAAAAGAGCTCTTAGATAAAGCAAACGTCTTGAGCGGTAAAGGGTTTATATTCATTGTCAATATTTTCTATGTAAAATGATGCAGTAGGAGTGACATCATTTTACCCAAATATTATTGATTACTCATAAAGATGTTGTATAATCAATAAATATACTTTTTGTTATCTAGCTGTCAATATTGTTGTAGATCGTCACATCAACTAGCAATAGAGAATCTCTTGACTTTAAGACGAAAAGGAAGAGGGTCAGTATTTTCTATTGAATTAATATGAGAATAACTGTTCTCTTATTGTTTCATCTATCATGTTTGTGGTTCTGAGTATGCAGCATGAATCAAAATAGGAGTGATGAGAAGACATGTTGAATAAAAAACCAGATACAACACTGTATTGCATTATTGCAAGAAGTGCACCTACTGCTGTTATTTTCAGGAGAGGACCAAGTAAACAAGTGCTTTTGATTAAATGGAATCTAAGGGACGACACATTTGAGTATGGTCAGTGGTTTAAAGGTAGAATATACGAACGGCGTTGTGATCTGTCTCCAAGCGGCGAAAAGCTTATCTATTTTGCAGCAAACTTTAAAAATAATGGACCTGGTAGCTGGTATGCTATTAGTAAGCCTCCATATCTCTCAGCGCTTGCAATGTGGCCTATTGGTGATACATGGGGTCGAGGTGGTTTGTTTCTAACTGAGCGTGACATTTACATAGATGAACCTTTCAAACCAGATGGCGACTCTGTTTTGAGTAAAAACGTCAATGTTGTTAATCCACGGGAAGGGAAACTTCCAGATTATGTGACAGATAAAAACAGTGGTGCATCTTGGTATTATGCTATGCCGCATAGTCGTTTAATACGTGATGGTTGGCATTTTATCCAAAATCGTCAGGTCGGTCCAGGTGGACCTGAGGAGGTTTTCGATAAACCAATGATTTATTCTAAGAAATCTCCAAGAAGAAATAATTTTATTTTACACATGAAGTTAACGGGCGAAAGGCATGATAAAAAAAATCATTCTATTGGCGCTTACATGAATTATGAAGTTATGGTTGATGGAAATTCTATTGTTAGTTTGCCTCAAAAAAGTTGGGTTGATTGGGATCACAATGGAGATTTATTATTTGAAGATGGAGGTAAATTATTCCGACTTCAATCGACAGATAAAATAGAAAACTTTACGCTGGACAATGCAAAAGAAATAGCTGATTTTAGCGATCTGGAATTTGAGGAAAAGGCACCTCCGAAGGATGCATTAGAATGGTAAATCATATCACCAAACCAGAACTTTTTCTTATATTGCTTGGCTTTTGGAAAGTGAGCCCACTGGTCTATGGTTTTAGGGGGTTCTATGTATCATACAATACATAAACAGCTTGAGTTATTAAGTATTCAAAGCAGTGCAACTTTAGAAGATAAACTACAAGCGCTTGACCAGATTGGAAGACTTGGCACACCTTATGATGCTCAATACATACTCCTTCATGTGTTTTCGGATAATCAATGGATAGCACAGAATACCGCAATGGTCATTAGAAAACTCCTTACTAAAAAGGAAGTCAATACGGAGTGGCTAAAATTATATGCTTGCTTTTCATCTGGTTATTGTCGTCATGAACTGACTAAGACAAACATCAAACAATTTGAGCGTTTTTCACCTGAAGAAGCTGTTCATTTATATGGTATTGCGACACTTAATTACAGTGGTTATTTGCGTGAGCTGGCATTGGATTACTGCCAAAAATTCGCCAACTTTGAAGTGCTTCCTTATGTTCTTCTGCGTCTAAATGACTGGGTGCCTCAAGTGCAGGCTAAAGCCCAAGAAGTATTGGCAGACATTCTGCCTTCAATATCCCTGATCAATTTAATCAAATATCATAGCTTAATTGATTGGTTGGAGAAGACAGAGCGTGTCAAGTTAAAGGCGGTTCAAGCTGAGATATTTAATCATATACAGAATAATTATCAGAGAGAGGATTTATTGGCAGTGATGAAAAAAGCGTCACTGCGAGAGCGTCTTTTCTGCTGGAAGGCATGGGCGCCATTAGTGATCAATGATGATGGTTTAATTGGCTTGGCCATGATTGACCCAGCGCCAGAAGTAAGGCAATGGGTTTTGCGTCATTTACCAAAATCCGAATATTTGACAAAAGGGCTAAGCATTCTGCTAACCGATAAAGCCAATCGTGTTCGTTATGCTGCGTTGAAAACAGTGCCATACGCAGATTTTTCTTTGTATCGTCAGTTTTTTGATCAGGCTATTTTTGATAATTCAAAACTTATCAGGGAATATGCTCGATTTATGCTGTGCTCACATGGTCATAAGAATCATCTGGCTCAATATCGTCAAAGGTTGTACACGTTGAAAGATAAGGCAAACCCAGGGTTGGTAGCGGGTTTAGCTGAAACAGGGACAAAACAAGATATTCCATTGCTAAAAGAATATATTGATCATGACAAATCTAAAATTAGAGCAGCTGCCTTAGTTGGCCTACATCGTTTAGCAGCAGAGAATGTTGATCAGTTCTATTGTCTTGGTCTTCAGGATACTAGTGCTAAGGTAAGAGCGGCTTGTGTTTCTATTTTACAAACTGGTTACAGTCATTTAAGACTAGAGTTAGAAGTTTTATTAGATAACGGTAGTGTCAAATCACAGAAAGCCGCTTTGAAAGTTCTGATTCATTATGGTGCTTTAGATAGCTTAAAATATATCTTAATTGCTCTGAGTAAAGCGCATAAAAGTTTAAGGCAGATAGCATGGCAATACTTGGCATCATGGCATCATCATTATTCGATCAATCTGTGGTTTAGCTTTAGTCGTGAAACTTACGAGCAAATAATAACATTGCTTGACCAACTTAAAAAATCAAAGATTGTTCCGCCAGGCCAAGTTCTTGATGCTTGGAATGATCTAACTTACATCATGAAAACAATAAAGAAATGAGGGTATAGAAAAAGTCTTTTTTTATGGCATTAGATGAATATTGTATTGACTTTTGTTGCTAAAAAGAGGTTATGACGCCTAACTAAGCTATAGCTGAAATAATTGACACACATATCATTAAGAAGTGCCATTTTTAGATTTGCTGCTAAAATTTCTATTGGCTAAAGTAAATTACTTCAGCCTTAAGATATTCATATGTATTGTGATTACATAGCTTATATTTTTAAGATTTGGGTTGAATAATTTCAACTTATTCCAAGTTTTTCATGCGAGCATTCTTAAAAAGTCTATCACCAATACCTCATGATAGATAATTCAGTTGACACAACGATATATGAGCTTTATGTTAATCAATCAAAAGTTAACAATTTTCGGTGATTCAATGAAATACTTCAAAGTATGGATGTTTTTATTTTACACATTGGTTTTTTCGGTTACATGCCAAGCACATACTGGTGTTAAACAAATTGAAAAAAAGTATGGCGTTAAAATTGGCGTTTATGCAATTGATACCAATAATAATAATGTATTTAATTACCGACAGAACGAAAGATTTCCATTTCAAAGCACCGTAAAAATAATTGTTTCAGCTGCTGCTTTAAAAAACATTGACGCTGAAGAGAAAATAAAAATTTCTTCAGATGATATAGTATTTTGGAGTCCTATTATTCGTCTGAATTTAAATAGAGGGTATATGACAGTTGGTGAGCTTTCTGAAGCGTCTACAAGTTATAGCGATAATGCTGCAAATAATATTCTTATTAGAAGACTTGGAGGCATTAAAAGTATTCATGAATTTGCAACAAAATCACTTAACATGACATCATTTAATCTTGATAATTTTGAGCCAAAATTAAATTCAGATTCAGATAATATTCAAGATACCTCTACACCTAAAGATATGGCTCAAAGCATTCAAAAGATATTGTTAGAGAATTCTGTTTTAAGCATAGGGCAACAGCAAAAATTAAAAGATTGGATGAGCAATAATACAACGGGGTATACAAAGATTAGATCTGGGCTACCAGTTGGTTGGCATGCTGCAGAAAAAACAGGTGGAGGTTCTAATATTGCTAATGACATAGGGATTATTTGGTCTCCGAGTTGCAAGCCAATAGTATTAGCAATTTATACAATTTCAAATAAAAAAAATAATCAAAAACAAGACGAATCAATAAAGTTAACAACAAAGCTTATTCTTAATGAGTTTTCTAAAAATAACACATGTTTTGCTGCTATGGACTTAAAATAGATATCATGATTGATATTAAATGATGATAATTAACAGGTTAAATGTCATCAAAGAGGGTTTTATCATTCACTCTGCTGATTTTTTGGTTCTATGTAAGTTCACGGTTTTTTCATTGTCAATGCTTGAAAATATTAATAAACATGTGCTTTGAGGCTATGTCATCACGAGAATACTATAAAGTTCATTTTATGCAAATGGCGGAGGCTATCATCCGCCAATATAACGCTTCTCTGAAACTTCTCAACAGTATATTGTTCCTAATAATTTGCAGCGGATAAGTCAGTTACATCAGAAAAGCTTAAGTCAAGGAAGAGTCATTCCGGGTATTGTGTGCCAACAAGTGTTTCTATGCTTTCTCAAGTCAAAGAAATAGTTCGGTGCCTAACTAATGATTGATAATATCGTGAACAATCTCCGTAACGTATTCATTGAAAGCTTTGAGGTAAAGCGTCTAACGCCACTTTCCGCGGTTTCGTTTTCATTAAAATATCACCCCTTGATGAATACAATTAATGCAATTTTATCCACTTCATGGATTTTAGGCATAGCGAATACTCATACTTATTATCAATGTAATTTTTTTTCCCGTTCTTCTCGGTAAGCAATTCGCCACCTTTAATAGTGATGATAGATTCACCATCGTAATGGGCTTCATGACGACTAATCCAACCAGGCATTTCTCCGCTGGTTTCAACACTTTCTATTTTCAAAGTGTTAATGTTCAAGCGAAACACCTGTGTGTAACCCGGTTTCCGTTCTTCTGGATACCCAAGGTTCCCAATAACATAGATATATTCACCAACTAAGGTTGCGGTGTGGGAGTCTGTAGGCGGGAACACATCTCTGGGATAGATGTAGATTTCGCAATGGCCCTTGCCATCATGAACAAAAACATCATTGTATATGCAAAAATCTTCATCTTAGAAATCCTCATGTTCACCTGCAATTTCGATGATACGACCATCTGGCAAAAGCGTGATGGACTTTCCAAAGCGATCGAAGCTCCAGACTGGCTGAGAGATCTCGACGTCATCGAATTTAAACCTAGCGCGACACCCTGATCCACCACATTTCACCATGGCTAACCAGAAAGGGTTACTGGCGCGTTCTGGGTTTGATTTTCCAAATACACGCCCCAAACCTTTTAAAAAGTCTTCCTTGGAAACATTAGGTTTTTTATCTATCTGATATCCAAGTAGTTGAGCGCGTGCTTCTCTGTCAATATCATTAATGTTTGCACCAGCAGTTACTAAAGCGTTAGCAATCTCTCTGTTGCTTGCAAAAGTTATTGCCTGTTCTTGCCAATCGTTTTGTGCAAATATATCTGCGCCGTTATTGATCAACCACTTAAGGCACTTTGTTGCACTGTATTCTGATGCTGTAATCAGTGGCGTTTCGCCATCCATACAGTCATTCCTTTGTTCTATATCAAAGCCATGCTCGATTAAGAAGTTAAGCATATTGACGTCATCGTTTTGGATGGCGTAAGTGAGGGGTGCATATCCTTCGGCTGTTATATCAGCACCGGCATCAATCAGCATAGCCGTCTTACTGGTGGATCCAACCAGGATAGAAAATAATAGTGGTGTTCTGTCCCATGAATCTTTATGTTCAAAATCATCACATGCTATGATTGCTTCTTCAAGTTGTGATAGGGTTCCATAAGCAATAGCATGGAAAATAGTGGTCCAGCCAAGTTGTGATTCGTCAGCACCTCTGAGAATTAATAATTTGATCACATCAAATCGCCTCATCTTTAAAGCAGCTCTCAAGGGTGAATCGTTATTTTTAGTGATGGCATTTGGATCCTCACCGTTATCTAAAAGAGCTTCGACTTCAGATAAAAGATTATCTCCATTTGTGTAAATTGTTTCGAGTAATAATGGAGTCATGTTAGTTGCCTCCTTTTTTGTTTATGGTTATTGTCCAAGAGTGCTCCTGTTCTTCAACATCGATAGAGCATGGAATGAATTGCTGTATCACATTGATATTGGATCGAGTATGCAGACTCGGAGAAATTGTGGTAAATTTGCCGCAACCAGCTAGTACCATGGGTAGTAGTAACTGATCAGCGAGATATATGCCAACCGCAGCATCACTGTTCAAATACTTTTTGGCTTTCATACAGGCTTCTTCAGCTACTTCTTCTGCCTTTGTGCCTGATCTGCCAAAACTAACAGCGGTTTCTACCAGCTCATCATGCTCTAGCTTCAATTGAACAATATTTCCTGAGCTTTTCGCGTTGTTAATCTGACGAACATGAAGCTTTTCATCTTGCCAGCCCATAAGATTGCTGATGGTGTTCAATTCACGTTTTGCAATATCAACACTTAGATGGGCAAACAAACTTTCGGCTGATAAGTTTTTTTGTTTGCCTCGGTTTGTTAATTCTATAGGCTTTAATGCCTTATTGGGTTTGATTGAAAAAGTGACTTTCCCACCGCCAACAGGGTAAAAACCATAGCTCTGTATACTGGCTTCAATTTCGATGCCCATTTTTTTGAGTACAGGAAGATAACTATGCTTCAAAAAATCATAAGTAGGGGATTGCATATTATGTGTGATGCCCTCAATCGTAAGTATAGAGGGCTCTTCTGCCAGTGTTAATGCGGGAATGATGGTTTGTGCTAATAAAGTCGTGCTTCCTACCGAGCCGATAGCAAAGCTATAATTGCCACCCTTTATCTTATTGGGAGTGAAGATAAGTTTATTAGATCCCAATTCAGCACCCGTGACTTTGGCATCACAAATTTTAGCGGCTGCATTGACCACTGTTAAATGCTGACGCATTAAACCGGGTTTTTTACGGTTGGCGCGGATATTAATCATTTTAAAGGCTTGACCCGTAACCATAGCGAGGGAAAGGGAGGAGCGAAGTATTTGTCCGCCACCTTCGCCTTTTGATCCATCTATGGTGATCATTGGTCTTTGTATCTTCTTCATTTTTATCATCATCCTTTGACACACACGATTTGCTTTAAGATGTAGGCTACCTCAACTAAATCTTTTTGAGCTTCCATGACTTGATCAATGTTCTTGTAAGCAGATGGTGTCTCATCTACAACGTCCTCATCCTTACGGCACTCAATACCCTCTGTGGCAGCAATATGCTCGTCCAGAGAAACTTTTTTCTTGGCTTCGGTTCTGGACATAACTCGGCCAGCACCGTGAGAACAGCTACAAAAGCTCTCTTCATTACCTAGGCCGCGTACAATAAATGACCGCGCACCCATGCTGCCAGGAATAATACCCATATCACCTTTAAGCGCTCGTACAGCACCTTTACGGGTAACAAAAATGTTTTCCCCGTAGTGATGCTCGCGAGCCACATAGTTGTGGTGGCAGTCAATGGCTTCCACTTCTGCTTCAAATGGCTTGGTAATAACATTTCGGATTGCTGCGATGGTATTTGCCATCATGATTTCACGATTTGCCCGGGCAAATTTCTGCGCCCATTCTACGGCAAATACATAATCATTAAAATGTTCTGTGCCTTCTGGAAAATATGATAAATCTTTATCAGGTAGATTGATCAGCCACTTTTGCATATCCTTCTTGGCAAGATCAATGAAGTGGGTTCCGATGGCATTTCCCACACCTCGGGAGCCAGAATGCAACATTACCCAAACTTGATCATTCTCATCGAGACACACTTCAACAAAATGGTTTCCAGTTCCTAGTGTTCCGAGATGATTGATGTTATTTGTTCTATTTAAATGAGGAGTTACCTCCGTAATCAGCTTGAAGTCCTGCTCCAAATATTTCCATGCATTGACTGTTATTGCTGGAATATCACGCCATGCGCCTTTATCGGGTTTTTTTTTGTTTGTACTTCGCCCATGCGGCACGGCAGCCTCAATAGCGCAGCGTAGATGATAGAGGTTATCTGGTAGATCAGAGGCCACAAGGGAGGTTTTTGCCGCCATCATACCACACCCGATATCAACGCCTACTGCGGCGGGGATAATTGCGCCTTTGGTAGGGATAACGCTACCAATGGTTGAGCCTTTACCTACATGTACATCAGGCATAACTGCCAGCCATTTATGTATGAATGGCATTTTTGCGGTATTGATGAGCTGCTTCTTTGCCATTTCATCCACCGGTACACCTTGTGTCCACATTTTAACAGGTCGTGCGTTTTGTTCGTTTAGTACTTTATAGGGTTTCATAACTTTTGTTCCTTATTTTAATGGTTATTATAGCATAAGATTAATGTTTGGTGTTTTAAATAGTGGTTTTTTGAAATTAATTCATAAATAATTGATTAGAACAATAAAATTATAAATTTACGCGTTTTTTTATGCCTCTTATTTTTCTCTGTGCTATAATATAAAATAATGTTTTATAAATGAATATAAGGTTGAGTGTGATAGTAATAGGATTCTTAGGAACAGTGCTCGATGGCGGCGCGCAAAGTCATCAGCGTTGGCAAAAATGGCGTCCAACGATAAGCCTCTGCCAACAGGAGGACATCATAATACATCGTTTTGAGTTGCTGATAGATAGGAGGTATCAATCGTTAGCTGATCAGATTGTTAGCGACATTAAACAAGTTTCACCAGAGACTCATGTCATCTTACACCCTGTTCATCTGAAAGACCCATGGGATTTTGAGGAGGTATACAGTGCTCTGTATGATTTTACACGTTCATATGATTTTGATCTGGCCCAAGAAGAATACTTTATTCACCTAACTACTGGAACACATGTGGCTCAGATATGCATGTTCTTACTCACACTTGCACATTATTTCCCCGCAAAAATTCTGCAATCTTCTCCTCCTAAAAAGAACAAAGATGATCCAGGACATTATACCATTATCGACCTTGATATTTCCAAATACGATCGGATTGCCCAGCGTTTTAAGATAGAACAAGAAGAGGCCACATCTTTTCTAAAGTCGGGTATCCATACCCGCAATCAGATATTTAATGATATGATCGACCAATTAGAAAAAGTGGTCATTAAAACAAAATCCCCCGTAATGCTCATGGGGCCAATTGGTGTTGGAAAGTCACAATTAGCCCGACGTATTTATGACCTTAAAAAGCTGCGCCATCAAATTACCGGTCCATTTGTAGAGGTAAGTTGCGCTACACTGAAAGGTGATAGTGCGATGTCAGCTCTATTTGGTCATAAAAAAATGACGTTTACAGGTACGGTTAGCAAACGTTCAGGTCTTCTGGCCGCTGCCAATAAGGGGGTGTTGTTTCTTGATGAAATTGGAGAACTTGGATTAGATGAGCAGGCCATGATACTGCATGCCTTACAGGAAAAAAAATTTTTTCCCGTTGGATCCGATAAAGAGGTTACAAGTGATTTTCAGCTTGTGGTAGGGACAAATAAAGATTTAGCAGAGGAAGTGGCCAAGGGGCATTTTAGAGGTGACTTGTTAGCCCGGCTTAATCTTTGGGTTTATTCTATACCAGGTTTAAAGGATCGCAGGGACGATATTGAACCCAATATTGATTATGAACTTTGCAAATATTCTAAACAAAAATCTCAAAACATTACCTTCAATAAAGAGGCTCGAGTCAAATACGTCAAATTCTGCCTTTCTGATCAAGCTATTTGGTCTGCTAATTTCCTTGATTTATCCGCTTCGATCAATCGTATGGCAACGCTCTCAGAGGGCGGGCGTATTCAGGTGATGGATGTGGAGTCTGAAATTCAACGCTTATATGCATCTTGGCATGCCTCGTCGCGAGATCATTCCCTACAAGTGTTGCATTCTGTGTTTGGCGAGAAGGAAATAGAAGAAATAGATCTATTTGATCAAGTTCAATTAGCCAGAGTGATAGAAATATGTAAAGGTGAAAACTCCATGAGTGCTGCCGGACGCAGGTTATTCTCCAACACCCGTGCTAAAAAGAAGGTGACCAATGATGCTGACCGTCTCAGTAAATATTTAGCACGGTTTGGGCTTACTTGGAAGCGGTTGAAGGGCATCAATATTTAGCGATTTTTATAACTCAAAGATTGCGAAGCCGTTTTATCTGTGATGAACATGAGTGAATAGCACACTCATTAACATCGGAATTTGATTATATGCTATGCACAAAAAAATATAAAAGTAATTCCAGACTTTGGAAAAGAGCTATTTAAATAATAACTTTGGCAGAAGGTTATTCTGAGGCTCTTGATCAGGGTGATGAACTTGAATTGTCTAACGATATTGAGTACATTCATCATCGGTGTAGTATCAGGGTAACCTTGATAGTAATAAATCTTTGCTTACAATCAATTGAACAGTGTGACAATGGTATGAGTTTATCTGTTCAATATGATTCATTTGATAGTAATGGATTTTATCGTCTATGTTTTGGTTAGAATGGGAAAAACTTTATTATGGATTTATAAGCTGATTATCATAAAAGTCTCTACTATTGAATATTGTCTAATGCCAAGATTAAGTACACTGGCTGAATGGATTATTTCAGTTATTGAAAGTGGAACAGAAAAACCTAGTGCAACTGAGTATGTTCAAAATAACATGTTGAAAGCAAATGGTCATTTTGGTCTCTTAATTAGCATGATCTATAGAGTTAATATTTTTATTTTATTTTTATATTGACTTTTCAATGATTTGAGTTTATAGTTTTAAAAATCATTAAGAAAAAGAGTAAACAAATGCAACTATTACTATCACATAACCAACGTTCGTTTGGGTTATAATTTGAGCATGAGAACTGCTGCCAAGGCATTTGTTTTACCTACCTTCCTCTAAAAATATATCCCAAAAAGATCGATTCTTACCAAAACAGTGTTGCTGTGCTTTTTGTGCACAAGCTGGATCTGGTGGTACATTTAGTGTTGCGCTTATTGGCGTTGCAATACAATAACTCAAATAAAAGGAGATTAATGATGATGAGTTATTTTATCAAAATCATAACTTTAAAAATTTTACGTACAAAACAATACATAAGAGATATTTACTATGGGCAATTTTAAACATAATAAAGGGGCAATCGTAAAGGTTATTGCTTCTGACAAAAGCTGGATTGAGAGTGATGCTGTAAAACAATTGGAGCATACAGCTACATTCAAAGGGATGCGTGCTGCCGTGGGGCTGCCGGATTTACATCCTGGGAGAGGAAATCCAATTGGTGCTGCGTTTATTTCTGAAAAATGGATTTATCCTCAATTAGTCGGTAATGACATTGGATGTGGTATGGGTCTGTGGAAGACTAACTTAAAAACACAAAAATTGAAGCTTGATAAATGGGTTTCAAGACTTGATGGGCTAGATTCATCTTGGGATGGCAATACAAAAGAGTGGCTTGCAACGCATCATGTGGCGCCAACTGATTTCGATCATTCACTTGGTACCATTGGTGGTGGTAATCATTTTGCAGAGTTACAGGCTTTGGAATCTATTATTGATCAGCGGGCATGTGATGAGCTTGGAATAAACAATAAGCATCTTTACCTGCTGGTGCATTCTGGTTCACGTGGGTTGGGAGATCGTATTCTGAGAAGCCATCTTGAAGTACATGACAATAAAGGTTTAGATGAAAGTACTTTAGAGGCAGAAGCCTATATTGAAGCCCACAACAAGGCGGTAAAATGGGCTGAAGCAAATCGTGCCTTAATTGCTCATCGTTTCCTTTCTTGTCTGCGAGGTAGTGGAGAAAAATTGCTCGACGTAAATCACAATACGGTATTACCACAAGACATTGATGGCAAGCGCTATTGGCTTCATCGTAAAGGTGCAACTCCAGCAACAGAGGGCATGGTTATCATTCCCGGTTCTAGAGGGGATATGAGCTACCTTGTGCAGCCAATTGGATCACAAGAAACCAATGCCTATTCTTTGGCTCATGGTGCTGGACGAAAATGGAAACGTGCTGATGCGAAAGGCCGTCTTGCTAAATACAGAAAAGATGACTTTTTAAAAACACAACTTGGTAGTCATGTTATCTGTGAAGATAAAGACCTTATCTATGAAGAGGCACCTCAAGCTTATAAAAACATCGATACGGTTGTGCAATATTTGGTTGATGAAGGTTTAATTCGCGTTGTTGCCATACTTCGTCCTGTCATAACTTACAAAACACGGAGGCAGAAGTGACAGATCATTATTGGTTACAGATTACCTCTGGTCAGGGGCCAGATGAGTGTGCCTTGGCGGTCAAGCATGTTATGAATCGTCTTTTAAAAGAAGCCAAACAATATGGGCTTAAAGCTGACATTCTAGAAGCAATGCCAGGAAATAAAGTTGGTAGCTATATCTCGGTGCTCATTAGTCTTAAGGGTGATGATTATGATGGTTTTTTGGCTTCATGGCAAGGTACCATCCAGTGGGTCTCGGAAAGTCCGTATAGACCACATCATAAGCGTAAAAACTGGTTTGTTGGGGTTGATGTGCTTACGCCACCAAAAGAGCAAAAACTACATGATGAGCACCAAGTTAAATTTGATACCATGCGTGCTTCTGGTCCAGGTGGGCAACATGTTAACACCACAGATAGTGCTGTACGTGTTATTCATATTCCCACAGGTGTGACAGCTTTAGCGCGAGAGGAGCGCTCTCAACATATGAATAAAAAACTTGCTTTAGCTCGGCTACACTTACGACTAGAGGAACAAAACCATCTTCAGAAGGCCTCAAAAGTTAAAGAGAAATGGGCGCAACATAATCAGCTGAAACGAGGAAATCCTGTACGTATTTTTATAGGAATAGCATTTAAGGAAAAAAGAATAAAATGAAACTAGTAACCTCTATAACACCCAAAGAGTTAAGCGAACTCTTGCTCAATATAGCCCTTGTACGCCCTGTATTTATTTGGGGGGCTCCGGGTATTGGAAAATCCTCATTAGTAGAGAAATTTGCCGATGAAGTGGGGCTGCCCTGTGTATCATTATTGGGTAGTCAGTTAGCACCAGAAGATTTGATAGGTGTCCCTCAGATCATCGAAGGAAAAAGTCGTTTTTGTCCACCGCGTATGATTGCACGGGAGGAGCCTAATTGCTTATTTCTTGATGAATTAAACGCATGTTCCCATGAGGTGCAAAAAGCATTTTATAGCCTTATTCTTAATAAGCGCATTGGTGAATACACGATGCCAGAAGGATCGATTGTTGTGGGTGCTGGAAACCGTGCTGAGGATAGCGCTATTGTGAAGCCAATGTCCTCAGCTTTGATCAATCGTATGTTTCATATCGAATTATGTGCTTCTCACAGAGATTGGCTGGAATGGGCTAGGGGAGCTGATATTCACCGTTGGGTTATAGAATACATCCAAAATCGTCCAGATCACCTGCATCAAAAACCGCCTAAACATGAGGGGCCGTTTTCTTCTCCTCGATCATGGCATATGCTCAGTGATGCATTAAAGGCATATAGAGACGATGCTTCTAATGAGGTGATAGGCTTGCTAGCTCATGGCTGTGTATCTCCAAGTCATGCAGGTCAATTTAAGGCTTTCGTAAAACATATCCGTAATAAGTATGGACTTATGAAAATTCTTAAAGGTGAAGAACGCTGGCCGGATAGACCTGAAGATAGGGATGTACTTTATTTCCTTGCACAGAGTTTTCGCGCACATTTACTTAAAGAACTACCGGAAGATAAAAATAAACTATCAGGCAGCCAGAAAAAGCTCATATATCAAGCCAAAAATAGCTTAAAAGAATTGTCATCCATCAGCCTTGAGATTGCTCAAATGGTCGTATCACTCACTGATGATGGCGGTGTGTTGCCAGATTGGTTTCTAGTCAGTATTGTACGCGATTTACCGCGTTTGGTCAAAGAGAGAAAATAAAGTGGCAAAAAAAGGCAAACAAAAACCCAAGATTGATCCCGCAACCAAAAAATTTATGGAGGCGAAAAACATCATTCATATGCATCCAATGTTTGAACCGATGATGCATTATGTGAGGATTTATCGCTCTGAAGAAGAGCCTTTCCCAAAGAATGGCTATGCTATTGTAACGTTTTGTGGGTGCATTTATGTTCATCCCAGACGTCATGAAAGTGTAGAGGTATGGGTGTATGTGTTAGCACATTGCTTATTGCATCTGGGATTTGAGCATTTTAAGAAAAAGCAACGTTGGGATTTGTGGAATATTGCTTGTGATGTCTATGTCGCCAAGTTTCTGGATGATTTTAAGTTAGGCCGGAATCCAAATACTGATGCTCATATTATTAGAAATTTACATATCAATACCGAAGAACAACTTTATGAGGATTTGCTTGAGCACGGTGTCGATAAAAAACTATTGGGGTTTGGTATTGGTAATCCGGGTGAGCCAGATATGATAAAGCAATTTAAACAGCAACAGTATCACCAGAGCTGGCGTAAGCTCTTTGGTATGGGGTTACGCAATGCTGTGAGCAATGCAGTAAATGTTGCCTCAGGAAAACAAAGTAATCTTGGCTCATATAAATGTAACAATTATCATGTTGAGCAAGCACGTAACTGGTTGATAAGTTCCTATCCCATGCTTGGTTCCCTTGTGGCTAGTTTTGAAATAATCGTAGATCAAGAATTATGTCGTCAGATGGGTATTTCTGTGGCTGCTGTGCATGCAGAAATGCAAAAAATCTATATCAATCCAGCTTTAGAACTGACAGAAGAAGAATACAAATTTGTGATTGCCCATGAGTTGCTGCACGTTGGTCTACGCCATGATGCCCGTAGACAAGGGCGTGATCCATTTTTGTGGAATCTGGCTTGCGATTACGTCATTAATGGATGGCTGGTTGAAATGGAATTGGGTGAAATGCCAGATTTTGGTACTTTATATGACCCAACATTCAAAGGTGAATCTGCTGAATCTTTATATGATATTATCACCACCGATCTAAGGCGTATGCGCAAATTTGCCACGTATCGTGGAATTGGTGGATGTGATATGCTTGACCTACAAATATCGGATTGGTGGGCTCATGGTGATGGTGTTGATTTAGATCGTTTTTATCGTGGTTGTCTCATGCAAGGGCTTGAATATCATTATGATCAAGGTAGAGGGCATTTGCCTGCTGGATTAGTAGAAGAGGTAAGGGCATTACCACACCCACCAATACCATGGGATGTAGAGCTGGCAAAATGGTTTGACGGACATTTTGCGCCACTAGAGAAAATACGTTCCTATGCCAAACCAAGTCGTAGGCAGTTTGTTAGTCCTGATATTCCCCGACCTCAATATGTGCCATTGTGGGAAGCAGAAGAAAATCGAACATTTGGTATTGTACTGGATACATCTGGTTCTATGGATCATCATGTGCTTGGCCGTGTGTTAGGTGCCATTGCCAGCTATAGCTTATCTCGCGATGTCAGTCGTATTCGCTTGGTATTTTGCGATGCAGGCACTTACGATCAGGGCTACATAGCTCCCGAAGATCTTCTTGAACGTGTTAAGATCAAGGGGCGTGGTGGTATTGTTCTTCAGCCGGGAATCAATTTGCTGGAAAAAGCAGAGGATTTTCCTAAAGATGGTCCAATACTCATCATTACCGATGGTGGGTGTGATAAATTAAGTATCAAACGAGAACATGCTTTCTTTGTTCCATCTTACGGAAGGCTTCCTTTTGCCCCTAAAGGAAAGTTATTTCGGGTACAGTGAATCATTATAAAATATACATTTTGATTTCTTAAGCCTCTTTTCAGATTAGCTCTTTCAGTTTCCTGTGATCAGGCCGGAATTAGATCATGATTTATAGTGATAATTCGGTATGTTATTCGTGGTGTATTGAGCATTGGTGGATGCCAGCGCATCAAGTAGGTTGCCTGTCAGTGGTACATTAATCAGAAGCAGATCAGTATACTCTGAAGACTGGGTATTTTGGCTCAAAAGCTATTTTGCCTTTTCCTCATCAGTCTAAACTGCACTGGAACTTTGATGAAGCATACCAGTTTGTTTTAGATAATGTTGTTAGCAGGATGCCATGAAATTGGTCTGGTACAATGAAACAAATATATTCTACTGCTTGGGGAGGCTTGCTGAGCTGATGGCCGGGATGGTAATTATTATGATAGCAGAGTTATGCTGAATGATAGTTGCATAACTCAATAACTTTTATCAGCACGTTATCAGCATAGCACAAAGATGAACCAGTTAACTGAAAGACAGCAAACATAAAACACTTTTCGAAAATGAAAAACTGGCGGAGGTTAGTTTCCACCAATATAGTGCTCTCCAAACTGGGTGGGAAATATGAAATACAATCCTACCTGATTTGGGTATATTACACTGTTCGAGGGCAAAAATCTGCACCTAAATTAATCTGAACAACTAAGTTTTTTGAGTTCGGTATGTCCTTATAGTTACTCTATCTGTAACTTTACGGACATGGCGACCACAATCCATTGTGTGCCTATCTTGTCCTCTAGGTTACGAATAATGAAACCTAAAGGACATATCATGTCCTATTAGTGACGATATTTGCCACTTTTAGGACACAGGGTACAGCGCCACTATTATCGATTATGGTAATTTTCGATAACAATAAGCATCAAACCTCCAAAGGTGGTGATAAGGATCGGTGTTATTATCGATTTTAAGCCTTTTCGATAATAAGCTTTGCATATCCCTAGAATCACGGTTTTCGTGATATTAGCGTCATGGTGAGCGCAATCATGCAATCTCATTTTAAGATAAAATGCGTTTTGAGCAATTTAACTTGACTTAAGGTAGGTCTCATTATATCATAACTAGTAAATAAAGCATAAGAGGTTATGATGGCAACACAGGTATTTATTGGTCGAAAAAATGAGTTAGATCGCTTAAAGGCTCTTCATAAGAAAAAAACACCTAACTTAGTTGTCGTTAAAGGCAGACGAAGAGTCGGCAAAAGTCGGTTAATCAATTTCTTTGCATCTTCATGTCCAGAAAATAGACTCTGGGATTTTGCTGGACTTGCACCACAAGAAGGTATGAATGATCAAAGCCAGCGCGATCATTTTGCACGCCAGCTTGCAACCCACCTCAAGCTACCACCTTTTACATTTCAGGATTGGACTGATGCTTTTGAACATTTGAGTAGCCATATTAAACCGGGCGATATTATCTTATTTGATGAAATCTCATGGATGGGCTCTAAAGACCCTAGTTTTATTCCTAAGCTAAAAGCTTGGTGGGATAAACAGCAACTCCCTATCATGGTTGTTTTCTGTGGGTCGGTATCGACATGGATAGAAGAAAATATCCTAAAAAGCACCGCGTTTTTTGGTCGGATTAACCTTACTATTACTTTAGAGCCACTTCCAATATGTGATGCAAATAAACTACTTCGCACCTCAGGTTTTAAAGGATCTGATTACGACATATACAAATTGCTCAGTATTTTAGGCGGCATCCCCTGGTATTTAGAACAGATTACTCCTGGCCAAACAGTTGATGATTTAATTAAGCAATTGTGCTTTGAAAAAGATAGCTTGCTCTTTTTAGAGTTTGACCGCATTTTCCACGATTTATTTAATGGTAAAGGTGCTTCTTATAAAAAAATTCTTGATAGCCTAAAAGATGGTATGAAAACACTGGCTGATGTACGCAAAATCACAGGATTTCCTCATAGCGGTACTTTAAGCAGCTTTATGGAACATTTAATTATTGCTGGCTTTGTATCAAAACAAAATCTTTGGTCATTTAAAACCAACAAGCCACTCAAACAGAGTCTATATCGCATATCTGATCCCTATATGCGCTTCTATTTAAAACTGATAGAGCCTCAGCGAAATAAAATCGATTTAAATGGATTTCAAAATACGGCTATATCAAGTTTACCTGGGTTTGAAGCGCATATTGGCTTGCAGCTAGAACAACTGCTTTTACAAAATAGAAATGTGCTACTGGCAAGCATAGGCATTAATCCAGCTGATATTATTGCGAGCGGCCCATTTAGACAGTCTAAATCAACGACCAAGGACGGTTGCCAAATTGATTTCTTAATTCAAACGACAACTAAGAATTTATTTGTCTGTGAGTTCAAATTTAAACGCCGGGAATTAGGAGCAGATGTTATATCTGAAGTCCAAGATAAAGTAACAGCATTAAAAGTACCAAGAGGATTTGCTGTGATTCCAGTTTTATTTCACATTGGCGGCGTATCTAGCAATGTCGCTACTAGTGATTATTTTTATAGAATTATAGATATCTCTGATTTTTTGAAAGCGGAGGATTAATGGCACATTTATCGGCACGTTATCAGCATAATATCGGCATAGCACAAAGATGAACCAGTTAACTAAAAGACAGCAAACATACAGCAGAATATCTAGTACATTAGCCTGCATGAGCAATAAACAGCTAGAACAAATGCTTGCTGATGGCAAAGCAATGCACAAAGGTATTGGTGGTACTTCATTACAGATAGAGGTAGATAACACACCTATTTTTGTAAAGAAAGTACCAATCACAGACTTAGAATTACAGTCAGAAAATTATATGTCTACTGCCAATATTTTTAATCTACCAATGTGTTATCAATACGGTATTGGCTCAACGGGCTTTGGAGCCTGGCGGGAATTAGCAGCGCATGTCATGACAACCAATTGGGTGATAACTGGCCAATGTCCTAATTTTCTAATTATGTACCATTGGCGAATATTGGAAGACACTGGCAGCAAAATCATTTCAGATGAAGATCAAATTGCTTTAGATAAAGACGCTACTTATTGGGAGAATAATGCATCAATAAATTCTATTGATAAATCAGGATTTTTAATGAGATTTTTGAATATATTCATGATTTTATTTTTTTTAGACCAGTAATTAAATTTTTTAAAAATTGAATTCCATTTACCGAAATATTCTGTATCTCCATGGGCATCCTACACGCATACGATATAGAATTCCTTCTATTGTTAGTCGAAGTTTAGGCTTGTCATAAATTCCATTTTGGCGCATGGTATTCCTTAACTCAGACCATTGCTCATCACTGAGCATTAGTCGGGCCATAGCAAACTCGTTTTGTATTTGTTTTGGTAAACTACTATATTACGAGTTTGCCTTTATGTATCAAGGGGTAAAGCTGAATTGTCAACAGGCCCTAGAAAAATAAACACTATCCGAACCATTAACTGATATAATGGAACTGCCTATTAATTGTGGTTGTAATTTGGCTAAAGCCTGTTTAAAATCGTTCATAATACATACCTCGGTTGCAAATGCACCGTTACAAAATAATAATACCAATACCAGAGCAGCCTGGTAAATAGAACCCTCATGGCAGACCTTTCCATTTGATTATCAAAATATACAAGCAATTCAGTGATTAATATTAACTGCCCAGCAAAATTTTATCACAAAACAGACATCCCAGCTATTGTAAAATGTTCTCATTTAGGGTATTCGCGCCTACCACTAGCCAAAAACGAACCTCAAAACAGCAAAATCAAGGAAGGTCATTAAAATCAAGGGGTTGGCAGGTTCGTGCCTTTACGGCCGACGTTCGCATGTAACGGAGAAACGGAGAGTAAAAAGGGAGATTTTGGGGTAAATTTGGTGATTTTGTAATTCTCTAAGTACGCATGTGTTGCATAACTTAAACTCGAAAAAGCCCATGAATACTAGGGTTTAGAGGCATGTTTGCTAGTACAAAAAATCTAGAAAAAACTTTTCGAAAATGAAAAACTGGCGGAGAGAAAGGGATTCGAACCCTTGGTACGGAAAAACCGCACACACGCTTTCCAGGCGTGCACCTTCAGCCACTCGGTCACCTCTCCATAGCCGATAGTGTAGTTTATCTTGATTAATATTTCAAATAATTAAATTAAAGTATGTTTTTTGTTAATTATTTGTCTATAACAGTGATGGAGGATGAAGATGTTGAATGTGATTGCTGGATGGCTTGTGGTTTTCTGGCCAAGCTTGGTGATGATTGTGTTATTGTTGTTAATGTATATAGAGCTAAGACGGCAAAAATGATGTTTTCTTGCTTCTTTGATAGCTATATACACTGATACAAAAAGTCAATAGCATTAAAGGGATGCCTAAAAGGCAGAGTGGCCATTGAGGAGCATTTTGACTTTCATTAAACCAAGTAACAATAACGGTGCCCAAGCCTGGAATGCTGTATTGGCATAGGTTCATAATGGCATTGGCGGTGCCAGATTCCTTTTTAAATGGTTGAATGCATTTTAAAAAAGTGTTGGTAAAAATGAGGGTCATACTGAAATTAAATAAAGCCAGTGGACCAAAAATAGCTAAGAAACTGGCTGTAGAATCAACAAGGCTTAAACTAAGCAGGCCAAAGGAACATAGGCTGATACTACAGCCAATTGTAACCACTGCACTACGATTCATGTAGTGAAGAAGCCATTGGTTGAGTGCTGCACTTAAAAACCAGCAGGCACCAAGAGCTAATTGTATGAGCGCAAATTGATTTTTATTAAGATCGAGGTGGATTGTAAATAATTGATCCATTTGTACTAAAATAGCCATAACCATAAACATAGTCAGACAGAAGATGGAGAGGTTGATGAGGTAATCAGGGTGAAGTAAAATCGTTTTGGTATCTTGAGCAAAGCGTTTGAAAAATGGTGTGCTGCATTGAATGGGCTTTTTGGGCAGAAAGCGTTGGCAAGCAATAGTGAGTAGAGTTACGGCTATGGCATAAAGTGCCATCAGCCAAAACAAGGCTCGCCATGAGTGAAGTTGTCCAAAAATATAAGTGCCTAATGCCGGTGTGATGGTAAATAAAACGGGTGCGAGAATACTAAATAAATCACTCACTTTTTTGAGCTGTGAATCGGCAAAAAGAAAGGTAAACATACTGCGGATAGTGATGGCAGCCATCGCAGTTCCTAAGCCTTGAAATCCACGACAAACCAACAGAGTGGTTAGGTTTTGACTTAATGCACTCAAGCTTGACGCTACGATAGTGATTGTAAGACCCGTATAAATTAATCTGTGTTTTGGAAGTTGATCAGCTAGGGGGCCGGTCAAGAATCCACCAATGGCATAAGCGATTAGAAATGCAGGCATTGTAAGTTGAGCAAGGTTGTAAGCACTATCTGTAGATAGGCCATACTGATTGAGATCTAGAGCAATTTGGTTAAAGGTTGCTAAGTGAAAATCACAGAAAATAGAGCCAATAGTTGATACCAAAAGGATGGTTACCAACAGCAAAAGATATTGTCTTTTTGATCGTGTTTCAATCATCGATAGAGGCCCTTAATGGTGTCAGAAAAAAAGACCTCATTATCTGGCTTCAAATATAGTTTAAGGTCAGGTTGCATAAAGACAACTTTGGTATGATCTTGTGAATATCGAAAGGCAGCCATGAAGTCTTGATCTAGTTTAAATGTCTTTTTTGAATCATGTTCGGGAAGCATCACTACGCTGTAGGTAGAGCTTGGGTTATTTTCCCTACCAGTGGCTTCTTTTCCTGTACAATCCTGTATTTCAAGTTGCCACATATTAAATGACTTACCTGCAATGGACTGTTTGTTTGTGAGTTTTTTGGGCAAGTTATGGGCTTTGGGGTTATGATGCTTACATGGTTTAATATCCAATCGAAAAATAGAGTGGCTATCATCAAAATTAATGCGCTCAGAACTAAGGGAGAGGGTTTTATCAAGGAATTTATGGATACCGTCGATAAAATGTTTTTTAATTTCAGTTCGGTTTAAATACTTTTCATGAGGGTGATTTCGCCCCGTAAGGGTTGTCTTTTTAAACGCTTTATGTTTGGTAGATTGGGTACAAAAAACAGAGGTACCGACATCCACAATTCTACCCTCATTAAGGGGTTCTGCAGGTAGATGAGGATAGGGTGCAAGCGTATGACCAGTGCTGTAGTTCTTAAGCATTTCCAGTAGCGTAAGATGTGCGTTGGATGCTGAGTTTTGAGTTGGCATGACTTTAGAAGTCAGCTGCTCTCTTAGGTGGGTTTGGTATTGTGCTTTGATCTGACAGATTTGCTTAAGCTCTTTTTCAAGTTTGATAGCGAAAAGTTGATTCCCTTCTAGATGACGGGCAAATACCATACCAGCAATAATGATTACCCATTGTGGCTGGTGTTGAATCATCATCATTTTTGCTTCAAATATGGGTGTTCCAGACATTCCATGGACGATACCTTCTTCAGGTAAAGGGAACACCATCACTTGCTCTTGATGCTCTGGTTGAGCTAATTCAGTCAACCAGTTTGGTGTATCTGGTGTTAAGTGTGGGTTGATGCAAAAGTATTTAGACTCAGGGTGTTGAATATCTTGATAGAAAAATGGAGGGATACTGACTAAAGACATATTGTCAGTCATTGCTTCAGCGATCAGTACGTCAGGGTACAAGCTTGGATCGTTAGGCCTCAAGTAAACACCTTCATTAATCAAGGTAATGTCATGAGGTAAGTGTGACTGATTGACTTCAGCATGCGTATTAAAGACATGTGCATTAGAACATATCATACCAGCAAATGGTGCGAAGGCAGTACCAATTCGATTGCCAATAGTAACTGGAAAAACATGATTAGCGAGTTTTAGTGCTTGAGGATGTAACGGATCATTGTTGAAGTGCTTCTCTAAAAGACGATGTTTCTCAGCATCCTTTGCTGATAAACCTGCAGCTATTTGTTGTTCTAGTTGGCGGCGATCTGTGTGCATGACAAGTCTCGATAAATTGTTGGTAATCATAGCCTATTTGAACGAAAAAATAAACCATTTTATAAGAATATTGTCATTTACGGGCAAATGATTCATACTATTAAAAACAATCATGGATGTGGAATGTATCAACGGTTTATTTGTCTATTTTTAGCGACGTTTTTGGTGGGGTGTGGTCCTCAGTACCGTTATCAATATGCGGTATCATTTGATCAGGAAGTTGATCAACGGTCACAAGAGCTAATGACCTTGCAATGTCAGAGGGATTATAATCGCTGTGTTGATCTAGAATCTTCAAAATACGAGCTTTGCTCACTTCGGCGAGCTTATCAATATCAGTTGGCCTATTCAGCGTGTATGAATAATGAAGATAATCATGATCGTTGTCGGTGGTTAGCCACCATTAATACGCCTGCTTTCTGTTACAATCGTGAGGATCAGTGTACCAATGAGCTATATCAATGCTTGTGTTTAAAGGGTGCTTCAGTGACAGTCATCAGAGAATGTGTGGGTCAGTGTGAAGATTTGGATTCTGATGATTTAATTAGACGTATACCAATGTGTCCTTTATCATAAAAATTTCCAGCATTTATTCAAAAAATAACCTATAAGAAGAAAAAAGGAGGGTTATGACACCAGGTCGAAATAGACAAATACCGTATGAAGAAAGGGTAAAGCTATTCAAACAATATGCGAATCAAGGCGATTTTAGCCGCATTATTGAATCTTATCAGTATGATCCCAGTGAAGACAAATTTTACTTTGAAACAAAGCTTTCTAAGAAATATAATGCTGATGATCAATCAGGTTTAGACAGTGTTAAAGAAAGGCTGGATGCTTTAATACAAAGCTCAAATGATGGACATCAATTTGACGAAAATGATATTTATGTTAACAATATAATTCAGTCGATTAAAAACGGTTTTACCCTGACAAATAAAAATCAGATTGTTTTTGATATAATGGAAGTAATCTTTAATTTAGATGCTGATTCTGACAATATAAAACTTGAAAAAAAATACCAGATTAAGGTTTTTGAAAGATTAAAGCAACGATTTAACCTTGATGGCTCGTTAACTGATGTAGTACTCGAGGTGGCCGAGCGAAAAGCTAAAAGAGCATATGCCAAAAAATATCCATTACGAAATACATTGCTATGGATTTTCGGTGTATTTTCTTTTTTATTTCCGAAATCTAAGACTAAAAATTATGATCGGGATTTTATTCAATCAAAAATGGGTTTATTGATATCAGAATCACCTGATGATATAAATAGAATATCTTATGTTTTGGATGAAAAAAATAATGTTGTTCAGGCAGATGTATTGGTTTTGGATCAAGATCTAACGATTGAAAAGCTTAGTCAATTTGAACCAAATATTCAGAGATTATCGGTCAGTGGACTTAAAGATCCTGTATTTAAACGGTTGTTTGAAAAAAATGGAACTATTGATAGAACATTATTGGGAATGTTAGACGATGGGCATTTTGGTGATTACATTTCAAAGCTTACATTAGATAATATCACAAACCTGTCTAAAGATGATTTAGAGATCATTTGTAAGCGACTCATTGAAATGCCACAAAAGAATAGTCAAAGACAGTTATTTGAGAAAAATGCATGTTTTGCATTTAGGTATGGTCAAAAAGATAAAGAATCAACTATAAAAAGAAATATTTTATTTAAAGGAAATAGAAACTTAGCTTATGCAGAAAGGATTGCATTATCACCCAAAAGAGGGGTAACACATGATCAGTCTACAGAATTGAAGGAGGTTATTAAAGATTCTGATGAACACAGCTTCTCATGTGTTTTTGAGCTTTATAGTGAATTGATTCCAAAAGAGGGTCAGACGCCATTTGATCAAGCGCTGTCTAGATTAAGGATTAATTCGGTTAATGATGCATTCAAAAAAGAATTAGAGGATAACTTTAATTCCGTACTTGAGAATAGAAAGAATGCTTTATCCACAAGTGTAAAACAACAAGGTCAACACCATGAAGTGTCATTGAAAAAAGAATGGGATGGTGTGAAAGTAAGTCACAATAATTTAAAAGCTAAGACGAACACTTTAGTAAAAGTTACAGGTCAATTAAAAGAAAATACAGATCCAAATAAGGTTAAAACAAATAAAGGCTTAGAAAAAACAAATGGTGGTGAGCACCTCTAATTTAGGTGTTTTAATTCATGCCAATATTGATTATTTGGTCTATATAGTTTTCTAGGAGGAAAGTGTTACTCATGAAAACTGATACAACTAACTTAGATGATAGAAAATGTTTTGAATTATGGCAAAACGCTTTTTGCTCTGACAATGGTACGGAATGGTTGACAGATGCAGATTTAGATATAGTGTCATCAGCAATGGGTATTTGTCTTTATATTCATCAAGTAAATTCAGATCTAAAACTGCCTAATAGTTTAGCATCTAGTTCTAAAGATATCTTTGATCGTATAAAGGATATCGCAAGCATAAATAATATTATTAGAGGTTTAAAAGATGATGATGATCAAATACCGGGATTTAGACAAAGATTGTCAAAGGAAATATCTTTATTAAAAGAAGTATTCCAAAAGTTTATGTTTATGCGAAATCAAGAACTTCCACTTTTTTTCTCTGAAAATTTTAATGTTAATGAATCAAGTTCTTATGAAGAAATACAAACATTGGTTGGTGCTTTTACTGAGTACATGAATAGCGAAAAGCTTGAAATGATCAACATAAAACATATTCATGATAATCATTGGGAAAAAATGCTAAAGGGAAAAGCTTACAAAACCAATGCTGATGGTAATTGTGGTATGCACGCTATTTTTGGTGATTGGATTGGTTTTTTTGGAGAATATAAATGTGAAGAAAAAAAGATTGAATCAATTAAGAGTTTTGTTAAAGATTTAGCCTATGATGTTGTCAAAAATAATCCACGTTTTAAAGGTTTAGCCGAAGAAATTAAAGCAAATATTAATAAAGATAATTTAAAAAGTGGTCAATTTAAAAGAATTAAGGAACAATTACAACAGCCTCAAGAAAGTAAACAATCTTTAAAACAAGAAAAAAATATAGGGGGTGTTGAAGAAAGTACAGTCAATCAAATAGAAAAAAAATCAATTAAGTCTAAGGTTAAAAAAACAAAAGGAGTTGTTGTTACAAAGAAAGATGAAACTGCTTCTTTGAGAGATGTTGCTAGTACTGATGATGCTCAAGAGAAAATCAATGACAGAAAGACACTTTTAGGTTTGGTATCACAAAATGGTTTAGCATTACAGCATGCTGGAAGTGAAACATTCGGATTTTTGTTCAGGAAAGAACAACCACTAAATAATGATTTTGAAGTTGTTAACAATGCTGTATACAAAAATGGACTAGCTTTACAATATGCTAGTACGGATCTCAAAGATAATAGTGAAATTGTTTTGGTGGCAGTAGAGCAGAATGGATTAGCCTTGCAACATGCTAGCGAAAAATTAAAAAATGACAGAGAAATGGTACTAAAAGCGGTGAAGCAGAATGGGTTAGCACTAGAGTATGCCGGTGATGATTTTAAAAATGATACACAAGTCGTAATAGCAGCGATTAAGGATCAATATAATGCATGGGATTTTGTTGGTGATGAATTGAAAAGTAATGAGAAATTTATACTTTCAGTTTTATCACAACGACCTAGTGTGTGGCTCAAACTTGATTCATCATTAAAAGATGATGTAGATTTTATTAAAAAAGCTGTGAAAAAGAACCCTAAAGTATTAACTTTTATTGATACCGAGTCAAAGTATTTCGAGGAAGCAAAAAGAGTTGCATTATATTCAAAAGATCTAACAAGATGCGTGATGGCTCTTTATAAAATGAATGAAATACATAGGGAGAATAAGATACTCAATCCTAAACTCAAATGGCAAGATGAGTTTATGGGAAGTGATGGTTTGCAAAGATTTATTATTGGTAGTGCTTTGAGTGCGGGATTTGAAGGAAAAGATAAAGAAATAGACAATTTTACCCAGAGAGTTTGTTCACCAGAAACATATAATAGATGTATCCAAGCATTGGGTAATGAAGATTTTTTACCACCTAATGTTTTTGGTGAGGATAAGATAAAGATTCAGGTTGAAGACTTTTTCAAATCTTCTTCAACAGAAAAAGTTAAGACAATAATGGAAAAGGCAGGCATTGACTTTGAAACAAAAGTGGATCAATTGAATCCATCTGAATTAGAAAAAATCAGTTCAATCATCAGAAGAGAAAAGGTTTTAGATAATTATGATAGGGATATTGCAAGATCTATTATTTTTAATGATAGAAAGGTGATTACAGAGAATGATAACCAGGAAATTGGGGAGGATGAGTTATTAGATGAAGACTATAAAACATTCATTGAAGATAAAGATCATTTAACGCCTTTTCAAAGAAACTTTATAAAAATGGTCTGTTGGCAAAATGTCTCAAATAGTTTCAGTTTGTGGCAGTATAATTTTTTAAATGCCAGTAATAAAACAGTGTCATTTTCACCTCTTTCAAATAGAATGAAGATTAAAAGACTCAATGATGGAGAGATTTCTATAAAAATAAAATTAGGTGCTAAATTTTTATGCTTTAATCAGCATCAGCCAGTAGGGTTTAAAGACACCAGCGTTTCTGACGCTAATCAAATGAATGAATTGAATTTAGAGATAAAATTAAGTGCTAATGATTTTAAAATTGTAGATTTGGATATCAAAGATAATAGTCAACGCATACTGGATGATTTGAGGATGAAAGGAGATATTTCTGCTGAACAATCAGATGCTTTTAAGGAGGTTATGACTTTGAGTGATTATTCGCATGGGGGTTTTGATTCCAACGCAAAATCAGGTAAAGAGGGTATGTTTTTTGACGATGGTTTAGTTGGTATAGAGGGAGATGAAAAAGAAGTTAATGAACAATTAAATAATGATGTTTTAAATTTATGGAAAGGTATCAAAGCAAAAATGCCTCAGCTTTTTAATCCAAAGTCCTGGGATGATCTGCCTTTAAGGAATAATGAGTCAGTACAAGATGATCAGGATCCGTCATTGTTATCAACTATTCTGAATATGTTCTCTCACTCTGAAGAAGAGAAAAAAGATAATAAGTCATTTCCATTAGGTAGTTGGATTCAAACTCAGATGGAACATTTTGATAAAAAAATCAAAAATGGAGATCCTGAGAACTCAAGTCTTGCAATAGAGAAAATGCTTAATTTATTAGATCAACTTAAAGAATGGACTGCAAAAGTTAAAAAATGGACTACAAATGTTAATGATAAAAAAGCAGAAGATAATGATAAAAAAGCAGTAGTTAAAGATAAAAAAGCAGTAGTTAAAGATAAAGAAAATGATGATAAGGGGTTTGATGCTGGAGATATTATTCACCTGTTACAAAAAATAAGTATTACGGCTCAATATGGTCAATCAAATGCTGATATTTACGATGAAAATACTTTAAATAAGATGACGGATTTTCAGTATCTCGCTGAAGAAACTACCAAATCGAAAAGCAAAAGCGTTCATAACTTTGAAAAAAAAGCTAAAGAATTATTTGAAAGACAACAACCCTACAATGAATTAAGTGAAATTATATCAAATACTTTTACTTTAGTTCAAGATGCTAAAAAAACACCAGAAGAGTGTGCTATAATCATTAGTTTACATTCTCCTAAAGGTCTCGACATTAATCATAAAAACTGGCAGGGTTATCTGGATACATACAAGAAAAATGTTGATAAGATTCATCATCAATTGCCAGATAATAGTGAGAGCAGTTTAAAAAACATTTTTAGAAATACACTTGAAGAATTAAATAACCTCTCCGAGCGTCATGCTCCCGAACAGATCACTGAAAAAAGAAAATCTCTGCATTAATTCAATTGATGTTCCGAAAAGGGTTTTTGTGTATGATATTTTGCATTTTCAGTTCTTCTACGTTACGCTTAAAATATCTAGGATTGGAGATTAAGATGTTAACCAGAAAGTTATTTGATAAGCAGTGGATTTTCTTATCAAGCTTATTTGTTCTCACTTCATTCTTAATTGGTTTGTGGGCTTCTCCAGGTAATCAGTCTTGGTATAGTACATTAAAGCAGCCAGCATTCATGCCGCCTAATTGGGTTTTTCCAGTTGTGTGGACGTTGTTGTATTTATTGTTAGCAACTATAGCAAGATTGCTATGGGAGCTTCGTCATGAGTCTGGAATGAAATGGGCTTTAGTCTTCTTTGTATTACAAATGATAGGTAATTGGATGTGGAGCCCTGTATTCTTTGTTGCTCACCAAATGTACATAGCGTTAGGGTTATTAGTCGTTATCTTAGGGCTAAGTTTAATGTCAATGTTATCAGTTATTCAAACCAGGCTATGGCTATCAATGTTATGGCTTCCATACATAGCCTGGTTAGGGTTCGCATTGTACTTAAATGCTGCTGTAATTTTACTTAATGCTTAGATTAACAGGTTTGTTCGTTAAAAGATTTTAGCATCCATAATGTTTTCTCATGTTGCGCTAACCGTTCAATGGCCATGTCTTCAGTGACAGCGTCGTTTGAACAGCTACTAATAACATGTTTAATGGTTTCAATCACGGCTTGATGACTTTTGATGAGGTCACTAATCATTGAGTGGGCATCTGCTTTTTGTGTTTTATGTTCAAAGCTTGGGGTTTGATGAACATGTACATCATAGCCACTATCGATAGACTTGATACGTTCAGCAATTTCATCAATAGCTGAGTGAAGCTCATCGTATTGCTCTTCAAGTGCTTTGTGCAACGAAAAGAAGTGATGACCATCCACATTCCAGTGAATATAAAGTGTTTTTTGGTGTAAGTAATAAGTGTCGCTTAAAAGTTGAAGCATTGCATTATATCGTATGTCCATGTAGGCTCCTAAATTATCCAAAACTCATTATAGTCCTTTGAATTGTAACTTACAACCAATCGTGTAACATAGTATGGCAGAAATGAAAGGAGTGTTATGTCGTGTTTTAAAGCATATGATATTCGAGGTCGATTGGGTGAAGAGTTAAACGAAACAATTGCTGAACGTATAGGTTATGCTTTGGTAAAGTTGCATCATGCAAAACGTGTTGTATTAGGGTGTGATGTTAGGCCAACATCAAGAGGGCTTTTGTTGGCGCTTGCAAGAGGCATGAACCATGCTGGTGCTGAGGTGGTTGATCTGGGTTTAACAGGCTCAGAAGAAGTATACTTTGCATCACAGGTGTTGGATGTTGATTTAGGTGTCGAGGTTACGGCCAGTCACAATCCAATCGAATACAATGGCATGAAATGCGTTCGACGAGGTGGTATTGCAATGGGCTACGAAACGGGTTTAAGTGATGTTGAGGCAATGATTCAAAGTTTCGAGTTGCCATCATTATCTGATGCTAGAATGATGGCTCACGATATCACCAATCAATATATAGATCACCTAATGACCTATGTTAAGGCTCATCAGTGGAAGCCTATGCGCATTCTAGTGAATGCAGGCCATGGCGCTGCAGGTCATGTTATTGATGCTATAGAACAGCGGTTTAGAGATATGGCGGTTCCAGTAACATTCATTAAAATACATCATGAACCTGATGGCTCATTTCCAGTGGGTATTCCAAATCCAATGATTCCTAAAAATCGAGAAATCACGGCGGATGCTGTTAAGCAATATCAAGCGGATATTGGTATCGCTTGGGATGGAGATTTTGATCGATGCTTTATCTTTGATCATGAGGGATTAATGGTTGAAGGTCATTATATGGTTGCACTTTTAGCACAGGCGTTTCTAATGCAAAAAACCGGTGCAACTATTGTTTATGATCCACGCTTAATTTGGAGCACAGAGCGAGTGCTTAAAACATTCAATGGTCATGGTATGATGCACCAAAGTGGTCATTCGTTTATCAAGTCATGCATGCGTAAGCATGATGCCTTATTTGGTGGTGAAAGCAGTGCGCATTATTATTTTAAAGCTTTTGGTTATTGTGATAGTGGTATGATCCCATGGTTAATGGTGGTGGACTTATTGCAACATCATCAGGTCACTCTTCAGGATATAGTTAGCCAAGATCGTTATTTATTTCCATGCAGTGGGGAGCTCAATTATCGCTTAAATAATGCTCAAGAGGCTATGAATGCAATTGATATCGCGTTTTCCAAAAAGGCTAAAACTAAAAATACAATTGATGGGCTATCATTTGATTTGGGTTCTTGGCGTTTTAACGTGCGACAATCAAATACAGAGCCTCTTTTACGTTTGAATATAGAATCTCAAGCAAATACTCAATTGGTCCAAGATGCAAGGGCTCAAATAGAGTCAATTCTTGAGCCCTTTTTATTGGTCACAAAAGGTGTCGATGAAACACCTTAGGAAAATATTTTGAGGTGCTAATTGGGGTGGCGTTGGCCTGTCATTAAAAGGATTTTGGAATCAAGAGTATAGAGATAAGTGCATCATAAACATTAAAATAAAATGAAATTGTTGTTAAATAATCTGTTATTGTAAGCTTGTGAAAATTTGTTGTTTGGATTAGTATAAATCAAAACGGAGGAAGGAATGACTTATAAGAATTGGGTATTGGGTACAGCATTATGTTTAAGTTCTTTAGCTTATGGTGATGTTGTGTTAGAAAAAATTAACATACAGCCTGGTGCTTATGTGCTTCAGAAGAGCTTAGAAAAAGGTCATATTAATCTCGATGCATTCAAACGTAACCACATTGATGTGGATGTTATGAAAATTGACGATAAAGAGATAAACTTCACATTAAGGGATCAGGGTCATGCACTACGTGATGTTAAACTTGTCGCGTTAGATAACCCAGTGGGCAATGCTAAATTAAGTCATCTTACAACCACAAAAAAGGATGATTTTATTGAGGCAAGCCTGATGTTAGATCAAGTGTTCAAACCTGAACATTATGCGTTGAAATGGTCACTTACAAATAAAGATTATACGTTGGTAGGCATGAGAAACCGTTCTCAAATATTGCTTAAAATTACAGATGACGCCTTAGCAGAAGCTCATCGTGTTCATGTTACGGTTGATGATATAAAAGATGATTTTAACTACACTTTAAGTCAGTCTACCAGTGGTAATGTGTTGCCAATTAATGGGTTAGTAAAACATGTTAACGAACGAATGATTGATATTAATTTTGCCAATCCGGCGATTAATGTAAACAAAATCCAGCCTATTTCTGGCACCATAGAATTAATTAGTGAAGCGCCAAATACAATATCAATTCCCATCAAAGAGGGTGTATTCAATCATCCATTATTAAGCGATAACCAAGTCAAGGTTACTTTATCTGAAATTGATAATGATCTTAATAAGTTGAAAATAACCTACACTGACCCGAACAATCAAGTGAGAGGAGTGGAAGTACATCATGCAGAAAAAAAACCGAAGTTTTTTCATCAGCAGTGGCATAACAATCTTACTGAGGGTACACATGAGATGATTTTAGAAACTGATTTACCCTTATCTGATGCACACACCCAGATTACTCTGGTCATGGCTAATGACCAAATCATTAAAAAAATACCTTTCAAAACGCCTGTTTTGCATGTGCCAAAACCCATTGTTTTAAGTCAGTCCTAGGTTAGGCTGTATTTAATAAGGAGATAGATGATAAGGACGTTACTTGTTTTTCTGTGTTTTGTTTGTCTTTCAGGCTGTCAATCAAGTGAACCGCTTCCGCGTCGTTTTCAGCCTTTGGGAGAAAAGCTACCACTGCCACAGACGGATTTTGACGAATACATCATCAAAGCACAAAATGTGGTTGCATTGGCACAAGACTTAAGGCTAAAGGATGAAATAAATCCATATCAATATAACTGGACAAAAGATCAGTTACTGCATCAGGGTTCACCATTTGCTATATATCCAGAGCATGGCTATGCAAAAAAAGGCTTTCTAATCATGCATGGTCTTAATGATACGCCTCAAAGAATGCGGGATATTGCGAATAAATTACATAGTGTTTTTCCAGAATCATTAATTTATGCACCTTTAATGCCAGGACATGGGACATTGCCTGGAGATATGATTCATGTGGATTATCGTGACTGGGTGGCGATGGCTCACCAATCTTTAGATTTAATCGCCAGTCAAACCAAAGAGGTTTATTTAGTTGGGTATTCAACTGGTGGTGATTTAGCTGTTGATTTGCTATTAAATCACAATTTGGCCCCTCAAAAAGTCAAGGCAATGATCTTAATTTCACCAGCAGTAGAGTTGAATGGTTTTATCAGTCTAAGTAAATACCTTAAGCGTGTTAGAGACTTTGTGTCATATGCGCCAGATAATTCTGCATTAAGGTATGACTCAACCAGTATTAATGCAGCTCACCAGGTTGTTCTATTGAATCAACATATTGATCATGATCAACCCATTGAAGTACCCACTTTATTGATGACAGCACAGACCGATAAATTAATTAGCCCGCAAGATTTATATCATTATTTTAAGCGCTCAATAGTGCATCCAGATAGTCAATTATGGGTTCTTGATGGTCAGGATGGATGGGGCGATTCAAGAGTGATTGTTTGGCATCAGGAGTCTCTATTAAATGCATACAAAATGTTATCTCTTGATCACTCGGGAATGGTTATTAGTCCGAATAATGAGTTCTATGGTTATGAGGGTAAATACCCTGATTGTCGACTCTTTATTACATCGAATGGTTACAACAATTGTATCAATGAGAAGCAATTTTTTGTCTATGGCGCTGTAGATTTGTTTGCATCCATTCATTATGGTCCTTATTATCGCATCTCATCATTCAACCCTTATTTTGAGAAAATGACAGATGTTATGATTGGTTTTATAAAAAAGCACTAGATTAAAGTAGGGTTTTTGGTTTTTTAATTTTAAACAATTGATTAAGGTTGATTTTTTTGTTATTTTGTGTTATGATCTTTAGAAAAAATAAATGGAAATATCTATGCCGATAACAATTATACTGCTTTCCTTAACTGCTATATTTTTATCATATAGCTTGTGGGTTTTAGTTACTCAATCTTTATTTAAATCAAGATTAACTTATAAAGAACCCAAGAAACTTCCTCCATTTTCGGATTTTGAGGCAAGAATTAAGGCAGAGAAAAGTTATGCAATAAAAAGAAAAGAAAACTTCTCTGAAGAAGATGCTGTTTCATATTTAGGTAAACAGACGATTGAAGAGATCATAGAGGGTTCATGCTCTTTCAAAATTGATCCTAAAAATAGCACTACACCATCATTAGGGTTTGTATTCATGCATGGCATCAATGAGGCTGCTGGAAAAATGAAACCATTGGCTCAAAAAATACATGAGCAATATCCTGAGTCATTGATGGTTGGCACTACTATGCCTGGTCATGGTGGATTACCCAATCAAATGCTTGATGTATCGTACATGGATTGGGTTAAAATGTGTAGTGAGACAATCGACTGGATGTCAGATAGAGTTGATCAAATTATTTTAGTTGGTTTTTCAACAGGCGGATCTTTAGCAACGCATCATGTTGTGAATCATAAGCATGATAAGGTCAAGGGAATGGTTTTATTTGCACCAGCTACTCATATAAAACTTCAATATAGACCATCAAAAATCCTAAAAAGAATAATTGATTTCCCTAGGATTATTAAACAAGATAATGCATATGGTTACGGTACAGCAGCATTTAACGGTATCGATCAAGTCGTTAGACTAAGCGATGATATTGATAAGAAGAAAGATATTGACATTCCTGTTTTATGTATTCTGAGTGCTTCTGATGAGGCTATTCCTGTCAATAATGTTAAAAATTATTTTGTAAACAATACAAACAGTGATCTTTCATCAGTCGTTCTTTTTGATCAAGTACCCAAAAATGAATTAAATCATAAGATTGAGTGTATCCACAACCAAGGTGTCTTAAATAACTATAGATGCTTTGGTGTTGCACATACCGCACTAGTGGTGCCCCCTGATCATAAAACTTTGGGGTTTAATAAGGAGTCTTTTGATAAGCGATTGTATCATGGAATTGGTTTTAACCCCACTAATATAAACCATGAGAATATCCATTATGGGCCTATTTGTGCTTCAAATGCTTGGGCTATTTTTAACAAAAGATTTGCGCTGGGTTCATTTAACCCATATTTCGATCAAACCTATACAAAGATATGTCAATTTGTTGATAACATTCAATCAAATCCTCAATCTTCGATGACATCAGCCACACCTTGATTGGCTGCAACCCATCCTGAAAGTGCATCAGATAATAACTTTTGGTATAGTGTGATCGCTGAGTCATCGGCATTAATGCATGGAATATAAGAAAAGCATTCACCGCCAGCCTCTAAAAAAGTTTCGCGAATACCAATGTTAATTTCCTCAAGCGTTTCGAGACAATCAACACTAAAGCCAGGAGCAACAATGACGATTTTCTTTACTCCTTTTTCAGGCAGTGATGCAACAAGAGGTTCTAAGTAGGGTTGCAACCATTGAGCACGGCCAAATCGGGACTGAAATGCTGATGTTATAGTATCCTTGTCTAGTTGAAGTTGTTCACAAATAAGTCGGGTTGTTTTTAGACAGAAGCAGTGATACGGATCACCTTGCTGAAAATAACTTTGGGGTAAGCCATGGTATGATGCAATAATAAGATCGGGCTGCCAAGAGAGTTGATTAAGATGCTTTTGAATGCTTGCACTAATGGTGTCAATATAACTCGGATGATCAGCATAATCATCTATAAACCTAACATTAGGTTGCCAGCGCATAGATATGAGCGTCCGATATACTTCATCTCTTACTGATGCTGTTGTTGTAGCGGAATATTGGGGGTAAAGTGGTGCAATTAAAATTTTACGAGCGCCTTTTTGATGGAGTGTTTTAATCACAGAGTCAATACTGGGTTGTCCATAACGCATGGCGAAATGAATACCAATATCCAGCTTATCAGCATAGGGTTTGAGTAATGTGCATTGATCTTCTGCAAATGACCTTAAGGGTGATTGTTGCCGCTCATGATCCCATATCGCTTGATAAGCATGCTGAATTTTACGGGGGCGAAATGGTAAAATAAAGCAATTTAGAATAAGCCACCATAACCAACGTGGCGCTTCGATTACACGGCGATCAGCAAGGAACTCAGCTAAAAAACGACGAATACTCTTAGGCGTAGGCTTTTCAGGTGTGCCTAGATGAACTAAAATAACAGCTGTGCAAGGCTGTGGAACAGTGGGATGTTGTTTAGGAATCATAGTTATAATGTAACCAACCACATAATCAGCGTCAAGCTCGAGCTTGAAACAGAGTGATAATTATTTTAGTATGATGATCATGTACCAATGTGAACAATGTCATCAAACGCAATCCAAATGGTCAGGCCAATGTCCTGCATGCCAAGCTTGGAACGTAATGGTCGAAGCGCCACAACTTACAAAAGCCAAGAAAGGTAGCTACAGTGGACAAGTATCTGCTAAACCAGTGCGTATATCAGAAGTATCTCTCAAAGAAGATAACATACGTGTTAAAACAGGTAGCTCTGAATTTGATCAAGTATTAGGTGGTGGCTTGGTATTGGGTTCTGTTGTTTTGTTGGGTGGAGATCCAGGGATTGGTAAATCAACGCTGATGTTGCAAACAGCTGCATACCTCTTGAAAAACAATACCGTATTGTATGTGAGTGGTGAGGAATCAGAATCTCAAATAGCTTTACGTGCTCAACGAACGGGCTTGGCTTTGGATCAGTGTGAGCTGTTGATTAATAATAATGTTGATGTGATTTGCGCTCATGCAAACACCAGCCAACCAGATGTTTTAATGATTGACTCCATTCAAACGATGCAAGCTCATGGAGTTGATGCTGTGCCAGGGAGTGTATCACAAGTTAAAGAGTGTGCGCATCAGCTGGTTCAGCTTGCAAAAACCAAGAACATAACGGTTATTTTGGTTGGTCATGTCACCAAAGAGGGCTCACTTGCTGGGCCACGTGTTCTTGAACACATGGTTGATACAGTTCTGTACTTCGAGCGTAACCAGCACAATCGTTATCGAATGATCCGTGCCATCAAAAATCGCTTTGGACCTGTTAGTGAATTGGGTGTTTTTGCAATGACAGCTACAGGTCTAAAAGAGGTTACAAACCCTTCAGGCATTTGGCTGCAGCAACATGAGCAACCCCATGCTGGGTCAGTGATAACCTGTGTGTGGGAAGGAACAAGAGCAATGCTTATCGAAGTTCAGGCTTTGGTGACACAAACTCATAGTGAGCACCCCAAGCGCCTAATGGTAGGTGGAGACCAACAGCGTTTAGCGATGATCATTGCAATGATTCAAAAGCATTTACGCATAAAACTTTATGAATACGATGTCTTCGTTAACATTGTGGGTGGTGTAAAGGTTTTGGAGACAGGACTAGATTTAGCTATTATTGCTGCGATTTTATCAAGTTTGAATGATCAAATAGTACCTGGCAGTATTATGGTTTTTGGTGAAGTTGGTTTAAGTGGAGAAGTTCGCCCCATACCTTATGGGCCTGAACGTGTCAGAACGGCAGCCAAGCAGGGTCTGAAACAGGTCTGGTTAGCGAAAGGCAACCAAGATAAGGTAACAGCCTGTCAATGTACGCATTTAAAGCATATTAATCAGCTTGGGTCATTATTAAAAAGATATCAAAGCGAGGGCTTGCCTCAATAAGGAGTAAGGTGATAAAACTTAGTCGGATCTATACACTCAATGAATGGCATTATTTTAAAGAGATTGATGGATCTCATGCAATCCGAATAGAATCCATTGGTGATGGCATTGAATGCCAAGAAGATAGTTTGGTCTTTATTGATGATCTGAAGCAAATCAAGGGTTGGAACAAACCTGCTGGGTGTTTAGTAGTTGATCAAGAGAATGCTGAGTGGGTGCCTAAGGGTTACCAGTTCGTTGTGGTGAGTGGCGTTCGAAAAGTCATGCAGTCATTTCTATCAGACATTGCTAGGGATCATTCGATGCAATTAGATCAATTAAGTCAATCAATTGTATCAGAGTCAGCACAATTAGCTCAAGGTGTTACGATTGGGCAAGGGTCAACCATTGGTGATGACGTTGTGCTGGGGCAGAATGTCTATGTTGGTCGTAATTGTCATTTGGCAAAAGGAGTTATAATCGGTGCAAATGTTGTTATTGAAGATAATGTCTGCATCGGTGAGGGCTCAGTAATCAAAGCTAATGCAGTCATAGGGTCTAGGGGCTTTGGTTTTGTCCCAGATCAGGAAAAGTGGTTGCCAATTGCGCATCTTGCTGGGGTCACTATTGGTGAGCGCGTACATATTGGATCCTGTACAACCGTTGATGCCGGTATTTTACGTCCAACAGCTATTCATTCAGATGTTATTATTGATAACTTATGCCAAGTTGCTCATAATGTCATAATTGGTCAAGGTACCGCAATTGCTGGTTGTACTGGTATTGCCGGTAGTACTCATATCGGCATGCGCTGTCAGATTGGTGGTGGCTGTGGCATTAGTGGGCATTTAACCATAGCTTCTGATGTTTTAATACAGGTAAGAAGTACTGTGAGTAGTAGTATTCATCGTTCAGGAGTTTATAGTAATGTTTTACCCATTGCTAAGCTTGATACATGGCGATCGAGATTAAGAGGGTTTATACGTTTAGGCCATAAAAAAGGAGTTAAAATAACATGAGTGTTAAAAAAGCCATCATTCCTGTTGCAGGTAAAGGGACAAGATTTTATCCAGCAACCATTGCTAGTCCTAAAGAAATGCTACCAATTGTAAATAAGCCTCTAATTCAATATGTTGTAGAGGAGCTTATTGATGAGGGTGTCACTGAGATTTATTTTGTTATTAATAGTCAGAAAAAATCAATTGAAGAACATTTTGATGCTTACTTTTCAAGAGACTTAAGTGCTTACATGCCAATAAGTGATCAGCAACATATTCAGAAAGCAACCTTTTCGTACTTAAGGCAACCTCAAGCTCTGGGTTTGGGGCATGCTATTTGGTGTGCGCGGCACGTGATTGGAAAAGAGCCCTTTGTTGTTGTTTTACCTGATGAGTTTATGCCAGTAACGAATAAAAATAATGCATGTATTCGTCAGCTAATCAATAAATATGAACAATGTGGGCATTCAGTTATTGCATTACAAGAAGTGCCTAAAGAAGATATCAATCGGTACGGCATTGCCATGCTAAAAGATCATGGATTAGTTGAGCATTTAATTGAAAAACCAGAGCTAGGCACCATTAATTCTCAATATGCCGTCATTGGGCGTTATTTATTAACCGCAAATACAATGAGATTTTTAGAAGAAAATCAAAAGTACACTACTGGAAATGAAATACAACTTACACCAACATTGGATGTTTTGGCCAATCGAGATGAGCTAACCGGTATTGTCTATAATGGTGAAAGGTTTGATTGTGGGCAAACAAAAGGTTTTGTTGATGCCAATATTCATATTGCTACGTCGATGGAAGAGATGAGCATATAGGTGCCTATATGAAGAAACATCAGATTGCTTCGAACATCCAGTGGTATTTAGATACCCCATCAACATTATCAGTTAAGGATTACCAATTAGCACAGTATTTACATCACGATCATCACTCAGCCCCTATGCTGAGTCAAAAACAATCTGTAGCATGGATGGATGAGGCTGATAAATGGAGTGATGTAATCAATGGACCAATCATCCATGTTGGTCATGGTGGTTCAGTTCTTGGGCCAAAATGTTTAGCAACTGCCTTTAGTTCGCTAAGAACGCCAAAGCATGAGCTTTATTTTTGGTCAACACCAGATCAACGTTGTAAGCAATTACAAAGATTATTTCATGATAAAACAACATCAGTTATTTTTGTCTCAAAATCCATGACGACAGATGAGCTGCTAACTCAGAAAGCGATCATCGATCACCATATTGATGTAACGCGTCAATTTATCGTTACTGCGGACCCCAAAAAAGCACTTAATATGGGATTTTTAGCCACTCATATTATTGTATTTCCCAATTGGGTCTCGGGACGATTTTCTGTTTGGGGTGCCACAAGTACTTCTATCTACCTCGGATGGGGAAGGCCTTGGATGCAAGAGTGGTTAAATGGTGCTAAAGAAATGGATTTAACGATTTGTTACGAGAAGCCTCAGTGGTTTCATCAATGGGTGATTCAGTCACTTGAAAAGAAGACCTATTTTATTGCACTTTATGGTAAGCCATTTGCAAACTTTATTCCTTACATTCAACAAGTGATGATGGAGACACTCGGCAAGTTTTATGCTAAGTCAGGAGATAAAAATTATTTTTTTCAATATGTTTTGGGTGATATCGGGCCTGATTTTCAGCATGCATCATTACAACTACTAACCAGTGATATTGCTGATAATCCTATTGATATTTGGGTTGAGGGCGATCAGCATTCACTAGCGAGATTAGCCTATGCACAGGCTTTAGGTCTGAGGTTTGGTGGCGACCAATGCAGAGAAAACAAGTGTGTTTCGCTCGGCATCATCTCATCCCTTACCCCCCATGCAATAGGCGCTATGATGACCATGTATGAGTTAAAAGCCCTTGCATTAGCTGAGCATTATCAGCTCGATCCATTCAATCAGCCTGGGGTGGCGCTGGGTAAGTCATTATTAGCCAAGACCTCAATTGATAAACATTTTGATGACTATTTATGTCAGATCTCAGAGGCTAAAAGTTGATCTAAATGTTGCTTTAATCGGTCATGCTTCATTTGATAGTCATGAAGTTGCTCTTGAGTTTTTTTCGCAAGCTCCGGGGCCCTCTCAATAAATTGTGGTGAATCAAGTTTACTTTGTGTTTTAGCAATGTTTTTAGAGAGTTGATCTAATTTCTTTTGGGATCCACTGATGGCTTGCTGTAAACCAACCAGATCAGCTAAAGGGATATACAAAGTAGCATTACTATCATCAATTCTTAAACAAGACCGGTTTATCGACTCCGAGTGATCAATGGTATGAATTGATTGACCACGAATCATCGGTTTCAGAGAGCCTTGGTAACGATGAACAGCAGCTTGCATTTGACTGTCTGTTGCAATAAAAACATCGATGTAAGTTGACTGTGGTAATTGAATTTCGGCACGCAATGTCCTAATAGCGCTAACCCAGGATTTAAGTGTTTCAATCTGCTCAAAGTCATGTGTTGATGCATCTTGTGTGACTGGGTAGGGTGTATTGATAAGGAAGCCATCACCTTTTTTAAACGGCAAACTTTGGTAGATCTCTTCAGTAACATAGGGCATGAAAGGATGCATTAATGTTAACATATCCATTAGTTTACTGGTTGCAAAAGCAAGCGTTTGCTGGCATTTTTCATGTAACTGAGGTTTGATAAGTTCTAAATACCAATCACAAAAGATGCCCCAAACAAATGTATGTAGTGTTTGTGCAGCAAGGTCAAATCGAAATTGAATGATGTGCTGATGAACAGCAGTAATGGTGGAATTAAAGTGCTGCTGCAGCCAGTGATCAATCATTGATGATGGTGTTGATATAGGCGTGATGTCTTCGGGAGTATTCATTAAGATTAGACGACTAGCATTCCAGATTTTATTAGCAAAATGCTTATACCCAGTTAACCGATTAAAATCAAATCGTATATCAAGATTACCACCAGATAATGCTAAGAAAGTAAAACGTAATGCATCTGTACCATGAGCATCAATCCCATTTGGAAAGGATTTTTGAGTGGCTTTTTTTATTTTTTCTGCTAGCTGTGGCTGCATCATATGACGGGTTCTTTTGTCAATTAATGCTTGCAAGCTAGAACCCTCTATAAGATCAATTGGGTCAACAACATTACCCTTGCTTTTAGACATTTTCTGGCCCTGTGGATCTTTTATTAGGCCGGTAAAATAAACATGTTTGAAGGGAATTTCATCAGTAAGATATAGGCTCATCATAATCATTCGAGCAACCCAAAAGAAAATTAAATCATGACCAGTAATTAAAACATGACTTGGAAAGAATTGCTGAAATTTCTGAGAATTGATATTTGGCCAATCCATGGTAGAAAACGGCCATAATGCCGAAGAAAACCAGGTATCTAAAACATCTTCATCTTGTTGTAGCGAAATATTGTCAGCCAATTGGTATTGCTGTCTAATGCTGGTTTCATCACTGCCAACATAGGCTTTGCCCTCATCATCATACCAACAGGGGATGCGATGGCCCCACCATAGTTGCCGAGAAATACACCAATCTTCAATATTATTTAACCAATGTTCATAAGTGGATACCCAGAATGATGGGTGAAATTGAATGTCACCTTTTTGAACAGTGGTCAATGCGCGTTTGGCTAAATCTGACATTTTCATAAACCATTGTCGTGTTAGCCGCGGCTCAAGTATCGTTTGACTACGATCGCCATAAGGCACTTGAGTTTGATGAGTGTTTTGGGCTTGTAACAATCCTAACTCATCAAGCGATGCAACGATGCGCTTACGTGCGACAAAGCGATCTAATCCTTGAAATGCTTGAGGCACATGGTGATTGAGCGTGCCGTCCTGATTCATAATATTTAAATGCTTAAGTTGGTGTCGCTTGCCAACCTCAAAATCATTAAAGTCATGTGCAGGAGTTATTTTAACACAGCCAGTGCCAAATTCAGGATCAACATAATCATCTGCAATAATAGGAATATGACGTTGAGTTAATGGAATGCAAACGGTTTGCCCAATCAAATGCTGATAACGAGAGTCATCCGGATGGACCGCAATGGCTTGATCTCCAAAAAGTGTCTCAGGTCGTGTCGTTGCAACAGAAATAGATTGATCAGGATTATTGGATAACGTGTATTGAAGGGTGTATAGCGGAATGGTTTTCGATTCAGAAACAACCTCAAGATCTGAAACAGCTGTTTTCAATTGAGTATCCCAATTCACCATCTTTTCACCCTGGTAAATGAGGCCGTCATGGTACATTTTTTGGAAAACATGTTGGACGGTTTTTGAGAGCTCTGGGTCTAATGTAAATCGTTCACTTGACCAATCTACCATAAAGCCCATGCGTTTTATTTGATTGCGAATATGGTCGCCAGAGAAATCAACCCAATCCCACATGCTCTTTGTAAAAGCTTCACGCCCTAAGGATTCTTTGGTGGTACCATCCTGATGAAGACGCCGCTCAACAACCATTTGAGTTGCAATGCCTGCATGATCAGTCCCCATTTGCCAATGTGTTGGATGGCCATTCATACGATTGAATCGAATTAATGTGTCCATCAGAGTCATTTGAAAGCCATGGCCCATGTGAAGCGTTCCAGTCACATTAGGTGGTGGAATCACGATAGAAAAAGGTGCTTGGCACTCTTCAATGTATGGTGTTTGATTTGACAGCCAGGCATCATTCCACTTGAATTCAACCTGTGATGGATTAAATGGCCCATTAAGCATAGCAGTATATCCTCGAAGTTCGCGTTATTCTACAAAATGGTTGGTTAAAGCACAAGTTATTCATCTTTTCATTTTGATTTGAATTGCGTAAAATGCTTGATATGAAAATGCAACGCTACATACGAATTCAAGCAGTCCAGGAGTGGCTATTTATTTTTGGCATCATGATGTTTTTATTGCTAATGATATTTACAGCTATTACAATCACTGATTTAGGAAAAGTTCCAGGTATTATGTTGTTTATTAATATCTTGCTGGGTATTTTACCAAAGTTGTTAACGCTTTTGACGCCTATAACTATTCTAGTAGCAGTTACGTTATTTATGTTTCGTTTGTCGAGTCAATATGAGTTATTGGCCATGTGTTCATTAGGTTTTTCGTTAACAATGATCAAAAAAGTACTTTGGCCACTTGTCATACTATTATCAGTCTTTGTATTTATTATTGCAGCTTGGGTTCAACCGCTGAGTTTATTTAAAATGGAAAGCTATCTAAACAGCAACAAAAATGAATGGGTATTTTCATTGTTAAACGAGAAAGAGTTTACTTATGTTAATTTCAGGAATGGGCAAATGCCAATGGTTATTTTTGCCGATGAAATAAAGCCTAATCAATACATCAGTAATGTTTACTTATCCAATCAAAATAATGGTCAGCAAAATTGGTTAATGCATGCATCTAAAATTGAACAAGATCAAAATAATGAAATCAATGTTCAAGATGGTATGTTGTACCTAGAAAGAGATGATCAAAGTTTCGAGAAAATTCATTTTAAGCAGTTAACTTTGCCTATGCCAGCATTGGCTATCTCAAAAGATAATATGGATGAAAAATTTCCTACATTTAACACAGTTATTCAATCACTATCATCTAAAACAATGTTCAAATATTTAAATAGAATGCTCTTTCCTTCGTTCTCAATCATCTTTATGTTTGTACTGAGTATGCAGTTTGTCAGGGTTCATCCCCGTCAAATGAGGTCGCAATTTCTAACTATGGGACTATTCGTGCTGATTTATTATGTGTTACGTCTCATGCAAGATAGACTTTTTGTCGATGGTGCTAGTGCGAACTACTTTGTTTTGGTTCTTCCTTATCTTGGTGGAGCTGGATTAGTCATAGGTTATCAATTGTGGAGGCGTTTATATGATTCAACGCGTTGTTAATCGTCAGATGTGGTTATTTTCCATTAAGGTTTTGGGTGTTTTTTCGCTCATGACGTTTTTAATTGACTGGGTTAAAGAGCAAAAGAATATCAGTTCAGGTTCATACTATTTTTATAAATCAATTATTTATACGATTGGTATTTTGCCATCACGTTGGAATGATATGTATGTTTTTATAGGATTTTTAGCAATAGCTGCTTTTATCTATACTACCCATCAACGTGGAGAGCTAAACACGTTCTACAGCCTAGGTCTCACGCCTAAAAGGTTATTAAAATCACTACTCATATTTTCCATTACCTGGTATGTAGTATTTTTTGTGAATGATGATGTCTCATCATGGTTAGAAAATAGGGTAAAAGCAGCACGTGTTGAGTGGCTATCAAATGGTAAAGCCATTAAGCATGATGGACACTTTTGGCTTACAGAACAAACAGAACATGGCATTAATATTATTGACTTTGATGCCAAAAGCGGTGAAAAAATATCAAATTTTAATCGTTATTACTTTAAAAATGATCACATGTATTTGCTAGAACATGCTGAAACGGGTCAAGTGATTTCTCCAGGACTTTGGCGACTAAAAAACATTACACAATATCATTTTACAGAGTCAACGCCAGATCAGACCGTTTTAGATGACTTAGAATGGCAAACAAGCATTGATTTAGATATCATGATGCTGAGTCAATATAGACCATCATTATTGACGCTGAAAAATCTTTTTGAATTAATGAATCATACTGTTTCAGGTTTGCCAGTGATGCAATATTCGGAAGCCTTCTGGCAGCGATTGATGATGCCCATTAAGGGCTGCTTTGCCATGTGGTCATCCGCGTTAGCGAGTATCATTCTAATCAGTATTCCAATGAATCCTTTGGTATTCTTTATGGTTATCTTACTTACTGGTATTACTGTGCTTCAAGTTTCCGGTTTTATATTTGTAAATCTTCATTATTGTGGACTATCATGGAATCATAGTTTATGGTTAACTACCATACTTATTGTTGTTCTTGCGTATGGAACACAATATTTTTTGTCAAAAAGGAGTCGTTTATGACTAAAACTGCGCCACAGAAGGCATCATTGTATGCTTGGATAGTTTGGTTAATAGGAGCATTATTTTTCTATTTTGCCTATATTTTGAGGGTCAGTCCTGAAAGTATTAGTCAATTTATCGCCAATAGCCATTCAGATTTGACAGGTGATGACGTTGTTAATTATTTTGCAACAGCATTTTTAATTCCATATGTGATCATGCAGCTGCCTGTTGGTATTTTAATTGACCGATTTGGTGCAAGGCGGATCGTGTCTTTAGGGTTATTAATGGTTGGTATTAGCCAATTGATCTTTGTGACATCAGGTCACATTGAATGGATGATTGGCTCGCGTATTCTTTTGGGTATTGCGGCATCATTTGCATTTATTTCAGCTATTCGACTGGCAACAATTTGGTTTCCGCCGCATCAGTTGGGAATGTTGGCAGGGTTAACTCAAGCTATGGGGATGGTTGGAGCCTCTGTCCAAAGACCGCTTTTTGAAGACCTCTTTTTTGGCTATTTTCAGTGGACATGGCAGGGCGTTTTTTGGGGATTTTCAATATTTTTTATGGCGCTTTCTGCTCTTGCATGGCTGATAATTCGTGATCGATCGGATCAAGCTAAAGCAACTGAAGACAAAGGTTCATCAAGTTTTTTACAGCAATTTTGGGTTGTTATAAAACATCCCCAAACTTGGTTTGTTGGTAGTTTTGCTGGTATGTTATATGTCCCTTTAATATTATTGGGTGAAGTGATGGGGAAAAAGTTTTTTATCACTACTCAGTCTTGGGTTATGGATGTGGGGCAAGTACAAGCTGAGTGGGGTGCAAAGCTTGCCATACTCTTTATTTTTTGGGGCTTTACTGTAGGTGGATTCATCATTGGGGCCTGGTCTGACTCGATGAAAAAAAGACGACCATTTTTATTGTGGTCTGCGCTAGTATCATTGGTTCTTGTAACTGTGGTTGTCTATTTAGACTTGAGTATTTATTTAGAGCTTTTTATGACCTGTTTGATGGGCATTGCACTTGGTGGTTTGGTAGTCGCTTATGCTATGTCTGGTGAGATTCATCGTTCATCTGTAACGGGGGTTTCTATTGGTTTGGTTAATGCAATCTCAGTGTTATTTGGTACATTACTGGTGCCTGCAGTGACAGTGTTACTGAAGTCCTACAGCGTTAGAGATGTCTTTATTATTATCCCAATTGCAATGATTATCGCAATTGTACTTAGTTTCTTCATCAAAGAAACAAACTGTTTACGTTATGAACAAAGAGCGTCATAATAATCTTTCAACCATACTTGGTGCAGCATTATTAGTTGCTGGTATGTCTATTGGTGGTTCAACAGTCAGCATTCATACTGTCGCACAGTCCTTTGGCTTTTCAATGACATTGGTGCTGTTTTTAGGTGCGTCAGTACTCATGTTGGTTACAGCATTAATGTTGGCTAAAGTCTGTTGCCGACATCCAAATTGTAAAAGTTTTTTTAGTTTAATCGCGACTATTCTAGGTCCTAATATTAGAAATATAAGCTTGCTATTATTGATGTTACTTTTTTACACACTCATGGGATTTTATGTTCATGTGCTGCATGATATGCTGGGGATAATAAGTTATGCGATTATCTCTTTATTAATGATTGGGTTGCTCATTGGCACTTACATGATCGATTGGATTAATCGCGGTGTTATGTATTTGTTGCTTATTTCATTTGCCTTATTGATGGTGACATTACTATCAATATTTGATGTTGGCCATCTTTGGTATTCAGGCAAAGCGCTTACTTTTGACTCAAGTATAATCTTTATTATTATAGCAGCATTTGGCTTTCAGATTATTGTACCGAGTATCTCAGATTATCTCAAATATGACTTTCGAAGTTTGGCGATCGCGCTTGTGATTGGTGCGGTGTTCATTTTATTGGTGTATTCCATTTATACGACAATATTAATTGGGAATCTATCAATGGATTATTTAGTAAAAGTCACGGATAACCCATCATCACTGACCCATTTAATCCAAGAGCAAAATCCGAACAGCTACCACTGGCTTAGAAGTATGCCAATAGTATTTTATCTTGCAGCAGTGGTGAGTTCTTTTATTGGCGTGAGTAAAAGTTTATATGATGTTTTACAAGATGCAATACCAGTGAGCAATCAATATAAGGGTTTTTTAGTTATCTCAATTATTGCCATTCCTGCGTTAATTCTTGGGCACGTTTTTTTGTCTGCGTTGGCATTATTAAAGTTAGCAGGTCTTTTTGTAATAATTTTAAATATCATACTTCCTGCAGTATTATCGTTACAAAGTATTAAACTAAACCAAGCACCATCAATATTACAGTGGTGTGTTCACATTGGTATAATTGGGCTAGCCATTATTTTGATGATTCAATTTTTCGTGCCAATTTTTTAAATGCGGATAATTAATCTTACCACTGCCCAGCATAGGCATATCGGCAATATGAATAACGTCACTTGGACACATCAATGAGCTGTGCTGTTGTTCTTTAAGCGCTTTATTAATCGATGCTTTATCTAGACTGCTCATTGTGGTAATCAAGATGATTTGTTCACCTTTTTTCTCATGAGGTATATTAATGATGGCATGTTGCTCGCCTGGAAACATTCCTTGAATAATATTTTCAACAGCAGTTAGTGACACCATTTCACCACCAATCTTGGCAAAGCGCTTAATACGGTCAACAATAGACATAAAGCCATCGTCATCGAAAGAAACAATATCACCGGTTTTATGAAAGCCTTGATGAGGGGGTTGAATGACACCTGGCTGATCATTAAATAAATAGCCCATCATTACTGCATCACCTTTCACCCAAAGTTCTTTGCCATAATCAATGCCATCAACGGGTTCAAGATGATACTCAAACCCTGGTAGGATTTTACCAACGGTATTCATTTTAAAATGCTCATGTGAGTTTGTGGCAATAACAGGTGAACACTCAGTCACACCGTAGCCTTCAAATACCCTAATACCAAAATTATTTTGCCATAAATGACGTGTTGCGGTTTTTAGTTTTTCACCACCTGCAATAACACATCTTAAGCGCGTAAAGTTCAGAGGATTGGTATTCATTTTGCCATAACCAGTTAGGAAGGTATTGGTTCCATAAAGAAAGGTACATTGACTTTCATAAACGTAGTTACTGATGGTTTGATACTGGGTAGGGTTAGGGAATAAAAAGACACTTGCACCATTTAATATGGGTGTTAATGTTGCTGCACCAAGACCGAAAGCATGAAATATGGGTAAAGGATTAAAGACTGAATCGGTTGGCACAAGATCAAAGATCGTTACCTGTTGATTGCCATTTGCATAAATATTTCTATGTGATAAGACAACTCCTTTAGGTTGACCTTCTGATCCAGAGGTAAATAGGACAAAAGCTGGTTTATCTTGATGATTGAGCTGGTCTTTACCATAGTATCGCTCAAACCGTTTGTAGCGAAGTAGGGCAGATAATTTTCTGACAAAGTTTACTTTCTTTTTGAGTTGTTCAAGCATCAAAACATTAACGCCATTGGCTTGAAGGAAATTAATATGTTCACTGAGGTTGGCCTTTTCAACAAATGCTTCTGAGGTAATAACGTAATTTACTTTAGCGGTCTGACAAGTTGAAAGCATCTGATCTTTACCTGAAGTAAAATTCAACATTGCTGGAACTCGATTAATACTGATTAATGCAAATATTGAAATAACATTTCCAGGCACATTGGGCAACAAGATACCAATATGTTCATCTTGTCGATTAAGGCGTTGACGTAAAAGTTGTCCAAATAAAATGCTGGATATAATAAGTTTTTTGTAGGTAAATGTTGTCCAGTCGTGACCTCTTAAGATAACTTTATTGTCGCCAAAGCGTTTAGCTGCATAATGGAGACCTCTAAACAGATTCATTGTGGGTAATGATTTAACTTGTGCATCTTTCATCACAGAAACCAATAATTTTTCATATTGGGCACGCTGCTCTTTTCCTGAATCTGAAAACTGCTTGTGTGCAATGGCTGGTAAGATATTAATATTGATTTTAGGAAATAATTTAGGTTTAAGTGCTTGGTGAGATTCGGTAAAATATTTGGTCTCGTAAGCATCAAGATAAATCGGTAAGATATGTGAGTGGGCTTTATTTGCAACCATTGCAGATCCTGGATAAACCTTCATTAATCTACCAGTACTTGAGAGTCTTCCCTCAGGAAATACAATACATCTCTCGCCAGATTTAAGTAATTTAACCAGAGTCTTCATTCGGATTGGGTTCTCTGTATCCACAGGATAAATTTTCGCCATTCGCGCTAATATTTTAACAGATCGCCATTCTGCGACCGTTGGGTGAACAGCAAACGAAAATCGTCCTGGAAGAATAGCACCCAAGATAATAGCGTCTAGATTGCTGGCGTGGTTACATACGACTAATACATTACGATGGTTATCCAAAAAGTTTTCAATACCTTTAACTTTGTTTCTGTATATAAATTTGATGACATTGGCACCAAATGCTTTGACGAAGTTGAATGGTAAGATGCGCATCATGTAGACAGAAATAAAGATATTGATAACACCTACAAATAGATAGAGTTGGCTGATGTTAAGTTTGAAGGAGATAAACCATCCAATACTGATCAGTGAGGCTATGGTGATAAAAATAGAAGAGATGATGTTATTACAGGCAATGACTTGTGATCGATTGCTGCGCCGAGTGACTCGTTGAATCATTGCGTAAAGAGGGACCACAACCAAACCAGAACAGAAACTTATGCCAATAAGGTCTAAGATAATAATGAAGCCATGAGACGATAGTATAAATTGCCAAATTGAATAGTTGGCAGGAAAGCTATAAGACGAAAAGTAGAGTTGTATACAAAATGCCGAGATAAGAAATAGTGCAGCAGGTGAGTAACGAGAGTCGGAGGCTCGTTTTAAAACAGCACTACAAAAAATTGAACCTCCAGCAATACCCACTGTGAACATGGCACTTAAGAAAATATAGATGGGCTGGGTAAGGTTAAGCTCACTGGTAACGTAATATAAAATAGTGGGTTGGATGATACTACCAATAAACCAGATCCAGGAAATGCCCAAAATAATTTTCCAAATATGATCACTTTGAGTTGTGGTATCAATGTTCTTTTGAATGGATGAAATGATTTGATACGATACGGTAGCATTTGGATTGGCAGATTCTAGCGGCTTGATGAATAGACTGGCGATATAACCTGTGATGGATAGAAAAAGAGTCACAAAGGCAAAATACCAAAAAAATGCATTTTTAAGATGCAAGAGACCGAAAATAGAGATGCTTGAATTTGGTGATACAAAGAAGCCCATTGCAAAGCCAAGAATAATAGTCAATATGGTACTTGTTTCAAGTAGAGCATTTGCAGGCATCAGCTCTTCTCGTTTAAAATTCTCAGGGAGAATACTGAGTTTAACAGGAGAAAGGAATGCCTGTTGTGTGCTTGCTACTAATGAAGCCAAAACCAATAGCCAGGGATTTGCTAATGAGAAAATAGCAATACTCATAAAAATAGATGTTAAGATTTCAAAAAATTTGATGTATTGGGTAAACGATGACTTTGAGTATTTATCAGCCATCTGGCCAGCCATAACACTGAAAAGGAAGAATGGAATACTCATGGATGTTGTAATTACCATGGTCCAGAACTCACTGTTTTGTGATGTGCTAAAAGCTGAGCTGGTGATCAGTGCCACTAATGCGCCACGAATAAAATTAATATTGATAGATGATAAAGAATGAGTAATAAAAATAGGTAAATATCGTCTATTAAGCAGCATACTTATTATTGATGTTTTATGTAGCATAAGTTGTCCTAAGCTGTTGAATGGTTAATGGAGTAAAATAGTCAGGTAAGCCATTACGGTATGCCAAAATGGGCTCCCCTTGAATTAATGGTCTAAGGTAGTCTTTGAAAGCTGGCGTTACACCTAGTTGATCTTCACGAATAAATTCTGGAGGCAATTTTTTTTCAATATTCGCAATGTTTTTAAGGTCATAATATTGAGTTTTCCATTCATAGGGTGATTGATTGATACGATGGATGCCAACCATGATGCCACTGAGTTTGTTGTTCAGTGCTAGAATGGCTTCTCGGCCAAGAGCTATGGCATGTTGATGGTCTATAGATGAAGTTAGGTGGCCTGCAGAGCGTTGTAAATAATCCACAACACTCCAATGATATTTAAAACCAGTATGTTGGTGTATTTGATGAGCTATAATGGGAGCAATGCCACCAAGTTGAGTGTGACCAAAGGCATCAGTTGTTCTTTGATCGGTAAAGCGTTTGCCTTGAGCTGTAAGCAGTCCTTCTGATACAGCAATAACGCAACAACCAAAATCTGCTACACATTGTTTTACTGCTTGAATAAGGCGTTCTTCATTGTGCAGAACTTCTGGTAGAAGAATGATGTGTGGTCCTAAATGAGGTTGAGTGTTGGCCATAGCTGTTGCAGCTGCTAGCCAGCCAGCATGACGCCCCATAACCTCCATAACAAATACTTTTGTTGAAGAGCGACACATAGAAAGAATATCTAAACTTGCCTCATAAATAGAGGTTGCTAAATATTTAGCAGCTGATGGGTATCCAGGGCAGCAGTCTACCATAGGAAGATCATTGTCAATAGTCTTGGGGATGCCAACGCAGTTTAGTGGCTGACTTTGTGACTGAGCATATTCGTGCATTTTTAACGTTGTATCTTGTGAGTCATTACCACCATTATAGATAAAGCCTGTGATATTATGATGTTTAAAATGTTTTAGAATGGTTTCGAACTCGCTTGCTTGGGTATTTGGGCACTTAAGCTTGTAGCGACATGAGCCAAAAGCACTCGCTGGTGTTCTGGCTAGTTTTTCTAGCATTTCAGGTGTGAAATCCGTAACATCATACATCTCATTATTCAATGCGCCAATGATGCCATTGCGACCAATAAAGATTCTGTTAATGTGTGGGGATTGTTGAGCTTGAGTGATGACGGAAGCGGCAATACCATTAAGTACTGAAGTCACACCACCTGAGTGAGCAAAAAAGATATTAGTCATAGTATACTCCAAATATTACAATAAATTGGTTTCGAGTGCAACCTAACTTTCCGAGGTTTTAGCGGTTAGAAACCGTTCATTTTGTTGGCGATATTGTATTTTTTTCCAGTTTAAATAGCCAAGGGTTGCGATGATTAAATAAACGATACACTTGCCTGCTTGATAGGAGAGCCCTTCAGCAAGATAAAGAGGGATATTGATGAGATCAATAATGATCCAGATGATCCAAGATTCCAAAATGCGTCGACTCATCAGCGATAAACCAATAATGTGCATTAATGACGCAAAGATATCAATGAATTGCTTCCAGGGTGCGCCAGCATTTCTTTGGGGCAAGAGATAAGTATTAATCATTTGTTGTGTATGTGGTTCGGCATAGAGTGCAGCAATGATTGAAACATTGACCAATAAGAAGATAATACTGTGAGTACTGATGCTGGTAATGGGGGTTGCGTTTTGATTTTTATCACGTTTAATGCGCCAATAATAGAAGCCATAAACAAAAAATCCAATCTGCAAGATCTCCCGAGCAGTATGCATGATCAAGTTGGATTTTGTAGAGAATAAAAAGCCATTATTAATTGAGGCTGCAAAAGCAACAACCCAAGTAAGTGGCACGTTAAAAGCGCCAAGTATGGTTGACGCAATACTTAATAAGGCACCAAGCATATCGCTTATGCTTTGGTGCTGGTGATACCAGGTCGCGATTCCAGTTAATGACGCTGAAAACGTCAAATACAAATGAATTAACCAATTAATCATCTGATTGATAACATAGAGAAGATATGCAATAAAAACAGAAAAGACTTAAGTTTAAGCTTGTGTTCTTTTAGCAAATCGCTCTTTAATACGCGCGCCTTTCTGTGATCTATCTCGAAGATAATAGGGCTTAGCCTGTCTAATCAAACCTTTTCTGAGGACAATAATTTCGGTAATTGAAGGTGAGTGAAGTTGAAATGCTTTCTCAATACCGACGCCAAAAGAATCTTTGCGGACACGAAACGTTGCATTAAGGTTGCTATTTTTGCGGTTTCTGCCAATACAAATACCTTCAAAATACTGAACCCTTTCTCTGTTGCCTTCAGTAATCTTAATACCTACTTTAAGACGATCACCAACTCTAAAGTCAGGCCTTTCTATTAATTGGCTTTGTTCAATTTTCTGTATTAAATTTGTCATCATTACTCCTCTCGGTTTGTCTTGCCATAAAGTGACTTAAAAGAGAGATATCAACACTACTCAGTGATTGTCCCACCAATAAATCAGGTCGTTCCAACCATGTTTGACCTAGTGCCATCATTCTTCGCCAGGCTTTGATGGCCTGATGATTGCCAGAGCGTAGCACGGTTGGTACATTATGACCGAGAAAATCCTCCGGTTTGGTGTAGTGGGGGTGGTCTAAAAGACCATTAGCAAATGAGTCTTGATTAACAGACTCAAGATTGCCCACTGTACCAGGAAGTAGTCTAATAACAGCTTCACAGGTCACCAATGCAGGAAGTTCTCCACCAGTGAGCACATAATCACCTATTGAGAGTGATTCGTCAACCTTTAATTGTATGAATCTTTGATCTATTCCTTCGTATCGGCCACAAATAAGTATGATTTGGTCGAGTTTTGTCAGTTCAATGGCTTTAGCGTGTGTTAATGTTGGGCCGCTGGGGGATAAAAGAATGGTTTTGCATCGAGTGCCTCGCTTGGGGATGCTGTTAAGCGTTCTATCAAGTATGTCAGCCCGAATAACTTGGCCAGGCCCGCCGCCAAAGGTTTTATCATCAATATTTTGATAATGAGTGTTGGCGAAAATTCTTGGATTCCAACATTGAATTTTAGCACGCTTTTTTTGAATGGCGCGGTGAATCAGTCCTTGCTGAAAAAAGTGTTGAATGCTGGTGTTGCAAGAGATGATATCAAAGGTAAGCATTGGCTTCAGTTGTTAGTAGGATGGTTTGTTCCTCAAGCTTCACTATTACGAGTTCATGAGAAAAAGGTAGATGAGATTCTTTTTTGCCTTGATTGATGATGAGAATATCTGATCCGCAATGCTCGTAGATATGGGTTACTTTGCCAATGAGGTTTTGATTGTGATTTAAGACGTTAAAACCGATGAGTTGATGGTAATAATATTGGCCTTCGTTAAGGATAGGTAGTTCGGAAGTACGTGTAAAAAGTTGCTGATTCACCAGTTGGCTGCTTTTAAGGTCGGGGATAACGTCAAAACGTGCCACAAATTTTTTCTGATGAGGGCGAAATTCAAGAACACCAATGCTAATCCCCGATTTTAATTCTAGACTGTAGAAAAATAATTGATCAGGTATTTGCGTGAATGATGTGACAATATGCCAGTCATTGATGCCAAATATTCGATTGATTTGGCCTACAATAATGCGTTTGTCAGAATTAATTGTCTTGTTTTCTGGCACGTTTAATAAGTGCTTTTGCTGTATCAGTCATTTGTGCGCCTTGACTGATGAGTTTGTCAACCAGTTCAAAATCAACACTAAGTTTGTTGTTAACAATGTCATAGTAGCCCAAACGAGCTTTTTCTTTTGCATCGCGCGCTTTGCGAGAATCGATAGCAACTAAATGATAAAATGGGCGATCTTTTCGACCGTCGCGTCGTAATCTAATTTTGAACATAATTCCCCAATATTTGAAAATGCTGTATTATAGCGCCTATATTTGAAAAAAACAAATGTTTATTGGAATGAATCGGGCATTTGACCTTTTCCAAGCATGCTCATCATATTTTTCATCTTGCCAGAACTAAATTTTTTCATCATTTTTTGCATTTTTTGGAACTGTTTAAGTAACTCACTAAGTTCTCTTTTCGAGCGTCCTGATCCTTTGGCGACACGTTTTCTTCTTGATTCAGAGTTCAAAATAAGCATCGGGAATTGTCGTTCTTTATGGGTCATTGAGTCAATCATCACTTCAATGATTTTGAATTTAGATTCATCAAGGTTATTGTTTACTTGCTCGAGAAGTTGGCTTGTTCCAGGTAGCATTCCAAGAATGCTTTTGAAGCCACCCATTTGACGCATTTGTATCAAATGATCTTTAAAATCGGTAAAATTAAATTGTCCCGATTGTAATTTTTTTGCAGATTTTTTTGCTTCATCTTCGCTTATGTGCTGTTCTGCTTTTTTAATTAATGCTTCAATGTCTCCTAGGTCAAGCATTTTCATAGCAGCGCGCTCAGGATTGAAGCTATCTAGGTCAGCAATTTTTTCGCCTGTACCAATAAACTTAATGGGTGCACCAGTAATGTTTTTAACGGATAATGCAGCTCCTCCTCCTGAGTCAGCATCAGTTTTGGTGAGAACAATACCTGAAAGTGGTAGGTGTTGGCCAAAGTGTTGAGCTGCGTGAAGCGCATCTTGTCCCATCATGCTGTCAACCACAAACAGAATTTCAGCAGGTTTAACCACCGATTGGATGTTTTTTAGTTCACTCATTAACATATCATCAATATGAAGGCGACCAGCGGTATCAATGATAAGAACGTCCATCAACGATTTTTTTGCTTGGTTGAGGGCATCTAAACACATATCAATGGGGTTAGATTGGTTGGAACAAAAGGCGTTGAGTTGGTGGGTATTTGCCAATTGTTGTAGTTGTTCAATAGCTGCTGCTCTGTAAACGTCAACAGAGGTAATCATGACTCTTTTGCCCTTGTGTTGAAGTAAGTTGGCAATTTTAGCTGTTGTGGTTGTTTTACCAGAACCTTGCAGTCCAGACATGAGAATAACCACAGGAGGTTTGTTGTTAAGATTAAGACTACATTCTTCAGCGGAGTTTCCGAGTGTTTCAATCAGTTGATCTTTAACAATTTTGAGGAAGGCTTCTTGCGGATTAAGGGAGTGAAGAACATCTTGGCCAACGGCGTGCTCTTTAATATTCTGGATAAATGAGGTGACAACGGGTTGCGCAACGTCGGCTTGTGTCAGAGCGTGTTCAACATCTTTAACTGCCAGCTCAATGTTTTTTTCACTGAGTTTGGCCTGGCCAGATAGGTGCTTAAATGCTTGGCTTAATCGCTGGGTTAACGACATGGTTGTCCTCGTAATTCAATCTGGGCATGTTAGCAAATGATGTATGGCACTGCAAGTCACATTTGTTCAGGTTACTGGTGACAAATGATTTGCTATAGGTGAGAATGTTAATTATGTTATCATTGCAAACACCACACATTATGCTGATTTGGCTGCTGTTGATTCAGTTTTGGCGGCATGGTCAATTGGATCAGCTCTTGCGAATCAGGCTTTTTGCGTTAGGTTTATTCGGTATTCTGGGAATGTTGTTGCCAGTTACTTATATTTTTTTGGGCGGATCGGCTCATTTAGTTGTTATTTATCTTATGGGGTTATTCGGTATTTTGCTTTCCAGGCATCACCGCTATGGTCAAGTCTTGCGGGTGTATTTGGGTGGTGGATTAATGATCGGGGTTATTGGTTTGTACTCTGCGCCCATTCATGTGTATTTTGCAGCGTTATTGGTGGTTTGTATGTTCTTTAATTGTTCGCTTTATGGGGTATTAATGCGCCAAAATCAAATCCTATTGTCAGGCGGTACCTTGGGTTCTTTTTGTCCAGGTATGTCATTGCTCAGAAGTGGTCTAAATACTGGTATTAAAGAAGCCTTGTTGTTGACAGGTATGATTGTTGTTGATGGTTTGCTAAGAGGGGGTGGGCATTCTGTTATCATGACATTCTCTGTGCTAGGAAGTTGGTTCTTATTGATGTTTATAGATGTTGTTTATGGTTGTGTTCATACGGCATTGCCAAGTCTAGTGCGCTGGGTTGTTTTCTTGGCAATGTTTGTCTATTTGTGTGTTTTGGGGTGGTTTATCCATGGTTAATTACAGTGTCATACTGATGAGTTTAGCGATTGTTGTGTGCATTTTTATATCTGCATTCTTTTCCTGTTCAGAGACTGTCTTTATGGCGGCAAATAGATATAGGATCAGGCATCTTGCAAAGCATTCGCCTGCAGCTAAGCGCGCTTTAAATTTATTAAATCAGCCTAAAAAGTTGTTGGGTATTGTTTTGGTTGGTAATACGATTGCTAATATTTTGGTTTCTGTATTGGTTACAAAATTATTTTCTTATTTAGCAGGTGATTTTGGTGTGATGGTTGCAACAGCATGTTTGGTGGTTTTTGTATTGATTTTTTGTGAGGTGATCCCAAAGACCATAGGTGTTCAGTATTCAGAGCGGTTTGCTTTAGCCTTATCAGGTATTTTATCCGTTCTAAAAGTCTTGATGCTGCCTATTTTGCATACAGTGAATGCGTGCGTCAATATACTGTTCAAACTATTTGGTATTAAAGCTCAAGGTGAAGTTCGGGGTGAGTTAACTCGTGCAGAATTACATGGCGTGGTTAAGGAAGAGACTTCAGGTTTGAGTAAGGCTGATCAATCAATGCTGTTGGGTGTTTTGGCTTTAGATGAGCTAACGGTTGCAGATGTCATGGTTCCTGTCAGTAAGTTGGCTATGCTAGATATTCAAACGGATTGGGAGTCTTGTGTATCTTATTTGATGACTGCTAAAGCTTCTCATGTTGTGGTTTACCGTGGCAATATGGATCAAATTCTTGGGTTGCTTGGTGTGCGAGATGTAATGCAATTAATGCACAAAGGTGCTCTAAATAAGGCCGGGTTAATTTATGCATTAAAGCCTATCGTATTTGTTCCCATGACTGCTGCTGTAAAAGATCAATGGCCTCTCTTAATGTGGAAAAAAAATAAGCTGATTTTAGTGATTGATGAATATGGTGGTATTAAGGGTGGGGTATCAAAGTCTGATATTGCTAACGAGGTTATGGGTTCGATAGATCGTTGGAAGCATATCTCTATGGAGCATTCTGAGCTTACGCTTGATCGTTGGGTGGCGTTGCCTGGCGATATATTCGTTCGAGATGTTAATCGGTTATATGGAACGCAGTTGCCTACAAAATATGCCCGAACATTATCGGGTTTGATTATTGATTATCTAGATGCTATTCCTCAGCAGTCATTGTGTGTAAGGATGTATGGTGTTTTGATGGAGGTCTCAGCTCTTCATGATGGTGTTATTCAGCAGGTAAAGATTAAAGTTGATCCCCTTATTGATATAAGTGAAAGTGACGCGTAAATTGAGAAAAATGATGAAGGTTAACAATGCGTTTTTGGCTATTAGGCTTTGTGGTAGCATATGCTTTGGGTGGTTGTGGTTTAAGTGTCATTCAGAGCTGTCATTCTTGGTATGATCTTTGGGCTTTAAGGTCAATGATCTCAAGGGCTGTTGATCGATCGTGGTTTAAGCCAATTCAGATCATCCCTTGTAATCGCAGTTGGCCCAGTAGAAGTGTTTGTTTATTTGATGGTAAAAAAATGGAGTTTTATAATTTTTTTCATGAGGTTGATTGGCATGGTGGATTCGGCCAGGAATTGCAATATATTCATTTAGGTCGGTGGCGGTATAATGGGTCATTTAGTGTTGGGCTAGAAAAATTAAGTGTCATTCACACAGGTCATCTGCATCAGGTTCGTGGTGGTCTTGAGGTTGCTCAAGATCTTTGATAGGGTAATGAGAAATTAAATAGGTGATAAGATGACTGATCAAAAACGCGTAATTGTGCTTTTAGGTAAGCCTGGTGCAGGAAAGGGTACTCAGGGTGCGGCATTAAGTAAGGCATTTGGCTGGGCCCATATATCAACAGGTGATTTGCTGCGAGAGGAAATGTTACGTGATACCGCTGATGGTGTAAAGCTTCGAGGTATTATGGAGAGGGGGCAGTTGGTTTCTGCGGAAATTGTTGTGCCCATATTATGTCGAAAGATTGAGGCAACAGAGGCATCCGGTGTTATCCTTGATGGTTTTCCACGAAATCTAGCACAAGCTGAGCTGTTGGCGCAAAATGGCGTTGTTGTAACGGATGTTTTGTATTTTGATGTAGAGGATGATGAGGTTATCTCCCGATTATCTGGTCGTTGGATTCATAAGCCATCTGGTCGAGTTTATCATGAGGTCAATAACCCACCGAAGGTTTCTGGTATTGATGATGTAACAGGTGAGCAGCTGGTTAAGCGTTCAGATGATAGTCGAGATGTCATTGCTAAGCGGCTTGATGTTTATCGCAGTGAGACGCAGCCATTATTGAGCTATTATGAAGGGTTAAAAGGTGTTCAATTACATCAATTAGATGTGAGTCATAAAGCTATATCAGTCATTCAGGAATCAGTTCTATCTATCTTTCAGAGGTGATCTTTAAGGTGGTTCTATTTGGAGCGTTTAAATAATCAGGTGTTATTTTAGATTTGGCTGCTTCTATATCAAGTTCTGATAAGCCTGTTGGCGTGAAGTCAAATGCAAGATTGGGTTCTTGGACAAAAAGGTATTTGAGTATGCTGTAAACCCCCCATAGTGCAAATATTGCTGTGGTATACATTGTTATGAATTGACCAACAGCCATCAAAGGTGTCATGCCGCTGAAAAAGCCGAGAGATTTAAAAACAATCAAAAAGCAGATAAATGTTTGAGCTAAAAATGCACAGACAATACGGTTCGTGAGAATATCGATGCTATCATTGAAGAGTTGGTTAAATGCTCTGGTGACAACATTAAATTGTCCAGCTCTCAGTTCGAGAGCAAGATTGCGTGCTTGTTTGTCTGCCTCAATATCGTTTGGATACCAGTCCTTGATAAGGGACTTAATTGCGTCTATTAGATTGTGTGGGTTATTCGGGTCTTCGGATAAAATGGTTAAGATCCGTCGGGTTAGTTCTTTTGTTTCATCTGTGGTGTTTGTGTTGTAGCGATCAGATGGTTGGTTTGTAAAGATTGCCCTAATTTCCTCGTGTCGATTTTTAAGATCGGATGTTTCTATGAGGTCATTTTGCTTAAGAGTCAGTAAAAGTATTGACTCAATAAAGGTGGCATCTTTAATTGTCTGCTGAATTTCTAAAAAGCTTTCGATGGTAGCCATTGGGGGCTGAGTTGAGTGCTTGCTTTCTTGGGTGAAGGAGTCGCAAAAGCGATACATGTTGAAGATATTTTTAGTTTGAAGGTCTGGCCATAAACTGGTTAATAAACATGGTAAAATATTGGGTAGCGCTCCATGCTTAAGGTTTTTCTTTATTTCGTCGTAAGTGTTAATAAATGTGTCTAAGAAATGAGGTGATGATTGTTGGTGGTTAAACTGTTCTAATAGGTGTTGATAGATAAGTTTAATATTATCTCTCTTTGTGTCATCACTGTTAGCTAAGCACGAGGCAATAGCCTCATCAAGGGGGTTGGATGTAAAGAGGATGAAGTTTTCAATGGCGTCATCTAGATTAATGGCTTGATTAGATTGTTGTGCTGATTTAGCTGTGTCATCCATCCATTTAACCAATTGATCTTGAGTGCGCTCTGATGTGCCAAGAGAACCTGCGTATGGAGATAGGAAAAAAGCATCAGGGTGTCGGGATTTGATGGCTTCTATTTTTTTGTTTTCGGTCGATGAAAGCCAATTATGTAGTGTGATCGGGGAGATATCAAGAGGTGTAAACTCTTTTAAAATAGCGTAAATAATAGCTGAATTGGAAAAGGGTTGTCCAGACTCCGTTATAAAGCTATCGATATTGCTCAGTAAGTTAAGAACTAGGCTTGATTCAGGTTGCTGTTTGGTATTAAGAGAGTATGTTTTGGAGTTGCGCAGATTAAATATGTTATCAATCAATTTAAATGCTTCATCATTGTCTTTAGCGCCAAATGATTGAGTTATTCCAGTTAGTATGGCCTTAATAAATATTTTATTTTCTTTAGGTTCAAAAGTAATTGCGACCTGCTCCGCGGTGGCATTTGAAATGTTTGTTATATCTGATATTAGCTGGCTTGAGGGGTGGGCGCCAAGCAAAATTAATTCATCATTTTTTTCCGGATGCTGTTTAAGGATTTCCGTTGCAGAGATGCCTGATTGAATTAAAACATTAATGGGGAAATCGTCCTTTATAAATCGTGATGTGCCCAGATGCTTTGATGCCAATGAAATAGGTAAAAGATATTTTATGTAATGACTATTATTAAGTTCTTCATGCTCAACTGTGACATTTTGAAGGAGTTCTTTAATCAATTCGCTACTGACGAGTTTGTCGTTCTGCATATACATGTCATAAATTCTTTCAAATGTAGAATAGTCGAGGTGAAGGAGTTGTTCAACTCTGGCTTGAAAGTGTTCATAAGCTCTATCGCTATCGGGGATAAGCTCTTTCATTGAAAAAATATCAAGGCCTGTAGCTTGGTTGATTTCTTGGATTGTTCTGGGGGAGGTCATAGCGGCACAAAGGATTTCGCTGTGTTTTGATTGCTCTGTTGTGTGGTGCCAAACTCTTGACAAGGATAGGGTGTGTTCAGATGTGTCCTTTGTGAAGCTGTGTAAGTAACTATCAATGAATGCGTTTGTATGTTTTTCGCCAGCAAATTTAGCTGTCTTAAGAAGGGCAAGACCAATTGATAGTGCTTCATGTTGGGCTAAGATAATACATTCTCTCTTTGAGCTTTCGGCAAGGGTTGGCAGAGATTGGTGGTAGGTGGTTGAGACCATCAGTTGCTGTAGTAGCCAAGTACATCGTGAAAGTGGGAACTCGTTACTCTCAAGTGATGCGTCCAATTTTTTATAATAATCATATAGATGATTTACTCTTTCATCTTGGTTAATTAACAGGGGTGCAAGTCTTTTGGACTCATTGTCACGCATAGTGATACCAAATACACATTCGAACAGCGTGCTTGCATAAGACGCATCAAGTGCATCTGTTCCCAGGAGTCTTGACAAAACCGTTCCATTAAGTATGCCATGGATTTGTTTAAAGCCATCAATCCAAATAGTTTGGCCGATATACGAAAGAGCATTGTTGGGTATGTCTTGACTACAAGTGTGACTTACAACAGAGTCTCTATATTCATCAGTGGCACTATCTTTAAGCTGTATTCGGTTTTGATTTACAAACTTAGAGAGACTTTCGTTAAAGTGATCTATAAATTCAGTCGCACTTGATGGAACAATTTCTGTGGCAGAATTAATGACTTCTGCAAATTGCTTGGCGATCGTTTGATGCCCGGTTTTGTTTTTTTCTAGAAGAGCATGAATAAAATGGTTTTTCTTATCTTCAAAATGAACTTTTAAGTCGGTGCGAAGCTCATTGATGAGCTGGCCAAAATGTTCTTTGCTTTCAGCCTTTCTAAACGGGTTATCAATGTTGCCATGTTGTTTTAATGATTCAAAATAATTTGAAATGGTCAATTGTGTAAATGCCAGATATGCATAGTCATTTAAGTTTAATTTCATTTTAAAAGCCGATTAAGTGTATAAGTATACTAGTAATTTTGCGTTGGTTTGTCAATGTGTTTCTTGGCGAATTATAGCGATAAGTTCACAGTATTGTTGATGAAAATGGTTAAATGATTGAAATAATGGAAAAGTGGGTTGACAGTGGGGTAAAAATGCGTCAAAGTGTCATTATGTGGTGCAAAGTGGTAAAAAGTGGTGTCGCATGTTTAGAGGTATAAATACAGTAAATTTGGATACAAAGAATCGTTTTGCGATTCCGACTAAGTATCGCTCACAACTGACTGATGAAGGATGTCATGGGGTTGTGATTACGATTGATACCGATGAGCAATGCTTGCTGCTTTACCCGCTCAAGGTCTGGGAAGAAATTGAGCAAAAGCTACAGGCCTTACCCAGTTTTCAGCCTGCAACAAGGAGGATACAGAGATTGTTGATAGGACACGCGACGGAAATTGACATGGATTCGCAAGGACGCCTTTTATTGCCTCAGTTATTAAAGGAGCATGCTGAACTGGATAAGAAGATGATTTTGGTAGGACAGGGAAAGAAATTTGAAATATGGAGTGAAGATTGCTGGCAACGGCAACGATCACAATGGTTAAACTTAGGGGTCAGCACATCTGAGGACGGGAATGCTTCGGATGTGTTAGACACTATATCGGTCTAATCATGCATCAGCCTATTTTAGTCTCAGAAGTCATCGATTTATTGATGAATGACCCCAATGGTACTTATGTGGATGGAACTTTTGGGCGTGGGGGTCATAGTCAACAAATGCTTTCTTATCTTAACGATCAAGGCTGTTTGTTGGTCTTTGATCGCGATCACCAGGCCATTAAGCAAGCAGAAGATTTGGCTGCCAAAGATCATAGAGTGCACGTTATTCCAAGTGCTTTTGCAACGATGAAAATAGAGCTAGATAAGCTTATGTTGCTTGGGAAGATAGATGGGATTTTACTTGATCTTGGGGTGTCATCACCACAATTAGATCAGGCTGAAAGAGGTTTCAGCTTTCGTTTTGACGGGCCTTTGGATATGAGAATGGATCAAAAGCAAGCTGTTTCAGCGGCAACAGTGATTGCTACGATTGATGAAGAAGATTTATCTCTATTGATACGTGATTTAGGGGAAGAAAAGTTTCATCGTCGAATTGCTAAGGCTATCGTTGAGGCACGATCAATAGAGCCGATAGAATCAACAGAGGCATTGGTTACTATCATTAAAAGTGCATGTCCCCATTACCAGAGGGGTAAACACCCTGCAACACGGACATTTCAAGCACTAAGGATGTATGTCAACCAAGAATTAGAACAATTGGAGCAACTTTTAGAGGATGCACTTGACTTATTGGCTGTGGGTGGAAGGATAGCCATCATTGGCTTTCATTCTTTAGAGCACAAAGTTGTCAAACGATTTGCCAAACAATATTGCAGTGGTAATGAGCGAATTACCATGGATAGACCCCAAAAAACGCCTAGACTAAGGCGCGTTGTTAGGCATGTGGTGCCGAGTCTCATGGAAGTGACTCAAAACCCACGTGCTCGCAGCGCCATTTTACGAGTACTGGAGAAGATAGCATGAGACGACAACAAGCAAGAGCCATACCTATGGTGCCATCTTTAGAAATAGCACTATCAGATCGATCATATATCATTTTAGCGACAACGCTCGCATTGCTTATTGCAGCATCACTGGTCTATTTAGCACAAATGCGTTCAGAGCATCATCGCTATAATGCTGATGTCAATGCACACAGGCAAATGATACATGATCTAAATACTGCTACTAAGTTATTGACTTCAATGAAATCTGAGATATCTCAACAGGAGCAAGTCTACCAGATTGCTTCAGAAGAGTTAAAGATGAGCTTGCCAGTTCGCTCTAAGGTGATTACACTAAACTTAAGTAAGAATTAATATGAGATATGAAAAGTCACCGACTTCGTTATGTTCTGGTTATCATTGGATTGTGTCTATCACTATCAGCAATCGTTTATCGATTGATTGATTTAACGATTATTCAGCGTGAGTTTTTGGTGAAAGAGACCAAGGCGCGATCGAATAGACTTCAAAAAATTAATGTGCCAAGAGGTGACATTCTTGACCGCCATGGTAAACCATTAGCCATGAGCCTGTATAAACAAAGTGTGTGGGTTAATCCCCAAGAAACCGTTTGGTCAGACGAAGAAACCCAACAAGTTGCTAAAATTTTAGGTCTATCTAGTGGTGTTATTAATAAAAAAATCAATCAAAAAAATCAATTTGTCTACTTGAAGCGACATTTATCATCGGAGCAATTTAAGTTACTAAAATCTTTAGATGCTCATTATGGTTTGCATTTTGTTAAAGAATTTGGTCGATATTACCCTGCTGGTGCCTCAGCAAGTCAGCTGGTAGGTCGGGTTAATATTGATGGTAAAGGTCAAGAGGGTATTGAGCTTGCCTATGATGATTCCTTAAAAGGTAAAGCTGGACAAGAAGAATATTCGGTTAATCGAAAGGGGCAGATTATTTCTGAACGCAATATTATAAAGCAAGCCAAGCAAGGTAAACACATCCAGCTAACTTTAGATCGACATGCACAATTTATTGCTTATCAAGCGCTTCGACAAACAGTTCAACAATTTAATGCAGCATCTGCAGAGGCCATAGTGATTGCTATCCCAAGTGGCGATGTTCTTGCGGTTGCTAATTATCCATCTTATGATCCAAATAAGCCTCTGAAAAGTCTTGATCTTATTCGCAACAAAGCGTTGACTGACATCAATGAGCCAGGATCAATTATCAAACCTATTTCAATGGTTGCTCTTCTTAATTATGGTTTTGATGAGCAAACCATCATTGATACCAATCCAGGACACTTGCGGTTGAATGGACATGATATTCATGATGAATTTAAACCAGGTCAATTGTCTTTATCGGACATTATCAGGCGCTCAAGTAATATTGGAATGAGTAAATTAATGCTCCAAGTACCACAAGATGATGCGGCTAATCTTTATCAAAAAATGGGTTTAAATAAAACCATCACACTAGGTTTTCCAGGAGAGCGCTCAGGACATAGTAATCTTCATCGAAAAATGACAGATTTTGATCGAGCTGCTATATCGTTTGGTTATGGAATAGAAACCAGCTTAATGCAAATCGCTAATGGTATTGCGATCATTGCAAATGATGGTAAAAACGTACCTATTCATATCATTAAAGACCAATCCACTGAGCAAAGTGAACAGGTTATTTCAAGTGACGTGGCGCATAAAGTTAGAGACATGATGGTTAAGGTAACACAAAAAGGCGGCACTGGGTTTCGTGCTGATGTCAAAAATGTAGCTGTTGCGGGTAAGACTGGAACAACCAGAATGCTGCACAATGGCCAATATCAAGAGGAAGACTACCGCGCCTCATTTATCGGTTTTGCACCTGCTGATAAGCCTAAATATTTGATTGCAGTTCAGGTTGATAAACCAAGAGGATCTATATACGGTGGGCGTGTTGCGGCACCTGCTTTTAAAACTATTTTTTCCCAGTTATGGGCCTATCATTTATCCTAGAGACACGATTATGAAACAATCTTTAAATACTTACTTGACTGATATCTGGTCTATTAACTTAGAGACAGATGTTTTATTTTCTCGTTTTGTACAAGACAGCCGTGTCGCAAATAAGGGGGATGTTTTTCTGGCATTGAAAGGTAGTTCCGAGCAACATGGGTCAATGTTTATTGAGAGTGCAATACAGCGTGGCGTGAGTGCTGTTTTGGTCTCTGGTGATGAGCATCAGCATGGTTTTGTTTCCTTTTGGCCCACAACGCGAATACCCATTGTGACCATTAAGTCACTAGAGGACTATATTGGGGCACTTGCCAACCAATATTATCACCATCCTTCAGCATCGCAACCTGTGGTTGCTGTCACTGGTACAAATGGAAAAACGTCAGTTTGTTACATGATGTGCTTGTTACTTAATGCTTTGGGACAAAAAGGAGGCCTCATCGGCACCTTAGGGAGAGGTATACCACCTAAAACACTTCATCAACCTTTTGGATTAACAACACCCAGCGCCATTGACGTTCATGAATCCATTCATGCACTTAAAGATAAATGTGCTTTAATTGCCATGGAAGCATCTTCTCATGCGCTTGATCAAGGGCGTTTAAATGGTGTGACCATAAAGGGAGCTGTGTTTACAAACTTAAGCCATGACCATCTTGATTATCATCAGAATATGGCCAATTATTTACAGGCAAAGTTAACATTGTTTCGTCATGAGCATTTAGATTTTATCGTGGTTAATATGGATGATGATCATGCAGAAGACGTTATTCATGCAACATCTCCACAGGTGAAAATTATTGGTATTTCAATGAAAAGTCAGCCCAAACACCCGCGTTTAACGGGTTATATATGGGGGCAAGGTCAAGGCAATCAATGCCATGTTACCTCATCATGGGGCGCCCATACGTTGACTTGTTTATTAATTGGAGAGCATAACCAATTAAACTTGCTGTCTGCTATTGCTTGCCTCATTCAGGAGGGGTACGAGGCTCAAGCACTTTTTCAGGCCTCACAGAAAGTGGATGTGGTTCCTGGTAGAATGCAATGTATCCAATATAATGACGCCCCACTGGTGGTTGTGGATTACGCGCATACCCCTGATGCATTATCTCGAGTGCTGCAAGCTTTAAAGCGAGAAACAAAGGGAAAATTATGGGTTGTTTTTGGCTGTGGTGGACAAAGAGATGTCGACAAACGTCATCAGATGGGCCGGGTTGCTGAACAAGTTGCTGATCATGTTATTTTGACGAATGATAACCCTAGGTATGAGTCGCCAACGAAAATTATTGATCAAATATTATCAGGTATGGTGTGTGCATGGGCGGTGATTATTGAACCCGATCGTGCAAACGCTATTGCAGAGGCTTTACGACAGGCAAAGTCAGGTGATACAGTCTTGATCGCAGGTAAAGGTCATGAAAACATTCAAGAGATCCGTGGTAGTCATCATTACTTTAGTGATTTAGAGCAAGCAGAGCGGTTTTTAGCGCTTAAGGTGGGCTCATGATCCGTTCGTTAAAAGATTGTGCCAATATACTAAAAATGGCCTATGAAGGTGAGGATGTTACGATTCAAGGTTTTGATATTGACTCTCGTCGTATTCAACCAGGGCAATGCTTTTTAGCATTAGACCTTGCTCGTTCAGGGTGTGAATTCGTTGCTGATGCTGTAGACAAAGGCGCTGTTGCCGTGATTGCTTCGAAGCCACTAAGTAGTCATATCCCTCATTTGGTGGTTAATGATGTCCATAAAGCAATGCTTATATTGATGAAGGAAGTACTCAATCGCTCTCAAGCAAAGCGTTACGCAATGACTGGATCAATGGGTAAAACCACCACAAAGAATACACTTGCTCATCTTCTATCTCATCTTGGGCCAACACATGCAACGCTTGGTAACTTAAATAATCACTTTGGTGTGCCTGTTACACTCTTAAATATTCAGCCACAACATCAATATGTTGTGATTGAAATGGGCGCGAATCAACCTGGGGATATTAAGCAGCTGGTTTCATATGCTAAACCACATGCAGTTATGATAACAGGTGCAGCCGCTTGTCATATTGAAAAGCTAAAGAATATCTCTGGAGTCATTCAAGAAAAAGGGGCTATTTGTCGTTATGCTCCTAAAGATGCTTGGGTTTATTTGCCCCAGCAAGATCAAGGCACATCTCAGTGGGTAAAGGATGCTGGTCAAAGAAAAATCACATATTTTGGGACAGACCAAACATCTTTTACGTGCTCACTTAATGAAGGTGAACTGAAGACGACCTGGCAAGGGCAATGTGTGTCAATTAAAACCAATATTGGTGTCCCTCATTTGATCAACGTAATGGATTTTTGTGTTCGTGTGGCAGATCATGAAAGTATGTCGCTAACTGATCTTCAAGCTGTGATGGTTCAGTTCCCAGAGAACATAGTTAGACATCGAGTGGTACAATGTCAGAATGCCATGATTATAGATGATACCTACAATGCTAGCCCTATTGCTGTTAAGGCTATGGTCGACTGGGTTAAGAGCATGCAGTTAAAAAGTTTAGTGGTTTTAGGTCAGATGGCGGAATTAGGTTCTCAGAGTGGACAGCATCACCTTGATGTTGCAGCACATATTGCGAAACAAGGTTTGGACTGTGCTTTTTGTGGTGATGATGCCGCAGCAGTGACGCAAGGGCATCCTTATGCTTTTGTAGCGCCTCATCACAATGCACTCAAACGCTATTTAAATCAGCGTTGGCAGGATTACGATGTTATTTTAGTCAAAGGTTCAAGATCCAGTCGTATGGAAGATGTCGTTACATGGATGGAGGGAGAAATTGCTGTATAATTTATTTGCAAGTATGGGATGGAATGCTCTTATTGGGTATGCTGCGGTGATTGTTTTCGCTTCATTTTTATTGTTTTTAGTCATGCCAAAATGGATTAAAGCAATGCAAGGAGAGCATCATCGGGTTAGGGATGATGTGCCAGAAAGGCATCAACAAAAACAAGGGACACCAAGTATGGGTGGTATTCCATGGATGGTGGTTTTAATGGTGATTTGGCTGATGCTCATTGATTGGCATCAACCTTTGCTGTGGATGATGATGATTTTAGTGCTGGGCTTTATGATGATTGGTGCAGTGGACGATTGGGGTAAAAGACACAAAAAAGATCTGAGTGCGCGAAAAAAAGCACTGTGTCAGTTAGTCGTTGCATTGATGATCTGGGTCATCGCATCGTGGTATGGGTTAATGCCAACTGATATTTGGATGCCAGTGATCGGTACTATCAATGTTGGCTATGGTTATTTCATATGGGGTATCTTTGTTTTGATGGGTTCATCAAATGCCTCCAATTTAACAGACGGTTTAGATGGTTTGTTGGTTGGCACATGGCTTACGGTCGTGATGGGTATGTGGTTATGTGTTGTCTTTCTTCAGCCTGAATCGCTGATGATGTATCATGTTTTCTTTTCCAGCATGGCACTAACTGGTCTGGTTTTTCGTCACTATAATGCACATCCTGCAAGGATTTTTATGGGCGACTCTGCATCTATAGTTTTAGGTCCAATGTTAGCACTTATTGCATTAGTTCTTAAAATAGAGTGGATTTTTGCATTGATGGCTTGGGTCATGGTATCAGAAACGTTATCAGTGATGATTCAGGTTGGATCCTTCAAACTTAGGGGGAAAAGAGTGTTTAAAATGGCCCCAATTCATCATCATTTTGAGCTACAAGGTTGGTCAGAAGCAACGATTGTAAGACGTTTTGTTAGCGCCTCATTCATCGGGGTAGTGGTAGGATGTGGATGTCTGTATTTAGTCTTGAACATTTAAAAGAACAGCATCATGTTTGGGTGCTTGGTTTAGGAAAAACAGGTTTGGCTCTGGCAAGATTCTGTCTGAATCATCATATTGATGTTTCGGTCATTGATGATCGATCTGAGCCACCGGGTCTAGATGGTTGGCAGGCATTATCACAACAACCCGTTTTAAAAGATCTTTCAGGTATTCCTGAGGGGGCTGTCGTTCTTATCAGTTCAAGTTTTTCACCGTTGCATCCATGGATGAGTATTTTAGCTGAAAAAAAAGTGATCATTGGAACAGAGTTAGCTATCTTTTCAGCACTGAATGCCAAGCCTGTGATTGCGGTTACGGGTACCAATGGTAAAACCACGACTTGTCATATAATCGGGGATATTTTACGACAATCTGGATACCACGCCATTGTGGCGGGCAATAGTGGGTACCCACTCTTAGATGCGTTACAAGATCATCCTGATGTTTGGGTCTTAGAGTTATCAAGTTACCAGTGCTATTGGCTTAAGGCGACCTTAGCAACTGTTGCGGTTATTCTTAATATTGAGCCAGATCACTTAGAATGGCATGGAGGCTTTGATGCATACAAAAGTGCGAAGGATAACCTATTAAAGCACAGCCAAGCAGCATTAATGCGGTCTTCAGACTTAAGTTTCTCCTATCTTCAAAGCACTTATACATTTGATGATCAAGAGCAGGCAGTCTTTAAAAACCACCTTCGTTTAACTGGTTGGGATGGGGCTTTATGGCATCATGACCAGATAAATGCATTGGCAGCTGTAGCACTTGTTGACATGTTGGGAATAAAGCTTTTAACTCATCTTATGACTGATCAATGGACGTTACCACATCGATGTCAAGTATGGCAATCTCCTTCTGGTCGATGGTGGGTCAATGACTCTAAGGCGACCAATGTGGCTGCATGTATGGTGGCATTGAGTCAATTTTTACAATATGATCGGCCCATTTTTTGGTTGGTCGGTGGGGTTTTTAAGGAAGAAGTTTTTGATTGGCCATTCGATGTATTGCCCGATCAGATATGGTGTTATGGGCAAGATAAAAAACGTGTGGCTCACTTGCTAGATGTCCCTCAGATACGCATGCAAGACACGTTGCAGACAACGCTTGAGTCATTAAGTCATCTACCGAATAATGCCATTATTTTATTATCACCAGCCTGTGCGAGTTTTGATGAATTTAGCAACTTTGAAGCTCGAGGCCATTATTTCTTAGCGTTTGCGAGGCAGTATGAAAATACCAAATATTAATGCTTTTCACTTAATTCTGGCGATCATTTTGTTGATGTCATCAGGGTTGATTTTCCTGGCTTCAGCTGTTTATCCCAAAAATTACCAATTATTATCAGGTCATTCTTTATGGTTTAAACAATGTCTTTATTGGGTAGTTGGTTTGATGATTATGTTTGGTGTGACTCTGATTCCATTGCGCGTTTGGCAAAGATTTAGTTATGTTGGCATTGCTTTATCATTGATATTGTTGGTGTTGGTTTTGATACCTCATATTGGTACATCAGTCAAAGGCAGTAGTCGATGGTTAAGATTACCTTTTTTGAATATTCAAGTTACAGAAATTGTTAAATTATCAATGATTATTTTTATGGCGAGTTACATCAGCAAACACCATCGTATGTTGGAGTATCATGTGTCATCTTTTTACAAGCCATTGGTCGTTCTTGCTGTCATGTCATTATTTATTTTAGCTGAACCTGATTTGGGTTCTGTTGTGGTATTGGTCAGTGTATCGCTATTGATGTTATTTATATCTGGAGCGCCATTAAAATACTTTTTATCTTTAACAGGGATTGTTGTTGCTACCTTAACAGCCTTGGCTTTTACGCAACCATATCGCATTGAACGTATAAAAGCTTTCCTATCACCCTGGCAGCATAAAGCCAATGAAGGTTATCAAATCGTGAATGCATTTATGGCCATAGGTCATGGTGGCTTATTGGGTGTTGGCTTAGGTCATAGCATTCAAAAACAGTTTTATTTGCCTGAGGCGCACACTGATTTCCTTTTTGCGGTGATGACAGAAGAGGGCGGATTGATGATGGCTATTGCGTTTTTAATGTTATTTGTCTTTCTCATTATGTTGATTTTACAGACTGGACGGCGTGCTTTGGCATATGATGATATCTTTGGTTATTTATTATGCATGGGTATTGGTTTTTGGTTTTCCATACAGGGCATTATCAATGTTTCAGTTAATCTCGGTCTATTGCCAACTAAAGGCATTACGTTACCTTTTATCAGTTATGGTGGGAGCAGCTTAATTATTAGTTGTATTGCCATGGGGCTGGTTTTTAGAACCATTAAGGAGCACAATGAAAACTAAACATCATATTGCAATAGCGGCAGCAGGAACTGGCGGTCATATTTTTCCAGGCATAAGTATTGGTCAGGGTTTAGAGCAGCGAGGATTTACCATTAGTTGGGTGGGAACTCATCAGGGCATGTCTTTGGAAAAAGTAAAGCCATTAGGTTGGTCATATTTGGGATTAAACTTCTATGGTAAAAAAGGGCGTTTTGGTCGTTATTTATGGCCATTGAAATTGATTATAGCAACTGTATTATGCGTGATTTATTTTAAAAAAAATGGCGTTAATCGTGTGTTGGTTATGGGTGGTTTTATTTCATTACCTGCAGCACTAGCAGCTAGAGCTTTAAAAATCAATTTAAGTCTTCATGAACAAAACGTTATTCCAGGTCAAGCCAATAAAATCATTAGTCAATGGGCAGAGCATTGTTTTGCGGCATTTGAGGGTACCGCATTACCTAATGTTACCATCATGGGCAACCCTCAGCGATTTACAGCTCAAGATGCCATAACCAAACACACAGGTCCTTTACGGATATTAATTGTGGGTGGCTCACAAGGTGCTCAGTTTTTAAATCAGCATGTTTCAGCATCGTTAGCCAATGATATTAAGCAACCGCTATCCATTTATCATCAATGTGGAAGTGGTGAGGTTTCTACCGTAAAATCTATTTATGAGCAATCGAATCATGATGTAAATGTTATTTCGTTTATCAATGATATGGCATCGGCATACCAATGGGCTGATGTCGTTATTGCTCGCTCAGGTGCAATGACAATATCTGAGTGCATTCAAATGTTAAAACCTGCATTATTCATTCCTTTACCAACATCGGCTTTAAATCATCAACATTTAAATGCAGAGTGGTTGGTGGCACGAGATGGGGCAGACATGATAGCCCAAGCTGAGTGGAGCTCTGAGTTATTATTATCATGGTTAGAAGATATACAGCATGTAGCATCAAGAGAAAAGCGTGTATTAGTGTTAAAAGATCTTCAAGAAGATACAAATATAATCGATCAGATATTGGATCAATGGCAGATTCAGGATGAAAAAAGTCATCAGGATTCTGAAATAATCTAAAATTTTTGTCTATTTATAAGGTTGTACTCATGATTTCGGTCGGTATGTACTTTATCTTGTAGTTTGGTTAAAAAAATCCGAATAATTTTTTTAGAGTTTGAAATCAAATAGAATTTATTCAATAATATACTTAATTGTATATGGAAATTGTTTGTATGGGTAAAAAAATACGACTGCTTTTTCAAAAAATTAAGAAAAAAGCACAGAGACACAAAATAAAAAAGGATCCTAATCGTCTATTTGATGGAGATGATTCCTTGTTTAAAGATGAAATGAGGCACGTGGGCTTATATGGTGAGTATGGTTGTGGTCAATCAACGAAGTGGGTTCTTAATCATTCTTCCGCTAATGTGATAGCAGTTGATACATCTGATGAATGGGTAGATAAGGTAAAAAATAACAACCCAAATACCAGTGACAGACTCAATATTCAGTATGTTAACGTGGGTGTTGTTGGCGGATGAGGTCGTCCAGTAAGTTACGAAAGGAAGGATAACTTTAATGACTATACAGACTTTATTTGGAGACAAAAGGAGAAACCCGAACTCATTTTAGTAGATGGAAGATTCAGGGTATGTTGTTTTTTAACAAGCCTAAAGTATGCTGAAGAAGGAACAAGAATTATATTTGATGATTATATTGATCGGCCTTTTTACCACTATGTAGAGAAGTATGTTAAACGTGAAAAGCAGTGTGGACGTCAATGTTTATTTATCGTCCCATCTAAGTCATTAATTGATATTGATGAACTCAATAAAGACATTGAAATGTTCAGACTTGTTATGGATTGATTGCCTCATATCTTACTAAAATACTTTACGATTTCATCGGATGTGACTTTTTTAAGATTATATTTGGCGTAGAATAGCACATTATTTAATTTTTCCATATTATCTTTCTAAGAAGGCCCAACAATCTTATTTATAAAGCTCCAAGTTGTGCGTGGAATCAAATATTTGGTAATGATTTTAGAAGTTTATAAGTCGCTTAGTCCATATGTTAAAGGAATGGAGTAAGAATTTATTCAAGTTATGAATTGTTACCAAAAAGCAGCTGAGCAAGGGTATGAGCAGGGTCAAGATCAGCTTGATGAGCTGAATAAAAAAGACAGCGGTTTTATTATTGTGTTTAATAGTATTATAAGTTGATTTAAGACAACGTTCAATATTGACTAGTTTGAGCATTTACCGTGTTATTAAGACGGTTGGAATGAATGGTTTGTTGTCTATGTAATGTAGTCTACATTGTCTATTAATAAATAAAATCATGTATTTAATAAGGTTTTGTACTATAACATAATCAAAACAAGGAGTAATGATGAGATATTCTATAGCGTTGATCTTGATGTTGTTATGGGGATCAGGTAATGCAGGTGATCATAATAGTGGTATTGATTTAGTAGAGGGGAGCACAAAGCCTACTTCTTCAGGTCATTTAGAGGATACCAATGACATAGACTTAACATCACTACTAAAAGCAGAAGAGATCGAGGCGTTACATCAAGAAGCAAGAGATGATGAAACAGGCGAGAAGGCATTTCTTCTTGGTAGGCAGTATTTTTTCAATTTTGATGAAGATACTGAGGAGTATTTGATTAGAGCATTAGAATGGAATACTGATAGTGTAAACAAGGACTATGATTTGGCAAGAGAATACGAGGATCTATATGTTATTAAGTCATATTATCGAGGAAATGATCGCTCTGGTGAGACTAAAGACCGAATGATTAAAATATATTCTAATTATTTTAAAAATGACAACAATATAAAGTTAATTTTTGAAGATCCTACAGAGTGGATTAAATTAGTTGTAGAACAGGATTTTTCAGAAGAGCAATTCAGGTACGTAGACAAGCATTTGGATCAGTTAGAAAGCTTAGGAATACCTTTAATAACCTTTTATAAGAAAGCAGCAGAGTTAGGTTATGCAGAAGCACAATTTAAACTTTCAGAAATGATAGGGGGTGGTGAAGCATCAGACGAGGATATTAACGAAGCGGTCAAGTGGCTTCAAAAAGCAGCAGAGTTAGGTAATACAGAAGCACAAATGAAACTTGGACAAATATATCTAGATCGTGAATCAGCAGATTTAGATATTAACAAAGTGTTGAAGTGGCTTCAAGAAGCAGCTAATCAAGGTCACACTGGAGCCATGAACTATCTTGGTGAAATTTATGATACAGGTGAAGGAGTGGCTCAAGATTTCGGTAAAGCGTTCGAGTGGTATAAAAAAGCAGCAAATCAAGGAAATTTTGACTCAATGCATTCTGTCGCTAAATGTTATGAAGCTGGTGATGGCGTACAAAAGAATATCGACAAAGCCCTGGAGTGGTATGAAAAAGCCTACGATATAGCATATGATGAAGGTAATAATGACGCTTTAGAAGAATATAATGACGCGTTATGTGATGATATTTTACCTGATTATGCGAATCTTTTGGTAGAAACTGGTAACTATCATGAAGCTGTTGAAAAATATCATGTATATTTTAATAATGATCATTGCAAATCTTCTAGCAGATACACCTGGGAATATACCTTTAGAAAAAATGAAATTATTGAAAAAAATAAAAAGTTATCCATAAAAGCGACTTACGAAAAAAAACCAGATATAAATACCTATGTAGATAATGATGCTATATTTAATCAAGCGATGTTGTATTTTGAAGGTAGGCATTATAAAGATGCGTTTATTTGGTTTAAAAAAGCGGCGATACAAGGAGATGCCCCAGCACAAGCAGAACTTGCAAATATGTACTTTGATGGATTTGGAGTAGAACCAAACATCGATAATGCAATTGAATGGTATGAAAAAGCAGCAAATCAAGATTATTTGCCAGCACAATTAGAACTTGCAAATATTTACTATATTGGAGACGTAGTAGACTTAAATTACGATGATGCATTTAAGTGGTATCAAGCAGCAGCGAAAAGCAATCATCCAGAAGCTCAGTATTTTCTAGGGTTGATGTATCAAAATGGTGATGGAGTAAATGAAAATTTAGGAGAGGCGATCTACTGGTTAGGAAAAGCAGCAGAACAAGGTGATGTTGTTGCACAGCAAGATCTGAGTAGAATATACTTAGATGCTGAAGAGCCTGATCTGTTGAAATTTTATGAAGTATTATCTGATCCAAGTTTAGACAAAGAAAAACATGTGGTAGGTATGATATTGGTATCAAATGGTGTCATGGTAGACATTGATTTTATTAAAACATTTGAATTATTGATTGAGGATAATGATTTTATAAAAGATCACGAAGATAAAATATCACCAGCCAAAATATTCATGAAAGGCTATGAGCAAAATAAAGATGAATTCATGAGTTTCATGATTGAAAATCATGATTAGTGGTAAAGAATTTTTGAATTTAGACTGCAAGTGGTTGCAAAGCTATTGAGTCGTTTACAAGAGCAGCAGATCAAAGACATGAGGTTACCCAAGATCGGCTTGAGGCGCTGAATAAAAAAGAGAGCAGCATTATAAGTTGGTTTAAGACAACGTTCAATCTTGACTGGTATGAGCATTTATAGCGTCATTTAAATAGTCAAAATAAATGCTTTGTTGTCAGTATAATGTAGTCTTGATGATATATTAACGCATTAAAATCATGTCTTTAATAATATTTTGTACTATAACATAATAAAGACAAGGAGTAATGATGAGATATTGTACAGTAATTATGCTGATGTTGTTATGGGGATCAGGTAATGCAGGTGATCAGATTAGTGGTGTTAGCTTATCAAAAATAGAGCTTCAATCGGAAAAGGCATTGAACACTAGCTCTCGAGATGAAAAACTTGAAATAGTTGTACCAAGTAATGATAAAATAACAAAATTACATGAAGAAGCAATAGAAGATAGAACAGGGGAAGCAGCCTTTGAATTAGCCTCTCTGTATTACGAAGGTAATGGTGTATCCAAAAATATAAATGAAGCTACAAAGTGGTATCAACTTTCTGCAGACAAAGGTTTTGCCAAGTCACAGTATAATCTAGGCGTGATGTATCAAATTGGTGAAGAAGTGGCACAAGACTTATCTCAAGCGGTAAGTTGGTTTAAAAAAGCAGCAAATCAAGGGCTTGCTGAAGCTATAACCAGTCTAGGCGTGATGTATCAAAAGGGTCAAGGAGTGGAGCAAGACTCCTCTAAAGCGTTTGAGTTGTTTAAAAATGCAGCAGCGCAAAATTATCCAGGTGCTCAGAATAATCTAGGCGTGTTGTATATTCAAGGTCAAGGAGTGGCTCAAGACTCCTCTAAAGCGTTTAAGTTGTTTGAAAAAGCAGCTTACCAAGGTGTTGCAGTAGCGCAGAACAATCTAGGATTAATGTATGAAAATGGTCAAGGAGTGGCTAAAGACTTCTTAGAAGCAGCTAAATGGTATGAAAAAGCAGCTAACCAAGGTGTTGCAGTAGCGCAGACCAATCTAGGAGTTATGTATCAAAAGGGTCAAGGAGTGGACCAAAACTCCAATAAAGCGTTGGAGTTGTTTAAAAAAGCAGCGGATAAAGGTCTTGCTGAAGCTAAGACCAATCTAGGAGTGATGTATCAAAATGGTCAAGGAGTGGCTCAAGACTTCTTAGAAGCAGCCAAATGGTATGAAAAAGCAGCTAACCAAGGTGATGCATTAGCGCAGACCAATCTAGGATCGATGTATATTCAAGGTCAAGGAGTGGCTCAAAACTTCTTAGAAGCAGCCAAATGGTATGAAAAAGCAGCTAACCAAGGTGATGCAGTAGCGCAGAACAATCTAGGATTGATGTATCAAAAGGGTCAAGGAGTGGCTCAAAACTTCTTAGAAGCAGCCAAATGGTATGAAAAAGCAGCTAACCAAGGTGATGCAGTAGCGCAGACCAATCTAGGATTGATGTATGAAAATGGTCAAGGAGTGGTACAAGACTTATCTCAAGCGGTAATTTGGTATCAAAAAGCAGCAGAGCAAGGGGATGTGGGTGCTCAAGTTAGGATTTTTATTATTAAGTTTAACAATATTAT
>JBMHDW010000012.1:0-179755 GCA_049889175.1 Candidatus Comchoanobacterales bacterium | reverse complement strand
AGATATCATAAAAATAACCAGTGATGTGTTTAAAAACAATCATAGTCATTTTTTAAAAAGGCTGTTAATGTCTGTTGATAATTCTGGACATACATTTCTTCACAGGTCTGCAGTTCTTGGAAACAATAAAACTGATGATGTACATCAAACATTAAAACAAAACCTTGATGCTCAATTTATTAATGATACCGAATTATTCTCTTTGAAAAACAGAATTATTTATTTGAAATATATCATTCAGTATAAGACTATGGAATATATTACAGAATTTTTCATTAGTTTATATATATCATGAGATATAAACATAATGTATACATAAGGAAATTCAAATGAAGCTAATGTTAACATTGATAAGTTCAATATTATAGTTGATTCAAATGCCTATTTAGGCAGAAGAGGGGCATCGTCCAAACACCTCAATATGTTCATAATATTGCAAAAGAAATAGACAATAATATTAAGTTAGTTAAAGACAGTAATAATATTGAACAAACCATAAGCCTATTACGATGGATTCGCTTACTTTGGAAAATATTATGTGATTATCACAATCATTACTTCTATTCAAATAAATCAGAAGGTGATTTAAATTTATAATGGTGATTATGGGTCTATGCATATGGCACATTGTCAGATAAAGTTATTGGCCTGAACCCAAACCATTTCAGTTACTGAACAAAGCATAAAACCTTATCAAGCTAATGCTGATCAGCTTGATCATTTTATTTTGGCTATTGATCACAAAAACACAACATAAAATATTCACTGAACCAAAGCTATCTGCTACCGTTTAGTCTATGATTATATACCCAAGTTACGCTGTGTCATCCATTGATTGGTGTTTGAACGGGTAGGGTGATGCAACACAACCCAATCAAAAAAAGCTTTGTTATTTTTTTGTCTTAACAAATAAAAATAGACTCTGTTGGTCAATTTAAAACACACAAAATGGACAAACTGTGCTATATGAAGAATACACCTAGGATAAGGAAATGATGGAAGATGTTTTTACCCAATCTGCAAAAAAAATTGCTCAAAGTATAGCAAAAAAGGATATTTCATCGACAGAACTTGTGAGTGCATGTATCCAGCGCATTGAATACATTAATCCTAAGATTAATGCTGTGGTACAGTTTAGGCCTGAACAAGCATTACAGGAAGCTCAGGAAAAAGATGCCATGCTTACCAAAGGTCAAGTCATGGGGCCTTTGCATGGCATTCCTTTTACACTAAAGGACGTATACAACACCCAAGGGGATTGTGTTACTGCCGGTTGCTTAGGTCTAAAAAACAACGTAGCAACTGAAGATGCAACCATTGTTAAGCGCTTGAAACAAGCGGGTGCTATCTTATTGGGTAAATCAAATACACCAGAGCTGGAGTGTGCTGCTGATACAGATAATCTAGTTTATGGTCTAACGTCTAATCCATACCATGTTGACTATTCTTGTGGCGGTAGTAGTGGTGGAAGCGCTGCAGTTGTCTCTGCATGCGGTAGTGTTTTTGATGTAGGCGCAGATGCTGGGGGCAGTTTACGTATACCTGCTCATTATTGTGGTATTACAACGATTAGGCCCACCATGGGTCGAATACCGACTTCTGGTACTGTTTACGGTCTTAGAACAGGGATTGGGGCCAGATTTTGCGCTGAAGGGCCGCTAAGCCGTTACGTTGAAGATTTACCGCTTTTGCTTTCAATCTTACAAGGACCTGATGGTATTGATCCGAATATTGTTGATTCGCCCTTAAAGACGCACCATGATGTTTCTTTGTCAAAACTTAACATTGCGTATTTTAATAACAATACAATCATAGGCACAACTGAAGAAACAAAAATGGCCATCCAATCGGCATGTGATGTTCTAACTGAATACGGGTGTCATGTCTGCAATGATAAACCTTATAATTTGGAAAAGGGTTGCACATTATTTCAAGAAGTTTTGGGCGCACATGCATCGCAAGGATTTAAAGATGCGCTTAAACAGATGAATGTAAAAAATACATCGAGCTTACTTGAAAAGATCATAGTTCATCTAGAATCTTTTGCGTGTTCATTACCAGAATTTATGAATCGATTGGATCGTTGGGATGTATACCGCAGCAAGGTTTTACAATTTTTTAACAAATATGATGTACTCATTTCACCCGTAACGCCTGGGGCAGCATTACATCACAACACACCTATGTGGAACCCTGAAATGATCAAACATGCAAGTTATTCATGGTCTATTACTGGGACGTTACTACCTGTTGTTGTGGTTAGGGCAGGCTACACTAAAGAAGGGCTGCCCATTGGCATACAAATCATTACAAGACACTTTGAAGAACACATAGGCATTGCAGTTGCTCTGCAAATTGAAAAACATTTAGGTGGCTGGCGAATGCCTAACCTCTAGCGAAAACCCATTAGTGACTTCGATGGTTTATAAAATGTAGTCTCATATACCTGCTTTATTAGATAAAACATCCAAAACGTCTTCTTTACCATTAGAAGTAACTTCAACATGAATTTGACTCCTCAGTACATTAGCAGTATTACAACCTAACAAATCAGCTGATTTGGTTTCTGCTCCAGGGTTATTTAAATCTGTCCCATTATTATTGTGGCCTTTAGTTGAATTCTCCTCCTTCCCACCGTACAAACTGTTTATGGTAAGGTAAATACAAGCTACCGCCCAAGAGACTAAGAAAATCGTTAAACTATAGCATAATAAGCAGTGTTCACACGTCATTAATACGCTTAGTAAAACCGTCAGATCTAGGCCGAGTAACAGCTCTGCTAATGGCCAAAAAACCAAAGAAATACCAGTAATAAAGGCAACGCAAATAACACAACCGTCGTAATGAGCGCATATAAGATACTCGAACCAAGAAACTTCACCACATTAATAAACATTATACCAGAATTTGTGTCACGATTACGTTGATACCAATCCACAACCATAAAAAGTATGACCCCTGTTGCTATGATTACAGTTTTGATTCCAGCTGTAGTAAAAAAGCCACTCCAGGATGTTAAGAATTCCACCAAAGAGAGACTAAAGAAAATTAAGTCATGGAGCGGAGAAATAAGACACAACACAAGCCAAGATGAAATGGTAATTGCTAGATAGACTAAAAACATACGACACCATTCCCATATCCAGTTTCTATCCGTCATTCTTTCTACTTGAGGCATAATTTAGCTATTTTGTTATTTAATTGATAAAAATTTGTGAACAAATTAAATCGGTATTTAGGTAAGGATCTTAATCAAAAAAAGCTAGAGTTAGTTAAAGATGCATTTAACAAAACCAATGAGAAAGATAAATTAAACAACGGTCAATCACATATCAATTCTAGAAAGAACAATACATATAAAATTAAAAAACGAGATGCTAATTGTCTAGAGTGCAGTGGTGGTCTCATGACTGATAAATGAAATACACAATTGCTAGTAATACAAATTACTGGCAATTGTTGTTGTCTATTTGTTTTTTGGTTCACTGGAATTGGGTTTGTTCGAATCGTCTTCTGATAGACTCTTCTTCGTGGAAGCAAATGCCTTTTTAACCAATGCTAGCTTACTGCGATAAATAGACCATTTATAATTTAATGTCCGACGAGCCCGATGTCCCCAAAGAGAAAATGTTGTAGGCCAATCTATTTTTTGATAAGTACTGAATAATTCACTTACATTAGCTAATATTCTATCTCCATCAAAAGTTGATACGGCATAAAAATATTGGCTAAGATCCTGGTTAATATTCAAATAATCTAATGATAAATGATCAATAATTAACTCAATATCATCTAGTCCTTGATCATGTATATGTAGTATGACATCGACATATCTTTCTAGATATTCGTAAATATCACGACTCGAGATCAAACTAGATTGAATAATGTAATTTATATTTTTCAATGTGATTAGATATTGGTATTTTATTTTATTCGTTGTAGAAAACAATTGTGTAGAATAAATAAATTGATTACTAAAATTTTCTTTTAACTGTGAATAAACATCGTTAATAAATGTTTTGTGACCAAGCCTCGCAGCATCATCTAGAAATGTCATACCATCTTCACCAACATGACTTAACATTCTTTTTAGTAGGTCTGTCTCATCTTTGAGAGTATAGAGTACTTTTTTTACAATGTGGCTATCCCCTATCTTTGCAGCTGAATCTATAATTGAATAATCTGCCATCGATAAACTATTTGCTATCTTTGATTTTAACACAGGGTCATTTGTTTTTTCATAAACCTCAAGTAATTCATATGATGTAGCAAAAAATATTGTTGAGGATTCCCGTTTATCTTGTGCTAATTTGTGGGTATTAATGAGTGTATCTATATTAACACTTTAAGTTACATTATCAGTCCCTTCTGCCTTAGCTGGTATGTAAATCATCAGTAAAATCGTGTTTATTAATGTCATCAATAGTTTCATGTTATTCTCCTTTTTATATAGTTTGGTTTGTTTTGTAACAGTAAAAGTAGATTATTATTCAATATAATCATTTTCTTGCATATAAACTTTAAGTGTTAACCCCTTTTTGTTTTTTTGATTGAGTAGATTATCCAAAATATTTTGATTTCCTTCTAACGACTCAATGGTTGTTTTAATGATCTCGCTTTTGCCTTTTTCTACTGCCAAATGAAGAAATGTATTACCATTCTCATTTTTATCCATCAAAAGTTTTTCTAACACAACTAGATTATCTTGTAAGGCTTCAATGGTTGTTTTGATGATTTCACTTTCACCCTCATGTGCAGCCACATGAAAAATTGTTGAGCCATTATTATCTTTATCCATCAAAAGGTTATTTAATATATTAGGGTTATCCTCAAAGGCTTTAGCTTCAATAGTTTGATGAATAATGGAAATTGAGCCATAATACGCAGCCCAATGAATAAACGTATTACCATCATCGTTTTTATACATCAAAAGTTTTTTTAACATACCTAGATTATCCTTTAAGGATTCAATGGTTGTTTTGATAGTATCACTGTTATCATTTTTTGCAGCCAAATGAAAAAATGTATTTCCAGATTGATTAGAAGTTAACAGTAGCGTTTCAAGGGATTTATTATGTTCACCTTTTAACGCATTAATGGTTTTTTGAAAGATTGTATTTTCAAGAATATTTCCACTGGCATGATGAAGAAATGTCATTTCATTCAGGCCTTTCAGCAATAATGCGTCCGTTATCTGCTGCTTTAGGTGCTTATCATTTGTTTCTACATATATATTAAGTAATTCAGAAGCATGATCATTTAAGTCATAAATAAATTCTTTTTTTATCTCTAATTTATAATTGTTAATCTTTTTTGCTTGACTATTTAATATTGCCTTTTGAAGATATGTTTTCTCATCATCATTGCCAAGTAAGGTTTTTAATATTTCAGGATGATCTTTTTTTAAGGCGTCAATAGTTGTCTGGATGGTTCTAGTGTTTCCTTCCACTAATGCTTTGTGAAAAAATGTATGACCATCATTATTAACTGCTTTCAAGAGATTTTCCATACCTAGTTCACTATTTAGTGAGTCAATGGTTGTTTTGATAATTTCATCATTATCTTTATTTGCAGCTAAATGAAGAAATGTATTTCCACGAGCATTTTTTTCCATTAAAATTTTTTTTAATATACCATGATTATCACTTAAGATACTGATGGTTTCTTGGATAATGTTACTGTCATTATTTATTGAGGCAATATTAAGAAATGTGTCTCCATTTTTATCAAGTGCCATCAATAATTTTTCAAGAGATTTATTCTGTTCGTCTTTTAAAGTATTAATGGTTGTTTGAATCATGTTACTATTATTTTGTAATGCTGCCAAATGGAGAAAAGTATAATTCTCATTATAATTATTCGCCATCAATAGATTGTCCAGCAATTTTTTATCTGTATTTAGTAATAAATTAATGGTTGTTTCGATGATGTCACTTTGTTCATACGAATTAGTCAAATAATGAAGAAATGTTAAGCCACGTTCGTCAGCTGCCATCAATAAATTTTTCTGAATTTCTGGCCTACTATTCAACAACTCAATGACTGTTTTGATATAGCGAGTATTACCGTTAGATGCAGCATCGTGCAAAATGGTAGCAGAATTATAGTCATTAGCTGACAATAATAATTCCTCAAGTAACTTCTCGTGTCTATCAGTATTTAAAGCATTAATGGTTGTTTTAATGATTTCAATTTTACCATTGTATACAGCCAAATGAAGAAATGTCTCTCCAAAACTATTAGAAGTTAGCAGTAGCTCTTCAAGGGATTTATTATGTTCATCTTTTAAAGCATCAATAGTTGTTTGGATGATGTCACTCACACCATCATGTGCAGCCCAAAGAAGAAATGTCATTTTTTTAGAGTCTGTTAACAATAATGCCTCTATTATCTTTTGCTTTAATTGTGAATCATTTGTTTCCATAAAAATATCAAGCAAGACAGATGAATGATCAGTTATTTTAAAATTATTTTCATTTTTTATCGTAAATTCGTAATTTTTAACCTTTTTAATTTGATCATTAAACATTGCTTTTTGAATAGATGTTTTTTCATCATCATTTCCCATTAAGGCTTTTAATATTTCAGGATGATCATTTAAAGCATCAATGACTGTCCGTATCATATCAGTATTACCTTCAACTATTAATTTATGAAAAAATGTATGACCATCTTTATCAACTGCTATCAATAGGTTTTTCATCATTGTTGGTTTACTATTTAGTAACTCAATGGTTGTTTTAATGATTTTGCTTTTACCTTTGTCTACAGCCAAATGAAGAAATGTATTTCCTTTTATATCAGGAGATATCAATATTTTTTCAAGAGATTTATTATGTTCGTTTTTTAACGCATCAATGGTTTTTGGGATGTTATTAAAGGTGTTATTAAAATCGTCATTAACCATATTTGCATGATGGAGAAATATCATTTCATTAGCATCTTTCAACATTAATGCCTCAATTATCTGTTGCCTTAATTGCGGATTTTCTGTTTCTTTAAAGATATTCAGTAAGTAAGTTGCATGCGAAGCTATATTATAAATATTTTCTTTTTTTATCACGAACTCATAATTTTTTATCAACTTAATAATTTGATTAGATTTTGCCTCTTGAATAGATGTTTTTTCATCATCATTGCCCATTAGAGCTTTTAATGTTTCAGGGTAACCGTTTAACATATCAATGGCTGTCTGGACGATGATAGGTTTTCCTTCAACTACTGATTTTTGAAAAAATGTTTGTCCACTTTTATCAGTTTTCATTAATAGCTTTTCAAGCAATTGATCATGTTTACCTTTTAACGCTTCAATGGTTGTTTTGATAATTTCATCATCACCAATATTTGCAGCCGAATGAAGAAATGTAATCCCACTCTCATTTTTTTCCATCAAAAGTTTTTCTAACAAAACTGGATTATTTTCTATGGCATTAATGGTTGTTTTGATGATTTCACTTCCAACATTGTTATCTGCAGCCACATGAAAAATCGTTGAGCCAGTATTATCTTTTCCGATTAAGAGGTCTTCTAACATAGTTGGATGATTTTCAAAGGCTTTAACAATAATATGAATGACGTCACCGTAAGCAGCCCAATGAAGAAATGTTTGTCTATTTTTATCAGTTTTCATTAATAGCTTTTCAAGCAAAATATCATGTGTACCTTTTAACGCTTCAATGGTTGTTTTAACGCTTTTACTTTCTACTTCTTCACTTGCAGCAAAATGAAGGAATGTATCACCATAATCACCAGAAGATAACAATAGCTTTTCAAGATGTCCATTATAATTATCTTTTAATGCATTGATAGTTTTTGTAATGATGTCACTTTTATCTCGTTTTATAGCCCAATGAAGAAATGTCTGATCCTCATCATCTGTTAACAATAATGTATTTATAATTTCAAGATTATTTGTCTCTACAAAAATTTCAAGCATATCATTTGCCATTGAAACAATATCATCCTCTTCGAAATCTTCTAAAGCTATTATATAATTATCAATTACACTATTAATGTCTGCAATGGATGTCGTTGTGGATTTAGGATTATTGTCAAGTTCCTCCTCTGCCTGAATAGGCATTTGAAGCATGATTAGTAGTGAACTCAACATTGTTATCAACAGCTTCATGATGTTCTCCTAAGTAACTATATGATATATAGTACAAATTTCTTATATTGGCATGAATTTAAACAACTTTTATTTGTTTTGATAGTAAACTTTTTGGCAAAATTCACCCACTCTCTTGCCCGTATCATTTTCTAAATTCAATAGCCCTGTTAGACTACAAGGCTCACCATTTTATGCATCTATGTGTTTTATACATCTTATAATGAAGCAAGATAAAGAAACGTATATCTATAATAATGTATTTATTTTCTTTTGGTATTACGCTGGATCGTAGATTTTTCTAGAGTAGATTAAAAGATTATTGGGCTCGATGTTATTATATTTCAATACTCCTGGTCTAATTTGTCATAATAATTCTGATATTTTACATTCTAATACAAGATTAGATAGTTAAAATAAATAATCTATATTATTTGATAAACTACATAAGCAAATATTTAGCTTTCTGAATAATATGTAATAATTGATAATGAACTCTGTTTTTTAGTGAGAATAACTGAGTATCATCAATAAATTGTACATCAAAATTTTGTTTTAATATTTGATGGATATGATCAATGAAATTGATGCCGTTATGAATCGCCTCCCTGTGAAGAAATGTATGATCAGAATAATCAACAGACATTAACAGCCTTTTTAAAAACTGACTATGATTGTCTTTAAACATATTACTGGTTATTCTTATGATACCTGGAAGGTAACCGAAATGACTTTCTGCAGCACTGTGAAGAAATGTACCTCCAGATTTATCAACAGACAATAAAAGCTTTTTTAGTAAATTAATGTTTGTCATCTTTAAGGCATCAATAGTTTTTTGGATAATGTCATTATAACCATGATATGCAGCTTCATGAAGAAATGTATTTCTACCGTTTTTCTTTGCCACCAATAGCTTTTCAAGTAATGCTATTTGTTTATTTTCAATTAAAGCATTTATGGTTTTTTGGATGATGTCACTATTTTCATTATCTGCAGCCCAAAAAATAAATGTTTCATCATCATCGTTAATTGGCATCAATAGCTTTTCAAGTAATGCTTTTTGTTTATACTCAATTAAAGTATTAATGGTTGTTTGTATGATGTTACTATTATAATACATCGCAGCTTCATGAAGAAATGTATGACCATCTTCATTAACTGCGAGTAACAGATTTTTCATAATTTCTGGTTCATTATAGAGCGAATGAATGGTTGTTCTGATAAAGTTATTATTATCATTAGCTGCTGCATAATGTAGCATCGTACGACCACCATGTGCTTTAGCATCAAATAATTGCTTTTTTAGTAGGCTTCCGTGTTTATCTGTATTTAAAGCATTTATGGTTGTTTGGATGATGTTTCCATTACCGATAAGTGCTGCCTCATGTAGAAACGTATTATCATAGTTGTCAGTTGCCATCAATACCTCTTCAAGTAATGCTATTTGTTTATGCTCAATTAAAGCATTAATAGTGGTTTTGATAACATCACTTCTATCATTCAAAAAATCTTTTGCAGCAATATGGAGAAATGTACTATTATTGTTATATTTAGTCATCAACAGTTTTTCAAGAAGTTCTTTGTGTTCATCTTTTAAAGCATTGATGGTTTTTTTGATGATGTCATTACTACCGCTATATACAGCATAATGAAGAAATGTATTATTAAATTCGTTTTTCAACAATAATGTATTTATTATTTCATGATCATTTGACGCTACAAAATTTTCAATCAAATCATTTGCTATTGATACCACATCTTCCATATCGTCTTTTTCTAATGCCATTTTATAACTATTAATTAAATTATTAATGTCTGTAGTAGATGTTGTTGGTGATTGAGGATTATTCTCAAGTTCCTCCACTGCCTGGCCAGTCATTTGAAGCATCAGTAGTAGAGAGCTCATTATTGTTATCAATAGTTTCATGTTGTTCACCTTGGGTAACTATATGAAATGTAGTATAAATTAAGGGTTTTGGCATGAATTAAAACAACTTTTATTTATTTTGATAATTAATGTTTGGCATCAAACATCTGACACTCTTACCCTTGTTATTTTCTAAATTCAATAGATCATTTAGACTACAAGGCTCACCGTTTAATGCTTCAATGTGTTTTTGATACATCTTCTAATAAAGCAAGATAAAGAAACGTATATCTATAATAATGTATTTATTATCTTTGGTATTACGCTGGATCATAGATATTTCTAGGCGCTAAAAAGATCATTGGGCTCATTGCTATTATATTTCAATACTCAGTATCTAATTTGATGTTATAATCATGTGTTTTACTATTCTAATGATAAAATAAATAATCTAATTTTTAGATATCTTCTAAATTCTACATAACTTTCATAAGTAAATGTTTTAATATTTTCAATGATGTTTAATATGTGATAATGACCCCTGTTTTTTAAGGAGAATAACTGAGTATCATCAATAAATTGAGCATCAAAGTTTTGTTTTAATGTTTGATGGATATTATCAATGTAATTGATGTCGTTCTGAACAGCAGACCTGTGAAGAAATGTATATCCAGAATTATCAATAGATCTCAGTAGTGTTTTAAGGAGATTTTTATGTTTGTGTTCTTTTAACGCTTCAATGGTTATTTGTATGACTCCTGAACGCGCAAAACTTTCTGTAGCCTGGTGAAGAAATGTACCTCCAGAATTATCAGCGGACAATAATAGCTTTTCTAGTACATTACTGTGTTTAACCTTTAAGGCATCAATAGTTTTTTGGATAATGTCACTATAACCATGATATGCAGCATAATGAAGAAATGTATTTCTATCGTCTGTTTTTGCCACCAATAGCTCTTCAAGTAATGCTATTTGTTTACCCTCAATTAAAGCATTTATCGTTTTTTGGATGATGTCTCTATTACGATCAAGAGTAGCCATATGAAGAAATGTTTTTCCAGATACATTAGCGCTTAATAATAGCTTTCCAAGAAGTTCTTCATGTTCATCTTTTAAACCAAAAATGACTGTTTGGATGTTGTCACTCCCTACAAAAACAGTATCATTTAATTTGGTGCCATTTAGATCAACAGACATCAGTAGGTTTTTAAGCAGTGGTACCTGTTTATACTCAATTAAAGCATTTATGGTTGTTTGGATGATGGTATTTCTGCCTTTAGATACAGCATAATTAAGAAACGTTTTATCATTGTCATCCATTGCCATCAATAGCTTTTCAAGTAATGCTATTTGTTTATCCTCAATTAAAACATTTATGGTTGTTTGGATGATGTCTCTATTACGATCAAGTGCAGCAATATGAAGAAATGTTTTTCCAGATACATTAGAACTTAATAATAGCTTTTCAAAAAGTTCTTTATGTTCGTCTTTTAAACCAAAAATGATTGCTTGGATGTTGTCACTCCCCACAAAAACAGTATTATTTACTTTGGTGCCATTTCGATCAATAGACATCAGTAGGTTTTTAAGCAACGGTATTTGTTTATTCTCAATTAAAGCATTTATGGTTGTTTGGATGATGGTGCTTTTACCTTCAGATGCAGCCCTATGAAGAAACGTTGTATTATCGTCATCCATTGCCATCAATAGTTTATTAAGAAATTCATTATGTTCATCTTTTAAAGCATTTAAGGTTGTTTGGATAATGGTTTCACCATTATCATGATACATTGAAGCTGAATGAAAAATTGTTCTACCATCGTCATCCTTTGCCATCAATAGTTTTTTAAGAAATTCATTATGTTCATCTTTTAAAGCATTTATGGTTGTTTGGATAATATTTTGACCATTATCACGATACATTGAAGCTGAATGAAGAAATGTTCTATCATCGTCATCCATTGCTATCAATAGTTTTTTAAGAAATTCATTATGTTCATCTTCTAAAGCATTAATGGTTGCTTGGATAATGATTTCACCACTATCATGATCAAATGAAGCAGCATGAAGAAACGTTTCACCATCATCATCCATTGCCAACAATAGCTTTTCAAGTAATGCTATCTGTTTACTCTCAATTAAAGTATTTATTGTCGTTTTAATGGTTTTACTGTTATTCAACCATACATTATTATGAATAAATGTTTCTCCATATTCATTTCGAGCCATCAATAGTTTTTTAAGAAATTCATTATGTTCATCTTTTAAAGCATTAATGGTTATTTGGATAATGTCATTATTATCTCTTTCTGCAGCTCTATGAAGATATGTTTTTCCAAATGCATCAGATGTTAAAAACAGCTTTTCAAAAGATTTACTATGTATATCTTTTAAAGCATTAATGGCTGTTTGGATAATACCACTATTACCGTTATATGCACCATAATGAAGAAATGTAAATCCATTTTCATCTTTTAACAATAATGTATTTACTATTTCATGATCTTTTGTCTCTACAAAATTGTCAAGCAAATCCTTTGCTATTGACAAGATATCATCCTTTTCGAGATTTTCTAAGGCTATTTTATAACTATTAATTAAATTATTTATGTCTGTAGTAGATGTAGTTGGTGAATGAAGATTATTATCAAGTTCCTCCACTGCCTGAATAGTCATTTGAAGCATCAGTAGTAGAGAACTCATTATTGTTATCAATAGTTTCACGTTATTCCCCTTGAGTAACTGCTGAAATATAGTATAAATTAAGGGTTTTGGCATGAATTAAAGAACATTTTTAATGTTTGGTGATATATTACTCACTTTCTTGACCTTTTTATTCTATATTCAATAGTTATTTTATAAATTATGGCATATTTTTTCAGGCTTTAATGTCCTTGTCGTATATCAGTTCTTCCCTTCTTATGAAAAAAGTTACCTCTTATATGTCAACTTTAATCAATGAATTTATAATTAATTTGTATGTTTTTGCAACATATTATTGCTTGTTGTTTTTATAATTTAGAATCTTCAAGCCCCTCTTCTGCTGAAAAAATCATTTGAATGTCCCTGAATAATTACAACATTACTGTAATCATTAGTGCCATTTTGTTTTCTCTATTACCACAAATCTATAATAAAAACCATAAATTTAATCGGCACATCTATAAATACAAACATCATGGAATCATAGAGAAAGGATTTGCTATTTTCTATACTGTTTAATATACGATAATAAGCCCTATTTTTTAGAGAAAATAATTGAGTATCATCAATAAATTGAGCATCAAGGTTCTGCTTCAAATTTTGATGGACAAAATCAATGTAACTGGTATCGTTATAAATAGCAGACCTGTGTAGAAATGTATGTCCTGAATTATCAACAGACATTAACAGACTTTTTAAAAACTGACTATGATTGTCTTTAAACATATTACAGGATATTTTTATGATATCTGGAAGGTCACCGGAATGACTTTCTGCAGCACTGTGAAGAAATGTACCTCCAGTATTATCAGTAGACAATAATAGTTCTTTTAGTAAATCACTGTGTTTATCTTTCAAGGGATCAATGGTTTTTTGTAAGACTTTTGGATGGTCGAAAATATCTCTTGAAGCGCTGTGAAGAAATGTATGTCCAGAATCATCAACAGACAATAATACCTTTTTCAATAAATTTATGTGTTTATCTTTCAATGCTTCAATAGTAAAATGAACTCGGTCTGACATACCCCATAAAGTATTATGAAGAAATGTATGTCCAGAATTATCAACAGATATCATTAACTTTTCTAGTAATTCTGTATGATCATCTTTTAGCGCGCTAATGGTTGTTTTTATGACGTTTGGTCTAAATTGTGCTGCCATATGAAATAAGTTATATTTTTCCTTATTTTGCATTATCAAAATTTCATTTAGAAAATCAGGTCTATCGTCTTTAAATGTGTTAATGGTATCTTCTATGATGTCACTATTGCCAAATTCTGCCGCAATATGAAGATAGCTGTTACCAAGTTTATTGGCAATCTTCAGGGTTTTTAATATCTTTTCTTTTTTATCTAGATCATCTGTTTTTTTGTAAGTATCCAGTAATGTCTGTGCTTCTGATAATCCGCCTCCTGTATTAATTGCTACTTCAAACTTTAACGATAAATCTTCGAAGTTAATGTTATCTGAATGATCATAATTAAGTTCCTCCTCTGCCTGAATAGGTGTTTGAAGTATTAGCAGTAGTGCACTTATTATTGTTATCAATAGTTTCATTTTTCTCCCCTTCTAAAACTAAAATAGTTATAGTACAAATGACTGGTGTTAACATGATATATTTTTACTATTATTTATTCTTTATAGTTATTGTATGGTAATAAATCACTAAAGCACTCACCTTATGATTTTTTTTACAATTGATCTGTTAGAATTGTTGGATTACAATTTAGAGATTTAAAATTGTTTTAGTGATAAAGCAATTATCTCCATCTTCAGTCAAATGAAGAAATGTTTCAACATCCTATTTTTTTCTATCAAGAGTTTTTAACATATCTGGATTATTTTCTGGGGTTTAATGGTTCCTTGAGTGATATCATTCTTTCCAACCATATACATTTGTTAACGGCTTTATCCTAAACTTACATAAATATATTTATAATCTTTTTTTCATTTGAAAGTTAATACAATATATATGGACTGTTATCCATGGTGATAAAGAGTTGGGTGAAGTTTTTGTGGTAGAGAAATCATTATTCTTATAAGTTGTTTCTTTATACAGTATTTATTGCCTAAATGACTATAATTTACTTCATTAGTTTGTCGTTAGATGGAAAAAAGTAACCACTATGAAAATAGTACTTATTATTAAATATAGAATCATAAGTCAATTTGAATGCTATTAATGTATATTTTTGTAAATCGGTAGCTTAGAAATAGGTAGGCCAATGACAATAATACGTCTCATTGGTATAGAATTACATTGTCATTGTTATATACCACAATTATTCAAATGTATTGTTTTTGAGAATAATTGAAAGTATGCCTCTAGAGAACAACTGCTTATTATCATATTAATATCTGCTATTATAGTGATAATGTAATCGCTTTCAGATCAGATCGTTGTTGATCTGATTTTCGCAAACCCCTGTGCTTGATAGCTATCTTCACGATATCGCTTTTTTGGGGGTAATTCACTCCGTTTAATAGAGTGTTTTTTTGCTTTATTTGCAGACTCTACCTGAGTTGTGACATTAGCACGTGTGAATACAAAGCATTTCATCATTTTTTTGAAGTGATTTAATTCATATTGATAGGTCCTTTTACTATGATTAAAAAGCCAATCTACTTCCATATATGAGTCAGTTAGTGCTGTTATTGTATGATTACCACCCCAAGTATTGATATTTGATGTAGAATGAGGCCCTTCGGTATATTTGGACTTTAATTTAAATTGATCACCAACTGATAGCTTATGTTTTCTTTTAATTTTAGGTTTTCTTTTATTACAGAAAATAGTTGTGGCCTTTCTCTCTCTTCTTTGATGAACAGTATTTGAATCTAATTCCTTTAGTACTTGACATAATTTTATGGCTTTTTTGCATTTTGATATGATGTGAGTTTTAAATGCTGATGTTAAACTCATACCATCAATATTCAGCATTTTGATTACCTTATTATACTCTTGCATATTTTTTGCCTGATTAAATGTGACGAGAACTTGAATAGACTGATTACAAGTTAAAATATATGATTCTTTTAAATCTTTGCTAATGGTCAAATCCTCTGTTATTTCGCTGATAAAGGTATTAAAACCACTAATGTCTTTTAGTGTATTGATTGTATTTGCGTAGTCCATGATATTATCCTTATTATTAATCTCAAGCAGTGCATCTTATACGATAAAAGGGATGATGCACACATTTGGTAGATCAAGAGTAACATTTTAATATATAAATGTCAATGATTTATATGTATTTTTTGGGTGATATGCCTAGCGCATTTGCATATTTTCAGCTTTTCTTATTTTGGGTTATCATCTCGCCTAAATTTCTTGTAATCATATTTTGCATAAAAGTCTTATTATCATGGATATCGTTGACATTGGTTTCTGAGATAAGTTTTGGCAAAAAAGATAATCTGCTATCATATAAATTAAAATTATGAAGATTGCATTTTTAGTCACCACAATAATTATAATACAATCTAGATAGAGACTAATAGAGATAAAACCAACGCAATTATAACGGGTGCTTTGGGCTAACTCTTGAGTCGGAAAGTAAGACTATCTATTTATCAATCTAAAGTTTAGGCCATGTACAAGTTGTTTCTTTTGTCATGAAATCAAACTGTTATTTATCATTATCACACGTGTTAAAATGATGACTCAATAAGCTAAAATGTTTTAAGTCAACATAGATCTTTTTCTCATATCAGTAACTAATTTTTGATAACGTGTTATTACTAGATATGTATTTGTGATAAGTTGCTGAATAAGTTAATCGAGCGTCATAGTGATATTTATTGGTTGAGAGTTTATATTAGCATAGGTATGTTAACTAAAGTGAATATCCTTGTCGTAATATTATAGGCTCTATCCCGTTATTATTTTTATTTGTACTTAAAGGGCTTTCCACTGATTATTGATAACACTATTAGGAAGCTGAATTAATGCGCCTAATACCATTACTGCTAGTGCTTTGGCATGAACAAGAATACCAAATGTTTTAAGTTTTTCAGCACATTCTACAAATGAATGTACATTTAATTTTTCTAGTTGAGATGTAGTTAGGTCAATACTGCTAGGTCTACAAGCTAATATTTCTTCATCAATGTCATGAATATTTTGTAGAATAATAGCTAAAGCAAAGCCTATATCATAATGTATTCGAAAATTATGTTGGGGGTTAACAAAAAGTAATGTGTTGGGTTTATTGTTTAGCCATAGTTCGAATTGCAATTTTTTTGAGGTATCACTGATACTGTTTAGTATTGCTTGATTGACACTGCGAAATAAAATAGCTTTTGTAAGACTATATTGGCTTGAAAGATGTTTATGTAATTTTACCCAAGTGATGGATTTTAGTTTTATATCGCTAAGAATTTCATCCATGATATTACCCAAAAAACATAATATAATTACATTAACATATTTTTCATATGGCTTAAACCAATCATATAAAAAGAGGTTAGTTTAAAACTAGTTCGAATATTCGCAAGTCCAATTTTATTTCTATTGATAATAAAGTTTTTTGCAAAAGCATAGATATGATTGAAATTGGTTTTGACATACCAAACCCATTTAATTAAATTAGCGTAGGTGAAACTAATGGTTTCTTTAATGTTATTTTTGATTACTTCTGTTGCTTTGACATTGTAAGTGTTGGCAGCAACAAATTCAGTGTTGTTCAGATTGTTTTGACTGTGCATGGTATTTACCTTACTGGAAATACTCATAGCGTTTAAATAAAACATTATAACAATAAAACTGAGAAAACCAGTGGTCACAAAATAAGTTGTTAATTTAAATACAGGCATAGTACTCCTTTAGAAGGAGTTATAGCATAAAATGAAAAAAAGTAATGATTATTTTAAAAAAATACGTCAATAATTCTTTTGACAGAAATGCCCTCATGGTTACATGAGTCTATGTGCCCTATTTTATGATCACTATTTATAGGATTGGATCTGGCAAAATCTGATGATAGCGTGGTTTCTTTTGGAGTGTGATTTAATGCTATAGGTAACTTTTCAGATTTTTTAGCTTTGGGTGACCCAGCAAAATACATTTGTGCATAAACGGTATACTCAACAACAAACCCTGACACGGCAAGGAAGATAACTAAAGGTAATGGCAATGAAAAAGCCTCAACAAGCTCGTATGAACCAATGATAGCAAGAATTATAGAAAAACCAGCAATCATAGTACATTTAAATAAGCGTTTAAAATCAAAATTTGATTTTAAGGTTTCTTTGATACCTGAAAAAGGAATTGAGAAATGTTGATTACTGGGCAGTAATTGTAATGATAGAGCAGATAATAAAGAACACATAATAAAACTGCCAAGTCCACCAGAAGTTGCATATATTGGCCAAGCCAAAAGAGCAATTATAAATGGAAGAAGTAGTTTGGACCAGTCTTCAGCGTTTAAAGATCCTGTGGGTTTAAAAATCAGCGACATGAAAAGTGAACTGATGCCAAGGGCTGGCATAAATGCAGTTAGTGCTGCATTTAAGCATAATCGAAGCATCAGAAGCTCTTGACGTCTGAAGTCAGTATCGCTGAGCTTATGAGTGTGATGGTGATCATTATCGCTTTCAGTAAAGTCAAAAATATATTCATTAACTCCGCAAGTGATAAGCATGAAAATTGAACGAGCACGATTATTTACAATAATAGATGACAGCAATTTGTATTTATTATCATTCATCACGCCTTTTGTCTGAACACCGGCTTCAGCAGCAACGTGAAGTGTTAAAAGAAGATCTGAAAGTATACTATCAATACTGCGAATCACAATATTCACAAGCCCGTAAAGTAAAAATGGCTGATGTATATCACTCTTGGTGTGTTTGTAAGTATGAATAGATTCACCGATTAATGAAACAACAAATCTAAGTGTTACTATGCCTAATGCGATGATTGGGTTAAAAGGAACAGGACATAGAAATGCTTGTCCATAGATGGCAAAAGATATTAACCAAAAAGTGCTTAATGAGGTTACAAGCGAACAGCAAATACTGATGAATAATACGTAAAATGGTGTGCTACTAAAAGAATCTCTTTGACTAAAGTTATGTTCTACGATAAAAAACGAAAATAATACGAATGAGAATGTTACCAAAATAGACACGGGTGTCATCAGCGAGCTGGGCACAAGGGCAAGATGAGATATAATGTGATAAATTTCACACATACTCCCATACCCAGAAATAAGACAGATTATAAATAATCCTAATGTGTATAAATTGGGACGAAGAAAGATATGAGTTACATCCCTGCTGAAGATATATTGAGCAATGGTAAAACCACTATATGAAATGACTAAGCCTAAAATAGCATTTATTGTCGTTAAAATGGGGAATGATACATAGCCAAAGAGAGCAAGAGATGCGTGAATAGCTATAGGTGAGTGCCAAGCAAGCAATAACCAATACAATACCACGAAAGATGCAAGATAATTTTTCAGTCGTTCGAATAACATCACAAAATCCACACAAAACTAATTAATTCTGTATGGATTCCAGGATAATTGCAATAGTTATTAGGTTTTATTTTGCGTGAGAAATGCGCTATAGATTGATTAGGACCTTACGGATTTTATGATTTGAGCTCAGGATTAGTTAACGGACTAAAGAAAGTATTACCGTCGGAAACAATTAGCGTATCCTCTTTCGTGACTGTTTCAGATATAGCATCTAATTGATAGAGTAATTCAAATATTTTTCTCTGTTCATCATTGCCATAAAAGGTATTAAAGATAACTGTTGCATCTCTTTCAGCTGTTGCCTCTGCTTTTCTGGCATCAACATTAGCTTGTTGCAAAAGTCCTTCAGCCTCTTTCTCGCCCTCAGCAATGAGAATTTTCTTTTCTGCTTCACCCTGAGCTTGTATTTTCTGAGATTGAGTTTCTTGCTCTGATCTCATTCTCTTGTAGACTGCATCTTTGGATTCATCTGGGTAATCAATCTTTTTAAGTCTGATATCGACAATCTTGACGCCCCACTTTTTATCATTTTTAAATTCTCTATTAAGCTCTTCTCTTAGCGTATTCGCAATCTCATCTCTAATATCACCGGTAATCACTTTGGTAATATTGGTTCTTTTAAGAATTTCGATGATTTTAGACTTGACTGTTTTCTTAACATTAAGTTCAGCATTGGAAAATTGACCATTCTTTGTCCATGTATAGAATTGAGCTATACCTTTTGAATCATCTAAGTTAAGTCTATATTTGACATAAAAGTTGGTATTAAGATACTTCGTTGTGCTATCGTCGGTTGGGCCAACGATTGAATCAGTAGATAAAGACTCATAATCGAAAATAATATTTTCTCTTTCATCTAAAAGTGAATAGGGTTCAGCTTGGTCGTCAATGTTCTCATGATTTAAAACAGCACTATTTATAACACCATTGCTGTAAATAGCTCTGTAACGTTTAAAGAGTTCTTTTCCTAAGTCAAACATTGAATTAATATTTGGATTGAATTGCCCTAGGGCGTCTTTAATCACGATATTTTGTTCAGGTGAAAAAGCATTTGGTGCTAGGAATTCATCTCTATCATTGTAAATTTTTTCTTTGATTTGTTCAATAAACACTTGATAAGCAGGGTTAATCTTTTGAAACTCATTCACCTTACTTTGATAATCGACATCTAGTTCATCACCAGAATCTGAAGTTTGCTTAATTGCTTTACTGATCAACAACCTTGCTTCCTTGACTGATCTGATCATATTCTGCGTTGCTTCTTTCTCTATAGGAGAGCGAACTTGAGTATTAATATTTTCTTCTGATACAATGGTTTGTAACTTTACGTCAATCATAACCGGTTTGTCTATAAATGGGATTTTAAAGTGCATACCTGGCTGATATTGATAAGCAATGATTTCTTTATCATTATCAATTTCGCCAACGATCTTATTAAATCGAAGGAGAATCCCAACATGTCCTTCCTGAACAATAAATACTGATTGAGATAATGGTACCAATAATAGTAACGCTAGGATGATATAAATGAGCTTGTCTTGAATGTCTTTCATACTAAGGTTCCGTTTTGATGTTGATTTAAGAGTGTGGGCAGCGGCAATGTGAATTTACTGCTGTCTTTGGATATATATATCTTGTGTGCTTTAGACATAATACGTTTATTGGTGTTTGTCATATAGCGATACTTAATTTGTGGTAAGTATTTTTCAGCGTTGTAATCACCATCACTTTCGAAAAGCTTCTTAAATTTTTGCACCTGAGCTTGAGCGCCCTGTCGAATGCTAATGGCTTTCTTGTCTGCATCAATACGAATTGCATTGGCTTTACCCTTGGCTTCCTCAATGGTTTTCTCTTTTTGCCTCATGCCTTCATTTTTCAGTGTTTCTTTCTGTTCCCGTGATTTCATAACATCAATGTAAGAAGCTTTAACTTCTGCGCTAATTCTTGTTTCTTCAACGCTAAAGCTTACAATCTCAATACCTAAATCATATGTCATTAGAATACTTTCTAGTCGACTTTTAATTTTTTCATTGATGCTTGCCATATCATCATTAAGAAGCTGTTTTAAGGTGTTAGAACCAGAGACTTCTCTCATTGCACTCATAGCAGCTTGTTCAACACTTTTTTCAGGGTTAACGCCTGCAAAAAGATACTTGTATGGTTCAGCTTTTCTGTATAGTACGAAAGCTCTGATCTCGATAATATTTTCATCTTTTGTGATCATCGGTTCAGCTGCTTCTTCTTTACCGATATCATAACGTTCATTGATCATTGTCTCGACAATACGTACCTCATCAACGCCCGGTATTCGCCAATTAAGACCTGGATCAATAGCAGTACCAGTGTAAGCGCCAAAACGTAAGACCAATGCCTTTTCTCCTGGTTTAACGGTGTAAAATCCACTTAATACAAATATCACCAACACTGCAACTAAGAGCCCTATAAAAAGAATGTTGGTGTGCTTTGACATGCCACCACCATCACCAGATGCTTTTTTAAAGAAACTCTTAAACCATTCATCTAAATTTGGTGGAGTGTTACTCTTACGCTTGCGATTCCATATATCATTTGGGTCTTGATCCATGTGGTCCTCCTTGACAGCTTTTATGCTAACACCCACACAAATTATTTCAATCCTTTTTACTGTTTTATTATCTTCGAGATCTTAAAGTTTTGGGTCGAGGAGGAATAATGGATATATTTTTATTATCGATAAATGCTTTTTGATTGAGCTTATCGATCATATTCTCTGATTGGAGCAGACATACTTGTCTTTGTTTTAATGTCTTATTTATGTGTTTTAATGTATTATTTATTTGACTTTCTTCAGTGTTGCTATTTGTTTTGTCCTGTTGACTGTTTTTCTGTTCTTTATTTTTAACAAGGTTCTCATCTAGTTCGTATTCAAACATTTTAGAAAACTTTCCAAAATTATTTTGCCAATAGTGCCGCATCGTATTGTTGTTTTTTGAATGATAAACCTCATAATACTGACCAAATTTAGAGCTTCTTGTGATCTCTTCCATGGCAGCTTTGAGTGTAGTATTTTCAGCTTTTGTCATCAATGCAATGTTAATACTAGGTTTATCTTTGAATGTATGTTTATCATAAATTGTTTTTAATGATTCACGAATAGAATTGGTTAATAATTCTACGTCCGTTTCTTCGTGTTTGGGCGCTGGTTTTTTTGTAACATTAACACTTTTTTCACTATTCTTTTGTTTTTCTTGACTACAAAATATGTAATACAATGAATTAAAAAAACCATTGTTTTTATCATCTGGTTTTACGTGGTTATCATTGGTTTTTCGTTGACCACTGTTTTCATCTTCTTGTTGTGCCTGTGTTGATTCGATTTGTTTATCATTGGTTTTTCGTTGAATATTATTTTGAGCAGTTTCTGAATTATCTATAAAGGAATGAATGGCAATATTTATGGTATTATATACTTCATCGATATAAATATCATACTTGCCTAGATGTCTTTTATTCCGCTTATCCTTTACTATTACAGGTTCTTCAAATGCCAACTTCAAACATCCTGAGCCGCTTAGATTAAGTTCGGCTTCGTACCAGGGTGTATCTTTATTATTCTCACAAAGGCGTTGAAGCATAAGAATGTTGCGTTTTTGAAAATACAAGCTTGCTTTTCCTCTATTTTTATTTTTTGAATCTGTTTTTTCTTGAGTTTTTGTCTTAATAATTCTGGTATCATTGTTTAAGAGTGTGTTTACCATGGTATTAAATGCATGATTCCAGACCTTTATTCGTGCATCATAAAATATATTACCACCCCTTAGATCTTGATGTTTTTGACTTGCATGCTCAAAATCACTTAAAGCTTTTTCAATTTTTTCAGCTGTTTGTGGGTTAACTTGGCCTAGTGTGCTGAGATAGATAATAGTATCTAAAGTTCTAAAAGATAAAACTATAGCTAACTTTAGTAACATAAGAATATCCAAAACTGCCATTATAGCCAGTTCATGTGTTGAACCTAAAATTTTTGATATGGGGATAATAAATGTACTAATAATAATGGCATGAGTTACCTCATAGAGAAATATAGCAGTTGCAATTTTATTGCTCAAAGTGCTTGGATCATCATTTTTTGCGTGATACTCAAAGTACAATATATTTTCTAAAACCTTAAATATTGAACTGAAAATATCAGCAAATACTTCAGTATAAAATTTATCTCTCGTGTCTTTTTCTGGTAATTTTTCATACCACCCTAGGATGTCATCAAATGATACCTTCTTATCGCCGTTGAACTCGTTGTCATATCTGTTATGAATTTTTTCATGAACTTTGATGTTGTTGTTGATTAAGTTGATGATCTTTTTTTGGATAAACGTGGTCTTTCCTTTTGATTTTTTTTCAATTTCATCAAACAAATCTTCCATGAATTCAATTTGTTCAGGTGGCATGTTATTATTTTCTGTATCTGTGATGGTCTCATAAATTAGCCTTAAGTTGCTTTGTTCTACTTTTCTCACAGCGATAACTTGATCCCAAAGAGACTTATCATATTCAACGCTACTATCAACCTTTTGAATAATATTATTCTCTGCAGAAAAAAATGTTATATTGTGTTTTGCCATATTCCAACCTTATATGGTTGTATTATAGCACAAAAACCAAAAATATGCAAAAAAACATTAAATTATACTTTAATATAAATCACTTCCCAACCTTTTTCGGTAAGTCTTGTATTAATGACAGTGTGTTGCTTATTGATCTGTAAATACAGGTTGTGGTTTTCATAAGAGATAATGATGCGTTGAATATGATTGTTGGTAACAAGTGTTGATGATATTTTTTTTACCAATTGTTGGATGCCATGGCCAGTTGTTGCAGAAATATTTAATAGATTGGCATGATTCTGTACTTTATCTGTTTTATTTAAGACTTGTATGGCTGGTACGTTATGAGCATTAATTTCTTCAAGTATTTTATATATATATTGTTTTTGACTTTGCCAATCTTCCAGCCCATTGTGCACAATGATAAGTAAATCAGCATGCGTAATTTCTTGTAATGTTGCTTTAAAAGCGGTGACCAGTGCCTCTGGCAAGTGATGAATAAAGCCGACTGTATCTGTGATGATGATTTCATTAAAGGGATCGATTGATATTTTAGCTTTAAGTGGGTCTAATGTCATAAATAATTTATCTTCAGCTAATGTATCTTTTTGTGTGAGCCGCTGAAATAATGTTGATTTACCTGCGTTGGTATACCCAACCAAGGCTATTGTTGGTGTATTTCGTTTTTGACTAAGCTTTCTATTTTCTACTCGGGAGCGCTCTATTCTCTTTAATTTGGATTTGATGGTATCGATGCGCTCTTGAATCATTCGTCGGTCAAGTTCAAGTTGAGTTTCACCTGGTCCTCTTAAACCAATCCCACCTTTTTGGCGCTCTAGGTGTGTCCATCCCCGAATTAATTTGCTTTTTAAGTGTTGGTATTGAGCATATTCTACCTGTAGCTTACCTTCTTTTGATTGTGCCCGTTGCGCAAATATGGCGAGAATAAGGTCTTCAATGTCGACAATTGGTCGATTAATGATCCGGACTAGATTTCTTTGTTTGTCTGCAGGTAGTGGGCAACTAAAAACAATTTCCCCCACGCAAGGGAGCTCTTCACAAATTTGCCGAATAGTTTGTGCAAACGAAGGGCTGCAGAAGGTTGACGGGTGAATGGATTTGAGTTTGTGTTTCATACAAAACACAACAGGAATATCAGCACTATTACATAGCGCTGAAAATTCCTGCAATGATGTTGGGTTTAACTTTCTTGGCAAACCCAAGTATACAATGATGACTGGATTAGTAGTTTTCAATTTGCTCAATATCTTCTTGTGGCAACCCAGCTTGATTCATGTTTTCATCCTCATCTTCATTCCACACTACATTTCTCGATGGGACGATGGTTGCAATCGCATGCTTGAATACCATTTGCTTGGTATTGTTTTTAAGTAATACAACGTACTGATCAAACGCAGCAACATGACCTTGAAGCTTAATACCATTGGTTAAGTAAATGGATACTGGAACGCGTTGGCGGCGTAATGTATTAAGGAATGGGTCTTGTAAAATGTGACCTTTGTTCATGTTATCTCCTGGTTATTAAATATAAGTACATTGATTCACTTCAATTGCAAAAAAGTGTAACACATCGATGGTATAAATAAAACGATTTTTAATGTTTACTCATCTCTGTTTTAATTTTGTTTGTTAGAGTTTCAACTTCAAATGGCGAATGAGGGCTCCATTGTAAACTTTGATGTGGTTTTGTTTTCCAAGATCTTAGCCATGTCATTTGCTTTTTTGCGTATTGTCTAGTTGCAATTTTTGAACGCTCTACAAACGACTCTTTATTTATAAGGCCACTCAGATATTGCATGCCTTCATGGTAACCAATGCTTTTAAAAACAGGATGATGTGGGATCTTTTGATACAGCAAACGGAGCTCTTCTAGTTCATCAATGAATCCACTACCAATCATTTGATCAAAGCGTTTGGACATATGGCTGATGTGCTCACTTCTCTGGTCAACGTGTATATGTATTAGGTATGGGTCAAGTTGATGTACGGGTTTTTGTTGCTGCTTTTGTGTTGAATATTCAATTTCAAGATTTCTGATTATTCTTACGGCGTCATTGGGCATTATCTCACTTTTGGCTGTTGGCTTTACAGTAATTAGTTCGTGATACAAACACTCAATACCTTCTGTTTTTGCTCGCTCATGTAATAATGATCTGAGCTCATGATCCTTGGGTGGCATTCCTTGATGATAAATATGATTGAGTAAATGTGCATAAAGCATCGTCCCACCCGTTAAGATTGGTACTTTATTTCGTTTATGAATATCCTCAATCAGCAAAGTTGCTTGTTCGCAAAATTGATAGCCATCAAAAGTTAAGGCATCAGGCCTTCCAATATCAATAAGATGATGGATGATACCTTGCCTTTCTTCAAGATTGGGTTTTGCAGAGCCAATATCAAACCCAGTGTAAACCATCACTGAATCAACGCTAATGATTTCACTGGGTATGTTTTGAGCCAAAGCAATGGCAAGATCGGTCTTACCAGTTGCTGTTGGTCCAAGAATTTGAATGTAAGAAAGTGCCTTATTCATCATCCCAATCGAGTGCACCGCCAGTTTGGTATTCAGTAACTCTTGTCTCAAAGAAGTTCTTTTCTTTTTTCAAATCCATCATTTCACTCATCCATTCAAATGGGTTTTGAGCCCCTGGATAAAGTGGTGAAAGACCTATTTGCCCAAGTCTTCTGTTGCCAATAAATTGCAAGTAATCTTTGAACATTTCCTTATTTAATCCCAAAATACCGTTGGGCATGGTTTCTTCAGCATAACGGTATTCTAAGTCAACACCTTGCTCGATGAGTTGTGTTACTTCTTTCTTAAGTTCATCAGTCCAGAGGTGTGGATTTTCAGCAATAATGGCATTCACCAAGTCAACCCCAAAATTGAGATGCATAGATTCATCTCGTAAAATATATTGGAACTGCTCTGAAGTACCCGTCATGATATTACGTCTACCCATAGATAGAATTTGAACAAAACCAACATAAAAGAATATGCCTTCAAGCACCAAATAATACACGATTAAGTTTCTTAGTAATAATTGATCAGCTTCAAATGTACCTGTTTTAAAATCAGGGTCAGCAAGCCCTTGGGTGAATGGCAAGGCCCAATTGGCTTTATCTGCTACGCATGGTATTTCCCGATACATATTAAAAATTTCACCCTCGTCTAAACCAAGACTTTCTATAATATGTTGGTATGATTGTGTGTGTACTGCCTCTTCGAATGCTTGTCTGAGAAGGTATTGGCGGCATTCTGGATTGGTTATATGGCGGTACAGTGCTAGGACTAAGTTATTGGCAACAAGCGAGTCAGCTGTTGAAAAGAAGCCAAGGTTTCTTTTGATAATGGTGCGTTCATCATCACTGAGTGCCTCTGGATCATTATATAGCTTAATATCTGCAGCCATACTAATTTCATCAGGCATCCAATGGTTTGCACACCCTTGTTTGTACTTCTCCCATGCCCATTTATATTTAAATGGGACAAGTTGATTGACGTCGCATGTTGCATTGATAATCATCTTCTCAGAGACGTCTACTCTTTTTTCACCTAATTGAATGGACTCAATTCCAGTGACATTATTTGTGTTACTCATGGTTACTCCTTAAGTTTACTGACAGGCTTCACAGTCAGGGTTATCAATACTACAGATATTGGGTGTTTTATTTACTGCATTAAGTGCGCCGTCGGTAACTGTAGACCTTTCTGCATTAGTAGCGCCTAATGATCTTAGATAGTAGGTTGTTTTCAAACCAGATAGCCAAGCATGTTGGTAGAGCTCATCAAGTTTCTTGCCGGATGCTTGCTCCATGTACAGGTTCAACGATTGACTTTGATCAATCCATTTTTGTCGTCGAGAGGCACAATCTACTAAATATTTGGGGTTAATTTCAAAAGCTGTTCTAAACCGATCTTTAATGTCCTGAGGGATTCTATTGATGGCTTGGATTGATCCATTGTGAAACTTAATATCCAGCATCATATCCCGATCCCAAATACCAGCCTCTTTTAGTGCGTCTATGAGGTACTGGTTAATGATGGTGAATTCACCAGACATATTCGACTTTACGAATAAGTGCTGATATATCGGCTCTATCGACTGAGAGACACCACAGATATTTGAAATGGTTGCTGTTGGTGCAATAGCCATGATGTTTGAATTACGTATGCCGTGTTGCTTTAATGCTTGGCGAATAGGTTCCCAATCAAGTGTAGTTGTTTCATCCATATTCAGCTCACCTTCTTCACGAATATCTCTGAGTAATTTGATCGTGTCTATTGGTAGTAGCCCTTTTGACCACTGTGAGCCTTCATAGCTCGGGTAAGTGCCACGCTCTTTGGCAAGTTGAATGCTCGCTTCAATAGCATAGTAACTAATCAGTTCCATAGATCTATCAGCAAATGTAATCGCTTCTTGGCTGTCATAAGCTAATTTTTTTCGGTAGAGAACGTCTTGAAATCCCATAATACCAAGGCCCACTGGTCGGTGACGCATGTTTGCGTTTTTTGCCTGTGGTATCGTGTAGTAGTTCATATCAATAACGTTATCCAGAAGTCTGACTGCCTGATGAATCGTTGCTTTAAGTTTTTGCTTATCTAATTCATTGTTTTGATCCAGATGTTTCACTAGGTTAATGCTACCTAAATTACACACGGCAACCTCGCCATCTGGGCCTGGTGTGGTATTGAGTGTTATCTCTGTACATAAATTAGATGAATTAATGGATCCTGGAGCATTGGGATTGCCACGCTGGGGCGAGCGTTCATTACATGGGTCTTTGAATGTTAACCATGGATGGCCAGTTTCAAAAAGCATACTCAGCATTTTTCGCCAGAGTTTTTGGGCGGGTACTGTTTTGCTCCGTATCAGTCCCTGTTGTGCTTTGGCTTCGTATGATTCATAGAGTTCTTTAAATGCTTGACCAAATGCACTGTGTAAGCCTGGCACTTCATCTGGTGAGAAAAGTGTCCAGTTTTCTTTCTTTCGTACGCGGCTCATAAATAAGTCAGGTATCCAGTTAGCTGTATTCATATCATGAGTTCGACGTCTATCATCACCAGTGTTTTTTCGGAGATCCAGAAATTCAAAAATATCCATATGCCATGTTGTCAAATAAGCGCAAACCGCACCTTTTCTTTTACCGCCTTGGTTCACGGCAATAGCTGTAGCATCGGCAACATTAAGAAATGGTACGATTCCATCTGAACTACCGTTGGTTGATTTAATCTTCGATCGTGCTGCGCGAACGTTTGACCAGTCATTGCCAATTCCACCTGCAAATTTTGACAGCAGTGCATTGTCTTTTAAAGCGCCAAAAATATCGTTAAGATCATCGTCTATGGTGGTTAGAAAACAACTAGAAAGCTGTGGTCTATTGGTTGCTGCATTAAATAATGTTGGTGTTGAACACATGTATTCTAGTTTTGATAATGTATGGTAAAACTGAATGGCTTTTTCAGTCTTATCTCCGTCTTCATTCATACAAAGCCCCATTGCCACTCTCATAAAGAAAAATTGAGGTAGCTCAATGCGCTCATCATTAACGTGTATGAAGTAGCGGTCATAAAGCGTTTGAATACTTAAATAAGAAAGAAGAAAATCTCTATCGCACTGTAGGGCTGACTGTATTCTTGTTAAATCAAATTCCTTAACTTTAGGGTTAATGAGATCATGAGCAATTCCAGAGTCTAAATATTTTTCAAAGTATTCACTGTAGTCTGTTGTCTCTGGCGTTATTTTGGTATGCTTGCCTTTAAAAAAGCTAAGTGCTTCTTCAATGACTATGTGACGTGTAACACGAGAGGCTAAAAAGGAATAATCAGGATTAATTTCTATTTTTGTTCTGATTGCAAGAATGATGGCATTAAGCACTTCACGATACTCAATACCATTAAAGATAGAACGCTCAACTTCTTGCAGGATTTGAGGAATGTTAATGTCCTTTAGGTGCTGACTGTACTCTATCAGCATATTTTTAAACCGTCGGTTTTTGTAAGGTTTTAAGGTCCCATCGACTTCTTTAATGTTTATGTTTTTAATGGCCTCTTCTTGTCTTTGGCTTTGTCGCTCATTGCGATAAAGTATGTAAGATCTAGCAACGTGATAAAAGCCAGATCTCATTAATGTTTCTTCTACAGAATCTTGTATTTCTTCTATAGAGATGACAGAAAGCGATGGGTACTTTGTTTTTAGTAGATCGATAACACCTAGTGTTACCTTTTGTATTTGCTGATCCAGGTTTGTATGATTCAGATCCTCTTGTTCCATTACATCGAGAAAAGCATTTTTGATCGCGTTGTATATTTTTACGGCATCAAAAACAACGGTACTTTGATCTCTTTTGTACACGTTTGGTGTAAATGAAACGGACTCTATCGCTGATATTTCGGGTTTATCAATTGTTGCTGTCATTACTGTGCTCCGGTACTACATATGGTAAATTGCTTGTTACCAAATCAACATAATGTGTTTTTTTGGCCAATGCAACACAATTAATTTCAAAAATTTTAGATTAAAATCTTGACCTGTGTTAAGCGTTTGGATTTGGAATTAATTTTTTTTTAATTTTTCTAATATAATTTTGAAAGTTAAAAAAAGCACAAAATTGTTGCAATTTTAATATTTGAAGCTAATATAACATAACATTTAATTTACAAGGCACAAATACATGAGTTCATCTAATTATACAGGCAGTTTTGATTCGTTACTTCGCAGATGGAAAAAGTCCGTTGAGAAGGATGGAAAGCTTCGCTATGCTAAGGACGATCGTCATTTTGTATTGCCAAGTGAGAAAAAACGTTTAGATGCGAACGCACAAAGACGCCGATATTCAAGGCAGAATCTAAAGCAGTCTAATCAATCTCACGTTCGTGGTGGTTCTGAGATTTATGGTGATCTAGAGCAGCAAGTTAATGAAACATCTGAATAACATTGGCCGCTAAGTCCATAGCTCAACAGTCTATTCAGGAGCTTATTGCAACTGCTGACATTGTCGCTCTTATTGAGCAATTTGTTCGTCTTAAACGTCGTGGTAATAATTGGCATGGTTTATGTCCTTTTCACCACGAGAAAACCCCGTCTTTTTCAGTCAACAGCGCTAAGCAATTTTATTATTGTTTTGGTTGCCAGTCTGGTGGTAACGCCATCGACTTCATTATGCAGCACGATTCGCTTTCTTTTCCTGATGCGGTCATAAGATTAGCTGATATCGTTGGATTTAAGCTTGTATTTGAAGGCAATCATGAACCTAGTAATAAAGAGCTTATTAAAGACCTTTTCCGCATTCATGCTTTGATTTCGGATGGTTTTAAGAAGCATTTTATGGCTGATAGCGCCGGAGCTGACTTTCTTAAAAAGCGTGGTCTAACCGCTGAAATAGCGAAACGTTTTGATTTGGGTTATGCCCCAAATGATTCAACAAGGCAATTTTCATTTTTGAAGAAAAGTTTTTCAGCCAAGACGATTGAGGCCTCTGGGCTCTGTGGGTTTAATAGCAATCAACGCCCATATGATCGCTTTAGGCATCGCATTATGTTTCCTATACGGGACCTACAGGGTAGAACATTAGCTTTTGGTGGAAGAGCTATTGATGATGCTCAACCAGCTAAATACCTTAATTCTCCTGAAACACTTCTTTTTAAAAAAAATAAAGTTGTTTATGGTCTGTTTGAGTGTCTGTCTTTAAATCGCCAGCCTCAACGCTTGGTCGTAGTGGAAGGCTACATGGATGTGGTGATGTGCCATCAAGCTGGTTTTACTCAAGCTGTAGCCTGTCTTGGTACGGCTTTTTCATATAATCATTTGCAATTATTAAATCGATTTACTTCTTCCATTGTGTTTTGTTTTGATGGTGATAAAGCAGGTATGAATGCCAGTTGGAAGGCACTTGTAACCTGCTTGCAAGGAATTAAGGATGGCATTGATATTCGATTTTGCCATTTACCTGATGGTCATGACCCTGATAGCTATATGGTAGCGCATGGCGTAAATTCTTTTGAAGAGCAGCTTAACAACGCCTACCCATTGGATGAATACTTTTTTAAAATTTTAGAGCAAAAATGGCCATTAAAAACTATTGCTGGTCAATCAGGCCTTCTGAGTGAAGCAAAGTCTCTCATTGAGCCAATGAAAAATAATTTTACCAAGCAGTTATTAATGCAGCGTTGTGAGGCGCTTACAAAGGTATCTATTGAGCCTTCCACTCAAGTTGCCAAAACGCAAAAACCTCAATCTTCGGGCTGGGTAGATCGAGTAGTTAGCTATTGGGTCATGAATCCTGAATCAGTAAGCGATTTTTTACATCATGATCTTTCGCAATGGCTGCCTGATGATCATCGCTTAAGTCAATCTGCACAAGTTATTTTAGGTCAAAATAATGTTAAGCCATCTGAAATCTTGGCCATTCTTCAATCAAAGGATATTGCCATTGACCTAGGGAGTCATGCGATTGACATGGATGCCCAAGGTTACCTAACGATGTTAAACCAAATGGCATCACGTGTCTGTGATGCTAAAATTCAGACACTACTTAAACAGTATAAAAATAAAGACATGCCCAATGATGTTCAAAAGCAGATACAAGAGCTAACACGCAAAAAGTTCTCGCTTCAACAAAGGGGCGCTGCAAAAGAATAGCAAGCTCATCATGCGATAACTGTGTTTTTTAGCTTGTGCATAAGTCTCAATGATATGAATGGCTGTCCAAGGTTTTGTAGGTAATATAAATACTCTAGATTATAGTAAAAAAAGTTTACATTCTACTGATTATCATGTAGTATATTCGAACTTCATTATAGATTTTTTATGGCCCAACACACTATAACATCCGTAGAACAGCTGATCGAGTTTGGAAGATCTGCTGAAAAGCTCTCAATTGAAATGGTTCAAGATTTTGTTGCACAGTCAACTTCTGAGTTTAAAACCAATCGTTTATTAACCATTCTCATCGATAATGGTATCGATATTATCGATGATGATAATAACGTCATCACAGTGGATCAGCTTGATCAGCATGATTTTGGTGATGAAGAAATTTCATATGCAAAAGAAGAAGCTTCGAGCAACACCCCTCTTGATGATATCGTACGTATTTACCTTCGGGATATGGGTAAAATTAGCTTGCTGTCTCGACAAGGTGAAATTCAGATTGCTATGCGGATTGAGGCAGGAACAAAGCAAGTACTTAATGCCCTCTCTGAACTTCCTATCAGTATAGATCTTGTCGTTAATGAGTATCAAAGAATCATTACACAAGAAGAATATAATTTATCTGAATTGATGGTTTGCTTCTTCGATGATGTTGAGCAATTAGATGCTAATAACCATGAAGCATTGGATGATGATAAAGAAAGTCTCGAAATTGATTCGTCGACAGATGACTTGAATGAAGAGTCAGAGCTTGAAGACATTAATGATGACATGGGTGAGTATTTTGACCTAGCCCCAGACCCACAAAAAGCAGAACAATATTTTAATCAACTCATTGCATCTTATGAATCATTTAATGAGGCTATTGAAAGCGGTCAATCCAATGACGAAATTCAATCTTTATTAGCTGTCTTTCCTGAAATGTTTGCACAAGTCAAATGGTCTGCAAGAATTTCTAGAATTCTGATTGAGCGTGTCGAGAAAGTAAACGACAGTATTCGGAAATCTGAATCATCAATGATCAATCATGTTGTCAAACATGTTGGTTTGACCAGAAAACAGTTTCTTAATGTATTTATTGGCATGCAAACAGATGAAGAGTTAGTGCCTGTATTGGCAAAGAAATATCCTAAATACCATGATAAAATTATACAGAGCCGATTTTACTTACAGCGTGACCAAAATGCTTTAAGAAAGATTGAGCGGGACATGCACCTTCCAATCAACAGAATCAAAGAGATCAGTCGAGATCTATCTAGAGGAAAGCGGCTAACCCGAAGCGCAAAAGCTGAAATGATTGAAGCTAACCTGAGATTGGTGATTTCACTTGCTAAAAAGTTTACTAATAGAGGTTTGAACTTTCTCGATCTTATTCAAGAAGGAAATATTGGCTTAATGAAGGCTGTTGATAAGTTTGAATACCGTCGTGGTTTTAAATTTTCAACTTATGCAACATGGTGGATCAAACAAGCAATTACTCGCTCTATTGCTGATCAAGCTCGAACCATTCGTATTCCTGTGCATATGATTGAAACCATCAACAAATTGAATCGTTTTATGCGTGAGCACCTCCAAAAAGAAGGCAGAGAACCAACTATAGATGAATTATCGAAGCTAATGGACATGCCTGCCGAAAAAATTCGCAAAGTGATGAAAATTTCTGAGCCTGTATCCACTGAAACACCGATTGGTGATGATGATGACGGTTCAACATTAGGCTCATTCATTGAAGATACTCAAACCAAACAACCAATCGAGCATGCTTTCCAATCCGGTCTAGCAGAATGCATTGAAGAAATGCTGCATACCTTAAACCCGAGAGAAGCTAAAGTGTTAAGAATGCGATTTGGTATTGGTATGAATACAGATCACACACTTGAAGAAGTGGGTAAGCAATTTGATGTAACACGTGAACGTATTAGACAAATTGAAGCAAAAGCCCTAAGAAAGCTCAGACACCCTGTCCGTGCTGAATCATTATTTGGGTTTTTAAATGAAGATGGCGATGATAACTGGAGAACCACATGACAAGTAACAACATTCAAGTAACCATACATACCAATAAAGGCGATATACTCTTAGATTTAGCGCATGATAAAACACCAATAACAGTGGCTAATTTTCTTAAATTGATTGACAAAAAGTTTTACGATGGCATTTCTTTTCATCGTGTGATTGATCAGTTTATGGCACAAGCTGGTTGTCCATTAGGTAATGGAACTGGTGGGCCTGGTTACCGTTTTTCTGACGAGTTCGATGCTTCATTAAGGCACGAGCGAGGTGTTATATCCATGGCTAATTGCGGGCCTAACACCAATGGAAGTCAGTTTTTTATTACTCATGTTCCCTGCCCACATCTGGATGACGTTCATTCTGTTTTTGGTAAAGTAAATAACGATGAGTCACTTGCAGTATTGGATTCAATCGTGATGGGTGATGAAATCAAAACCATGACAATCAATATGAATGGCATTGATTTCGATTTTCAAAGTATATTTAGTAAAGAAGTTGAAACATCATCGAGTGAATGACTTTAGATCGACACAACGTTTGGTTTATATCGATTCAAAGTGCATTAGCAGGCCTTCTGTCTGCTAATGCATGTATATTTTTTGGTATTGAGTATTTGCATTGGGCTGTCTTAGCCTCTGTACTGACGCTATCAAATTACCAACAAGTTGAGTCTTTCTTTGATATTCTCCTTGAAGGCGTCAAGCGCCTCATCTGCTCATTTATTGGTGTCTATTTAGCGATGGTGGGTGTTTATTTTTCACTCTCTATGATTTCAGAGTATTACTTTTGGCATGTTATTAATGCCATTACATTTGTGATTTTGTTTTTCGCCAGCTTATTAAACTATACCTATAGTGGTTTTAGAATTGCCTTGGTCAGTACTACACTGGTCTTATATTTAAGTATCACAAAAATATCTGATGGTCAGTTACCATTTGATTATGCGCTTGCAATGTTACTTGGTGTGGTTATTGCTATTCTTGTATCCCTTGTTTGCTGGCCCGTAGAACAATACGTCATAAAACGATTATTTAATTACAAATAGTTTGCACTTCTAGTGACAAATTGCTATTTTACATTTATTGCCGGTGTGGTGGAATTGGTAGACGCGCTGGATTCAAAATCCAGTGGCCTTGGCCGTGTGAGTTCGAGTCTCACCACCGGCATTAATGCAACTTGTTATCCTAACGTTTTGCCCTATTTTCTTTTGATATGTATTGGTTATTGATGCATCGTTAAAAAGTATTTAATTTGTTTTTCAAATCCCCTTATTTCTGGATATTTATTTAATTTAAACAAGGTATATTGTTTCTGATTTTGATGCTTTAACCTATAAAAAGTTAATATTTTAAATTAACCGTTGTAGATAACCTTGTTTGTGCAGTACATTATAGCAGCATAGTGGCGTGATTTGAGGTGCTCAATCCGCTCCATCAATTATGAATTACAGGGGAGTAACAGATGCTCAGTCAGTATAAACGGTTAGTAAGATACACGCTCGTTGTCATTCTACTGATATTTTCAATTTTATATGCGATACCTAATTTTTATCCAAATCAACCTAGTATCATCATACAGATGGCTGATCAAAGCACTCTAAACCCAGACACAATAAAAGCTTATGGTGATGAATTAACAAAACAAAAATTGCTTATCAATCAACCTGAGATTGTTGATAATAAGGCCGTCTTGCGATTTAGTGACTTAGATAATCAGTCTAAAGCTTATGATTTATTACTGAATGATATTATTTCAAAGAGTGATCTCGTGCGATTGCGCCTGTCCCTTCAAATTACAAAATCCGTCCCCTCTTTTTTCAATTTCTTTAGTGCGCAACCAATGAGATTGGGACTAGATTTACAAGGAGGTGTGAATTTAACACTCAAGGTTGATTTAGATCATGATGTTGGCAACTTAATAAACAAAAGTATGAACTCAATTAAAAGTAACTTTAATACACCTGGCAAGGATCGAGTTAGTTTTTTTACATTATCAAAAAATGATGAGACAAGCTTCACCATTAAGTTTGCAAGTGAAACTAAAGGTGTTGATGAGAACATGTACCAAAAAGCCAAAAAGCTCTTGGCTGAAAACGATATGTATCAAGGTATAAAGCAATCTTTTTCTTATGTTACCAATGACGACGATAAAGCAATTATATTGACGATGAAAGAGAACGTTGCGACGAAGGATGATAAAGCAAAAATGGATGATACTGTGCGCATCCTTAATAATAGAACGAATGAATTGGGTGTTTCTGAGGCAGTCATTTATACCGTTGGTCATAACGAAATAAGTGTTAATATTCCAGGCATTCAAGATCCCGCTATGGCGCGTGAGATAATCGGTAATACTGCTTCATTATCATTTCACTTAGTGAGTAATGTCGTGGCCAATAACTTTGGTAACACCACTAGTTTATTGGATGAAAAAAGTGGACGAATGATCTCATTTTATGAGCGCCCTATTATTACTGGTGATGCAATTGTCGATTCAAGCAATACATTAACTACAACAAGAATGGATGCTTTACCGAAGTGGGTTGTCAATGTAACACTAGATGGAAACCAGTCACTGTTCTACCGAACCACCGATAACTATGCTGGAAAAGGTAGCTTCGTTGTTGTATATCATGAATATAAAAAGAATGAAATGGGCGAACGAATAGATCACGCAAAAATTATTTCCGTTGCAGGTTTTAATCATAAGTTAGGAGATAACTGGTATATTGAAGGAAGTTTTACAGAACAATCCTCAAAAGAGTTAAGTATGTTAATTCGATCTGGTTCATTTAAAGCACCTGTTGATATTGTACAAGAAAAAGTTATCGGTCCAAGTTTAGGTGGTGACAATATTAGTAAAGGTTCTGTGTCTTTGATCATTGGTTTAGGCCTTATCTTCGTCTTTATGGCAATCTATTACCGTGGGTTTGGATTGATAGCGAATCTAGGTTTGCTGGTCAACCTACTGTTAACCATGTCACTTCTATCTGTTTTGGGTGCTACACTAACCTTACCTGGAATTGCAGGTATTGTATTGGGTGTGGGTATGGCTGTTGATGCTAATGTATTAATTAATGAGAGAATAAGAGAGGAACTTCGCAAAGGAACGAGCGTTTATAGCGCCATACAAGCAGGTTACGATAAAGCTTTTGTTACCATTGTCGACGCAAACGTGACCACTCTCATTGTAGCGCTTGTCCTATTTGGACTTGGCACAGCTGGTCTTATCAAAGGCTTTGCAGTTACTTTAACCATTGGTTTGATCGCTTCAATGTTGACCGCTGTTTTCTTCACCAGAAGTATAGCACTTTTATTTTATAAGCAATCCTCTAAGCATATCTCTATAGGAATTTAATTATGGAATTTTTCAAAAAAACTACCAAAATAGACTTCATGGCCTTACGAAAATACACATTTGTATTTTCACTGGCGATTACTGTTTTGTCGATAATATGTAATGTAGTTTCTCCACTGAATTTAAGTATGGAATTTACAGGTGGTCACCAATTTTTACTTGAATTTAAAGAGCAGCAGGATGTTGGGGACCTTCGTCATGATATGGAATTAAATAACCCAGATTTAAACCCTATTATCCAGTCATATGGATCTGATAAAACGTTCATGTTTAAATTTGGTACGCATATGGATGATTCAGACCAAGAACAAAGGCAAATCATTGCTGCTCTCAATGATGCACTACCTTCGTACAAACTCATCTCAAAAGATGTGATTTCAGCTCAAATGGGTAAGAAGATGCTCATGTATTCTATTATGGCAACATTCATTGCTATGATCATTACAATGATTTACATCGCCTTACGTTTTGAATACCGCTTTGCGATTGCCGCTGTGCTCTCTCTAATACATGATCCTGTTTTAATCTTAGGGATTTTTAGTTTATTCCAAATAGAATTTACCATGATTACTTTAGCAGCACTGCTTACAACATTAGGTTATTCTCTTAACGATACGATTGTTGTCTATGATCGAATACGTGAAAACTATCGCAAGTTTGTCAAAAAGACACCTGTTGAAATTGTTAATCTATCAATTAATGAAACACTTTCCAGGACAATTATTACTTCTGGTTTAACGGCATTATCTGTATTGGCCCTATTACTTTTTGGCGGTGAGTCACTATTCGGTTTCTCATTGGCCTTTATGATTGGTATTATTATAGGTACTTACTCATCCATTTATATTGCAGGGTCATTAGCAGTGCTGTTTGGCTTTAACAGTAAGTCACTAATGACATTCAAACAGAAATATCAAGGAGAGCTCGATGAATATTCCTGAGTTAAGACATTTTCAAAATCATTTACCCAATTTAGCTACTTATCTGATGGATGGTATGGAACAGTTCTCCAGTCATCATATGACATCTGCAAAAAATGTTCGATTTGCACAGAAACTGATAAAAGTTATATTTGATGAATGGGCCAATATTGCTGATGAGCAGTATAAGCGAAGCCTTGATATTCTTAATTTAAATGAAGATCGTCATTCTGGTTGGTATTTTATCCCTGTAGATAATATTTATAGCCTTGAAAAAGGTGGCTATGAATTTGCAATGATCATTGGTTATTTTAATGATCGCAAGTGCCAATCTGCACTGATGTATTTTCCATTATTTGATCATGTTTATCTTGCCCAAAAAGGCAAAGGTGTTTCTGCAAGCAGGCATAACAATGGTTCTCTTCAGTCCCGTCTTAGAATAAAAGATAACAACGACATCGGTAACATCCTAGTCTCTTGCACATCGGCTTATGTTCAAGAGCAACCTGATTTAACACCTCTGTCAAAACAAGGCTTAGTAACTGTAACAGGATCAGTAGGACATTGGCTGGCAACGGCATTAAATGAACAGGCTGCTATTAGTTACCATAAGTGTGATAATCATTTTGAGCGATCAATTTGTCTATTATTTGCACAAGAAGCATCTCTTTATATCAGCAATAATGACATTATTGAATTGAGAAATCATCGTATTTAAATGACCAAAGTCCCTCAAACTCATTATTTTGATTATGCTGCTACGACACCATTAGATCCGCGAGTGCTAGCGGTCATGAATGATGTCTTAAGAGATAGTTGGTATAATGCAAATGCAACCTACAGTTTGGCAGAAGAAAGTCATGCATTACTAGAACAAGCTAATAAAGATGTACTCTCTTTTTTAGGCGCTCCTATTTCAGCCGATTTAGTATGGACTTCTGGTGCAACAGAGGCCAATAATTTGGCTATCAAGGGTACTTTTTTTCAATACAAAAGTAGTCAATTACCCATCATTATCTCGCCAGTTGATCATGCATCCATTGTAGAATGTGCCTTAGATTTGAAGAAATACCACCACGCAAGCATAGAATGGATGAGTCTTAATCATGATGTGAGTATTCATTTAGAGGATTTAGAAAAAAAACTTAAATCTGGAGCGCTATTGGTTTCAGTAACTGCAGTGCATAGTGAGCTTGGCTATGTGCCACCATTGCACGAAATACGTGCGCTTACAAAACAATATGGCGCCCTTCTCCATATTGATGCTGTTCAGGCACTTGGAAAAATGGCCATTAACTTAAATGCATGGGACCCAGATTTAATGACATTATCTGCACATAAATGTTTTGGTCCTAAAGGTGCTGGTTTATTGTATATCAAAGATCGAAACATGACGCCAATTAGGCCTCTTCTTTCTGGTAAAGGCGGTCTTTCACCGATTCGCCCCGGCACCATTCCTCTTCATCAAATTTGTGGTATGGCAAAGGCGATATGTTTATCACCACAGTGGCTTCTTTCACTAGACACAATTGTTGAGCAATCAAAAATGCTACACCATCATCTCATCGAACTAGGTTGTCAATATTTAGGACCATCAACGAAAGTTCCACACATTCAATTCGTAGCATTGTCACGTTTTCATGGTACACATAATGAATTGGTGGAACAGTTTGGGCTCTCAAGGGGGTCAGCATGCCTTCAAGGTGGTTTGTCTAAAGTGCTTGATTATATGACATTAGATAAAGCTTCCAAGCATCTTGCTTACCGTTTATGTATTAATCATCTCACCGATGATAAAGCTATCAATGATCTGTTACAATATATTCAGAAACATTCATAATTTATATCATCTAGTTATTAAATTTATAATTTTTGATTTTTATGAGTTTGAAATAGACAATTAATAAAATTTTTTCGTGTGGCACCATTATGAAATTTGTTCATACAACATCGCAAGTCTTGCAAAAGAATGGCCATGTACTTGGATAACAATTGAGTTTCATCCATGCGATACGCCAATCATGAATAAGCCTACATACATATGGCAAGTAAACATCACATAAATAAATTGATAAGCGTATCAACTACAGTAAATTAATGATTCATTAAATACCAAAATATGCCATGATGGTTTTTAGATTAGGAATGATTATTAAAAAACCTAAAATCATGTACCAATTTCTCTGAAAGTACGCTTTAAATCCAGGCCAAAAATCATAATTAGCCCAATGAGTTGCTGATTGAATACTATGATTAGACTGAAGTATTTTAGTATACTCTGGTTGGCATAGCACATTAAGTATGTTTTGTTGCTTCATCTTAATACAATAGTCAATCAGTTGGTCACCATTTTGATCTTTGATGGTCATTATGCCGTGTATATTTTCAATCTTTATAATAACATCCAAACACTCTTTAATTCGCTTTGGGTGATTTTCCCTAGATAACCAAAATAATAATGATGGCAATCCATCAATAGGTGTATTAAATAATGTCACTATTTGTTGTGCATTGTATTTTTTCAAAGACTCAGTCCATTCATTACCGGATTGCTCTATCAAAGATAAGATGTCATTTTTCATATTATTCTCTCCATTATTTAATTAAACTTAGCACAGTAAGCGCTAGAAATCAATGTGAGTATAAAAACCAATGAGGTTAAGTGTTGATAAGATCAATATAAATGCTATTAAAAGAAGAAGTGCCCTAACCCATCCCTTATAGATGTAAATAATGTTAAATGAAATGATGACGATAATAGCCATGTATATATTTAAGCATTCAATGATGTTTCCAAAAAAGCTTGCAAGCGCAGGTAAACTCAACAACATAAATGCGTAAAGCGGTAGAAGCATCCAGCCAGTTAAAGGTGTTAACATTACTCATCCTTTTGTAGACAATATCCTAAAAAATATGCATAATGGGCAATAATTTGGAGTTTACATGCTACAACAAACCTTGTCAATTATTAAGCCTGATGCTGTAGAGCGCAATCTTATTGGATCAATCATCTCAGTTTTTGAGAAAAATGGCCTTACAGTTAAAGGTCTACACTATAAACATCTCACAATGGAAGAAGCTGGTCAATTTTATGCCGTGCATAAAGAGCGCCCTTTCTATCAAGAGCTCGTTGAATATATGTGTAGTGGGCCAGTTGTGGTAATGATTTTAGAAGGTGATAACGCTATAGAAATGAACCGTAAGTTAATGGGTGCTACTAACCCCAAAGATGCAGAAGAAGGAACCATTAGGCAAATGTTTGCATTATCAATCGATAAAAACTCAGTTCATGGTTCTGATGCAAATGAGACTGCTAAAGAAGAAATTGCGTTCTTCTTTGATAAAGATCATGCCTAAGCTATATAACTTATGGTCTTACACGCTTCAAGAGCTGCGGGAGTTAATGTTAGAAAACAATCTCCCCGGCTTTCGAAGTCAGCAGATTTTTTCATGGCTATATCAAAAGAACTGTCGTCATTTTGATCAAATGTCAAATCTCGGTCAGGCTACCATTGCTTGGCTAAAAAATAACGCAACACTTCAATTACCCAAAATAACAACAGCTTTACCTTCAAATGACGGCACCATAAAGTTTTTGATGACATTGTCATGTGGCAATGTGATTGAGTCAGTCTATATTCCTGCAGATAATCGTGGGACACTCTGTATTTCTTCACAAGCTGGGTGTGCTTTAAAGTGTACTTTTTGCCTAACGGGTCAACAGGGTTTTTCAAGAAACATGACAACTGACGAAATTATAGGCCAATTTATTTTGGTATCTGATTATTTACGCGAACATGATATCGACCAAGCAATTACTAATGTAGTATTTATGGGCATGGGAGAACCCCTGTTGAATGAAGACAACGTGTATCGAGTTTGTGATATATTACTTGATGATAAAGCTGCAGGCCTCTCAAAATACAAAGTGACTGTCAGTACATCAGGTATTATACCTGCTATTGAGCGAATGAAACTACATACTGATGTTGCTTTTACATTATCTTTGCATGCACCCAATAATCCCCTTCGAAATGAACTGGTTCCAATCAATAAAAAATACCCACTTGAACAATTAATGCCCGTTGTTGGGCGCTATTTTGCTGAACAACCTCGTCGGAAAGTCAACATTGCTTATATTATGTTAAACCAGGTCAATGACCAACCTCATCATGCGAAAGAGTTGGTAGCATTATTGGCCAGTATTCGTTGTAAGGTTAATTTAATACCATTTAACTTAATACCTAATGTGCCCTATAAAACATCATCAGATGAAACCATCTTAAGATTTCAGAAGCTATTGAGCCAGCAGAATATTCAGACTAATATTAGGTGGAGTCGAGGTGATGATGTTGGGGCCGCATGTGGTCAGTTAGATGGTCATGTGATGCGTCGATCAAAGCATTCAAAACATCAAGAATCCAATGCCGATTCATGATCGATATTTTTTTTATGCATTGTCACAAAGGGTGAGTGGTTGATGCTTGGAACATCTACATGAATGCCTACATTTATAAAATAATCACCTGGTAAGTATTCAACTCGATTTACATGACCGATTTTGGGTGTGATGTGATCTTCAGTCATACTTGGGTGAAGTGTGATCACATCACCATGTTGAATATTGGCACCATCAGGCACAAATCGTAATGAGCCATCATCACCACCTACCCCTCTGAAGACATAGCCTTGGTTGCTGTCAACGTGTGATATACCAAATTGTGTAGAATTATGAGTTATGGGTGATACTTGATAAAATTGCCCATGCTTTTGTGTAATGATACCAAGTAAAGTATTGTTATACTCAATGTAATCACCTTTTGTAAAATCAGTATCAGGAGCTTCTACAATCCAATAACGGTGCAATTTAGAGTTGAATGATATAATACGCCCAATTGCTGCATGTGGATTATTTTTTTTGACGTTTAAAATGCGTCGCAATGCATCATTTTCTTGCTGTAACTGTTGTTGGTTACGTTCGTGGTATCTTAGTTGTGCAATTTGTCGCTTGCTCTCTTCGAGTTCAATGTTGAGGTCAGTAATCATTTGTGCTTGTGCAAAATAAGATGATTTAAGTTGACCAAGGTACTCAAAAGTCTGATGAACATAGATTTGCCCAAGAAAAAAAACTTGAGAAATAGCCTTTGTGTATAATACAAAGGCTATAACTAAAATCGAAACAAATACCTTAATATGGTACATTTTTATGATATTTGTACGCTTTTTAAAAATTGCAAATTTACTCGGTCGCCAGAATGTCTTCACCAATATCTTCCATCATTTCTAGCACTTTACCACCTCCTACCGCAACACAGGATAAGGGATCCTTAGCTATGGTAACTGGTAAGCTTGTCTCTTCTGTAATGAGCTTATCAATATTGCGTAATAATGAACCACCACCAGTCAACAACATACCTCGCTCAAAAATATCAGATGATAATTCAGCTGGTGCAACTTCAAGCGCAGACCGAATGCCATTGATAATGGTAGCTAACGGATCTTGTATAGCCTCTAACACTTCATTACTATTAATAGAGAAACTTCTAGGAATACCCTCTGATACGTTTCGGCCACTGATTTTCATTTCTTTTACTTCATGCGATGGAAAAGCAGTAGCAATTGAACGCTTTACTTTTTCTGCAGTTGATTCGCCAATCGCACAGCCAAAATTTCGCCTGACATATTTCATGATGGCCTCGTCAAAATGATCACCCCCAACCCTGACTGACTCGGAATAAACGATACCGTTTAGTGATATAATAGCCACTTCGGTTGTACCGCCACCAATATCAACAACCATTGATGCCGTTGCTGAACTGACTGGCATATCGGCCCCAAGTGCTGCAGCCATGGGCTCGTCAATCAATAGTACTTTCTTTGCACCTGCACCATAAGCAGCTTCTCGAATAGCTCTTCGCTCTACTTGTGTAGAACCACATGGCACACAAATAACAATAAATGGCGCCAATCGGAACCAGCTTTTTTTGTAAGCCATTTCGATGAAGTGAGTCAGCATGATTTCTGTAACACGGAAATCAGCAATGACACCATTTGCAAGAGGTCTTATTGCTTGAATATTGTCTGGTGTTCGACCCAACATATTACGTGCATCATGTCCTACTGCAACTACTTGTTGCTTCTGACCAATTGTTTTGATAGCAACAACTGACGGTTCATTCAAAACAATGCCTTGATTGGGCTCATAGACTAATGTACTGAATGTCCCTAAGTCGATTGAAAGTCTTTGTCTTTTTGGGAGGATGTATTGAGTCATCTGCGAAAAGAAATTCTGTTTGTCGTTCATATTTAAGTTCCTTTAATTGATTACGCTTAAGCAGCATACCTTAATGCATTGGTTGACACAATTAATAATGTCAGTATTATATTAGGTAGTCTTAATTCTAGGATTTTATGTCCATACATGATCATCGCTATACCCAAGAACTTGTATCGCCCATTGCCAGCGTATCGCGCATCGCCATAACTTCAGATAAAGTTAAATCTTATTCTGAAACGTTTAATAAAATTATGGATATGTTTGAAACCATGGATCAATGTGACACCGATGATGTGATGCTATCAGATTTCATTGTTTCTTCTGAAAGCTCACTTCGTGAGGATACTGCAACTAATGTTGATATCACTGAATCACTTGAGATTCATTTTGCCCATTTTTCTGGTGGTTATTTTAAAGTACCAAAGGTTATTGAATGAAATTACATACACTATCAATTAAAGCACTTAATGAGTTGCTTACATCTAGAAAAATTTCTGTTAAAGAGTGTACAGATTATTTTCTAGACAGAGTTGATGCTTTTGATCAAGACATTAATGCTGTTGTTTATCAAAATAAAGAGACAATATCGGCTCAAGTTTCAGCAGCACAAAAAGCCATTGATTCAGGAACTGCCGGTCTTTTAACAGGCATACCGATCATGCATAAAGATATATTTTGTGTACAAGATGAGCCACTCACTTGTGGATCCAAAATATTGGATGGCTATATATCCCCCTATTCAGCAACATTAGTCTCCAGGCTTAATGATGCTGGCGCTATCAATATAGGTCGTCTTAATATGGATGAATTTGCCATGGGATCCTCCAATGAAACAAGTCACCATGGACCATGTCGAAATCCTTGGGACCTTAATACGGTTCCTGGTGGATCATCAGGTGGCTCTGCTGCTGCAGTTGCCGCTAGACTTGTACCTTTAACAACTGGAACTGATACCGGTGGATCCATTAGACAACCAGCAAGTTTTTGCGGTGTAACTGGATTAAAACCATCCTATGGACGGATATCAAGATTTGGTATGGCCGCTTATGCATCAAGCCTTGATCAAGCGGGACCTTTTGGTGCCAGCGCAGAAGACTGTGCAGCCATGCTTCAAGTCATGGCAGGTCACGACACTAACGATATGACCTGCAGTGATGTTTGTGTCCCTGATTACATTAAAGGTATTAGCCAAGCACCTGAAAAGATGACCATTGGGTTACCCAAAGAATACTTCAATGGCACACTTAATGCATCTTTACAATCACTTATTGATGATGCCATAGATACACTTCAACAGCAAGGACACCATTTTATAGAGGTTTCACTGCCCAATATGGAATATGCGATTCCAACTTATTATACCATTGCACCCTGTGAAGCATCTTCTAACTTAGCACGCTACGACGGCATTCGTTACGGCTTTAGATCACCACATGATGATTTAACCGAAACTTATGAAAAATCTAGGGAGCAAGGTTTTGGTGATGAAGTCAAGCGAAGAATACTTCTTGGATCTTTTTCGTTGTCTTCTGGATATTCATCTGATTACTATCTTAAGGCGAAAAAGGTACAGGAAAAAATCAGACTTGATTATATGAAGGCATTTGCAAAAGCTGATGTATTACTGTGTCCAACAGCGCCTTCTACAGCATTTAAGATCGGCGAAAAAACCAATGATCCAGTTAGTATGTACTTATCTGATATTTATACCATAACTGTTAATCTCGCTGGACTTCCGGCAATTTCTGTGCCTATTGGTTTTGTCAATCAAATGCCCGTTGGCATGCAAATTATTGGTGATCGTTTCCGTGAAGAGCGAATTCTTCGCTTGGCACATCATTTTCAACAGTTAACTGATTGGCATCAAGCAATACCAAATCAATATCAATAAAAGGATTCCTATGAGTGATTATCAAATTGTCATTGGTATTGAGGTTCATGTACAACTCAATACTTCTAGTAAATTATTTAGCCCAGCCAGCACAGCATTTGGTGCCAAATCAAATTCACAGGCAGATATAAGAGATTTAGGTCTTCCAGGTGTGCTGCCCATTCTCAATAAAGGTGCTGTTGAAAAAGCCTTGATGTTTGCATGCGCCATTGATGCAAACATCAATCAACACTGTGATTTTTCACGTAAAAATTACTTCTATCCAGATTTGCCTAAAGGCTATCAAATCACGCAACACGCTAACCCTATTATATCAAGTGGCCGTATTGAAATTTCCACAGAAACAGGGGAAAAAGTTATCAGAATTCATCAGGCCCATCTAGAGGAAGATGCTGGGAAATCCATTCATGATGTAGATGGCTCAAACATTGACTTAAACCGTGCTGGCAACCCACTATTAGAAGTTGTGTCAGAGCCTGATCTTTTCAGCATTGAAGATGCGGTTACTTATTGCAAAACCCTTCATCACCTAGTCAGATTTATTGATATTTGTGATGGTAATATGCAACAGGGTAATTTTCGCTGTGACGTAAATGTTTCACTGCGAAAGAATAATACAGACCCTTTTGGTACCCGCGTTGAAATTAAAAATATTAATTCATTTAAATTTATAGAAAAAGCGCTTAAATATGAAGTTAAGCGACAAAGCAAACTATTGGATGCTGGACAAGCTATTGTGCAGGAAACACGATTGTATGATGAAAACAAAGACATAACACGATCCATGAGATCCAAAGAAAATGCGAATGATTATCGTTATTTTCCTGAGCCTGATGTGCCACCATTGCTTATCAGTGATAGTTGGATCAAAACAGCTCGTTCAGCACTGCCAGAGCTTCCTGCTGTAAAGCTTAAAAGATATCAAGATGTCTATGCCTTACCTTCAAAAGAAGTTACGGCATTATTAAGTGAAAAAACGATTGCAGAATATTTTGATGCGCTTGTCAAAGCTGACATTACCCCTAAAGATGCATGTAATTGGCTTCTATCAGTGATTCTCGGTGTAATATACGATCAAAAAAAGACACTCGTTGAAGGATTTGGTGAGCTAATGCCCAGCGTTGTCGCTGCGCTCATTAAAGAAGTGAACCAAAAATCTATATCACACACATCTGGTAAAAAAGTACTAGAATATATCTTTATTCATCGTGAAAACGATATTGATAAGGTAATCGATACGCTTGGTTTGCGTCTGGTTTCAGATGATGCATCACTTAAAGCTTGGATTAACGAAGTTTTTGAGGAAAACCCAAAACAACTTGAGCAATATCGATCAGGAAATGAAAGATTATTTGGCTTCTTTGTTGGGCAAGTGATGAAAAAGTCTCAGGGCGGCGCTGATCCGCAAAAAGTCAACCAAATGCTTAAGGACATGTTATAATATGACGGAACGTAATACTTATTTAAATTCATCTTTTTCATTCTTTGTTTGGGGTTTAGCTGCATTTTTTTATTTTTATGAAAATGTACTTTCAGCACCAATGGGACTTATTAAACCAGACCTTTTGCACGAGGGTGTACTAACGGCCAATGTCAATATTGATCTGATCACTACATTCTTCTATTTTCCTTATGCGTTAATGCAAATACCACTTGGTATCATTTTAGATAAAGTTTCAGTGCGGTACGTCTTATTTTTAGCATACTTACTCTGCAGTGTTGGCGCTCTTGTTTCGTCTTTCTCAACCAACCCTGAAATGTTTTTATTTTCACGATTTATCACTGGCCTTGGTTGTTCAGCAGCTGCATTGTGTGCGTTAAAACTAGCGGCCACTTGGTTTACTGAAAATCATCATGCTTCGCTTACTGGTATTCTCCTTACCTTTGGCACTCTAGGTTTTATTGTTGATAAATCATCTGTTTTTCAGACACTCGTATATGAGTTCTCATGGAGAACTACATTTGAAGTATTGGGTTTTATTGGGCTGTTTTTAGCGGTTGTATCACTGATCTTTGTTCGTTCAGCGCCTGATGATGCACCTAAACCAACATCAATGTCAGCTTATGCCTCAGAATTAATGTCTGTGCTAAAGCAAAAAAATACTTATATTATTGCCTTTTATGGAATGCTCGTATTTACGCCATATTTATTATTTTTAGTTGCTTATGGTGAAGATATAATGGCTCCTTATATAAATCAATTTCCAAGTTTTAAAGATAGTTTACAAATCATGATCCCACTTGGGTTTTTATTTGGCAGCCCCATTTTAGGTCGTTTAAGTGATAAACTCGGCTCTCGAGTAAAGGTGATGCGATTATCTGCGCTGATGATAATGCCGATCTTAATGTTAATTGCTTTTTTCAAGCTAGAAATCCACTTTTTTGGTATAGCGTTATTTTGTTGGGGCTTTTTTACAGGTGGATTCTTACCTTCATTTTCATTAATTAAAGAGTTAAATCCACCACATATAGCAGGTACCTCAATGGGTGTTATGAATATGTTCAATATGATCTTGGCATTCATTATTCCCCTATTGTTGTATCTCTTCTCATTTAAACTAGAAACAACAACACAATTGACGCTTTATGTGTTTTCTACAGCGATGATGATTGGCATCGCATCAATACTCACTTGGTTAATGCCTGATCACACACCAAACACAACTACTCATTAAGGTTTCTATGTCGCAACAAACATCTAAAGCATTTCTCTATTGGTTTATTTTAGGCATCGTTATTTTTTTCTATGGATTTGAATCATTATTAAGATCAATTCCTAACGCCTTCGCGCATGCGAATTTAAAGTACGGTTCTCATTCTGGAACGCCATCAGACCTTGCCAATATTATAACAGGAAACATCAAATCGTATTATTATTATTCGTATGTGCCGCTTCAACTCATAGCGGGTCCCATGGTTGATCGTTATGGCGTTAGATCTGTTTTGTTAGTCTCAACCCTGTTATTATTTATCGGGGTTGCCTTTTCTGGTTTTGCGACACCTGATCAAACTTATCTTATCTATGCTGGCCGGTTTTTAATTGGCGCTGGTTCAGCATTCGCTTTTGTTTGTGTTATTACCACCGCAACTCACCTTGTTCCCAATGATATTAACTTTGCATCAGGCCTATCCTCAGGTGTTGGACTTCTCTTTTCTTCATACGTTGGGCTGCAGCTTATGGAGCTTTTATCATCAATTCAATCTTTTTTTGTGCTTGCTTTAGCCATCAGTGCTTTAATACTGATTTTGATTTTTTGTTTCGTTAGGATTCCTCAATTACCTGAACAAGAAATTCAAACATGGTCGGCAATTATCAAAGGCTATTTACAATTATTCAAAAGCCTTAACCTTTGGCTTATTGGAATTATTGGTGCGGTTTTGTTCTTACCCATCATCCTGTTCACGGAATATGGCAATACTTTAATTCCTAATTTATTTACGTTCACAGGTTCTGAAGCAGAGATGAAGTCGTTTATAACACTTATTGCAACGACATTATCAGTTGGCTTTATTGTTGGATCACCACTGGTTGGCTGGATGAGCAAAAGCCCACATAAATCTCGTATCTTGCTTACCTTTGGATCTCTAGCATCTTGCATTATTGTATCATTCTTAACTTTTCATTTTGTATCAGGTACCTTCTTACAAGCTTTTATGGTTTTTGTCTTAGGTTTGTGTATCTCTGCTGAGATTTTGGTTTTTCCATTAGCTTCAAGTACAGTATCTAGGGGTTTAACTGGCTCTGCCGTTGCTTGTGTAAACTTTTTTGTTATGATTCCTGGAATGCTTGGTAAATTTATTCAAACGCGTGTTGGGGATGATTCTTTTATTCTTATTTTACCCATATTTCTACTAATCGTATTTCTACTTTCATTTTTTATAAAATTAAAACAGGACGAGAACAATGTCACTACCAGCTAAGTTATTTATTCAAAATTATGGGTGTCAAATGAATGAGCGTGATGCCGATCATATGAGAGATTTATTACTTCAAGATCATTCTATGATGCAAACCTTTGTGCCAGAAGAAGCTGATCTTGTTATTCTCAATACCTGCTCAATTCGTGAAAAAGCACAAGAGAAAGTATTTTCTGAACTTGGACGTTGGCACCTTTTAAAAAAGAAAAAGCCCTCACTTACGATTGCTGTTGGAGGATGTGTTGCAAGCCAAGAAGGTGAGCAAATTATTCGCCGTGCACCTTACGTTGATTTGGTTTTTGGTCCACAGACCATCCACCGCTTACCTGAGCTATATGCTGACCATCAACGTACCAAAAAACCAGTCATTGATGTTTCTTTTCCGTTGCATGAAAAATTTGATAAAATAGTCATTCCAGAAAAAAAACAGGCAACCTCCTTTGTCTCTATCATGGAAGGATGCAGTAAATTTTGTTCATATTGTGTTGTCCCATACACTCGTGGGGAGGAAATTTCTCGGTCATTCGATGGCATACTTGAAGAAGTATACCAACTTGCAGAAAAAGGTTGTAAAGAAATCGTCTTACTTGGTCAAAATGTTAACGACTATCGTGGTATGACGCATGACAAAGATGAGGTAGATCTCGCCTTGCTTATTCATTACATTTCTGCTCTTGATGGCATTGAGCGTATACGATTTACAACATCCCATCCTCAAGCATTTAGCGATACGCTCATTCAGGCCTATGCTGAAGTACCGAAGCTTGTCAATCAGCTACACTTACCTGTTCAATCTGGATCAAATCGTATTCTTACTGGTATGAAACGTGGTTATAACATTGATCGATTCTATTCAATTATTGATCAAGTACGTCAACACCGCCCTGATATATCAATTTCATCAGATTTTATTGTTGGCTTCCCTGGTGAGACTGAACAAGACTTTCAGGAAACCATGAACTTAGTTGATGCCATAAAATTTGATCAATCATTTAGTTTTATCTACAGTCAACGACCTGGAACACCAGCGAGTGATTTGCCAGACGATACGCCAATGAGTGTTAAAAAAGAAAGATTAGCAATCTTACAAGAACGAATCAAATCATATGCTGCAGAATACAGTCAAGCAATGCTTCATAATACTTATCAAGTTTTGGTGACAGGAACCAGTAAAAAAGATGATACCGTCCTTTCTGGACGAACAGAAAATAATCGTATTGTTAATTTCATTGGGCCAAAATCTTGTATTGGTGAAATGGTTTCAGTTACAATAAGTGAAGTATATGCTAACTCACTAAGAGGCCGTCTCGCTGTATGATCAAACATTTTCCCTTAATAATAAATAATCATGATCATTTAATTCGTACATTTGGTGCAGGCTATGAATTCTTGAGTCTGATTGAAAATAAGCTCTCAGTTAAACTTGGGATTAAAGAGAATGTCTTGATTGTTATGGAACATGATGAGCATTTCAATGGTACTTTTTTCAGACAATACCTCGAGCACCTTATCTACCAGTCAGAACTCCATGCTTTAAATGCCGGGGATTTTGATCACTTATCTTGGCACCTTCAATTGCCCAAAAAGTTTGCATTAACGCATTGCTTTAAAACCAAAACAAAATCACAAGATATCTTTGTTTCTAAGGTTGAACAACACGACTTGGTGCTCTGTAATGGCCCAGCAGGAACGGGTAAAACATTTTTAGCTGTTGCATTAGCGGTATCGATGTTAAAACAACAACAATTTTCAAAACTTGTCTTTGCTCGTCCTGTTGTTGAGGCTGGAGAACAACTTGGTTTTCTGCCTGGTGATGTTAATGAAAAGATAAACCCCTATATGCAACCTATCTTCGATGTGCTTAAGCGCTTCTTTAAGCCTGAAGAGCTCGATGAATTATTGGCCTCTAATACCATTGAAATCGCGCCTATTGCCTATATGCGTGGTCGAACATTTAGTCACGCATTTATTGTGATGGATGAAGTTCAAAACATGACTAAAGACCAATTAATTATGTGTGTTTCTAGAATGGGCCATCATTCAAAATTGATCTTATGTGGCGACTTAAGTCAATGTGACTTACACCGAAATGTTACGTCTGGTTTTAAAATTGCTCTGGATCGTCTGACTAACCACCCAAAAATTGGTTTACACTCTTTTACGTATAATGATATTATGAGACATTCTTTAGTTGCAGATTGTTTACGATTATTAAGTGAGAATAATGTTTAAATGGTTGTTTGAAGTTTTGCTAAAACGCGAACTCCGAAAATATGGGAAAGAAACACTTTCGTCTATTATTCAGACGTCCTGTTCCGAAAGAGTCATTGACGCTAATCAAAAATCCATGATTAATGGCTGTCTAATGGTATCTCAGCTTAAAGTTCGTGATCTAATGGTTCCTCGGTACAGAGCAATATGCATCGACCAAAATGCTAAACTTGATGAAATTCTTCCGGTTATCATTGAAAGCCAGCATTCCAGGTTCCCAGTTATGTCAACTGAAAATCAAGTTATGGGTGTATTACTTGCCAAAAGACTCATTAACTCAATCAATAAAGACAGTATGACAGTGCATCTTTCAGATTATATTCATCCTGTTCATATTGTGCCTGATTCTAAGCGTATTGACGGTCTACTTTCTGAGCTTAAACAACAGCGCTCTCATATGGCTATTGCTGTCGATGAATATAATAACTTCAACGGGATTATTACCATTGAAGATATTTTAGAAGAAATTGTAGGTGATATTGAAGATGAAGACTATGAGCCCAATGAGCCTAATATGATCAAAAAAATCACAGAGTCACATTATATTGTTAATGGCTTAGCATCTGTTGAAAATCTTAATAAATTTCTTCCAAAATCGTTTAATGAATCTCAATATTACGATACACTTGGTGGTCTTTTGTTGTATCACTTCGGGTATATTCCCAATGTAGGAGAATTACTTGAACTTAATGAATTAAAATTCAAAATACTCAACACGGATGGTCGACGTATTCGGTTAGTTGAAATTCGTTGGTAGCACTGTGCCTTGGTTGTTTAGTGCCCTAGCAGGTTCAATGATTGCTTTACCCTACTTCATTTCACTTTGGGGTAGCTCATGGTTGTTTTCATGGTTTGGACTATCAATTTTATACCGCTACCAAAAATCATTATCTAGCTACCAATCTCCTTATGTCTTAGGTTTTTTTTGCTACTTATTATGCTCATTATTCTGGTTAGTCCCCGTTGCAGTTCAGTTTGGCTCCCTGCCATGGTTATTGGCATGTGTATGCTTATTTGCTTTTCTTGGTCTTATTGTATGGCTTCATATAGGATCATTTAAGTTACTTAAACCATTAACACCTCGATTTAATGCTCTTATCTTTGTTGGTGTATGGCTAATCACAGAAGTCATCATGTATTTTACTCATATTCCTTTACTGAGTCTTGCATCTACTCAAGCTTATTCACCATTAGTTACTTTAAATGCAGTGACTGGTACGCTTGGCTTCGCGCTGATTATGTTATTGATAGTAACACGTTCATTTTTTCAGCAAGGCATTCTATTGTTATTTATTATATTATTTGCTTCTCTTATCCCAAAATACTATGACAGAATACCAGACTCGCACATTCAAGCAGCAGTTATTCAACCGGATCATAATTCAAATTTTATAAGACTTTATCATCAAGCTAACCAAGACGATGTATCAATATGGCCTGAAGGCTTATTACCAACATCCGTCAATGATCTTATAGATAAAGATGAAGACAATAAACATGTGATGATATTTGGTAGCCTCTATAAAGACAACTCTGGCATCCATAATGTTATGGTCAAAGATGCAGGTAATGACCAACAAATGGTTCAGAAAAAATATTTAGTTCCCTTTGGTGAAAGCATCTTTATTGACTCACTTCCAGAGACTATTCAATCATACATAAATCAAATCAAAAATACTTATTGGCCCGAAATATCATGGCTTTCTCACTATCCAATCGATTCTAATAACACTTTGAGTTTGGGTATTGGCGCTATCCATGCATTTATTTGTTATGATGCATTATTTGCAGATCCTGATGGTCAACACTCTGCTGGCATTAATATCATTATCAACAATAACCAATGGTATGCTCTATCGATGACCAAACGCTGGTTGTTTGCGCGCTATAGGTTAATCGCCTATGCGTCATTAAAAGACACGCTGATATCAAGTTTTGATGGGTACAGTGGCGTTATCAAACCACTTACCAACGAAATATTAACCACCTTTAATCACCTAGAATCTATAGTGCATGATGAAGTATCTCTTTACAATGTCAATACAATCTGGTCATATGGTATTGATGTGATCTTAAGGTATGTCATTATCATTCTTTTTGCTGGAACAATAATTTGGAGGTTTCATCAGTATGTCAAAAATAGAATACAACGCTAAGTCTATTGAGGACCAATACAGGTCTCTTTATCAGCGGCCTGAAGGCCAGGGTAAAGAAGCATATTACTGTTTAACGATGTTTCCCTACCCAAGTGGTCAGCTACATATGGGTCATGTCCGTGTTTATACCATTGGTGATGTTTTAACTCGTTATAAATCACTTCAAGGCCATCCAGTATTTCAGCCCATGGGTTGGGACGCCTTTGGTTTGCCCGCTGAGAATGCAGCAATTAAGCATGGCATCCATCCAAAAGCCTGGACTGAACAGAATATCGCACAAATGAAACAACAGCTTGTCGACCTTGGTTTTGATTATGACTGGGATCATGAATTAAGAACATGTGATCCAGAATACTATCATTGGCAGCAATGGTTATTTCTACAAATGTATGAGCGAGGATTGGTCTATCGACAATTAGCCGATGTTAACTGGGACCCTGTCGATCAAACAGTACTTGCCAACGAACAAGTCATTGATGGCAGAGGTTGGCGCTCTGGAGCATTGGTTGAACGCAAACGAATTCATCAATGGTTTATTAAAATTACTGATTACGCAGATGACCTTCTGAGTGATCTAGACGATATCCAATGGCCTGAGCAGGTCAAAACAATGCAGCGCAACTGGATTGGACGATCCAATGGTACTGAAATTTGTTTTTCAGTACTGAATCACGATGATCTATGGGTTTATACAACTAGGCCTGATACACTTATGGGCGTTTCCTGTGTTGTGATTGCCCCCTCTCATCCAATTGCACTAGCGCAAGCGAAAAAAAATTCAGAGTTAGCGTCATTCATTGAGTTATGCCAGCAGCAAAAAGTAGCTGAAGCTGACGTTGCAACGGCTGATAAAAAAGGCATGTTCACAGGGTTATCTGCAAAACATCCTATTAGCCAAGAGCTTGTTCCTATTTGGGTTGCTAATTATGTTCTAATGGACTATGGCCATGGTGCAGTTATGTGTGTTCCAGCACATGATCAGCGGGATTTTGAATTTGCCGCTCAATATCAGCTCCCAATCAAGCAAGTGATTCAATCCGAAACAACGAACACTTTGCCGATTACAGATAAAGGTACATTAATTAATTCCTTACAATTTGATGGGCTAAGCAGCGATGAGGCCATTAGCAAAATAACGCAATCATTGGTCGATCATCAATTGGGAAAATCAACAACACAATATAGATTAAGAGATTGGTGTATTTCAAGGCAACGGTTCTGGGGATGCCCTATTCCTATTATTTATTGTGACGATTGTGGGGTAGTAACGCCTCATGAGTCTAGCTTGCCAATTATCCCAAGCAACCATAGTGAAAGTTCTGAAAATGATGAGCAGACTTCGGTTTTATGCCCTAAATGCGGTAAGTCAGCAAAAGCAGAAACTGATACATTTGATACCTTCATGGATAGCAGTTGGTATTATCTACGCTACCCATCCCATGATCAAAACCATGCCATGATTGATCAACGTTCAATTGATTTATTGCCTGTTGATATGTATGTTGGCGGTATTGAGCATGCTATTTTACACTTATTGTATGCTCGATTTATTAATAAGGTTATCTACAACATGAAGTTAATTGATAATAAAGAGCCATTTAAGCAGCTTTTAACACAGGGTATGGTGATTAAAAACGGCTCAAAAATGTCAAAATCTAAAGGTAATGTGGTTTCTCCGATAGATCTTTATCAAAAGTATGGCGCTGATGTCATTCGCTTTTTTACCATCTTTGCAGCGCCTGTAACAATGGATTTGGAATGGAGTGACTCAGGTATTGAAGGCGCGTCACGGTTTTTACAAAAAGTGCATACAGTGGCATTTACTGATTACCAATATACCAAGCCTATAAGTCCTAGTATTGCAAATGATGCCAATCAATTATTTCAAAAGATTCATGATGATTATGAAAGACAACATCTCAATACTATTGCTTCAGGGTGCATGAAGCTATTCAAGCTCATAATACAATGTCGACAAGAATTATGTGATGACTCAGCACTTTGGCGTTATTGCCTGATGGCACTTTACCCTATAGCACCACATATTTCAGTGGTTGTGTGGCATCACATATTTCCTGAGTCATCATTATGCCAATCTGATTGGCCCGCATTACTTGATGTTGAAACAGATGACTCAACATCCATAGCACTCCAAATTAATGGAAAAATGAAAGGCATGGTATCTATTTCAAGTAATACAAGTCAAAATAATGTTCTTGATGCCCTCCGTAATAGCGAAAAATCGGCACTACTCGAAGGTTTAACCATCAAGAAGGTTATTTTTGTGCCTGGAAAAATTATTAATCTGGTCGTTGTGAAATGAGATTACTATTTGTATTAACTTATTTATTAATGAACGTTATTGGTGTTAGCAAGCCAATCAAAGAGCATTGCAAATCATTGACGGTTAACGATGACGGTAATAATAACCCTTCTTTTCTTCATCAATACTATACTCAACAATCATTTATTGGTGAGCATGAATGTACATTGTCCATAAGCCGCAAACACATCAGCAAACAATGGAATAACATCAGTAATAGTAACCAACATAAACTTTACCGTCATGTTGAGGAAATATTACTTAAATTACTTTCAATGACAAACGGTCAAGAGTCATTAGTTCATTCTAGTAAACATACACTTGAGCGCTTTAGTCATACCAAAGAGTATTATAAAGCGCTTTCAAATAACATGAAGATTATCTCAAAAATTAATTCAATTGACATTAATGATGTTTAACAAAAAGTTTCTTTTTGTAGCACTGCATCATCATTCTGGTAAACACTTAAATCTACATCGTATTCATTAAGTAGTTCTTCATCTATAATAAATTCACCAGTCTTGTCATATTTAGCTTCTGTTATCATGTAAATCAATGCATCAGCCATGATGTTTGGACTTCGCTTAGCATTGGAAATCTTTTCGTAAGTTCCAGCAATGATATTACATGAATCTGATGCATCAATAGTGCATTTAGGCCACAGCGCATTCACTGTTATTTGATCTCTATATTCTTCAGATAATGCAACTGTATAAAGACTAAGTGCATATCGTGAACTGGTATAGGCACAATGTTTTGCTAAACATTTTGGATCTAAATTCATTGGTGGTGCAATATTAATGATCTGTGGAATATGATCACTCTTATTGAGGTATTGGTAGGCAAACTTGCTCAATACATAGGGTGCGCGCATATTGATATTATGCATTAAATCATATTGAGCCATAGCTGTATTTTGAACTTGCCCAGGGAGAATAACTGATGCATTGTTAATGAGCACGTCTATAGCACCATAATGATTAACAATATTAGTTAATGAATCTTGAATACTATTATCATCTGTCAAATCAGCAACAAAGTAATGAATATTGGTATTATCCGCATGTTCTTTCAATGCTGTGATAACATCACCCATTTTACTTTCTGATTGTTTTGAGCCTATTAGGGCTAAATTAGCGCCTTCTTCTGCGCATGCTGTTGCTATTGCTAAACCAACACCTTGTGCTGCACCTGTTATAACAACTGTATAACCTCGTAGTTCTGTCATATTATATCCTTATTTGAATCTTAAGTAATTCTGAAGGAAAAATTAAATGATTGCAAGTTTTGATTCTTTATCATGACTTACTTATCAAAATTAATGGCTATTATTTGTTTGTTCCCCCCCCCTCAGAGACGATTGAGTTTTAACATTTATAGTTTTTTAGTGGTTTTTGATCAACATCACCACGGTAATGTTATCCATAAAATCTTTACCAATGTCTAAATAATTTATTACTGCTTATGAGATAAATTTTCATAAGACACATCACTCCTTTGAATAACGCGATATTTAGGCAATGGTATTCAATGAAAAAGTTTGTAAATTTATGATATTGCTGTTATTATAGTAAAACTTACATTTTGGAGAAAAATATGAATTCACGAGGAATAACACGTTCAATTGACCTAACAACAGAGCAGTCTGTTGTTCTTAAAAATACTTATTTACTACTAGGTATGACCATTGCATTCTCTGCTGTCATGGCATGGTTTGGTATGCAATACAATGCTCAACCTAATCTTATTTTGTTTTTAGTTGTTGTCTATGGCTCTCTTTTTGCGGTGCATGCCACAGCAACGTCCGGGTTAGGCATCCTTTTCTCTTTCATCTTTACGGGTAGTTTGGGTTATTTTCTAGCACCTATGCTTAATGCTATAGCCGTTCTACCCAAAGGTGGTATGATTATTGCCATGGCACTCGGAACAACAGCAACAATAACCCTTGCCCTTTCGCTGTATGTTATCACAACTCGTAAAGATTTTTCTTTTATGGGTGGTGTACTATTTGTTGGTATTTTGGTCGCTTTTTTAAGCTCTTTGATTGCCATGTTCTTTTCTTTACCCATGCTTAGCATCATCGCTTCAGGTATTTTTGCACTCGTGAGCTCAGGTATGATTCTTTACAAGACAAGTCAAATAATTCATGGTGGTGAGCGAAACTATATTCTTGCAGCAACAGGCTTATTTGTTTCTATCTACAACTTATTTGTTTCATTACTACATATTCTATCTATGTTTGGTGGATCTCGTGACTAATCAGTCATTACGGATATAAAAAAAGCACCTTAGGGTGCTTTTTTTATACCATCAATAGCTTTCTAAACAACCATCTCTTGATTAGTGATACGCTCACACCCCATTAATGGCTGTAATACCTCTGGCACCAAAATGCTGCCATCAGATTGTTGATAGTTTTCAATGACAGCTATTAACGTTCTACCAACCGCTAATCCTGATCCATTCAGAGTGTGTGGAAAAACTTTTTTACCGTCTGATGTTTTCATTCTTAGCTCCATTCTTTCAGCTTGAAATGCTTCAAAATTTGAGCAAGATGATACCTCTCTATATCGCCCTTGACCTGGAAGCCAGACTTCTATGTCAAAGGTTTTTGCCGCTGAAAAACCTAAATCACCACCACATAAAGATACCACTTGGTAGGGCAATTTAAGGTCATCAAGTATACCCTTTGCATCATTAAGTAAATCATCCAATGCCTGGTATGAGTGTTCTGGATGAACCACTTTAACCAATTCTATTTTTTCAAATTGATGCACTCGAAACATTCCTTTTGTATCTTTGCCATACGAGCCTGCTTCTTTTCTAAAACACAGCGTATGTGCCATGATGTTTTGAGGGAGCTGTTTTTCTGAAAGTATTCGATTGGCAAAAAGATTAGTCAGTGTGACTTCAGCTGTTGGTATTAAATAGAAGTCTGTTTCTGCAATTTTAAATTGATCATCTATAAACTTAGGTAATTGGCCTGTCCCCCTAAAACATTGTGTGTTTGCCATAACCGGAGTGTTGATTTCAACATATCCATTTTGTTCATGTTTATTCAACATATATTGACTGAGTGATCGGTGTAATTTAGCTATTTTCCCTTTTAATACTGCAAATCGACTGCCCGCAAGTTTGGCGCCCATAGCCATATCAATCAGTGATGTAGCATCCATATGTTCTTTAGGGTTTTGAACATTATTGTTGATATTACCATATTGAGCCACTAATACATTATCGTCCTCATCTTTACCAGGAACAACCGAGTCGTGCGGCACATTAGGTATACCACTAATAATATTATCCCATTGTTCTTCAAGGGTTCTTTGCTTCTCTTCAGAATCACTTATCTTATCTTTTATATTCGCAATTTTTTCTGCTAATTCTTCGGTATTATCACCACTTTTTTTCATCATCCCAAATGATTTTGAAAGACGTTTTTTCTCTTGAAGAAGTGATTCGTGCTGAACGATAGCTTCACTTCTCTCTTGCTTTATTTGTTCTAACTGATCTCTATCAAAGTTTATGTTTCTTTTTTTTAATCCTAACTGAACTTTTGTTATATCCTCTTTAATCATTGATTTCATATATGCTCCTAGCTAAAAGTCGTATTTTCATTTGTGGGCAGTGTCCACTGTGTCGTCTGAATTACTTCATGTTGAATGTGCTTAAATGTCAAAATGTGTTTATTATCCATCTCATCACTGTAAATAAGTTGCTTGGGTTCGCCATCCTCAAATGACAAATCAATATCCCATGATTGATCATTGACTTGTGTGTGTATCAAATAGTGACCATTGGTATATTGGCAGTCAAGTTCATTATCTTTCTGCCCACCCATTAATGCAAGCAATAATGGATGATTCATATCGCCTGGATAGGTATTGCTGTGATTTAATTCAGCGTCAAACTCATGAAAATAACCATCTTCAAAGCGATAATACAAGTCATTGCTTGAGTGGTAATAAAAGAAGTTCTCATCCAGAATAATTTGATCATTAAGGATCATTTTTTCACCATCTTTTGAAATGATTTCGTGATGAACTTTTGCATTCATGGGGGTCATAGATGGCAGAGTGCATGATGCATTACTAATGCCTATTACACCAACCAACCCTAGCATTAGACTATATGTTCTCATTAACCCTCCCGTGGCTCTGCTGCAAGAACTTCTCGGGCGCCATTTTGTTCAGGCGCACCAACAATGCCTTCTTCTTCCATTGCTTCGATCAATGATGCAGCTCTGTTATAACCGATCCTTAATCTTCTTTGCAAATATGATATAGAGGCTTTTCTTGATTTTGCAACAATATCAACAGCCTGATCAAATAAGGCATCACGTTGATCACTGGAGCTTCCACCATCGCTATCGATGCCTGGAACATCATTGTTACTGTTGATAACATCATCACAATAGTTAGCACTACCCTGCTTTTTGACCATTTTTACGATGCTGTGCACTTCATCGTCACTAACATATGCACCATGAACGCGAGTTGGTGCTGAACTGCCTGATGGTAAATACAACATATCACCATGACCTAATAATTGTTCCGCTCCCTGCTGATCTAACACTGTTCTTGAATCTATCTTTGAAGATACATGAAATGATATCCTTGATGGTATGTTGGCCTTAATCAAACCTGTCACCACATCAACACTTGGACGTTGTGTGGCTAGAATGAGGTGTATACCAGCTGCCCTTGCCTTTTGTGCAAGTCTTGCAATGAGCTGCTCAATCTTCTTACCGACAACCATAAACATATCAGCAAACTCATCAGCAACTATCACTATATGTGGTAAGATATCTTTCGCCTCTTCGCCTTCTTCTAAATGCTGATTGTGTTGGGATATTTTTTCATTATAATTAGCAATGTTTCGAACGCCCACTTCTGCCATCAACTTATATCGACGCTCCATTTCTGCAACAGACCATCTTAATGCTGTTGCCGCATCGTTCATATCCGTAACAACAGGAGTCAATAAGTGTGGAATATCTGCATAGACGGCCAATTCAAGCATTTTCGGATCTATAAGGATAAGTTTAAGCTGCTCAGGTGTTCTTTTAAGCAATAAACTTAATATCATGACATTGATACCAACACTCTTACCACTTCCTGTTGTTCCAGCAACTAGTAGATGTGGCATTTTGGCCAAATCAACCGTAATGCTATCACCACTGATATCTTTACCTAAAGTCATGGGCAATGTGGCCTTTGTTTCTTTATAGGTTTTACTTTCAAACAGCTCCTTTAAATAGACAATCTCTCTATTTTCATTGGGTATTTCTATACCAATAACGGATTTACCAGGTATGACTTCAACAACACGAACACTGGTGACGGATAATGATCTCGCGATATCTTTGGCAATAGCAGTAATTTTATTGGCTTTTGTACCTGCACGCAAGGACAACTCAAATCTCGTAACCACAGGCCCTGGGTAGTGGGCTGTTACGTTTACTTCAAATCCAAAATCTAACAAAATTTTCTCAACATTTTTGCTTAATGTTAGTTGCTCTTCGTGGTTCACCAAATCAGTTTTATTAGATATTTTTAACAACTTAGTTGCTTCATCAACATTGATTGGCTTTTGTTTGATGCTGCCTTTAGTCAGGGATTGCCCTTCAGGTCTAATGTCTTTATTGTTGATTTTTAATGGTAATTGTTCATCATTGGTTGTCTTTTGTGATTGTATCGGCATTTTTAATTTATGCTGCGCAATATCCCTCTGATGAATTGGTGTTTTAACATATTCTTTTTTGAAGACTCTTTGTTTATTCACCTGCTCTTTGACATAACTTGCTAAGCGTTTAAATAGCACAGTAGTGTTATGAACAACATACTTTGCTAGTTGTTTCATTATTTGAATAAATGAAATATTCAGCTGCATTTGACACAGTAGTATCAGTGTACCTGAGAGCATCACTGTGGTTCCTATGGTACCTAAGTAAGTCGTACACAAAATGGCCATTTGAGTCCCTAATGTGCCGCCATTATTCAAAATATAATTAGGTATGATCGTGAAGTTATTAGGGATATATAATGCTAGCAATGGCATAATGACAATAATCATACAAATAGAGATCAATGTTTGCTTCTTGATGTTTTTTTGATTATCAATTAGCTGCATAACCGCCATTTGTGCCATTAAGACAGGAATAAGCCATGCAGAGTATCCCATTGCGTCGATAAGTGCATTCGCAATAAACCCACCTAAAAATCCTGTTGTGTTCATCACCGTTGATGTGTTGTGTGCTTCAAATCTAAAATGATCAGTTGCTGTATGTGATGCCAATGCAATGGTAAAAAATGTTGCTAACGTTGCCAATATCCAAAATCCAATATCGTTTCGAGCCAATGTACTGTTATTCTTGTTCATCTTACTCCTACCCTATTTCAAACCATCATATTATAACGTTTATTATCCTTCATTCAAAGACAAAACCATTGGCAATTGTCAATTTATTGGTTATTCTTGGATCAAGAACACAAAATAGGATGTATTATGGTTGATCAAACAACTCATCAATTGATTATTATTGGCTCAGGCCCTGCTGGTTATTCTGCTGCTGTCTATGCTGCCCGTGCTGGGTTGTCCCCGTTAATGCTTACGGGTTATGACGTCGGTGGACAATTAATGACCACAACAGACGTTGAGAATTGGATTGGTGATCCGTCTGGTTTAACTGGACCCTTACTAATGGATCGAATGAAGGAGCATGCCGAAGCCATGGGCGTTACCATGAAACAAGAGCATGTTAATAAAGTTGACTTTTCTCAACGACCTTTTCAACTTACAACCGATAACGCCTCTTATCTTGCTAACTCGATTATTATTTCAACTGGTGCAACGGCAAAATATCTAGGCCTTGATTCTGAAAAGCAATACATGGGTAAAGGTGTCTCTGCTTGTGCTACATGTGACGGCTTCTTCTTCCGTAATGAAGATGTTGCTGTTGTAGGTGGTGGTAATACCGCTTTTGAAGAAGCCATCTATTTATCGAATTTATGTCGCACGGTTACTTTAGTACACAGACGTGATGTTTTTCGTGCAGAGCACGTACTTCAGCAACGACTAGATCAATTGGTCGAACAAGGCAAAATTCGCAAAATGATCAATTATACTGTTGATCAATTTATAGGTGATGAGCAACAGTTAAAATCCCTACAACTCAAGCATTCTGTTTCTGGCGCTCTTGAAGACTTACCTGTAACTGGCGCATTTATTGCCATTGGTCATAAACCTAATACTGGTATATTTGAAGGCCAGCTCACAATGCATAATGGCTACATTCAAGTAAAAAGTGGTTTAGATGGAATGGCAACAGAAACTTCTGTTCCAGGTGTCTTTGCTGCTGGAGATGTTTCTGATCATGTTTATCGACAGGCAATCACATCAGCTGGAACTGGCTGTATGGCTGCACTCGATGCTGAGCGGTTTTTATCATCACATTAAATATATTAGCGACGCTTTAAATCTTGAGCTGTGTCCACATGAGACTTAGAGGGAATTAAACGAGCTAAATGAATGGTTTGTTTTCCAAATTGCTCATTGATGTGATTCATAACTTTTTGTAGTTGTTGACGACTATATTGATGGAAAAAAGTAGTTTGCTGCTCATGAATCAGACGGTGTGCTTCTATACTTATGAATTTAAGACTTTGGTTTTGACAATAATGCAAATACAGTGTTTTTAAATACCCCAGAAAAACCAAAGCATTTTGCACAGGAACAGTGGGTGTAAAGCTCTGTTGATAGACTGATGTTGATGTCACAATTGTCATCTTTAATTGTCCTGCTCTAACAAGAAGCGTTGCAAGTTTTGCAGCTAGTTCATGAGCAATAAAAGCAAGAAAAAATAAGGCATCGTGTTGTTGATGGGTATTTGGCGGCATCACTTTACTGCTGCTGGCTGACTTTTGTGGTGATTTTTGACTGACAAAAGGCGTTTGGTCATTCCCTTGACATTGATGCCAAAGCAACCTTCCAGGCGTACCAAAGCGTTTAGAAAGCTCTGAAATAGGAATGTTTTTAACTTGACCACATCGATAAACGCCCTTTTGCGCAAACATTCTTTTTAATCCTTTGCCAATACCACAAATTTCATCTACAGGTAAATGTGCAAGCATTTTTTCAGCTTCATGTGGTTTGATAATGCTTATTCCCATAGGTTTATTTAGCTGTGTGGCATATTTGGCATTGGTTTTGTTATGGCCTACACCCATTGAAATAGGCAAATGAAATGCTAGATTTATTTGCTGGTGAATGCTGTATATACTCTTCATAAGCTGCTGATCGTAGCAGCTATCTGGTAATTTTATGAATGCCTCATCAACTGAAAACAAATCTATTTCTGGACTAATATTATCATAGATATACTGCATTAGTTTCTGAGAGATTGCGGCATAATAATGAAGTCTTGAAGGTAACAAAATAAGATTAGGACATCTTTTTTGTGCCTCCCATACCGGCATTGTTGTAAACAGACCGTATGCTCGAGCTTCATAAGAACAGGTAATTAACATTCTACCATGCTTACCATTGGTAATGGCAACCGGCTGCCCCATTAGTGTTGGCTCATCTCTTTGTTCGATCGAAGCAAAAAAGGCATCCAAATCCATATGAATCAAAACAGGATATTTTTGCAACATTAATCCAATCGAATTAAACCAATAAAAATACCCTGTACGCTTACTCTTTTACTGTCATAGATTTGAGGGCCATATTTAGCATTTGCTGAATGAAGTATAATCTCATGCTTAAGAAATTGAATACGCTTAAGTGTGACTTCTTGTTGATCAATAAGTGCCACCACAATTTGATTGTTTTTTGCAACTTGAGCATGATAACAAATAGCAATATCACCATCCATAATGCCTTCTTCAATCATTGAGTCACCCTTTACCTTTAGTGCATAACGGTTGGCACCAGTAAATAAGTGCTCCATATTTAAATACTCATCTTGCTCAATCGCTTCTAATGGCTTACCCGCAGCAATACAACCAAGTATTGGAATTTGATTTTTAGTGTTTACGGCAGTTAAAACAATATTACGTTTTTTTTGTGCGAGCAAATCGATGTGACCGGCTTCTTTTAGCGCTTTTAAGTAACGATGCACAACACCACGTGATTGTATGCCAATACCCTGAGCGATCTCTTTAGTTGTGGGTGCATAATCGTTTTCACTCATATAATTTTGGATGTATTGTAACACCTGAAGTTGTTTCACTGTTAACATATCGTATCCTATTTAATGCCTAATATTTAGTTTAGAGTACAAATAGAGAACATGTCAATAGCATCACCAGATTTATTAACCGTACAATAAAATGAATCGGATTATTCTATGTAGTATAGGTCGTATATATTAGATATGGTGAAGTCAGCATTGTATTGAACATCATAATACTAGATCAAGATGAACACCATACACCATCTAAACCTTTAACAATAATAACAAGTAACTATTAGCTGATTATTGAAGATTATATAAAATAATCGATTTAAGAACAAAATCCAGCTCGGGGTAAAAATGGGCCTTTATCCTTATCAACATATAAGGAATCATTATCAGAAGAAAGTAATTTTAAAGTATTATTGAAATCAGTGCTTTTAACTAAAGTGTCTGTGTTGATATTAACCTCAAGACCACAATTTTCATGTGAAGCACGACGTTCTTGTGAAGTTGAAAATAAAGAAATATTAGCATCAAGCATAAAACACTGAACTGAAATATATTTTTCGGGTTTAATTTGAAAAAATCGACGATCATAGCTTTTTTCTAAACCAGTCAAAACGACTTCATTAGGTCCCTTTTGTATAAGACTAAAATTCTTTGATACAAAATAACTTATATCACAATCATTCGTTACCTCGACAAAAACACCCTCTTTTTGATTTGAATAGCCAAAGATAAAATCACCATTACTACTATTGAGAGCAAAATTAATGTTGCACAATTTCATTTGTTCAGCAAGTACATTTGCATCGCGATCTATAGCCCAGATCCGGTAAGCGCAGATGAAAAGGATGGATCCTATCGTATAAAGAGCAGTAATCCCTATAAGCGGAAACAGAGAAGTCAAAGGATAAAGTAGCACAAAATTTTGAAATAATACCACGCCTGGATACATTGCTGATGAGGTAAATGCGACCGTAAGTATGATAATTACTTCCATTTTACCGAAATACGCAATCATACTATTCTTAGCAAATACAACAAAATTAAAAATATTAATAGGTATTAAAAAAATGATATAAGGAAATAAAAGAGATGAATACGAACTGCTGAAAAATAATGCAAGCAGTAGCGTATATACTAAAATATTGATTGCAGTCCAAGTAAATAAAAACATTTTATTAGACAAAGACATGATCTTAAACTTTTTTGGTGTGTAACTTTTATTCATGAAAATATAATACAATAAAAATCACTAAAAGTCAATATGTAAACCATTGTTTTTATTTACTTTAAGTTTTTTTAAATCTAATGCAATTCATAAATATAATTACATTAAAATAATAATGAGCCCTTGAAACATTGTGATAATAGATATGTAACGCCATTTAGCTAATGAGCTATATAGATTAAGGGACTTGAAATGCTGCTATTCAAAAATATCAAGTGATACCGGTGTTGACTAGTATTTTACTATATTTAGGATTAAACCAACCTATTAAACAAAAATACTAAATAATATGAAAACCGAAAATTAGCCATTTTAAGTTGTACGAATAATACTGGTACAAGAAGACCATGGTTTTGAATCATTATTTTTTGAAGTATTATTTATTGAGCCATTAAACATTGAAGTACCTATTATATATGAAGAGATTTGACAACCCAGCATACAACGCTCAATGTTGTAATAATTACTTAAGATTGTATCATCAAGCTTAATATCTTCTCTGTAATCAAAATCACATAAATGTACTTTTTCAAAATAGTTATGTATAAGACTATCCTTATTTGATACTAAACAACATAGTTCATTAGCATCAATATAAGCGCCCCCATTTTGGTTGAGCTTGCCAAATATAAAATTACCATCATTAGTAACGAGCACTGCAGTAATGTTAAAACGATTCATTAATTTAGGAATTGCTTCTGAATAACTTAGAATAAGCCTAGACTGGTGAATACAAGTAAAAACAGTTGCGCCTATTGTTAATAGAACATCAAACCCTAGTGACGTACTAAATCCAGGCATCAAGAAGTAAGTAATGCAGTCAATAATTTGATAAATTATAGCTACACTAAATGCCAATAAAGGAATTCGCTGCTAGTATTGATCATAACCAAGATGCTTAGTATTCAAAATGAAGGTAGTAAGATTAACAATAGAATATACGAGTAAAAAGATTCTATAAGGAAATACTAGAAATGAATATGAACTACTGAAAAATAATACAAGTAGTGCCGTATATATTAAAATATTAAATACAGCCCAAGTAAATAAAAAAATTTTATTCTGAAAGTACATGATGTTAAATCTTTTTGGTGTGTTACTTACATCCATACTGATATACCATAACAAACACAGTAAAAATCTAACATTTATAAAATTTATATTCAATCATTTATTTTATGCCATCTTTAGATATAACAAAATTCATACCAATAAACATGTTAAAGGAATCATTAATTCATAAATCATTAAGATGATACATATGGAATAGATGTCATTTACCCTGATGAGATACATAGATTAAAGTAATACTGTAAAAGTTCTAAATGACACCGCTGATGACAAGTATTGACGCTATTGATTATCGAATTAACCACCAAGCAAGTCGAGGCAGTAAGGAACTGCGATTTTTATTATACGTGTAAATAAACTAAATCACCCACATGAGTACGTAGGTAAATTATCATTTGGAAAATCTTTGGTTAAAATGAATGGTATATTATAGTTAACCATCAATTCCTTTAAAAGCTTGGATGAATCTGTAACGCTGCTATCATTGCAAATACTTAAGCAAATACTTAAATCGGCTTTTTCTTGAAACCCAATAAAACTTATATTGCCTTCAGGGCTCTTGATGATGGAACTACTTTCTGTTGACTGATACAATTTTTTATCCTTACATGAATAAAAGTGCCCACCATTAAGGTTAAACCTACCAAATATAAAATCATCTTTAGTCAGGAGGGCTGCATTAAGGTGGGATCTTTCAATCAAATGAATAACTGCATTCTTATGCCTTTGGTTAAGAAAAAATTGTTGGATACTCAAATAAGAAACACATAACAATGTTAAGAGACCATTTATGTGATAACATATAAAAGCAGGATTGCAAGATACAAAAACAAATGGGAAAAATATTAAACATGGCATCATAACATTCATGAAATCAATAGTCTCTTTAAGGTCATCATCATCATTAGAAAGATAATCAAAATAAACAGAATTATTATATACATGCGCTATGAATAATGCTAAAGGGTAAAAAATGAAGGACAAAGGTAAATATATAATTGAATAAACGAATACATTGATACCAAACCATTTCAGCAAAAAGTTATTATCAAATACTCTAATACGATTTTCATTTAAAATTTTAGGTGTATAATTTAAATTCATATAATAATTGTATACTTAAGCAAAACAAAGTCAATCTTTTTGTTTAAGCTTTTGCTTTATTTCGGTTTTCGATAAACCAAGTGCTAAAAGCCGATCTTCCAACTTAGGGTGCGTACTAAACCAACTACTTATATTTAACCAATTGTAAACTTGCGCAGCTTTAGGGTCATAAATATAAGACATACTACGCATTCCCTCATGAGGGGTTCGCTTGTAAGCATGTAACATTTCGTCTTTATTTTCTAGATGGTAGTGATGCATTTTAATTAAAGCATTTGCTAACGGCTGGTTTCGACGTGTCAACGAGACAGCACCCGAGTCAGCCATGTATTCTCTACTCCTACTTAAAAATAACAACAAAATGGCCGTTACAATAGGTAGTACAATTCTGATGATCATAAGGAATAAAACAATAGGTAAATTATTACGATTTCTAGAACGTGAAGTCCCACTGTATAATGCAGTTCTGAATAAAATATCTACAATGAATACAAGGATATTAGCCATAACAGTAACAGTAACCAATAATCGTGTATCCTGGTTGCGAATATGTGTCAACTCATGGGCCATAACTGCCTGTAATTCTGCGCGAGTTAAAAGATTGAGTAATGGCCTTGTAATTGCAACACAACATTTATTTGGACGCCACCCACTTGCAAAAGCATTTAAATAATCAACATCGAGAATATAAATTTTGGGCATGTAGTCAATGCCCGCAGCTATTTTCATTTCCTCAACAACATTAAATAGCTGCTTTTCTTTAGCATCATCAGCATCGCTAGTAATGAGTTTTGAATGAGTTCCAGATAAAGCGATAGAATTGCACTGAAAAAGCGTCAATAATAAGACCAATAAAGCAATAGAGGTGAATGCAGCAGATAATACCCAACCAGCCTGGAGGTAAAAATCCATAAACAACCCGAGTCCAACATAAATAACAAAGAAGATAGTAATTACCCACCAGCTTTTTCGCTTATTTTTTGCAATAACACCTCGCCAATCAGACATATTGACACCTTATTAAAGTTTAACAGTATAATCTTCTTTCTTAGCTTTATCCTCATCCTCAAGCTTCCAATACGTAAAAGTTGAAAAACCGGAAAACATATTGGCAATAACATTAGTTGGAAAGGTTAAACGATAACGATTAAAGCGTTCGACACCATCATTATAGGCTTGCTTTGCGAAAGCGAGCTTATTTTCGGTAGTTGAGATTTCCTCTTGAAGCTGTAACGCATTTTGATTAGCTTTAAGCTCAGGATAAGCCTCAAGCTGCACATTAAGACCCTTGACGATTTGAGAAATTTTATTTTCAGCAGCCATTTTCCCTTCTTGATCGCCTGATTGAGTTGCTTCAACAGCTTGAGAACGCAGAGCAACCACATCTTTTAGCGTTGTTTTTTCATAATCCATTACAGACTTTACAACACTAATTAAATTCTCAAAAACCTTAAAACGGCGATCGAGCTGGATATCTATTTGTCGATAATCATTGCGAACAGCTTCACGCTTACTGACTAGTCCATTATATACGGAAATAATAATAACAATGAACAGGACAACCAGTGCGCCTAAAATTCCTAACATAATATATAAATCTAGCATATTTTCTCCTTAAAACAACATTAATACTATTATAGCACAAACTCATTATTTGTGTTGAATAAAATTCTAGTATTAATAGATATAATCAATTAAAATAAAATAACTTTATGAGAACAGGGAGAGGATAATGCTCAGAAATATTGGTGTATGGGAACTGTTGATTATCGGCGGTGTAATGGTTATGCTTTTTGGCACCAAAAGACTACCAAGTTTGGGCCAAGATATTGCTAAAGCGATTAAGGCCTTTCGAGACGGATTAAATGAGTCATCTCAACAAAATGTTAAGGCAGAAGCACGTATAACCAATGAGGATGGATCTTTTAAAAGTGACACCAAATAATCATGAGACTTATCAATATCTCTTAACGCTTAGAACAATAGCAATTCAATGTGGCTTACTGTTTATTGTAGGCCTATGTGTTATGTGGCAATATAATGAGTCGGTGTTTGATGCTGTACTTCGGTCTGTTATCAATCGCTATGCATCAAACGGTTTACTCATGACTCAGTTGACAGAGACCATTACGTTACCTTTATATATTAGCGCTATGATGAGCTTTGCTACAACATTACCAATCATGACCCTTCTATTATGGCGCTTTGTTAAAGGCGCATTACATCAATATGAACGCCGATTAATTGGGCAAACACTCATAGCCTCAATGATGTTTTTTTATACAGGCTGCACACTTTGTCTTTTTTATGTAGCACCCATTATGATTGATTTTTTTTATAGCATGACACCAAGCTATGTCATGATGATGCCTTCTGCAATGGGGTTGGCTAAATTTATTATCCATCTAACGCAAATTTTTGGTCTTATTGCATTAACTCCACTCATTATTGTTTGCTTGATTGGCTTGAATATACTTTCCCTAGCACAGCTAACAAAATGTAGAAAGCATTTCATAGTCATGGCTTTTGTGATTGCCATGTTACTAACGCCGCCTGATGTTATATCACAGGTAATGGTTGCTATTCCCCTGTGTTTATTATTTGAGGTTGGTATTTTTGTGGCGAAATTACATCAAAAAAGATTGCTCAAAATTAAAGGCTATCAAGATTAAGGCGAGTACGCCCTGTTAGAATCTCAATCATTTTGTGTAAGATAGGAAAATGATCAGTACAAAAGTTTGACTCATCTATTTTTAAACCTAGTGAGTACCCCTCAAGGGTAACACCACTTAGCGGCTTAATGGCATCCTGAATGGTAAGATATTGGGCAAGATATTGACCTAGTTTTCCATTTCTGCCACCTTTAGATGTTAACACTAAGTCACCTACTCCGCAGACATCATGCACAATCAATGGATCAAAATGATCGAATTTTTGTTGCTTATAAATCTCATTCATCTCACCAATCACGTCAACCAAACGTGCTGAAGCAGTACTAAGAGAAATGGTCTCACAAATAGACAAATAAATAGCATAAATATTTTTTAACGCACCAAAAATAGATACAGCATCAATAGAATCAACAGCCTTAATTTGATACGAAGAAGTTGAAAACGCTTCAACTACCAAATTCGTTAACTCTGGGTTTGTTGATGCAACATTATTAACAACTAAATTACCAGCGTATAAATCAGAAGCCAAACAAGGACCACTAAGCTGGGCAACTGGCAATTGTTGAATAAGATTTTGGATGAGATAACGGTAAGGATAAACCACTTCTCTGTCAATATTGAGCCACCCTTTCGTTAAAAGTATAACCTTTGGATGTTTGCATTGTTGGATGATAGACACAGCCCAATTTAAGCCAGCGACACTGGTTGCAACAAATATAAAATCATAGTCACTGTCAGAAAGCGTCTCAAGAACAATTATCGAAGAGTGAATTGAGCCAAAAGGACATATGTATGACTCGTTATGTTGTTGAATTTGATCATATGGCGAGGTCAATATGGAAACACGATGACCATCATTAGCTAGGCGATGGGCCTGAGAAAGGCCCATCACACCAGCACCAATTACTAAACAACGAGCCATTTATTTTTTGGAATCTTTATTAAAAAGATCGCCAAGTGTATCTGGTGCAACAATATGTTGTTCTTTCTTGTATGCAGCATCAAACGGCTGAGATAAGCTTAATGGCACGTAGAAGTTCTTACGATCAGAACCCAAAACAAATATTTCAGGCAACTCATCATCAACTTCAGGCTGATTTTCAAATTCGTCTAGTTTTAAAACACCACGAATTTTTGACTCATGATTAAGTTCAACAACAACGCGTTTACTGTTAGCAATAATCTCAACAACTTTACCACTAACTTCACTACCACGATTGTGACTCATGAAGAAGTCTTCATAAGGGTCTTCAGTACAATGCTTAATACTTAGTGAAATACGCTCACGTTCAGCATCAATGGATGTAATCACGGCGCTAACCTCTTGGCCTTTCTTGAATTCTTGAACAGCCTTATCGCCAGGAACAATCCAAGATAAATCATTTGAGTGAATCAAGCCGTCAATACCACCGTCCAAACCAATGAAGACACCAAAGTCTGTTATTGACTTAATGGTTCCAGTGATAACTTGTTGCTCTGCATAACGTTCTGAGAACTCAGCCCATGGATTAGGCTTACATTGCTTTAATCCAAGCGAAATTCTACGTCTTGATTCGTCAATTTCAAGAACCATGACTTCAACCTCTTGTCCAATTTGAACCACTTTGCTTGGGTGAATGTTTTTATTAGTCCAGTCCATTTCTGACATATGAACCAATCCCTCAATACCGTTCTCAATTTCAACAAAACAACCATATTCAGTAATGTTCGTCACTTTACCAAATAACTTGGAGTTGATTGGGTGTTTCTCGGTAATTTCTGACCATGGATCACCCGATAGTTGTTTAACACCAAGTGAAACACGCTGCTTCTCTGGATCAAAGCTAAGAATCTTAACATCAATTTCTTCACCCACCTTAAGTACTTCACTTGGATGCTTAACACGCTTCCAAGCAAGATCGGTAATGTGAAGTAGACCATCAATACCGCCTAAATCAACGAATGCACCATAGTCAGTAAGGTTTTTCACGATACCTTTAACGACTTGGCCTTCTGCTAGCTTGTCAAGAAGAGCTTGTTTATCTTCTTTACTGGTATCAAGGACCGCTCTTCTGGAAACAACGATATTACTTCGCTTTGCATCCATCTTAATCACTTTGAAATCGAGTGCTGATTCTTCGCTGGTTACTGTTTCATCTTTTGTAGGTCGAACATCAATTTGAGACCCTGGAAGGAATGCTCTAATACCATGAACAACAACTGTAAAACCACCTTTAACTCTTTCAGTTATCACACCAAGAACTGTTAAGTCATTATTCATTGCGTTTTCGAGAGCATGCCATGCTTCTTGCTTAACTGCTTTCTCTCTCGATAGCGTTGTATTACCTGAACCATCATCTAAGCTTTCTAGCATTACACTAACCGTATCACCAGCTGCAACATTAGCCTTACCAGTTTCATCAATAAACTCTGATAATGAAATAATGGTTTCTGATTTTTTACCTACATCAACACATACTTCATTGCCCTTCACGGCCAAAACACGTGCTTTAATAATAGCACCTTCTTCAAATGATTCTTGGTTGGATTGGTTGTCTAATAACGAGATAAACTCATCTTTTAATTCGGTCATGATATACCTTGGTTAGTTAATCAACAGCACTTGCTGGCTCATCTTGTCAATACAAGCTGAGGAAATACTACCATTATCAAGCACAAATTTCAAACAAAGATGTCAATTAATCAGTGATGTTATTGTGCATCAACGTCATCGCCTTCATTCTCGGTATTCTCATCATCATCGAGTGACTGAACAGCTTGAACATACTCTTGGTCACCAGTTCGAATCAGCCTAACACCTTGAGTGCTTCTACTTTGTATGCTGATATCAGACGCAGGAGTACGAATCATCACACCAGAAGAAGTAATGATTAGTAGATCACTGTTTTGAGTGACACTGATTGCTTTAGCAAGTGGCCCTGTCTTTTCTGTTACTTTCATAGCCGTGACCCCTTTAGCGCCGCGGTTTGTTTGCCTATAATCAGCAGCACTCGATCGCTTTCCATATCCATTTTCGGACACAGTGAGTATCACATCATCTTCAGACTTTAATATTAATGCTGATATTAAATGATCCATATGCCCCAAGCTCATTCCACGCACACCTCTTGCGGTTCTACCTAATGCTCGACATTGCTCTAATGTAAAACGACATGATTTACCATTGCTGGCAAATAGCATTATTTCATCATTATCTTCGGCAACTTGAACCGATACCAATTCGTCATTTTCAACAAGATCAATGGCAATGATACCATTTGCTCGTGGTCTGGAAAAATGTGATAAAGAAACCTTTTTAATCGTTGCGTTTTTAGTCACCATAACTAAATATTGGCCATCCATTTTATTGGGGTCAAGTGCCACAATGGATTGTATGATTTCGTTTTCTTCTAAACGAATATAGTTATTTACAGGACGCCCCTTTGATGCTCTAGAACTAATGGGAATATGGTATGCTGGCAGCCAATACAACCTTCCTTTGTTGGTTAAACAAAGCAAGGTGTTATGAGACATAGCTGGGCGAATTAATTTTACATAATCATCAACTTTTAGCTGACCCGTACCCTTTCCTTTTCCACCTCTCTTTTGAGCTTGATACTCTTCAGTTGATTGTGATTTAAGATAGCCACCCTGAGAGAGTGATATAATAACAGGCTCATTGGGAATTAAATCAATATCTTCAATATGCTCAATCGAGTCAATGATCTCTGTTTTCCTTTCATCCTGGTAATCATCCAAGATCGCCACACATTCTTCACGAATCACTTCCATTAATCGGGTATAACTATTTAAAATAGCATTCAATTCATTTATGTGCTGGATAATTACACTAAATTCTTCCATGATTTTTTCACGCTCAAGACCTGTTAACTTCTGAAGCCGAAGCTCAAGGATAGCTTGAGATTGGCGCTCAGATAATTGATATAAACCTGGCGTCATGACACCAAAAGCTTCGTCTATATCCAAAAACTCACTAGAATCGATACCCTCAGGCAGCTCAAGATCCTTCAAGGCCCATTGTTTTGACATCAATGAGTTTTTAGCATCATTAGGTGTTGGCGCCGCTTTGATCAATGCAATTATCTCATCTAAGTTAACGATGGACAATGCCAAACCCTCTAATACATGCGCTCTTTGGTGTGCTTTTTTAAGCTCATATAAAGTTCGTTTACGAACAACATCACGTCTATGTTGAATAAATAAGCTAATCAGCTCGCGTAAATTCATGCATCTTGGCTGCTTACCATCAAGGGCAACCATATTAATACCAAATGTTACTTGGAATTGAGTGAGATGATACAGCTGGTTTAAAACAACTTCAGGGTTATCAGCTCGCTTAATTTCAATAACGACACGAATACCTTCACGATCACTTTCATCACGAATAGCAGAAATACCTTCTATCTTCTTCTCTTTTACAAGGTAACCAATTTTTTCTAGCAATCTAGCTTTATTTACTTGGTATGGCAACTCTGTTGCAACAATTGATTGTCTCCCTGATTTATCTGTCTCGATGGTTGCACGGGCACGAATTAAAACTTTACCACGACCTGTTTTATAGGCCTGTAGAATACCTGATTTACCGTTGATGATGCCCGAAGTTGGAAAATCAGGCCCTAGTACATGCGTCATTAGCGTACTGAGGTCAATCTCAGGATCATCAATCATTGCAATACAAGCATTCATAATTTCAGCTATATTGTGCGGTGGTATATTTGTCGCCATACCAACGGCAATACCTGAAACACCATTAACCAATAAATTGGGAATCCTTGTAGGCATCACAGTTGGTTCTTTCTCAGTATTATCGTAGTTATCTGCTAATGAGACCGTTTCCTTTTCGAGATCTGACAGAATTTGATGTGTAATCTTAGACATTCTAATTTCTGTATACCTAAAGGCAGCAGCAGAATCACCATCAACAGAACCAAAGTTACCTTGACCATCAATCAATGGATACCTTAAAGAGAAGTCTTGTGCCAACCGTACAATGGCATCATAGACTGAACTGTCTCCGTGTGGGTGGTATTTACCAATAACTTCACCAATAATTTTTGCTGACTTAATGTGCTTTTTGTTAAAATCATTCCCCATGTTATTCATGGCAAATAAAATACGACGTTGAACAGGCTTAAGTCCATCACGAGCATCGGGAAGCGCGCGTCCAACAATAACACTCATCGCGTAATCTAAATAAGCTCTTTTTAATTCACTTTCTATTGATATATCTTGAAAATCATCAACCGATGTCATAATCATTAACCTCTTTTATGTCATTGGGTGATATTTTACCACAAAAGACGCTTAGTACAAAGCAAAATTACTGACCACGTAAAAACCATGAATCAACATCTTTTTGGGAAAACTCCATCCAGGTTGGTCGACCGTGATTACACTGACCAGAGCGCTCAGTGATCTCAATGTCCCGTAGAAGCTTATTCATTTCAGTAAGGCTTAATTGTCGACGATAACGGATAGCACTGTGACAAGCAAGGGTACTTAAAATAGCATTTACCTGCTTACTTAGTTCATCTGTAACATCAAATGTAGCTAAATCAGATAAAATTTTCTGAAAAATCTCTTCAACATTCTTCTGAACGAGCTGCCTTGGCACCGTCAGCAATGCTACTAAATCACCAACAACCTTAATCTTGAACCCTAACTGCTCAAGGCATAAGCTTTGTTCGCGAAGAACCAGCTGATCTTGATCATTGATTGGTATTTCAATCGGGAAAAGCGTTGCCTGCTGATCAATACCATTTGCGTTATATTGCGACTTAAGTTCCTCGTATAATATACGCTCATGTGCTGCGTGCATATCAACAACCACAAGACCCTTTGCATTTTCAGAAAGAATATAGGCCGTATTGAATTGACCAATCGCATAACCCAATGGTGGCATTACCGCTTCAACAATCTCTGATTGATGTATTTGAGGTGAAATAGACTCATTTTTTTGTTGTATGATAGAAGGCTGCACCACGCTTTGCGTAGGAAGCACTGTTGGATTAGCTGATGCAATGGTTTGTACAGCTGGCTCAAACAGTTGCCTTCTTGGTAATGCTCGGTCAATCGAAAAGGCATCCGGGTTTACATTGGCTACATTATCTGAATGCAAGATCACCTTTGGATGATCACGCTGGGACTGCTTAGGGATAACGGGCTTTAATTGAGCTTGGCCCTCCTCCTGAATAATGGTCATTGGCTTTGAAATGATATCCTTCGCAGATTTATAAATAACATGCTGTAGATACCTGGCATCCTCGAAGCGAACTTGCTCTTTAGTTGGATGAATATTAACATTAATTTTAATAGGATCAATGATAATATTAGCAATAAAGACCGGGTGCTTTTGTTGATAAAGAACATCTTGGTAGGCCCGCTTAAATGCGTGCGAAATACCCTTATCTTTAATCGACCTTCCATTCACGAAAACAAACTGCAGGTCTGCAGCATGTCTAGATAATGTAGGTGGCGCCATGAAACCTTCTATCGTAACCCCGTCAACATCCACACTAAGCGGTGCAAGCTGACCCTTAAAGTTTGAACCTAAAATATCCTCTGAACGCTCAACAAACTGGGCATTAGGTTTTAATGACTTGATGAGCTTACCATTTCGAGACCATTTAAATCCAATACCTGGATGGACAATTGCAATTCTTTTGATCACATCATCAATTAATATATTTTCCCTTTTCTCTGTTTTTAAAAACCGCTTGCGGACTGGTGTATTAAAAAATAAGTCTTTGATGGTGATTTTTGTTCCTTGTGACATCATACACGGTTTTATGAGTGATTCAGCATCACCCTCCTGCACTAACATCCATCCATGCTCATCCTGCCCGTCAAATGATTCAATAACAAATCTCGATACAGATGAAATACTCGCCAGCGCCTCTCCACGAAAACCAAAGCTTGCCACACGATCCAAATCATCAATATTGGCTATCTTACTTGTTGCATGACGAGCAACAGCCAGCGGCAAGTCCCCTTTACTAATACCACATCCATCATCGATGATTTCTATTAATGTGCCGCCACCACCTTCTATATTAATTGTAATATTTCTACAGCCTGCGTCTATTGCATTTTCCAATAACTCTTTGATGACATTTGCTGGTCGCTCGACAACTTCACCCGCTGCAATTTGGTTTGCCAATAATGGATCTAATAACTTTATACTCAAAATAACCTTAATTGCATACCTGGATAGATTGACGATGACTTAAGACCATTCAACGACAGCAGGGCTTTGATCGACGTATGATTATGTTTAGCAATATTAAAAAGGTTATCACCCGACTTAACCGTATAATACTTGTCCTTAAACATCTTCTTAGCATATTTAGCTACACCTTGCGCTATAGATGTGGCCAAAACATTTTGGTATTGATGACTAGCCAATTGCTTGGCTTCTTGCGGATTGGATATAAATCCACATTCTATTAATATAGATGGAAAATGATGAGACTTTAAAACAACGAATGCTGCTTGCTCAACGTGCTTTGAGTGAAGATCACCTACTTCGCCCAAGTATGAGAGAAGATCTTCACCTAAATGTAAACTTGTTTTAATGCTGGACGCTTGCTTTAAATCGTTGAGCAAATCACTAAGGGGATCTGAGCTCTCATATGATGATAGTGATTTATTTTCCTGGCTTGCTAGATATTCTGCCGCATAGGATGTTGCGCCCTTTTGTGACAATGTGTAAACAGACATGCCATGAGATGACGACTCATGAAAGGCATCGGCATGGACTGATAGCAAGAGATCTGCATGCTGTTTAACAGCGAAATCGCGGCGTTCTTTTAATGTCAGAAATGAATCATCTCGTCGAGTTAAATAAGCTTTAATATTGGGTTTTTTATTGAGTGCTAACTCGAGCTTTTTAGCAATTTGAAGCGTTATGTTTTTTTCAAATATACCTGATACACCACGAGCACCAGGATCTTTACCACCATGACCAGGATCAATAACCACGGTAAACTCGCGAGCATCAGCATTGATAATAGAAGCAATGCACATTAATAATAATAAAAATGATCTCATGTCACCAGACTATCATATGGCCACCATTCTTGCCATGAATTTTGCAAACTTTGCAAGTCCTCAGGTGTATCAACACCATGGTAGTGCTCACAAACTGCTTCAAACATATGAATGTTTTGCCCGCTCTCAAGAATCTTTAACTGCTCTAATGATTCAACTGATGACAAATCAGCCTGCACCAATGAAGGCCATTGTTTTAGCCACTTGGCTCGGTAAGCATAAATGCCAATATGATATTTATAGATTACAGGGCTTGATTGATTGACACAATAAGGTATCAGTGATCGACTAAAATACAGAGCATACCCCATATGATTGCAAACAACCTTTACTTTGCTCGGGTCGTTAATTGACTGCAGACTAGAGTGATAAAGAGTACCGATATTTGCTTCTGGGCTAGCAATCATACTCTCTATAAGATGAGTAATATTCTTAGAATTAATTGCTGGCTCATCACCCTGAACGTTTACCACCAATACGTCATCAGAAACGTTATGACTATTTACCCAGGATGCTATTCTATCAGTGCCACTGGAATAATCACCATCAACACAAACGCTACTCAAACCTAATGATTGGCAAAACTCATGCATATGATGATCGGCTATCACCGTGACATCTGCTCCGCACTTGTTTGCCACATCAAATACCAGTTGAATAATGGGAACTTGATTAATTTTGGCGCAAAGTTTACTTGGAAATCTAGTAGAATCAAGACGCGCTGGAATAGAGATGATAACATTTTTCATAATAAATCGGAGCGACAGGATTTGAACCTGCGACCCCTTGACCCCCAGTCAAGTGCGCTACCAGACTGCGCCACGCCCCGTTCATTGCTAGCCAGACAGTGCATCCAAAGCATCTTCGTGTTTTTTAAACATATGAAGTATTTCGGTTAAACTTTGAGCAATGGTTTGCAATGTTTTTGATTGATGAGGCTTATCTAAGTTTTTCATAGCACCCTTTAATGTAAACCCTTGAACATTAATCATATCATGCAACTGAAATATTAACGATATTTGTTCAAAAGAATAGAGTCTACGATCTCTCATGCGTACAGGTTGCAACTTAGGAACATTTTCTTCCCAATAACGCAACGTGTAAGTTTCAATACCTAAACGAGATGCAATTTCACCAATCTGCCAATACCTTTTCTTCCTGAAAGCATTGAGAACATCCATGTTCATATTCATTACGCTGTTTCAGTAACAGCTTTAATTTGGTCAATATTATTTCGAATAAGTTCTTTTAACTTATTACCAGCTTTAAATGTAACCACACGGCGCGCCTTAATAGGAACAGACTCACCTGTTTTTGGATTACGACCAGGTCTCTCTTTTTTATCCATAAGCTTGAGATTACCAAAGCGTGTCAACTTGACTGTATCACCTTTTGACAAATAAGAGATGACCATTTCAAAAAAAGACGCTATTAGTAATTCAACATCTGACTTAGAGAGTCCCATCTCATCGCAAAGCTGATGTGTTAAATCGGCTTTAGTTAATTTCTTCACTTGTGCTTCCCCCTGTTTTCATTAAATTTTCGTACTGGTAATGTTACCAGACAAAACCAATCATTACAAACATTTTTATTTGAAATTAAGCATGTTTTCTGAAGACAAGAGACTTCTAATGAGACTAAGCTCATTTGCAATATCTTCATCGGTTAAATTTTTGTAACCACCATTAAATGTTAGCCTTATTGTTAACTGCTTACAGCCTTCCGGAATAGACTGACCGCCTGTATAGGCATCAATAAGATCTATATCAATTAAATACTTATGATCCATTGACATGATATGATTTTCAATATCACTGTAACGCTTATTTGTTGGATATGAAAAAGTGATGTCCTGAGTTATATCAGGATGTGTATCTTGACGCCTTCTTTTGGGCTTTGCCTCTTTGAAATAAAGACCTAAGTCAATCTCAAACGCCCAAACTTTCTGTTTCATTTTAATTTTTGAGGCAATTCCTGGATGCAACAAACCGATGGAGCCAACAACCTCCCCTTGACTATTCACCCATGAAAGACTCGCATTAGCGTTCAAATAATCTAAACGCTCATTACTTTCAATTTTAAATGATTCCAACTCCGGCAATACCTGCAGGATCTCTTGCTTAAATATTGATGAGTTATATGACTTTATTGACCAATGATCAAGGCACCCTTGACCGCTTACCACAACACCAAGCTTCAAACGCTCTTTCGCGCCTTCTTTATGATATGTTTTAGCCATCTCAAACGTCTTAATAAATCGCTCACCATGACGAAGGTTTTCTTCTGCATTGATAATCATTGCCGGCAACAATGAAGGTCTCATTGCAGCAAAGTTGCTGTTAATTGGATTCTTAATCATCATATGATCATTGTAACCAAATGTTTCTAATAATTCTTTCGATAGAAAAGAATACCCAATCATCTCTGAGAATCCATGAGCTAACAGACGCTGCTTTAAACAAAGATCACGATGAGATGTCATTTTAATTTTGCACTGAGACGACATAACAGCATTCACATCAGATGCTATCAGATTATCATACCCAATAAATCGGCAAATCTCTTCAATAACATCAACAGATTCATGGATATCAACTCTATATGATGGTGATTGTATCTCCCACAAATGATCACCATGCACTTGCACATCGAAGTGCAAGCAGCGGAGAATACTTAACATTCGATCCTGATCAACTGAAACACCGATAAGTGATGCAAAATGAGACGGTCTAAATGCAATGACACTTGGCTCTAGCGGAGAATAATAAGCTTCAGCCTCGACGACCTGACCTTGACAAAATTTTTGCAAAAGCGCCACAGCCATCTGTATTGCTGATTTAACTCCATTAGGGTCGGTACCACGCTCGAACCGATAAGAAGAATCAGTGTGGATGTTATGCTTTAAAACAGTTGCAGCAACACTCTGAGCTGGAAAAGCTGCCGCTTCAATCACAATAGAATGAGTGCTGGCATTGACACCAGATACGGAAGAACCCATAACACCCGCCAATGAATGCACTTCAGCTTCATCTCTAACCACCCAATCAGATGCACTTAATTGCACATGATCATCCTTTAATGTAGTAAACGTGACGGCATCTTTAGCAGGACCTATGGATAATGGTAATTTTAACACATCTCGATTATAAGCATGCATTGGTTGACCCGTCATAATCATTGTGTAATTTAAAATATCAACAACTGGATTGACCAGATTAATACCTGAATCATTTAGTCTTGCAATGACAAATGCTGGTGTTGAACCGGAGTTTTTAATGTTTGATAATGACACTAATGCACAAGCTGCCAGTGATGAATCACAATGAAATAACTTTTCAGCCTCACGAAAATCAACATCTTGATGAGGGAATTGACAATCATAACTTGTATTTAACTTTGCAGCTAATTCACGCGTTAAACCGAGCGCAGATGCACAGTCAACACGATTAGGCGTTAGATCAACTTCAACAAGAGGTGAGCTCAAATCTAAATAATCAGCAAGCGGGACACCTAATGGCGCATCGTCTGACAATCTAAGTAAACCAGATGACTGAACTTGTAAACCTACTTCTTGGGCACTACATAGCATACCGCTAGACATAACACCACGAAGCTCAGCTTCTTCAATAGTACCTTTTGGAAGCACTGTACCAGGAAGTGCAACGGGTACAACCATACCTTCACGAGCTGTCTTGCAACCGCAAACAATCGTTTTATTATCCGCGGTATTATCTACAGAAACAGAACAGACATTTAGTTTATCAGCATTGGGGTGCGGAGACATTGAAACAATCTTACCTATAACAACTGATGATGGCACAACAAATGCTTCTTCAACAACTTCAGACTCAAGGCCCAGACTAGTTAATAAATCCGCAACACAGCCTTCTGAGCAAGAATCTGACAAATGATTAAGCAGGATTTGCTCACGAATTTTAAAACTCATTTGAACCCCTAAATTGATGTAAAAATGAAATTCTATTATCAAATAAATCTCTCAGATCGGCAATATCATGCTGTAACATACAAAACCGATCAACACCTAGACCAAATGCAAAACCCTGATACACTGAAGGGTCGAGACCAACATTTTTCAGCACCTTTGGATGCACCATGCCACAACCTAACACCTCAAGCCAGCGTCCATTAAAGAAAATGTCCATTTCAGCAGAAGGCTCTGTGAATGGGAAGTAGGAAGGTCTGAACTTGATTTGCATTTTCTTACCAAAGAAACGTTCAACAAACTCATAGAGTGTATGTTTTAACTCTACAAATGTTGCTGTTTTATTGACCACAAGACCTTCCAGCTGATGAAACATAGGCGTATGCGTAGTATCGAAGTCACTTCTAAAAACACGCCCCAAACTCATCATACGAAATGGGGGCTGCTCCTGCTCCATAACGTGTATCTGGACAGAAGACGTTTGCGTTCTTAACAAACCGCCGTCGGAGAGGTAAAAAGTATCGTGCATGGCTCTAGCAGGATGATACTTGGGAATATTCAAAGCATCAAAATTATAATAGGATGTTTCAATTTCAGGCCCAGAACGAAGCTCAAAACCCATCGATTGGAGCACACTAACCAACCGAGAACTGGTTGTTGTTAGAGGATGAATAGATCCTGCTGTGTCAAAATGAGGCTTTGAAAAATCAAAACTGTCTTCTTTCGCCATTCGTTGAATTTCAGCCAGCTCGATCTCATTTAATCGTGAAGTGATAGCATTTTCAATGTACACCTTAGTTTGGTTGACCTCCTGAATAAAGGCACGTTTTTCGTCTGCAGCCAACTGCTTTACAGAAGAAAAGGCCTTATTTATTTTGCCTGTCTTACCAAGGTATTGACTCTTTATAACATAGACATCATGTGTCTTAGCACATGATGCTAGCTCAGCCGCCAATGGCGCAATGATGTCGTTTATCATGAAGCTGCAGTTTTATCAGCGCTATTTTTTAATTGTTCTACAATAAGTTTAAATGTATTCATATCTCTAGCTGCAACATCTGCAAGCATCTTTCTATTAAGCCTACCGTCTAATAACTCAATAAGTCTACTATAACTTATATCGCAAAGCCTTGCTGCGGCATTGATTCTCTGAATCCATAGCGCTCTAAATGTTCTTTTCTTGGCTCTGCGATCTCTGTATGCATACTGACCAGCCTTTGTTACCGCTTGCTTTGCAGTCTTAAAACAACGACTCCTAGCACCATAATAACCTTTTGCGGCTTTAAGGACCTTTGAATGTTTAGCCTTTCTTGTAACACTGGAACTTACTCTAGCCATATTAGCCTCCTATTAGCCTTTCAACGTTTTTCTGCTCTGCCTTTGATACATAACGAGTTATACTCATACCTCGGGTTACATCACCACTGCGCTTGGTATTAATGTGACTTCTGTATGCTGACCCGCGTTTAACTTTTGATCCGGCTTTTTTAAATCGCTTAACAGCAGATGACCTGGTTTTAAATTTTGCACTCATAACTTACTACCTCGAAAACTGGGTTTATAATGGTATCCTTTGCTTGATATGTCAAGAAAAATAACTATTTTTTTACTTCAAATATCCTAAAGTGCTTATACCTTTCCTTTGCACCTTTTCCAACACCTGATTCACTGACCTTTGTCTCTGTAGCCACATCTGCTGCGATCCTATTAATGATATCTACAGCAATTGAATCATGTGTACTTCGCTCTCGCCCTCGAAGTTTCACCATCACTTTTACTTTGTGACCCTTCTCAAGGAACTCCAATATGTTTTTTAGCTTGCGCTGGTAATCTGCCTCACCAATAACAGGCCTTAGCACAATTTCTTTCATAGCCTTTGCTTTAGGCTGCTTCTTTTCCTTACGCTGTTGGTATAAATAACGGCCATAATCCATAGCTTTGCAAACAGGTGGGGCAGTATTGGGTGAAACCTCAACTAAATCAAGACCCGCACTTTGTGCAATCTGCATTGCCTCATCAGTTGCAATTACGCCACGCTGATTACCCTCCGGATCAATAAAACGAACCTTTTTAACCCGAATGTTTTCATTTACTCTATGTTTATTAATGACCTACCTCACTTGTGTTATTTTTAAACCACTCTTTAACTTCTGTTATATTCATTTGTGTTTGCTTACCACATCGCTCACGCATTGTTACAAAGTTACCATCCATTTCTTTCTGGCCAACAATAAACTGACAGGAAACTTTTTTCATCGTGTGCTCACGAATCTTGTAGGATACTTTTTCGTCTCTAGTATCGAGCTCAACACGCATACCCATTTGACTGAATAAGTCTCGCACCTTGATTCCATAATCATTGAATTTTTCTGAAATAGGCAATACAACACCCTGGACAGGCGCCAACCACAGAGGCAACCAACCATAGGTGTTTTCAATAAGAATACCTATAAAACGCTCAACAGAACCGAATATCGCTCGATGCAGCATCACAGGCACTTCTTTCTTATTTTCACTCGATATAAAAGTTGCACCCAATCGCTCAGGCATAGAAAAGTCCACCTGAATGGTACCACACTGCCACACCCTACCAATACAGTCCGTTAATGAAAACTCAAGCTTTGGACCATAAAATGCACCCTCACCTGGTGACAATATCCAATCGATGCCCTTATCATCAATCACCTTCTGCAAAGCTGTTTCAGCCTTATCCCAAAGCTCATCACTCCCAACTCTTTTTTCAGGCCTCGTGGAAAAGCGAATTTGAACATTATCAAACCCAAAATCTTTGTAGATACCGATTACCTGATCAATAAACAAACTTACCTCTTGATCAATATCTTTTGGCTCGCAGAAAATATGCCCATCATCCTGAACAAAAGACCTCACACGCATTAAACCATGTAGCGCACCGCTCGCCTCATATCGGTGAACATGCCCAAACTCAGCTAATCTGTAGGGCAGATCCTTATAACTCTTAATACCCTTATTGAATACCTGAATATGGCAAGGACAACTCATAGGCTTGATTGCGTAATGTGTGTTATCTGACTCCAGTGTAAACATATCATCTTTAAACTTAGCCCAATGACCTGATTCTTCCCAAAGTCTTTGATTGACTAATTGAGGCGTTTTAATCTCATGATAATTTGATTTTTTAAAGTACTCACGCATGTACTGCTCTAGGGTTTGGTACAAAGTCCAACCATTAGGATGCCAGAACATCATACCAGGAGCTTCAGGCTGAATATGGTAGAGATCCATGATTTTCGCAATTTTACGATGATCCCTTTTACCCTGCTCTTCAAGGAGCTGCAGATACTCTTCAAGCTGTTCTTGTGTCGACCATGCTGTTCCATAGATGCGCTGTAGCGATGTTCCTTGAGAATCACCACGCCAATAACTAGCAGAAACCTTGGTGAGCTTAAAGGCTTTTAGCGCACGAGTATTAGGCACATGCGGGCCACGACATAAATCAGTAAAGTCATCTTGCGTGTAAATAGACAATATTTCATTGGTGTCAATACCATCGATGATCTCTGTTTTGAAATCTTCGCCCATTTTGGCAAACATTGCTTTGGTTTGATCACGAGTAAGCTCTTGCCTTTTGATAGGAATAGCCGACTTAGCCAGCTTCTTCATTTCTTTTTCGATAAGTGCCAATTCAGATTCAACAAATGGCTGCTCACGGAAAAAATCATAATAAAAGCCATTTTCAATGACAGGCCCAATAGTGACCTGTGTCTCGGGAAAAAGCCTTTTCACTGCTTGCGCTAGAAGGTGGGCAGTGGAATGGCGAATAACGTATAGCCCATCATCACTGTCTCTCTCAACCCACTCAACCTTTTGATCAGCGCTAACGCCTTGATCTAAATCCTTAAGAACACCATCAACTCGCATTAATACAATATTTTTGCGAAGTGAAGCGTCTTCTACTTTTTTTAGTAAATCAAAACCAGTAGGCATAGCCGTTAATGTCTCCATATGATCCTTAAAATGGTGGGCTTGGTCGGATTCGAACCGGCGACCTCTACGATGTCAACGTAGCGCTCTAACCAACTGAGCTACAAGCCCAAGTTTACAAAAAGTAACATGATTGATTGATTAATTCAAGCTTATTTAGATGGATCATCAATAGCCCTTTTTAATTGACAAAATATGCTGAACTAAAAACGGAATAAACACCGTAAAAAATAGACAAACTGCCAACATCAACTCAATAAACACGTAAAACACATCATTTAATGCGCCAGAGACAACATAAGAAAAACCAAGAAACACAGGAAGAACCATAGGCAAAACCAACAACGACAACCATAATTGTGACATTCCTGGCAACAAAAAATAATATAAAATTTGCAGCCATAGCTGCATGTAAATCACAAGCGCTAATGCACCAAGGGAACCAAAAGACATAACATCAACTGGTGTTATCAAGGCATATTGAACAACAACCAATGGCAGCATATGCAACATAAACATCATAGCAGCAAACACGCGGATCAATAATCTCCCCTTAGCTTTAGACAAGGAAACCAAAGAACTGATATAATGGTTGTTGAACACCCCCCGAAACGACGCTGCAAAAAATTGAACAGACACAATCATCAATAACATTTGCACCGTTACCAATACAACCTTCGGAACGTGACTGATTAATGCATAGTGGATTGGCAGCATAAATGATAAACTCAGCAAAAAGACTATAACCATCGTTGGCCAGTAAGTTTTTAACATCCTGTATACAATTCCAATCATAATACAAGCTCTTTTGTTATACCACTGTAACAACCAGGATCATGTGATGAACAAATAACCACACCACCAGCTTGTCGAAATGCATCAATTGACTCATTAAGTTGAATTTTAATTTGTTGATCAATATAGGTCCATGGCTCATCTAATATCCAAACGTGAGATGTAATGCATTGTACTAACAGCAACTTTAATCGCATTTGATAGCCTTGAGATAAGGTGCCAATGATTTGCTGACAATACTCACCCCCCAGTTGATTTGATACTTGATGAACGAATAGCGATGGCAAATCATATAAACGTTGGTGCAGCTTGATAAAATCGGACACCCTCATACTTTGAGGCAAAAGATCATGAGCAAAGACAGCCATCATATGATGAACAACTGAATGCGAGGGCCACTGATAATGTAATGTTCCGCAATATGCTAACTGACCCAACACTATTCTCATAATAGTCGTTTTTCCAACGCCATTACCACCTCGTAACAATAAGCAATCACCCGCCTCAAGATCAAAACTTAATGGCTTACGTGGGATAATCTGCTCACCCAATTGGTGGCATATGTTTTTGGCGGCAATAATCGTCATATAATCAGGTTGTCTTTTCAGTTATATCAGGTAAAATGATCACATTTCAACATCTTTACAATAGCATGAGTCAATTTAAACACATTTATGGCAGAATCACACTATTATTTGCCTCGATAAGCTGCATGATGGGATCAGGCTGGCTAATGAGCGCTCATTTTGCATATAAGATTGCTGGAAATGGTGCAATCCTAAGCTGGTTAATTGGCAGTATCATTGTCATTATTATTGCCTTTTGCTTCTCATCAATTGCCACAAGAATACCTATTGCTGGAGGTATTGGCCGTTATCTTGCCATAACACATGGCATAGAACCATCAAGAATCATTGCCTGGTTTGCTTGGCTATCATGTGTTGCTGTTGCTCCGACAGAGGTGCGCACCATTATAGAATACATCAGCACCATATATCCTAGTGTGGAACTCATTTCAAACAACACATTAAACCCAATGGGCTTAAGTTTATCACTATGCTTAATGGCACTTATGACTTATATTAACATGAAAGGAATAGCGCTATTGATTAAATTCAACAACTACATAGCTATTTGGAAGATATTTATCCCCATCATTATTGCATTAAGTATAGCATCTTTCGGGTTCAACACATCATCGCTCAACCATGAATTATTATCCCCTGATTCAAGCCTCGGCTGGCATGGCATTTTAAATGCTGTTTCAACTGTTGTTATTTTTTCATTTTTAGGCTTTAGAGAAGTTACCTCACTTGCTGGAGAGACACAAAACCCACGAAAGGCCATTCCATTTGCGATCATTGGAAGTGTTCTTTTTTGTATGATTGCATACATAATATTTCAAATCGTTTATATTGGCTGCATAGATACTATAAATATCACAGGCATAACTGGCAATGGCCCATGGGCCTACCTGGCCATCCAACTTGGTCTGCTTTGGGTGCAAATTTTACTCTACTTAGATATGGCCATAAGCCCTGGTGGAGCGGGACTTATGTATACAGCAACAACAGGAAGGCTGACCTATGCAATGTCAACCATACAGGCCCTACCAAAACCACTATCAGCATTAAATCACCACGGTGTACCTCACAAAGCACTATTATTTAATTTCATCATTGGATGTCTTTTACTGCCTTTTTCATGGCAGGAATTGGTGAAGTTTCAGTCCATTATTTTGATATTTGCATATTTAGCTGGTCCCATAGCACTAAATGCCATTACCACCAGCAAAGAGAAAGCAGATAAAGTCATACTGACTACTACAACCATTCTATGTAATTATATTATATTATGGGGTGGTTGGACCACTTACGGAATCATTTTATTGTGTGGTAGTGTATTAGTCGCCAAGCAAGCCTATACCAACATCAATAACCTACTCAAAAACAATTGGCTGATCATGCACATGATACTATTGGGCCTCGTGATATACATAAGCCCATTTGAAGGTGGCTATGTTATTCTTGACCACGTAACTACACATATAATTGTTGCAATACTCAGTGTAATATTGCTATTTCATTCAAGAAACAAAAGAAGATCAAGCGATAAAATTGCCCATGAGCTTAGCAAAATTCAGGACAAGGAATAAAGTCGGCGTAAAATGCTTGACAGGTTAATACCAAGCTGTTAAATTGCCAAAACGTTAACATTAGGAACGCAAGATGAACAAACAAGATTTACTTAACGAACTAAGTGCTATGACAGGCATGGCCAAGTCAGAATTGGGCACAGTAGTTGATTCTCTTTTCGATTTGATATCAGCAGAATGTGCTAAAGGCACAAAAGTATCTATCCCAGGATTTGGTTCTTTCAGTTTGTCAGAGCGTAGTGCTAGAACTGGTAGAAATCCAAGAACTGGCGAAGAAATTCAAATTGCAGCATCTAAGTCTGTTAAATTGACAGTTGCAAAAAAATTAAAGGATTTAGTTAATAGCTAAATAGTTCGGGTGGTTAGCTCAGTTGGTAGAGCATCTCGTTTACACCGAGAGGGTCGGGGGTTCGAATCCCTCACCACCCAGACAAAGCCAATGGGGGTGTAGTTCAGTTGGTTAGAACGCCTGCCTGTCACGCAGGAGGCCGCGGGTTCGAGTCCCGTCACTCCCGTTTTATATTGTTATGATACAGAAGTTTAAATCAAAGATGCATGGAAATTTTGCATCATTTATCATCTTTTTAGTCTGTTTTGCAATGGCCTTTTTTGGTATATCAAGTTACCGCGGTCAGTCTACTGCAAATTCAAACTATTCTAATTTTAGCCTTAACCAAAAACAATTAGTTGAATTGGCCCAATTACAATCACCATTCACCAACCAAAAACAGGCTATGCAGAGCATACAAAATGCCGACATTAGTGCTATCCTACACGATTATTCTATAGATCAAAATTATATAACTTCTACAAAGACTGCTAAAGAACTACTCGATATACAAGAGGTTAAAACTGACGGAAAACATGATTTGTATTACCAAATACTCTCTTCTAAAGAGCTCATAAGAATGTCGCTAAACCATTCCTCATTAGAACCTGACCATCAAAAATTGAGATTACCCATGTTTTCTCTTCTTGCTGCCCCCAGGCACTTAGTAAGATACTCGATCGACGAAGGTAAATTAACTTATTCTAAAGTGACTAATGATGAGAAAAAAGATTACTACAGTTCAAATATTGGTAGTTTTACCGTTCCAGAGTCATATGATGTCAAACTAGATTTATATACGCCTAGCAGCGTAGCATTCGATTTTGATGAATTATCCTCAAATGATCAAGAAGATCTGTTAAATAAAGCTTACAATCGTGAGAACATGTGGCTTAAACAGTTAAAGACTATTTTTACCATCAAACATACCCCTGATTCAGAAGCATCAGGTGAAGACCAAACAAAGTTGATCAATCTTTCGCTACAAATTGCTAGTTTTATAAATGACCCAAACTTGTCAGCCGATGACAAAACCAACCTTGAAAGCAAATGGAAAAAGTTTTCAGAGCAACTAAGATCATTTGGCACAAATGTTACAGTTTCCGTAGCAGATGAAAACACTGTAATTAAGAACAAAGATCTCCTGTCATTAAATGTAATTAAAGATAGTGATTCGCTTACAATCAGCTGGTTTCACAAAGACCCATCTCAAAAAATTCCCCGAGATGATTCATACCTTAAAGAAAAGCTAGTCAATTTTGTGACTCAAGAGCGTCAAGCGCAAAAATTTTCAGCATTCTCTGATAAGTTTTCTGATTTGGTTCTTGATGCAGATAATGACAAATTGCCAAGTCTAAAAGATAGTGATGTAAAACCTGTAACTATTGACCTTAAACGAATTAACTCAAACAATATTACTGAAAAGATAGAGGGCAATACAGATATCCCCACCAAAGCACGGCCACTGCTTGAACATGATATTCGTCTTCAAGTAATTGATGCTGACCTTGGTACTCTTAATAGTGTTCCACTACTTCAGCCAGAATTTATCTCTATCTACAGAATTACAAAAACTCAACCCGCTGAGATCAAGAGCTATAATTCTGTTGAAACTGAAATTGAAGATCTACTTACAAAACTTCGTAAGAAAGAAGCTTATACCAATGCTACTGCAGCACTGACTGACAAACTGGTCATGGGTGAAGATACTACGTCTAATGAAATGTTTTCACCTACCCTAACGACTGAAAGTTACACCCCTGATAACTTCAGATCTGAGTGGTGGGTGCGACCATCCAGAGATTACGTCTTCGCTCCATTGCAAGACAATCAAAATTTTGCTGATATCATTTTTATCAAACACATTGATACAGACCAACAATGGAATGATGCTATTCCAGATACTTTTGAATCTAGTCAGTATGACTTTCATCGTTTTGCGATGAGTATCCTGCAACAAAACGCTCATTGGAATGCCAAATCTAATTTATGACAACAAGCATCACTATATGTATAGCACGTCAAGTACTTACTGTTCATGACTGTGATTTAAGGGTAGAATCATTTCCTGTTTCAACTTCTTCTTATGGTATTGGCCAAGAAATTAATTCATATAAAACACCTCTTGGAATGCATAAAGTTAAACAAGTTATTGGCTGTGACCAACCTATATTTACTCGCTTTAAAGCACGTAAAGCGATTGAGTGGTTTGATGAGTGCCCAAGTAGCGATGAGGATTTAATCTTATCAAGAATTATTCAGCTTGACGGTATCGTTGAAGGGTTTAATAAGGGACTTTCTAAAGATGGTATTTGTGTTGATAGTCATGACAGATACATCTATATTCATGGTACCAATGCTGAGGATTCTATAGGATTACCTTCATCAATAGGCTGTATTCGTATGCGTAACCGTGATATCATAAAACTTTGTGATTTGATTAACAATGATACACTGGTAGATATTGTGAATAATGAGGTTGCTAATGACTGAAATTACTTTCCAACCTATTCGTGGTTTCCCTGATGTGCTGGGTATTCATGCCAATAAGCACCTAGAGATGCTGCAATTGATGCAAACATTTTTTTTAAGTTATGGCTATGACTATGCTGTTTTGCCACTTGTTGAAAAAACAAACTTATTCACACGTGGTGTTGGTCAAGAAACTGATATAGTAACCAAAGAAATGTACACCTTTAATGATCGCCATGGTGATTCTATTGCGTTGAGGCCTGAAGGCACAGCATCAATGTTGCGTGCCTTACTACAATCTGATTATCGTGATGGACAAATTGCTCGCTATCAGTACTATGGCCCTATGTTTCGCCATGAAAGACCACAAAAAGGAAGATTGCGACAATTCCACCAACTGGGTATTGAATGTTATGGGGTTAATCATTTCCATGCTGATACATCTCTAATGACCATGTGTTGCCAGCTTTGGAAGAAACTAGGTTTTGCACCCAATGATATTGAACTAACCATAAGTTATTTAGGTTCAAAAGATAGCAAAAATCATTATTTGGGAGCTTTAAATGATTTTTTATCTCCGCATTTAGCTACATTTTCAGCTTCAATACAAGAAAGATTTAAGAAAAATCCTCTTAGAATTTTGGATACTAAAGACCCTGTTGTACAGTCAATTCTTAAAGACGCCCCTCTTCCAATTGATTACTTATCAGAAGATGAATCACATGAATTTAATTGTATTTGTTCAACACTCAATGATTGCGGTATCAAGTTTACGATCGATCCAAAACTTGTCAGAGGTTTGGATTACTATAATGGTTTGGTTTTTGAATTCAAACATGCTGATTTAGGAGCCCAAAGCACCCTTTGCGCTGGTGGACGCTATGATGGCCTTGCTACTCAATTGGGCTCATCTAAACCTGTCAGTGCTTGTGGCTTTAGCATTGGTATTGAGCGCTTACTTCTTGTCCTTCCAGAACAACAACAATCAATATTACCTGTTGTTTATGGTATTTCATTAACTGATCATGCCTTTCCTGAACTCAATCGCGTTCTAGCAGATATTAAGATGCGTACATCAATTCCTATCATTCAGGATGTCAAAGGTGGTAGTCTTAAAAATCAACTGAAGCGTGCTACAAAGCATCATGCTTCTTTTGCTATTATTGTTGGCGAAGAAGAACTACAAACGAATCAATACATCATTAAAAATCTTCATTCAGGTGAACAAATGACCATAAATCAGCAAGACATTACATCATATTTTATAAGGAGTACCAATGAAACAAGTGCATGAAATAGACAGAGATCGATTTAGTGAATGGGTACACCAATATTGGCAGCCTGTCATTGCCATATTATTGGCAATTGTTCTTGCTTATAGCTTGATTGAATTCCTTAGTTATCGTAACAAACAATATAACGCAACTGCTGGTGATGATTGGTATCAGTTGGTTAAAAAAGATAAACTTGAATTGAGTGAAATTGATGCATTTATTAAGCAATATCCTGATACATCTTGGAGCCATTTTGCCTATTTAGTGCGTGGTGCTATGAAATCAGCGGGTCTTGATTCTAGTACAACAGAAGATGCCATCAAGGATTTTAATGTCATTCTTAATGAAAGCAAGGACGATATTTTAAAGGACAATACAAGAATTAAATTAGCTCTTTTGGCAGTTACACAGGGTAAGAATGATGAGGCGATAAAACTATTTAATGATGTTGTATCTCTTCCCTTTAAAATCCAAAGCAATCTTTATAAAGCTTATTTGCTAAGAGTTGAAAATAGAGAGTCAGAATTAGTAAGTGCTATTGGTTTTGCAAATGATAATCAACAATATCTCTCGCAACAAGACAAAGCAATTTATGCTTCACTTGAGGCAACAATAAGACAAAAACCCAATGAATCATGACAAATATTACATTAATTGGCCAGCCAAATGTTGGTAAATCCAGTCTGTTCAATAAACTTATTGGTGAGCGTAAAGCCATAGTGAGTCCAATTTCAGGTGTAACACGTGATCGCCAATGTGAACGTATTGATTTCGATGGCACCCACTTTATTGACCTTGTTGATACATCTGGCTGGTGTGATCACCCAGAAGAAGACATAGAAAACCATATGAATGATCAATTGAATATGGCTATTGAATTAACTGACCATTGCTTATTTCTGGTTAATGGTAAAGCTGGTATTAATCACATTGATATGATGCTTGCTAGAAGACTGCAAAAATCTAATATTCCATTTTGGCTTGTGGTTAACCAATGTGATGAAGGTAATGAATATCCCGAACTTCTCAAAGAGTTTTTACGAATTGGTCAAAAAAATATCTATTATATATCATGTGCAGATCGATACGGTATTCAACCACTCAAAGATGCCCTTGCAAAAGCATTTGCCAAACCTTATTCAGATACTCCTAGTGATCGACTTCCGATTACCTTTATTGGCCGACCTAATGCGGGTAAATCATCTTTAATCAACGCTATCTTAAAAGAAGATAGACTTATCGTTTCAGAATATTCAGGCACAACAAGAGATCATGTCAAAATACCCTTTACATACCGAGATAAGCACTTTGAGTTAATCGATACTGCCGGAATGAGGCGAAAGCAAAAGTCACCTGATGATCTTGAAAAATATAGTTCATTTAGAACCATAAAAGCCCTGATGGATGCACACGTCGTTTGTCTTCTAATTGATCAAACTGTTGGAATTACCGATCAGGATCTTAAATTATATGATCTCTGTCAACAATATCAAAAGTCTTTAATTATTATTCATTCTAAATCTGATATCAAAGATCAAAAATCAGATGATTATTATCATCACGCAAAAGAACGTTCATTTTTGGACGCCTATCCTAACATATCGATTTCTTCAGTCTCTAGAGATGGAATACCTGAATTATTTCGTCATATTATTCGTATGGGTAATGCTATGAGCAGAACGTTTTCTACCAGTCAATTAACACAGATATTAGAAGAAGCTGTGGATCTTCACCAGCCTCCTATGATCAATAGCCGTAGGATAAAACTTAGGGTTGCACATCCAAGGGGTACACCACCTCCACATCACATTATTATAAGAGGTAAACAAACTAATGCCCTTCCAGGACATTATAAACGCTACCTTAATAAATTTTTTACCGAACGACTTCGGTTGAAGGGTTGCTATCTTCAGATTGATTTTGAGCAGGATTTAAACCCCTATTCTGATAAGTAAACTTTTGGTTTTCGATGCTATCTATCCATTCATTGCTAACAACATTGCCCTCTTTAAGCGATATAACATAGTAGAATGAATCATTGCCAGCTTGCTTACCTGTATTGAATAGGTATGAAAATGGAATAAAAGCAGTCGGTATTAAAACGAGTGACTGTAATGAAGCTAGTGACCAATAGTATGATAAAACAAAATACAAAATAAACGTACCACCATGATCAATCACCCAGTTAAGTAGATTGTGTTTTATTCTAGTGACGTTAATTGGATTAAACAAACTGATGATTGTATGATTTTGTGTAAACAACAATGTTATATACTGATAGATTCTAACCACAAACGTATCATTTTTTATTTTTTCATTTTGCTGATTGCAATAATCAACGTGCAAAGAAAATGAATGAATGAGGTGTGTTGCAAATGCTCTTATCAACACAAGACTTAAACCTTTTATGCTATAAATAGCAATGGGTGCAAGATTAAAACTAGTTAGGTTGATGGTTAGACCAACTGATGCAGTTATGAGACAAAATGCATCCAATAAATATCGATGATTACTGAAAAAATGTAGAATTGATGTTTTTATTCGTTGTAATGAGATTGTTGGTACCCATTTAATAAACTCAATAGATAGATGAATTAACTTTTTCATTGCTGGAATTGAGAAAAACAAACCCAGCAATAAGGCTGATAACTTAGATAATCCCAAACCAGGCAAAAAATAGCATAATGAAATTAGACTACCTACAGACAAAATCTCAATAAAAATTAGCCTTAAAGATATAGGCTCTTTAATCATTAATGTATTTAATAGAGCATCAATGGCAAACTGAATGCATAAACCATAGGCACCGAAGATAAAAATGGATGAATTGGGAAACACCACAATGAACGGTACTAAAAGTAAAATGATGTAAGAGTAGTGAGCCATTTTTTTATCCCTTTTTACTTAAACGTTTAAATACTTTTATTTTTCTATTTTTTTTATTTTTTTGTATTTCTGATAATTGTTTTTTTAATTGAGTTCCATGCTTACAGCTATCAGGAATAGCATTTAATAGTTTTGTGCAAAGCTCTTGACAATTTTGATTTTGATAATTGGAACCTAACCATTTTAGTAATTTTTGTTGATTTGATTTATTTAATTGAGACATATCAATGTTACGTAAAAACACAATTTGCTCTTCCTTGTCTATTATTTGACTAAGGTCAGTGTACTTTAGATAAATATTCCAAAGGATGCCATGATCATTAACATCAACAATCTCTTGACAAGAGAATAAAAATTGGTGGATTTGGATAAGAGTTGCGTTATCAAAAATTTCATCAGGAATATTTTTTAATACCTGATTTCTTACCATACCTGAAGTTAAACTTAATGCTGACAAAGTATGATCTAAGGCTTTAGGAGCATCCTTTAACATATAATAACAACGAGCAAACAGAGATTGAGCATCTAAAGATTTTGAAAAAAGGCTTTCTAATTGATGTAACGTGATGTAGTCAATAACACGATTTGCATCAGTATTGGTCACAACTTTGAGTTTAGGTAGCCACATTTCCTTTCTGTCAGCTGGTAATACATCAAGGTATTTTATTGGTATCGGCCGATTGTAACTTAGCAAACAAACATGTACAATGAATTGAATTCTGCTAGCCTCATCATTAAAAACCACATTTGAATGACCTAATATCTTTTCCAAATCACTGATATATATTGTAAATTTTGAATACTCATCGTAGACCATAGGTAATTGAACAACAGAGTTGATTAAGAGTAATAAATTACGTTGTTTAAAAATATTTTTTGCAACTGTATTAAATTGAGCTAAAGTCTCTTTTTCAGTATCAGTGAGCTGAGTATACAACTTGTTGATGATAGACTGATCAATGTTTCTAATGAAAGCTTTAAGATCATCATATTCTTCTACAGTGTCTGATAATAATCTTTTAACCAGACTGCAATAACGTTCTTCAGTAATGCTATCTTTAAAAGTATTATAATTTAAAGCAAAATAATGTGAACTTTTTAAAAATACACGCAACTCTTCAATGTCTCCATTAAGAATATGAGCCAATATGACTTGATTATGTAAGAATTGATCTACCAATATTTCTCTTTTCTTACTACAGTTTAAACGTGAGAGTAATTGACTACATAAATCAAGCGATAGCTGCTGATTATCACTAAAATAATCAGCAAAATGTCTCCAGAGTAGTTGATTAGATTGTTGATAAAAATAGGTGCAAATTTTGTTTAAGTTACTATGTCTTGCATCATCCTGAGATAAATAGTTGAAAAAGATATTATAAGTGTGATCTGATGCAGATTGTTTATAAAGTTGAATCCAATGAAAATAAACATTATGAAGTTTAGTTTCTTCGATATAATGCTCTACAAAATCAGTCTCATGGATAATACTAAAGATAACATGATATGAAACTAATCTTAGTTCATTATCATGTTGATTTATTGTTTTCACATTATCATCAGCACCTGTATCAATAGATACATCTTGAATGCTACTATTAATGAAAAGATTTGAAATTATAGAGTCAATAGTTGAAGCATCCAAATCAGAACAAAATAAATTTTTAATGGCCACTACATGGCCTGGGTTTATATTTTGTCCTTCTCTTTTGAAGTAAGAATAATAGTCACTAATAAAAGAAGTTAATAATTCTTTTTTATTCTCTAAAATAAGCTTGATACATTCGTAAAACTTTATAATATCATCAAAAGATAAATGTGTAGTATTCTTAAAACTATACAGAACGGACAATGCACCCCTATTCGATTGATGTACGTGTGATGAGCTTTCTTTTGCTAAATGTAGCAAAATGACAGTTTTCTGATCATTTGTAATCTGCTGCCATTTCGAATCAATAAATTGATGTGATCTAATGGAACTTTCATAAATATTATAAAAATAATCTTTTAACCACTCAATGATTATCGGGTCACTGGGCAAAAGGTTTAAGTTAATAAGATCTAAGAATTGGTGTCTTTGACTATTTCGTCGACTAAGATAACATTGAAATATATAAATCCATTGACTACTTTCAATTTGTGACGATTCTGAAGCATTAAACTCTGGAACCATACTAAGAATATTATTCAGACGACTAACATATGTATCAGTTGCAACTTCTTTTTTGGTAAGACAATTTCTAAAAAATGGGTCTTTAATACAATAGGTCAATATATCTGGTACATCCCCAATTCTAATTGCGTTTTGCTCAATTAACTGATGTATTAAATCAATTAAACTCTTAAAGTCTTGCATATTATTAGCGCTAAGTTTACAAACATTGTCGTAAATTAACTTATATGAGTTCTTATTATTAATGGTGATGATTTGTGTATATTGTATTGTAAGCTGACTACAATTACCAAAAATTGTGAAGCCTTTTGCTAATTTTTGCGATCGCATGAGATATTGAAAGCATTCGTAAAAGTTAGCTGCGATTAGTAACGTAAAACAAGAAAAATAGTTTAGAAATGTAATTGAATAATAGGGCGATATAGCGATTAAATTGAGTAATAAAATATTCGCAATTGAAATATTCCTCACCATAACCCAATACAGCCATCTATCATTCGTTATTTTGAGTGTTGATGGCTCACCAAGACTTATATTTTCGAAGAGATAAGAGTAACGTTTACAAGAAATCAATGCAAAACATGTACTCACAAAAGAGAGTAAAAACGCAAATAAATGTATAAAACTTATATAGTTAAATGGATGAAAAACAAATACAGCTGTATTTAGTGCTAATAGCCAATAAATTACAAAATCTGGTAATTCTTTTTGAAAAAAGTTAAAAACAGTCTGTATTATGTCTTTCATAGTATTTTTTATAAAACTTCTTTTATAGCATATCCTATTTGTGAAGCATTATCAACAACTTTTATCCCACAGTCCTCAAGAGCTTTCTTTTTAGACTGTGCATCACCTTTACCACCAGAAATGATTGCGCCGGCATGTCCCATTCGTTTCCCTGGTGGTGCAGTTAACCCAGCAATGAACGATACAACAGGTTTTTTACAGTGATCTCTCAAATAAATCGCTGCTTCTTCCTCTGCAGTACCACCAATTTCACCAACCATAACAATAGCTTCAGTTTCTGGATCTTCATTAAATAATTTTAGAACATCAGTAAAACTAGTGCCAGGAATTTGGTCACCACCAATACCAACACATGTTGACTGTCCGATGCCCTGCTCAGTAAGTTGTTTGACAGCCTCGTATGTTAATGTGCCTGATCTTGACACCACACCAACAGGGCCTCTTTTATGAATATAGCCTGGCATAATACCAATTTTACATTGCTCAGGTGAGATAACACCAGGGCAATTAGGTCCAATTAAGGTACAGCCCTTAGCATCAACATAGCGTTTGACTTTTATCATATCTAATGTAGGTACACCTTCTGTAATACAAATGATTATCTCTAAACCAGCATCTGCTGCTTCGATTATTGAATCTGCACAAAATGGTGCAGGCACATAAATGACCGATGCAGTAGCACCAGTCGCTTCTACACAATCACTTACTGTGTTGAATACTGGCTTACCTAAGTGAATTTGACCACCTTTTTCAGGTGTGACACCACCAACAATTTTAGTGCCATACTCAATCATCTGCTGACTATGATCGGTACCATTCCGCCCCGTAAAACCTTGCACTAAAACGCGTGTCTGATCATTAATTAAAATACTCATTTTTCCTCCAATTTAGCTTTTTGCACAGCCAGCTCTGCAGCACTACTTAAACCTATTGCTGTAACAATATTTAGACCACTTTCGGCTAATTTTTGCGCCCCTTCTTCTGCTTTATTACCTTCAAGTCGAACCACAACTGGAATGTCAGTTTCAATGTCAGCTAGTGCACCAATAATGCCTTCTGCAATTAAATCACAGCGAACAATACCACCGAATATATTAATCAAAATAGTGCTTACATTTTTATCACTGGTAATGATTTTAAAGGCCTCAGTGACACGCTCCTGCGTTGCACCACCACCAACATCAAGAAAGTTGGCTGGTTTTCCACCATGAAATTTAATCATATCCATGGTTGCCATGGCCAAACCAGCACCATTAACCATACATCCAATATCGCCATCCAAAGCTACATAATTTAGTTCCCACTGTTTTGCTCTGCTCTCCATTGGGTTCTCTTGTGTAATATCACGAAGATCTTTTATCATTGGCTGTCGATATAATGCATTATCATCAACTTGTATTTTTGCATCCAAACACATTAACTGCTGGGATTGAGTCACAACTAGTGGGTTCATTTCAACAAGACATAAATCATTATCATGAACTAACTTTGATGTATTGATAATAAAATGAGTAAATTGCTTAACAAGCTTTCCTTTTAAGCCAAGCTTATAAGCCATTGCCCTGCATTGAAATGGTGTGACGCCCATCATTGGATCAATACTGAATTTCAGTATCTTTTCTGGAGTAGATTCTGCAACCTCTTCAATATCCATACCACCTTCAGCAGATGCCATAACTGTCATACATTGCTCGTTTCGATCAACTAGTATTGACAGATAAAGCTCTCGCTCAATATCCACAGGTGCTTCAAGGAGGATATGGTTGATCAGTTGGCCTTTTTCGTCTGTTTGCTTGGTGACTAAATAGGTGCCAAGCATTTCTTTACAAATATTCACCAATTCAGGTTTATTATCAATAATGCGTACACCACCTGCTTTTCCGCGACCACCAGCGTGGACCTGTGCTTTTAGCACAACTCTGTCTGTTCCTAATTGTTGAAATATTGTTGTTGCCTCTTCAGGTGTGGCAACAACATGACCCTCTGGCACTGTAATTTTGTAGCGCTCGAGTAACTGTTTCGCTTGATATTCATGTAAATTCATCTTTTCTCCTTATAAATCCAATAGTAACATTGCTGGGTTTTCTAAGTACTCTTTTACCGCAACTAAAAATCTAACCGATGTTGAGCCATCAATAATAGATGATCATAGGATAATGCTAGGTACATCATTGGTCTTATTACCATCTCACCGTTCTCTACAATGACTCTTTCAACAATATTATGCATACCTAATATAGCACTTTGAGGTGGATTCAGTATGGGGGTTGATAACATTGATCCAAAAACACCACCATTCGTGATAGAGAATGTGCCACCTTGCATTTCTTCAAGTGTCAGTTTATTATCTCTTGCTTTTTCAGCATACTGTTTAATATTGAGTTCTATCTCAGCCATATTCATCTCTTGGCAGTGTTGCAATACTGGTACCATAAGTCCTCTAGGGGCTGATACTGCAATACCAATACTATGGTGTCTGTGATAAACTAAGTCGACATCATCAATAGATGCGTTAACATCAGGATATTGCTTTAGCGCATGTGAACACGCCCTTACAAAGAAGGACATAAAACCAAGTTTTACACCATGCTTCTTTTGAAATTGATCCTTATGCTGTGATCTCAAATCCATAATTGGCTTCATATTCACTTCATTGAATGTGGTTAAGATAGCGCTGTTTTGCTGAACTTCAACAAGACGTTTTGCTATGGTCTTGCGTAGCGGACTCATAGGAACACGCTCTGTATTGTCGGATGCAAGACGCTGAACATCTTCTGTCGTTAAACGTCCCCCCCTACCCGTTCCAGGTTGGGTAGCCAAATCATTACGACCAAGCTCATTCAGTAAGCTCCTAACAGCTGGTCCTTGGTGTGGCACAGATGAAACTTGTGCATCCTTTTTTTGCTCTTCTTGTTTTGGTTGGTCATTCGTTGTGGTCTTCTCAGAAGCAGCTGTTGCATCAGCAGCTTCATAATGGGCAAGCACCTGGTCCGAAGTAACTGACTCACCTTCTTTAACAAGAATTTGTGTTAATTTCAAACCTTCAGGAGCAACTACTTCCAGCATTACTTTGTCGGTTTCTAATTCAAATAATACAGCATTTTCTGTGATAATACTGCCCACATTTGACTTCACTGAAGCAACTACAGCTTCAGTGACACTTTCTGGAAGAATAGGTGTTTTAATTTGTTGCTCAGTCATGAGTTGTCTCCTTATATGGATTATCAATAATACCTAATGCTTGCTTAACAAGCATTTCTTGTTCACTTTTATGTCGTGCCATGTAACCAACTGCTGGTGCTGCTGAAGCGCTTCTCCCAGCATAATAGAACAGCCATTTTTTTTGAAAAGCGCGCTTGAATTTAGGTCGAACAAAAGACCAGCTTCCTTGATTAATAGGCTCTTCTTGACACCATATTAATTCAGCATCTGGTGACCATCTATGTTCTAATTCACCAAGCTCTTCATATGGAAAAGGATATAGCTGTTCTAACCTTACGATCGCAACATTCTTTAAGTCGTGTTCTTCTACACATGCCTGTAGATCATAATAAACTTTACCACTACAAAAAACGATACGCTGAGCACTTTCATTTAAGGCCTTGTCGAAGAGAACTCGCTTAAATGGCTGATTTGAAAAATCTTCCCATGTGGAAACTGCTTTTGGATGTCTTAGCAAGCTTTTGGGTGTCATAATGATCAGTGGTTTTCTAACACCACGTTTCATTTGACGAATTAATAAAAGCCCAATTTGGGCAGGTGTTGACGGCATTGTTACTTGAATATTTTGCTGTGCACATAGCTGTAAATAACGCTCAAGTCTTGCTGAAGAATGCTCTGGCCCTTGTCCTTCATAACCATGAGGCAACATCATAACCAATCCACTCATTCGCTTCCATTTCTGCCAACCCGATGTAATGAATTGATCAATAATAATTTGTGCACCATTGGCAAAATCACCGAATTGAGCCTCCCATATAGTCAGTGTTTTGGGATGTGTTTCAGAATAACCATACTCAAAGCCTAAGCAAGCAAACTCAGATAATGGTGAATTATATAATGCTAATTCCCCAGTACCGTCAAGCTGCTTTAGTGAGGCCTTAACCGGCCAAAACTGTGCATTGGTTTTTTGATCATGATAACAAGCATGGCGCTGTGAAAAAGTTCCGCGTTGAACATCTTGCCCCGCCATACGAATGTTATAACCATCCATCAATAAGACCGTCATTCCAATAGCCTCACCAAGTGCCCAATTAATACCCTCTTGACCCTGCATCATAGATTGACGATGTTCCATTAGCTTAGTGACTTGTCGGTGTGGCGAAAAACCCTCTGGCAATGGTGGAACCATTAATGCACGAAGTGTATCTACCGTCTCATTGGATATGGTTATAGACGCATTTTCCAATAAATCAACTTGTGTGGTGTAATCTTGCCACATTTTCTGTCTTGCAGATAACTTCAATTCAGATAGTTTTGGAATCACCTCACCAGATCGTATGGCCATTTTAATATTATGCTCTATTTGGTTTAAGTCTTCACTATCGCACAGTTTTTCAATATGTTGCTTAAAGACTTTATCAACACTATCTTGCCCATGAATATTTTGATACATGATAGGTTGGGTAAATGTTGGGTCATCTGCCTCGTTATGGCCAAAGCGTCTAAAACCAATCAAATCAATAAATACGTCTTCATTAAATTCAGTCTTGTATTGTGAAGCAAGTGCTGCTGCATGACGAACGGCTTCAATATCATTACCATTTACATGCATTATCGGGCATTCGAATGCACGTGCGACTGCAGTACAATAAGTGGTTGAGCGTGAGTCATCTGGATCTGTAGTAAACCCAATTTGGTTGTTCACAACAATATGAATTGTGCCACCAACATCGTAACCTTTTAGCCGACTAAGATTACTGGTCTCAAATACAACACCTTGCCCCATGACAGCCGCATCACCATGGATGATGATTCCCGCTGAATGTAATGAGGCAATCGACTGGTCAACCATATCCTGACGTGCACGAACATTTCCCAATACAACTGGTGCAATACTTTCAAGATGCGATGGATTACAAGCAAGAGAAACGTGCAAATCTTCATTATTGATATGCACATCAGATGAATAGCCTAAATGATACTTCACATCGCCTGTAGTTTCATCATGATGATGATCACCACGAAACATATTTACTAAGTCTTTAACGGGCATACCCAATGTATTAATCATAACATTTAAGCGTCCACGATGTGCCATACCAAGAACGATATCTTTATACGATGCTTGTGCTAATTGACATAACAAACGGTCAAGACAATAAATTAATGATTCATTTCCCTCAAGAGAAAACCGCTTTTGACCAACGAACTGACTGCCCAAGTAACGTTCAAGTTCGGCAGCAGAAAATAACTTTTGATAAGCTGCAAGCGCCTCATTCTTATTAAACTTTGGTATTGGTTGTTTGGCTGCATTGGACCACCATTGACGTTTTGCTGCATCATCAATATGGAAATATTCAAAACCAATAGTAGATGTGTTTTTCTTCTCAGATAAAGGATTAATAGCTTTGTTATCGATTTCAGGACGGTGCTGAACGCTGGCATCTAATGTTCCTGACTGCAACACATCACTTTGCATACTCTGTCTTGTTTCATCCAAGACCCCAATCGCACCTGTCTGTGCACTATACTCAAAATAGTGCTTCCATCCAGGCCCAACAGCATCAGGGTTTTGAAGCCATATTTGGTACATCTCTTCAAGTGCATCCAATGGCAACTGACCTAAAAAATCAGATTGCTTCATCTTTTTGTATTGATTAGCTTCCATTACTTAAAACCTTTTGATTGATTTTTCCCCGAATATGCGCAATCGCTTGAGATGGGTTTAACCCTTTAGGGCATACTGAGGCACAATTCATAATGGATCGACATCGGTAAAGTTGATATAGGTCCATTAATTGATCTAACCTAACATCCGTACGGGTATCTCTAGAATCCAAAATAAATCGACATGCTGCCAATAATCCAGCAGGCCCAATGAACTTTTCTGGATTCCACCAATAGGAGGGACATGACGATGAACAACATGCACATAAAATGCATTCATAAAGGCCATCAAGCTGATCTCTTTGCTCTGGAGACTGTATGTGCTCGCCTTCTTTGGGCGCCTTCTTATCACTCACAACATAAGGGTTAATTGCACGATACTGCTTGAAAAACTGCTCTTGATCAACAACAAGATCACGAATAACAGGCATACCAGGTAGAGGTCTGATGATAACTTTACTGGGCAACTCATCAAGGTTGGTTTGACACGCAAGCCCATTAACCCCATTGATGTTCATGCCGTCAGAGCCACAAACACCGCCACCACATGAGCGGCGAAATGTTAATGTTGAATCAAGTGTTTTTAGGTACTCTAATGCATCCAGCACCATCTGTCCTGTAACCTCTTTTCGCTCAAATTTGAATGATTGATAATATGGTTTTTGATCTTTATCCGGATCATATCGGTAAATCGAAAATTCCATTATTGCTCCCGTGCTTTTAGCGCAATTGGGTCAACTTGCTTCGGCTGCATATTGACTGGCCGCTTCTGTAAGCGCTCATCCTGTGTTACAATAGAATGACAGTGCCACTCTTGATCATCCCTATCAGGATAATCAACACGCGCATGAGCTCCTCGTGATTCCTTTCGGCTTAGCGCGGCAATAGCAGTCGTATGTGCCGTCGCATATAGGTTATCCAATTCAAGGGCCTCAATTCTTGCGGTGTTAAATGCCTTGCTGTGATCAGTTAATCTTGCCTCTTGAAGTGACTCACCCAATTGTTGAATTTTAACCAATCCTTCTTTCATACTATTTTCTTCACGGAAAACACCAAAATGTGCTTGCATGGCATCTTGAAGATCTGTTCGAACTTCGTGAACTGATCGGCCATTATCTTGTGAATCCCAATGAAGTAAACGCTTCATACCAGCTGCAATATCATCTTCAGTAGCTGCTTGTGCTGAATAACCTCCGTCGAGTGTTTCTTTCATCTGCTTTCCAGAGGCACGACCAAATACCACAATATCAAGTAATGAGTTTGCTCCCAATCGATTAGCACCATGTACTGACACATTAGCACATTCACCACCAGCATAGAGCCCTTCAACAATATGATCTTGACCATTATTGAAATCAATCACTTGCCCTAAAGCATTGGTCGGAATACCGCCCATCATATAGTGGCATGTGGGCACAACTGGAATGGCTTCTTTGGTAGCATCAACGCCTGAGAAGGTTTTAGCTAAGTCAGTAATGCCAGGCAATTTTTTGAGGACCACATCATCATCTAAATGGCTTACCTGTAGTAACACGTGGTCTTTTTTAGGCCCACATCCTCGACCTGCGTTAATTTCCATCATAGAGCATCTTGAAACCACATCACGACAAGATAAGTCCTTCAGGTGTGGTGCATATCGCTCCATAAAACGCTCACCCTCGCTATTGAGCAAATAACCACCTTCTCCGCGAGCCCCTTCTGTAATGAGTACACCAACGCCATAAATACCTGTTGGGTGAAATTGCCACATTTCCATATCTTGTAGTGGTAAGTTCTGTCGATAGATCATGCCCAAACCATCACCAGTACAGGTGTAAGCATTGGTACTTTGTTTGAATATTCGACCCGCACCACCAGTGGCTAACATAACACACTTAGCTTCGATGTAATAGCGATCGCCAGATTGTATCTCAATAGCAATAACACCGACAACCTGGTGCTTCGCATTTCGCACCATATCAACAACATACCACTCATCTAAAAATACAGTATTAGCGGCAATATTTTGCTGATACAGGGTGTGTAGCATCGCGTGTCCGGTCCTATCAGCAGCGCAACAGGTTCGATGAACAAGATCGCCACCAAATGCTTTGGTTTGACCACCAAAAGCACGCTGGTAAATTTTACCATTTTTATTGCGGCTAAAAGGCATACCCATGTTTTCAAGTTCAATAACGGTATCAGGTGCTTGGGAACACATATACTCAATGGCATCTTGGTCTCCTAAAAAGTCAGAGCCCATGATGGTGTCGTACATATGCCAGCGCCAATCATCCTCACCATCAGTGTTGCCAAGGGCTGCATTAATACCGCCTTGCGCAGCCACTGTGTGAGATCTTGTGGGAAACACTTTCGAAATAACAGCCGTATGGTATCCACTACTAGCAAGCTCAAGAGCACACCTTAATCCAGAACCACCGCCACCAATAATGATTGCGTCAAACGACTTTCTTTTTAACTGCTTCATACCGATCCTACTACAAGCACATAGATACCCAACAGTGCTGTCAATGTAATCACAATATGAACAGCAATGGTTATCCCTTTTCTTAAGCCACTACATTTTATATAGTCTGTAGCAACAACCCAAAACCCGATAGCGGCATGAACAACCATACCAAGAAAGCCCAGAACACCTAGAATTTTCATCGGCAAAGAAAACACCAGACCCGACCAATGAATAAACGTTTGAGGCTTATAGAAAACGATCAAAGTCATTAGCGTTAGCGCATAAGCCAAAACCACTAATGCGGAAACCCTTTGTAGCCACCAATCCCTAACACCACGTCGATCAATATTATTCATGAATACCACCCTATCCACAACACCCAAGCCAGTGCGATGAATGCAAAAGCCACTAAAGACAGCCAAGAGCTTAGCCTGACCTTTGAAAGTTCATGACAGCCTGTAAAGTCATGAAACATATGCTTAACACCAGCTATAATATGATAGCTCCAAGCCCAAGCAAGGCCAATCCATATTACTTTCATCCACCAACTTGATGCAACAGGCAACCAATTGTCAAAACTATTTTGATCGTGAAACAATAGCATTGCAAACCCCACAACGATTGGCATTGTTAGAATCATCACGATACCACTTATTCGATGCAAGATAGAGCATATTGCTGTTACAGGTAATTTGATGCTTAGCACATCTAAGAATATAGGTCTTTTGTCCACAATTGACTTCCACTACTAATTGCGCCAATTATAACGTAATATTCAGATTATTTCATCGAAAATCTGAGAAAATAATTTTATTTTAATTTTCAGTTAGCTTTGGCTCTCTTCAGAATGTTATTGACCTAACATGCGTGATAAGATGTGATCTTTATCCCAAAAATGGTGCTTTAACGCCGCTAATATATGGATAGCAATAAGCGCTAAAAACACATATCCACTTATCCTGTGCAGCAACTGCATAAGCTGTGCACCGAACTGGCTTGCTGCTAAGGGCAAGGTTACATCAACACCGAAAAAAATAACATTTTTTCCTGCAAATGATGACATCATCCAACCACTTATTGGCATCACAATCATTGCTAGGTACAATAAATAGTGTGTCAGCTTAGCAAACCAAACTTGCCATTTTGGTAACCACCTCAAATGTGGCGAAACATTGATCATACGCCAATATAAGCGATAAATAACCAACATGAAAAGTGCTAACCCAATCGCCTTATGCCAAGCATAATAGGCATACTGTTGATACCAAGTCATCCATAAACCTAAAAACAACTGAATCATGATAACCACTGCCATCAACCAATGAATGAAGCGAGATGTCTTACTGTACTTATCAAGTTTATTGTATTTATTGGATGACATAAAGCTCCTCATCCTTGGCAATCATACCCAATGACTCTCGGCTTTCCTCTTCAATCATCTCAGGGTTATCATGCCATGCATCAACTTCATTTCTAACACGCTGATAACGCTCTTTTACCGATCTTTCCAAATCCAACACAGCATTCATTTCCTTTTTCTGCTTTAAATGATATCCAAAGCCATATTCATCGAACCATAGCAAATATTGAATCCAAAAAAATGCTAACAGCATTAATATAATAATAGCCCACCGAATGATACCCTGAAGATTACCTGATATCTGCATTTTGAACCCGCCATAATTTGCCTGCAAATTGAGGTTTTCTTATCATGAATTCGATCCATAACAGACGATTATATTTTGCGATTCTTTCTCCTCGAGACATGGACCCTGTTTTAATTTGATTAGCACCCACAGCAACTGACAAATCAGCAATAAGTGTATCTTCAGTATCACCAGAACGATGTGAGATCATCACACCATATTCATGACTTTTAGCAACACCGATGGCCATCATCGTCTCCGTTAATGTACCAATCTGATTGGGTTTGATGAGGATTGCAGAAGCCACCCCTTGGTCAATACCATTCTTAAGACGCTCATGATGCGTGACAAACACATCATCGCCAACCGTTTGAACCTGCCCGTTGAAAATAGACGTAAATGATTGCCATCCCCGAATATCATCATCTGACATTGGATCCTCAACAGAAACAATTGGGTACGCATCAATCCATTGTGCCATGCGATCAATCCATGCGTTACTATCATATGTTGCGCCCTCAAAATGATATAAACCATCACGATAAAGCTCACTAGCAGCGACATCCAAAGCAATCGAAACCTCAGAACCTAATGCATATCCCGCCTTTTCAACGGCATTCATTAAACCCTCTAATGCTTCATCAGATGAACCCAATGCGAGCGCAAGACCACCCTCATCGCCAACAGCAGTTGAAAAACCCTTAGAAGCATAAATATCAGTTAAAGTATGAAAAATCTCAGATGAGCACCTGATTGCATCTTTAAAGCTAGAAAAGCCCTGAGGAACAATCATAAACTCCTGAATATCAATACCATTATTAGCATGAGCACCACCATTGATAACATTCACAAATGGTACGGGTAGCGTCATTTCTCCCTCACCTTTTAAATACTCAAAAAGTGGCATTCCCATTGATGCAGCTGCAGCACGGGCAATCGCTATGGACACAGCCAGAGTAGCATTAGCCCCTATATTAGCTTTTTGTGGGTGCTCATCAAGCCCTATCAATACCTCATCAACACCTTGTTGATTAAAACCATCAAAACCCTTTAACGCCGGAGTAATAATCTTATGAATATTATCAATGGCACTTAACACACCCTTTCCTGAATATCTTGATCGATCCAAATCCCTTAACTCAACTGCTTCAAATTGACCAACAGATTTACCAGAAGGAACTGATGACATACCTACAGAACCATCACTTAAACTCACCTGACACATCACAGTAGGCAAACCTCTTGAGTCTAGCGCCTCTATAGCTTTAATAGCAACGATTTCAACCATATACAACATCCTTATTGTTTTCGTTTATACGCATTAACACCTTAAGCAGTGGACCCAAATGACTCAATGGCCACATATTAGGCCCGTCGCTTAATGCTTGATCTGGATTTGGGTGTGTTTCTAAAAACAATCCATCGACCCCAACAGCACATGCAGCCTTAGCCAACACCGGAACCATATGTCGATGCCCACCTGAAGAACCACCAAGGCCACCAGGCTGCTGAACAGAATGAGTTGCATCAAAGATCACTGGCGCAAATGATCTCATGGTGGCAAGTCCACGGTAATCTACCACCAAATTATTATACCCAAAGCAACTTCCACGTTCACATGCATAAATAGGCTGAGATGAAACGGATTGCGCTTTCTCAATAACATATTTCATTTCATCAGGTGATAGAAACTGGCCTTTTTTTATATTTACTGGCTTGTTGCTTTGTGCAACCGCTTGAATGAAATCAGTCTGCCGACATAAAAATGCGGGTGTTTGCAACATATCAACAACATTTGCCACAGCCTTTACTTGATGTGTTTCGTGAACATCAGTAACCAATGGCAGCTCAAATTGCTGCTTGATTCGCTCAAGGATCGCCAAACCCTCGTCTAACCCAGGCCCCCTAAAACCTTTAACAGAAGTACGGTTAGCCTTATCAAAAGAAGCCTTGAAATAAATCTTAAGACCTAGCTGATCTTTCAAATTGGCTAGAGTTTCTGCAACGCGCTGACACAGTGATTCACTTTCAATCACACATGGCCCAGCTATGACAAAAAAATCATTGTCATTTATCACCGTGGCTCCCTATTGTGACTGGCCGCAATAAAAGCATTAAACAGTGGGTGCCCATCATGTGGATTTGATTGAAATTCAGGATGGTATTGGCAACCGACATACCAAGGGTGATCATCAACTTCAACCACATCAATTAAGCCCTCTTCTGAACGGCCTGTGCATTTCATTCCTGCTGACTCTATGGCTTCTACATAACGCTCGTTAACCTCAAATCGATGTCTGTGTCTCTCAGCTATACTAACGCTATCATAAGCTTTCTGAGCATTAACATCATGGCTAAATATTGTTGTTTTTTGCCCTAGGCGCATGGTGCCACCAAGATCCATATCATTAGACCATTCACCAATCGTTGCAATTACAGGGTGCTTGCTGTCAGCTTTAAATTCAGCACTATCCGCTTCCAACTTCATCACATCACGAGCAAATGATACCACAGCAGCCTGCATACCAAGACAAATACCTAAAAATGGAATTTTTTCCGTTCGTGCAAAACCTGCTACACCAACTTTTCCTTGCCAGCCTCGCTCACCAAAACCACCAGGAACTAAAATACCATGCATTTTACGCATATGCTCAGGGTCCCATTGCTCTGCATCCATGTAGTGGATCTTAACATGGACACCATTTTGAATACCGGCATGCTTTAATGCCTCTGTCACTGACTTATATGAATCTGTTAACTCTATATACTTACCAACCATTGCTATATCAATAGTGGATGTACATGATGACTCTTTGTGAACCAGTGTTTGCCAACGAGTCATATCCACATGCTTCATTGCTAACCCTAAATAGTTGCCTATTCTTTTTGCAACACCTTGCTCGGCTAGCCTCATTGGTATCGAGTAAATACTATCTACATCAATTAATGAGAACACATCTTCAATACCCACATTTGTGAATAATGCTATTTTCTTTCGAGCGCCATCATCCAGTGGACTTTTTGATCGACACCATAAGAAATCAGGCTGAATACCAATTGAACGCAATTCTTTAACAGAGTGTTGTGTTGGCTTAGTTTTGATCTCACCAGAAGTAGCAATGTAAGGCACCAATGTTAAATGGATGAACAATGCATCTTGCTTTGGTAACTCTGCTTTCATCTGTCGAATGGCCTCTAGAAAAGGCAGTGATTCTATGTCACCAACTGTACCACCAACTTCGATGAGTGCAACATCACTATCTCCTGCAGCTTGCTGTATCCAAGTTTTGATTTGGTTGGTAATATGAGGAATCACCTGTACTGTTCCACCCAAATAATCACCTCTTCTTTCTTTTCTGGTGACCTCTGCATAAACTTGACCACATGTGAAGTTATTTTTTTGGGTCATTTTGGAAGTAGAAAATCGTTCGTAGTGACCTAAATCAAGATCGGTTTCAGCACCATCAATGGTCACAAATACCTCTCCGTGCTGATATGGACTCATGGTGCCAGGATCAATATTGATATACGGGTCTAATTTGGCAAATGTAACTTTATGGCCAGCAGCCTCTAGCACGGCACCTAATGATGCTGCCGCGATTCCTTTACCCAATGATGATACCACACCACCAGTGATGAATATATATTTTGGCATAATCGCTCCTCTGATAACAGCAAATTATAATCACATCACCCACAAATTACCAGCTTTTAAGCCAATTATTCTATATTTTGAATGAAGGCATCATAAAATGAATCTTAGGCCATACTTTAGACAAAGCAAACTGCGGGTTAGGAACCAACATCAACCAGTATACTCGTTCAACACCGCCCTCCGCCAAAATAACGCCCTCAATATATTGCTTTGGATTTAAATGGTACCAAGAACCGCCAATGTGTTCTGCCAAATAAAAGCCCCTCACAGAAATCATGATACGCTTTGGAAAATAGGCATCATAATAGCCAGCAAGCAAAGCAGTCAGCATCACAAAAGGACCTTTGGGCAAGCGCACACTTTCCTTGGGAAAACACCCCCAACGATAGAATTTATGAGCGTTATAAGTAGGTAATTGATGGCGCTTTGACCACTGGATGATAGTGGTACGCTGATGATGATACACCAATGCTTTTAAATCCATACTCCTCCATTGTTTTTTTATTCTATAATACCTATTATAGAGCACATAGTGAGTACATTCAACCTTGCACCGTTATTATAATTAAGATAATATAATGTTATTTATGGACCAGACATGATTTACCTAACCATCATCCTTTGCTTTATCACTCTGCCCACACTCATCATTACACTAATGATGTATTTAACTCAAAACCGTAATATAAGCGAATTAGGCGCACTGAAAACGCATATACAACAGCTGCAACAGACCATCTCCCAGCAGCAACAACATAATGCTAAAACACAAGAACATCTACAACAAACACTCAGAGAACAACAACAAAAGCAACAAGAAAGAGATCTACACTTAATCAAAGAACACCATCAAGTATTAACCCAAAGTATGCAATCAGTTCGTGAACAACTGACCTTTACACTTAAACAACAACAACAGCATATCACCGAGCATCTTGGCTTAATGAGGCAAGAACTCGATAAACACATCAAACAATTATCAGGCCAAGTTGAGCAAAGACTTTCTGCTGGCTTTGATAAGACAACAGCTGTTTTTACAGATGTTATCAAACGCTTAGCACTAATTGATCAAGCCCAACAAAAAATCACAGAACTCTCTAATCATGTTGTTGATTTGCAATCTGTGTTAACCGATAAGAAAGCAAGGGGAGCATTTGGTGAAGTTCAACTAGAATCACTGGTACGCAATATTCTTCCCGCCAACCATTATGAGTTTCAAGTGACTTTAAGCAACCAGAAAAGAGTGGACTGCCTACTTAAACTACCTGAGCCAACAGGCCTCTTAGCTATTGATGCCAAATTCCCCCTTGAAAATTACAGAGCATTTATTGATGCACGTGATGATACCACAAAAAAACAAGCACTAAGTAAATTAAAGCAAGATATTCGCCACCATATTCAGGCTATAGCCAGCAAATATCTTATTCCAGGTGAAACCTCAGATGGCGCCATTATGTTTATACCAGCTGAAGCTATCTTTTCAGACATTCATAGCCTTCTACCTGATGTCGTTGACGAAGCTTTTAAAGCGAAGGTATGGCTGGTTTCTCCAACAACCATGATGGCTATTTTGAATACGGCTATGGTGGTTCTAAAAGATCAGGCCACAAAAAAACAAGTCCACATCATACAGCAACACTTAGGCATGTTACGACAAGACTTTATCCGCTTTCAAAAACGCATGGATCAATTAGCCAAACATATTGATCAAGCACAAAATGACGTCCACATGGTTCATCAATCGTCGAAAAAAATCTCTTCACGCTTTACTAAAATAGATGAAATACATCTTAATAATACCTTAAGCACTACAGCAGCACCAAATACCATTGATCAACCCCTAGAAATACAAGAGTAGTCCTTATTAGGATGATTTGTGAAGCAAACCAAAACCAGTTATTGACTCACTAAATAGGTTATTGTTAGTCTATCCAAAAAGGGGAGATATCCATGTTTGATGCATTGCCACCATTCTTAATAAAACTTATTATATCGATGCTTGTATTTGGCCTTATTAATGGCTTTGTTGGCTCCCTCTTACCCTTTTTTCAATTTAATATCATGCAGCTTTTTTGCTATTCATTAGCATTTGGTGGAACCTATATTGGTCAGAATCAATCTTTAAAATTTACTTTTGACCTCTCACCGATAGCATTTTACGCAACCTTTTCAATTTTGTGCTCTAGCCTCTATGGTCTTGGCTCATTTACAGCTATAGCAGGAAAAATTGGAATTGCCAGCGGCATTTTTTGGGCCACTGGCACATTAATAACTATGATGATGCTGGTTATTTCAGCACATAATATTGCTAATCTACCCAAAGGAAAAGGCGAGGAGTATGCTGATAATCTCTTTGCGTACATACTTTTTACCATCTCATTCATTCAAATGCTTACATTTGCCTTATCGACAGTCAATGCTATCATCCCCTCGATTCAGTTAATCATACCTATTTTGCATGCTGCTACATCACCCATTACGACACATATTTTAAATTACCTGACTGTTATTTCATTTGGCGCCAGAATTTGGCATCAATACCCGCCTAAAGAGATATTTGATAAAGCACAAGCAATGGGTGCCGATAAATTTAATGAATATGCAAAAAGTCAATTATCGACTTATGGTGTAACTGAACCCGCTGTTTTGGAAAGTCAATATCGTCGAATCTAACTGCTACGCTGCATCCGCCGTGCTATCTTTGAAAGTACAGGTATACCAGCATTAATTTCATGGAAATTAGATCTACCCTCAGATATCACATACAACAAACTCTCATACCACCGCACCGGTGACTTAATCTGTCTCGATAAAAGCGATAAAAGGTCTATTGAATCATAGGGTAACGCAGTAACATTGGCAATAACTGGCACCGAAATTGCTCGATCCCCCTGAAGCAGATGCTGAGCAAATAACGCAAATGATTCAGCAGCCTCAGTCATCAACCGAGAATGAAATGCACCGCTTACTTTGAGTGGCACAACGCGCTTGGCACCAGCATCCGTTGCCCACTGATGAAAATGATCGATAGCATTTAACTCACCAGAAACAACAATTTGAGTTAATTCATTGTGGTTAGCAACATCTAAAATACCATGCTTTTGACAAACATCAACCCCCTGAGATACCACATCAATAGGCAAACCAAGCACTGCACTCATGCCACCTTGATTCATATCAGCCATCAAAGCAGCTCTCTTGACCACCAACTGAATACCTTCTGAGAATGTTATCACACCAGCAGCCAATAACGCATTATACTCACCAAGGCTATGCCCCATTACCATTGTGACATCATCATGATTCATATCTAGCCATGCTTGATAAGCTGCATGGTGATAGGTAAATAGAACGGGCTGTGTATAACGGGTATCGTGAATGAGATCATTAGAAGCAATGGCAACAATATCTTCATTCAATGCAGATGATGCTTCTTCAAATAATAACGGAAAACGTTTAACCAGCTCAGGGTCCATACCGATCTTTTGACAACCTTGTCCAGGAAACATCAATACCGTCATGGAAACTCCTTGTTATATGGCGCGCCCGAGAGGATTCGAACCTCTGACCCCCAGTTCCGCAAACTGGTGCTCTATCCAGCTGAGCTACGGGCGCAAAATCAGTGAACAATATATCAAAAGCATTCTAAACATTCAAGACAACCTTGTGTTTTAATCCTAATTATATTAACATCTTATTGAAATAAAACGGTAAATACCTAATGAGCATCTCTGCACCTTACCTACTGGCAAGTACAATCAAACATCTAACCGATAACGCAACAATATACAGTATTCTTCTTCCCTTTTGGCTATTTGTACCAAAACATCAAATGGTTCGAAGCCTATTTGTTCTTTCTACCGCTATGTTAATCGCTTTGGCACTCAAAGAATGGTTTCAATGGCCATTACCTGAAGCCAATTTGGCCAACACCTATGCGTTTCCTTCAGGTCATACACATATGATCACCCTATTTCTCTTATGGATTAGCTTTGAATGCGGACGTACATTATGGCTTTATATTCTACCTGTTGCTGCCATCTATGGCTGGAGCATTGTGACAATGGGGTATCACCATGGTATCGACGTTATTGGTGGCCTTGGTCTAGCAATCATACATTTTTTTAGCTTCCGATACACCATCACCACAGAATTGAAAAATGTAGCTATTTTAGCTATTTTAGTGCTCCTTCCACTCGTCTATCATGCATGCTCTACTCAATTGTTTGCTTCAACATTACTCACCTGCTGTTACTTATCAGGGGTTACAATGCTGTTTATCAATCACACAAAGAACATAAACTTAAGTCAATCACGCATCATACTCTGGCTTGGTGTCGCTTGTATCTTAAGCCTATTAGCCCACTTCTTCATCGCACTATCAGTATCATTCATACAGTTTGGGTATTACACACAGCAGAATCGACAATCTTCACCCTATCCATTCTTAATAGCCATCATCAGCATCTCACTATTCAACGGCTGGATAAACATTGGCTCAAAAGATATCAACGTACTGCATAACATCTTATGCAACGGCATCATAATAACAGTACTGTTGTTCGTCAAGAACCAGGAACAAACCCAAAGAAGATTATTTGACAGTATTTAAACACTCTGGCCAAACTTTAAGCTTAGTAGAACGCTCATAGTCATCCAGCCAGTCCTCAATGTCTTTCTCATTACATTGGTGCTGAATACCGATCTTCGTTAAAATAGGCCCTAAAATCTTGGCCCATGGCAAAGAATGTGTAACCGTTAAGTAGGGTGATGAATACTCAATAGCACCTGGTTGATTTTCTGTTATTGCACCATCAGGCTTTAAAGAAAAATGTGTTAATACACCTTCAGAAGCAAAGCTACCAACAAGCCAATTAAAATGGCTTGCAAAATCTATAGCTGAGTCATAAGGGTGGGCATTACCCATAGGATGTAACAAATCAATGGTCGATGACAAACCACCTACTTCAACAAATATTTTATCATTTTTTAACAGTTTCATATTTTCTGGAACCGTTTCATTACCTGCAACCGTAGCATTAGCAACCAATTGCTCACCATTAAGATTAATGTTTAGCTTACGAATAAACGGCCAGCCTTCAACATCAAGACTATAATGATTAACGGTTGGTTTATCAACCAAAAGGGCACCAAACATCATATGATTTAAGACACCAAAAAATGTTTGCTTTGCATCATAGGACACATCCATAAAGACCGTACCGCCACCAACTTCAATCTGACTAGGCTGATCTAACAACAACGTCATAAATACTCTTGCTGAATCATCAGTGACAAAATGGCGCGCCAGTTCTTTTGGTATCTTAATTAACATTGGACTAAATGATGCTTTAACGGTTAATCGAGGCTCCTTACTGCCATCAAACCAAGTAATATCTGATGTATGTTGTCGATCATCATCCTTAGTTTTGATCAGGAACCCATCTCCTTCCCACTGATCATTGCTCAGCTCGGTATGAATGTGACGAAACTGATTGATCAGGGAAGCATGATCTGTATGAGAGAACAAACGCCACCACAATGAGCTCTTAAATGTAATGACAGCCGTTGTGTTACCTGTATGCTTAATGGAGTAAAGTTCGGATTCTTGTTGCTTAGCATCTAATTTTGGCACATTAACTGAATATACGTGCTCTACTGGATAAGTAATGGTTGCATGCCTCATTAGCGGATCCATTTTAACCAAAATATCACCCATAGGCTGATATTTTACTGATGTTGATGCACCCTCTTTTTGTGAGGTATTACCCTTAATGGTAAAGGTAAAATGAAAAGGAAAACCACTTGATACAATCTCAGGTTCGGCTAAATCCATTTGCTTAAACTCCCATTGAGCAAGCTGTCGAATATTTATTTTAGCAACTGCAGCGATACTAAACCATGCGCCAATATAGATTACAACAATGGCAATAATAACAAAAAGTAATTTTTTCAGCATAATAACTCCTTAAATAGGCTGAATACTCCAGAGAATAGACAAAGGTACGATTGATTTTAGCAAGGAATTTTGTCGAGTAAAACCATAACTTAATTTTCTTTTTGGATCAATCAGCACTTCTCTCTTGATCATGATACCATCAGCGCTATAACCAAGACCAACGCCAATTTTAGGTGTTCGCTGTCTTAAATCCTTAATCTTAAATACATAATCTAAGAAAGTGGTTGCCCCCTCAAAAAATGACCCTGTTCCAGGTGCTGGAAGTGTAAAGTCAAAATGCCAATCAAATTGCTTGGGCTCTGCAAAACTATAGGCATCAAGATTAACATAACTATGAATATTCATAATAAAACTAAGCAAATTGAGATCAAAATTAACGTTTTTTAATTCACTGGTTGAAAAATCATAACCCGAAAACCCAGACTTCATCTGATACTGAACATCATCCAAGTCGTCAATCATACTGTAGACTTCTTGCTTGTTAATTAATAATTGGTCATCGTCAATTGCTGTCTTATTGTTCAATAGAGGAGTTGATAAAAAATAAAGGTCCGCAAGGATTTTGGCCATTCGCTTTTTCCAAGTGCCCGTCAAAAACAGTTGCGTTTCGCCAATTGACTCTCCATAGCGGTAGTCATTAATACTTACGCGCATTGAATTATGTGTCATCAGATTTTTTTTGAAATCATCATTCCCTTGATTAACAGCAACATTGTCGACAATACCAGTTAATGAATTAAATGCCAGTAAATCATAATTACATCCCTTAAGGTGCCACTCATTATCCTGAATGATTTTGACATAAGGATTGTAATCATATGCGTTATTGAGCTGGGTAATCATTTCAGGATTGATCAGTGCATCCGTCCCAGGAACGGAGATGTAATGCATAACGGCACCATTCAACATATATTGTACAAAACGATCTGCAGCGTGGTTGACATGCAATTGGTGACTAATATCTAAATCAAAGCCATCCTGATGAAGCATTAATTTACTCGGTTTTTCATTATTGATGAACCAATGAACTCGGGAAGGCATGGTATCATCTGTAGCTAAAGATAAAGCAGAGATGACAACTTCCCCTCCCAATAAAGATTGATCTTTTAGGCTAATACCAACATCATCACTCTGTAGTTCTATACTGATGTCTAACGGCAGCAAATTAACTAAGCCATACTGAATATATTGCAATGCATCATCACGAACAGATCGATTGTAATCCTTTAAAAATGCTTCATTTGAGTACTCCTCTTTCGTGTACTCATGAGGATTTTCAAAATAAGACTCTGAACGAGGAGCGGGTCGACTCAAGGGTTCCTTCTTAGCAACTGAGCCATCTAACTTAAGTTTGGTGAGCTGAAGAACATCATTAGATGAAAAATAAGCTAAGGATCCTTCGGCATTAACCTCTAATCCCAAACCATGCCAATCAATATTCATTTGGTAAGGCAATGGCTGATTAGGAAGAGGCTCATCATCACTACCCTTGTTTATTGACACCATCAAATACTCATCATGAAATGAATAATGAGCATTAAAATATTGAATTTTTTCGAAAGAAAAAGATCCTGAAAAGACATTACCAGTGACCGATAATTGCCGCTCTTGAGACGTAATATTTAGATCTAAATTGCTGAACCATAAATTACTAGTCAATACTAAATCAACATCGGCATCGTTAAGCCACAGCTGGGACAATGCCCCTAGATGTTCACGAGCAGTTGGCTCTTTGACTGAATGTTCTAGCCATTGATTAACCCAATGATACCACTGCTGTCTTTGATCTTGATCCAAATTAGCACGCAATGCAAATGACCAAGGGTATCCCTCAATAGTAAACTCAAGTTGATGATCAGGATTTAATTGAGATAAGCGGTCAATGACATACTGTCTAAATCGATAAGCCGCATAAAACCACAAGCAAGAACCAATAACCAACAACATAAGACATAACAGAGTGATTCGAATAATTGAATTTCGTTGCATCATAGTATAGCCATTAGTGTTGATGTCAGCATAACACCAAATAAGAAAAGACGCAATGGAACACGCCACCACGCCTTTCTTTGATTAACATTATTCATTCTCTGGACAATATTCAGCCATTTGCTGAGCAACTATTTGTTGCAAATTAAGTGAATATTGTTTACCAAGATTTAATTGTAGTGTTTTAACAGCACTGAATTTATCTGCAACATTCACTGAAGCTTCAAGATCCTTATAACTATCAGAGTACCAAGAATTACTAGCATTGAAGGTGTTTTCATCGATGCCATTATTAATCAACTGATTATACTCATCATAGGCGACTTTTACCGACTTTCCTTTGTGAGGTCCATCTTTAATTAATGAGTTACCCAAATTAGTGAGCTTATCTTCAATAGATTGCTTTTTTTCATCTGATTTATAATTAAGATTCTCTGTAAGCTTAGCATAATCAGCCAACTCTTGCGTCTCAGAAAATTCCTTACGATGTTTGAGTACTTGACTCAATTGATCAAATAATGGTTTTTTATCGCCAAGCTTTCCTGAAATCACCTGATCAATATTGTCAAAAAGCGAATGATATCCTTTCTCAGTTAAACACTTTAGAAACTTTTGATTATGAACTATCGACTTGGTTCCAGGCCAAACAGCGTACTCTAGAAAATCGTCAGATTTAACTAAGTGCCCAAGAATATGCAAGTCAATCAAAAAACCCAACGTTAGTTGATCAGTATATCCAGGAACAGGAGCTAATAGGCTATTAACAAAATAGTTATCCCTTGAAATTTTTTCACTAGATGTTGAAAACTGAAATCCGGCCATATCAGACGAACATAGATGCATATCCTTGATGATATCGAAACCAAAATAATGTGCTAGTGATGTACATTTTTCTTCGTTAAAATCTTTAGGATAGCGGAGATCTAACTGTGGTAACATGACATCACGTTTTACTACATCGTAATCACGGTTTACTACATCGTAATCAGGGTTACTTGATTTTTCAATGAAGCTTCTATTCAGTTGATATAAAGTAGCATTAAAATCACCTTTTAATGAGGTAACTGTATAATCAAAATACTTTGGTTTTTTATTATCATGATCAGTCGATCTTTCAAAGTCATACTCTGTTACTGTAATAGAACTGAATAAGTCATGATATTGGTTAAGGTGGGTTATACCATTACGTATTGAATCAAAAACATCCTTATTTGAAGTATTCCACAGACGACTCGTCATCAAGCGCAGCCCTGGTGTACTCATTTGACGATAAGATCTGGGCGTATCGATCAATCCATGTCGGTACAAACTATCATTGTTAATATCATTATTAATATCATTATACTTTTCTATTTCATCAGAACAATCCTTATAACAATAGTACGAGTCATTTGAATAAAATTTAAAATCACTATATCGGTGAGCAGCCATAATATCATGTAAATTAGAATTGTCGTCAGTGTTAGCCACCGAGCTGGTGTAAGCCCCCTCTAAACCTTGATGTTTTGACTCAAAATGTCCTACCAAAGTATCATCTAAAAACTGATTCATAGTCTGCGGATCTATGTCACTGTAATTTTTAGAGAATGCTTTCAATGTTGTTTTTATTAAATCAACGAAGGACGAAGAAACTTTAATATGAGCGTTTCCAGCTTTACCCATTCGCGCAATATTGCCATATGACTGACCATCATCTGAGAAGAGAGTATCATTATCGTTAGCTAGGTTAATATTGGTAAAGAATGTTGGCATCATATGTTCACTAGGTATGCCATTAAACCGCAGATTTGACGATAAAACCATCGATTTAAGATCAATATTATTTTTATTCGCTAGAAAACTTAACAATGAATCTGAAACATTCTTGGGCTCAACACTACTTGAAGTATCAGGCATCTCATAACCATTAATCTTTGGATCAAAATATGTAAATAATTTATCAAAACTAAGAAATAAACGCCTCACAACATTATGGATTAAGGACTTACTTCCGAAGCGACTCAAGTCATCATGTAATAGTGATTTATTAAGAAGCGTTGAAAATATAGGTTGGAAACGATCAAGATAAAGTTTATAGCTAAGTGCGAATTGTTTTCCAACAGGTATTTTTTCAGCCATAAAGATAGGATCAGGCATTTTTTTCATTATATCTTCCATTAGAGAATCAAAATCATCGATATTAAGCGCAAACTGAGGGTTTAAAAGATCTTGCGAAATTGATCTATTTTCATCGTCTTTACCTATTAATAGGGTAAAAATACGCTGGCCTTGATCATTGTTAATATCGACTTGTCCTACAATACCGACTTCATTCTTTTTAGCATTCCAGGTCACACCCATTTCAATGGAAGCAGTAGTTGGTTGGCCTACAAAATCATCGAACCCATCAATGATTGAGCGATTTTCGTGAATAGATAACTGGCCACCATCTGCTAACCATGGCCTGAAATTTAAATCACCATTATCATCGAATAATTTGGTATCTTTGAATGAATGAAAAGCATTTAGGTTTTGAGACAAACGAATTGAAGCATTATTTTTAGGAAACTGAAGATCCAAATAGACTAATCGGTTAACTTCATCAACCTCGAAAAAGGTCAGTATTCTTGTTGAGTCTGCTTGACTAACTGTGAAAAATAATTGATTTAAAATTTGGTTGTAGTCGTCAAGTGATTTTGCTTTACTGGCTAACGTCAAATAACTATTGATCATGTTTTCAAAAGGAGTTAAAAAAGTTGCCAGAGAACTGCCTTGAATGAGTCCTTTTTGTAACCCTTTGGTTTCTTTTACTTCAAAATGAATGATGTTATCGTCAATAGTATTGATATCAACTGCTCTCTTCCCTAATGCAGCTTTAATATCCAGTTCATCTTGAACGGTATGTGGACTGGCATCATCAGCCAATGCTAACAATTTGAGTGAATGCTCACTGCCATTTAATGGTTCTGATCTGTAGGTTAGCCAATAATAGCATGTGTGAAGGAACACACCAGCAAGTAGAAAAATAATTAAATGTGATGCGTAATAACTTAACCAAGATTTAGGGTGATTTGGTGACATATTAACTCCTTTTAATATATCGTCATTGTAAACGCATTACCTACTTATTTCAACAAAGAAAAAACCCTTCATGCAGTAAACACATGAAGGGTTTTAGTAGATGCTTATTAAGCATTAAAACATTTGTTCCATCAACAGCTGAGGCGCCATTTGCATCTCAAGAGGCTTATTACCTATAATCAAAGACTCAGCTTGTGTAACAAAATTAGGATCACAAATATCTGACACTGACGATAGGTTGATATCACTATGACCAGTTAGTCTTGCCATTGTTAACATCATCTCAATAGGGGTGATGTAATATAATGCAGGTAGCTTATCATGATCATGTAACTTTAATAAGAAATAGCCATTTTTCAATGAAGAAGCTATAAACTTACCGCTACGAAGCTGCTTGTAGAGTGCTATTGCATCATTTCTTAGGTCAGTATCGCATAATGAATGATATTCATTACCATCAACAATAATACTAGAAGATAAAGAATTCTCGCTGAAAATAATTTTTTCTGGAACTCTAACTGAATCACTTAAATCTTTATCGTATAGTGCTGTCAATACACGTTCTGACATTTTTGAAAATTCAGGTTTATATTCAAAAACATTATCAATTGAACCAGTTTGGGTATTAGGTTGAGTAAAGGACTTGATAGCAGCGCTTTCTATTTCTGAAGAGAGCCTAACAAACGGCAATACTTTAACAAGAAAATCAGTGTAACTTAATTCTGATATGTTCTCAGTAATGGCAAAATGAATAATCTCATTAAGATTTACATTAAAAATTGAACGTTCCATTCCATCTAATGATGATCCCGCATCAAAAAGACTTTTAACAACCTCTTCTCTTATAATAAGTTCTGGTTCACGAACCATTTGTCGGATTAAACCAGAAAAAGCCTTATCAGAGTGGTCAAATCTAATATAAGAATGTAAGTTCCCGTCATTGAGGCCAATATCAAAGTTATAAACAAGACGCTGATTCTTTCCACCAACTTTTGTCATCATCAAATCAGCATGTGATAGGTGTTTAAGGAACTTTTGCGTATATTCTAGAAACCCATTCTTAGGTTCAGCACCAGGCTTGACTTCAGATGGCTCTAAAAGTTGAGCTGGTGTTAAAAGTTCATCAACAAACTTAGAATAGTCATTAAAAACATAGGATAATTTAAAATAATCTTCTGAATGATTAGTAGCTACTTCTGAATACAATAGATGAGTCAAAATTTCATGAACGTTGCTTACAGCCTGTTTAAGGTCATCTTCATTATGTTTAATATGCTTAGCATTGAGCATTCGCTCAATGTTACTGCTAATAAGCTTATCATCATGGGTCATTGTATCAATTATTCGACTTAACAGATACTTAAAGCCTGAGCTTTGAGCCAATCGCCCTTCAATATTCATCGTTTGTGTATCATTTTTTAGACCAGAAGCAATATTTAAAATACCGTTTATTAGCGTATCAGAACTCTCTCTATCTGTAACTAAAAAGCCAAGGTCAATACCGCCTGAAACAACTGGACTAGAGGGTGCATAACCACTTGCTATTCCATTGTGCATTGCTGCTGCGAAGTAGATGCTTGGATCCAACTTACCCTTAAAACCAAAACTAAGTGCTGAATTAACATTTGGAAATTGAACATCATCAAATAATGATCTTAATTGTGTCAGCATGAGATCATCAAGCTTTTTAGACATGACCACAAGATCATAATTCATATCCAACATAAGGTCTTTACCGAAGTCAACATTTTGAAACTCATCATTGGTCATGTTAAGAATATCATTAACAGAATAATTATTCTCTAATTCAAAATACATCTCAGACTTAGAACCTATGGATAAATCAATAATATCACCATCATTAAGAATGAGATGAGTTGGCTCAACAACTAACTTCATTTTATTGTTTGTATCAGCAAGCTTCATACCTGTCTCAAATTGAATATGAACCTGATTACCAAAAATAGCACTAAACGTTAGTAGAACCATTGTTCGTTCTTCTTCTGGGATATCAAACATACCAAGAAGAGTTGATAATGGAATGAATCTGTCAACTTTAACACTATAACCTATGTGATCAAGATTACTGGCATATTGTTCATTATCAAAATCTACGACCTTGACGGGGCTATCTTTAATCATGCCAACGTTAAATTTGAGATCAATACCATCTTTTGTAACCATAATGTCCAAGTCATTGGTTGTTTTATTTTCGGCAAATGTAATATCATCAGTCTTGCTAATACCCAGCTGATCAAAAAGCTTATCAATATCTTCGGAATGCTCAATAATCTCTTTAAGAGGTTCGATGTTAGTGTTTTGAAGAGGCTGAATGGAAGCAGAAAAAGGGTTCATTTGACTGGATAATTGAATCTCATCTCTTAAGACAGTCATACCTTCTGGTACATTATTTTTTAAAGTTTCATCAGGGGCTACATATTTGATGGCAACAAAAGCAAGTGCACCAATGAGTACCGCGCTGGCTAAAACGATAACCGATAACTTCGTATTTTCCCGCATAACATTCCTTTGTAAAACTAGTTAGATAAGCATATCACAATTTATATCAAATGAATACCTAATTCAGCATTACAATGGCAAAAAATAACATCATCTACGCAACATGTTGATACAAAGAAATATCCTTATCAAGTAACGGCAATGCTAATACAGATTTAATGGGCAGATGAGTTAATGAAAGCTTAAATACCTCATCACCCAATAGGTCAACATTGGTTCTTTGGTATAATTCCTTAAGCCCCATGCTGAAATGCGTTACTCTTAAAGGATTAAGTGCAAGTTCACCATAGATCAGGTCGTCATCTTGTTCTGCAAATACATGGCCTTGATGTTCATTGGTTTGGATAATTAATTGACTGAGTAAAAATCTATAATGGTCTTTGCCTATCGGCTTAATATCCATGGTAATATTAGCAATAATATCGTTAGCATCACCATTCTCTCTATCTAGTTGAATATTCATCACACCATCAGTGAGCTTTAATCGTTTTTGATTATCGCTATCAGGAGTAATATTACCCCTATAGACAAGCGTAATAACTCCTTTTGGAGATCTAATCGTAGCTTTAATCTCATGGGCATCAACGTTATTTAACCGTCGTACCAGAATAGACTCAAGATGCCCACCCAAAAGACTTGGCTCATCAGCATCATAATATATTTCAAACGATTTTTGATGAAAAAAATGACGAGATAAGACAGGTGGATGACTAATACCAAGTGTTTGCTCAATGGGATGCAATAAAGCACGAATATGTGCTCTATCACGATAATCTTTAATGTATATGACTGATGCCACGACTAAGACCGAAATCGTTAGCACCTTGAGTGCTGTTCGTTTATTGACCAGCATGACAATCATTCCAGATGGTTTTTATTTCACTAACATCACAAATATTTGACTCACCATTAACAGAACTCTCTAGACAATCAGAAAACAAACTATTTAACTGTGAAACATCATTTTCAAGTGAACGACATTCTTCCGTTATATTCATTACTGCACTTAACAATGATGTAATATTATTGGTTTCACTGGGCTTGAAGTTTGATGAAGTAAAAGTTAATCGACCTTCATTATTATCTTGTGTTAACGATAACTTTCTGTCATTTGCACATGAAATTGATACTACATTTTTCTGCTTATTTGGATCAGATTGAATGCGCCAATCTGTACAAGCGTAATCAGAATTAGTGATTAAGTTAAAGCGAGTATCAAGTAATGCCTGATCATTTCGATTTTTCAAATATTGATTTAATGTCTCCCTAAAATAACGTCGGACATCATCTTTTTTAAGACTTTTAAAACCAATATCCATGGTAATAATGTCATTTTCATTGTTTATTTCAACACCAATGTCATTGTTACCCAGTGAAGCATTAATAGTGTTTAGCTCAATTTTCAGACTTGGTTTTAGAAATGCAATATCGACAGCATCCCAAGTTTTCTGGCCCTCAATGACATATGGAAAGCCAAGTTTATCTGCAGACACCTGAATCGCTTTTAAGTTCTGTTGAAGCATAGCATCATACCCACTTACAGAAGGCGGTAAGTCAAGTGCTTCAACACGTTTATCCCACTTTATATGATTAAATCCCATTTGATTAGAATCAAATGTTACAACAGCTTTGTCATCCAACATAATACTGAACTGATTGACAGCACCTGCTACTTTTTTGACTTGGGCAACCCACTGCCCTTGCTCAGATTGAGTACTAATAGAAAGATCAACATCATCATTAACGTAACTATTCTTTAACTTATTATTGGATACATCTGTGAAGATCAATGTACCCTCTTTATTCTGATAATCCCACATAGATGCGATTCTATTTGAGTTACCTACATCCTGTTGATATTGGAATTTACCTTGAGCGTGGTCATAATTAACAGTACCAGGGAGAACAGCGTTTGCGTCACCAAGGTGATGTTTGGCAAATAGTTTAAATGACTGCACCTTATTGGCTTCTTTAGGTTTCTGTTGGGCACTCTCTTGCAACTGCTTTGCCGTTACTTTTTTTGCACCGTCAAACCAACTAACCTCATTGAGAGTATGACTGTTGGCATCATATTGTTGAAACTTAAACTCAGCAGAAAACCACTGGTCAATAGGTTTCATAAATACTGTTTGTGTGTTTAAAATACTGGTTAAGCCTTGAATCATATCCTGCGGTATTGAAGCGCCAAGATCAAATGCTGTTAGCCCATTTGGCTGCTGTAAATCAATCGTGCCATAGTTACCACTCATAAATGATGTAGCGTGCATGAATAGTCTTAACCAGCTCGCTGTTTTAATATTCGGATTTGAATTCCACTGAAAGTCGTTAATCATATCCCTTTTCCATGAAGATACCGATAAAACTGGCTGTTTATTAACAGATACATCAATGTTTCTGAATGAATGATCTTGTGTATCTATATCCGCTTTAAGCGTAAATCTCGCGTTATCATTCAAACCACCAAGAATGCCATTGTAATAAGCTTGCTTAATAAGCTGTTTGGCCAATTCTTTAGATTGTTCATGCTCAAGTAGTAAAATTGCTCTATCTTTCAAGCTCGAAGGTATAACTAATGCTTTATCGTTAACATTCAATAAAACTGGCTTTTCACCACCGTGAAAAAGCCATGATTTCAGCGCTTGTTGAATCTGAGAATCAGCTTTTTGCTGAATGAATGTTTTACCATTTTCGTTGATTGACAGATCAGTTATCACAATCATATTTTGTGCTTGTGATTTACTGTTAATAAAATCAGTGAACTTTTTGTACTGCTGACTGACCTTTGAGTTGTCTCTGTTAAAACTGTCTAGCAGTGTCTTCTGATTGTCTCGCTCTTCTTTCAATTGATCTAGATTGACATCTTCACCATCATGATGATTTAACTTGGATGCTTGCTCAGATTTTAATTGCCAGTCTAATTTTTCATACTGGCTTAAAAGCGTATGGTAAGTGGTTAAGTTTTTAACTAATGACTGATCATTGCTAAGTAGTTTATCTAACTCATTATTAAGTAACGAAGTATCTTTAATAATAGGCTTGTTAGATATGTCTATGATCAGTTGGTACAGAGGCATAAGTTCTGAGGAAAATTCATATGCTTGCAATCCATCTGGCTTTAGCCAAAGTTGTTCTAGATCACCTTTGGACAAGTCATTGAGTTGAAGTTCCCCGTTTAAACCCGCACTGGTAAGCTTTGTTAGGTCTCCACCTTTAGCGGTCTTAAATTGACTATTATTGCCCCAAGTGATGGCTGCATCGGATACCTTAGCATCGGTACTAGAGTCACTTGAATCAATCTCTAGATGATTCAAAATAACATTAGCAGGTAATAATGACTTTGGATTAATATCATATTGTTCCAAATAACTGCTAAGAACAGATGGATCACTCACATTGATTCTGAGTGTATCTGCTGAAAGTTTTATTGTCTTATCCTTAGACACAATAACCGATATGGGTGCAGGACTTTCAGTAATGGCCCAATATTTATTTTCAGGCTGATAGCTGAACGCTGTGAGTTTATAGGTATCGGCTTCTTGTGACTTAATATCGCCGTGAAGCTGGAGCGAAACCTCATGTGTTTGTGTCATGTACGGTGTTAAAAATGATAGGTCGATCTTATCAGTAAGCGCAAGTGGCCATTGTTGTAATAACCTCCAGGCCTTAGGTGAAATGGTTCCAGTCAACCGCGCGTCTAATGATGACGTGACACCATTATTTTTATCGCCAAAAAGAGAGCTTAAGATTTTGTCTGTTAAATTAACCTTTGTCTGTAAATGTAAGTCTTCGACTGCTACAGCATCATTATTCGTCTTTATATTGATCGAGCCAATCTTTAGTGCACTATCTAATGATGAGACATTGATTGAAGGTGATAGACTACTTATTTCAGTGGTTTGCTCATCGTGCTTTACCGTTGCTTTTTCAATAATCAGGTTATTAATAAAATCTGGATTAGCCAGAATGAATTGCTTAAAAGGCATCGTATGAGCGTTATAGACAAGTTGTATTAGCTGAGCGATGGACGATTGATTTGAGAATATCAATGACATTGATGACGCACTCAATTGTTGCTCTTTAGAAGAATGTGCACTTAAAATAGCCAGAGCATTTTCAGTCTTAACTTGAACTGTTGGTGTATCACTGGACATTCCACCATTATTGATGTCCAACTTAAAAGATTGTTGGTTAACAGCACCCTCAATATTGATACTTGAGACTTGTTCTTCTAATGTTTTATTTAAATCCGAACCACTCATTAAACTTCCAAATAGAGAGTGTTTAAAACTGATGTCTATATTTTTTGCTTGTATGGCATAAGCATGATGTTTTAATGTTGGGTTGAGTGAAACCTGTGTCACAAAAAAGTCAGGTTGAATTGAAAAATCTTCAATTCTGTAAACAAGCGGTAGATTTAAGTCTTTAAGTTCCTTTTCTGCGTTGATCTTTAGCTGTTGTAATGCATTTAAATCATTCTGAGTTAATGTTTTTTCTGCGTTAAGATTGATGGTTGTTGTCAGCCAGCCTTGCTCAATGGCACTTAGCTGTATTGGCTGAGCGTTTTTTTGAGAAGAAACAAGTTGGTTGTCTTCAAGTTTAACCTTATCGTCGAGTCTTAGTAGAGGCTGGATTTTCTCAAAAAATGTTATTTTCTTATGATTCGTATCAATATTACTTAATGTAGCTTCTTGACCCTCTTTTGTTGCCACTTTGACATCAAAGCGCCAGGAGAATGGAAAGCCAGTTGATGAAACGGCTACTTGCTGAAAAGGTAATTGCTCATTAATGTAACTTTCAATTTTGTGTGAAGCTCGATTGGCAACATAAAACCAAAAGCCAACATACAATGCAAGCAAGAGAACTGCCAGTCCACCCAGCCATAAACTTAATTTACGATACATAAACACTCCTTGTTTGTTTTATCATAACAAAATGATTTTATATTGCATTAACTATTATCAAAACCAGCAAATACTTTAATGATATTCTGCTGGTCTGAAATACTTGGTAATGACTGATATTGAAAGTCCGTTTCATCAACACTGTATTGCGATAACCATGAGATAAATGCGGACCTGTCAACATCCTCATTGACAACTACTTGCCAAACTTTTGACCACAATTTAGGATTAGTGACAAGAATATGATCAAAGGCATCTAATGGAAATGGATTATCTAGAATATTAAGCCGTAACATACCTGACATCTTAGCTCGATCATATTCGGTATTACCTTGCATGTATAAATAAGCATTGACCATTGGTTGCATCCCATTTGCATCAGCTGCGTCATATTGCTTATCGAGTTGAATATTACCCTTGAATTGAATGTTCTCATGCCCTACTCGGATACCTTCTAAATCAAAGTCGATATTGTTAACACCTTTAAGATTACGAAACCAAGGATGTTCTGATTGACGCCAATAACCTAGAACAGGCCAAAATAACTGACCATTAAGATGAAAATGTGTTTGTTGTAAGTTTTTTTGACCAAGTTTAAGCCCGCGAAACATAACATCCATTTCACTAAAATTGTAGCTTAATAGAACTTGGGCTGAACCTGATTGATTACTGGCTCTAATCCCCTGCCATTCATAGTGTAGATATGGCTGCTCATTTGGTTGCAGCTGTTGAAAATAGTACATCGCAACAGCACGGTAAAGCATAATCAGTACAAAGCTTATAACAAATACGATAATTAAGCTTCTAAACAACAACGATGATCTCATTGTCAACCTCCCTGTTTTATTCAAGCTAACACAATATGATCAGACAACCAAGTCTTATTATATTTTATACAAAAAAAGGGAGCATAATGCTCCCTTTTTCTGACTAAAGGTTAGACTTAAGCAGGTAGCTCGTATCCACCAGTTGTGTTAAAGTAATAACCGATTTCTGGAGATTTTTCTTCTGGTTTATTTAGTTTCTTAACTTCAGCATCAATCATTTTAATGACATCATCAGAATTTTTACCAAAGGCATCATTGATAGCTTTTTTATCATCAGCACTAGACTTAGCTGTTAATGCTGTTTTTAAAGCTACAAGATTTGCATCAGAAGTGGTGTTGTACTTATCAACCAAAACACTTACTTTTAGCTTTGGATTATCTCCTGTACCAAAACCGAAATAAGCTCTCAAATCAGTATCTTTGGAACCATCAGCAAGTTTGGCTGGAGCATCGATATCTACATCAGCAGTTTTTAGTGCTGCTGCAGCATCATCATTTTTCTTGTAAAGACCTGTAGCTTCAACTTTGCTTTCACCTTCACCACTAGCTTCTTTACCAAGAGCATCTTGTGCTTTTTTCAGTGCAGCTCTTGCAGTTGCAGCATCAGCAGTGTCTGTTTGACCATCGGCAAGATTTAGTTCGTTAATCGCTTTTGTTTCTTTATTATTTGTTGATACTATAGCATACTTTGCAAAATCAGCTTTTTGGATAGTTACTGTAACCTTACCTTTTGCATCTACATCACTTTTACCATCTTCTAAAGCCTTAGTTGCATCATCAGCTTTTTTCTTAGCGGCCATATATGCATCAACTTTTGCTTTGTTTGTGTCAAACAAGAAGTTATAAGCATCAACATCTTTGGCTAAGTTTTCAGAAATTGGCTTGAACGCATCCTTATATCCTTCTTTTGCTGCTAGAGCTTTTGTACCATCAGCCAGTTCTTTAACTTGAATGACAGTCTTTTGCTCTTCACTGCTAGATGCTGAGCCGCCCCACCAGCCATAGTGATTACCTAATAAATAGACGCCAGTTGCTGCTAGCAATACCGCTAACACCACTGCGATTAGTGTTGTTTGTTTATCCATAATTTACTCCTAAGTTGTGTTTACCTGTGCTTATTATAGTATATTATTTCAATTTGACCTGTTTTTTTTAATTTTTCTCTAATATTTCTGTTAAAAATGGGTGATTTTCTATTTTTTACTGTAAACATAGCTGTAAAAACCCTTATAAATAGCTGTTTTGCAGATATATATTTTTTCTTGCTCATCTCGTATCATAGGCCATTTTTCCATAATGAAGGTATTTTTTGCACTTGCACCCCTGTTGATTTGAGTGCGTTTGTGATTTTAGGGGCATTTTATACACTATTCTATTTAAGTTAAGGAAACTTAAGCATAATATCTTTTTGATGGCATGTATACTGATCAAGAATAGCACTATTAACATCCATTTATGTGATCGGTTATCATTAATACTCATCTTTAATTCCTTCATTCTCAAATCAATAATGCTTACCCGTATTTAATGCGCACATTATTTATAGTTTAATTTGGCGCTGTTGACATGAAATGATTTGGATTTTACCTAAGTAGGCTAAGTTGACATGATACCATATAAGATGTGGCTTAATATTTTTCTCAATACCCTTCTTTGCCCGTTAAATTTATTGAGATACCTGGTTAACAGATGCGTTAACCAAACCATCTTTTTGCTCATTTAAAGATAGGATCAAATGATTAATCTCAGGTGCGTAATCAAAGAATCCATTGTTGTAGATATGCTCTCGTGATTGAAATCTAGTCATACATGCACCAAAAAATGTAGCACATCCAGAACCACCATAAGACTTCATTTGTTGCTTTAACGTCATAACATCATTAGAAGTTAAGTCAATGCTCATCTCTCTTAAGCAATGAGCCATGCTTTCCCAATGGCCCTTATGAATCATTGTGCTCAAAACACTTAATGACCATTTGTGCGCGGATAAAAATTGAAGGTAAGCATCTTTTTTGAAATAGCCATTTGTCTTAATATCGCTTGGAGAAAGCTTTTCTAATGCCTCACTGAGCAACATATTTAAATTAGTGTCTGATTTAAGTGCTCGATGAGGATGACTAAGATAAATATTCATTAAATCCCAGTTAAGTTCCGCCTCAGCATGCTGCAACGATAAATCCCTTGCCTTAATCTTATAAATGTAATTAAATTGTGGCGTAAAGATTAGATCATAAACTGAATAAACATCTTTATTGAGGATGGCATCATCTAATGCTGGTTGCTCCGTATCAAACAGCTCAACAGGTAAACTAAGCGCATTGTTTAAAAATTGCTTTTCTAATGATTCATTAAGCTTATTTTTGATCACCATTAAAACGTACAAAGGATTGGTGAAATTGATGCCACACATTTGTATTTTTTTAATGGCAATCCTTGCTCGGTCATTGATAGCATTTGATAGCAATGTTCGTGCAGATAGACACATGCCCTTTAATTGTTCAACTTCATTATGTGTGAGCTTACCCGATTCTAGTGTTGTAATGATTGCTTGAACTCTATCGAACAGCTTTGGCATAAGTACCTTATTATTTCTGAGTGTGATGATCCAATTATTATGGCGGAGAGAGAGGGATTCGAACCCTCGATACGGTCACCCGTATACTCCCTTAGCAGGGGAGCGCCTTCAGCCACTCGGCCACCTCTCCGTTTTACTGGATAGTAGCACCCCCTGAGGGATAAATCAACATTGGATTTTAGCCTTCATCCACGTTGGTGAAATCGTTCTGACGATTAAACTCAGCATTCTGATGAGCATTTGCACTGCTATCATCTTCAGGAATGCCGTGAATACGCTTATAAACCTCTTCACGGTGAACTGATACACTTTTCGGTGCATCAATACCAATTCGAACTTGGTGCCCTCGCACGCCCAATACTTGAATCTTCACATTGTCTTCACCAATGATCAATGATTCACCCAATCGTCTCGTTAATATCAACATAGCCAACTCCTGTTTTGCGCTCATCTTTACATATTTTTTGGTTGTTATTTTGGAGAGCAGCTGTGCGCAACGTCTGTTTCCATAACCATCACAAAATTATCATACATAAAATCAACACCTTTTGCAACCCCCCTTTAAAAAAAAGTTTATTTATCAACAACTATGTACGCGATTTTGTAAGATGAGGGCTTAAATGTGCGTAAAATCTATTCAATACAACTACTTGAGCGGCTTAGTTGCAGCCCTTTATGCAAAGCATTGAGCGCTTGATCAAGACATTGATCGGGGATAATAACTGATATTTTCATTGAACTTAAACCAAAGGCCATAACGCGTATGCCTTTCAATATGCTGAGCACTTTAGGTAAAATACCTTGATCCATCTCAGCAAAGCTACCCATGATCGAAATCATGCTAACCCCAGATATTAATTCATAGTTAATCCCAAGCTTATTGCAGTAAGGCTCAAATGATGTTATCCCCCCTGGTAATAACATCATACACTGATACACACCTTTATTCTGATATTGATTCATAAAAATGGGCTGAATACCACTTTCAGCCAATATTGACATCACATTGACATCACCATCAAATACATAACAATCATTCTTAGATTGATGAGCTAAGCCATCAATCGCACGATCTGATGAACCGACATGAGCCACCAAGGTACCACGAGCCCTCTGCTGAGTATGCCTCACCCATACAGGCACTCGGAATGCCATAGCCGTTGATACAGCCTCAGTACTCAGCACCCCCGCACCCATGTGAGCCATACCAAGCATAGATGTATAATCCAACTGATCGACAACACGAGCCTCAGGAACACGCCGAGGATCGGCTGTACACACACCCAAAACATCAGTATAGATATAACAGGCCTCAGCCTGAAGTGCGGCAGCTACAGCTACCGCAGTCGTATCTGAACCACCCCGAGCAAATGTCGTGATCTCTCCATCAGCATTAATACCTTGAAAACCCGAAATCACAGGCACTATTTGTGCCGCAATACAGTGTTGTAATATACTTGTATTAACCGATTGAACTTTAGCACCTGTCGGCCCATGATCTGTTATAATAGGTAGCTGCCAACCCTGAAATGACTGAGCTCCAATACCCTGCTGCTGCAAAAAGGCTGCAAACAATCCCGTTGATAGCTGCTCACCCGTGGCCAATACAACAGCAGCTTCGCGCTTGGAAGCATGATAATGCTCACATAACACTGCAGACTGATCAGTACTGTTGCCACGTGCTGAAACCACCACGACAACACGGGCTACCTCTGCATGCTCTTGAATGAGATTAGCCGCCGCTAAAAACCCATCATCACACGCCAGTGAACTACCACCAAACTTGAGAACCCTTATGTTTTGTTGCTCAGCCATGACTCCAACCATTGATTAAGTGCTGACTCAGATACCCGCTCGAGTCTACCTTGCGCAAAGTCATCCCGACCACCACCTTTACCACCCATGGCTTGATTCATCTCCGAGAGCAATGCTCGCGCTGATACCCTAGCATCTTTTGAACCACAAACAACCGCAGCACCATCTGATGAAGGTGCAAACAAAACAATCACATCAGGCGCATCAGCCTGTGACTTAACATCATCGACCAATCCACGCAGCGCCTTTGATGGCACATCACAAGCAGCAACCAGCACATGGTATCCATGCATCTTTTGACGCTTTGAAAGCACATCTTGGCTTTGACCCACATGGTTATTGACAACCTGCTTTGACTGATTTTTTAGCTGTATAACACGCTCTGTGACATCAGCACGTGTACATTTTAGTTGCCCTGCAACAGCATCTAATTGTGACCGAATGGATAATAATTCCTCTAGGGCAGGACCAGCTGCTAGCGCCTCAATACGACGAATACCTGAAGCAATACCTTTTTCTTGTGTGATCACAAATAAACCAATATCACCCGTCCGCTGCACATGCGATCCACCACATAATTCAATCGAACGCTCTCCGATGCACACAACGCGAACATGATCATCATATTTTTCATCAAAAAGCGCCATTGCACCCATTGATGTGGCCACTTCTTTGGCCATCTGTTTCACCTGAACAGCTTCATTGGCCAAAATCATAGTATTAACCAATGCAGCTACCGCATCCAACTCATCCTGTGTCAGGCGAGCGTGATGCGCAAAGTCAAAACGCAAACGCTCAGGACCAACCCATGAACCCTTTTGAACTACATGAGTCCCAAGCACCTCTCTAAGTGCGGCGTGCAGCAAGTGCGTTGCAGTGTGATGGGCACGTGTATTGTTACGATTACTGGTCACGGCAACCTGAATCGAATCCCCTAATGTCAGCATACCCTGCTCAACAACCACTCGATGCGCAATCACCCCCTGAAACTTTTGTACATCGACCACTTTGGCCAGTCCATGTTCATGACTCATGATTCCCAAATCTGCTATTTGCCCACCACCCTCGGGATAACAAACGGTTTTGTCCAAAACGACCCACCCCTCATCAGATAAACGGGATGATGCCCCGTGATCCGATACAAGCTCAATAACATGCGCTTGCAATACCTGGTGCTCATCACCCAAATAAGTTGTTGCTGCCTTTGTTTGAAGGTCTAATGACTGCCCTTTTTGGAAGGTCGCGGATTGACGAGACCTTTTCTTCTGCTCTATTAACGCTTGCTCAAAGCCATCCTGATCACAAACGACACCTCGCTCTTGTGCAATCATTTTGGTTAAATCAGCTGGAAATCCATAAGTATCATATAACTGAAACATTAACTCACCTGAAAGAATAGCACCTTTGGAACGCGCTAAGGCTTTATCCAAGTGCTGCATCCCCTCAGATACTGTTTTTAAGAAGGCAGCTTCCTCACGCTCAAGCACACCCTCAATCACTTGCTGCTCTTTAACGAGCTCAGGATAAGCTTGCCCCATGTGATGCGCTACTGTTGTCACCACTCTGTATAAGAAGGGTTCATTTAAACCAGCTTGCACAGCAAACCGAGTAGCACGACGAATCACTCGCCTTAACACATATCCACGCCCTTCATTGCTTGGTCTTACCTGGTCTGCAATTAAAAAACAAGCGGCACGAAGATGATCCGCCATCAGTTTCAAGGCATGTTCAGGCAAAACATGGTGACCGGCTGCAGCCTGAATGGCATTCATCAATAACTGAAAGTCCTGTGTATCGTAATTACTACATACGCCTTGCAGCACTGCAGCAATGCGCTCTAAACCCATCCCTGTATCAACAGAAGGTTTTGGTAAGGGATTTAATTGACCTTGATCATCACGATCATATTGCATAAAGACAATATTCCAAATCTCGACATAGCGATCACCATCCTCATTTGGTGAACCTGGAAGACCACCCTCAATGTGATCACCATGATCATAAAAAATTTCAGTACATGGACCGCAAGGACCGGTATCAGCCATTTGCCAAAAATTATCTTTATCACCTAAACGTATCACTCTTTCAGCGGACAGCCCCATATGCTCTGTCCAAAGCGCGTACGCTTCATCATCAGAGTCATGAACCGTCACCCATAAGCGACTGGCATCAAGATCAAGCTCATTGATCAAAAAACCCCATGCCAGCTCAATGGCCTTTTTTTTGAAGTAATCACCAAAACTAAAATGCCCCATCATCTCAAAGAACGTATGATGCCTAGTCGTAAAACCAACTTGCTCTAAATCATTGTGCTTACCACCTGCACGAACACATTTTTGAATGGATGTTGCACGCTTGTAATCCCGTTTTTCCAAACCTAAAAAAACATCTTTAAATGGAACCATACCGGCATTTGTAAATAACAGCGTAGGGTCTTTTGCAGGTATCAATGGACTTGAAGCAACCACAGCATGGTCATGCTTTTCAAAATAACGCAAAAATGTATCACGAATTAACTGGCTGTCCATGGTAACTCCTCATCAAATGATGTCCTACTTTAATCAATGCTCATGACGCTTTCAATATCTTTTAGCGCAAAACCTCTTTGAAACAGCCAGCGCTTAAGTGAATCACCGGTTCGATTATTCTTTGAAACCAAACGAGACAACAATAGACAAGGGTTTATCCAGTGTTCATCGAGCTCAACAATAATGGCATGATCAATACCTTTGGCATGCAATTCTTGTTGAATACGAAGCTTGCCATAACCTTGTTCTTGTCGGTGGCATATCCACATTTCCGCAAAACGAAGATCCGATTGATACCCCTTTTCCTGGCACAACTTAATGGCCTCATGAATCTCTTGTTCAGGGTAACCTCGGACGCGGCACCATTGCATTAACTCCAATGATGCATGCTCACGTCGCGCTAATTTATCAACTAGCTTCTGTATCAGTGTTTTTGGCTTCATTGCGGTCAGGTAATAACTGCTCTAATATTTTCGCTTCAATCTCTGCTGCCAATGCCTTATCTTCTTTAAGCTTTTCTCGGACATTATCCTTACCTTGGCCTAAACGATTACCCTGATAGCCATACCATGCACCAGATTTATCCAGAATATTTAGCTTAACACCTAAATCAATAATTTCACCTTCACGGGAAATACCCTGGTTATAAAGGATATCAAATTCTGCCTGCTTAAACGGAGGAGCGCATTTATTCTTAACCACTTTAACGCGCGTTTCATTACCAACAACTTCATCACCCTTCTTAATGGCACCTGTTCTACGGATGTCCATACGTACTGAAGAATAGAATTTTAGCGCATTACCACCAGTTGTGGTTTCAGGATTACCAAACATCACACCAATTTTCATACGAATTTGGTTAATAAATATCACCAATGTATTAGAACGCTTGATATTAGCGGTTAGCTTTCTTAATGCTTGTGACATTAATCGAGCTTGCAAGCCTACATGAGAATCCCCCATATCGCCATCAATTTCAGCTTTAGGCGTTAGTGCTGCAACAGAGTCAACAATAACAATATCAACGGCACCTGAACGCACCAACATATCGGTGATTTCTAAAGCTTGTTCACCTGTATCTGGCTGAGAAACCAACAACTCATCAACATTAACGCCTAATTTTTCTGCATACTGTGGATCTAGTGCATGCTCTGCGTCCACAAATGCTGCTTGGCCACCAGCTTTTTGACAAGCGGCAACTGCATGGAGTGTTAAGGTGGTTTTACCTGATGATTCTGGCCCATAAATTTCAACAATTCTACCCTTGGGAAGACCGCCAATACCTAAGGCTACATCAAGACATAATGACCCGGTTGATATAGCATCAATTTCTTGTTGTGCACCGGCTTCTCCCATTTTCATAATGGAGCCTTTACCAAACTGACGTTCAATCTGGCCCAATGCCATTTCTAGTGCTTTATTGCGATTATTTTGATCGTTCATACTGTCCTCTTTGTCTACATAAATATAGTCTAACCTATTTTTTCCAGCGCATCCAGCACCGGATATGATAGTTGTTTTTTTTCAGTAAAAATATGCTAAAATAGCCGCCATGAATGTGAATACAAAAAACATACATCAATTATTAATCGACCGCAACGAGACCCTTTCGCTGGTTGAAACATGCACGGGTGGCGCATTAACTGAACACCTCACACAAACCCCTGGAGCCAGTCAATGGTATTTAGGAACCCTAATTCCTTATTGCAACCACTTAAAACAGCAACTGCTTAATGTTGGTCTTCTCATTGAAAAGCATGGCGCTGTTAGTGAACCAACAGCCTTTGCCATGGCCCAAGCATTTAACATCACCACCAATGCAACATACACGATGGCCATTACAGGCATCGCAGGACCATCGGGCGGCTGCCCAGAAAAACCTGTAGGCACCCTATGCATCGCTGTTGCAGGACAATCAAACCGACAACATACCTATTATTGCCAAGGAACACGACACAACATCCGCCACCAAAGTGTCCAACTGGCTTTAGACTTACTGTGGAGAACGCTTAATGACTGAAATGACACCAATGATGCGCCAGTACCATGAAATCAAGCAACAGCATACAGATGCCATACTTATGTATCGACTCGGCGATTTTTATGAATTGTTTTTTGATGATGCTGTCCATGCATCCCAAATTCTAGGCCTAACACTTACCAAACGCGGCAAGCATCAAGGTCAAGACATTCCTATGGCTGGGATTCCGTTTCATGCTGCCGATGGCTATGTCGCTCGCCTTATTCAAGCCGGAGAACGTGTCGCTATTTGTGAGCAAGTTGGCGATCCTAAAACCAGTAAAGGCCCTGTTAAACGTGAAGTCACACAAATACTCACACCTGGCACACTGACTGATGACCATCTATTAAGTGCCACCACACGATCTCGCGTTGCTGCCATTGCCTGTCACAAAAAACGCTGGGGCCTTGCTGTACTTGAACTTTCAACAGGTGATTTCTCGGTGATTGAATCAGCACATGAAAATGAACTTCAAAGCCATTTATCACGACTTCAAGCCAGCGAACTACTGGTTGATGAAAGCGCCGTGCCAGCCTGTGCTCAGCAAAGCCCTAATGGCCAAAAAAGACCAGCATGGGAATTTGATCCCGCATCTAATGAGCGGCTGATCACATCTTTCTTTGACATTGAAGACCTCACCCCCTTAGGCCTTAAAGGCAAGCCTCACCTTGTGATTGTTGCTGGCGCATTACTGCATTACCTCAAAGCAATGAAACACCAATCCATGGGGCACATTGATGGCATTCGCCTTGAGTCTACCAGCGAGTGGATTCATATGGATGCCAATACAAGACAGCATCTTGAATTGACAGAAGCCAAAGAGCAGTCGTTATTTAAAACATTAAACCGCTGTCAAACCCCAATGGGCAAAAGACTACTCCATGACTGGATGCATCATCCTATTCGAAATCATCATGAACTTAGCGCCAGACATGCCTGGTTACGCGAATGCTTATCACACCCTAATCGACTTGACATTCAAGAACCCATGAATCAATTGCAAGATTTAGAACGCATCTCATCTCGAATTGCACTTTACACGGCAAGACCCCGTGATTTTGTTGGGCTACTGAGCAGCTTAGAACAACTACCCATTATTCAAGAATGGTGTAACATGAATACCGAATGGCTGCAGTCTCATGGTCAGCTACCCACCTTAACCGAACTAAAAGATACTCTTACTCGTGCCATTGCTGAACAACCACCAACCATGATTCGTGATGGCGGTTTTTTTAGAGATGGCTATGATACTCAACTAGATGAATATCGCTCTCTGCTTAAAAACCACCAGGATCAGTTAGCAAAAATTGAACACAACATGACAGTGGAAACTGGGTTAACAGGCCTTAAGATCAAATACAATAAAGTCACAGGCTTTTATTTCGAACTCCCTAAAGCACAAGCACAAAATGCACCGGACTTTTTTATTCGCAGGCAAACCTTAAAAAATGTAGAGCGCTTCACCATACCTGAGCTCAAGGCTTTTGAAGATAAAGTATTAAGTGCAGAAAGCCTGTCACTGGCCAGGGAAAAACAATTGTACCAGGCACTTCTCGAGTATGTTCATCCATTCATACCAACATTAAGATCATTGGGTAACACACTTGCTATCCTTGATGTTACACTCTGCTTTGCCAGTCTCGCCCATGACCACCAATGGGTAGAACCCTCTTTCACACAGCAACCTTGCATCCATATCAAGGAAGGTATCCATCCTATTTTAGCACATATGATAGATCAAGTGACGCCCAACTCAGTCAACCTCCATCCTGACGAACACTTTCATATCATCACAGGCCCCAATATGGGCGGAAAATCAACATATATGAGGCAAGTTGCTTTATTAACCATTATGGCACACATGGGTTGCTATCTTCCTGCAAAAGCTGCACAATTTGGACCTATTGATCAAATTTTCACACGCATTGGTGCGCAAGATGATATTGCCTCAGGACGATCAACATTTATGGTTGAGATGCAAGAAAGTGCTTATATTCTTCATCATGCCACGCATCAAAGTCTTGTGTTATTGGATGAAGTTGGCCGGGGCACCAGCACTTATGATGGCTTAGCCATTGCATGGGCTATGTGCCGCTACATAGCAAAAAACAACCGATGTTTAACGCTATTTGCAACGCATTACCATGAACTTACAGAGCTCTCACAAAGCATTGATGGCCTAGTTAATCGCCATATTTATGCAGCGGAAAGCAAAGGCCATGTGGTTTTTCTCCACCAAATTCGACCGGGGGCTAGCCTAAAAAGCTTTGGTATCAATGTTGCCAAAATGGCTGCCATGCCAAAAGCCGTTATCAAAGACGCCACTTTAAAATGTGAACAACTTAATGCGCACAACCCTGATCAATTATCGATCCTTCCATCAGAACCAGCTACAGCAATTGAACCACACCCGCTCATTACGGATTTGGAACATTTAGATGTGGATAACCTATCACCCAAACAAGCCCTTGATTTACTTCATGAATGGCAAAGTCGTTATGATTTAAGTACAGAAGGCCGCCAGTAGATTGGCTTGACTGCCAGCGCAGGGATGGAAGCAATCGTCTGAGCAAGATAATCCAAAGCATGATGACACTCATTCTCTGTCATGCGTTCAAGCATTGTCACATGATCAGGCACTTGCTTGGCACATGGATCAAGAAACATCGGCAAATCGGGTAAAGTATGCAACTGATCATGAGGTAAAATACCCTCATTAACAACACTTATTCCCTGTTGATTCAATTGATACTCACCGTAATAATATTCTCCCATGCGTGCATCCCTTAACACCACACAATGGTTAACATGGTATCGAGCATGCGCAAGATAAGCTGATAGCTGCAAAGATGAGATGGGCATAACTGGTAATGACAAACCATATGCTAAGGATGTTGCAAAACCAACACCAACACGAACACCGGTGAGCGCTCCAGGTCCGATAACAAGACAAATAGCTTCAATGGATTCAGCATTATCTTGCAGCTTCTGTTCAATAGCATCCCAGGCGTTGGCTAAAAAGAGTAACGAATCTCCTTTAGGCGGCATCTCAAACCACCCTCTTTCAGTACAACCGATGATGGTTGCGCCATTTGACGTATCAAGAAATAGCTTCTGACTCATAATTTTTTACCGTAATAGCTGCACCTGAAAGTCCGACATATCCTGTGGTATAAATAGGCTCATAGGTAAAGCCAAGATGATGAAGTGCCTGATTTCGAGGTATCATGATGGTACCTAATTGTTGACTGCCACCCATTTTAGGATCCAGCCATACATTTTGACCATCATCACAAACTTTCATTTTAACGTAACTGCTTTTTGCACCTTCTAAAAGCCAATGCTTACAGTGTCCAGGGTCAGTGATAAAAGTTGATGACTTCAGTGTTGATAGGTGACCTTGCGGCCAAACAGTGGCTTCGCCATGTAATAACTTCAGGGATAATGGACGAGCCTTCACAGCATTTTTGACATAAAGTTGATCATATTGCATGTAAGCATTACGGTAATAGGTACGGCTCATCATTGACATATTATCCCACTGCTCATCAGTAAAGCCATAATCATAGGCAATCTGATCTGAGCAACCAGCTAGAAAGACAAATACACACAAAGCCATTATTTTTTTCATAGGATATCCAGAATGTTTTCTTTACGTTAACATAAGAATCTGGAAGGCGCCAGAGGTTTGGTTCGTCTTGGACATCCTTGTCCGTATACTTCCTGCTTAAAAGACCCCAAACCTCGTCCATGAGCTATACACCTAGACGAACTTGTATACATCCTGTATACACTCACATCACAGCGCATCATGCACTGTCATGCAACATCCACTTACTACATTAAATGATTTGTGAACAAATAAATATAAACAATTAAAAAATATTTATTTTTATTTTTATCAAAACTTACTCAATCACTTTTTATAAATACTATTCAATAATTTAAGCAAAAAGACTTAAAAACACCTTATGACCACATTAGGCGAATATCTCACACGATTCAAAAACAAGCACTTACAAAAACAAATTTTTACAGGTTGTTGATAATACGAACTTTTCAAATAAAAAGATTAATTACGCTAAACAAATGAGAGAATTAAGCGCATAATGAAGCCAGTTTAGTGGAATTTATTATGTCTTTACTTAATCAAAAAACAATACTTTTAACGGGTATCGCCTCTAATCGCTCTATCGCCTATCACATTGGTCAAGCCTGTGTAAGAGAAGGTGCACAATTAATCGTTACTTACCCCAATGAGCGCATGCAAGCACGTGTAGATAAGCTTTGCAATGATTGGCCTGTAGTAGCATCCTTACATTGTGATGTTGCTGATGACGCGAGCTTACAAAAACTACATGATGATCTATCCACGAAAAACATTAAACTGGATGGCTTAGTTCATGCCATTGCATATGCAGAACGCTCTCAAATTCATGGTGATTTTATTGCTGAACTCCAGAGAAATCATTTCCTTGATGCCATGAATATAAGCGCGTATTCATTACCTGCAATGTGCCAAGCATTATCACCTTTATTTAACCCTAAAGCCAGCATCATGACCTTGTCATTCATTGGCGCACATCTAGCAACCCCTAATTACAACGTCATGGGCGTTGCCAAGGCAGCTCTTGAGTCATCAATGCGCTATGCAGCCCGAGATTTTGGCAAACAAGATATCCGCGTTAATGCTATTTCAGCTGGGCCGATCAAAACGCTTGCTGCTTCAGGCATTCATGGTTTTAAAGAAATGTTACAGCGAGATGCCGACATCACACCGCTCCCAGGTAACACTCAACCTGAAGAAGTGGCTAACCATAGCGCCTTTCTACTTTCCGACTTATCACAAGGAATGACAGGTCAAGTGCTGTATGTCGATCATGGCTACCATTTTTCAGCTGCAACCTAAGGACAAACACCATGCTATTTGAATACTTATTAACTGATTTCTTCCAATTTACATCAAGAGTCATTGTCGTTACCATTTCATTACTTGTGGTTATTGGCTTTATCATGAAACAAAAAAACAAAACAAAAACAACACTCAATGTTATGAACAACACCCTTGGCAAGCAAGTTCTTCATCTTAAGAAACTTGCTAAGATAAAAGACAAAACCAAAAAAACCAAACAAAAATTAGTTCGGCGATTATTTGTCTTGAACTTTGAGGGTGACTCCAAACCAAGACAACTTGATGCACTAGTAGCCCATACAAATATGATCATTCGTTCTGCCAACCCTGGTGACGAAGTCTTGGTTAAGTTATATAGCCCTGGTGGAACCGTCCATGGCTATGGTCATGCAGCTTATCAATTACAGCGTCTTAAAAATGCACAACTTCGTGTTATTTGCTCTGTTGATCAAGTAGCTGCAAGTGGCGGCTATATGATGGCAGCAGTTGCAGATCATATCATCGCATCCCCTTTTGCGATTATTGGCTCTATTGGCGTTGTAATGACCTCACCAAATGTACATCGCTTGTTACAACATCATCTTATTGATGTTGAACAAGTCACTGCTGGACAATACAAACGCACCCTAGATCCCTTTACACCAAATACTGAATCTGCAAGAGTAAAAACACATCAAGATCTTGAGGTGATCCATGAGCACTTCAAAAACCACATTGCACATCATCGCAAAAAAGTTGAGATTGATAAGGTGTCAACTGGAGAAATTTGGCTAGCAATGGATGCCATTAATCTTGGCCTTATTGATAAACTTCAATCATCAGACGACTATCTTTTAAATCAGATTGATGAAGCCACAATTATTGAGGTACGTGACCCATCAAAGAAACGAGGCTGGCTGGCCAAAATGGGTAATAACATCACCCATTGGTTAAGTGAAAAGCCTAAAGTTCCAGAAGCGAAAATGCCATCATGACTTTACCCATTGACTCTGCAACAACACTCGCAAACATTAATGATGATAGATCATTGCTGAATGACTTATTATCAATTTTAATATCTGAGATTCCGTCTTGGATCAACCAATTTAAAGAACCTCTTAATCACGTTGCTTTGGCACAGCAACTACACAAGATCAAGGGTGTTTGTTGTTACATTACTTTACCAAAACTTAATGATTTAATTCATACGACTGAAACCCTCTTAAAAAACACGCCTAATTCTCATGAGCAACTCAAAGCTCATCAACAGCTCATAATTGATGAATTAACCTACATTAAGGATTATTATCATGAACACATCCAATACTGACCATGATGTTTTTCAAACTTATGGCCCTCAATGGTGGCAACCAGATGGACCTTTTTGGACACTTCATGCCATTCAACCCATACGTTTTGGCTGGATAAAAGATCAAATACCCGTAACAGGAACAGCTTTAGACATTGGCTGTGGTGGCGGCCTCATGTGTGAGGATCTTGCCAAACATGGTTTGACTGTCACTGGTATAGACCAATCACCCCAAGGCATTGAGTGCGCTAAAAAACACAGCCAAGAACACTCAATAAGTATTGACTACCGCCATGGCTTATTAAGTGATGTTGTGAAAGTCTCAGAGCAATTTGACGTCGTCTGTCTATTGGAAGTTTTAGAACATGTAAACGACCCTAAAACACTATTGCATCATGCCATTACTCATCTCAAGCCTGGTGGCACTCTATTGTGTTCAACACTCAACCGCAACCCTACTTCATTCATTGCCAGCATTGTTATGGCTGAACATATTTTAAAGTGGCTGCCTGTGGGCACACACCAGTATCAACAGTTTATTAAACCATCTGAAATGGCAACCTGGGCTGCTGAAGCTCATCTTGAACCCATTGCAATGACTGGTATTCGTTACAGCATTAGCCAACAATCGTTCACACTCACACGAAGTCCTGCAATAAATTACATCATGGCATTCCGTCATGTTTGAAATAAAACGACATCCACCAAGCAGCATTCAAATGACCCAGAATCAAATCATCTGGCATGATCAACGTCTAATGAACTCCTGTTATTTTACGCATGACAAACCGAAGGTTCATACACTTCCTAGTGACATACAAGCCATCATTAATCACCATCGTCACCACACCATCGAGTTAAGCTTAATTGTATCAGAAAGTCCTTTTGATGATAAGCTAAAACCATTGGTTGACTACCTCAAACAGTTTAAACATGCTTATGAGTTATTAACACCGGCGTCACTTTGTAACGTCGCAACGCTATTACTTCAAGATCAAAGACCGTTTTCTGTTTGGTTTGCTAAGCAAATATGATGAATAAACTGATTATCTCCGACCACAATAACATTTGAGTTACTAGAGTTACCGGATAATAGCTCACTGTAATCATTATGTTCACTTAATATCACTGGAGTCAAAGGATCCTCTTGAGTAAATAACTTATACTGATATATAACAGAACCGATATGATTTACCTGATACAATGATACTAATTGATTTTTAGCATCACACCGCACATATTGGTTACCAATGGGAACATTAGATGATTGAATGCTTTGATTCATCTGGTTACATGAATCCTGATCTTTTTTATCAATACATGCTTCCAAATCATCGGCAAGTGACTCATAAAAGCTGATAACCCCATCATCAAAACCATTGTTATATGTGGATTTATCAATGATTTCATCAACTTTATCAAAACATTTCATGATAATCTCATGATCATCAATTTTTTGATAATATAAAACAGGCTCATCCTTAGCAGTCGCTAAGTGGTCTATATGCATTGAAAGTTTGTCATATCTATAATTAAAATCAAAAGGATTCATAGACGCATCAATATAGGAATAATATGATTTTTCCCCAATTTGTTTATGAACTTGAAGACTAACATAACCATTATCAATGTTACATTGATCCGATTTAGAAGAAAAATTCCTTAATTCATATGAAAGCATTTCGGCAAAAGAGTTTCTAATACCTACATATTCATCCTCATTCATTATATACATCAAGTTACTCACAAAAAATTTTACATCTTTCTGATTTATTTTTTCAATATCATATTCATTCAATGAAGAATATACCGATGGTAACCCAAGCAATGCCAAGGTCATGATCATTTTTCTAAACATATAACAACTCCCCTTAAGTTCATATTATTATAAACAACAATCATCTTTTTGACATAATTCAAATAAAAAACATAACAAATTCATAAATTTACGCTATACAATTATTAGTTTATAATGGAGAAAAAAAATGAAGTATGTATACAGTATATTAATGTTAGCATGGTTTTCTGGATTTAGTGATCCTACTAATAAGAATCAATTAGAAGATGAAGACATTGCCCGAAAACTTCATCATTGTATTGAAGAGAATATGAAGACAAATGATAAAAAAGTGCCATTTTTTATCGATTATGGTAAAGAACATTGTGAGCTCTTGAACACTTTAAATCATAATACAATTCATCTTTTTGTAGCCCGATACTATAGTCCAGATACTTATACTATTACGAAACAAGAATCACAACATGAAGTCAACTATACTGTTGGAAGAATAAACCTTAATTCGGAGAAGTTACATTCTTACTGGGATGGATACGCAAAAGCATCTCAGGAAGAAAAACAACGGATACTTCATTGCCTTATAGACCGTACCCACACAGATGAGAGGATGAAAGGAACATGTGAGCTTGACACAGAATAGTTGTCGACTCAGCATATTCAATCAGAAATCCATGAGTGCATGTTAGTATGCACTCACTCTGGCATTTATACGTTTAATGCTTGTGTTTTAGGGAACCATTTTTTAAGCTGCTTTTCTAGCTTTTGCGCTGTCTTATCATGACCTAATTGACGCTCATGGCGAATGTGTTTAACGGTTTCACGCTCCATGATCGATTGAATCTCGTCTAGCTTTTTAACAAGCTCAATTCTCTGAGACTTTTGCGGCAGTTCTGAGCGCAGTGCTGATAATTGATGATAAGCATCTAATAAGAATTGTACATCTCGATGTGTATCTATAGATAGGACTTGCTCAAGACGGTTCTGATAAAAACTCATGGCCCAATCAGCATAAATCTTCTCTGCTTCTAAGCGATCCGCTGCTGATGAGTAAACTCTTTTAAACTGTTCGTAATGATGCTTAAACTCTTTTGAATCCTTATGTGAAAGACTTAACTTCATCACATCCAAACGTGCCTGTTTAGCCAAATCTGTGCCAGCATAATGACTGATAATCTTCTTATAAAATCCATCATCAACAGTTACTGCTGATTGATAATGACTGTCCCATAAAGCTGTTGCTTCAGGTAATGTTGTTCCCTCAGGGACGTCAAGTACAGGTGAACTACAACCAATCATAGCCACCATAGGCAGACAAACTAATAATGTTTTTCTCATCGTCACTCCTTTTGTTTCGTAGTTTTATCATAACGCAAACTGATTTGAATACCAACTAACGATTCCAACAATCCAAATAATGTCTTATAATCATAATATAAGCGGAAATCACCAATATCTCTTATCAACATTCTGCTAAATTTATTGATGAATTTTAAATAATTCTTTATATTAGCCTCATGTTAAAAGAATTTAAGCTCACCGATGAGGATCATGGCAAACGACTTGATGTGGTTATGGCCCAACAATGTGATGATATTTCCCGAAGCGATATCCAAAAACATATCACCGATGGCCGTGTTAGTATTGATGGCATCGTTATTACTGAAAAAAAATGGAAGATTCGTGCCGAGCAAGTTTTGATTAGCCTTGACTACCAACCTGTTCGCGAACTTCATTCCCCAGCCCAACCCATCGCGCTCAATATAGTCTACGAAGACCCATCACTTCTTGTTGTCAATAAGCCAGCTGGCCTTGTTGTCCATCCTGGTGCAGGCAAACCTGATGGCACAATGATGAATGCGCTTCTTCACCACCATGATGAAGCAAAGACATTGCCCAGAGCTGGTATTATCCACCGACTTGATAAAGACACCTCTGGCTTATTGGTTGTTGCCAAAACATTACCTGTTTATCACAAACTGGTTCAAATGATGCAAAAAAGAAAAATAAAACGGTTGTATTGGGCTATTGCACACCACCATATGAAAACCAATCGTACGATTGAAGCCCCCATTGGCAGACACCCCAAACACCGGCAAAAAATGTGTATTTCCCCCGGTGGCAAACCTGCATTGACCTATTTTAGGCCCATCGAACTTCTTCACTCTAATGCTACTTGGATCCTTTGTGAGCTGGATACAGGTAGAACTCATCAGATCAGAGTTCATCTTTCTTCTATTCAACACAGTATTATTGGGGATGCAACTTATCCCAGCAAATATACACGAATCATACCATTCAAACGCCAGGCATTACACGCCTTTTCACTGAGTTTTAATCATCCAGTGACCAAGGAGCCTTTAGTGTTTGAAGCCCCCATGCCAGAGGATATGCAGACGCTACTGAACCAATTACGCGAACCAGATGTTTCCTGAGTGGATTGAATGGGGCTGGCAACTTACCCCGATACCTCACGCAGCTTCTATATGGCAGCAACACAGTAATATCGCCATTCAAGCCAATGCTCATGTTAGTATGATGGCTGATGCCCAATGGACCACCTCACCACGACAAACCATTATGGTTAAAACTGCTGACTGCCTGCCCATTGTTGTTGCTCATAAACAGATTCCATGGGCTGCTGTTATTCATGCAGGCTGGCGAGGTTTAGTCAATGATATTATACCGCAAACACTGGCTCACGCACCAAGTCATAATCTATGTATTTGGATTGGCCCGTGTATCCATGCTCAATCATTTATTTTCAATGACAAAGAAAACCTTCATTACTTTCCATCAGATTGTCGCTATAGACACCAAGGCAACACACATGTTGATCTTCGCCTTCTGGCTAAACAACAACTGATCAGAGCTGGCGTATCGAAATCTGACATTTATCGATCATTATTAAATACCTTTACAATGCCAGGACTACCTAGCTATCGGCGCAATAAAACACGCAACAGACTCTATACTTGGGTTAGAATCAACCAACAAGTCCCTGCGATAACATCAATGGTGTAGCATAAGATAAGATAGCACGAGCACCTGCTCGCTTAATGCTGAGTAAATGCTCAAAGTGGACTGAGTAACGATCCAATGCAAATGAATGGATATACTGCTCTAGCATCGCATACTCACCACTGACTTGATAAGCCATTACAGGAGCATTAATCTCAGAAGCAACACGATAAATGACATCTAAATAGGCACCAGCTGGTTTTACCATAACCCAGTCAGCACCCTCACGCAAATCAAGCGCTACCTCTCTTAGAGCTTCTTTAGCATTAGCAGGATCTTGTTGATATGTCTCTTTACCCTTACCGGCTAACTGTGCTGCAGAGCCCACTGCATGTCGAAATGGCCCATATAAAGTTGATGCATACTTTGCTGCATAAGACAAAACCACAATATTTTGATGACCTTTGGCTTCTAATAACGCTCGAATCTTGCCAACTCGTCCATCTTGCATATCAGAAGGTGCAATAATATCGGCACCAGCCTCAGCCAATAGACATGCTTGCTCTGCCAATATGGCAATGGTGGCATCATTATCAACCAAACCATTTGCATCCAACACACCATCATGTCCGTGTGTTGTGTAAGGATCTAAAGCAACGTCAACCATAATCCCTAATTGTGGAAAAACACGCTTGATCTCTGCAATTAATGGCAACATATAGTGATGTTTGGATGTTGCATATGAGCCCTTGTCATCCTTATGTTCCGCAGCAATCACTGGAAATAGCGCCAAGCAACACAAACCCTGATCAACCAAAGGATATAAAGCCTTGATTAACCCGTTAATATCATAGCGAAAACATTCTGGAAGCTCAGCAATCTCAGTGATACCTCGCTCTTGAATAAAGACAGGCCAAATCAAATCGCTCGCTTGAATATGATGCTCAGCAACCATTTGTCTTAGCCATGGCGTGCGCCTATTACGTCTTAAACGTGTTGCAGGAAATAACGCATCAATCATACTAAACCTCTTAATCGCCGAATATTCTTCTGCATTTGATCAATCGTCACCAACGTGATCAATGCGGCAAGTTCAGCACCTTGTGCCTGGCAAATAAAAATACACCGCAATGGCATAAATAACTCTTTACCCTTAACACCTAACTCTGTCTTTAATTGCTTAAGTAATGATTTAAATTCATCAGGTTCTAAATAATCTCCATCAAGGTGTGATAATCTATCATTAACAACCGTCAATAGAGCTGCAGTTGATGGCCAAGACATAACTGTGTGACACGCATCGTCCATAGGGCCATCACCTAACAAGAGCTGAAGTTGATCTGGAATATCAGCTAATGTTTTAACATCACCCTGTATTAATGACAAAGCACGCTTTAACCACTCATTATTTGGATAGGTAATACCCTTTAACCAAGGTTTGACTTTTTCTAGGAAATCATCAATAGACATACGCTTAATATGTTCACTGTTGAGCCATAAAAGCTTTTGCCAATCAAACTGAGCTGATGAGGCATGAACACGATCTAGTGAAAAAGCTGCCGTTAATGTTGCCACATCAAAATACTCTTCACCATCTGGATGGCTCCAACCCAATAGAGCCAGGTAATTGATCAGCGCTTCTGGCAGAATGCCTTTTGCGTGATAATCATCTAAACTGGCAGCACCATTTCGTTTTGATAGTTTTTTGCCATCTTCACCTAAAATAATGGACAAATGACCAAATTCAGGTGCTCGCCAACCAAAAGCTTGGTAAATTAACAGTTGTTTTAATGAATTTGAAAGATGCTCTTCGCCACGTAACACATGAGACACATGCATTAGATGATCATCTGCCACACAACAAAAATTATACACTGGCAGGCCATTCGAACGAATAATCACAAAATCAGCAAGCATTTCAGTGGTTAGTCGAATATCACCACGTATTAAGTCCCTGAAAAAAATATCACGACTGGTTTGAGGCACTTTAAAACGAATACTTGGTTGTTCACCGGCTTCAATCCTTTTTTTAGCTTCACTCATTGGCAAATCTCGATAAGGGCTTTGAACTTGATAATGTGTTTTTCCGACATCAGTTCGTAGTGCTTCTTGCTCATCATCTGACATAAAGCAGTAATAAGCCAACCCCTGATCCAATAGTTGTTGTGCCATCTGTTGATACATATCTGAGCGTCGACTTTGTCGATAGGGACCCAATGCACCTAGTTCGACCTGACCATTGGGTCGAACACCCTCATCCCAATTAAGACCTAACCACAGTAAGGATGATATTTGTTGCTCCATCGCTGCTTCGGTGCTTCGCTCCACATCAGTATCTTCAACACGAAGGATAAATGCACCATGATGATGTTTGGCAAATAACCAATTATAAAGTGCTGTTCTAGCACCACCTAAGTGTAATGAGCCCGTTGGACTGGGTGCAAATCGTGTTCGATACATACTGTCTCCTATTGCCGTTATAGTATAGCACTTGACCTTTAAATAAAACCCTAAACTACCTATAGTTGACAGAATTATTAGGTTATTGTATAATATGTGTAATAAAAATTTAAAAGTAGAATTATGATATTTAATGAACGCATCTTTATGGACTCTTGTTCACAACTATTTACGCAGCAAAAGCAATCTTTCTCTGTGACCATTCCTCATGGGAAACACACGGAAAACAAGACCATCATGCAACGCCATGACTCACAAAAAAAGCACATTGCTGACTACATCAAAAATGTATTGCTGTCAGAATTCTCGTTAACCGATGATGAACAACGCTTTATCAGATCCACATTAAGCACATTTTATGAATCTCAAATTAGCTCTATTCGGATGACAAAAGGCCATCATTCAGCTGTGATTCAATCACACTATAAGCTTTTTGACTATCACATGAAACACTACGACAAAACTCTGTATATATTGAAAAGATCATTCCCTGATATAAGCTTTAACAAGCCTATCAACATTATTTCTAATCAATTTTATGATGATTTTGAGACTTATATTGTTCAGAGCAAATACAGGAATATATTTAAGTTTTTAGATCATAATGCCCACCTTATGAACGGCTTACCAAAAACCATTGCAACAAGCACATCAACAGGACAAACATCTGAGAGTAATACAAATTTTGATGAAAATAAAATCAAATTACTTATTATTCGCAGACTCGAAAGTGATCTTGCTAACTATCAAAGACTTAATAACCATTGCAAAGAAGATTTTCTGACCTTTATTTCCACATGCCATCGACATATTCAACCAAAATCTTTATCGGAATATATACTTAATTTGATTGATAGAGATGCTAGAGACATGTTGAGTGACTTGCTTCTAAAAAAACAAACTCAGCATGGTTACACATTTGCATCAGAAACACCTGAACATATTTTTTCAGACTGGATGGCTCAATATAGTGCAATCACAGCAAGAGTACCAGGTTCTAAAAATAATATAAATGAAGCGATCATTGAAAAAGTAGTGATTCATAGTGAAGCTTATCAGTCACTGAGAGCTCTCATTCAACATAAAAGACATGAAAGCATCGATTTCGAAACATTATCACAACACATACACAGCTATGTGACTCAAATTTTAGATACCTTAAATTCCACCCCAACACTATTACATTATGTGCATCATAACGCCATAAGTAGAGTATTTAGCCATAAATATCCACCTCTAGATGTTACTTTGTGGACGCTCCAGTGCCTCAAAACGAATGATGGTATATCAGATTTATTAAAGCTTTTAAAAACATTGCTCAATATCGACCATAACTGCCTGACGTTATTTGACCACGATATATTTGATTATGTCTACTCTATTCCTAAAGGTTTACAACAAATGAATACCGATATGAGCCATCGACTTGTGCATTTAGAATTGGATGCTATTGATCACGATCATGTCAAGCAACCAAAAAATACTCTTCTTATTGACCTTTTATGTAAGGCTCACTATAAATTCTTACAACATAATATGTCTCCAGTAAGTGTTTCCAGTAGCGACAGCTTAAGCATTTCACCCAGTAATAACACTTTAAAAGGTTGGTTAGCACTGGCCCTGAATGAAGACCTTGGTTTTGGTGAACTTGATACCTCCATACAAATCAAGCCAAGACCCAAACCTAGCCCAGAAAAAAAACGCAAAAGAGACACGCAAGACAAACACTTATGTTCATCACCCTCATTTTTCGAACAACCAAAGCCCTCCCCTGATAAGGAAAGCCCAATAAAACGCACGCGATTTATGCAAAAGTATGATGCTACAAAATTACAAATGGAACATAGCCCCAATGCAGGTAACCAAGAACGTTTTGCCCGCATGGCTTTAATGCAGCCTCCTGGCTTTAGTCCCAACTCGCAGGAAATAATTACTGCTGATTTAGTAAATACCATAGAATCACTCATTAAAACTAAAAATTACCAAAGAGCTTTCAATATTTTAACTTCGCTTTTAACCTCAAGCTCAACAACACAGATTACTTACATCAATCAAATCATTGATTTATTAGTAAGTATTGATGACAGTAAAGCATTCCGTTTGAATATTGCCAAACTTTATCTCATTACCCTGCACTTGTACCTAACGCATTCTCATAATAGCTTCTACACCAAACAAAAGAGATACATCATACCTTTTATTAATCGATTTAATACCATGTTGTATGAAGAGAATATTGTTACTAAATTACGTGACACCCTAAAAACAATACAACCATCATGCCCTCAACTTTCTCAATCAATTTTAGATTGGATCACGAGCAATCGCCAAGAGAAGAACTGGAATGATATCGCCTTTCAACTCTCATATTTACCGCTTAATAAATTGGAACACCCTGATTCTACGCAATCATTTAATATTATGTGCATTATGGCTTATTCTAAATTTTTTAGATCTGCCTCTTCACCTACCCAACTTGAATTGACCAATAACATTTTGGCAAAAGGCATTGATCATCCTTCATTAGAAACAATCCATACCATCACTAGCAGGGTCAATACTGCACTTAGTAATAAACGGTTTTTAAACAATAGATATATATACCGCACACAAATACAATGCCTTTTATCACTAGCCAATGATCATGCTCAACACTGTATTGAAAACCTTAAATTTAATTTTGACACCATTAATGACAGAGAAAAATATAATATCTTTTTAAATATTGAAAGAAACATTACAATATTTAATCAATTGTTAGAAACTTTTGAATTAATTCATCATCGATTTTTCCAAAAAGATAACTTTTCTTACCCAGACGATTTTAATTATCAGCGCTCATTAGCCAGTCAAATCATAGGCCAACAACGTAATGTCACAAAAGAAGAAATGCTCTATTTAACCCATTTTGCGACCTTCTTCACTTATCGTCAGCAACTGGTTGCTTATTATTATACTTTTGCTGCCTCATTCTCACCCGAACATGCTAGTTCTTCCCTTAAACGCGTGTATGAGTTATTCTCCAAATACCCCGCTTTTTGTTTTTTGAGCCACTACCGATTTATCCAAGAATGGTCACCTCAATTGACTAATGTTCATAAAACTAATGCGGTCAATATACTCGTAGATGTTACCAGAATTTATGCTGATAAAACATGCCATTCTACATTAGAAGTAACACGCTTTATCATGATGATCGCAGATAAAGCCTTTGGCATGAAACATGATCAATTATATAGATTTGATTATGCAAAGTCTCTTATCGAAGTAGCCTCCGATCACGGTGATATATCACCCCATTGTGTCGCTCTGCTAAAACCAGGTCTGCCCTGTGAATCATTGTTTACCATGATCACCAACACTCAATTTTTTAAACTAGCATTCAACGAGGCAAAAATTCGTGATGTTTTATCAGAATATTTATCAAAAATATTATGTTACAACATTGATTTATCTGGGAAAAGACATATGCTTGCTGCACACTTTATCAATCACTTTGATATTGATAATATATGCTTTTTCTTTGGTGCATTGGATAAAGCAAAAAAAATCATTTATCCAACTAACCAGGAGTACCAAGCCCGCTGGTACTTTAAACAACTTAATAAAATCATCCCTAAGGATCAAACTAATAGCTTTTTAGGCGAACTTCTTTTAAAAGCACCTGACAGTAATAACTCTGCCTTATTGATTAGATTTAAGGATCTTAAAGAAGCTGGACTCAACATCACCTTTAGAACCCGAGAGGATAAAAGAGCAGTTCAGGTTAAGCTTGCCAAACTTAGACCTTCACACCAGTCATTCTTTAGCACCCTCATAGATGGCGTTAATCAAGCAAACATTAATGCAGGTGACCACAATGCATTCGATAGAGGTGAAGATGCTGGATTTCATATGCGACAAGCACTTTAATGAATGTTTGTTCATTAATGTGCACCCGATAAGCCTGAAGCATAAAAGCCATCTAGAAAACGACTAACACCTTTTAATTGTTGTTCTGATGCGCGAAAAAATGACTCAGATGTCTTCATCATTTCTCTAACAGTTTGTCGAGGTATTATATCAACCTTCACCTGATAGTTCTGATTATCCAATCTTTTTTCATCATATTCTTTTTTCCCAATACTACTAAAGAAAAAGACATCGCTGAAATTGCTTTTAAAAGTTTTTAAATCGTTTTGCCGCTTTGACGATACTTTTTTTTCAATAATATCCGCTTCAAAACCCATTGGCAGAAAGTTCAGCAAATCAGATATCTTTATTGTTAACCCCTTGATATTAATTGTTTCATTATCTTCATCAGGACAAGGGTGATTTAATGCTTCTTGCAATACAGTCGAAAACGGGTGATTGTGCGTCATAGAACCATCTACTTTAGAATAAAACCATTTTTTGGGTGCGCTGTACCACTTAGCATGCCCCCCATCTTTAAGATGCCCTTCATGCTTACCCATGTAATAAAATAATCTTCTTGCTAAAGCCAATGATAATGTCTGAATGAATGTGTTGATGTTTTTCTGATTTGCCAGCGGATCGTCTGGAACAACATATCCAATGAGCTGTTGATAACGCATGGTAACTGCAATTGACGTATACAAAGTCAGCATATCTATTTGCCCATCTGAAATACTCTCTAAATAGGAAAGGATGGTTTTTGCTTTTTCTTTCTCAATAGAGTGTGACAAAGCTTGAATACCTGCTGTAATACTTTGTGCCAAATTACACATCAAGCTGATGGTTGATTTATGTTTAAATGTAAATGGACCCACTTTAGTTGTATCATCATCTGACATCAATTTGCTGTTTAATTCATTCATCGAGCTGATACAGCCTGAAACATTAGTCAACACCTGGTCATCTTTCAGGTTGGCTGTGTCATCATTAATCACCGTACACAAATGAAGACTTGAGCGAAGATACATTAAAAAATGTTCCTTGAATTGTTTCATTGCCCTCAATTTTAATGATGAAATTGTGATAAGCGACTTTGTTGGTTTCTCGTGATGTAATAGTTGAACCTTATCACAAAACACACTATCAAACGCAGCCAATAAAGAAATCTTAGGTTGAGATTTACTTTTTTTATGCGTTAAAAAAGTTTTCATTAACTGTAATACCGTCGTTTGAATTTGCTGCTTTAATTGATGTCGCATGGTTGTTGATAGTGTGTTGAACAGTATGGGCGTTGTGTACATACATTTTTTAGGATTCCCATGCATCAGTAAGCAAGTTAACATTTTACAACCTGCTACCGCATCAAGATATTTTTTGGATGATCTTTTCAAAACCTTATTGGAATAATCAAGCCAATTTCTATTTCCAGCATAGTCAATACAAGCTGAAAAAATATCTTGCTTATTTAACTTACCAAATAAGTTCAATGATTCAAAAATATCGTAAATAAACTCAAATGCATGATGGAAGCGCATTCTACACGCACCGTCCTTCTGATAAAAAACCGAAAAACCCTCTATAAATTCCTTCATCCAGTATGGCATGGATACATGAGGCCCACGGATACCAGCCAATAAATCATTAAATGTATCGTTACTCGCTGGGCCTAAAAAAGCTAAATAATGCAACAAACTCGGAAGCATTGGGTGCCCGGCATGAAACAGAATCTTCTTAAGGTCTTTAGATGAGTAATCCATGGTGTAAAGCAGTTTTGGGTAACTTTTTGACAGTTTTAAGATAGCCAGAACGTAATTTCTTTCTGGAAAGATAGTGATCACTTCATCCATCAGATCATAAGACAAAAAGCATCCCAAAACTTCATGAAGGCTATCTTCTTCAAATTGTTGTGCTAATGCTTTTTCTAAACATGAAAAATAAAAATGATAACTGCTTTTTAAGGAATCGTCGCTTTTGACTTTAGAATAGTGCTTAATGGTATCAATATAGATCTGCTTTAACGTTGCAATATAACCTAACTCAGATAGAACTTGGACGATACAAAGAAAAAATGAGGTCTCCTGTTGGGTATGATAATTTAATAAATGATGGCTAGGATTGTTTAAATAATGCTGATGCAAGTCTAGGATACTTTGCATGTCAAACAATGCTATCCACTGCCTTGCTAAATCAGTTTTTTTATTAGATATGAGTGACCGTAGATGTAATCCTATATGATGCAACTGCTGGCTAAACATAAACTCACAGTCTTCATCAACAACACCACGAATAACATCATCAAAAAGGTCATTTAAATAATCCTTCATGTAACTTTCGAAGTTCTTTGGCTTATCAACAGATAATAATAGCCAATCTAAGACACATGGACTTCCTTTAAAAAGTAATTGCTTAACCACAATATCTGTTCGATTCAATGCAACTTCTTGATCATCCGCAAACCATTGAAAATAACCAGATGCCATTAAATGCTGAAAAAGTTCCTGCTTTTCATGCTGAATGTTCAGTAAAAGGATACTGGATAAATGGATCATTAATTCATTTTGACCATGATCTTGTGATACAAATGCTATAAATTGTTGTGATAATCCCTCTTGCCATTCATGAACTCGCGCACACATTAAAAACAACATCATATGTGTCTGTATATCCTGATTTTGCCAAGTATCAGGAGAGACTTCCTCAGTCAACCATAAGTTTAATTGACTATTGATATCGTTATAGTAACACTGAATCATTGGCGTTTTCTGAATGTTGATCTGCTTAAAAAATACATAAGGATATCGACAAAAAAGATCCAGAAAATTTTGTTTAGTGCGGTCATCTGAATATGCTTGAAATTCTAGAGGCAATACAACTTTTTTGTTATGATAAAATCCATGTTTCAAGTGGCTCTTTAAAGCATTACGATCCTTTAATAATTGTGTTTCCCCCTGATTTTCCATCAATTTTTTTTGTTGCCACAGTCGGCGCTTATTTGCAACCTCTAAATAGTTATCAATGCCAAAGCCAAATATATCTTCTTTAGGTGCTAGTGCCCAGGGATCAATACCAGGTAATGTTATTGTCTTTTTAAATAAGCAAAACTGCTCATTAGTAAGGTACATTGCAGCGATAAACAAGATTGAAGATCTCGATTCTGGCATTTCATTTTGATGGACATTGCGAATCATTTCGCTCAATAATTTCCCATTATCACCTAGGAGCATCCACTGTATGAATAATTCACTATTTAGTGCTAATAAATAATATATTGGATGGTATCTGGTATTGGTTGCAAATGCATGCTCCCCATTAATGAGAGAGTACAAATCTGCATCTTTAAGTGCCATAATCTTATCAAAAAAAGTGGCAGCATCATCCATTTTTGGCCGCTTTAAAAATGCTGTCTTAATATCTTCCTGGTAGAGCTTTTTTCTCACTATATACCCAGGATGAAACAAAGATTGAATCAGTTCTAGTCTCTGAATTTTATCACTATCTCGCATTCTGAGGACCTCGATTCTGTTCGTTATCATGTTGTTCACATGCCTTAAAAAAAGTACCGAGGAAGACCACCACTCCATAATTTTGAATGCGCTTACATACCTCTGTACTTTTTGCACTTTGGTAAGGGTAAAAGTCGCAGGCTGGAAGCTTACGTAAACCTCTAGATTCAAATCCTACGATACTTCTTGCTAAATTTTTGACTAATTCTGTTTTTTGATTCATTGCGGGAGCAAGCCTTAGTAAGTTATCATCGGATGCATAATACTCATGTTTATCTCTGGATACATTCCACTGATTCCCCCCCTGAGCTTGATTAATGCACCCGAGATCAGGTCTAATCGACTTCTTAACTCTAATCGCTCTAACGGCGGATAAACCCTTGGTAGAATCAAACCATTTTTTTGAAGCATGAATCACATCTTTCCAAGCATTGTAAGTTTTCATGAGATCTTGGAATATCCGTGTAATATTTTCAAAGGATTGAGATAAGCTGAATGTATCTGAGCGTGGCCTTTCAGGATGAATGTCAACCAAACGTTCCGCCACTTTACGTTGATATTTTCCCCATAATGATTTAAATGATTTTTTCTTGGGGTGGGTTATCAATATTGTTCCTGTACATACAGTTGGACTTCCTTGTCTCTGCACCGGTGGTTCATTGACCATTTTTTTCAGAAACTTGGCTAAGAAACTTTCATCACCTAAATTCCTGTTATGCTCCTTTTGATAACCATGTTCAACGGCCATTTGTAACAGCCGCTGCAAACAAAAGTGCATTTGGTTATCGCGTATCGAAGAACAACCACTAACATAATGCCCTGTTTGGGCATCATAGTGCAAAAATAGCTCTTGACCCCATAATGGATGAGCGTTGCCTGTTGGAGCAATATGCCTATTACTTCTGAAATAACTATTGATAGAATGTTGGAATAATCTACCCTTATTGCTCACATCTCTTAATAGTTCCATGTCATATAAGAAAACATTACTTTGTTCGAAAAACTGCAACTGATCTGGGCAGTCCAAGGGTGTTTCAATGGACAGAATCTTATGAATTGATTTACCGACCAGATATTCAAAATAGTCATCAATATTACGATCACTCATCAACCTACCCTCTTGGTCTAAATCCTCTAAATACCTAGCAACACCCTTACACAGATGTATCTCTAACGGAGCTTGATTACCCTCTATGCCATGAGGATTTATTCGAAATAGAGAATATTCATTATCCAATGTCACAAATGTATGTATTTTATCATTGAGTTCTTTTTTTAGTTTATAAGCATCCTGTATCAATTTTCTAGTTTCTTGAAATTCACCCGTAAGAAGCTTAAGTTGCTTAATTTCTAATGTATAGGTTTGGGTGTATTCACTGCTGAAGATGTAGAGTATAGAATTAATGAATGATGAGTAGGTCAAATAATAGCTGTTCTCAGTTGATAGTGGAAAAACACTTTTCCAAGGCGCATTCAAGAAGTCTTTACACTGCTCCTGGCTTTTTTTAGTAAGCGCATTGATCAGAAGATTGCACCAAATGGTTTTAAACTGATTTTGTTCATCACCACGAAAACTCTCTAACGTATCAATAAATTTATTTAAGAATAGCACAAGACTTTTTCTATTATCTGGTATTAATTCTTCAGGGTTGTTAAACAATCCCGTCATCGATAAATTGATTGTACCATTATCATTCTGTCCATCTTTAAGTTTTGTGTATATTTTTAAACAGATCATAATCAAAATATACCGCATGAAAAAAAAGTGCTTTCTATATGAATTAACAGAATCCCCAACATTTGCACCAACACCATATTGAACTGCATTAATTCTATCAGCAGGTAGCTGGTCAAAACTTTCGATACTTTTATCTATAAAAGACTCTATAATTGCCAACATATCAATAGGTTGCTCATTATCTCTATCGTCAGGTTGCTCAGCCCTTTCATCTTCTTGGTTCTGTTCAGCATGATTGTTTTCGGCATGCGCTTCACCCTGATGATTTCTGTCTTCAGTTTTAGGCTCTGCTTCTGCATTTTTAACTTCTTGCTTCTGCTCAGCATGACCACTTGCTGTATGCGGCTCATCCTGTTGATTTCTATTACCAGTTTCTGTTTGTTCATGATTGGCTTCAAGAGGTACTTCCCCCGCCCCTATTTTAGCATCAAATTGGTTGGCATCATTTATCTCTGTATTGAGATGGTGCTTTTCTTCGTTTGCAGGCATCTTGTTGCTATGATCATCTTCGGTCTCAGAGGAAAAAGAGCCAATACTGCCTCTCTTCCGACGTCGAGGTAATGAGCTTGCTCTTGTTTTGTTAACGCCTGCTGATTGATTAACTCGTTCAAAATAGAATGATTGACCATTAGTGGTCATTTTGGCCCGTACTGACTTAGGTCCTTTTGCTTTTTTACTTAACTCTAGTCCATCCATGCTTTACCTATCCTTACTTTAGGGTCAAACTTAACATATCACGAATTTTTATTGGTATTGCCTGTGCTGTACCACTATCTAAACGTTTACTACTACGCTGAATCACCTTCTTGACCGAACCATGATCCACACCAATACTTTGTAAGTGGTCAAAAAACCCATTACCTAATTCATGAATCATTGGTATTTTAACGAATGCAATATCGGGTGTTTCTTTTGTATCAGTATGCTGTGATTCATCCTCATCAAGAGCTGGTTTTTTTCTGATTTTTTGTGTTGAAAATTGCTGAATAATGGTTTCTTTAAGTTCTTCAACCAAGCGAGGCTGTTGATGTAATTGCTTAATGAGTGCTGTAAGGTTATACATTGCATTCACAAATACTTTGCGTAAATACAAATCAATAAAACTTGGAAAGGATGTAAATGAGTTTATTGTACCGAATAACGAGTCGAAAAACAGATTCAATGTTGAGGCGCTCTTGCTTTGTTCGTTAAGTTTATTTAGGCGTTCCCGCAATACAGTGACATCCTCGACTACCTCATGATAATAAAGATCTGGAAACAAGGTTTCAACAGAACCCATAAAAAATTGTTCAATATAATTTAGGTGTTGATGGTATTGACGTACCATCGTCTGATAGACCTCAAACCATTCGTAATTTGGATTAATTTGTTCAAACCAAAAAAGATCATGATCATCATAACAATGTCTAGGGCTTCTAAACTGATTTGAACCCTTTATTATATATTGCTTATAAAAGGCACCTATACCCTGAATAGTATTTTTCATAATCTCTTTAATACGCGTTTGAATTTCTGCTATTTGATTTTGTTTCCAGGTTATCTTCTGACTATAAAACGATAAAAGAGAGGGTGATTTTAAAAGTGTTAAATAATCATCATTACACTCTTGATAAAGAAATATACCACTATTATTTTGTGCATCACCATACGAGGTTTGTGTCAGTTGTAAAAGAGAAGTGGTTCGAATAAGAACATCCAATAGTTGATCTCTAATATCTGCCATTTGCTGATGATTATTGTCTTCTTTAGTATCACTAATAAGGTCATTAATATCATATAATGCATCAACCCAAGGATGATATTCTTTATCCTCAGCTTGAATGAATGTTAGTTGGTTTTTAATGTCATTTAATGCTTGGATAAATTGTTTTTTAAGATTTTCGCTTGCTGTTATCTTTTGAATCTTCTTGCGATCTTCTTGGCAAAGTACAACATTTAATTGATCTAGCTTTTCTTTAACTTTATTAAGTTTCATATGATGTGCTACATTTAAACTGTAATGTAAGGGAGCCATAATAACTGAATCCCCTTTTTCAAATATTGCTTCAGACGTTTTATCTGGCTTTAACACTTGAGACTGCAGCAAATTTAATGCTGTTATTGCCCGTTGAGTTACAGCAGTATGAACTGTTTTAGCTGCTAACTTTTGCTGATTACCATCACTTAACGGCTCAAAATGAAGCAACTTGAGCTGAGGGGAATCCATGATTTTTTTAATATTAACGTTTTGGTGATGCTCGTAAGAATGAGCATACAGTAAAGGGTAACATTTACTCTCTTGACTACCAGCAAATATCCAAATAAAGATATCTAGGTCTTTACAGTTTTTATCCAGCTTTTTTTCTTGATTAAAACATTCTGACTCAGCATATTCAGTCATCTTATTAATGATAGTGATCAGCAGAGGCTTAGTATGTTTAAATGATGCCTGCTGATTGAGATCTTCGACCATTGTATTGAGCTCTTGAACTTGTTCTTGTGTCCATGCATCTTGGTGAAGTAATACTATTCTTTTCATAAGTGCTTTCATCATGGGAAAGACGATATCAGGATTATCACGGAAGCTAGCTGCTGCCAGTTCATAGGTTGATATCGATCTCTTTCGATGTAAAAAAGTTTTCAACCATTGCAACCAATCCTCAACCAAAGATAGAGGGTTATCAATATTGGTTTCTGCAGCACTCTTGATAAAATTCAAACAGCTATAGGCATCTATCTGAGTAAGCTCATTATTCGGTTGGTAATTTTTTATTAATAGTAATTCACTAAGTACTTTTAGACTCTTCAAATTAAGCTCTTCTTTAGCATCATCAAGTAATTTATCGCTGTATTGCCGAATATCATCACTTGAATCACAATATGTTGACCAAAACTGTTGGTCATCATCATCAATAGGTTTTCTTTCGCCACTCAACGACATAAGAAGTTTTAAAAATTTTTTAGTATTTATAGATAAATTCGAATCATCAATGCACTCAATGCACTCTTCGCTAGAAGTCTGAAAATTTTGTAAGAATTGATACAAAACAGAAGGAATCTGTTCGGCGTTTTCCCTTTCATGTTTAAAGATATGTGAGTAAAAATCGATCTTTTTAACTTGATTTGAAAAGTGGTCTATTATTTCGGTCAACTCTTCTGAGTTTTTTATTATCTCAAAAACATTTCCTCTTTTTTCTGTTTGGCTAATACACCATGAATGCCAGTCCATAGATGATTGTATTTCATAGGATGACAAAAATTTGCTCCTTAAATTATTCATATCATCCTGTACAACACTAGCACAATCAGCTTCAACAGCATTAATATTTAGACCCCGAATCTTGTCCGCATAAAGTCTAATAGTTTCACTTGCTATTTTAAAAGTTTCACTTCCTTCAGAAAACAAATCACTCTTTAAGGCTGCAGTCAAAAACCGCCCCATTAAGTGCTTTGGTGGTTGTAGTAATAATGTATGAGTCTCACTTGATACTGAAAACCACATTTTAAACATGTCAAGAATAGATCTAGAATCAGGGCTATCATCGCCAATTTGATTATTTATAATACCTTTACTCAATAAAAAACACTTAACCCAAAAGTTAAAAACATCTTCGTTATGAAGTAAATCACTTAACCACATCTGAAATAAATGATGGAAGTCATCATCAACAGCGTATTGATTCAGTGGATGCCAATGACTATCATCAACCCCTAAGTTTTGATACTCAACAGTACCCTTGTATGGTGAAAGAACACTAAAAAATAAATTATATTGATCGCACATATTGGGATTATGTTTGATTTCAGTTTCGGGACACAAAATGAAAAACAACATAATAGCACAGGGTTGCTTATCAAATAGCTCGTCATCAATATCCCACAAATGATAATCATCAAGCTTTGACTTAAATGCTTGCCACCATTCTGCTCGCGTTTCCGGATCTAATTGTGATAAATCTTTTGATTTACATACCTGATCTTTTAGCGAATTAAAATCTACTGATCTCATGATTTTACAGATGGTTTCTTATTATTCCGGCGACGTGTTGGCAGCTTTGAATGAGAACCATCAGATATTTTTTTTGTTATTTTTTTTCTCAATATTATATTATTATTAAACATATCTTTATTGGGACCCAAACGACTATATTCAAAATGAGTACCCTTCGATTGATTAGTTTTTTGTAATAATGTATCTGTCTGCATATCACTATCAGATAAGCACGGCACATAAAACCTGCAACCCTGGTTCACATCAACACTCATTGTTGTGGCTAAGTTATTGGCACAAGCCAACCAGTCCGAAGCAAGCTTAATATCTTCTGCATTCACTGAGATGAGGTCTGATTTAATACTAGGCTTAAGCTTTTCAAACGTATCTTCAGTCTCCCATTCAGATATAGTAGGGAGGTTCATAAAACTTAGTCTATTACCGGTAATACGAGGCATTTTTTGATATTCACAGTCCCTCTCATTAACTGTCATAAGATACCACCATGTTTTACTGAGTGTATAACGAACATGAAAACTTGCAGTCGTTGTAAAATACGTTGTTAATGATTCTGAGTGCTGTGTATACAATTGATTTAGATATTTAAGTATATTATCTGAATATTCTCTCATACTTTTCGCTCCTTCCATTTTAGGGGCAAGAAGATAGTTATGAAAGCACTGTAGACCTAATCGGAATAAAAATGATATGGGCTCAACAATGTTGAATAATGATGCTGCAGAGGCTTTAACTTCCTCAATATCATCAACGAGCTGTTCATGATTTTTTATCTTAGAATAGTTTTCTGCGACAAATCGCCAAACAATCACATCCTTTTTCTGCTCAATATCCCGAAAAACTTCAGGCAACATATGTAGTTTGTCCTTCGCTTGAGCATCACAGTTAGGCCCAAATGGGTTGTCTAATTGACTTGGAAAATAAATACTTTTGGTACAAGTTTCATGTAATTTATTTAAACTTGTCTCTAGCTTATTGAATGTATATGAGCTACTTTGAGCGCAGTTAGACTGTTCGAGAAAGTCATGCCATCGAATGGTCTGCATCCACCCAAAAGACTTAGGCGAACCCATAATAAAATAATATGATTTCACAAAAGGGCTCTGTTGGTTTTTTGCATTTTGAAAATACAGATCAATACTGTCAACATTGAATGATGGCAACTCTCCATTTTTTGGGTATTCCTGATCATCATCTAAAATGTTAGCCTGTTGAATTTTTTGATTCATGGCTGAATAGAGATAGTACCCAAAACCTAATCCTGAAATGGCGGCTAGCACAGGGTATATCAACGATTGTTGCGGTGCTATGGCATAAATTATGACAGGTGCAATCACACCTAAGCTTGCACCAAGCCACGACAACCCCCGATACATATAATAGGCCGTAGGACTTAATTGTGAATGGCTAACAATATCTTTAGCATACGGCACAGACTGGCCATCGATTGTTAGGGTCTGGTAGTTCTTCATAACAAAACCTGCAACTCATTCAGAACATTATGAATAAAAATGCATTTTTTGTCAAGCCACTATCTTTAATGTCACCTTAAATTAAGCAGCATCATTCTTTATAGGTAACTTAACTGAAATAAGGTGTGATATATTTTAGCTTTTATATAATGTTTCTTTGCTAACATCTCAATCATTCTTTCAATATGCCATTCAATGTCAATATCACTAATCCAGAACCACATATTGGCAAGTTTATAAACCCCTTGAACATTGTCTATACTATACGCAGGGTCCACAATAGCTTCCGCGTAATGCTGAGGATCCTCATAATGACGATATTTTTCATTTGGATTAGAACCAAAATACCATTCATACTCACCACTTAACCGCATAGCTTTTAAATATAGTTCTGCTGCAAGATTCAAATCTTTTTGAACAATACTATCACCTCTAAGAAAATTACCTTCTTCCCATATCTCGGAGAGAAGGTACATACTCTCAGCGTTACTACTACCCTCAAGCACACTAACAGCCTTACCTACTGAAACATCCTCCAGGTAAATCCTTGCCAGAGGCACTTTAGAAATATCAGCATTATCTTGACCAACACTACACGCTATATGACTGTCATAATAAATCTTAGCTTCTGAAGGATCTTTTTTCTGATGATAAATCTTCCCCAAAAAATAATTTGCATCGCAAGATTGATTTTCAATTGCCTGATTCAGGAAATATATGGCCTCATCCTCATCACCCTTTGATAGATATAATTCACCAAGCCGAGTTTGATCCATCCCACTGTGAATAGTTGCTTTATGAAATTCATAAAGTGACTCGTAAGATGACCAAGCTGTTATATGCATTATCATTGCTATCACGCTAAACCAACTTTTCATAATCTCCCCCCTTCAATTTAAAATCACACCAATGATCAGATGCCACAATATGTTAAACTCGATTCATTCATCCCACTATAAATATAGGTCCCCAAAAAATATAAAGTTGGTTTGAAATAATTTCCATATTGAATGGATTTATTAAATTCACACATTGCATCATCCAATTTCCAGTCATCATCATCCAATTTCCAATCCTCATTAGACAACATAAGCTTACCTCGTTGAAAATGGAAATCAGCTAACCAATTCTTTGCGCCATCATGCTGGTAATCATCAGCTGCTTTTTGCATATATTCTAACTTTGTTTGGTAATCATCAGATACAAGCATATATTCTAATACTGTTTTGTATTCTTCTGAATTTTCAACATCAAATAACCCCATTAGGCCCAATTGATAGTTTGCCTCTCCTGTGTCTGACTGTGAGAAATATTGCTGAGCGATTTTCATACGCTCGTATGCCGGAATATTTCCATAGTCATCTATACTGTAGTAGAGCATTCCCATTTCATAGTAAGCCTGATCATGATCACATTGACTAATCGCTTTTGAATAAAAGTAATAACTGATTTCCGGTGTTTCAGCTACTTTACCCAATTCATAATAAGCATCACAATGACCATTTTCAGCAGCCTTAGATAGCCAATATAATGCTAGATTTTCATCTTTGGAAACACCCTTTCCATGCTCATAGATTTTTGCCAATTCAAATTGATCCTCACCGCTCGTGAACATTTCATTATGAAAACTACCGAACGGATCTTCAGCCTGAATAAGACCGCTTAGAACTGAACCTAATACCGACATATGATACCTCTTTATGATATTTTATATTTATAGTTCAGATATGCATATTTGTCATGAAATAGTTGATTTAAATTATTTTAACCAAACATTAAACCACACTATTTTTATGATCCATAATCATAAGTGGCTCCACTGTCATACCGTGTAATGGCAAATTTTGCTGAACTTTTGGAAGTAACATTGATTGTTGTTTGAGATGTAATAACTCATCAAGAACACGGGCATATTGTTGGCGTAAAAGTTGATTCTCATCATGATATTTCTCTAAACTCTTTTTGAGTTGGGCTATTTCATTGTCTTTGTTTTGAACTAACTCTTGGTATTTTAATTCAATCCTTTGTTGATTATGTTTTATTTTGCACTGGTAGTCATTATGTTTTTTTGCCAATAAACTAGTTAAATTCAATTGATCTTCACGTAATTTACTCCTTAAGCGATCAAGATCGTATTCATCAATAACCATTTGTACATACTGTTGAAGTAAACTCTTATAACTTACCAGCCATAGAGTATACCACCTGCTTTTGATTGGCATATGTTTGGTAAATTCCTTTAATCGTGTGAGTAACATACTCTCAGAATGGGTTGTTTCTTTTAACTTAATTAAAAATTGTAGGTGCCCTTCTCTAACTGGGCTAATGGCACCACTTCTAAAACAAGCATCATCACGATAATGTTGCACCATCTCAATTAATCGCTCATGAACCGTTCTCATAACACTACCGTTGTTTGAATGTCCCAGCCATTTTTTTCATAAACAGCTAATAATGACTGCTTTTGTTGATCTTCTAAGTGTGACGTCAATAAACATTGCCGCCATGCTATCTCTCGTTGAAAACGAGTTAATAGACCTTGCTGACCGACACTCATGATCAATTGATATGAAGACAATGTTCTTCCTTGATCAAATGCACCCAAAGATAAAATATCATTGGATATTTGGTCATAATGATTCACATACTGTTTAAAATATGATGAGAACAGTGATGGACACTCTTTCACTATTTGCTGCATGAGAGGGATCCCCTTTTGTTCAAACATTTCATCACATTGAAAGCATTGTTTTATCATCATACCGAGTGACTTTTGTATCCATAATGATGATCCATTTAGATGTTTGACCAGATCACTGATCATTTTAAAATGCTCTTTCACATCATCACATCCATGAACAAGGTCATGACTGATTGCTCTTAAGTGACATTGAACACTTAGTATCGACATGACTTCTCTGTCATTTTGGAAAATAGCAACTGTTATGTCATGCATCACTTCACATTCAAAATACTGCCCTTCATCACTCATGACACAGGTCAATCGCCCAATTAAATCCTGTCGTATTTGTTTTTTTAACGCATCATCATGTTTGATACAACTTATGAAATCATCTGTTGACATCATGTTATGATCTCTTTTGCCATTTTGCCATTGCGCGATAACCCAATGCGCTTTTGCTTGATGATAATCATCCATTCTGTCGGTTTTTTTTAACCAAGACTGCCAGTACTCATCCTGCCTTAAATACACAGACTGCATTACTGAACTTTTCAAGGTGAGTACTTTTGGTATTGAAGACTTATGTCCCAAAACCCTTAGCCAAAATGGGTGTTGCCTGAGTGCAGTCATCATACTCATGAGTGCCTCATCAAAATATTGAAACATTGATTTACCCCACTCTCGTGACCAATAAACACATTCCACTAAGTGCCAGCTCTGCCTATTCACCGCATCAATGATCAATGATCGCCAGTGTTTTTTCTTAACCGTCTCCTTTGTTAATGCATTTTGTGCTATGGCAATCCCTTTATCAGCCATTATTTTTTGCCAAATGACTGTAACACCTTCATGATTTTGCTTTGAAACTTGCTGTGACAACAAAGTATACACTTCATTCATCTGAGCATGATCATTCGGTATCTTCTTAATCATGTGCATTAATGCCAGTAAATGATCACCATACAGAACATCTCTCTCAAGCACCTTGGTTAATTGATCTGCTATTTTTTTTATTAATTCTTTCTGACGCTCCCTCACAGCCATTAGCCATTTGTTGAGTACTTTTCGGGCAAATCCGCTAAAAAGCCACCATAATGATGACATTAATTGTTGTACCCTTATTTGTTCATTTTCTAATTGACGTATCATGACATCAACCTCTTCAAGATAATCTTCCCATTGATCAAGATAGGGTTCGTCCATGGCAATAAGTGCATCAATCTGCCCCATTAATTTCATATCACATAATGTCTCATGTATTAATAAATAGCGTGCATGGTGACCTCTCTGAAACCATGGCCATGCTGTATCGGTAAGAGTGATGAACGTTCTATCAAAAGACTTTGGCAACCAATACCATTGCTGATCGATACGATAATATGGGATATGAAAATGATCATGATACACAGGCAATAATAATGATCTGTTTACCTCACTGATGGGTTGTCTCGCCCAGTAGTCTTGCCAATCAATATAACAACCACCTGTTGCGAGATATAACGCCCATTTTCTTGATTTCATCACATTGATTTTATGCAATGTATTTTGACATCTTTGGTGACTTATCTTGCTCATGGGTTGACTGGATAAAGCGACCAACTGTTCTTGCCAATGAACCACCCGGCTCATCGTCAATAAGTCTTCTCTATCGATCGTTAGATGACCTAAGTGCCGCCCCTCGATAAACATAAGATCTGTTCTGGTTTCTGCTGCAGATAACATCGGTAGTGCATCAATTTCTAATGCTAATAATTCGTGATAACGAGCAACTTGATCTTCAACTGACATAACGCCCCTCCTTTGTATGCAGGATAGGAGATATATCTCGAGACTAAAATACGGTGATTAAATATTTTGTTTTTCCTGGCACCTACGCCAAGCATGTTGAATTAAACCGACCACGAGCTCTTGATAACTCAAGCCATCTGCTTGGGCTGCCATCGGCAATAAGCTGCGCTCAGTCATGCCAGGAATGGTGTTGGCCTCCAATATCCAAGCATCTTGACCTTTAACCAAAAAGTCAATGCGCCCCCAATCCCTAATACCAAGAATATCAGCTGCGCGGTGAGCTTCACGATGAATCATTGACAAATCACAACTTGCATCCTCATACAACACTTCATATGTTGTATCACTGCGCTTATATTTAGCATCATAATCATAAAACAGTGCTTTAGGCTTGATTTCGATGACCGGTAATGCTCGCCCCATTAATAGACCAACCGCAAATTCACGACCTTGAATCCAAGGCTCAACCATAATGCGATCATAGGTTTGGTTCAGCAACTCATAAGCATGATATAATGCTTCTTTAGAGTTCACTCGATGAACCCCAACACTTGATCCTTCTTGACTAGGCTTAATACACAACGGCAGACCAAATGATTCTAAACACCAATCTAAATCATGATGGTATTTAACCTGTTTAAAAGGCAGCGTTTGACATGATTGCTGTAATAATAAGCTCTTTGTACTGATTTTATCCATAGCCACAGATGATGCTAAAACCTGACTTCCCACATAAGCAATTCCCATCAGCTGACATAGTGCAGCAACATGACCATCTTCACCCATATCTCCATGCATTAAGTTAAACACCACATCAGGTGATTGCTCTATTAGCATTTCGGGCAATTGAGAGACATCAGTAACATCCATCAATGAAGATTGAAACTGTTGTTGTACAGCTTGAAATACAGCACGACCTGACTTTAACGACACCTCACGCTCAAGCCCCATACCACCCATTAAAATTAAGACTTCTGGTTTTCCCATATGATAACCTCTGGTTCCAACAAAATACCATAGTGCTGCGCTACAAGATCTTGTACATGACGCATTAACTTCAATGTTTCCTGACCACTTGCATGACCATGGTTAATCATAAAGTTAGCATGTTTCTCAGAAATAGCAATCTCACCTTCTTGTAAACCCTTCAATCCTAAAGAATCAATTAACTCTGCAGCATAATGATTTGTGGGGTTTTTAAAAACAGAGCCGCAGCTTCGCTGACCAATAGGTTGTTTGGTCATTCTAGATTGAAGTAGAGAAGCAATTAAATTCGCTTCTCCAGGCTTAGATGGAAATGAAAACCAACCTCTAATAATACACCAGTCTTTAGGCAAACTGATTTGGCGGTAACTGATCTTAAGCTCATCTCGACGAACATGCACAAAGTGGCCACGCTCATCCAAACAATCTACACCCAAACAATATCGCCAGGTTTCACCACCAAATGCACCTGCATTCATTCTTAATGCACCACCCATGGTTCCAGGAATACCTGCAAAAAAAACAGCATCACGGTGACCTTTAGATAGCATCATTTTTGCAACCTTAGCACAACTGACACCTGCATCAATACCAATTCTCTCACTAGAATACTGAATGTTTTGCAAGCAACGACGCATCCTTACCACCACAACATCTAGTTGATCTTCAGCAGGTAATATATTACTACCTAGACCAAGGAAATACCTAGGCACATTACTTGGACTACCTTTTAGTATTTTTTGTAGCTCATACTCATCTTGAGGTTCAGCAAAATAAGTCACCGTACTGGCTATACCCCAAGAATTCATTTTTTTGATGTTAACGTTGTGTTGAAACATAATCATTATTTCCGCATTTATTATGCGCTATTTATGAAATAATGCAATCAGAACCTATCATGTTATTAACGGTATTTAAAATAATAATGCATCATTCAGGTAATCCTAGTTCACCATTGACCATTAAAAAAAACTGTTAAAAATGATTTTCAAATTAGCAAAATTGTTAAAGATTAATCTTAATAAATTGATGAGTAAATAAAATCTTTTGCTATCATTCCAACACAAGAAAAAATATTTAAAAACTTACATTATCAAAAATTTTGAAATCATGTTTTTATATGATTGATGTATCATAGAGACTCAATGACATATCATTTATTTTGATTGTGTAAAATACCTTACTGTACCTTCTATTGATGAGATAACTCCCAATCTCTTATTTTTCTTAAGGCCTCTATTGCCCTATCATTTCCTTGCTCTTCAGCTTTTATTAACCAACTTTTTCCTTTTTCTTTATCTTTATCTACGCCATCGCCAGTGTAGTACGCAATACCGATTTTGTACTGCGATAAACCATGCTCTAAATTTGCTGCTTGTTCATACCAATAAGCAGATTTTTCTAATTCATTAACTTCTTCATATATTAAACCAAGATTATATAATGACTCCACATGACCTTTTTCTGCTGCTTTTTTAAAATGTTCAACTGTTAAATCAAAATATTTATTTAATTCTGAATAGCCAAGTGGATCTTTTTTCCAAAGATAATAAGTGTCCTTATGTAACATACCTAGATTGTATTGCGCTTGCACAAGACCTTTATCCGCTGCTTTTTTAAACAACTTAAACGCTTTAGAGAAGTCTTCCTCCACTCCTTCTCCTACCTCATACATCACTCCTAGATTATTCTGCGCTACTTTATCACCTTGGTTAGCTGCTTTTTCATACCATTTGGCTGCTTCTAAGAAGTCTTGAGCCACTCCTAGACCCTTTTGATAAATCACGCCTAGATTGGTCTGAGCACCTGGATCATTTTGCGCTGCTGCTTTTTCAAACATATCAATCGCTTTAGATAAGTCTAGGTCCACTCCTTGACCTTGAATATACATCGCGCCTAGATTGTTCTGTGCTTCAGCAAGCCCTTGCTCTGCTGCTTCTTGATACCACTTTACTGCTTGAGATAAGTCTGGAGCCACTCCTTGACCCTTTTTATAAATAAATCCTAGATTAAACTGAGCTTCTGCTAACCCTTGCTCTGATGCCTTGGTAAAATACTCAATAGCTTTGGTATAACTTTGTGCCACTCCATGGCCTTCATAGTAGACCAATGCCAAGTTATAATTGGCTAGGATAAAACCTTGATCCACTGCTTTCTGGTACCAAAATATTGCTGTTATATCATTTTTCTCTACTCCCAAACCTTCATCATGCATAACTCCTAGTGCATTAAAAGCTGCAGGTAAACTTTGATCTGCTGCCATTCGAAGCCATTTTAAGGCGTTTTTAAAGTCTTTTTTAATTACTAATATCAAGCCCAAATTATACTGTGACTTGGCAAAACCTCTGTCTGCAGAAAGTTGATACCACTTTGTAGCTTCATTTATATTTTTGGAAACACCATTACCTTCGTAATACAGAGAGGCTAATTCAAAGGCTGCTTCCCCTGTTCTATCTTCTATTGCTTCTTCATGTAATTTTGTTATTTCATCATTACTTGGTACAACTATTTCAACTTCTTCATCTTTTAACATTATGTTCAATGTCCTTTCCGATTGAAGATCTGTTATTGATAAGCTAACACCACTATTCTGATCACCTGCATTACCTGATCCCCATAACAACATCAGCATAATTATTGTACAATATCTCATCATCACTCCTTGTCTTAATTATGTTATAGTACAAATTATTATTAAAGACATGATTTTAATGAGTTAATATACAATATGGGCTAAATTACATAGACAATAAACCATTCATTTTGACTATTTTAATTACGCTATAAATTTTCACACTAATCAATATTGAACTTCGACTTAATCCAACTAATAATATTGTTAAACTTAATAATAAAAATCCTAACTTGAGCACCCACATCCCCTTGCTCTGCTGCTTTTTGATACCAAATTACCGCTTGAGATAAGTCT
>JBMHDW010000011.1:0-216334 GCA_049889175.1 Candidatus Comchoanobacterales bacterium | reverse complement strand
TATCTTTCTTCAAATCCTCACTGGCATAGCCCAATGCATAACCATTCTGCTTCACCGCTAACATGACAACTTCTTTATCTTTCTTTAATGCAAGACTAACATGTTTCAATAAATAACCATTCTGCTTCACTGCCTCAAGAAAAACTTCTTTAACATTCTTTATATCAGCATGGGCATACCTCATTATATAAGGATTTTGACTCACCGCTACCAAGGCAAGTTCTTCATCATTCTGCAAGGCCTCACTGGCATAGTACAATGCATAACCATTCTGCTTCACCGCTGCCAGTACAACTTCTTTATCATTCTTCAACTCATCACTGGCATATTGCAATACCCTAACATCTTCCTTCACTGCTGCCATAACAACTTCTTTATCATTCTGCAAGGCCTCAGTTGCATACTTCAATGCCCAACCATTCTGCTTCACCGCTGCCAGTACAACTTCTTTATCATTCTGAAAGTCCTCAGTTGCATGCTGCAATGCCCAACCACACGTCTTCAACGCTGCAAGAACAACTTCTTTATCTTTCTTTAATGAAACAACGGCATACATCAATGCCATACCATTCTGCTTCACCGCCTCAAGAACAACTTCTTTATCTTTCCTTAATATAGCAGCGCCACATATCAATGCCATACCATTCTGATTAACCGCTGCAAGAACAACTTCTTTATCTTTCCTTAAATCAGCATCAACATACCTCAATGCCATACCATTCTGATTAACCGCCTCAAGAATAAATTCTTTATCATCTCTTAATGAAGGTCCGACAAACCAAATTGACTGCCAATACGGGTTCAATAATTTAAGAATAAATTCTTTATCTTTCTTTAAATCAGGGTGGGCATACTGGAATGCGAAATCAGACTTCTTCAGCGCTGCAAGAACAACTTCTTTATCTTTCCTTAAATCAGCATCAGCATATTGCAATGCCCAATCATGGTGCTTCACAGCTGCCAAAACAACATCTATATCATTCTGTAATGAAATATCAGCATACTTCAAATTGATACCATCCTGGTTCACCATTTTAAGAATAAATTCTTTATCTTTTCTTAAATCAGTGTGGGCATACTCCAATGCCCAACTACACGTCTTCAACGCTGCAAAAACAACTTCTTTATCTTTCCTTAAATCAGCATCGGCACTCTCCAATGCCCAACCATCCTGATTCACCGCTGCCATCACAACTTCTTTATCTTTCTTTAATCTGGGGCTAGCATACTCCAATGCCCTACCATTCTGATTAACCGCTGCCAGAACAACTTGTTTATCTCCCTGCAATTCCTTACTGGCATGCCCCAATGCCCTACCATTCTGTTTCACCGCTGCTAGGACAACATCAGATGCTTCTCTATAATCTATTTTATACTTTATACAGCCTAAAAACCAACTATGGGTGATGCCATATTCCAATGCTAAACCATTCTGCTTCACCGCCTCAAGAATAAATTCTTTATCACCCATTAAATCGGCACCAACATCCTGCAATGCACTAGCATCTCTCTTCACTGCATTCAGAATTTCTTTCTTATAATCATTATACATCGTTATCTCCTTAAAATAATTTACGCTACTTATAGCGTGATTGTCATGTCAATACATGGATATTTAGCTATATTAACGATCATCGAATGATCCTAAAAAATATAATTTTATGATCTAATTTGGAATAATTATAACATGATTTTGAATTAATATCAATCACTTGAAATGCATTGATAAAGTTTTGCAAATACCGTAATAAACCGAAAAAACTTCATTTGCTTTATTGAAGTATCCAATTTGACCAATCCCAGTTAATACTATTGAATAATTATCAATTCAATTAAGCTTGACTAAAATTCTTTTTTACTTTCAGTTAAAAAATAATCTTTCACCATTATTGCTCTCTGAGAAATGCTATCATCTCTTCAACCATGGAATCAAAATATGGGTTAAAGGAACCATAGAGCAACTTTTGTTTGGCGTTATTCTCTGAGCCAAAATGCCAATCAATAGCTTTAAATTCATCACATGACAAATCTGGACTGTGCAACGCAACAGAATCACCTTCACACCAGAGACTTTCTAAATCAAAATAAGGCTTATTTTCAGGAAAATTTAACCCTCGATGAGTAAGTTCTATAACATTTGAAGCAGAAACGTCCAACATCAATATTTTGCGATCATCACACAGAGATAAATCAACAATCTGATCTTTTTGTCGATAAACGTTTACTTTTGAATCATGATACATTTGGCATAATATATTAGCCGACTTTTCCGTGTCAATTGTTCTATCTCCAGCTGTAAACCATGCTTGCACCCTAACCTGTGCGTCAGTGACCATTATTCGATCCAATCGATGATATAAATAAGCTAATTGGCTTAGCTCATTGTAACTAAGAGAATAGCTTAAAAAAGGTGTTTCACTCTTAGGAAACATTATATGATAGTCACGAAAAAGCTTAATGAACTTGGTTAAAGGTAGCATTAATTCATATTGTGTTGGCAAGGCTATTGCCGGTGCTGTGAGGATTAATTGAGAGGGCTTACTAGATGTATTGAGTGCCGTATCTTGCAATATCAACATTCCGATAAGTCCCCCCATTGAGTGCCCTATAATACTGACAGCATCAACACCAGGCTGACGTAAAAAATTATGATACAATCGACTTGAAGGCTCCAGCCAATCTCTTTGTGCGTTCACTGTTAAAGCATCACCTGGTAAACCACCATAACCTTTTAGTAAAGGGATCCTAATCCAAGTACAGGGCATTTTTTCATGAATTCGTTCTGCGATGGACGTTAATCCTTGGACGCTCCCACCCAAACTATGCAGCATCAAAATAGCTTTTGGCTTTTCCCCCTCTGAACAACGTGGTAGGAACTCTTGTGGCTTAGACATAGCTACTTTATCAGCCAATGATAAACCATGTGCGTAAGGTGACTCCCCTTTTAGTTCATAATATGGCTTTAAACGATTGGTTAAAAACACCTCAACTCGGTGAGTATACTGCTGATAAGTTTCATTATCATATCCACGCTCTTGAAACGTAGGTCCAACAAGATTTGGGTCATATTTAAATGGATCAAACGGTTGATCTGACTGCTACACCCCTGCCTGACAACTTGACAAAAGAAACAGCATTATTAAATATTGGTACAAAAACCTCATATCCCACCTCCTTGAGTAATGATATAATAGTCAATATAATGACTCTTTGATCATTGCCATTTTTCGTCACACAAACTTAATCGTAAATACCCTATGGATGCTACTTTTAGTCTTTGATAAAAGCAATCATCTCGTCAACCATTGTATCGAAATATGGGTTGAAATAGCCATTCAGCAACTTTTGTTCAGCATCATCGTCTAATCCAAAACGCCAATCCATCGCTTTTGCTTCTTCACAAGTGATATCATCATGATCATCAAATACTATGAACATTCCGTCTTGGCAATAACTATCCTCAAAGCCAAAAAAGCGCTTATTCTTGGGAAATTTTATGCCATAATGACTGATACCTGTAACATCTGGAGAATTCACATCCAGTAATATTATATTGTTCTTATCACACTGAGTTAGGTCAAGAGACTGCCCTTTTTTTTGATACACATAAACATCGGTATTATCACTTATTTTACATAATGTATTTGCTGACTTTTCGGTATCAATCCAAATATCCCCAGCCGTAAACCATGCCTGTATATTAAGATCTGAATCTTTGTCATAATGCCTATCTAACCGATTATATAAATACCAAAATTGAGCAAGCCGATTATAAGACAATCCTACTGGAGACCAAAATGGTCTTTTATGTGAATTAGGAAGTCCCAACTTATAGTAAGGCTTAAATAATTTGGCTAGATTGGCTAAAGGCAGTAAGCGTTCATCGCTTTCAAGAAGTCCTATTGCTGGCACGACTAAAATTAATTGAGATGGCTCTCTTTCGTTGTTATTGACGGCATGTTGTGCTACCAACAACCCCATTAAACCACCCATTGAAACACCTACAACACTCACTGACTCAACACCAGGCTGGTGAAGAAAATCATAATAGAGACGAATCGATGGCTCTAACCAGTCAGTTTGAGCATCCACTGTTAAAGTATCTCCAGACAAACCATCAGAGCCTTTCAACACAGGAATCCTGATCCAACTACAAGGGATTTGATCATGAATACGCTCAGCTATCGACATCGAATCGTAAACACCACCCTGTAAACCATGAAACATCAAAATAGCTTTTGGCTTTTGCCCTTCTGAGCACTGTGGTAAAAACTCTTGAGGTTTTGTCATGGCAACCCTATCCTCCAACGATAGGTTGTGCTCATAAGGTGATTCTCCTTTAAACTCATAGTATGGCTCTAATCGTTTTGTTAAAAATACGGCAACACGATCAGTATACTGCTGGTAAGTTTCATTATCATATCCATGTTCTTGAAAAGCAGGGCTAATAAGACTTGGGTCGTACTTCAATGGATCAAAGGGTTGATCTGGCTTTTGGACCATTGACTGACAACCTGATAAAAGGATAATCATTCCAATCGACTTTAATAAAAACTTCATATACGCTCCTGATTAAGTTTTGGTAACACAGAAATTAAATCATTAATCAAATTACCTACCACTCCATAGTCAAAATTCTCTTTACCTTATAAATACTACTTTTAGTCTTTGATAAAAGCAATCATCTCGTCAACCATTGTATCGAAATATGGGTTGAAATAGCTTTCCAGCAACTTTTGTTCAGAATCATAGTCTAATCCAAAACGCCAATCCATCGCTTTAGCTTCATCACAAGTGATGTCATCATAATCATCAAATACTATGAACATTCCGTCTTGGCAATAATGATCCTCAAAGCCAAAATAGCGCTTATTCTTTGGATATTTTATGCCATAATGACTGATATCAGTAACATCAGGAGAATTCACATCCAGTAATGTTGTATGACTCTTATCACACTGAGTTAAGTCAAGAGACTGCCCTTTTTTTTGATACACATAAACATCGGTATTTTCACTTACTTTACATAATGTATTTACTGACTTACTGGTATCAATCCTATCATCTCCAGCTGTAAACCATGCCTGTATATTAAGATCTGAATCTTTGTCATAATGCCTGTCTAACTGATTATATAAATACCAAAATTGAGCAAGCTGATTATAAGACAATCCTACTGGAGACCAAAATGGTCTTTTATGTGAATTAGGAAGTGTCAACGAAAAGTAAGGCTTAAATAATTTGGCTAGATTGGCTAAAGGCAGTAAGCGTTCATCGCTTTCAAGAAGTGCTATTGCTGGCACGACTAAAATTAATTGAGATGGCTCTCTTTCGTTGTTATTGACGGCATGTTGTGCCACCAACAACCCCATTAAACCACCGAAAGAATAACCTACCACACTCACTGACTCAACACCAGGCTGGTGAAGAAAATCATAATAGAGACGAATCGATGGCTCTAACCAGTCAGTTTGAGCATCCACTGTTAAAGTATCTCCAGACAAACTATCAGAGCCTTTTAACACAGGAATCCTAATCCAACTACAAGGAATTTGATCATGAATACGCTCAGCTATCGACGTCAAATCATAAACACCATTATTTAAACCATGAAACATCAAAATAGCTTTTGGCTTCTGCCCTTCTGAACATCGCGGTAAGAATTCTTGAGGTTTTGACATGGCAACCCTATCCTCCAACGATAGGTTGTGCTCATAAGGTGATTCTCCTTTAAGCTCATAGTATGGCTCTAATCGTTTTGTTAAAAATACGTCAACACGATCAGTATACTGCTGGTAAGTTTCATTATCATATCCATGTTCTTGAAAAGCAGGGCTGATAAGATTTGGGTCGTACTTCAATGGATCAAAGGGTTGATCTGGCTTTTGAACCATTGACTGACACCCTGATAAAAAAACGATCATTGCAATCGACTTGAATAAAAACTTCAAAGACTCTCCCAAAAAATTAATGATTCATAAATTCAAGCATTGATCGAATCATTCTATCAAAATGAGGATTCCTTAAACTCATTAATTTTTTATCATCATAGTCAAATGAGTGACTCTTAGTCCAAGTCATTAGTTCGTCACAATGAGTATCAAATTGTTTACCATACAAATCTAAAAATCCATCATAACAATAAAACGCATCAGTGGTATACCAGGGGTCGTCCAATGGGTTAATAAGATTAATGTGTCCATAAGCCTCAAAGCCATCTAGATAGGGTTCTGTTATGATATTATGGCCTTTACAGTTTTCAAAATTCAATGCATGACCTTCCGATGCAAAAACCAAACCTTCTGTTCTTTCACTGTGTTCACAAATATAGTTGATTGTTTTTTCGGCATCAACAGTTTTATCCTGAATATCAATAAACACTTGTGCCTGCATAGGAGGTGAGTTCTTTAAAACATCATCCATCAAGCTTAAAAGACCATCAAATTCAGCATAAATATCATATGTATAGCTATCATAACTAAATGAAAAATCATCATCTCCTTTGCCACCATATGTTAAAAAATGCCTCACAATAGTCGTGGCTTTCAATAAAAAAGGTTGCTGAACTTTAAGTGCTGGCGATAAAAGAATAACCTTGTGTGGTTGATGGTGCTGTTTATCTTGTTCTGGTGAAGATTGATTAAACTGATCTGCAAGTGCCATTACAATGGCTCCACCAGCTGAGTACCCAAGTAATGTTATTGATGAAAGGTTTTGCTCTTGCTGAACATAATGCAACAAACGCTTTGCAGGAAGATACCAATCTGTTTTAGCATCTAAGTGTATGGTATCTCCAGGAACGGTGCCATGCCCAGCCATTAGTGGCATTAAGATCCAAGTACATGGCTCTTGTTGGTGAATATGCGATGCAATTTGAAATAAATCATTGGCATCTTTGAAAAGACCATGAAATAAAATCATACCTTTGGGCTGTTGATTAGGTAAACATATTGGCTTTAACTCTCTTGGTGAAGAGTACTTAATTTTATCTGCTAAGCTAAGCTTGTTGTAGTATGGTGACTTACCAAGAGACTCATACCAAGGACCAACTCGACTTTTGATGTATGATTGAACGCGTTGATCATAAGATTCAAAAGACTCAGATGGAAAACCACTTTCCCTGAACGTTGGAAAAGTCTTTTCAGAAGAAAATGCAAAGCGATCAAATGGCTCATCTTTCTTCTGCTCTAATGAATGACATCCCTGAAAGATTGATGCCAAAAGTACAATGGCAATACACTTTTTAAACATATAACTCCTCCATAAGCTAATATATTTGGTTGAACAATCTTTTAATTTAAACCTTTGGCGCTATTTCTAAATTGTCGTTAGATTCCGCACCACCAGATCCTGCACAGCAACAAACCTTCTTACCACAGTCAGTATTTATCTCATCAGCACCAACATGATTAGAAGCACCTTGCCAGATAAAAGATGGTAGAAAAGTTGAAGAAAAACCCTGCATTAACCAACCAAAACCATCAAAAAACCCTTTAAAAATTTTATTCATCATTGTGTTTTCTAATGCCTGTGTTTTGCTATCAGTTTCTCCTTGGGCATTTTTAACCTCTTCGCATGACTGGAAATACGTTTTCACCCATGCGTTGAACATTGAAATGAAAATCAGAGAAATTCCCAATGACTTACCATAGGCCATTGATACCAATAACATGGCATTCATTACATCCACAACACACAACAAGAAATCTCTTAAGTAAAAAACAAATCGTCTGACATACATACCACATTGAAGTTTATCTAGCCAAGGAAATTGCATTTCTTTACCACAATTTTCCCGTAGATGCTCAACAAAAAACTTTTTGTTATTATAACCCCAAAGCATCATTTGATTGGTAAATGTTATGGTCCCATTCAGAGCAGAAATGGCTATAATTTGCCAAGTGGGCATCAAAGGAAAAAATGCATACAAAATAGCACACACATTTGCAAACTCAGCACCGAAATAAATCATCGAACCAAATATCATTGACATAAACATAAAGAAATCAAAATCAACTTTTTGATTCAACCAAGTCATAAATCTTGGAACAACACCAATAGAATCTTCCACACCATCAGCAATTTCAGCTTCTTTGAAGCCAGTATCATTTGAGTAATCCTTAATCAACACTCTGTGAAATAATTTCAAATAACAGATAACCATTAACGTCATCAAGGCCATTGCTGAACATCCTGCGACCAAATAGACGAGTGCATTGTATAACCAAGGCATCGATGCTTTAAGACCAAAATCAATAAGTGCATTGGCCATAAAGGATTCATATCTAATAAATGACTGGAATGCCCCCAACCCAATCATCAAGCTCATGATTGCCCATAAAAAGTAGCGCGATTGATAAAAACCTTTTTGTTGGTTGGCATCAAATGCATTATCAACATTAACAGTTGGGTCAGTAATCACATCATTGTCCACGAACTCTTGAAAAACTGCAGATATTGCTAAGAAGATACCAATACCAATACCAACATGAGTTGGAAGACCAATAACAGCCCCTAATTGCCCCATCCATCCGATCGACACAATACCGATACCAAGCAATTGAACAATAATAAATATTCTATGAAATATTTGTATATCATTCATTGTTTTTCTTGGATACGTGTAAACATACTTTTGTTGATTTTCTGCCGTTGTGTCTCTATTTTCCATGTTAACCCTTGATGTAAAAATATTGTTTGATCATGCTAACAAAACCACAGTCAATCATCAAGAATCTGTTTCATTTAATAGATAGCTAATAAAGTGTGAGTCACTTTTTAAACCCAACAACCACTTTTCATCACAAAAACGATACTTAAATCACGAAAAGACAACTTTAACTAGATGAAATCAGTATTAAATGGTTGCTTTTTTTATTTAAAAGAAGCATTATTTGACAAGTTAGTTATATAAGGTATTAATGTCAAACTCAGAAGTCATAGAGCTAGAAGGCAGTGTCAAAGAAGTATTGCCCAATGGAGTTTTCTTGGTAGAAGCAACGATTGGCGAACAAAAGCAACATCTTGTAACCTGTCATTTGTCAGGAAAAATTCGTAAATTTCGCATTCGTATTTTACAAAATGATAAAGTAAAAGTTGAAGTCACTCCTTATGACTTAACCAAAGGTAGAATCACAAAAAGACTATAGACCAGCATTTGCTTAGATAACTGGCCTACAATCTCTAATGCACTTTTAGATTCTTACTTTGACAGGTTGCTCACAATCAATCTGTAAAGTTTTTCCGTTTGTGCACTTTACCCTAACATTACCTCCGTTTTTTAGTCTCCCGAAGAGTAACTCTGCAGCCAACTTTTGTGTCAACTCATGTTCAATGAGCCGCTGCATTGGTCTTGCACCCATATCTGGCTGATAGCCCCGCTCAGCAAACCATGTTCTTGCTGACTTTGCGACTGTCAACTCTACTTTTTTCTGCTCTAACTTATCCTCAAGATTATTAATGAATTTATCAACAACCTGACACACAACTTGCTGGCTTAAAGTGCCGAATGGAATCACTGCATCCAACCTATTTCGAAACTCAGGAGCAAAGAATTGGTTGACTGCTTCATTAAATTTTGCATCATGTTTCTGCTCGCCAAAACCTATACTATTTTTACTGGCTTGCTGAGCGCCTAAATTACTGGTCATAATAATGGTAGCATGCCTAAAATCTGCCGTATTACCCGCATTATCAGTTAATGTTCCGTAATCCATAACCTGAAGCAATAAATGATAGATATCTGGGTGAGCCTTTTCAATCTCATCTAACAGCAAAATACAATGTGGATGCTTGCGAACTTGATCTGTTAATAAGCCCCCTTGCTCAAAGCCAACATAACCAGCAGGCGCACCAATAAGACGACTTGCAGAGTGCTTTTCCATATACTCAGACATATCAAAGCGAAGTAATTTCAAACCTAGAGCATTAGCATATTGAACCGCAATTTCAGTTTTACCAACCCCAGTTGGCCCTGTAAACAAGAAACTACCTAACGGCTTATTGGCATCTCTAAGACCTGATCTTGCCATAAATATGGCATTGGTAATTTCTTCAATCGCATGATCTTGCCCAAACACCTTAGAACTCATTGAACTTTTAAGATGAGATAAGCGTTTCCTATCTGATGACGAAACCCTTCTTTTAGGTATTTGAGCTAATCTTGCGATGGTTTCCTCAACATGATTGACTGTTAATGATTTAACTTTTTGATTATTTTTCTGAGCATTCATAGTTACATATGAACAAGCCTCATCAATAACATCAATGGCTTTATCAGGCAGAAAACGATCATTAATATAACGATCAGAAAGTTCTACAGCTGCTGCTATACAAGCTTCATTAACCCGAATATGATGGTGATCTTCAAAATTACTGGTTAACCCTTTTAACATTTGCTTGGTTACCTCAACACTTGGCTCTTTAACCACCACATTTTGAAATCGACGTGATAAAGCCGGGTCTTTTTCCAAACCCTTGAGTTCAGAGAATGTTGTAGCACCAACAACTCTTACTTTACCCCTACCCAAAGGTTGCTTCAGTAAATTTGCTGCATCCAATGAATTACCTGAAGCAGCACCAGCACCGATCAGAGTATGAATTTCATCAATAAACAATATGGCTCTATTATTATGCTTCGCTAAAGCATCCAAAAGTTGATTCATGCGCTTCTCAAAATCACCTCGATATTTGGTTCCAGCTAATAATGCGCCCATATTTAAGGCGTAAACATTTAAATCTTTCATTTTTTCAGGAACATTACCATTGACCAAGTCTAATGCTAGACCTTCAACCACTGCTGTTTTACCAACGCCAGGCTCGCCGACAAAAAGGCAGTTATTCTTAGTACGTCGTAAAAGAATTTCTTTGCATCTATCTAACTCAAACTCACGACCAATAACCGGATCGATCTCACCATTTTTGGCCATTTTATTTAAATTAACTGAATATTTTTCAATAACATTATCAACTGGAGTTTCTGCATATTGTACATTATTACGCTCATCTATAAACTGTCCTTGATTATGAAATTTAGATTGAGTACTGCTTAAATAATCGATAATCATTTTCTTACTAACACCACATGAATTCAATAAGTCAGCAACAAAACCACCATTATCAACATTCACTGCTGACCGTATTGTATTGTTATCAACTTTTTCGTATTCAGTAAGGATAGCTAATATAACGTGAACACCTGTAACCTCATAAAACCCATCTTTTTGAACTTGGAAAAGAGCCTTTTTCAACACATCTTGAAATCCTGATGTTGGCTGAAGAACAGCTTGATCATCTTTCTCAGAAATGTCATCAACCTGCTTTAAGTGATCCATTAACTGCTTTTTTAATTTATGTTCATTAATCCCTAATCTGGTGAATAATGCTTTAACCTCTTCATTTTCTAGAAGTGCAGCAGTGATATGTCCAACCGTAATAATTGATAGACCATTGCTTTTCGCAAGATTATAAAATTGATTTAATGAATCTTCTAAATTCTTTCCAAACATATCTGTCCTCCACTTCTGATATGCTTGGTATAGCCCATGATTCAAAAAAAAACATAACTTAGATAATGTTTTTAAAATTTAAACATCAAAACAACACCTTAGTGACCCGCCTGAGACATTAATTGACACCACTCCTCACCAAAACCGCTTGTAGACAAGGTTTTTGCATCATCCATGAATTGCGCAAAATCATAAGTCACTGTCTTATTCTGGATTAACTGACGTAATCCAAGATCTATCAGCTTTGCTGCTTCATGCCAACCAAAGTGAGCTAACATCATCATGGCAGAAAGGACCAATGAAGATGGATTAGCTTCATTTTTTCCAGCATGTTTTGGGGCGGTGCCATGTGTCGCTTCAAATAAAGCAATCGTATCGCTTAAATTAGCACCTGGAGAAATACCAATACCACCGACTTGGGCCGCTAATGCATCTGAGATATAATCACCATTCAAGTTAGTCGACGCCACTACATCATGATCTTTAGGGTGAATCAATGCATGCTGAAAAAATGCATCTGCGATGACGTCTTTAATCACAAGAGGCGGCAAGTGATCTCGTGGAATACTTAACCAAGGTCCACCATCAAGCTCTTCTGCGCCAAACTCGTCTTTTGCCAATGCATAACCCCAATGACAAAAGGCCCCTTCAGTAAATTTCATAATATTACCTTTATGAACGATGGTTACTGATTGACGCTCATGATCTAAAGCATATTGAATGGCTTGTCTGATCAACCTTTTCGAGCCTAATTCTGATATTGGCTTAACACCTATTCCTGTGCCATCAAGAGTTAACTTCATACCCATACCAAGGCTTTGCAAATTTTTGATCATTGCTTTTGCTTCATGGGTTCCTGCCTGTGCTTCAATACCCATATAGATATCTTCCGCATTTTCACGAAAAATAACCATATCAACATTTTCTGGATGCTTAACTGGGCTTGGGACACCAGGGTAATAGGTAATAGGCCGAAGACAAACATACAAATCTAAGTATTGTCTTAGCATTACATTCAATGATCTAATACCACCACCCACTGGCGTTGCTAATGGGCCCTTGATACCAACATGGTACTTCTTAAAGGCTTCTAATGTTTCATCAGGAAGCCAATGTGGCTGTCCGTGCACTGCTACAGAGCGCTCACCTGCAAGCACTTCTAACCACGATATTTTCTTTTGATCACCATAAGCCAATAATACGGCATGATTGACCACTTGTTGCATCACTGGGGTAATATCGCTTCCAATACCATCGCCAGTAATGTAGGGCACAATCGGACAGGCTGGAACAACTTTTCTCCCAGACTCATAATAAATAGCTTCCGGCTTTAACATGGTAAGACTCCTTGAACATACAAACAACGTTGATGAGTAATGAATTTTATGATAAATTACCGCCCATGTCTAGTCAAAAAACTGTTATCGTAGGTCTTTCGGGTGGCGTTGATTCATCAGTGACTGCCGCATTATGCTTGGAGCAAGGCTACCGCGTGATTGGTTTGCATATGATGAATTGGGATCAAAACGATCCTCATTGCCCACAAGCACAAGATACCGCTGATGCCCGCCGTGTAGCCAGCCAATTGAATATTCCCTTTCACGTTTGCGACTTCTCTGCTGAATATTGGCAAGATGTCTTCCAACATTTTTTAAGTGAGTACCAAGCTGGAAGGACGCCAAATCCTGATATTTTATGCAATCAAATGATCAAATTTGAAACGTTCAAACAGCACGCTATGGGTATGGGCGCTGATTTGATTGCTACAGGTCACTATGCTCAATTAGATCACTCAACGTCAAAACCTCAACTAAAAAAAGCCATTGACCCTCTTAAAGATCAAAGTTATTTTCTTGCTGGTGTGACCAGTCAACAATTTGAGCATTGTATTTTCCCACTGGGTGAGTTGAGTAAAGACAACGTAAGAGCTCAAGCCAAGGCTTTGGGGCTATCAACTGCTAGTAAAAAAGATTCAACAGGGATTTGTTTCATTGGAGAACGTAAATTCAATGCCTTTATTCGTCAGCACTTATTGGCTAGACCTGGTCCGATCATCACCGTTGATGGTGATACATTAGGTCAGCATAAAGGGCTTATTTTTCATACTATTGGGCAACGCAAAGGCCTTGGCATTGGTGGTGCTGGCGACGCATGGTATGTTGTCAGAAAACAAAATCATGATAATACTTTAATTGTCGCACAAGGTCATGACCATCAAAGCTTGTACCATCATCAGCTTAGATACTGTCATCCTGTTTGGCGTCAGCAACCAAATAAGAATCAACCATTAACAGCTAAAATCAGGTACCGCTCGCAAGAACAAGAATGTACGTTAGATCAAAGTGCATGCATTGTTACTTTTAAAGAGCCTCAAAGAGCCATTACTCCAGGCCAATATATAGTTTTTTATCAAGGTGATCTATGTCTTGGGTGCGGCATTATTGATGAGGCCTTATGAGTACCATCGCACCATCACCATTGACCGAAGTTCCGATTGAACAATCAATAGCCCACATTAAGGGGCTTGATATATCAAGCTTCGCCTTATGGCTGACACGTCAAAAACCACATCCCCGTGTTATCATTACTGCAAACGCCCAGGATGCACAATGGCTTCACTCCAGTTTAATAGCTTGGGGGCATAGCAAGCAAGCCATTCATATTCCTGATTATGAAACACTCGCCTTTGATCGTTATGCCCCATCTCGCGAGTCAATCTCCTCACGCATGGCGGCATTATACCGCATAGCCACTAGCCATGAACCATTAACCATCATTGTTACCCTAAAAACTTGGATTACCAGAACCTACTTACCGTCCTTCTTATTCAACAAAGCCTGTATCATCAATCAAGGTGATAACATCAACCAACAACAGCTACTAAAACAATTTGCTGCTGCTGGCTACCAAAGAGTTCAACATATCTGTGAAAATGGAGAGATAGCCGTTAAGGGCTCAATCATAGATTTATTCCCTAACGGTAGTAACATTGCTTTCCGTATTGATTTTTTTGACCAAGAAATCGATGGACTATTTCAACTCGATTTAAAAAGCAATACCACCACTAAACGCGTTGAAAATATCACGATACTTCCAGCACAAGAATTTGACTTAAATGATTTAACATCAGATCAGCTTGATACACTCTCTGGACTACTTCATAATCATCAGCTTGAGAAATTATCCAACAAAAACCCCTTTGAAGGCATTCATAACTGGCTACCATACCTCCATCAGCAGTTAGGTACCATTCAAGATTACATACCCAACAATGCTTGCCTTTTCCAACTTGGCCACTTGGACCAAGCTTATGTTGCACAAAAAGAAATGATTCATCATCGTCATCAACAGGCTCAACTCCCCATTGCCATTGAACAACTGTATACGCTTAAATCGTCAACTCAAGAATCACTAAAACAGGCCACATTAGTGCATCTATCAGCTTTTAAAAGTGATTCAGCCATTCAATCATTTCATTATTGGAATAAAACATCAACACGTGAAATCATTCAATCCTCATTACTGAAGGTGCTCAATGACCATAAAGTATTGGTCTTTGTACCAAGTGCTGAAAAGCATATTCGTCTCAATCATTGGCTTGAAGACTTCCATCAACCATGGCCATTGATAGCATCTTCAGATTTCATTCATGGCTCCATACCATTTGGGTGTGCAGTTGGTCATATTAAAACAAGCTTTATCATCAAAAAACAAAAAATCATTGTATTACGTTTAGATGATTTAATGTCACATGCGCATTCTGCACCAACAACACGCTCGGCTCAGCACGACCCTCTGGCCCTCAATGACCTTAAAGCAGACCAAATGGTGGTCCACCAAGATCATGGCGTTGGCATTTATACACATACCGAATGTATCAAATCACAAGAATTTCTTGTGATCCAATATGCCAAAGGTCAAAAATTATTTTTAGCCATGCATGAAATTCACAAACTAAGCCCTTATCGTGGTAGTAAGGAGCACAGTAAAATTGATCAGTTGGGCAAGCAAGAATGGAAGAAAAAATGCGCAAAAGCCAAGGCAGACATCGATCGTTTTGCTTCTGAATTAATCAATCAATATGCTAAGAGATCGATCATCACACACAACGCTTACCATATTAGTGAACGTTATGAAACATTTGCGCAAGACTTTGTATATCAAGAGACACCTGACCAACTTCAAGCCATTCAAGATATCATCAATGATATGACGTCTCAAAAACCCATGAACCGCCTTATATGTGGTGATGTTGGCTTTGGTAAAACCGAAGTGGCTATGCGTGCTGCTTTTTTAGCTTATGATCAAAAAAAGCAAGTTATTTTAATGGCACCAACAACTATTTTAGCTTCACAACATTATGATAAATTTATGGATAGATTTTCCGGTTGGCCAGCACAAATTGCTCTACTAACACGAATGAACAGCGCGAAAGAAACAGAGCATCTTCTAGATGCTTTTTGCCAGCATAAAGTGGATATTTTAATCACTACGCATAAAATTCTTTATCATTTACAAACCATGCCACAATTAGATCTTTTTATTATTGATGAAGAACATCGATTTGGCGTTGCTCAAAAGGAGTATTTAAACAAACATTTTATACATGCTCACCAACTCATGATGAGTGCCACTCCCATTCCCAGGACCTTAAATCAATCACTATCTTCTGTTAAAGATTTATCCATGATCACAACCGCGCCCACAAAACGCCAAGCTACACTCAATGTGTTTACAGAAGAAAGTGATGAAACCATGCAAGAAGCCATCCAACGTGAACTAAACCGTGGGGGCCAAATCTTTATTTTACAAAACGACATTGATAAATTGAATGGAACCAAGGATTGGCTACAAACTTTAGTACCTAGCCTAAAAGTTCTTATTGCACATGGTCAGCTTCCTAAAAAGGAACTAAGCCAACGTATGCAAGCTTTTTACCAGCAGGAGTTTGATTGTCTGTTAGCAACAACCATTATTGAATCTGGCATAGATATACCATCTGCCAATACCATGATTATTCTTAATGCTGATCGATTTGGCATGGCACAATTACATCAACTCAGAGGGCGAGTTGGCCGAGCATACCGACAAGCATACTGTTATTTTATGGTCACTGACAAAGATAACCTATCGAATGATGCGCGCTCAAGATTATCGGCTCTCATGAAACACCAAGATCTCGGCTCAGGCTTTGAACTGGCAATGCATGATTTGGAAATCAGAGGTTCAGGTAACATATTAGGCAGCGAACAAAGTGGTCATGCCAATCAAATTGGTTTTCAACTGTACATGCAATATCTGAATGCTTCTATTCAACAACATCGTTCTGGCAAAAAACAAACACTTCAACAAGATATTTGTTTAAAAGGCCTACCAACACCATCTATTCCTTTTGATTATATCCGGCAGCCTAATGACCGTATTTATTATTATCAAAAATTAGCCCAAGCCATTAGACTTGATGATTTGGATCGCATTCAACAAGAATGGATAACGCTTTATGGCACTGTTCCTGAAACCGCTAAAGAGCTTATTGATCGCCAACAACTCATACTATTTTGTCAAGCATTAGGTATCTTTGGCATCACCGTATCACAACATCTAGCACAATTTTATCTAAATGAGCCCAATACAATCGACACTCATCAACTGATGAATCTCATTCAACAACACGTTATCAAACCTACCCCAAATGGCTTTAGTTGGTCCTGCCCTCCAAAACCCAGCATTCAAAAATTATGTCATTTTCTCACGCAATTTTCTGAGATAAAAGATATGATTTCATGCCAAATTCTATAAGATGTGCTATACCTCCTTTGGAGGCAATAAATGAGCAACACGAACATATCTACCATTTTAATGCTGTTAACAGCTGACCGAACTTGGGAACTAGGCATTCGATCCATACTCCGCGACCATACCTTAACAGAAGATCTCTTTGAAGCAATGCTATATCATTCGCCGTTATCACCTATAATGAGACGCTTAATTCCCATAAGGCATCAACAAATTAAAATAAGTAGGACGATGAGCACTATTTATAAAAACTTACAATCATGTGAGGAAAAATTTGATCAAATGGACTTTAAAAAAATACAAAGCTCCGATGAAAATAATGAACACCAGGATAAAATTACACAGCATGCCTCAGATCTTGATGAAATAAGTAAACAATTTAATAAACAACTTGAGGTATATGATGACTATCTTAACACTTTCCATGATGACTTTAGAGATTTAGTGGATCACTGCTTTGCCATCGAAAAACAGTATCATCTTGCTATTGATTGGGTCAAAGATAGACTTTATTTAAACTTAAAATACAATTTAACAGAACGATCACAAAACGTCTTTATGACACTTAAACCAATCACATTAGAATCTTTAATGACATTAGCAGATAGTCGTAAGGTAGATGCTCGCTTAGTCTTAGAAAATGTCAGCAAAAAAACTAATGAATTAGAAATATTATCAACTGATGATTTAAAAAAACTCATGATCATACAAGTTTCTCTTCAATTTTATGATGATTTGCAGTTACAAGCACACGAATCAACAATACCAATGGATACAATTATCTCAGAAGCTGAAAAAGCACTCAACAGCAACCCCAAAATCATAGCTGATTTACAATCGCTCTATGAAAACAAATGGCCTTCAAAAAATATTGATGATATTTTAGAAAAATGCCACTCGATACAGCAAAACATCTCAGGTATATCCGCGGAGCTTGACAAACACCCCGTTAAAGATGAATCATCTCAAAATGAAGATGCGCCTGAGGCTAAAATAAAGCCATTTAATATTGATGAAAAAAGCGTTGGGCAGTCATTATTTACTGATGCTCAAAACATAAAGCTTTAAAAAACAAGCTTATATTGACACACCAACTCAATACAGGTATAGTGATATCTATTTTGTAGAATTCTATGTTATCAATAAAATCCATTACATTATTTTCTTCTTGGCTGATTGCGTTTTTTATCGGTCGTATGGCCCTTTCCAAAAATCATTCAAATCACGCATGGATATCAGGCCGCAAGATCAATCATCTTACCGACGGTATCTTTTTGGGTATTGCCCTTTGTCATCTTATACCTGAGGCTATCGAAGGTTTTCACAATATATTACCCGCATTATTCATTGCAGGATTTACCTTTGCATTACTGCAAGGCTTCATTTGGCTACATGCCAAATGGCATATAGGTAAACGAAGTAATATTTGTTACTTCATTATGCTTTTTATTGGCCTTCATGCCATCACTGAAGGTTTTATCTTAAGTATGGTGAACCACCAATCTCATTTATTGGTCTTATGCGCTGCACTACTTATTCATAAAGGTGCTGAGAGTTATGCAGTTATGCATAGTATGATGCAACAAGGTATATCTTATCGCAAAGGCCTTATCATGACGATTATTTTTGCCTCATTAACACCACTAGGAGGCATTTTATATTTTATGGGTCATCACACATTTTTCATCAATATGCCACATGCTTTTGAAGCAACCTTAAATGCAATCGCTGCAGGCACATTTATCTTTATGGCATTCTCCTGCCAGAGCTGCTTACCTGACACAACCACGCATCACTGCAAAACGCAACAAACAAGAAGCATACATTATTTGCTAGCAGGTTTTTTGCTGATGTTTATGGTATCCCAAGCTGGGGCGCATCACCATGAACACCATGACCATACTCACCACCATCATAGCCATGGATAAAAACTGACCGAGCGTAAAATAAGACCACAGATAACCAATTTGAGGATCAGGCTCTCGAAAGCATTCTAGGACACTTCTAATAAGTCCGTAGCCCATTAAAAAACTACAAGTAACCATACCTTTTCGCTTTAACTTTGTCACACAATACAACAACGCACCAAGACATACGCCTTCACCTAACGCCTCATAAAGTGGTGAAGGATGTCTGGGTAACCAATCAGTGTGCTTGAAAATCACTGCCCAAGAAACTTCAGTTACACGCCCAGGAAGCTCTCCGTTAACAAAGTTTGCTAAACGGCCAAGAAACAAACCAACTGGCACCCAGGGCAGTAATAAGTCCATGATATGAATAAATGAGCAACGATGGTGGTAACAGAATAACCAAGTGGTGAAACCCACGCCCAAGCATGCACCGTGAAATGACATACCACCATGCCAAATCATCAATATACGCCAGGGCTCAAGTAGCCACGTTGGTTGGTAAAATAAAGTATAACCCAATCTTCCCCCCACAATGACTGCCAGAGTAAGCCTTTGGAATAAAGACTCCCACATATCAAGCGTTATCAACTGTTGGCTAGATTTTTTTAATGACGACCTGACACCAATGTACAACACTAAAAAGCTTACTGCATAAGCAATCCCATACCAATGAACCCGAAATGGTCCCATGGTGATAGCAATGGGCGATATAACACCTGGAAGTTCTATCATGCCTTGGTATCTAACAACATGTTTTGCTCTAAAATCAATTCATCAACACTGTGTTGAAATAATACCTTGCTAGCTTCTGAATGTCTCACAGAACTTAGTACTGTAATGTCTCCATCTTTGCTGGTAACTGGTAATGAGCATACGAGCCCTTCTGGCAAGCCATAAGCCGAACCATCAGAAACAACGCCTAAAGAAAATGGTTCTGATGAACCACAGTAAATTTTATTGATCGAATCAACGACAGCAGATGCAGCAGACGCAGCGGATGATGCACCTCTTTGTTGTATGACTGCAGCCCCCCTTTGTTGTACTGTGGGTAAAAATTCCTGAACTAACCATTCTTGATTATCGAAAAAAGATATTAAAGGTTGCCCATTGACTGTGGCATGCTCAAAGTCAGGGAACATTGTTGATGAGTGATTACCATAGACAATCATATTTTGTACATTTTTCACAGGCGTATTTAGCTTAGCTGCAACACATGAACGCGCTCTGTTCTCATCAAGCATGGTCATTGCGAAAAAGTTTTTGGGATTAAGGCTAGGCGCATTTTTCATGGTAATCCAGCAGTTAGTATTACAGGGATTACCGACCACAAAAACACGAGCACTTGCTTTGGCATTAGCATCTAAAGCAGCACCTTGATCTGCAAAAATAGATGCATTCTTATGCAGAAGATCCTGCCTTTCCATGCCTTTTTCTCGTCTTGCAGCACCAATTAAGATTGCCCAATCAATATCTTGAAATGCTGCATTAGCTTGATCGTAACACTGAACATCATGAAGCAAGGGAAACGCACAATCCAATAATTCCATTTTTACACCTTCTGCACTTGACAGTGCTGGCGCAACCTCAAGAAGGTTGAGTATAATTGGTTGATCAGGACCAAACATTTGACCCGATGCAATTCTAAAAACAAGCGCATAACCAATCTGACCAGCTGCTCCTGTTACACATACTTTTAAAGGCACTTGTGACATATGATTCCTAATTTAAATGATCTGATTTTAACGCCTTTTCGATCAAATGCCAATAAAATTTACATAGAGATCTTTATTGCATAAATGATCAAGTTGAGTTAAGTTAAATTAAATCATCAGACAGGCCTTGTTTATGCCAACATATTATTCTGAGTTTCATACTTTTGATCCTGCTTCAGTATCAACCACCCTATTAAAGATGTGTTTGGCAGACATCATCACTCGCAAGCTGAATGAACAAACTAAGCAAACTGATCAGAAGAGCCATGTTGATAATTTCATCAAGTTTATAGAGAATAACTCTGATCACCAAACCCTAATCAATAGCTTATTTGGTGATAATCAGCATCCAAGCATACAACAACTTAAGCTCAATCAATTTAGAACGATGGACACATGGGATTTTGAGCGAGATTACAATTTATATCTTGATGAAGAGCGCTTATTCAAGGATGAATCTAACTTTAAAAATGATAAGAGCAAGTTGTTAGATCTTCTGAATAACAACATAATTTCCTCTTTTCAATTTGCTGCATTAAATTCTTTTCTTGGTCAAACTCATATATGTTCACTAATGCGAAGTTTTGTAGGGCTATATTATCCAAGGGGCCACAAGACTCATATAAATATAACCATTAATACCCAAAAAGGTTCTATCGATGTGACGGACAGCATTTCTGCTGAAAGCATATTTACTGTTGATGATGCTAGTGGCCTTCCAAACTTTATTGAATTGCAAGGGTCTCAAATAAACACACCAAAATGGGTAAAATTTGATACTAATCATCAAAATATTCAGACATTGCATAAATCACTCTTTGGCCAGCAACAATGGGTTCCTAGCGTTATTTCTTCTGATGAATTAAAGAAGAACAGAATACCCTTAAAAACCCTTAGCACTCAATTTCGTGTCACAAAAGAAGACATTAAAGTAGACTACTGCTTCGTCAATAGTATTGATTTGAATGCAGGTATACCCTCTTCAGTTTACCACCAATTACAAACCCATGATTGGGAGATGCTGGTTAATAATGAATCAGAATTAAACGTATCGTTACCTCCAGCCAAGCCACTCATTAACAATAAAATTAACACCTTAAAAGTCATCAAACTTTCTTTACTAGCCACAGCGATGGTTAGTTTATCTTATGTATTTGCTCATTTAAGTTTAGCCATGAATACACTTTGTTGGGGTATTTTGGGCTCGATAGCAATATCGCCAGAGCATTCTTCAAGATACTTCCCGAGAAAAATCTTTATCAATTCATCAGAAAACTCAAAAGCAACAAAACAAAAAGTAAAATCTAAGGAACTTTTACACTCAAAAGCAACCATTAAGCATAATTCAAAAGGAATAGATCATATCCAAACTGATAGAGCTCACTTTAATTCCTTTGAAAATCATAAAAATATACCAAATGAAATCAGAGTCAAATAAACGCGAACACCTTTCTGGAACATTAGAACGCATCGTCTTTCAAAACAATGATAACCAATATTGTGTTCTACGCGTTACCAGTGAACATCATGATGGTATTCAAACCGTTGTAGGCTATATGCACGGTTTACAAGAGGGATGTCACTTATCTTGCTATGGTAAATGGGTCAATAACAAACAATACGGACAGCAGTTTCAAGCGGAGCTCATACAATTAGATATACCTCATTCCACTACTGGCATTATTAAATACCTTGGATCCTCTTCTGTAAAAGGCATCGGCAGCCATTTTGCGGAAAAAATTGTGGCACATTTTGGCACTAAAACCATAGATATCATTGACCACGAACCCGAAAGACTATCTGAAATAGAGGGCATAGGAAAAAAACGCATTGAACAAATAGCCCAAAATTGGAAAGAGCACCGCGCAATCCATAGTATCATGCTTTATCTTGCTCAGCATGGTATGGGCCATGCTAGAGCCAATAGAATCTTTCGGTATTATGGCCATGATGCCATCCAAGTTATTGAAAAAAACCCCTACCAACTCTATCATGATATCCATGGCATTGGCTTCAAAAGCACCGATGATCTAGCTCAAAAAATTGGCATCTCAAAAACATCACCCTTTAGAATTGAAGCAGGACTTTATTATGTTTTAGGTGAAGCATCCGGACAAGGCCACTGCGCCCTGACACGTGAGGAATGCCTTAAACAATGTAGCAAGATTTTAGACATTGAACCTGAGAAGATAGATCCTGTTATTGATTATTGTACCCAGGAAAAGACGCTCAAAGCACATATCGTTGATGAAAAGACTTATTTATTAACACCGGAACTTGATAAAGCAGAAGAAGATGTCACCAAACACATTAAAAGATTGATTAGCAAGTCATGGAAGGCATTAGATCATGACAGTGATACCATCATTAAATCTATTGAGTTTAAACTCAATATGTCTTTTTCTTTTTCACAAAAAGAAGCCATAAAAATGGCAACAGAACAAAAAATGTCAATCATTACTGGAGGCCCAGGCGTTGGTAAAACCACACTGATACGTGCTTTAGTATCCATCATCGAACAATATTCTGGATCATTACAGCTTTGCGCGCCCACTGGACGAGCTGCTAAACGCTTAAGTGAGTCAACACAACGACCAGCATCAACCATTCACCGTCTTTTGGGCATTGATCCAGATACAAAATCCTTCAAACACGATGCCAGCAATCCCTTAAAATTGAGTTACTTAATCATTGATGAAGCGTCGATGATTGATATTAAATTAGCACAACATTTATTAGCAGCATTACCCAATCATGCAGGCGTGCTCTGGGTGGGGGATATTGATCAGCTACCCTCAGTGGGTCCAGGTAACTTATTGAGTGATTTGATCCACAGTGAATGCATTGCTACTACGCGATTAACGGCCATTTTTAGACAAGCAGCATCATCTCAAATCATCACCAACGCTCACCGTGTCAATGACGGCAAAATGCCCATTGAGCAGCAAAAACCCACAAGTGATTTTTTTATTCGTTATTGCAGTGACCCTGATGTCATTCAAAATCAAGTAAAAACAATGATCAGTCACCGCATCCCCAAACATTTCAATCTTGATCCAATCCGTGATATCCAATGCCTTACACCAATGCATCGCGGGCCTCTTGGTACCCAAGCATTAAATCAGCTGCTGCAAAAAGAACTGAACCCCCAATCACAGTACCTTGAGAAATATGGCTCATCATTTGCTATAGGCGACAAAATCATTCAGCTTAAAAATAATTACGACAAAGAAGTATTTAATGGTGACATTGGTTTTATTCAGTCTATTTGCACCCAGTCTCAAACAGTTACTATTGATTTTGATGATAATATTGTCACGTATTCCTATGAAGAGCTGGATGAAATCCAGCTTGCTTATGCAACCAGCATTCATAAAAGCCAAGGATCTGAGTACCCGGTGGTTATTATGCCTGTAACATTAGCGCATTTTATGTTACTGGATAAAAACCTTATCTATACTGGCATGACTCGTGGTAAAGAGCTTGTTGTCTTAGTGGCGGAAAAAAAAGCACTTGCCATCGCTGTCCATCAAAATAGAAGCCATGAACGTGGGACGCTTCTCTGCCACCGACTGAAGTCTTGCATTCAACCATCAAATCATGTAAACTATTGAAAAAGGAGCTAAAATGGAAAAAGCACTATCATTTGAAAAACCGATTCAAACGTTACAGATTCAACTCAATCAATTGCAGCTGCAATCTCACCAAGAAAACACCAAGGTTGATCAACATATTAAATGCATTGAAGAGGCCATCACTGAAGAGAAAAAAAGAATTTTTAATAACCTAACACCTTGGCAGATTGTTGAACTTGCGAGACACCCTCACCGTCCACAAACTTTGGATATTATTGATAAACTTGTAACGCAATTTACACCATTAAAAGGTGATCGACATGGCAGTGAGTGTCCTGCGACCATTGGTGGCATGGGCTATATCAGCGGAAGGCCATGCATGATCATTGGACAACAAAAAGGACGAACTACCGAAGAGCGAATTATGCATAATTTTGGTATGGCACAGCCTGAGGGCTACCGAAAAGCATTACGCTTAATGAAACTAGCTGAGAAATTCAACCTCCCGGTTGTCACACTCATTGATACCCCAGGCGCATACCCAGGTATTGCAGCTGAGATGAATAACCAAAGTGAGGCAATTGCAAGGAACCTCTTTGAAATGGCTCAGTTAAAGACACCTTTAATCAGTATTGTTATTGGGGAAGGTATGAGTGGTGGTGCACTGGCCTTAGGTATGGGAGACATTAATCTAATGTGCCAATACGCTATTTACTCGGTTATCTCACCCGAAGGCTGCGCGTCAATTTTATGGAAAGATAGCCAAAAGAAAGAGCTTGCAGCAAAAGCCATGCAACTAACAGCGCCTGATCTTTACCAACACAACCTCATCGATGGCATCATAGAAGAGCCATTAGGCGGTGGACATTATGACCCTAATGCAATGGTTCTTCGTATTCAAGAAGCTATTGTGGGCCATCTTGACCAACTCAATCAACAGCCACGTCAAAAACTAGTAGCTAATCGACGCCAAAAGTACAGAATGCTGACTCAAACACAACATGAATGTGCTTAATACTGATCATTTAGTTAAAATTATTGACGACCACATTAAACCTAGGCACCCAAAGTCAATGGCCGTTGCCTTTAGCGGAGGATTGGATTCATTGGTCTTATTATATGCCTGTAATCAATGGTGTCAGTTACATAAAGTTCCTTGTCGTGCTATCCATGTTAATCATCATTGGTCAAAACAATCTGAAAACTGGGCATTATGGTGTCAGAAACAATGTGACCAATGGTCTATTCCAATGTCTATTTTGAATATTCATATGTCACAAAAAAACAACTTAGAAGCCCATGCCCGTCATTTACGATACCAAGCATTAGACAAAAAACTACGACAAGATGAATGGCTTGCGCTCGGACATCATGCTGATGACCAAGCAGAAACATTTCTCATGCATGCTCACCGAAAAAGCGGCTGGCGTGGCATGAGTGCGATGAAGTCAACACCGACACGATTTCGCCCCTTTCTTGATACAGAGCGAAAGGATCTTGAAGCATTCGCACGTTCTCAAAAGTGGCAATGGATTCATGATCCCAGCAATGATGACCCATCAATGACACGAAGTCAGATCAGAAGCAAGATCACACCAGTGCTAAAGCAAATATGGCCAAACAGCTCAGTAGCCTTGGCACGTTGCGCACAAAACATCCGACAACAACACCACCAAATGCAAGAGCTTATTTCTTTTATTCTACCTAAAAATAGGGTGTTAGATATCAATTTTTTACAATCATTTTCTCATGATGTACAAATACTTTTAATACGTGAATGGCTACAGTTATATGATATTCAACCGCCATGTAATACCAGAATCCATGATTTTCTTAGACAGTTAACAGCCAGTCAAGATCGGCAGCCATCATTAAGCATTTTGGGGACAATAAAGATTCAACGCTATCTAAATCAGCTGCATATCATCAATCCACTCAACCAAAGAACATCTGCACAATGGCACTGCCAACAAAACAGTGAATACCCTATCGCTCTAGGTCGATTAGTATTGCGCGAAAGAAATAAACAGATAGATCATCTTGATATACATTACAGGCATACTTTACCTGATGCCAAAATCATGTACCCCACGATGACTAAATCGATCAAAAAATGTTTTAATGAGTGGCGGATACCACCTTGGTTGCGCGATCATTGGCCTCTGATTATGCTTAATAATACCATCATTTCCATCCCTAACTATTTTCACCATCATGCTTATGAGGACCTAGCACCAATCGATTTAATTTTGACTTAATTTGACATTTTAGTTATATTTAAATGACAAGGAGTTCAGCATGTCATCACATAAATTAAACGATCAAATCACCTTAGAACTTGGCCAGCGGTCTATAAACTGCCCTATTATCAATGATAGCTATGGCAATTCGATGATTGACATTAGTCAATTACGCAATAAAACAGGATACATGACTTTTGATCCAGGCCTTAAAAATACAGCATTATGTCAGTCCAATATCACTTATATTGATGAGAAGAATAGTAAATTGTATTACAGAGGTCATGATGTGGAGCATCTTTGTGATCAACTAAATTATTTAGAAACATGCTACTTACTCATCAATGGCAAGGTACCAACGCCTATTCAATACAATACTTTTCTAGCTGATATCAATGCACACACAATGGTCCACGAACAATTAAAACATATTTTTACAGGTGTCAGCCGGCAAAGTCATCCCATGTCCATCATGTTAACTTGTATTGGGGCTCTTAGTGCCCAATATCACGATCGTATTGATATGACCGATCCTTTGTCTCGTGCATCAGCAACAACTTATCTTTTGGCTAAACTACCGACCATTGCCGCAATGATTTATAAGCATCAGATGGGCCATCCAGTCAATCAGCCGAATAACAACATTTATCATACTGATGATTTTCTTCGAATGATGTTTCAGTTACCAACACAAGAGTATCAACCACACCCTTCATTTGCTAAAGCACTTGACCGTATTTTAATTCTTCATGCTGACCATGAACTCAATGCATCGACCTCAGTAGTACGCTCAATTGCATCCACTGGAGCAAAAACATATGAGGCGATTGCTGGTGGTGTTGCAGCATTGTGGGGTCCAGCTCATGGTGGTGCTAATGAAGCATGTCTTAATATGCTTGAAATGATTAATTCAACCTCTTCGTTAGACGATGCTTTAAACAGAGCAAAAGACCCGAATGATCATTTTAGGCTGATGGGTATTGGCCATCGTGTTTACAAAAGCTATGATCCTCGTGCTCGAGCAATTCGCACACTTTGTCATGAAGTGCTCAAGAACTCACATGACCATGATGGTCTTCTTGAAACAGCAATGACATTAGAGCATAAAGTGATGAATGATGAGTATTTTGTTTCTCGTCAACTCTTTCCAAATGTCGATTTTTATTCTGGTATTATTCTAAAGGCCCTAGGCATCCCAAAATCCTTCTTTACCCTTATATTTGTATTAGGACGCATTGGTGGCTGGCTGGCTCATATTGAAGAAATGCATAGCGAATATCCTCAGCCTATTGTCAGACCAAGACAGCTATTTCTTGGTAATCACGCCTGAGCGCCTTAACCATAATAGCCCTAAAGCCATTGAAACAGCCAATGGTACTAACCAAAGATACAAGTTGGCAACACGAAAACCGGGCTTAAATGAAACACGCTCGCCATAACGTTCAATCATCATTGCTCTGATCTCTTGATCTTTTTTGCCAGCTACAATCCATGAGGCCAGCTTAGCCTTCATCGCAGTTGCGATGGGATTATTGGACTCAGCAAGAGATTGACCATGACAAACAACGCACCGTAACTGCTGTGATAAATATTGAAAACGCATTTCATCTTCTGATGAACGCCATGGGTACAATGCTGCAGCAAAACTTTGCTGACTTAGCAAGCAGCAGAAAGCACAGATTAAGAGGATAGGTTTAGGTCTTGCCATGATTGAAGCATTTGTTGCGCAACGCGCTGACTCGAAATAGGCCCGATCCAATGATTAACAACCATACCATCTGCATTCACCAAAAAGGATTGAGGCGTTCCTGTAATCCCTAAGTCAGTTGATAATGACCCATTATCATCCATTATAACATGCTCAAATGTATTTGGGTGTTGATTAATGAGCGCTTGAGTTGCCGCCACATCAGACTGAAAGCTGACACCAATCATTCGAATATGATGTCGAGAACCCCAATTCTGTAGATCAGCCATTTCTTGAACACAAACAGAACACCATGGTGCAAATACATGAAGAACATAAGGCTTTGACAGCAAGTCTTTATCATTAAGATAATGACCTAAGAGTGTCTTTTTATTAAATTCAGGCATTTGAAATGAATGATTTTGTTGTGACGTAAAATACTGAGATTGATTCTCTCCCTGATTTTGAAGCATTGTGAACACCAGACCGCCTAAAATAATGACTGCTAACAGTGCAAATACTAATAAGATTTTCTTCGATTGTTCCAACTAACACCCCCTCCAATAACGATCAAAAGACCACTAAACCATATCATACGCACCCACGGATGAAATGCAAGTCTAAATACCCATTCATGAGGCGCAATTTCTTGACTTAATGCAACATAAACATCTGTTAGCCCATGATGCATCAAACCAATACGTGGCATAGCCATTTGTCGCACATCGAACCACTGGATACTAGAGACCATGTTACCAATGAAGGATTGGTGATAATCAAATGAAAAATGCACGTTTTTATGCCTTGAATAGGCGTCTTGAGTTGCATCATCAGAAACATATGTCATCTTATATCCATCAATATGATCTTGCTCACCTTCAGCCAGTTTGCGATTAAATGATTGCGTACCCAGGCTGTGAACTGTGATTGATAATAGCAAAAGTAGAAAACCAAAATGCGACCATGATGAGCCACTACGCAAATCAATATTGAGTCTTAGCATTGCAACAATAATTGGCACACAGATAACTGTAAATACTATTGGACTTTGAAGGGAATAGACCCAAATGAACAATAAAGAAACAGCAACGCCAACACCCATTTGACTGGAGAGCATTACAACATCTTTTGTAGACCAGTCATTTTTTGGTTTGACTGTTTGTAGCACCAAGGCAATTACCGCAAGTGCCACAATGGGCGTTGCCATCTGATTAAAGTAAGGTGCACCGATCGATATTGATTGACCAAATGCTTGAGCAATAATAGGCGCAATGGTACCAAGTAGCACTACACTTAACAATGTACCTAATAATATGATTGGGGGTAACAACCAAAAGTAAGGTTTTTGACCATTTTTATGAGCCATCAATCCTGAGCGCCATACCAGAGCACCTGACCCTAACCAGATCAAACAAAGCATTGAGAGCAAATAAAAGCCCCTAGCTGGATCTGTTGCAAATGAATGCACTGAAACCAATACACCACTTCTAACAAGGAATACACCCAATACGACCAATGTAGCCATGCTGATCGCCATAATGATCATCATCCATGTATGCCACTTAGTTTGAGATTTTAGATGGAGGTGGTGAATCGACATTAACAACAATAGCCAAGGCATGAGCGATACGTTTTCTACAGGGTCCCAAAACCATACGCCACCCCAGCCCAACACATGATAAGCCCACCAACTTCCGAGCACAATACCCAGGGTTAATAGAGCAAATGCTGGATAAAGCAATCGAAGTAATGCACTATGATCCAGTGGCTTCTTGTGCTGCCATAACCATCCTAATACCACGACAAATAAAAGCAAACTACCTGTGTATCCTCCATATAATATAGGTGGATGAACGACAAAACCTAAATCTTGTAATAGTGGATTAAGATCCAAACCACTGCTTGCAGGTATTGGCCATATTCGTGTAAAGGGGTTCGATGTATATGCGATAAAAGAAGCAAACATGAAAAATAACCAAAGCATGATAATCATTGCACGCTCTTGGGTTTCTTTTTCTTTAAATTGAGCACGAGCAATAACCATTTGCCAGAGCATCATCCACCATACGAATAATAACAGTGAACCTTCATGGGCACCCCAAACTGCTGTTATTCGGTAATACCAAGGTAAGGCAGCATGAGCGTTTTGATAAACATATGATACCGAAAAATCTAATGTTAGAAAAGCATACATCAACACCAGAAGTGACATGGTAACCATTGTAAATATAACTCGAGAGCACTGAATAACATTTACTCTACGAACATCAACTGATCCAACCAGTGCTACCACACCAGCCAAAACAAGGGCAAATAAGAAACCAAAGTGGGCGAGTTCAATCATCATGATGGCATTGGCGGCTGATAGTTCTCGTCGTGTTTAGCTAGAACTTGAGATGCCATAAACACCTGATTCTGACCATCAAAGTTACCTTGTGCGACAACACCCTTACCCTCTTCAAAAAGTGCAGGTAAAACGCCATCGAAAACAACATGAACATCCTCTTTACCATCTGTCACACTAAAATGGACTAAATGATTTTGATCATAAACAACAGAATATTCTTTGACCAGTCCCCCCAAACGCATAGACTGATTTTTCTGCTCTGATGCCATAAGTCCAGATGGCGTTACATAAGCATTAATATTACTTTTCAAAGCATGAAGTACAAGCCCAACAACCACACATGTGATGAGCAAAAGCCCTAGCCAAAACCGAATGCGTGACCAATGAAGGTCTTTTAATTTCATACACGCCCCCCAATCACCCAAAGAGCGACTATGGCCCCCAACGACACCAAGCTTGCCAACATGAGAAATAAAACCACATTCATTTTAATGGCTCCTCAATGCTTGTTCATAAACACTTTTAAGTTTCTTTTTAGCCGCATAAACCAATGTCATTCGCTTTAATAGCATGGCAGTTGAATAGATACTCCAAAACCCAAATGACACCCAAAAAGGATACAACATGTCCGGGTGCATTTTATGACTTAGAATCGTTGAACCTTGATGCAAAGTAAACCACCATTGAACAGAGTAATGAATGATGGGTAAATTAATTAAGCCAATCATACCTAAAATCCCACCAATATAGGCACTTTGTTTGGCATCTTTTAATTGATATCGTATACCAACATAACCAACATACAAAAGCATCAGAATAAATGCTGATGTCAGGCGTGCATCCCATAACCACCAGGTTCCCCATGTAGGTCTCCCCCAAATCATTCCTGTAAGCAAAGTACCAACAGAAAATACCAATCCTATCGGCGCAAGTGAGTAAGCCACTAAATCACATAATTTAAAACGAAAGATCAAATACAGCAGCGAGCATATTCCAATACAAAGATAAAAACTCATGGCTAACATTGCCATAGGAACATGTGCATAGATAATACGATACACCTCACCTTGCTGCACATCAGAGGGAGCTTGAACAATCAGTACAAGAGCCCAACATAGCAAACCCAAAGACACAGCCAGTAACCAAGGCCACAAAACATTAAGTCTTGGAATCAAAACTGGCAAACTTAATTGTTGATACAACCATTTCATGGAACTATGGTATCAAAGCTTGAGGCTGTTGTAATGCGTTTTTCGCAGCAAATTGCATCTCAATCACCCGTGGAAAGATAGGATGATCGGATGACAATAAGTGAATTAAGGCTTGTGATAATAGATGAACATTTTGCCACTGACCTAAATCGTAGTGTAAGCACATTAGTAGGTATAATAATTCAACATCCTTAGGCGATTTTTTTAGCGCTTGAGTTAATGGCTTTTTTAATGAATGAGGAATTGGCTCACCCGCAGAAAGATATGCCAGCCCCATATTTTTTAAAGCCCTAGCATCACCATCTTGTTGCCAGAGTTTCAAGTAACATGATTGAGCCTGGCTGTAAGCACCAATTGACATAAACTGTCGACACATCATTGTAGCAAGCCCTTGAACATGAGGTCGCTCAATCATGAGCGCATTGACATCTTCTAAAAATGCTTGAGGGTCATCTTGATGCTGATCTAAACGCTTTACCCACGCTGATGAAATAAAATCTTGTCGCCACACATGAAGTGCTTCGCCTAAAAAACAATAAACAGGAACCGCAAGTATAAATGCGATAAGCAGCCATCGATTAGATACTATGTGCTTCTTTAAATGCTTTAACATCAAGTTCTACCCATGAGCCAACAGATAATGGTTTTGGCAATAAAAGTCGACCAAAGCCCGTTCTAATCAAGCGAGTTACGGTTAAACCATAGGCGTCACATATTTTTTTGATAATATGTTGTCGGCCAACATGTATTTTAATCATCACCCATTGGTTATGACCCTCTGAGCGCTTTTCCATCCACTTGGCATCCTGACAAATGATTTTTTCACCATCTATCATCGTGCCTTCTTTAAGCTGTTTTAACCAACCTTGAGGAGGCTTACCAAAGATACGAACCCTATAAGTTCTCACAAAGTCGTTACTTGGATGGGTAAGTTGCTGGGCAAATGACCCGGAATTAGTGACCAAAAGCAGGCCTGTTGTGGTTGCATCTAAACGCCCAACCAAACACCATCGCCCTGATTTAACATGAGGCAACAGTTGGTAGACACTAGGCATATCGCCTTCAGCAACTTTAGAACAAACGTAACCAGAAGGTTTATTCAACAGCAGCAAGCGTGTCTCAGTAGCACCACGAGCAATCAACTTTCCAGCCAGGCGAATATCGTCTTGCCGAGAAACCATCTGACCAATTTTAGCTTTTTGTCCGTTTACAGTAACTTTGCCTTCAGCCACCCAACGATCACATTGACGCCGAGAACCAACACCGCTTTGTGCCATTAATGTTTGTATGCGTATTGTATCAGTCATCTATCATAAGTTGTTCTATATGATTGATCATACTAAAGCCTTCATCAACAACAATCAAGGGGTGATTACCTCTTTCGTCTACCTTTTCAATGACCATAGAGCCGAATGAGGTAATCTCTCTAGCAAAAGCCACAGGCCAATAGATAACATCAATATCTTTATGATGAGGCCAATGATGTTTCTTTGACCATTTAGGTAAAGGCTTCAATGACATTGAAAAACAATCATTTCGATGCTGATGCAACTTTTTAAATAAGGCGCGATCAGGCGAATGAATATTGAGTAAATCGCTTTGTTGACTGATCAACATAACCTGGTGTATTTGAGATTTTTTGGGCCATGGGTAGATCGCAAAAATATGATCCAAACATTGAAGGCCTATAGAACCCCCTTGAGCCATGACATTTTGTATGGCATCAATTGTTTTGTAAGACACATGATCGACATGGTCATAGCGTATCATCATCACCCCCTTCAACATGATCTTGTTATAGCACAATCTTGCTGAAGTTAGGACGATTAATTATTTTATTCACTCAAAATGTCATTATAGTAACGCACCATCTATTTATTGCTAATAGAACGTCATCAGTTTATGATGATTAAAACAGTTGGAGTATTGTATGAAACTTAGTACTAAGGTATTACCATTAGTTGCATTCTTTTTGACTTTCTTTCTTGGCCAATATTGGATACCAAGTTCAGAAACTCGTCTTATTTATGCCGCATGCGCAATGGCTGGATGTGCCACTTTAATCTACTGCATTAATTGGTACTTTCATCGTAAAATAGATAAAGTTGAGACTATTTTTGTGCTCATGGTAGGTGTTTTTGCTGTAGCAGCTGTTGCTTTCCAAAATGGGGCTATTTATCAGTGGAAGCCAACTGTCTTGTTTGCTGGCATGGCAGCCTTCATTTTCATCAATGCCGCTTTAAAAAACAAAAGTCTTATGGCACATATGATGGCTGATAACATCAAACTATCACCTGAAAAGTGGCGCGTAGTTGACATAATGAACGCATGGTTTTTTGTGTTAATGGCTGTTGCTAATGCTGCTGTACTTAAATTATGTACCGTCGAAACTTGGGTTAATTTTAAAGTTTTTGGTAGCCTTGCATTAAGTTTTGTTTTTGTGATTTTCTTGGCCATTTACTTATCTAGACATATTGAGGAAAGTGATGTTATCAAACCCAACCAGTGATGATATTTCTCAGCGCATTACTAGCCTTTTATCATCGCTAGAACCCAGTCGATTAGAAGTACAAGACGAAACACACAAGCATTTAAAGCATGCTGGACACACCCCAGGAACGTTTCATTACCACCTATTAATTTCAAGCGATCAGCTTAATGCCCTCAATTCCAGAATTGAGAGACATCGAGCGATTTATCAGCTCATTAAACCTGTTCAACCGTGGATCCACTCATTACGCATAAGTATTGAGTAAATTCTTAGCTTGCTGATGATATTGTTCAGCTAATGATGTTAATGGCAACCTCACATGATGACCAATAAGTCCCATTTCAGCCATTAACCATTTTACAGGAATAGGATTACTTTCAATAAATAAAAACTGGTTAAGCTGTTCAAGATCTTGTTGGATTGAAACAACCTGATCAAATTGACCTAAAGCCGCTGCTTGAAATAATCTTGAACAATGTTTAGGCATGATATTGGCAGTCACTGAAACCATACCATGACCACCTTGAATTAAGAACTCACCGGTCGTACCATCATCACCACTTAAAATAGAAAGTTGTGTTAATCGCCTGTAATCTTGTAAGCGATGCAAATCGCCTGTTGCATCTTTGAGTGCAACAACACGTGGCAACATATGAAGTTTTTCAATTGTATTAAACGACAAGTCAACCACTGTCCGGCCTGGCACATTATATAACATAAGTGGAATTGTGATTGCATCATGAATAGATTTAAAGTGTAAATACAGACCTTCTTGCGTTGGCTTATTATAATATGGGCAAACTGCCATCACGCCATCTGCACCCAATACTTCAGCTTCTTTGGCATATTGAATACTTTGTTGTGTTGCATGAGTTCCCACACCCACCCAAACAGGAATACTACTCTCAGCAATAACTGTTTTGATGATTTGAGTACGCTCGTTATCAGATAGTGTCGGACTTTCTGCAGTTGTTCCTAGAATCACAAAACCATGTGTTCCCTCTTCAATATGCCAAGCAACCAAACGTTTTAAAGCATTATAGTCCACCTGACCATCATTCAGGAAAGGCGTGATTAAAGCAACAAATGATCCCATCATAATCTGTATCTCTTAATATTTATCTTAGGCTACCTACTCTTTATGGTTTTGTCTATGATTCATTTTTGAGATTTTCTAGGACCAGGAGTTTGCTTAGATGCTTTTATCTCAGGACTAATAACACCTTCAAATTTAGCTTTAACCGCTTTTGAATATGACGACTTACTTCTACGAAATTTTTTAAGTTGCTTAGCTATTTTTTTAAATCTACTATTTAAGCCTTTAATTATAAAATAAATTAATTTTTGAAAAAATTTTTTAGTAGCATTTTTATCTTGATTTTTATCACCGATTTCTTCTTCTATCTGATTCATATTTTTAGGGTCATTTGTTTCTTGATCACTATTAGTTTGCTTTAATTTAGCAGCCAATTTTTCTACGATATCATCTTCATCCACCAAATAATCAATCAGAAGATCTGAGAATCCTTGGTCCTCCATTATGCCTTGCAAACCACTGAAATATATTTTCTTTTGCGCTTCTAACGAAATGGATACATTTAAAATACCATCTAATGTTATTCCACGATTTGAAGAGTTATCAAATGATTTTCTAATACCGATATAACACTTAAGTAATGCCAATTTTTTTATCGCAGTTTGTTCAGATCTAAAATCACTTCCTATTTGCGAAATGAAACTATTTGTTTGACCTTTAAAAGCTGTCGCTAAATTACTATTACTGTAGACTTTTTCCACAACACTAGCGAGAAATACAGGGTCTTCTAGTGATAATGAATAATTCCCACCATTTTGTAAACCATTAGCAAAAGTCTGAGCTTCACTATTAAAATTATTAACCCTTTTATCTATCAATTTCTTTATACTTATGCTTATATCTTCTTTTACCAACAACTTCTCTTGTAGCTCCATTACTTGGGTTAAATTCATATCATTGATGACAGCCTTAGCACTATTGTTTGCTGTGAAACCTTTTTTGCTTATCATATTATCACAAAATTGATTTGATAGCTTCTCTCGGAATTCTTGATAGGTGCTGATTATGTCAGAATGATGAGTAGTCAGACCACTGTTTAATGATCCCAACTGAGTCACTAATCCATTGAAGTGACTTAATGTAACTGGCAAATTAGACAATTTATTAAAATATGTTGGATCATTTTTTTCAAGTTTCTGGATTATAAATTTCATGATTTGATGTTGGTATTGTTTAAAAACTTCAAACCTTAGCTCTTCAAGTTCTAAAGATTCCATCTTATCAAAAAGTATGTCAATCAAACCATCATCCACTTTGTCTTTTGATCTGGCCCCTTTTATTTGATTCAGAATGTTCTTTTTTACGGGTATTGTAACATCATACACCACCTCAGAACTAAGGTTTTTCATCATACTTTTGTAAAAATTTAACTTTTCAACATTTATAGAACCAGAAGAGATAAATCCATTTAACTTTGGTAATATCTTATTTATTTTACTACCTATAAGGTCTGGAGAAATACTTTTAATAAAACGATTAAATAATTTTAATTTATTGCCATTCATTTCACCATCAAAAATATGCCCTTCATATTGCAGAAATAATTGATTTGCATCATCATTAGACACTAATAAAGTAGATTTCAAAACATTAGTAGATATAGGGTTCATATAAATTTCAGCATCTAGCAACTTAATCATGTTATCAGAGTTTTCTGAATCATTAATTGAAAGCATATCACTCTTTAATTTTAACATCATCTTGCTATAAATTTTTTCAAATTTCTCTGAATACTCAAGGTATTCAGAATTGTTCGTATCAAAATATTTTTTAAAATCATTTATCAGCTGAATGGTATTGTTTAAGTTTTCTTTAGGTAGCATGCCTTCAAAGTATTCCTCAAGGTCATCATCCTGAAATTCATAAAGAAACGCCGACAAATCTTCAGCACTAACCTTTTCTGAAGATAATAAACTTCTAAATTTTTCAAGTTTTATTGCTTTAACAACTTTTATAAAGCTTTTATAAAAATTACGATAATAATAAGTACCGAAATAAGTTTTAAACATTGTATTAAAACGTTCAAAATAAATTTTAGTATCAACATAGTCATAGTGTTCACCTGGAAATTCTCGAGTAGATAGGTCATGAATAAATACATCCTTTATAATATGCTCTTCATCTTCCTCAAAGAATGTAATAATGACTTCTTTGTTTTGCCTGTCTTTTATCTCATATAGAATAGTGTCTTCCACCATTGGATTACCAAAGGCCATTTTTTTTGGTACAAAAACATAATTGCTCAAATTAGAAAATTCTTTCTGATATTTTAACTTTTTTTCTTCAATTTTTTGATTTTTTTCATCACCACTACGATTTGCCATAATCACCTCATTATCCACAACAGATTATAGGCTATATTTTTCAATTGTGTTGTTTTATTTGATTTTTTTTATTTTACCACTTTGCAAATGAATATGATGTTTAAAATATTTTCCTAACGAAGCATCATGAGATACCACAACAAATGTAATTTTATGTTTATTTTGTAGTGCAAATAATGCATCCAGCATCTGTTGAGATGAATAAGCATCCAAACATCCTGTAGGTTCGTCCGCAAAAACCACTGATGGCTGATGAATTACAGCCCTGGCAAGAGCGACTCTTTGGCGCTCTCCACCTGAAAGCGACCTAACATGCTGTTGATATAGATTACTCGATAAGCCAACCTCATTAAGTAACTCTCGAGCATGTTGTCTGGCCTCAAAATGACTCACACCATTTAAACAGAGTGGCATCATAACATTTTCAATCACATTAAACTCGGTCATCAGATGATGAAACTGATACACAAACCCAATTTCTTCTCGCCTAATGCGCGCCATCATAGCATCAGATGTGTTATGAACATCATTATCAAGCAGTAATGCCCGTCCTTGAAACGAACGAGACAAGCCAGCCATGATGTGTAATAAAGTGGTTTTACCTGAACCTGAAGCACCTTTAATAAGTGTATGTTCACCATCAAGAATATTCAAATCGACTTGATCAAGTACTGGTGGATGATTATCAAATACAACAGAAACATTTTCTAAAGAGATAACGGCATTATTCATATCTCAGTACCTCTGCAGGTGCAATTCGTGATGCTGACCATGCTGGATATAGAACTGACAGCAAAGCAATAAGCCAAGCAAAACCTGATATAACAGCAACGTCACTCCAAATAATACGTGTCGGTAAATAATCAATCATAAAGACACTAGCGGTGACCACCTGAATACCCAGCAATGATTCGATCCATTGAGTTATTTCTGTTGCATAATGACTTAATAATAAGCCTAATCCAATGCCTAAGATAATACCTACGGTTGCGAGAAAAAGTCCTAGTAAAAGATAAATCGTGAAAATATTTCTTCGAGTACAGCCCATCGTTCTGAGTACAGCAGTCTCTATTCTTTTTTGGTTGGTAATCATGACAAGTCCCGACACTAAATTAAAACTAGCAATCATAATAATAAGAGAGAAAACCAGCAACATCATGTTCTTTTGTAATTTAAGTGAGTCAAAAAGGCTTGTAAAGCGCTCTGTCCAGGGCTGAACATTATATCGACTACCAAATTGATCTTCAATTTTTTTGGCAATCACCTCAACTCGCATCGGGTCATCAATCATAATGTTCATGCCTGTGATGCCCTTGAGCTGGAACAACTGACGAGCATCATCCATGGAGACATAAATAAAGTGCTTGTCAAGGAATGGAAGCGTATTATCAAAAACTTGATCAACCACAATGCTTTTGCGTTGAGGTGTCATACCGAAGAAACTTGTTTTATGTCTTGGTAGATAAATAACGATGCTGTCATGAAGTTTTAAATCAAACTGATCAAACATCACTTGATTAATTAACGCTTTAATATTTTTATCTTGATCATTAGGACGGTCAAGCCACTGGTGAATAAAGGGCTCTTGGCCAGCATGCTGCATTACACCCTTTATAATCAAAGGGTGGTAATAATTGCCCTGAGAAAATAAACCATGACCTTGGATAAAGGGACCAACCTCGGTCACATGATCGATATCTGATAATTGCACTTGATCCTGTAACCAGCCTTGATCATTTTTGTCTTTAGAGACGATGGTTATGTGTTGTGTCACATCAAACAATCGAGTTCGAACATCATAATCAAAGCCATTCATAATAGAAGAAACGGCAATGAGTACTGCAACACCAAGCAGTATACCAATCATAGCAAACCGAATCGTTAACGTCACAAATCCACTTTGTGATGTTCGCCAAAAGTAACGCCAAGCTATTTGTCCATTAATCCACATAAATACCTTGTGCCCGGGGCCGGACTCGAACCGGCACGGAGTCAACCTCCGAGGGATTTTAAGTCCCTTGCGTCTACCAATTTCGCCACCCGGGCAATCGACCTATTCAGGCTCGGACCGGAATCGAACCGGTGTTCACGGCTTTGCAGGCCGCTGCATAACCACTCTGCCACCGAGCCGAAAGCTGGAGCGAGAAACGGGGTTCGAACCCGCGACCTCAACCTTGGCAAGGTTGCGCTCTACCAGCTGAGCTATTCTCGCGTTAAGATAACAATATTACGAAGTGGCAGAAATTGTCAAGTGCTCTCTGATATTTTTAACATAATTACGAAATGACCACCATGATAAGACCAGCGATATGTTCATAACAAGCAAACCAAAGGAAGTATAAAAAGGATAGTCTAAAGAAACAATTAAAACGCTAATCCCCGTCATTTGAAGCACTGTTTTCCACTTCGCTATCATACTAACAGCTAAACCTGGTAATGACGGAAAACGAACTCTTAAATAAGTAACCAGCAGCTCCCGAACAAAGAGAAGCAACATGATGACACCTAGTTCTAATGAATAGGATAACAATAGCAAAGTAATACTCGCACTTAATACCAATACCTTATCTGCTATTGGATCGAGTTTTTTTCCTAGCTCAGTCGCTTGCTTAAATTCTCTTGCAATGTAACCATCAAGACCGTCAGTCATTGCAGCAATCACAAAAACAATTGTAGCCTGAATTGAGTACCCAAGAACCATTAAGGCAACACATATAGGTGCCAAAATTAATCTTAAAACTGTTACAAGATTTGCATAATTCATCATATTCAAATTCTACAACATTGTTCCCTGCTTAACAACTATTCATAATGAAAATATTGATAAATTTTTTCAGCCAATCCTTTTGAAACCCCTTTAACTTGCGTCAAATCTTTAACATGAGCTTCTTTTATACCACGTAATCCACCAAAATAATGAAGCAGTCGTGATGACAAAGTTTGGCCTAGCCCTTCTATATTCAGCAAAATAGATTGTAAAGGCTGTTTCGCAAAAGCATTGCGGTGCTTCTGAATAGCAAATCGATGTGATTCATCTCTGGCTACTTGAATTAAGTGCTTGAAAGCAGTAGGTGGCTGAATAGATACAGCACTACTTTCATACCAGAACCAATAGATCTCATCAGCTGCTTTTCGCGAAGGCCCCTTAGCAATAGAGATAATCCACGGGTGATCGATAACATCTGTTATCAAGGCTGAGGCAACCTTAAGCTGACCAACTCCTCCATCGATAACCCAAACATCAGGTACAGGAAGCCGATGTTCCTGCATTAGCTTAAGTGTTTTTTCTACCGCCTCTTTCATCGAAGCATAATCATCACCTGCAACTTGATCACTCATATTATACTGTCGGTAGAATCTTTTTTCTGGCTTTCCACCGGTCACCCAAACCAATGATGCCTTAGCTGCACTTCCCTGCCAATGAGATATATCCAAACAAACACAAGTGTTGATATCACGCTCATCACCATCTGGCATCAATTTAACTTGAGTTAAGACTTCTGACACCAGTGTTTTCATTCGTTCTTTTGCGTTTAACAGAGCCATTTCAATCCATTTTTGATGAATAGTCCTAGTTGGCTTAATACATGTTAGATCTGATATACTTTGCTCGAAATAATCTGTGGATTGGGTAATGGGATGTAATAATACTCGTCGCTTTTTGTGGCCTTGTGTATGAACATCGAAGCGCATGAGCCACGTTAACCAGAAATCATCCCAGGAACTAACCACGACATCAGAAAGATCAACACCAATATTATCAACCACTTGACCATTTCTAATTTGTATCGTTTCTACACCTCTGTAGCTACCTTGTGTCACACCCACTATGACATCAAGATCTTGATCTGAAAACTCTACCATTTGCGCATTCATTGTCTCATGCAAATCACCAAGCGCATCACGATATTGAGCAGCTTTTTCATAAGCCTCATCTGCTGCAGCATGATGCATTTTTTGCTGCAAGAGATCAATAAGCCCTTGGGTTTTACCCTCTAAAAACATTCTTGCTTCTTTTACAGATTCAGCATAGTCTTCTTGCGAAATCATTTGCACACATGGAGCATGACAAAGCTCAATTTGATGCTGCAAACATGGCCTAGATCTTAATCGATAGAAAGCCTCGTGACAATTACGAAGTTTAAAGTAAGACTGTATAAACTTTAAACTTTTGCGAGCCGCCAAGCTATTTGGATAAGGACCAAAATAACGACCTTTTTTACGCTTTTGACCGCGTACCAAAATTAATTTTGGAAATGGATGATCTGTATCAAGCCATAAATAAGGGTAACGTTTATCGTCTTTAAGCAAAATATTATACTTAGGCATATGTTTTTTTATAAGATTATGCTCTAAAATAAGGGCTTCTTTAACGGTAAATGTTTTAATGATACGAAATGATTCAGCCTGAGAGACCATTTGGATGGTTTTAGGGTCCTGAATGGTTGCGCCAGAAAAATAATCCGCTAAGCGGTTGGCCAAAGAAGATGATTTACCGACATAAATAATAACATTATCGGCATCATAAATTAAATACACTCCTGGCTTTTTAGGTAAAGCGTAACGCTTAAATTGATCCGCACGATAGTGCTTAGACTCCTTGCCAGACATCTTCTAACAAACCATGCTTAATGGCCATATGTGTCAGCTCAACATCATTTTTGATACTTAACTTATCAAAAATACGGTAACGGTAACTGTTAACCGTTTTGGGGCTTAAGTGAAGTTTTTCTGCGACATCTTGAACTTTGTGCCCATGAATAATCATTAAACACACTTGAAGCTCTCGCTCTGAAAGCATTTCAAACGGTGCCTGCCCATCATCATTAACATGTTTGAGAGCCAGCTGATTAGCTATCTCTGGGCTAAGATAACGCTGTCCTGAAAAAACTGTTTTAATAGCCCGGACCATCTCCTGTAGAGAAGCACCTTTTGTCAAAAATCCATAGGCTCCACACTTGAGCAACCTTGATACAAATAAGTCATCCTCACACACTGTTACACCCAGCACTTTTGTATCGGGACAAACCCTCATGATTTTCCGCGTTGCTTCCAACCCACCGATACCAGGCATTTTGATATCCATAAGCACTACATCAGGCTGTAATTCACGACTCAATTTGACAGCTTCTTCGCCGCTATCACCTTCACCAACAACCTTGATACCGCTGACGTCTGAGAGCAGTTTTTTTATCCCTGTGCGAATTAAACACAGATCATCGATGACCAATACACTTATCATGAGCTTCCTTTTTCGGAGAGACAGGGATTCGAACCCTGGGAGGAGTTTCCCCCTCGGCGGTTTTCAAGACCGCTGCTTTCGACCACTCAGCCACCTCTCCGTGTTGCAATGTGCGACTTTACAGTTACCTTATAAGATAAAAGCTCACAAGTCAACGCTAATCACAAAAAACGGTATTGACTATTCTGAAATCAAAAATCAATACCCAATATTGCCAAAGCATAATCTTTTTGGCCACCATTAACATCATGTGCTTGCACAATCTCCGCACTCAATGTAAGACCCCTAGTAATCGTATATCCCACATGACCACGTAACTCGTAATCAGTCGTCATCGATACCAGCGAACCATGAACAACTGATGACGCAGATACACCAACTGCATAACCACCAAGAGAAATACCCACAGATCCTCCGTAAATACCAAGATGATCATTAGACGATGTTAGCATGGGCTCTAATGTATATAATCCAAACAAATCAACGTCTACAATATAGCGACTACTTAAAGCCAACAGCACAGCATCTGTGTGATTAAGATTAGTGATCGCGGTAGATCTATACCCCTGTATTAATTGATGATAATCTGATAACCATGAAAGACGAGCATGCAGTAAGGCAAAATCCAAATCAACATAAATCAACCCCTTCATATCACCCGATTCTTCTAACTGCTCACCTCCTAAACCAATTGATAAAGGGCCGGCTGAAAAACCCATTAGAGCTGTAGCAACATCTCCAGAACCACTGATATAGCGAGCCAGAGATAAGCACTTAAACACATCATGCCCAAACAAATGTGTACACGTTTGGCCATACCCAGCCTCTGCAAACAAGGAATACAAACCACGATCAAATGACAACCCAAAATCCCCTCTGTAAGAAGTTTGCAAATCATCATAAACATGAGTAAACGCATTAATTACAGCCCCATGATGAATGCCTAAGCCGACTTTTGTTGATAATGAGTGAGTTAAATTTGAAGAAACAGCAGCATTTATGGCCATAAAACGCCATGAACCAGTCGTACCCTCAACACCATCGGCCGATGAAAAAGCGCCTTTAAAATTAAAACTGGTATCAAGGTTATCAACACCTTTTTGATGATTAGCAACATCATCGCTGAATGAACGCCCCTTCGCAATTGATGGCTCATAATTAGTTAAAGTCCCTTCAAAAGAACGATTCAAAACCATCAACTCTTCAGGCTCGCTGGCCAACACCTCATCCCAATCATCTGCATAACCATGCACCATGAACAATAAACAATAGCTTATTAATAGACTGCGTAACACCAACATCTCAACCCCCTCAATATCGTATATTACCTTAACACAAAATCTGTATCATTTAACTGATTTTAAAAAAAACATGTCAAAAATACGAATTTATACTATAAATTAATCAATATAAACAGAGAGATAAATAATGAGACAGAATGAAAAGAAAAAACTTGCGATACTGATACTTATGCTAACAGCAATTATTGTGTTTATCATTGCCATCTTAGTATTCCACAGCAGTAAACATGATCAGAGACATAAAGTATCAGACCACCAGAATCAAACTTATATGATAACGACCAACAACCATCATATTGCATCATGAAAATAAGACCCATTTAAATCATTACTTAAAAACATAGAACCCTTTCAATATTTCAAAGTAATGATTAACTTATTTTGCCATGAGAAATTAGAGAGGAATTAGATTGATTCACTGAATATACTAGATCAAAAGGTCACGGTAACATAAGTGCTCTTCTTGTGTTAATGATCGACCTTTTACAGATTGAGTCACCATCGATGCACCCTGTTTATTGATACCGCGTATCATCATACAGCTATGCTGAGCTCTAATAATAACCCTAACATGCTGAGCGCTTACAGAACAATAAAGCGCATTGGCAATCTCGAGACCCAAACGCTCTTGCAATTGCAATCTTCGTGAAAAAACCTCAACGATTCTCGGAATCTTAGACAACCCAATTACTTGTTTATTCGGCAAATAACCGACATCAATCGTACCAAAAAAAGGCAGCATATGATGCTCGCACAATGACGAAAACTGGATATCCTTTAACATCACCCAGTCATTGGTACTCACTGGATAAATCGCACCGTTAATCACTTCATTCAAATCCATATGGTAACCAGAAACAAGCTCAACAAGCGCCTTTGCTGCACGCTCTGGCGTTTTTAGAAGCGAACAGTGGTGCTCGTGCGGATAGCAAACATTTAAAATATGGCGAAAGGAAGACGATATGACACCTAGCCCCTCGTCAGATAACGCATTGGTGTCAACAGACTCACAACATTGGCTTTTTTTTATATCAGTCAATTCCATGAGAACACTCTAACGTTATTCAAAGAACAAAGCAATGATTTAACTTGACGCTAAAAGAATAAAATCCTATGCTATTTTCGACACAAGGAGTGAATAATGACACAAAAAAGCATTGAATTTAAAGGGTCACTGCAAGCAATGACCTATTTAGTTATCAACAATTTAAACTTAGATTCCATCAAGGAAGAGATCAAAAATTTAATCAAAAAAGCGCCTGGAATGTTTCAAAACACACCATTAGTTGCTGATTTCATTAATATACAAACAGATATTGATGCCTCTTTTTTTGAAGCACTTAAGGATACATTGTGGTCCCTACAGATATACCTTATTGGGATTCGAAACAGCACTGTTCAATCAAGTCAAGCAGCACACCAACTAGGCATTCCAACGCTCACTGCAAATAACAACAGCAAACCACAGAAACCCACGAAAACAAAAGAAAATAAACCACTAATCATCAAGCAAAATATTCGATCAGGCCAACAAATTAGCACAGAAAACAAAGATGTTATTGTTATGGGCAATCTAAGCCCAACCGCAGAAATCATTTCAACCAACAGTGCCCATATACATGGCACACTAGCTGGCAAAGTTATTGCAGGGATTAATAACCCTAATGCTGTTATCACCTGCCAATGCTTTCAGGCTGAGCTGGTATCGATAAACGGTGTTTATCAATTGACAGAACACTTTCCTGAACACATTATTGGCGAGCCGGTTTGCATACAATTAGTCAATGACACTTTAAGCTTTACCCTCAAAAGACATACCAACACTATTATCTAAGGTTAATGGTTGTCACGTGATTGTTGACTATGGTATATATATAATATTAGTCAGAATAAGGGGAACACGTGTCCGAAGTTATCGTAGTTACATCTGGTAAAGGTGGTGTAGGAAAAACAACATCAAGCGCAGCTATCAGTGCCAGTCTAGCATTACAAGGTTTTAAAACAGCTGTCATTGATTTTGATGTTGGATTGAGAAATCTTGACCTAATTATGGGTTGTGAAAGACGCGTAGTGTATGACCTTATCAACGTCGTTAATAAAGAAGCCACACTAAGACAAGCACTCATTAAAGATAAACGCATATCTAATTTATTCATTCTACCAGCATCTCAAACCCGAGATAAAGATGCCTTAACTCTAGAAGGTGTCAAATTAGTGATCGATGAACTCAAAAAAGAGTTTGATTACATCATCTGTGACTCTCCTGCTGGCATTGAAAAAGGCGCTCACATGGCCATGTATTTTGCTGATCAGGCTGTTGTCGTGACTAACCCTGAGGTATCATCAGTTCGAGACTCTGATCGAGTTCTGGGTTTACTGCATAGCAAAACATTTCGTGCTGAAAACAATGAAAGCCCAATACTTGAACATTTACTGATCACTCGGTATAACCCAGATAGAGTTCGCCTGGGTGAAATGCTTAGCTGTAAAGATATTCAGGATATATTAGCAATTCCATTATTGGGTATTATTCCAGAATCTTCATCGGTGTTAAAAGCATCGAACACAGGATCACCTGTTGTTCTAGATGACAGCAGTGATGCTGGAAAATCCTACCATGAAAGCGTTAAACGCCTTCTTGGCCATCACATTCCCATCACTATCCCGTCACATAAAAAAGGCTCTTTTCTATCGAAACTTTTTGGCAGCCGAAAAACTGAATTGACTGAGGGTTAATTATGAGTTTATTTGATTATTTTTTAAGAAAAAAAGAGCCATCATCTGCTCAGTCAGCCAAAGATAGATTACAGATAGTTATTGCTCATCAACGCGGTTCAAATATCAATGTTACACCGCTAATGAAACATATTAGACGTGAAATCATTGCAGTCATCAACAAATATATTGAGGTCCCTGCTGATGATGTTAATGTCAATGTTGAACAAACAGGCGATAATCAAGTTCTTGAACTCAATGTTGTATTACCTGAGAATCTTAGCTGAAACCAAGTAATAGAATCACATGGACATTAGTAAAGTTCTGATACATAAAAATGCGTCGATAGGTTTTACGGGTATTATTTCTCTAACAGAGAACCCGGATAACCATCCTTGTGCCATTGGTGGCATTCGGTGTTTACCCGTCTCATTTGACGATGCTCTAGCTGATGCACAAAGACTCAGCATTAGTATGTATCATAAAGCTAAAAATTTTCATCTCCCACATTTTGGCGGCAAAAGCTTCATCATACAACCTCCCACCGCAACGAGGAAAGATTGTATGATCGCTTTTGCCAAAATGCTTAACGAACTGCATGGCCAATATATCGGTAGTTTTGATAGCGGCATTACTAAAGATGACCTTAACATCATTGGTCAGCACTCACCTTACACCGCTGCGTATGGCGATACCATAGAATGTGGCAATGTAACCGCTATGGGCGTCTTCTATAGTATTTTAGCTGTTGCGGATTCTTTAGAGAAGCCTTTACAAAAGTACCATATCGCAATACAGGGTCTAGGAGCTGTTGGAAGCGCACTTGCAAAACTTTGCCTAAATGCTGGCGCAAAGGTTACTGCCAGTGATACCAACCCAGAACGGCTAGCCCATTGGCAGTCGCATGTTAATATTGTTTCACCAGATAAGATTCTGAGCACACCATGTGATGTATTAGCACCATGCGCTCTTTCCCATAGTATCAATATGAATAATGCCAAACAGCTCAACTGCAACATCATTTGCGGCGGTGCTAACAATCAACTTGAACATGAATCCATCATCGATATTCTGAAACAAAAGCATATTCTCTTTATCCCTGAAGGATTAAATAATGTTGGCGGCCTTATGTTACAAAGCCATTATTTTAATCACCCAAACACGCCATTCAATCATCAGCAGTTAGAGCGAATTAAAGATGCTGTTCAGGCATATATCTCACATCATACCTCTGCCATTAGCCAATAAATAAACTATTATGCTTCACAAAAAAGACTTGCTAGCACTGCATCAAACATTATGTGACATACACCATTTTGACCGTGAGGCTATTAGACTTCAGCGTACTGGTTTAATCAGCACCTACCCATCCACACAAGGGCAAGAAGCTGTTTTTTTAGGTGCCGCAGCTGGGATTTCCCCAGAAGATGTCTATATACCATATTACCGAGATACCGCAGCGTTATACTGGCGAGGTGTATCATTTTATCATCTATTTCGCTTTTGGGGCGGTTATTCCAATGGGATGAGCTATCCAAATAACCCTAATGATTACCCTATATGCATTACAATAAGCACCCAAATCTCTCACGCTGTTGGCGTTGCTATGGCATATAAACACCAAAACAAGAAGGCCATTATTCTTGTTACCATGGGGGATGGGGCAACCAATAAAGGTCAGTTTTTTGAGGGCATCAATATGGCTATAACTCATAGATTACCCATTTTATTTTTCATTAACAACAACCAATGGGCCATATCAACCCCTCTAAAACAACAAGGCCTACTCCCCCCATTAGATAAGGCCAAGGGTTTAGGCTTAAATGGTGAAGATATAGATGGCTATGACCTTTTAGCCGTCAAAGATTGTGTGCAACATGCTAAACAACACATTTTAGAACGCGAATTACCCTATTGTATTCAAGCCACCACCTATCGTACATGTGATCATACAACTGCAGATGATGCCAAAAGATACCAACCTAAATCAGAAAGATTAGCGTATATAGATCATGATCCACTCACATTTTTTGAACAAAAGCTCATCAGTCAGGGCATATTAAGCACTGAAACCATTAAGCAACACCATACATTAGCCAAACAAACCATTGCTAACGCCTCACAACAATACCAAACATCAACTTATTCATGACAGAACACACCATTATCTCCGCCATTAATCAAGCACTTCGCGATGCCATGACATTGAATGATAATATTATCATCATGGGGCAAGATGTAGGTATGAATGGTGGTGTTTTTAGAGCTACGGATGGATTATGGAATACATTTGGCCCCCAAAGGGTTATTGATATGCCCTTAGCAGAAAATCTGATGGCAGATATGCCCGTAGGAATGGCAACACATGGCCTTATCCCCATAATGGAATTTCAATTTTCTGGATTTATGTACCCCGTTATCGAGTCCATTATTAACCACGCAAGTCGCATGCCTCAGCGCACACAAGACAGACTTCATTGCCCTATCGTTTTTAGAGCACCCTTTGGTGGTGGGGTTCGAGCCCCTGAGCACCATTGTGAAACGCCTGAATCATTACTAGCCAGCATTCCAAACTGTGAAATAATGGTGCCCTCTTGCCCAAATAAAGCCTATCAATTAATGCACCACGCTATACAATCTCAATCACCTTCTGTCTTTCTAGAGCCTAAACGTATTTATCGATCTGTTAAAGCACCATTAGACAACCAATATCACATCAACCCCCACCAAGCTAACTTGATTACCGAAGGATCAGATCTAACGATAATCTCATGGGGTTCAATGCTTTATGACTGTTTGACTGCCGCCCAAGAAAGCCAGCTAAGCATTGAAATAATAGACCTAACCTATTTACGCCCCATTGATTGGCATCTTTGTGTTCACAGTGCAAATAAAACAGGAAATGTACTTATAGTTCAAGAAGGACATTTAACATGTTCCATTGCTTCCGAGCTTTCAGCTGGCATTCATGAATATTGTTTTCATCGTTTATTACAGCCTGTACAACGCATTGGAGCACCAAATTTACCCCGACCAAGTTACCAATATGAATCACAATATATGCCAACTGTTGCAAACATCAGTCAAAAAATACACCAGATGAGCGGAGCTTTTGTATGAAACCCATTTTTTATTTGCCAGACGTTGGCGAAGGTATTGCAGAGGCAACTATTATTCGTCTTTGTGTACAATCAGGAGACTCTGTAACCACTGATAGTATTATCTGTGAAGTAGAAACCGATAAATCCATCATTGATATACCCGCACCTTACTCAGGAGTTATTGGTAATATTCTGGTGCAAGAAGGGCAATGCATACAAGTTGGCCAACCCATCTTCGAGTACCAAGATTCCAAAGAAGCCTCTAATTCAATTGCGGGATCACTAAGCGAAACAACCATCAAAGCGCCGACTTTTGTCCAAAGACCAGAAATGAATCAAACACACTTAGCTCAATCCCAGAAGCATTGGTTGGATACATCTTGGCAAACCATACCTCATACCTATATCTTCGATCATATTTATACTCAATATAAACCCAAGAATATTACAGCCAATTGTTTATCGGCATGCTCGCTCGCCTTAAAAAAATTTCCAGAACTAAACGCCATAGGTAATTCAAAACATATTAAAACCAATGTTACTCATACTGTAGGATGTGCTATTGACCACGATGATAAAACTGTCGTTCTCATACTTGATGAAGCATCTTTACAGTCTCAAAATTTAATTAATGATAGCATTAGAGCAGCACAGAAAACACTTACTGAAGGTGGTCAGCTCAACAACACCCTTAAAACAAGTATTATAGTATCCAATATTGGCATGATCACAGGTCAACATGCCACGCCTATCATCTACCCTCCTTCAACCATGATGCTTGCAGTTGGTCAATTATCAACGTGCTTTTTACCCAATCAAGCCACCCTAAAGCCAGAATTACATTATGGGATTCCACTTTCTTTCGTTTTTAATCATCATTTAACGACCGGAGCCAATGCCGCAAGGTTTCTAAAATATATTAAAGAAATGTTTGAAGTGTTGTCTCAGCCAGCTGTTGCAACTTAACACTTGGCTTCAGCAAAGTTTCCAAAACCCATATATTGGATTGATTGGCAACATGGCCAAGTTTTACAGCATCTTTTGTTGTAACCATCCATTGAAATGTTTCATCAAATGATTGCTGACTTAAATCTGCATGATCACTTTTCCCATAACAGACAATCGATAAACCGTGACTCCTAAGTAAATTAAAAAATTGATCAGGAAAAGCAATACCTGCGAGCGCATGAATCGTTTGGTTTTTAAAGTATGTTAGTGGCTGGCATAAACCATCTGACAATCTTCTGCAGCGGAGTGGCTGCAGACTAAAGCTATACCCATCGTCAGGACCATATTTATAAATCACTTTTGCGTGATCAGGCAATGCTTCTTTTGGCTGCCTCATTGGGCCAACAGGCAAACAATAGCCGTTACCTAAGCCCTTTTCTTGATCAACGCATACCCAAACAATATCATTTGGAATAGCAATGTTTTGTAAGCCATCATCAGATATAATTACGCTTAAATGCTGACCATGTTCTTCAAAATAATCCATAGCAGCTTTGCGATCTTTTGAAACAATCAGGTGGATATCAGGATATTGACAAAATAAATCCCAAGCCTCATCACCGACAATGAGAGCTGAGTCACTTGCAGTGACCCTATGAACTTTCTTAGAGGTCCCACCATAACCACGCATCATCACTGCATGCTGTATTCCTCTATCTCGCATTAGCTTGATAAGCCAAGCTACCATCGGCGATTTACCATTTCCGCCAACAGTAATATTACCAATTGTCCAAACTGGAACACCATAACCACCAGCAGTCTGCTGACCCAAGCGTTTTTTGATCACAAAAGTATAGAGCCATGTCAATGGCATCATAACCCTTAGCCATGTAAGACGAGAGTACCATTGATATATGATTGCCTTTTCAAAAACATGTTTAATGAGCGACAACATGACTTTCTTCATCTCTGTACTGAATATAAAATTGTTGATAAGAAGCATTATGCATCAACAAGTCATCATGAGATCCATCAGCAACAATCTTTCCTTCTGAAAATAAAATAATACGATCAAAATGTTCAACAAGACTTAATTTATGTGTCACGAATATTATCGTCTTATCACTCAATTTAAGTAACCCATTCATTACACGCTGCTCAGTATGCACGTCAAGTGCCGATGTAATCTCATCACATAATAAGATATCAGTATTGGCATACAGTAGTCTTGCCAGCATAACCCTTTGCTGCTGCCCACCTGATAATTCAGTAGCACCAGTACCCAATAATGTCTCACCTTTATGAGGTAAGCTTTCTATAAAGTCATTAATACATGCCAAATGGCAGACTTCAGCAAATCGGCGCTCGTCAAAAGCACTTCCAAGTGTGATATTATCAATAAGACTCATCTTAAATATTATGTGATTTTGAGAGGCATAACCTAAAAGCTTTGTTTTTGCTAATTGGGTATACTCAACGATGGGGTATTGATTCAAGTAAATACAATCTCCTGAAGCCTTTTGATACAATCCTGATAACAATTTTAAAAATGTTGATTTTCCGGAACCAGACGAACCAAGTACCATTATACGCTCTTGAGCTTTGATAGATAGTGACTTTATTGTGCAAGCAGGAACTAGCTTTTTATCATAAGAGAAACTCAAATAATTGATAGATAGATTTTTAAAGGGTTGATGTATATGATGACCATAATGGACTTCTTTATGCTGCATAAATTGATGTAATAATTTGGCTCCAATCAAAGCCTTATTTATTTGAATTTGCATACTACTAAATGATGACATAGGAGCTCTTAACCTTTGTGCGCCTGCGAGGACCGCTGTGAATACCGGTAAAGTTATTTCATAATGCCCAAATGAAATCATAAAAATAATAATAAACAATGGCATAGAAAACAAGAACTCAGTTATATTCTTTGATAATGATCCCATAAAATTCAGTTTTATCGTTTTCTTTTTTAAAGACGTATTGACATTGTTAAATGTATCATTAAAAGTCTTACCTGCGGAATATCCGTTTATCACGTCATTGGCGTTAAACACCTCAAGTAATTGGCTTTGAACACCGCCACTAAGCGATAGTAAATCAGTCTGATAAGATGCAACCTTTTTCTTAGACATTTTAAATACAAGGTACATAAAAGGCATCACTATCATGAGTGAAAGTGTTAATGAAAAGCTTAAATAACACATCATCATAATAATACTTGTAATAACTACTACATTTTTTAACAATTCAATTAGAAACTGAGATAAAAAATGTGCTATGTCGTTTAATCCAGTTAATAATTGTGTAAGAATACTTGATTTATTGTAACTTTGTGAATTTTGATACTCTAGAGCAAGAACTTTGGAAAATACTTCCTGCCTTAATCGCGCGGTGATTGAGCTTGAACGCTCCAACAAAAGTTTAGAATACAATAGCTGTAAAGACAATTTAGCGACAACAAGTAACAGTCCTAATCTTAAGAAAGACATAAGAGCTTGATGATTACCAAAGCCATACTGCAATAAATCTTTTACTAAATAAATAAAACCAGCTTCAATGGCACCAATAAAAGGCACCATGAGAGCTATGCTCAAGAAAAACTTTTTAGAACCTTTAAAATATGATAAAAGCCATATCACATGAGGAGATGGCTTTTGTCCTAAGAAACTCGCAAACTTTTGATAGAGCTTAATCATTAATATTAATTGTCTTTCTTTTCTTTCATCTGTCGATATCTGCTTTCAAAATCAACTGGGGATAGATGTAAAGGTGGGTAGTTACCACGGTTAACATGCTCAGCAATCACACTTCTAGCATATGGATAAAGTATGTTTGGGCAGAAACTTTCAAGTATTTGATCCAATGTTTCATCAGCATAACCTTCAATTTGAAAACCGCCAACTTGCTTTGCTGAAACCTCAAATACTTTTTCATCTTTGATGGAGACTTGAACCTTACAAGTTAGTTGCACTTGATAACGCCCTTCACCAACTGAATCATGAGCTACGTCAATAGAAAACTGAGCATTGGGCTCCCATTTTTCTTTGAGCATTGCAACAGTCTTGGTTGCCTTAAAGCTACTCTCCAATGTTTGAATATTTTCAATCACAAATTTATTTGTTTTTTCATTCATCTTTATCTCCTGTTTTTAGATTACATGAATTGAGCAACTGCTCTACCCTAGGTTGACCCAGTGCCATTAAGTCATCACAACCACCAACATGTTGATCATTGATGAAAATTTGAGGCACAGTTCTTTGTCCAGTTCTCTCAATCATCTCCGCACGCAGATCTGACTGAGAAGCCTGTTCAATATTAATTTCTTCAATATCTTGTACACCTATAGCGTTAAGATAATTTTTAGCCCGAACACAATAGGGGCAATAATTTTTCGTATACATTATCACCCGACTCATGAAGTAGCCTCCTGAATTAAGAAGCCCTCATCTAACCATGACTTGAAGCCACCACTAAGTATGAAAGCGCCTGTGTTTAACATTTCAGGTTTTTTAAACAATTCATTCAATTCATTACCAGTTTCAGATACTATTAACATCTTCAAGGTTTTCTTTTTCTCAGCAGCTCGCATAATTTTTTCCTGAACTTTTGCGAGTGTTATATGTTTCGCCCCTTCAATGTGCGACTGCTCAAATACACTTGCAGCTCTAATATCATAAACAGTAAAACCTTGTTGTATTTTCAATGCAAATTCTTTTGCATCGATAGCAAAACGTGCATTTCTACTTTGATTGTCTTGCGACAACAAATATGAAACCACACCCAAACCTAAAAACCAAATAAGGTTTTCAGATACAAACTGAAAAAATAATTGCAAGAGTCTCCTCCATTTAACACGATTGCAACTTATCATATCCACGATGACTTGTCGAGATTAATGATTGCATTATCCACAGTTGCAGGTCACAATATGGGATGCATTAGGACATTGGAGTCACTATTTCTTATGAACAAAAAACAAAATATTTGCCTGTGCATTCTTGATGGATGGGGCCTTGACAGTCAAACGCAACATAACGCCATTCACCATGCTGAAACGCCCAACTTTGATCGTGCTCACCATCAATTTCCTTGTACAGAACTTAATGCATCAGGTGAAGATGTTGGTTTGCCAGCCACACAATTTGGCAACTCTGAAGTTGGTCACCAAACAATTGGTGCTGGCCGTATCATATCACAAGATATTGACCGTGTTACTGAAGCGTTATCATCTCAATCCGAAACTATAAATCAATGGCTTGGTGAACATTCAACTCAAACGATTCATCTTATTGGGCTCGCCTCTTCTGGTGGTGTACATAGCCATATTAATCATTTTAAACTAATGATTCAGAACATTAGAACCTTAAAACCGTCAGCGCGAATTGCTCTCCACCTCATCACAGATGGCAGAGATCGACCACCCCAGTCAGTGTTAAATGATTTACAACCTTTATACACAATCATCAATCGTGACAACAACTTATTTATTGCTTCAATTATGGGGCGATACTTTGCTATGGATAGAGATCAAAACTGGTCGAGGACACAAGTTGCATATGATTCTTTGGTGACTCCCAGCGAAAATATTAATACTTTAGAGGAATATATTGAACAATATTACCAACATGAAACCAGTGGTAACAATACACCCAGTGATGAATTTATACCTCCTAAGCAATTAAGCCATAACAACATCAAAGAGGGTGATTTAGTGGCCATACTTAATTTTAGGGCAGATCGAGCCACCCAACTAACCAAAGCGCTTACCGAAAAGATGGATGCATTAAAACAAAGTTTAATATTAAACAGCAGAAATGTACTAACAGCAACACAATACCCAAACACGTCAAATCACCTTCATATATTATGCCCCCCTATTCAAATAAAAAACACACTTGGCCAAGTATTAAGTCAGAACAATATTACTCAGTTTCGACTTGCTGAAACTGAAAAATATGCTCATGTAACTTATTTCTTCAATGCAGGAACAACAAACCCAGAACCAAAGGAACATCACATTCTAATTCCTTCTCCTCATGTTAAAACATATGATTTACAACCTGAGATGAGTGCACAAAATGTTACTGAGTCAGTCATTAACTGCAATTTGAATGATTCTTCATTTACCGTCGTTAATTACGCTAATCCTGATATGGTTGGACACACTGGCAATTTCCAAGCGACGATCAAAGCCATTCAAGCTGTTGATCAAGAGTTAGGGAAATTAATCTCCTGGGCTGAGAACAATAATGTCCTATTGATGATTACTGCTGATCACGGCAATGCAGATTGCATGTTTGACGAGCACAATCAGCAGCCGCATACGCGCCATACCCTTGCAAAAGTACCCTTTATTGTTTGCACTCATGATAAAATAAAGCTTAAAAAGCATGGTAGCCTCGCCGATATAGCACCAACCATTTTAGCATCTTTTGGCATCCCTAAACCGAATGATATGACTGGTCAAAGTATTTATGATTAGACTGCAACATCACTACCTATTTCTACTCATGGTGCCGGTAATAGCATTAAGCCAACAAGATAACCTATCCCAATTAACTCAAAACATCGCTCATGCACAACAGGAACTGAATCAAATATCGAATCAAAAGGAACATACTGAACAGGCCCTAAAAAAAATTCAAGAACAACTCAACCAAAATCAACAACAGTTATCAAAGAATATAGATACACAAAAAAAATCAAATGAAATCATTGCTGCATTAAATCAAAATGAGTTAACAGAAAGAAATCACTCAAATAATCAACTGGCCCTGCTTAGCTCACTATTAAATATTGACTACAATGAACCTCAACATAGTCATCATTTAGTAATATCCAATATTGCCAACCAAATTCATAATGAACTCAAAATCCATCAAAGCAATGCGAAAAAAAGCCACCAAGAAAAGGCAACAACTTTGGCAAAAAGACAAAAAAGCATGGATGATTACTTTACTTTACAACAAACACAGGAATCCTTAGATAAACTCAAACAAAAAAAAATCAGTTTGCAAAACAATCTCGATAAACATCTTAAACTCAAAAATGATGCACTTTTAATGATGATTGAAAACAAGAAGAAACTCGAGTCTGTCATCAAATCAGAAAAACCCAAATCAACAAAGCTTCAAGGCCTTACTCAAAGAAAATACCAAGCACCAGTAAAAGGATCCATAGAACACAACTATGGAGAAACAATATTATTCAGTGATCAAAAGCATGAAGGCATCACATATGCACTCAAACCACAACCCGTTCATGCTATTGCAAATGGCTCAGTTGTCTATGCACACTATCTTGATGGATATGGCCACCTTATCATCATAGATCATGGCAAAGGCGACTTAACACTTTATGGCGAAAACAAGAAACTAGATGTTGTAAAAGGTGATATAGTGACTGCTGGTCAAATTATTGCAGAAAGTTCTGATCATGCTTATTTTGCTATTCGTAAAAACAATAAACCCATATCACCTAACGGGCTAATCCGATCTTAATTATTGATTTTAAAAAATAATATTTAGTAAAATCTCTGTTCTCATTTGACCATTTTTCTGTTATGCTATTTAAAATTTAAAGGATTTTTTATGCGTCATAATACATCGATACAACCTTCTTTCTCCACAACATCATTAACTCATCAAATAGTGATTTGCTCAATCTTAATGATTGCAGCAACATGTATTCGAGTTGGAGACCCTATTCCAATGACATTGCAAACGCTTGCATTGGCCTGGATTAGCATGAAACATGGTCCCAAAGTCGCATTGATAGCCACCGTTTCAAGTCTTCTTGCATTTCCATTTTTTCGCCCATCTTTACCAGTATATCTAGGCATGCTTGCTGCCATTCCAATCTGGTCAAAAGCCCAAGGAAAACCCCTGCATCTGTCATTTTTCTGGCTATCGCTGGGCTTGATCCCTGTTTTCTCTGTAGTAACATATCTGATTGGTTTTAATATGGTTTTATTCACTTTAATCTGCTTTGATCTACTTAAAATGTTTTTCTTAGCAGTAAGCGAGTCATCTAGGGATTCTTTAAAATGATTTTTTACCCCATTCTTGCCTATCTTATAGGAAGCCTATTATTTTCAGTTATTATTTGCCGCTTAACCCACCTGGAAGACCCCAGAACTTATGGCTCGAAAAACCCTGGTGCTACCAATACATTTCGACAGTCAAAATCGACTGGATTATTGGTTTTTGCCCTGGACTTCACAAAGGGTCTAATCATCGCTTGGCTTGCATTGAAAGCAATGAACCAAGGGTATTCCACAACGGCTTCCTTAACACTCGTTTGCGGTCTCCTTGGGCATATGTTTTCCATTTTTTTTGGTCTTGGAGGAAAAGGTGTCGCTACTGCACTTGGATTCTTGATCACCCTAAACCCTGCAATAGGCTTATTTGCAGTCACACAATGGGCGCTATTATGCAAATCACTACGTAATGTTGGTATCGCCTCAACCATTACAACAGGTATCAGCACCTTGATACTAGCGATTAGCGGTCATCATCTGTGGCTTGCGATGTTCTTCAATAGCACCATTATCGTTGCCAGACATAAAAACAATATCAATCAATGGCTTTACCCAACAACATCTAAAGATCACTCAGGGACCATCTAGGCCTGACCTTCTGTGTTAATACAGGAATATTGTGCTGAACCATTAAGTAAGCAGTGTAAGCAATCATTGCCGCATTATCAGTACACATTGATCGCTCTGGATACCCTACAGAAATATGATTTTTAGCGCAAAAACTTTCTAATGACTGTCTAAGATACTGGTTTGCACTGACTCCCCCCACCAAAACAACTTGTTGAACGGGAAACTGAGCACAAGCTACCTCAACCTTGTTTAACATAACTGCACTGCAAACATGTTGTAGTGATGCTGCGAGGTCATTACGGTCCTGCTCAGTCTGAGGTAATGTCATCCATATATTTTTTACCGCGGTTTTTAAACCACTAAAACTCATTTGACAGTGATCATTTGCCTTCATTGGTTGGGGCAAATGAAAACGATATTTATCACCTAACTTAGCCGCCTTTTCTATCTCAGGCCCTCCAGGATAAGGAAGCCCCATCATAATAGCCATTTTATCCAAACACTCACCCATTGCATCATCAATAGATTGACCTAAAACATGATACTCACGAAAAGATGCCACCCAAACAAGCAAACTATGCCCACCAGAAAATAAGACTGCTAAATAGGGATAGGTAACATTAGTGTTACCAACCAATGGTGAAAGAACATGGCCTTCTATATGATGCACTGGTATTAATGGACATTTAATGGCCTTTGAAAGACCTTGTGCTACAGATGCGCCTGCAAGCAAAGCGCCAGCTAAGCCAGGACCTGAGGTGTAAGCAATATGTGTTATATCACTCAATGATCGGTCGTTTTGTAGCAAGAGTTGATCAATTAAAGGCAGTAGCTGATGAATATGATCCCGACTAGCAATTTCTGGAACAACACCACCATAAGGCTGATGTAACTTAATCTGACTACGGATAATCTGCCCAATGAGATCATCCCCATAAAGCGCAACACTGGTTTCATCACATGATGTTTCAATTGCCAAAATTAACATTTGATACCCAATAAAAAATAGGTTAATTTAACGCATTATGGCTTTAAATTTTTAGAAATGCAAAATAATTTACCGATAATAGAAGTGAGGAATGGATTCAATCTTCGTCCGTTTAAACATAGTGATGCCGAAGATTACCAAAGCATATTAAAACACCCAAGTGTTGCTCCATTTATTCCATCATCATGCATACCCTCATCAACTTCCGATGCCATTAGAGAAATCTTTTTCATACAATCTGAAATGAAAGTACGTCGCAAGTTTTTGTGGGCCTTAGAAAATCAAAATGGCCAATTAATTGGTAGCGCAGGCATTGAAACTTGGAACGAATGGCATAAGCGCGCCGAAATAGTTTATGAGCTTCACCCAGATTACTGGGGGCAAGGCCTGATGACTGAAGCCATTAAACGGGTTATGGAATATGCTTATTTCACGCTTAAAGCTGTTAGAATTGAGGCCTTTACATTAGTTAACAACCCCGCATCAACAGCACTCTTACAGCGCTTGCATTTTACGCAAGAAGCCGTACTCTCAAAATACAGATTTTTTAACGGACAGCATGTTGACATTATCATCTATGCACACACTCAAGCCAATTAGTTTATACATCCATTTACCATGGTGTATTAAACGCTGTTTTTATTGCGACTTTAATGCACACCAACAACCACAAAACTTACCCATTGATGCTTATCAAAAGCGATTGATGGATGATGCTCTTGAGATCGCCCCAATTATCGGCAATCGCCCCATTAACACCATATTTTTTGGTGGAGGCACACCAAACTTATGCCCCGCATCTTTGTTTTCTAACATCCTAGATCAGCTAAGCAAGTTATTCAATATTGATGGTAACATTGAGATTACTATGGAAGCTAACCCTGGTGCATCACACTTACTAACATTAAAAGACTACCGAACAGCTGGTATTAATCGCTTGTCTATCGGCACACAATCATTTAACAACCATCGATTAAAACTTTTAGGGCGCATTCACCAAGCAAACGATGCCATTGCAATGATTGAACACTCACAACAACTTAATTTTAACAGTGTTAATATTGATATTATGTATGGCTTACCTGAACAAAGTATACAAGAGGCCATGGATGATTTGAAACTTGCATTATCACTTCCTATTGATCATCTATCATGGTATCACCTTACCATTGAACCCAATACCTATTTTGCCAAACACCCGCCCAAAAGAGCCCATGAAGATGATCGAATTGAAATGGAAGATTTAGGCTTAGCTATGCTAACTGAGCAACAATGGAATCGATATGAAATTTCTGCATATTGTAAAACACCACAACATCAATGCCTTCACAACTTAAATTACTGGAATTATGGTGACTTTTTAAGCCTTGGCGCTGGCGGACATGCCAAATGGAGAACCCAAGATGGTACGATATTAAGAAATCAAAGAAAACGATCGCCGAAAGCCTATCTCAATGATGTAGGCAGCACTGTTGCAAAACAATACGAATTAAATCAAAGTGATATTATTTTTGAATTTATGCTTAATAACTTAAGACTACCAAAAGCTATTTTATATGAGCATTTTGAACAGCAAACCTCATTACCTTATCAAGTATTAACCAATCATGTACAAAAGCTAGTCACAATGAATTTAGCTCAGCAATTGCCTCACGGATTTGAGCTAACTCAACAAGGTTGGCGATTACTTGATCATTGTACTGAGGTCTTTTTACCTGAATAACTTCTTTATTGAAAATTATTTTTAAGGTACATTATGATTGAAACCGTAGGATGATATGCCCAAACAAGGACAATGCGAAAATCTCTCCTCAGCAGAACACAGAGCGAGTCGACTAAAAACACTTCGAGAAATGACCGGATTGTCACGTGAAGCTGTTAAGAAAAAATATGGTATTGCTCGTGGCACACTACAAAACTGGGAAACAGCTCGATTTGGCGGACTGACTGTTAAAGGAGCACACTTAGTTGTTAAAGCATTTAAAGCAGAGAATATTCAATGTTCACCAGAGTGGTTATTACATGGTATTGGAACAGCACCATCATTTAACCAGAAAGCGCCCGTCAAAAGTATCCCAAATAATATCAAAACATTAACACATGAGCTTTTGTATTTTAGGCATCAAAACTCTGATACGATAGACTTTACTATTTCAGATGATAGTATGCTACCTTACACTCGTGGCACTGTCATTATTGGCCGTCAGCTTTATCAGGAAAATATTGAGAAAGCCTTATGGCAAGATTGCATCATCAACACCATAGAGCATGGCATATTATTTCGCTTATTACGCCCCGGCAATCAAATAGGTGTTTATAACTTATATGCAAGAAATATTCATTCACATGCTCCTAAGTTAATGCTTCATAATGTTGAAATCCTATCAGCTGCACCCATTTGCTGGTTGCGACACCCTGACTTTAACTCACCACTATCTTACACCAAGTCGCCAAGTAAAGACCTGGTGACCTAACTTCTTTGCTCGTTTTTGATATTTCGTTTCGCCAATGGGTAACCTTTCGTTTCGCTTCACACTGAAAGTATCTAAATCCAAAATGCTTTCGATATGATCCGCATATTGTTCACAATCTGTTGCAATCCAAATGCTACCATCTTGATTCATTAATGCAGCCAGTTGCTTTAAAAATGAAGCTTGAATCAATCGCCTTTTTCTTTGCTTCTTTTTGGGCCAAGGATCAGCAAACAAAACAAAAATACTTTTTGCTTTTCTTTTTGGCATTCGTGGAAGTATGGCTAAAACATCGCCGTGTATCATTTTAATATTCGATACATTTAATTTTTGAGCCTGCTGCATGACTGATAACAAACCTGGCAAGTAAACATCTATACCAATACAAGGTATATGGTGATTTTGAGCATAACTTAACAATGAATCACCCATGCCAAATCCAATATCCAAATGATATTCCCCCTCTTGATCACAGTTCTCTGGCAAAATCAGCCACTCCGGCAATTGAATCATCAAACGCTGCTTTGCTGGGCTTAATCGACCCAATATTCGTGCATAAGATCGATTGATTCCCTCCTCTCTAGCGATAAAGTGTAGGTTTATCTTGCATTCATCATTAGTATTTGATTGACTAACCATATGATCATTACCCATAAAATTCAAGAACAGTTTGCCAAAAACTTAATCGTATGGCAACTCAAACATGGTCGTCATAATCTACCATGGCAAAATAGACATGATGTTTACCACGTTTGGGTATCTGAAATTATGTTACAGCAAACACAAGTTCATACTGTCACCAAATATTATCAGAATTTTATTGATCAATTTCCAACGATCCAACACCTAGCAAGAGCTTCTGAAGATCAAGTTTTACATTTATGGAGTGGCCTGGGCTATTACCGCCGAGCAAAAAATCTACATCTCACTGCTAAAGTTGTTGTGGATCAATATAACGGAAACTTTCCATCTGATCTTGAAGAACTCATGAAACTCCCAGGCATTGGTCGTTCTACTGCTGGCGCTATTAGATCATTAGCTTTTAAATTACCAACAGCTATTTTAGATGGAAATGTCAAACGTGTAGTCAAAAGATACTTTAATTTAACGCATGATACCAAAGACGATGATAAAACATTATGGCCCATCGTTAATCAATTAGTTCCTGAGATGAATGCCCACATATACACACAAGCTCAGATGGATTTAGGTGCAATGATATGCATCAAGAAAGAGCCCAAATGCAATCTTTGCCCTTTGAAAGAAAGCTGTCAATATACACACTTAGAGCAAACTAAATCAACGAAATCTACTGTTAAAGAGGAATCCTATTACTTTCTTGTCATCTTTAAAGAAAATTCCGTGTGGCTTACCAAGCGTCCAGAACATGGTATTTGGGCTAATCTCTACACCTTTCCTATGTTTAAAGATTCCGCCTCTATGAACACATGGTTAAATCAACTCAATGTGCAGATTATTCCAGTCAAAGGTGAACAGTATAAACATCGATTAACTCATCGATTATTACATTTAAAAACCTATTTGTGTCATGGAGACCTCCTTCCTGATTTGACACACCTACCCGGTGTATGGTACAAAGATCAAAGTTTTGGTTTACCCAAACCTGTAACCGATATCATACAAAAGGTGATTCATGACCCAACGCAAAGTACATTGTTCTAAACTGAATACAGAAGCCAATGGTTTAACTATTGCCCCGTACCCTGGAGGTCTTGGTCAATGCATCTTTAATCATGTTTCAGCCGAAGCATGGCATGCCTGGCAAGAAATGGAAATCAAACTTATCAATGAACTTAAACTTGATGTCACTGATGAGGCATCGACGAAAATTCTTGATGATAAGTGTATTGAGTTTTTAAACTTAGCGGATAAATTACCTGCTGACTACCTATAATACATTTGACTCCAAATCTGATCCAAACGTCAAGGTAATTGCAGACTTCTATTTCTACTTGGAAAATCTACATCGAATAGATTCTAAAATACGAGCTTATCTGGTCAACTATATAGATCTCTATCGTGTTAAGATCTAGAAGAAAATGCCACCATCACTGTGGCAACAGTTGCAGCAATACAAATACTTCTACGATTCCCCTTCAGAAAACCACCAAACAGACCATTATCACTTAATGACATAAGCACTTGACTATCATTGACTGAATGAAATTCTTCAAATAAATTTTTGTTACCCAGCAATGAGTCTTTTTTACGCCGTAATTTTTCCATACACTGTTCGTTTTTGTCTTGAATGTTAATACCTAACCCCAAACCAAGTCTCTGTATCATTTGCCATATAGTATTATGAGGCCAAATAACTTTATCATCGTGCTTAATAAGTTCCTTTTCGAACCACCCTATGATTTTAAGACTCCTTTCTTTACCATGTAAAGTTTGATCATCTACTAGATTATAAAAACAGAATGACTACCATAATAATTGATAATCCTTTGTAAAACCATCTGTTTGCTGTACTATCTCCATCACCACATCTTGGCACAATGATATCCAATATGATTTACATCCTGACTGACCATCTTTGCCAACTAACTCCACAAAAGTTTCCACTGTAAAATATTTTTGCTCAAACAAAATTTTTATAGCATTCATTAATGACATGAAACTATTAAATAATTGATTCTAAATTTATTTTAAAAAAAATCAAGCCAATGATTGACTCAAGAGACTAAATCTCGTTTAATAGACTTGCTGGCCAGATAGCTCAGTCGGTAGAGCAGAGGACTGAAAATCCTCGTGTCGGCGGTTCGAACCCGTCTCTGGCCACACTATCTAAATATTTCTTTGATATGCTCACTTGAATCATTGACATAATCTGCAACAGATCTTCCTAACGTATCTGCAGCATAGAAATTGATCCGATCATCTTGAATCAGTAGTGATACCACTTCATCCCGCCTTGATTGAATCGCAACCATCAGTGGTGACCTCAAATAAGCATCTTTTGCATTCACGTCTATCTTTTTAGTCGTTAGTAACTGCTTGACCATTTGTGTCCACCCTCTTCGGCAATAGGTATGTAATAATGATTCGCCATAAGCATTTTTAGCATTCACGCAAGCTGGATCATGGTGCAGAATTAATTTTAACAAGGCAGGTGTTTGTACTGCAAACAATGGATCAGATGCTAAGCGATTATTTTTTAGCGCATGTGTATGCAATTTTAGTAGCATTCTCAACATACGCTGATCCTGACACATCAATAAGACCATGATCGGAGGAACACCACCATCAACAGGCTGTTCAATATTAATCTTAGGATGACGTAATAAATACTCGAAGGCCTCATGATATTGGCACTTAATTGATAAACTAAGAGCATGGTTATTTTTTTTATCCATGATATTTACATCAATATCAGGATGACTAAATAACATTTGAATCCCTGAATCAGAACGCCAAACGATGGCATGCATTAATGCTGTCATGCCATTTTTATCTCGAGCATTAACATTAAGCTCAGTATAATCCAATATTTTCTCTAAAACATGATGGCAATGGTACCTCATGGCAATCATTAAAGGTGTTAGACACTCAGGTCCAATACTTTTATTCAAATTAATTTTCTTTGATCTTATCAGATAATCCAAAACTTTATGTGCATCATGAATACATACCCAATAAAATAATTGATGGTATTTTATTGAGGTAGAGAATGGCATTAACCATCGCCACCATCTCTTCTTTTCTTTATTATGAATCATATTAACAATATAAATAATGATATCTTGATTTTTTTCCTGCATAGCCCTAGCCAATAATGCATGATCATTTAAACCATTCTCTTGCGTTTTTAACCAATTAATATAACCATGAAATTGCATTAATACCACCTTGATAAACGAATGACATAATGACTTAACCTTTGGAACATTTTGTTGACTTCATTGTGATCATGATGAACATGATCTCGAAATCTTTTTTGATCAAACAAGTCAATAATATTTTTGTTATTTGTCAACAAGGCTTGATCCAATGGCATTTGGCAAAAAATATTTTCAGTAAATGGCTGACACTCTCTATGGTTGAGCAATATTTTGACGCACTCATCATTAGAACAAGTAACTGCCCAATGCAATGCTGAATACTTGAGTTTATTAATCTGATTAACTTGAATATCTGGCTCCTTTAATAATGCTCTAAGAGCAATAATATCTCCTTTAATATTAGCAATCATCAGCGGGGTTACATGGTAATCGTTAAACTGGTTCACATCAATATTCTTCTGACTTAATAACCATCGTAATAAGCTTGGCCTTTCGTGAATGATGGCTAAAGCTATAAAATTATTACCTCTGTTATCTTGATAGCTCCATGATGCTGACTGTTGGATTAATCGTTTTATCTGCAAATCATTTTGCTTAAATAGCCAATTAGAGTCGATAGCATCGATTAATTGATCGTTTTGTTGACATGATCGAATCAGCCATTGCCAAATCTTATCATATTGTGTGGGTTTTAATTCAAGCGATAGCAAAGGTCCTATTTTACCAATATTTGATGGATTAAGTGACTTTAATGGTTGCTTCATTAATACATCTATCCAAGATGGCTGATGATAACATACTAACTCAATTGGCAAAAATCCATCTTGAGTAGGCTCAGAGTGTAGTTGCCCCATACCCTGCTTAAAGACATATTCATTGCCATCTAATATAGCTTGATGAAACCCATTTAGACCAACATCATTGGTAATTGATAAATCTGATTTTTCTGTTAACTTAGGCAATGATTTTTTGAGTGTTATCGACTGCATAATGGGTGACAGTTGCTGATACCCTAAAGTACTCATCCAACCAGTGCTACGTTTTAATAAATTGGGATAATAAAGATAATTTGGTGATACGCCATTATTTAAAAACCACGCCACTACATCATCATAACCTTTTTCCACTGCAAGAAAGAGGTCTTTCTCATGATCAACCAAATGAAAATAATGTTGTGCTATTCTATCAACCCACTTAACATCTCCATTCTCTAGGCTATGTTGATAAAGTTCATTAATGCCCGTCTGCTGATCGATTGATAATGTGTGCCATTGCATTGGTTCAGAACCATTAAAATACGTATACCAACGCCTTTTCAAAGAATGGATGTCAATATCGTGGCTATCATGATGATGCATAACTATACTCCTACGACTCTATAGCACACAATATTCAAATTGGCATAAAAAAAGCCCACAAAAGTGGGCTTTTTTAAAAGCAATGAGCTTGGGTGGTTACATCATGCCGCCCATACCGCCCATGCCGCCCATGCCACCCATACCAGCAGCACCAGCAGCACCAGCTGCATCATCCTCTTTTGGCTTATCAGTAATGACACATTCTGTTGTTAGCAACATACCGGCAACAGAAACAGCATTCTCAAGAGCACATCGTGATACTTTTGCAGGATCTAAAATACCCATCTCAAACATATCACCAAATGTATTAATTGCTGCATTGTAACCGAATGCATCCATTCCTTTCAGCACTTGATCAACAATGATCGAAGCATTTTCACCAGCATTTTCTGCAATCTTGAATAATGGTGCTTGCAATGTAGCAATCATAATTTTGAAAGCAGCTTTCTCTTCTTCAGAAGTTAAAGAAGCTAGCTGATCATTTAACACAGAAACACTGCGAATAAATGCAGTACCACCACCTGGAACAACACCCTCTTCATTGGCTGCACGAGTTGCATTAAGAGCATCATCATAACGATCTTTTTTCTCTTTCATTTCAACTTCAGTAGCAGCACCAACTGAAATTAGTGCAACACCACCAGACAATTTTGCAAGTCTCTCTTGAAGCTTTTCTTTATCATAGTCAGAAGAAGCTTGCTCTAATTCAAATTTAATTTGATTAATGCGCTCTTCAATAGCTGATTGCTCGCCAATACCATCAACGATTGTTGTCTCATCTTTTGATACAGAAATACCTTTAGCTTGACCAAGTTGCTCAAGTGTTGTGTCTTCTAGTTTAAAACCAAGCTCTTCAGTAATAACTTGTCCACCAGTTAGCGCAGCAATATCCTGAAGCATTGCTTTACGTCGATCACCAAATCCTGGCGCCTTAACAGCACATACTTTCAGTATACCACGTAATTTATTGACTACCAAAGTAGCAAGAGCCTCGCCTTCTATATCTTCAGCAATAATCATCAATGGCTTACCACTTTGAGATACTTTTTCAAGTAATGGAACCATATCTTTAAGATTTGAAATTTTCTTATCAGTTAACAAAATAAATGGATTTTCAAGTTCACATACCATCTTCTCTGAATTAGTAGTGAAGTAAGGTGATAAGAAACCACGATCAAACTGCATACCTTCGACGACATTTAACTCATCCTGAAAGCTTTTGCCTTCCTCACAAGTAATCACGCCTTCTCGGCCAACTTTTTCCATTGCATCAGCAATTAAAGTGCCAATTTCACTTTCACCATTTGCAGAAATCGTTGCAACTTGCTCAAGATCTTTGCGATCTGAAACATCTCTTGCAATACTTTTGATGTTCTTAATCACTAAGTCACAAGCTTTATCCAGACCTCTTTTAATCAGAATTGGATTAAGTCCTGAACTGGTATGCTTTAAGGATTGTCTTACAATGCTTTCAGCAAGAATAATTGATGTTGTTGTTCCGTCACCTGCTTGCTCATTGGTTTTAGAAGAAACTTCTTTGACAGCCTGGGCACCAATGTTCTCAACTGTATTCTCTAATTCAATCTCATTAGCAACAGATACACCATCTTTGGTCACTCTAGGTCCACCAAAAGATTTTTGAATCATAACATTTCTACCTTTTGGACCAAGTGTCACACTAACTGCGTCACACAGAGTTTTAACACCTTGATAGGTTGCTGATTTAGCTTCAGTTGTAAAGCAAATATCTTTAGTACTCATTTTTTCTCCTCTCTCGTTATGCTGTAGCAGTCTCAACAACAGCTAAAATATCATCTTGCTTTAAAACAAGAAAATCTTGACCATCAAAACGAACTTCTGTACCAGCATACTTACCAAATACAATTTTATCGCCTTGACTTACTTGCATAGTGATTAAATCACCTTGTTGATTTCGTTTACCTGGACCTGCGGCAATCACCTCACCAAAAACAGGCACTTCTTTTGCTGAATCAGGTAAAATAATACCACCTGATGATTTCTCGTCACTTGAGTCACGCTTAACAATCACGCGATCTTCTAAGGGTCTTAAAGACATATTTATCTCCAATTATTAACTAGTAATTGTTATGTAGAGATCTTTTCATATTTTTCAAGTCAAAAAAGTAACATTTTGACAAAAATATCATAAAAGTTATAATTAATGGATGAATGTTGTCGATATTTGCAAAATGTTGGTCCGCAGTGCATCTGTAACACCCAACGATGCTACCATACAATTACGATTGAAAGAGTTACTTGCACCATGGCTAAGTGAATGTCATCAATGGGAATGCCAAGGCGTTACCAATAGCTTATTTATTTTAGGTCAAAAGGGGCCTCTTTTTCTTTGGGCTGGACACACTGATGTTGTCCCAGAGGGATCACTAAGTGACTGGATCCATCCTCCATTCTCTGCTCATGTTGAATATCCCTGGCTTTATGGACGTGGTGCACAAGACATGAAGGGTAATTTAGCTGCTATGATTAGTTCTACCATGCAATATATGCAAAACCACAGTCATAGCAATATTCGTATAGGATTTGCACTTACAAGTGATGAAGAAGGACCTGCACAATTTGGCACAAAAGACATTGTGACCAAGATGCAAAAGCTACATCTTAACGCTAAATGGTGTGTTGTTGGTGAACCAACCAGTGATCAACAACTAGGTGATCAACTCAAAAATGGTAGACGCGGCTCATGCACGCTTCAACTTACCATTAATAATCAACCTGGACATGTTGCCTACACAGACATTCAATATAATGCAGCACATCAACTAACACATGTCATCCATAAAATACTCAATCATAAATGGCCCCAACACCCCAGCTTTCCTCCGATAAAAATTCATGTTGTCCATTTAAACTGTCAGTCAACTGCGACCAACGTCACACCTACAGAAGCTTGTGCAATCATAAATTTTAGATACCCTGATGGCATGAGCTCCCAATCTATCATTGACGTCATACGCTGCTTCATGCCTCATAATGCTCATAAAATTGATACAATATGTGATCACCAACCTTTTTTCTTTGAATATTCACAATGGCATGAGCAGCTCAAAAAAATCATATTTGATCACACCGGCGTTACCACATTAATGACCACGAATGGAGGCACATCTGATGGACGTTATCTCCAAAATGTATGTGAGCAGTTAATTGAATTTGGCAGTTGTAATGATAGAATCCACCAAACTAATGAGCGCATTAACCTCAACGATCTAGAAACATTGGTCAAAATTTACCATGACTTTTTATGCCAAGCCCATCAAACTTCAGCAAGTTGATGGCACCACTGCTGCATTAATAATGGTCGGTGCAACTTAACCATACCCTCATAATCACTACGAATATTTTGCGTAATACGGTAGGCCTCATGACAACGGTTAATTGAAGTCCCCTGACGAATCGACTGCCAGCATAAATATTGAAAACCATTTAGCAAATAAATAAAGTAATCTTCTTTGCACATCCCATTCAGTACGATTGCAGAGTCATTAGATAACCACTGTTGGAAAAAACTTAATACTGGAATCACCTTATCATCATCTAACCATTGTTTGACTGTGTATGGACGATAACTAGATGCATAATAAAGTGCTTTGAAATACTGATGATCAAGAGATGGATGCTCCACAGACATCCATTGGTAAACCGCATCAACATCCATGACCATTGGCATACGCCATGATACCAAACGACTTTTAATCGTCGCTAGTAATGTATGCTCGTCTTCCGTCATCAATATCATTTTGGCATATGCAGGTGGCTCTTCCAAAACTTTAAGCAGCGCATTCATCGCTGCAGTTGTCATTGCTTGGTGAACCACCAAAACCCAAATACGATGGCGACTTACTGTTGGCTTCCTAATGATTTGAGTAATACCCAATCTTATTGCATCAACACCAATCGTTTGATCTTCACCTTGTATTAAAATATCTGGATGATGAGGAAATAACTGACATGAAGAGCAATCACAGGCACAAGTCTCTTTATCGTGATGACACATTTGTGTCTTTAACCACTGATTTCTCAAATCATCGAAACCACAGTCATGTTTCACTACCCATAGCCAATTGGCAACATTATCACCAGCTTGTGTTGCCAAATGAAATGATTGCTCAATAGGCTCAAACCAAGTATTAGTCATGAACTAAAGTCCTTAGCTCATTTACCAAAGCATCGTGCACTTTATCAATCGATTGATTCGCATCAATAACCTTGATTCGAGTCGGTTCCTGCCTAGCACGCTCAAGGTAGCTCAATCTTACTTTTTCAAAAAAATCATTATGTTCTTGCTCTATTCGATCTAAACTATTTCGTTGTTGAATCCTTGACATACCCACTTTAACCGGCACATCTAAAATAAACGTAGCGTCAGGCATGGCCTGTGAAACGACCATTGCTGTTAGTTGATCCAACCATACTTCTGGTATATTCCTTCCTGCACCTTGGTATGCATAACTTGCGTCAACAAAGCGGTCAGAAACAACACATATGCCCGCAGCAAGGGAAGGCTTAATGACTTGCTCAATATGTTGTGCTCGAGCAGCAAACATCAGCAACAACTCTGCTTTGATACAAATTGGCTCATTACTTGGTTCAGTAACACAAGTACGAATACGTTCAGCCAATTCAGTTCCACCTGGCTCTCTAGTAACAACAAAAGGTAAATTGTGCTCAGTTAGCCAATTAGAAATACAGCTTATTGCTGAGCTTTTACCTGCTCCCTCGATACCTTCAAGTGTAATAAATAAACCTTTGTTTTGTTCAGTCATGATTTACCCCTAATACTTTTTATCGCCTTTAAATGATCTTGGTATTGTCGTGTAAAAATATGTTTTCCTGTTTTGGTATCTGCAACATAGAAAAGAAAATCTGTATGCTGAGGATGCAAAGCCGCTTTAAGAGATTCAGGCTGAACCAATGCAATTGGCGTTGGTGGTAAACCCTGTATATAATAAGTATTGTAATCATGTTGTGTTTTAAGATCTTTGTAACTTAAAGGTTCATAATCATTTAAAGCATAATGAACTGTAGCATCGATTTGCAACTTCATTTTTTTCTTTAAACGGTTGTAAATTACAGATGCAATCAAAGGACGTTCATCATCATGTGGTGTCTCTTCTTCAATAAGGGAAGCAACAACTAATGCTTGTTCTGGTGAATCAATTGGAATAGTAACATCACGTTTAGCCCATTCTTGAGTCAATAACTGACTCATGCGCTGCTCTGAAGAAATCAATATTTGTGCAACATCTCCCCCATAGGCAATACGATAAGTATCTGGATAATATCGCCCTTCATAATCTGATGGATGGGCTAGCATGTCCTGCTTTAGTTGTTCCGAAAAATACAGTTGTTCTTGTTGTGATAGTGTTGCCACTAAATCAAACACTGTCATACCCTCTATAAAAGTAACATCCATCATCTTACTCGGCTTGAATAAAATGCGTTGAATCACTTGATAATGAGATAGGTTTTTAGAAATATCAAACTGACCTGCTTGCAAATATTTATTTGCATTTAAAGATCTCATTAATGCATAACATGTCCACTTTGACTGAGTGACATGATGATCTTTTAGTTGCCCACAGACTTGTCGCAAGGAACTACCCGGCGATACAGTAAGATCAAATGCTTCATAGTTGCCTGGCAACCATATGTCAGCTGCTATCACAGCAATAAGCACCATCATTAAAGCCAAAATGGCTTTCAGCACTTAGTCACCAGCCCGTTTGAATAATAATGATGTATTTGTACCACCGAAACCAAATGAATTGGATAACGCGTATTGTGTGTTAATCGATTGAGGTTGAAGTGCAACAGGATTAAAGTCTTGTGGTAAATCTGGATCAGGATGGGTCAAATTTATCGTTGGTAAAGCTAGCTGATGTTGTAAACTTAACAAAGTTAAAACCGCTTCATATGCACCTGCACCACCCAATAAGTGGCCATGCATAGATTTTGTAGCAGATACCTTAACGTTTGCAAGTTGATCACCATATAACTGTTCAATCGCTTTTGGTTCTGTCATATCACCTGCTGGCGTTGATGTAGCATGAGCATTAATATAACCAACATCAGCTGTATTTAATCCTGCTTTTTGCATCGCAAGATTCATTGCTCTATAATGTTGTTCAGCACTAGGATCTGGAGAAGTAATATGATACCCGTCAGAGGTCATTCCAAAACTGGCAAGCTCACCCAAAGAGTTTACACCAAACTTTTCTACTTGATCGCGGCGCTCCATAACCATAATTGCAGAGCCCTCACCCAATACAAAGCCATCACGATTAGCATCCCAGGGCTTAGACGCAGTTGAAGCATCTTGATGAGTTGATAGTGCTCGAAGAGCACCAAATCCAGCATGACTCGCATCACAGACACATGCCTCAGCACCACCAACGATGACCGCGTCAACTTCACCTGAACGCAATAACATTGAACCTACTGCAATCGCATGCCCACCACTGGCACAAGCACTAGATGTTGCAAAACTTGGACCTTTCAAGCCCCAAATTTGGGAAACATAACCAACAGGCATATTGGGTAATGTTCCAGGGACAAAATACGGCGAAACTTTCCTGGGTCCTTTGGTTAACAGAGATATCATATTGGCCTCAATCATGGGAAGTCCACCCATGCCAACACCAATAATAACAGCAATCCGTTCCCTATCAACTCGATCAAGAACACTTGACTGTTGAATGGCTTGTTCTGCAGCTAGTATAGAGTACAAAATAAAAGCATCTGCCTTGCGACTAAGCTTCTTTACATTGTCAATTGCTTCAGAGCTATCATAGGCTTGGTCAAGCCAAGACTGCTGAACTGGTGCATACAGTCTTGGTTTGAAAATATCATTTTCTGAAGAAGTATCTTTAACACAGGACATACCAGAAATAGCATTTTGCCAGGTTTGGTCCAGACCTATACCTAAAGGACCAACACACCCCAGACCAGTAACGATTACTTGATTTGACATATCTACCACAGAATTATCAAAAGTTTATGCTTGATGATTTTTTATGTAATCAATTGCTTGCTGAACTGTAGTGATTTTTTCAGCCTCTTCATCTGGAATTTCTGTTTCAAATTCTTCCTCAAGCGCCATAACTAACTCAACAGTATCTAAAGAATCTGCACCTAAATCATCCACAAAACTAGCTTCTGATTTAACCTCTTCTTCATTAACACCAAGTTGTTCAACAACAATTTTTTTTACTCTATCTTCAATTGATGACATATTCACCCCCTTTAAATAATTGATAATCAAATAACATACATTCCACCGTTAATATGAAATGTTTGACCTGTGATGTAGCTTGCCTCATCACCACATAAAAAGCAAATGAAACTTGCAACTTCAGAGGCCTTACCTAATCGCTTCATTGGAATTTTAGCCAACAACTTTGCCTGTTCATTTTCGGGTATAGATTGTGTCATATCTGTCTCGATGAGACCTGGTGCAATAACATTTGAGGTTACATTTCTTGCTGCAGATTCTAAAGCCAAACTTTTACTCATACCAACCAAACCAGCTTTACTTGCAGCATAATTTGCCTGGCCTGCATTACCCGTGTATGCAACAACAGATGACAGATGAATCAACCTACCCCATCTACGTTTTAGCATCCCCTTCATAATGCTTTGTGTTAAATAATAAGTACCTGTTAAATTTACATCGATCACTGATTGCCACTGAGATGGCTTCATTCTTAAACTTAGATTATCCTGAGTAATACCTGCATTATTGATTAAAACGTCAGGTTTAAAACCTTCCTCATTAAGAGAGGAACACCACGCCTCAATTTGATCATGTTTTGATAAATCAAGCTGACGCACCGTAATACGATCATTATTCTCAAAAGAAGACCTCAACGCTTCAACACCAGACTCAGACTGTGCTGTAACCACTAAATGATGATCGGTTTTGGCTTCTATGTAATCGATAATAGCGCGGCCAATACCTCGGCTTGCTCCTGTAACAAGAATATTTTTTGTCATGAAATTCCCTTATTTAAACAACATGCTGGTACAAAGAACCAGCCCAACTAAAACCTGCACCAAAGGCACACAATAATATCCAGTCACCGTCCTTTAGTGAACGAGTCTTCAATGCTTCGTGCATCGCCAATGGCACAGACGCAGAAGAGGTATTCGCATGCTGATTGATGGTCATGATAACCGAATCAGTCGACATATCAAGCTGCTGTGATGCCTGCAAAAGTATCCTTTTATTAGCTTGATGTGGCACCAATAGTGACAATTCTTGAGGTGCAATATTGGCCTGATCACACAAAGTCTTGACAACATTAACCAAACATGAAACAGCTTGCTTAAAGATATCCTTTCCAGACATGTGTATTGATGAGCAATCGCGTTTAAAATGTCCAGGAGTTGTCATTAAACTCTCGTGATACTTTCCGTCACAACCTATTGTTTGATAAACTGTGGCACTACCCGGATGAATGATCACACCAGCAGCACCATCTCCAAACAGGACACATGTAGATCTATCATCCCAATCCAATACTTGACTCATGGTTTCAGAACCAATCAACATCACTGGCTTCTGGTGAAGACGCACAAAATCACATGCTGTATTAAATGCAGACACAAAGCCGCTGCAAGCAGCATTGACATCAAATGCTCCTGTTGATTTTGATAATGACAGCGCACTATGAACACCTGATGCGGTCGATGGCATTAACTGCCATGGCGTGGATGTTGCCACAATCACTAAACCCAATTGATCTCTAAGCTCGGGATTTTGTTGCACTAAAGAACGAGCAACTTGAATCGACAGTGATAATGTATTCTCACCTTGGGTCGCAATGTAGCGAGACTCAATCCCTGTTCGTTTAACAATCCACTCATCAGTGGTATCAACTGTCAAAGATAGCTGATGATTGCTAACTCGGTTTTTTGGCAAACATACAGACCATTTGCCAACACGAATTCCTGTCATTAAGCAGCCTCTGAAACCCTTAACTTAATCCAATCATAAGCAAGACCCAGACCGCAAACAACATCATTAATACTTGCGTTACCATGACATTTAACAACAACCCCATTTAAACCAAGCCATTTGGCACTAGCAAAAGGCCCTTTAAAAGTCTCTATTGCATTCTTAATGCTTGATAATGTCATTCCAAGACCCAGCGCTCCAAAAATAGAGCTATCTTTAGCTTTACCCAAAATATGTTTCATCACATGATACGTTGTTGCAGATATGCCTTTAATGTAAATATTACCATTAAAACCATCAGTCACCACTAAATTAACTTTTTTGGCGATAATATCTTTGGGCTCAACATAACCAATGTAATCAGGCTGATGATCCAAAAGTAATTGATGCGCTGCTTTGACCAGTTGACTTCCTTTGATATCCTCATGACCTACATTCAGTAGGCCAATACGAATTGGATTATTGGCAAAACACATCTCACGAGACGCCATTGTGGCAAAACCAAGTAAATCTTCTGGTTTGCAGTCAACATTTGCACCCACGTCAGTCATGTAAATAGGATATTCACTCGAGAACGGTGGAACCGCGGAACATATAGCGGTTTTGCTATACTCAGAAGACATCCCAACAATCCTCATGGCCAATGCCATATAAGCTCCAGTATTACCGAGGCTTAAAACACCATCGACACGACCACTACTCAACGCAGCCAAGCAGCATCCCATCGTCGAAGAATGCTTCTTCTTCAAAGCCTGACGAACATTATCACCCATTGCTATGGATGATTCACAATATTCAACATTTAACCTAGGTTCAGGCTGTACTTCGACGTCACGAGTTGTGAATACGAGTAATTCAGCATTGGGATTTTTCTCTAAAAATCGTCGACACGCAGGAAGCGTTGTCTCAGCACCCAAATCACCACCAAGTAAGTCAACGCCAATTATCACAAATTATTCCGCTTGTGTGAAATCTAATTTTTTTACGGCAATCGTGCCTTTGTAATATCCTTGCTTACTATCAACATGATGAGAAACTCGATATTCTCCAGTTTCTGAGTCTGCCCGCACACTTACAGGAACAACCCTTTGATTTAACCTACGCAAACCTCTTCTGCGTCTTGTAACCTTTGATTTTTGTACTGCCATTTTTATCTCCTAAAGATAGTATCGCGTAGTTTACCTAAAAAAAAAATAAATATCCAGTTTTTTCTGAACCTTTAGACTGGAACACACTCATCGATCAAAGTTGCACAAACCTCCGGTGTTGTCTTGCACAATATATCAGCATTTAAAGCAGTTAACTCATCAAGCCTCATATTACCACATGCAACTGCTGCAACTGGAGAACCATTTGCGCGAGCGGCTAAAACATCAAAGGACGTATCGCCAACCATAAGCATCTGATGTTTTTGAATGCCAGCATCATCACAGATCAATCGAAGCATCGCTGGGTCTGGCTTCCCCACATATTCATCCGCACACAACACCCGCTCAAACAAACCATGTAACACTGTTAACTCTTGATACTCAACACTAAATGAATGGCTGGGCTTATTGGTTGCAATATAAAGCTTAAACCCCTTGCTTTTAAGCTCCTGAAGCGACGCCAACACCCCCTCAAACAGATGAATATTCCGAGGCTGATAACACGTGTAAAACGCCCCCCAGAAATAATCTTTGTCAGGAACATCGATTGATAACCCCAGTTCATCAATGATAGCGCGAAACATAGCATCGTGACCACCACCGACATGACGCCTAACAACATCAGGATCCATTGCAGGCATATTTAACTTTGTTAGCGTTCTCTGAAAGGCCTCACCAATCTCAGGGAAGGAGTTAACAAGCGTTCCATCCCAATCAAAAGCGACTACCTTAATATCTTTAATTCTTGCAAACATTTTTTAAATTCCTCACTCATTGAAGCCTTCAGATTAACGGTTGATCCAGAAGAAATCAAGTCAAATGACACACTTACAGCATGCAAACACATCACTAATCTACTTACATTTGACTGCATATCCCGATATTCCAGCTTGGTTGTATAACGCTCATCCCCCCAAACTGGACAACCTAAATACTTTGAGTGCACCCTTATTTGATGAGTTCTACCTGTTTCAATATCAACCTCGACCAAACTAGCACCAACCCCCACACTTAAGCAGCGAAAAGAACTCTTAGAGGGCTTACCACGATCATCCACAACAACACATGCTTTTTGGATTTCTTGCAACTTTAGCAGGGGCGCATCAACAATCCTCTCAGACCATTTTACTTCACCCATGACAATTGCTTGATATGTTTTCTTCACTTGACGTTTTTTAAATTGCCGCCCTAAATCCAAAGCTGCCAACCTACTCTTAGCCAACACCAAACAACCCGTCGTATGCTTATCGAGGCGGTGCACCAAAAACAACTCCTCACTTAGCCCTGAAGCCTTACAATAATCAATAATACCATATGCGTCCTTACTACCCTTTTGCACAGGGATCCCCGCAGGCTTATTAATAACCAAACAATCATCGTCAGCAAATAATACTCTTGAACAAAAATCATTTATTTTTTGCTGATCAAGAACAAGAGCTTTTGGCCTCTCATTAGAAAAAAACGAGGGCACACGAACCTCATCATGCAATTCCAGTCTATAATGAACTTTAACTCGCTTGCCATTGACGCGTAATTGCCCTTTGCGAACCCACCGGTAGATAAGAGACCTAGGCAGCTGTTTGAACCAATAGATTAAAGCGTTATCTATTCTTTGTCCTACTCGATCAACATCAACTCGCTTGATAATCACAATACCCCCTTTGATAATAACATAATATCAAAATAACATTTGATGTCTAAATCAATTTGAATTAAAATATAGTGTGTCAAATTAATTAGACAACAATTATTCGAACTTTTATTATTGGAAACAGCTTAATGTCGATCATCATCATGGAATGATACCTTATGAAACATGACCCACTTAAGCAAATGAACACGAGGATACAATGACAAGCAAAAAAGATTGTAAAATCAATATTTTTATCAATTCAAGCATACCCAACGAAAGTAGGATTGCAATCACTTATGACAACCAACTTTCATTCATCGATTTTGAAAAATCATCACAAGAACACCATAAAAGAGGTAATATATATCTTGGAACTGTCACAAAAATTGAGGCCAGTATTAATGCCTTGTTTGTTGACTATGGCGCTAACAGAAAAGGCTTCTTACCATTCAAAGAGGTTGTGGACCTTTATAAAAAGAAGATGCCAGAAAAAACCGCCAAACCTAAAACAACAGATGAAACCAATGATGCAGAGAGCAAAGCAAAAGAACCAAGTTTACTAGAGCAAATCAAAGCCTCTGTCAAAGTGGGTCAAAGTCTCATCGTACAGATTGAAAAAGAAGAGCGTGAGCGCGAGAAAAAAGGCGCTGCTCTCACCACAAACATAACCCTCCCTGGATCTAGTCTTGTTCTCATGCCTTATAATACTGGCAACGGCGGCATCTCGAAAAAAGCTGATCATGCCGAACGAGATCATATGAAAGAGACACTTGATCAACTTAACAACCCCAACCAGTATCCTATTATTATTAGAACTGCTGGCATTGGCAAACCATTGGAAGATTTACAGTGGGACTTAGATATGCTTGTTAATCTTCATGACCAAATCACTGAAGCAGCAAAATCTTTCCGGGCACCCAAACTTCTTCATAAAGAAGCCAACCCTGTAATGCGGACAGTTCGCGATCACCTCAATCAAAATGTAGAAAAAATACTTGTCGACAACGAGAATATTTTTACTGAACTCTCTCACTTTCTCAATAACATTCGCCCAGAATTTATTGATCGCCTCGAGCTATATCAGAACAAAAATGTTAGTCTTTTTCACCACTATAATATCGATAGCCAAATAGACCAACTTACCGAGCGTGAAATCACCCTACCATCCGGTGGAAAATTATCCTTTGGCATATTTGATGCTGGCTCAATCATTGATGTAAACTCAGCCAAAGCAACTTCTGGCAAAAACATTGAAGAAACTGCCCTTCAAACCAACCTTGAGGCTGCAACTGAAATTATGCGTCAAGTAACGCTGAGAAAAATGGATGGGATTATCATCATTGATTTTATTGACATGGATAATGAACAGCACAAAAAGAAAGTTGAACTACTGATACAAAAAATCATCTCTAAAGACAGGGCAAAAGTAAGATTCATGCCCATATGTGAGCTATCTGGATGCATGACACTTTCTCGCCAGCGCTTAGGAACACCCATTTATGAAGCCAATCAAACCACTTGCGATCACTGTGATGGGTCTGGATTTGTAAACACAATTATGCATCAAGGAGCTCAAATTATGCATAGAGTGATGGATGCAGCAATGTCAGAAAGCTGTGGCAGCATTCACGTTTTTTGTAGCATAGAGACAGGTACCTACATTCTTAATGATAAACGGGATCTTATCAAAACCATTGAAAATGATCACAATGTCTCTATTCTCATCATCCCTACGACACAATACACAAACAAGCGTTATGTCATTAAAAGATTCAGGCAGCAAGAACATACAACGTTGGAAGCCATGGAAACTTCTACAAATGACCAAACCATTGACAAAGCACCAGAGTGGCACCAAAACCAAAGCAAACAACATAACCCTGTTGTTACCAAGCAATATGTAAACCAATCCAAACCAACATCTAAAAACCAACCGGGTATTTTTGCACAAATTTGGAATTCCCTTTTCTCGAGCAGCCAAAAGAGCAAACCCAACAAGAAAGAGACAACCAAACCCAAACCAAAGCGAACGAGACAAAATAACTCCGGCAATAAAAACACCAACCAACGAAGATCACCTTCCGGAGCAAGAAGCGCCACCAGCAATAATCGTAATAGTAACAACAGATCTGGTAACTCGACAAGAAGATCCACCAGCTCCTCCCGAAGAGCTCCTCGCAAAAAGAGCACAGATGAGGCCAAGAGTTAATCACCTTTATACCAAAGGTAAGCAGCAATCACTAGATTAGCTGCTTACCTTTTTTGATATTCTGTGCACAAGAATTCACCAAAATCAGTACATGGCTCAACGCATAACTCGCGCTCTAGATCATTCAAATAACGAAACTTAAACATCAAATCTGATTGAATCAGAGCCTTATCAGGCCATTCAATCCATGCCAAATCTGCATTCTCTATTTCATCAATTAGGCCAGTGTTCAATACATCTTCAGTTGATGCTAATCGAAACAAATCAGCGTGCAAAGCTAACAGCTCCCCAACCTGATAATGATGAATCAAACCAAAAGTAGGACTCGTCACAGACTCTGAAACCCCCATACCCCTTAAAACACTAGCAATCCAAGTTGTTTTTCCAGCACCCATCTCACCATGCATAAAAAAAACACCCTTAGGGAAATGACTATGAATCGACGACCAACGCTTTGCCATATCGCTCATTTGAGATTGATTAATAATAAAAGGACCCAACATACGAAACTAGGAAAGGAAAAGACTTTTGTAATGCTTTAATTCATCAATAGATGCTTTAATATCAGATAAAGCTCGGTGATCGCTAGACTTGAATCCACTCACATTCTTTGGCTGCCAGGCCTCAACACACAATTTTATTGAAGTCACATCAATCATTCTATAATGTAATCGCTCAGCTAAACGAGGCATATAACGATCTATAAAGCGCCTATCTGTATGGATTGAATTACCGCACAAAATAATATCATGAGAATCATCACCAAGCCATGTCAATAAATGTTCCTCTACCTGCTCAATCGTATAATTACTTTGCTTTACGCGATCAACTAAGCCACTTTTTTGATGCTGATCCTGGCACCACTCATTCATATTATCAAGCACAGAATCTGACTGATGAACAACTGCCTCAAATACATCACCTATTATATTAAGATCTTGATCAGTCTTAATGGCAGCAACCTCTAGTATGACATCTTGAGCGGAATCTAACCCTGTCATCTCTAAATCAACCCATAACCACATTTTTTTACCTCACTCGTGTTTTACGTGGACCTCGTCATATTTATCTGTCATAATAAGCACCAAATAGAGGCCCGAAATGCTAAAAAACATTATACATATAATTGAACAAACTCTTCAAGATCATAAAGCTGAAGAGATTCAAATACTCCCCGTTGGACACCTGACCTCTTTTACAGAATATATTATTATTGCGACAGCAACATCAAAACGACATATATTAGCACTGCATGGTTATCTCAAAGCAAGTTTAAAAAATGAAATAAAATTAACACGCCCCAATGACCCTTCTGATAATTGGCTAGCTATAGACCTTGATAACATCATCGTTCATTTAATGACCCAGGAAACAAGACATTATTACCGCATAGAATCTCTTTGGCTTTCTGATCATTAAAGCCATTATCAACTGCAACTATTACTGTGCTAAAATTAAAACCCAAGAACTTAAAAACGAGACAAAAATATAAAGCTTATCTTATTTTAGCATTTATAATTAGCCTTTTTTTGATACTTATCGTGAGAATTTTTCAACTACAAATCACTCAACACGATCATTACAGAGAACTTTCTTTTATTAACCAACTACGAATAGATCACACACCAAGCAAAAGAGGTCAAATTTTTGATCGTAATCATATTCCACTTGCTCAAAACAACCCCCAAGTAGATCTAGTCATAGATGCCAAATACTACACCAATCACCAAGATGATATTGATAAATTACTAAAAAGAAATAAAATTATACCCGATCAAAAAATCTTCAAAAAAAAATCAACCAACCTTCGCAATGACAATAAAATCATTCTCAAAAGAAACGTCCAACCCAAAGAAATACTGTCATGTGCCGCAATCATATCAAATAACCCACACCTTGAACTAACTGAGCATTTAGAAAGGATATATCCTAATGGACAACTCTATAGCCATATCATTGGCTATATGGGTGCACCCTCACAAAACCAGATTAATACCATGAAAAAGAAATGGTCTTACGAGTACCCAACCGCAGGCAAGACAGGTCTTGAACTTCATTTAGAAGATCAATTAAGTGGCTCACCTGGTATGATCGTCTCAGAAAGAGATGCTCAAAATCATATTATTCGAACACTCAATGAGTCACCGCCTCACTCAGGCGCTCAATTAACTTTAACCATTGACCATAAAATTCAACAATCAGCCGCTAAAGCTCTAGCAAAATACAAAGGCTCTTTAGTTGCAATCGATCCTAATAATGGAGAAGTTTTAGCGATGGTTAACTCCCCAAGCTTTGATAATAATGCATTCCATTCCAACAATGATCTAAAGCTCAAAGCCATAAACCAGAACCCCAACCACCCATTATTTAATCGCGCACTCAAAGGGCAATTTCCCCTCGCCTCAACCATTAAACCATTCATCGGCTTAAAAGCATTATCAAATGGCATCATAACATCTGAAGAAACCATTGATGATCATGGCTTTTATCAAGTAAATGAACACAGTAGAGTTTTTCATGACTGGAAGGCAGATGGCCATGGAAAAGTCAATCTTAAAAAAGCCCTTATGATTTCATGTGATACATACTTTTATCAACTAGGGCATAAAATGGGTATAGACCTGATACATGAAGGACTTCTCGAATTTGGCTTTGGGCAACCTAGTGGCCTGGATATTCCTGGAGAACTTTCAGGGCTTATACCCAATAAATCTTGGAAAAAGAAACACAAAAATGAACCTTGGTATATTGGTGATACCATTATCTCATCAATCGGACAAGGCGCCATGCTAACAACGCCTTTGCAACTTGCTAACGCAACCGCCATGCTTGCAAACCATGGCATTAAATATAGGCCCCATATTATTAAAGAAATTGAATACATGGATGGCCATAAGACCTTGACAAAACCAATCATTGATCACCAAATACAGACCAAACAGGAACATTGGAAAACCATCACAAAAGCATTACAAGACACCGCTAAATATGGTACTGGACGACTGTTAGGCCAAGGTCCTTATGAAGTTGCTTGCAAAACTGGAACAGCCCAGGTGATTACCAATGATAAAACATCCAAAAACCAAGCCAAGAAACTCAATGACCACTCCCTACTGATTGCTTACGCACCAGTCAAAAAACCAGAAATAGCGATTGCTGTGATCGTTGAAAATGAGCATGGGGCAATGAATGTAGCCAAACAAGTGCTTGATGACTACTTCGAAGCCAATAAGCCAGAGGTACAAAGTGAATAAAATCTACTTAACGCCACCGTCTTTGTCAGGTAAAAAATTAAAGCCATGGGATACACTAAAATATGTTAGCAAAAAGCCGATACTTCAATTGATTCTTTTGCTTTGTTGCTACCACTTAATGAGCGTCATTGTTATTTATTCAGCTTTTGGCTTCCAACATAGTATCTTTATGAAACATATAGTTAAAATACTCATTAGCTGGGGCATTTTTTACCTATGTTTAAATACTCCTTTTGAAACAATTAAAACCTGGATACCCATCATGTTCATCGCATCTATTGGCATGCTTTTCTTGGTTTTTCTGATGGGGCATACTGGGAAAGGTGCTCAACGATGGCTGAGTTTAGGCCCCCTTACAGGACAGCCCTCTGAAATCATTAAAATAACGCTACCATTAATGCTCACTTACTACCTTGCACCTTTACCATCACCTATTTCATGGCGCCAACTTTTTTGGGCATTGGTGATGAGCATTATTCCCATTGCCTTTGTACTTAAACAACCTGACCTTGGCACTGCCATATTATCATTCTCCATATTCTTTATTATCATTTTCATTAAAGGCATGCCAAAGTATAGTTTAATCATTGGTACACTTGTTGTAATTATTGCCCTACCTTTTACATGGAGTCACCTGCATGATTATCAAAAGCAACGAATATTAACACTCATCCATCCAGAGCAAGATATCCACGGAAAAGGATATCACATACACCAGTCAAAAATTGCTATCGGATCTGGCGGTTTATGGGGTAAAAACCTAAACCAAGGAACGCAATCCCATTTAAATTTTTTACCTGAAAATCACACTGACTTTATCTTCGCTCATTATGCTGAAGAATTTGGCTTTATCGGGTCAATGCTCTTTTTAGGCTTAGCAATGATAACTGCCATTAACTTATGCAGATTTATTTTAAGCGTATCCAACCATTGGCTATTACTTTTTGGATTTGCCACCTTAGGTTCTTTTTCATTTAATTTATTCGTGAATATTGGGATGGTTTGTGGTATTTTGCCAGTAGTTGGCATTCCACTACCTTTAGTCAGTTATGGTGGCAGTTCATTGCTCATCACCATGATGAATTTTGGTCTACTGGTATCGCTATGGAAACAAGCTAAAGCCAAACAACGTTTAAGGAATATATATGCCTAACATTAAATCTTTTTTAATTTTCATACTTATGGGCATAACGCCTGCTTATCTAACTGCAGCAACACAATCTAACAACGTTGCAGAAGAAACTGTTAAGCAAGCCACATCGAAAAACCAAGAAAACAAAGAAATTTTAGCATTCATCAAGAAATATAGTTCTCGTCAACTTCCTGAATCAGTCATTAAAGACATGATATCCAATGCTTCAAAACAAGATGCCATTATAGCAGCAATGAGTCATCCCGCTGAAGCTAAGCCATGGTATGAATACCAGAAGCGCGCTTTAACACCGCAGAGAATAAAATTAGGTAAAGATTTTTACAAAAAACATAAAGACATCTTTTCAACCTTAGCAAGTAAGCCACATGTTGATACAAGCATTATCCTAGGGATCTTAGGTTTGGAAACAAACTATGGATCCTACACAGGCAATTTTCGGGTTTTAGATGCACTTTATACTTTATCCTTTTACTATCCAACAGAAAATACCAAACCAGAGAGAGTTCGATCTAGACAGCAATTCTTTCAAAGTGAATTGGCTTGTTTTTTACAACTTGTTCATCAAGGATCATTCACAATAGAGCTTAAAGGATCTTATGCTGGTGCTTTTGGTTATGCTCAATTCATGCCTAGCAGCTATAGAGATTATGCTGTTTCAGCCAAAGGCAATCATGCAGCGGCAGATTTATACAATGCTGCAGATGCCATTCATAGTATCAACCACTACTTACTCAAAAAGGGGCATTGGAATAGTCTATTTAATCGGACAAATAATGTTCAGCTCACTTCTTCAGATGCAAAATGGCAGCGAAATCTCATTAAGTTAAAAGACACAAAGACATACGCAAGATTTCAAACAACACCCCAAAATGACTCTGAATACTATGAACTATCTGATAACTTCAAAAGCATTTTATCTTATAACAACAGCGTTAATTATGCTCGTGTTGTCATTGAGCTTGGCCACAATGTACTCTATGGCTAAAGACCCATGCAACATTCGATAGATCAAGCTCTGAAATTACATCAATCCGGCCAACTTGATCAGGCACTTGAGGCGTATTTAGCACTTTTTCAACATCACCCATGGCCTGATGTTGCAGGATTAATCGGCATCATTTACGCACAAAAACAACAATACAAGCTTGCCATAAGTTATTTTACAAAAGAGCTAAAACAGAACCCCAATAGCATTGCAACCTTAAATAATTGTGCTAAAGCGCATTACTATCTCAAACAAAATGAAGATGCGCACCGTCTTATGAAACAATCATTACTGATTCAACACCACCAACCATCAGGTCATGTACTGATGGCTAAATTACTTGGGGAATCAAATCCAGAAATGGCTTTAGGACATTTAAGTACAGCCTTACAACAAGACCCATCTAGAAATGACGCCTTTTTACTGCGTGCTCAACATTATATTCATCGCCAGGAATGGGATAAGGCAAAGAAAGACCTACACAGAGCACATGATTGCGACCCAAAAGATATTCCTACCTTAAAACAACTTGGTCAATTTCACATGAGCCAGAATTGTTTTGATCAAGCTATTCAAGTTTTTGAGCAAGTTTCTTCAATGATTGATGATGCAGATGTAGAACACTGGCTTGGGACATTATATTTACGGCAAGATAATGAGGAAAAGGCCCTCGAAAGCTTTAGAAACTGCTTATTGCTAAACCCAAAACATCCTGAGCTTCATCATAATTTGGCTGGATTCTTTCTGACTCGAGATAATCACCATGAAGCGATTAAACATTGGATGAGTCATCTTGAATGTCATCCCAAAGATGCTGAAACCTATTTTAATATTGGTGTTGCTTATAGTTATTTAAATCAATTTCAAAACGCCCATCATTACTTAGCTGAGGCACTATCTATCGACCCCAAAATGCTCTCCGCACACATCAACCTAGCTGCGGTGTATTTACAAAATCAAAATATAAAGCAAGCCATAATTCATTATCAAGAGGCACTTAACATCAAACAAGACCAGCCTGATATACAATACATCTTAAGCGCTCTAAAAGGCCAGCCAACAAAACCATCAGACCAAGTTCCTGAACAATATACCAAGCAACTGTTTAACCGCTATGCACATTATTATGACCACCATCTTCTAAAAGTATTGGATTATCAGGTTCCCAAGCAATTGAATGGCTTATTGACTGAGTATGCCCCTAAAGATGCAAACATCATTGATGTAGGCTGCGGCACTGGAATTAATGGCTCGTATATAAAACCCTTTGCAGCCAAGCTTATTGGCATTGACCTTGCACCCAACATGATTGAATACGCTGAAAAAACTAAACTTTACGATGAACTACATGTAAATAACATATTAACCTTCAAAAGCGATGAACCATTTAATGTTGCTATTCTGGCTGATGTTCTCCCATATGTTGGTGATCTTAGTCCACTATTTCAGCAGCTAAACCAACTATTAAAGACCCATGGCATTGTTATTTTTACTGCTGAAAAGAGTTTAAAACGGCCATGGCAAAGAAATCAACATGCTCGCTGCCAGCATCATGAAGATTATATTACGTCAACATTACAAGAAAACCATTTTAATATTTTAGAACAATCAACGATTAATTTAAGAAAACAGATGAATGATACAGTAAAAGGTTGGTTATTCTGTGCACAAAAAGCAAACCATTCATTATCTTAAAGACATGAATGACTCATAAGACCTATTTTCAACAAGCGGGTTTTTGGCTTGGGTAACTGCCATTTTAGCACCCATAGAATTACTCTCCACAGCATTAAATAGCTGGTTAATATTTTCATTAACTTGACGAAGAGACCTTTTTTGTTTATCCATTAAAACCCTTAATGTAAAAACCATGGCGATTACAATGACACTTTGAACAGTAGCCATCCGGGTTAAAAAAGATAAATTGAGTTCAACTTTAAAAATATTAATTACAATGGGTGTCAAGAAACATAAAATTGTCATAACACTCAATGCAGCAACCAACCATTTAATATGCCATGTCCAAATACATAAACCTTTTTTAATTCTTTGTCGCTCTTTAATAATCTCCAGATATTTAAAACGATCCCTTTGCTGCATTTGAGAAAAGAAATGTGGCACAACAGCAAGCTTACCGATCACATATTTTGGTGCACAAATCTGCATAATTCGGTTAGCAACAGTAATAATATTAAGGCGCCTTCTTTTATTAGCGCTAATATCCTCACTCGCAAATCCCATATGATCATCATATGTTGTTTCATCAACAAGATGATTTATTTTATGTTGAAGTAAATTTTTGTGAAATTCTATTAAACTTTCAGTATACACATCATTTTCTTCTCGCATAACTGTCAGCTGTTTAGCACCATTAACTAAAATCTGCAATATTTGCGCTTTAATCTGATCAGAATTATTCTTTTTTGCATGAATATTAAACACATATCCACCATTTACAATTTGGTCTATATATTTATTGATTGTCTCCTCTTTGACTGCGAGGGGTAGTAGATTCTTTTTGAGGGACTTTTTTATCCTCTGAATAAAACTATCAGGAATATTATGCGTATCTTGTAAGTTGATCTCTGTCATAAACTCTTTACTAAGCTCAAACTTCGTTGGATCAACCTCAGAAGGCCACTCTGGATAGCTTGTTTCTGCTGTTTTTTTGACTAAAACCTCATCTGAAATCGCATTAGACATAATTAGTGACATTGTTTTATATCTTAATTGATGATTGAAAACATCAAAAAACAAGACATCTAAGTCAACAAGACGATCAACCTTATTGTAATAATGGTTTTGACTCAAATAATGCATTACGATCTCTAACGAAGCACACAAATTTGCTTCATTCTTAAAAAAACCTAAAAACAATATCATTGCAGTAACGTACTCAATATTTGATTTGATATGAGATTGATTTTGAATTTCCAATATATTGGTAAGCAAATCTTGACGAATTTTATTCAGCTGATTATGCGTTTTCGTCAGATTTGATGAAAATGCTCGTTCATTGTGAACATTCTTTAAGTGATTATTTATGGCGTTTTGATGAGAGCTAAAATTCAATTGCCCCATGAGAGTACGCATTTTAGAGGAGTAATTATCCTTAAGATCTAAAAAGTCCCTGACATCATCTAAATCATACTTAGGCATCCCTGCTCCACAATTAAACTCTTTTAAGGCTAAAAGAAATCAACAGAAAACACAAGATTTATTTAACTATCTAAATCAAAATCAATTTGCTGATTATGCATTGAAACAGACGCAATCCTAATGCTTATTTGATCACCTAATCGGTAAGTAAGCCCATGATCCTGCCCACTTAACATCATTAAATCGGGATCATAAGCATATCGATCTAAAGGCAACCTTGATACATGCACTAGGCCCTCAATATTAATATTATCAAGAGAAACAAAAAATCCAAAAGGTAAAACTGTTACAATGACACCAGTCATAACTTGGTTAATACGCTCTTCAAGATACTGACATTTGAGCCAATTTTCAACTTGCCTTGATCCCTCTTCAGCTTGCCTTTCCTGAATTGAACAGTGTTGAGCAATACCAGGATATAATCGCAATGCTGATTGCTTCTTGTCATAAATATGACGAATTGCCCGATGAACACATAAGTCAGGATAACGCCTAATTGGCGATGTGAAATGAAGATAGTGATCCAATCCTAATCCGAAATGCCCAAGATTTTCAGTATCATAATGAGCTTGTTTAAGTGATCTTAAGACCATTTGTTGATAAACCCGACCGTTATTGGTGTTTTTCAAATGATTGATTAAATCACAATAGCTTGATAAATTGTCAGTTACTAAAGGTAATTGGTAAGCTTGTAAGAATTGATTGAGAGATGCTATTTTTTGTGCTTCTGGAGCCTCATGAACACGATACAAAGAAGGCACTTCATGCTGACTTAAAAATAAAGCCACTTGCTCATTAGCAACGATCATCATTTCTTCAATATACCGTTCAGCAAGACCTCTAGTTGCCGAGTAAAATCCTATAATCTTACCGTGGTCATTAAAACGCATTCTTGTTTCTTGCCCATCAAAATCAAGTGCAAATCGCTTTTTTCTATTCTCAGCTAACTTTTCATATACAGAAGTCATTTGTGGGAGGACATCTTGCCAAAAGTTTGGAATATTTTGACTACCTTGTAGCATTGCATTAACAGCTTTATAGGTGAGTCGCTGACGCACTTGAATCACAACAGGTCCTAAAAATACTCGCGATATCTCGCCTTTTAACGATATATGTAAACTGATACCCATAGCATAACGAAGAACTTTTTCCTTCAATGAACACAAGTCACATGATAATGTCTCTGGTAACATAGGAATCATCTTTCCAGGCAAATAAACAGAGGTAGCTCTATTCATTGCCTCTTTATCAAGTGCACTGCCAATTGACACATAATGGGAAACATCAGCTATGGCCACATGCAACATCCAACCATTGTCTACCTTAGAAACATATACCGCATCATCATAGTCCCTTGCATCGCAACCATCAATGGTCACAAATGCTTTATCCGTCCAGTCAATTCGATCCTCTGGAATAGATTGTGGTTGAGATAAACCTTTTAATTCCTTCTCAATATCTTTTGACCAACTATCTGACCAATTAAACTGCTGCATCACAAGACGGTGCTCCACTCTAGTTTGATCAAATCCACCAATAATCTCATGTAATTGTGCTGACATTCTGAGTCGTTTATGAGGGTACTGTGTAATCTTTGCAGCAATAAGCTCACCATGTTGTACAGATTTCTTCGGCTTTTCAAGCGATATCCTGTTCGGCAAACGTTTATCTAATGGCACCAAACAATGACCATAGGCATCCTGATCATAAAAACCCTGAATAAAAGTGATTTGGCGCTTAATTTGAGACATGATTACGCCCCGATAAGCCCCTCTCTCTTGATGTGTGATGGAAACTTCAACAGTATCATCTGGTAATAAATCAAAACATTGAAATGCTCTTAATTCAATTCGAGGAAAGATGTCAGAATCAGTATGAATATAGGCATCACCATAACGTTTAACCACAACTCTACCTGTCACATGAGCTATCGGGGAAACATAACAAAAAGTTTCTTTTTTAGCTAATAATTGACGATCTCTGACCATAGCCAGAACTCTTTTTTTGACACCATCTAACTGATTTTTATTGAGTTTTAACGCCCTAAATATTTGCACCCAATTCCAAAAACGTTTTTTATGCCGACTTAACTCATTTAAAATTTTTTGTCTACTGGGTATATCAGTAACAAATGAGTTATTTTTTTTGTACTTTTTTTGGCTTTTTGTCATGCCCTTTCCGCCGGTTGCAAATCAGTTTGTTTTGGTTTAGTCTAAAACCTTGCTAATCAAACAAGGATCCCTATGACTTCATTCGAGGTACATTTTAGCTCAAACCATGAAAACAAACAAGACAAGACACTGATTTTTTTTGCTTTTCAACAAAAAATCATGGAAGATAATGGCTTTAATCCATTAATACATCCACTTTACGACATTTCGAAGCCTGGCATTTATCCTGCAAATATACCACACAAGCCTTTGCAACAAGCTGTGATCGTCTCGCTAGGCGACCAAACATTGGCTCATGATATCATTGAAGATCAGGGAGGTGAATTAGCTTCATGGGCTAGAAAAAACAAACAACACCATATCAATATCATCGCACCAACTAATGATAGAGATCATTCACTGATGCATTACTTTCTGCTTGGGCTGTGTCTTGGCAACTATCAATATGGCTATTATAAAACACTAAAACCTTTGCACCATATTACATCCATTGATGTAATGCACCCTAATCCACATGATCTTGCTGAATATTGGGACCATCATACCAAGCCACTTCTTGACGGCATTTATTTCTGTAGAGATTTGGTCAGCGCACCTGCGAATGAACTGAACCCAGAAACCTATGCCGAAACCCTTCTTAATCTTCAAGATGATGGTTTAAAGGTAACCATCCTTAATGAAGATCAACTCTTTGAAAAAGGCATGAATGCCCTTTTAGGTGTTGGGCAAGGATCCGCATTTAACTCCTCTTTAGCCATCATTGAGTGGCACCCTGACAACTATGAAGGTCAACCTCTCGCCATTGTGGGTAAAGGCGTAACTTTTGATAGCGGTGGTATTTCACTGAAGCCTGGAAAAGGCATGCATGATATGAAATTTGATATGGGTGGTAGTGCGGCTGTTGCAGGCACCATGAAAACCATTGCACAGCTTAAACCATCAATAGCCGTTATTGGCGTTATTGCACTGGTTGAAAATATGCCATCAAGCCATGCTCAAAGACCTAGTGATGTAGTGACATCACTATCAGGGCAAACCATAGAAATTCAGAACACTGATGCTGAAGGCCGGCTTATTTTAGCTGATGCCCTTACTTATGTTCAACAAGAATTCAACCCTTCTTCTATTATTGATTTAGCAACACTGACTGGCGCAATGATCGTTGGGCTTGGTCATGAATATGCAGGATTATTTAGTAATAGCGATACATTAAGTACTGCACTGCAGCATGCTAGTCATGCTTCACGAGAATACATTTGGAGATTGCCGCTATCTGCTGATTATGACCGATTAATTGATTCTGATATCGCAGATATGAAAAATATTGGTGGACCAGCAGCTGGCGCAATAACTGCTGCACAATTTCTTCAAAGGTTTATTTCAAAAGATCAGCCATGGGCTCACTTAGATATAGCTGGAACAGCCTGGCGTGAAAAAGCAAAACCCACCACACCGAAAGGTGCGACAGGTTTTGGTGTTCGTTTATTAACAGAATGGATTATCAATCAACATTAAGGCTTCTTAAGCCTTTTAGTTTAATCGGACACTTTCGGTTAATAGGTGGTAAATAGGTATTAATACCAAACTTTACAGAACCAATTGCTTCCATCATGGAATTATCCGAATGATTTTTTGATAATTTATCTTTATGTAATTGTTTAAATTCAGATAGCGTGCAATCAATACTGAATAAACTTAACTTTAGTTTGATTAAATCCTTTGGATCCCAAAAATTTAAGATTGATTTAGATCCATCATTTAACTGTGATTGAGACCTTGGGTCAAGCTTTGATATAACCTCTTGATTTAACTGCGTTAGAGACCTCTCAAGCTCAGTGATATCAGCATATCCTTTAGAGACATCCTTAAATGTTTTAATCACTTCGGCAACCAAAATGTGCTCAATATTGTTCTCTAATTTTTCTTGAGTCGACTCAAATACTTGGGGCAGGAATCTAATATTAACTGCACTACTATTTAAATACTTAAGTAACTTCTCAGTAAACCTATCAACCACCAACATATTTGCAATATTCAATGATTCAACCCTATTTAATGGCGCTGAACCCTCTTCCGGCAATCTAAGATTTATTGGTGCTGACTCATTGCAAACATCTTGATTAAGATTTTCTGTAATAATCATTTTATTAATAATAGAATTAATTTGAATTTTCTGATCAGAGATATCATATAATGGCTTATAATTTTGGCATGCTGATACTTGCTTCACAGCTGGCTTGCAATCCCGATAACATAACTCATCACTGACCACAGGTTTGTTCTCTTTATCCTCGAAGAACATCATATTACCTTGAGCCATTCCATCATCGTCTAAAATATTTTCTTTCTTATTTTTTTTATGACTAATGGACTTTAAATTCAAAAGTTCCAAATCATGAGCAATCTTTCGATTCATATCGGTAAAATCCACAGTATCCATAGTATCCATAGTAAATATATCATCCTCTTCACTGTCAGACGAAATAACTTTAAACACACCGCCTCTAATCTTAGAAGGCTGAATAACAGTAGTTTCTTCTGGCGATGTTCTCGTTGAATTTGGAGACACTGTACTAGTTGATTGACAAGAGATTCTTCCTTGCAAGTTAACGCTGGTATTCTTTTGGCCTTGGTCACACAGACTGTTATGATAAAGCTCTACAAGCTCTACAACCTCTACAACCTCAATGGTATCTTGTTTTTTTTGTGTCTGTATATCTTCAGATTTTGCTAATGCAGTAATATTAGTACATTTTTTTGATCTTTTCATAATTTTCCTTTTTATTATTAGAGCAATTATAAATCAAAAACAATTAAAAGTCAATCACTTAAGTGAAATTAAATCAAAAATCAATAAGATTTACTGAAGAACATTTAAGTATAGCATCCAGATTGAGTGCCAAAAATGTAGCTAAATATTCTCAACTAACTAAAAAAGATATCAGTGGTAAATGTTACACCCAGAAATGGCCGCACATCAAAAGACTGATTGGGTGATGCTATGCTACCATTACTATAGTGAATAAAACCCAAACCAATATATGTTGCATCAGCAATTTGATAATTTAATTTAATGATATTTTGAAACGAAAAGTGAGTACCCTGCTCACGATCACCCAATACTCTTTGTGTCAGAAAACTTGGACCAACTGAGACATCAATACTCAAACTCTTAGATAGATGCGCAGTTACACCACCAACAAGTGAAAATGTTTCAGTATGTTGATTAGTAGCAAAATCAGTGTAAAGTGCTGCAAAAGAAGTACCAGCGTACCAATCAAACACGTCATTCATCACTTTTCTATTAAAAACCCACTGACTCCAAACCATTGAATTGTCTTGCCCTGTTTTTTGCTGACCATGCCCAATACCCAAAGACCACTCGTTAAACTCATCGGCTTTGATAGAGCAAAGAAGTAAACAAGTAAAACAAGTGAATAACTTTTTCATATTAAAATCCTTTTTAACACTAAAACATACCTACTTAGGAACACACAAATTTCGTTTTCTTTGACTCAAAATAAAAGAGATTATTTTGCTAACTGAGACATTATCCTGAAAAGTATTCAACGCTTTTTTAGCACTAATGCTGATTGGTTCGCCTGCTTTAAATATCAACTCAAATGCATTCTTTAATACTTTTTGATCAGCTTTCGACATACCACTGCGTTTAACTCCCACCCAATTAATGCCTGAAAGATAAGTTTGTTTAGGCTCTAAAGCACCATAAGGTATTACATCAAATTGGACACGCGATAAAAACCCTATCATAGCGAAAGCGCCAATATGAACCCATTGATGAACACCAGCTAAACCACCTATAACCGCATGATCTCCAACTGTTACATGACCACCTAAAGTGGCGTTATTTGCCATAACGACATGATGGCCAACTCGGCAATCATGTGCAATATGAGCACCTACCATTAACAAACAATGATTGCCAACAGAAGTTAACTGACCACCAGCCAACGTTCCACCATGAATGGTCACATGCTCTCGAATGACAGTATGACAACCGATATGAATCTCCGAAGACTCCCCTAAGAATTTCAAATCCTGCGGTGCAGATCCTATAACTGCAAAAGGATGTATAACGCAGCATTCATTAATGGTTGTATTTCCCTCAACGACAACATGACTTTTTAGCGTTACACCGCTTTTTAGCGTCACTTGTTCGCCTACGACACAGTAAGGCCCAATATGTACATCCTCTGCAATGGAAGCGCCTGGGGAAATAATGGCTGTTGGATGAATCCTGGTGATAGATTGCTGCTCAAGATCCATTGATGATCCTTGCATCATTGGTACTCCAAATTATTAACATAATAAAACACATCAAAAGAATAACCCAAAATATCTTTAAAACCAAAAGAAAAATGCCAATTATTTTTTGCATGCCCAGTTTCTACAATAGGTCGATTTAAGCATTGGTACTTAGATGCCCATCTAGCAATCACATGAAAATCGTCAATATACAATAAAGAGAATGGTATGATATTTTGACATAGTACTTGATTGGACAGAACATAAGTTATCTTTATGTTCTTAAATGAAACATCTAATCTGGACTCAAGCTTGTCCAGATTACAGTTAAACAACTGGCCTTGCTCATAAAAACTGTTAATAATCGATAAATCACGACAAACTAAATGAGGCCAATATTCATTGATATCTCGCATACATACTTCCCTTGATTTTGTTATCATATAAAACATTGAATGGTTTGTAAACTAATGACAATTGGATCTTGACATTATGAACAACAACGATATAATGACAATCATGCTGGGGCTATAGCTCAGCTGGGAGAGCGCTTGAATGGCATTCAAGAGGTCAGGGGTTCGATCCCCCTTAGCTCCATTTTGTCCCCTTCGTCTAGTGGTTAGGACATCGCCCTTTCACGGCGGCAACACGGGTTCGAATCCCGTAGGGGACGCATCATTAAATCGTCTTGGTTAAAACTTCAGCATCTAGCCAATTACTCAGACCCTTTCCAAACCTTCCTGGACAGGTCTCTTGTGCAAAGTGGTAAGCCTCACCCAAATCCAACAATGTTAGATTTCTCATATAATTACGACACCATGCCACCGCTTCCATTGTCGCCGTAAAACCTGGCACTGCAAAAATCATTAACTTTGGAACATCCAAAGAAGGTATCACTTGCTCATAAGCCTTAATAACACCTAATGAAACACTCTTAGGCCGCCCAATAGGTGCCTCATTCACATACTGTAACAAAACCTTCCTGGAACTTTTTTCTGTAAAGGGCCTTCGATAAACCTCATGAACATCCGGGTTCAACCCACCCATTACCCCAGATGGCAAGAAATGCTCCACTAGATAATTCTGATCAATAACCATTGATCTACAATCATCACCAGACAAATCGGACACCAACTCTTGCACAGGCAATGATAGGCCATCCCAATGATTAACGGCCTGAATATACGACTCATAAAATGCAATACCAGACAAGGCACCTTGATGCTTTTTGGCATAGTCAAAACCAATAACAGATCCCCAACCATGCAAAACCAAAGAATATTGCCCTGAACATACTTGATCCATAAAACCTTCAAAATATTTAATATGATCATGAATAGTATAATCAATATCTGGCTTATCACTGTCACCCATACCAATTAAATCAGGAGCAATACAACGCACGCCATCAGGCATTTGATTCATAATATTACGCCAAATATAAGACGACGTTGGCACACCATGGACAAACACCACTGTATGACTCCCCCTCCCAAAAGATCGATATGCCATCCGACTTCCAAGAACTTCTACATACTGTAACTCTATACCCATCATTCCTCCATTAAATTGATTGACGCACCAACTGATTCAACTGCAAAATTGCCACTGACAACATTGTATTATCAACCTTATGAGACTTAATAACCTCAACAGCAATTGCATCCCATTGATCAATCACCTCACCATAAACTGAAAGCCACTTTTTAAACATGGCATGTTGAGTATCTTTATTCTTCGACTCTTTTTGCTTCATAACTAATCGCACAAAAGTTTGAGCACACTCATCCAACTGAGCCTCCATCGTTGAACGCTGTAAATGATCCCATCGATGAACCACCTTTAACTTTAATACCTTTTCTCTTAACGCATACAAATGCATTCGTTTTGCAATCATGTTATAAAGCGATATTAAGAATGAACTTTCAACATCAGCAAATTGAGGCTGTGCCAACACATTCAAATAAACATATAATCGCCCCATGCGCGCAATAAGCCAAGCGTTTTGCTCAGAAACACCAATTTCAACCAGGGATGCCGATTGACGATTAAACATCTTTAATGTTGCCCTAGCCAAAAATACATCAACAGAACCGTACAACTCATTAACATTTAACTGACGGAAACTTAAAGACCCCATAACATCAGGATTTCTAAGCAACCAGTGACATGATCGAGTTAAAAACCGCCTTAACTCAGTCGCCGCTAACAACTCTTGCTTTGCACTCATTTGGCCTCTCATTGCACTGACTTCATCAATATAATCCTGAATATTAAAGAAGCGCCTTACCAAAAGATAAACCTTTGCTATACTTGATACATTAATTGAAAACTCATCTTGAATTTGATGAATAAAGACCAAGCCTAAATGATTAACCATATCATTACTAATAGCAGTAGCAATGAGTGACTGGTGCAACGGATGTTTAACACCGTGTTTTGACATTAGGCCAATTAATGGCTGAGGAAGCATCATTGCTAAGTAGTCACCACAGTTTAAATCAAAAATACTATCCTCTGCAATCAACGCTTTTTGATAAACATTCTTCATATGACACATAAGCATAGCAAGCTCAGGTCGATATAATATCGATCCCGTACCCAACCTTTGATCTATAAGCTCATCACTAGGTAAGCACTCAAATTTGCGCTTTAAACGCTGAGCTGCAACCTCTTTCTGCATGATTCTTTTGTAATCAACAACACTATTTTTGGCATCCTGTTGCGCCATGCTAATGGCAATATTTTGATCCAGTGTATTACCTAGGACCAACACCTCTACTGCTGACTCACACTCTCTTAACATATTAGCTCGTTTAACAGCACCGATTAAACCCTGAGCCATCAAATGATCAAGCATCATCTTCACATTAACCTCGTGATCAGAGCAGTCAACACCACCCGAATTATCTATGTAATCAGTATTCAAAAGACCACCATGAGCCGCAAACTCAATCCTAGCACGCTGCGTTAAACCTAAATTACCACCTTCAGCAATCATACGAGCTTTCAAATTACCCGCTTCAATTCTACAGGCATCATTTTGTCGATCACCAATAACCTCATCACTTTCATTTTGAGCACGAACATAAGTACCAATACCACCATTCCAAATAAGGTCAACAGACATTGATAAAATAGATTGAATTAATTCATTAGGCGATAAACTTTTCTTTTTCAAGCCCAGCATCAGCTGAACTTCAGCGCTAAGTTTGATTGATTTTGCATGACGTGGAAAAATCCCACCACCCTTTGAAATCTTTTCTTCTGAGTAATCTGACCAACTGGATCGAGATAAATCAAACAGTCGCTTTCTTTCGCCATAACTGTCCTCAATATCTGGGTTGGGATCTAGAAAAATATGCTGATGGTTAAATGCTGCTTTAAGCCTGCATTTCATGAGTAACAATCCATTACCAAATACATCACCAGACATATCACCAATACCTACAACTGATAAACCTAACTGAGGCAGCCCCAATGTTTTCAAATGCCACTTTGTAGATACCCAAGCACTCTTAGCAGTTATCGCTAATGCTTTATGGTCATAACCATCACTACCACCAGAAGCAAAAGCATCTGATAACCAAAAATTATGCTCTTTAGCAATCTCATTAGCAATATCTGAAAAACTTCCAGTTCCTCTATCAGGCGCCACCACCAAGTAATCATCGATGCCATCATAACATTTAACTCTATGGGGGTGCTTAACTACACCCTTAATTCTATTATCTGTGATACTTAGAAGCGCTTTGATATAAAGCTGATAACAACGCTTTCCCTCTTCAAAATGATAACCCTCTTTTAGCTCTTTTCGACAAACAAAACCACCTTTAGCCCCGGAGGGAACAATAATAGCATTTTTTACCTGCTGGGCATGCATCAGTCCAAGAACCTCTGTACGATAATCTATATGTCGAGATGACCATCTAATACCACCACGAGCCACTTTTGAGGTTCTTAAATAAATACCTTCAAGATCCTCAGAAAACACAAAAACATCAAAAGCAGGAATGGGCTTTGGCACATGAGGAATAATGTCAGTTTTTAATTTAAAAGCCAAAACATTAAACCCAGTAAAGTAATTCGTTCTTACTGTTGCAGAAATCAATTTACAATACATCCCTAATACTTGATCATCATAAAAATCATCAACCTCTGAAAGCGCTTTTGAGAGACGCTCCTCAATTTGCCGACTTAAACCCTTACCACCCTTTGCAACAGGAGCAAACCTAAGCATAAACATGGTGACCAAATCTCGAGTAATATCAGCATATTTTGATAGCACACGGGCAATCATATCTTTCTGCAGCGGGAACCCAATTTGCCTCATGTAAGCCGCATAGGCTCTTAACAAGCCAACCTCTTGATTATTAATCCCAACAGTTAACACTAAGCGATTAAACAAATCATCAAACGCATGCTCAAGTATTAAAGATCTAAGCATATCAAAAAGCTGTGATTTTCGATTATTGAAATGCGCCTCATCTAGAGAGTCAATTGGAGAGATACGCACGTCACTTAAAAACATTTTTTGACCACAAGGATGACGCAACTCAAAAGATTGCTCAGAATGAGCCTTAATACCTAAATGCCTTAGGATTGGCACCAAACGAGATAAGTCAATATGACTTTGCCCCAGCTCAAAAAACTTAAGATGCCAAGCCTCCTCAAACCTTCTCAAAGTCATATTTAAGGGCGCTTCCTCTGTCAAACTTTCAAAAATCAACACATCATCACCCGCCTGCTCTGGCAGATAATAATTTTGGTATTGCTTACTCAAAGCTTGGTAGCGATTCGTTAGAAATTGAGCATCTGAAAGTGAGACCAACTGAACGAGACTTTTTTGAAACCTCCCCAACCAGGTTAGTGACATATCCGATAATACTGCTTCTAAAGCATCAATATTAAAGGTAATATTATCCTCAGGATCGACCTTAATGATCACATGCAATTGAGCAAACTGAAATTCTGAGAAAAAGGGTTCAGCTGTGTACTCATGACCATTGAGAGATTGCATTAAATAGCGGCACATTTGATGTTTAAGTTGTGTGTTAAATACATCTCTCGGACAGTATATGATACATGAATAAAATCGCTCAAAAGTATCTTTACGAATAAATAATTTGATTTTGTGTAGTTGCTGAATGAGCAGCACGCCCTTAATAACATTTGTTAAATATTCAAAACCAGCTTGAAACAACTCCAATCTTGGCAGATGCTTCAACAGGTGCAACATGGTTTTATTAGCATTTCTTGACCCAATATTCATCTCATTAACAATAGCAGCAACTTTTTTACGTATAAAAGGCAACTTAGTTGGGTCACTGTCATAAGCATCAGATGTTAACAAGCCTATAAAACGCTCTTCACCTATAATCTCACCTGCAATATTACAATACCTCACCACCAAAATATCGGTATAAGTGGATCGATGAACTGTTGATTGAGTATTGGTCTTAGAAAACAAAAATAGTTGACTGATCTCAGTCTTTTCTGGAAAGTGTGCAGGCACATCATGCAGCCAGGGCTTAACCGGATGCTGGGGCTCACCTCTTAACAACCCCAAGCCACTACCAGAAACAAAACTGGCAACTGTCTGGTTGGGATCATCAATATACTGGTACGAACGCACGCCTAAAAAAGTGAAATAATCATTTAGCCAAGCAATAAAAGCCTTAACCTCGCTAAGAATACCTTGATCATCACTTTCAAAAGCAACATGATTTTTCCAAGTAGCTAACGCTTTTTGTAAACGCTTTTGCATGGGTCGCCAATCTTTTTGTGCCAAACAAATATCTTTATAAATAGACACAATGACTTTTTTAAGTTCTAAAATAAAATCAGATGATAAGAGCACATCAAACTCAACCCATAAACTGTAAACAGAACCCTTATCCTCTAATTCGAGAATATTAGATTGTACCAATGATACTTCTAGACCTAAACGCCTAATGGCATTAAAAACTGAGTTTGTAATAAATGGCCGATCAAGGCATACCAATTGAAGCATGGATACGTTTTGATGGGCGTGAATCAAACTCGCACCGGAGATGATTTGGCATTGTATTTTTCTTCTGGCTTGAAATTGCTCAATAACCTTCCACTGTTTTTTTGCCATTGTGATTAACTTATCATCATTTACCCATGCCAATAAAGCACCTTGACTAAATAATCTAAAAAACTCATTGTAAGGAATATTGGTATATTGACTGGCCTGACTCATACGCACTCATTGTTTATTTACAGGAATTTCTATTAGGATAATTCAACCTCAATAGCTTATCAACGATTTCATCTAAGTTTATGATTCATTGTGCTGAAATAAAAAAACAACACCGCAATAACATGTTAAAAAACATTGAATCTTTTGTTTTTTCTAGTTAATATATCATTAAAGGAGAAGATTATGAGATTACTTTTAGTAGAAGATAACATACAACTGGGTGACGCCATTAAACTTGCCTTAACGCAACATCAATTCACGGTTGACTGGATTACAGACGGCGCCCAAGCACAACATGCCATTTTAAATGACCAATTTGATTGTATAGTTTTGGATCTCGGTCTACCCAATATTGATGGCATCAGTATCCTCAAACATGTTAGAGAACGCAAATGCCAAACACCAATCCTAATCCTTTCAGCCCGAGACACCATTGATGACCAAGTTAAAGGTCTTGATATTGGTGCTGACTGCTACCTTACTAAACCCTTCGATGTAGAGCTTTTAGTTGCTAGAATTCACGCTCTTTTAAGACGCCCGCAAGAACGCCAAGACAATGAACTAAAACATGGCAATATAACTCTAAATCCTAAAGCTTTTACCTTTACCATAGATAACACGCCTGTATCGCTTTCTAGACGAGAATTTAACATTGTCCAGAAGCTACTCGAAAATATCGGTCGGGTAATCACTAGGGATCAACTTTCTCAAGCTATTTATGGTTGGAGTGATGATGTTGACAGTAATACCATTGAAGTTCATATTCATAATATCAGAAAAAAATGCGCTCATCATTTAGCCATTAGAACCATTAGAGGTGTTGGTTATTTAATTGAACCATTATCGTGATCTCAATCCAGCGCCAACTTACCGTTTCACTATCTATTTGCATTTTTGTTTTGTGTGCAATAGCCACGGCACTGAGCGTCTACTACCATTACAACAGTAGGAATAGTGAACGCGATGCCCAACTGGTACAAACAGCAAAAATCATACAAACCTTACTTCAGCATCAGACCAATGAAGATCTTGAAGCAATACAGTTAGCTCTTGATGAGCTGTATAAAAATGATGAAGAAATCACCATACCCGAATATCAAAATCAGACACCATTACATGATTTAATGAAAAACTTTCAATTTCAAATTAAATCCCTTGATGGACCACATCGCCAAACAATCTTAAAATCCCCCGATGCCCCCTTATTATCCAAAGACCTTGAAGGCTTTGAAAACAGTAAAGGTTATCGTTTTTATCAATTAATTGGCGATGGCTATACCATTATTGTCTCTCAAAAAACCTCTGTTTCTCAGTATTTCTCCACCAAGAACAGCCAAATTTCAATTGTTATTTTATTAACCACTATGCTCATTAGCATTGCGATCATAAATTACATCATACATCAAAACTTAGGCTCTTTACGAAAAATGACCCAAAGCATCAAAAAGAAGAATGTACATCACTTAAGCCCCATTAACCTTAATGAAGTACCTCTTGAAATCCAACCCGTTGTTGATGCCTTAAACCAAATATTTAATCGCATTAATGATATTATTCAGCGAGAAAAGCGATTTGCTCAAGATGCCGCTCATGAGCTTAAAACGCCCTTAGCCTCAATGAAGGCACTATCACAGATTGCTTTGAATTACCAACCTAAGGATAATATCAAAATACAACTCAATAAGATTATTGATGTTATTAATCAACAAACACATATAGTCAACCAACTTCTTACTTTAAGCAGGACGTTATCGAACACTCAACTAGAAGCCAAACCTATTGATATCAAACCACTCATTGTACAAATGATCGCTAATATTGCACCACAAGCACTGAACAAAGAAATCGAAATTATCCTGGATGCCATTGATGAGCCGTTTATGATTTGTATTGATGAATCAAGCTTACATGTATTACTTAGAAATTTAATTGACAATGCAATACGATATAGCCCCAAGTCCTCACAAATAAACGTTAAGCTATCTAAAGTAGCAAGTAATATTAATATTGAATTCATAGACCAAGGACCGGGCATCCCTGAAAAAGATCAAGAGCGCGTTTTAGAACGTTTTCATAGAATATTGGGCAGCAACCAGCCTGGATCCGGACTTGGTTTGAATATTGTTAAAGAAATTGTAGATCATTATCATGGTAACATAACACTTAAAAACAATCAGCCAACTGGGTTGATTGCGTCAGTGAGTTTTAGCAACCAAGAACAAACATAAAGTTATTCACAAAATCTGTGGATAACCTTGTGGATAGGAGCTTAATTTTACCTTAAACTTACACAAAAGCTTACATTTTTTACAAATTGGATAGAATGTTTACAGTACAACCACCCAAATTTAAACGAAATAATATCAATTACTTATTCGATAAATCAATCAATATCAATAAGTTTAATACGGTTATCACTGAGTTTAGTAGAACAGCCTTCCATATGAAAGCGAGGCACTTACTGGATAACCCCAATTTGACAACACCTTTAAACATCATTTCTAAAGGCCAGTGGATCAAAAAATCGTATCAATTAACACCCCACCAAGCCGAAATCATGTCACATTCGGAAACCCTCTGGCACTGGCTTGATCAACGACCAAATGAAACACCACAAGAAAGCCAAGCATTACTTCAACGCGTTAACACCTTCCATCAACTGAATATACCACCTTCATGCTGGGATGCTACATGGGATCCCATGAATGATGTTGCCCAAAAAACATTTACACGTTTCTCAGAAAAACTTAAACAATACCATTTAATGCCCGAATCCTGGATAAAGCCCCTACCCTACTTATCACACGGAATACTTACACACCCTGATCGTTGGCAAAAGCATCAACTTAATGCTATTACAAAAACCATGCCGATCACTCAACTTTTAACAAACCAACAACCAACAATAAAAGCAAAACTATTTGACACCCAACCCAACGAAACCCAATGGCTTTTAGATCGCATACTGCAATGGCATCAAACCAAACAACTGACAGCTATTATCACACCTGATATTGATGGTCTTTTGAAACAAATGACACAACTATGTTCATTAGATACCCTACAAAATATGATCGATATTGGCCAGCCAATGAGCCTAAAAAACCACCCCATTACGCAATCATTACTATCCCTATTAAAACTCGATACAAGGTGGTTACTCAGGGATTCCATTCAATCATGGAGCCTAAACCGAACACTTAAAAACCCACTTACTCCCTCTGATATTATCACTCAAATTCACCAGGTTAAGGAACAATGGATTCATCGGAATAATGTGCCCCAATCCTGGGATGAACTACCCATTATACGATGGATCGATCAAAAACAACGCTGGCAAAATGAACAACATTCGCCCCTTACCTGGCTTAATTTGATTCTTGAAAAAGCCAAAGTTTTGGGGTGGCCTCATCATACACCTGATCAACACACTGAATTTGTTAAGCACAAAATAATAGCCTGTTTTCATTTGTGGCAAATGCCTCATACCCAAGAAAAATATTCATTTAATACATTTATGGATCGCTTTGAACTTATTCTTGAACAACAGCATATTCAATTAACACATGACTGGAAACCTATTACTGTGCTGCGCCCTGAAGAAGCTGTAGGTTTAAACTTTGAGCACATACACTTCATCAACCTAACCACTTTTAATTGGCCACCTAAATGCTCCCCACCCCATTGGTTACCAAGCAATTATCACCAAGATTACATTCAAACTCAATTAGGCCAAGTATGTGCACTCACCACTTTGTTAAAAAGCGCACCATCAATATCTTTATCTCATCATGAAGACCCACTATGGATCCTGCCTATATTTCAGGGGCTCAACTGGTCACAAGCCATCATCACACCTAAAACAATACATCCAACTCCACGACAAGAAAATGAACCGCCAATACGCCTTAAAAAGCCAAAAAAGTTGTCCACAACTATTTTAAAACACCAATCGCAATGTCCATTTAAAGCCTTTGTCACACATCGACTTAAGACACCGCAACCTAACCAGCCACAACTGGGTTTGCAGCCGGCTGACCGCGGAGCATTACTTCATGAGCTTATTGAAATGATCCATCATCGATCACCAAACTGCAATGATGTCACCCAAGAAATCATACATAGCTCCATTAATAAGCTTTTAAATCATTGGCAAAAGAAACTACCGACAAGCCTTACACCTACTTTTAAGCGAATCGAACAAAAAAGATTATCTGGACTTATTCATGAATGGTTAGAGCATGAAAAAACATTAACACAGCCAACCACAAGACACCTTGAATACAACCTAGATTATTCATTTAATAAATACAGCATTCCTTTGCGCGTTGATCGCATTGATGAACACGCTGATGGAAGCACCATCATTGATTATAAAACTGGTTATACGAACCCACACATGTGGTTTGAGGACAGACTCACTGAACCACAGCTTCCCATTTACGCATTAAGCTACCCCAATGCAAGCAAGCTACTTATTTACAGAATCCATCATTTAGGCATAGAAATAAAAGGAATTACCCACAAACAAGGTAATGTTGAGGGCATCAACTTAAAAGTAGCTGAACCCATTTCTTGGGAATCACTCAAACAACAATGGAATCACCAGATCCAAGGCATTCTTGAAGAGTACATTGATGGCTGTTATGAAATTACCCCAAGCCCTTCATCATGCCAATACTGTCACCTCCTGTCAGTTTGTCGCCTTGATGAACATAGAGATTCGTATGAAACCAATTGATCAAAACGTTAGAGACCATATTCTTGAACATCCACAATCGATGATTGTAAGAGCACCTGCAGGTTCTGGAAAAACACATCTATTGGTCTCTCGCTATATAAAATGTCTTGCAATGACCAAAGATCCCGAGCGTATTGTTGCCATCACATTCACCAAAAAAGCTGCCGAGGAGATGAAAGAAAGAATTCTAAAAAGATTAGAACAAACAGATGATATTGATCCAGAAATGAAAGCCAATATCATGCATCACCCTGAACAGTTAAGGATTTTTACAATTGATAGTTTATGCCATCAAATAGCATTCACACAACCAGAGTTATGCCATCTCAACCCTAAAACTCAACTAACCAGTTACCCGTTACAATACTACCAACTGGCAGCAGAGCGGCTCATCATTCATCATAAACATAACCATGCATTGGAAGCATTGATTTCTCTCAACCATGGTCATGTTGACCGAATGCTTATGCTATTAACTGAGCTTTTAGCCACAAGGGATCAATGGATTCGACTTATGGCTCAGCACCAAAATCATTTAGCTGATACCATATCTGCACAATTTAAGGCCATTCATGACAATTGTTTGCAACAATTCTTTGAGGCATTTCCGACAAAATATCTAGCATCATTTATCTCTCTATCAAAACATTGTACTGACCAACTTAATAAGCCTATTGATTATGACTTATTATTTACGCAACATGCCACATGTATTCACGACTGGCAAACCATCAAAACTATATGGATGACCAAAACAAATCTCTGGCGAAAAACCCTAACTAAAAATCAGGGTATAACCCCCAAAGACGCCCACATTAAAAAAGAGATGTTATCATTGATGACAACATTTGATTTGGAGGCAAATGATTGGATTCAACTCTTTAAAAAAGTTGACCTAATACCATCACCAGATCTCACCGAGGAACAACATTACTACATTAATATTTTAACTGAAATATTACCCATACTCTATGCTGAATTAAAATGTGTATTCCAAGAAAATCAATGCGTTGACTTCATTGAGATTGCTAGCGCTGCTCATTGGGCTCTTTCACAACCATCAAGCGTTATTGAGCAATGGGTTAATACCATTGATCATCTAATGATTGATGAGTTTCAAGATACAAGCCAACAACAATGGGCGTTAATTAATACACTTACCCAACATTGGGAGCCAGAAAAACAAACGCTATTTTTGGTTGGGGATCCGATGCAATCCATCTATTTATTTCGACAAGCAGACGTTAGGCTTTTTATTCAATTATTTACTCAAAATGACTCATTAACTCCAGTCTCTCTCTCACAAAACTTTCGCTCTAATGCACACTGCGTTCACTGGGCTAATGCTTTATTTGGTCAAATATTTCCAAATCAAGCACACTTGAGCTATGCCGCTATCCCCTTTCATGAGAGCCAACCCATTCATCCTGAGACCCGGCCCGTTAATATTCATCATTATAAAGACCCTAAAGATGAATTACATGATCTGGTTAACCAAATTCAGAAACTTCAAAAGTCTGGTTCTGTTGCCATCTTAACGCGCACAAGAGCACAACTGAATATCATTGCAGACCTCTGTCATCAACATAAAATCCCCATTCACGCCATTGACCTAACGCCATTGGCCCAACAAAGTATTGTTCAAGATCTTCTTGCACTAGTTACCATCACACAGTCGCCAAATGACCGTTTAGCTTGGCTAACATTATTAAGAAGCCCTATTTTTGGCTGCTCATTACACACTTGCTATACTTGCTTAAATCACGCGCAAGGCAGCATTATAAGCAACTTACAATCCATCCACGAACATGAGTATATCAGCCTAAATGAACGCCAGCAAATAGTGGCTCAAACGAATCTTATTTATGAACGCATTCAACATCCTCAACATGAAAACCTTAGCCAGTGGCTATTCGCTTTGTGGCAAGACTTAAATGCGACTGAAGGTTATGCACACAACCAACACAAAGCACAAGATAGCTTTTTTGAATTACTTGCTGATTATGACCATCTTAGCTGGGTTCCCATTGAAACACTTAAGCGACATATTGACAAGCATTACTTTGATTGGGAGTCGCCAAATAGTCAGGTGCAATTGATGACAATACATAAGTCTAAAGGCTTAGAATTTGACCATGTATTGTTACCCTTTCTGAATTCAACTGAACGAAATGACAGTAATGCATTATTCTTTTGGGAAACATACTATTGCGGTCAAGAAGCAAAATCAATTTTAGCAACATCTCAACTAGACACCAGTCACTTGGCATTCATCAAGCACATCAAGCAACAAAAAAAGATCTACGAATCACTTAGGGTTTTCTATGTTGCAATCACTCGTGCAAAAACAAGTTTAACACTGTATCTACCCGAAAAAGCCAAGAAAGGTTCATGGGCCCATTTGATTCATCATCATGAGCTTTTTCATCATCAATCATGCAACAATATTCACCTCAGCAGCACAATCACCGACACCCCACTTGAAACAAAATTACACCCTGTAAGACGACGAACTAATATTAAATACCTCAAACCAAAACCTTGTTTTCAAAAGGGTAATGAGCTGACCTTACAAAATAGGCATCAGTGGTTTGGTGATTGGGTACACAACTGCTTTGAACAATTAGCTTACCTACAAGATAAAGAACATCGTGCTTTTTTGACCATGAAAGCACAACAATCTAATCATGCCATACTGCAATCTCCTGAGATATTATCCAAAAGAGAACTTTGGTCGAAGCACATTAATAGCGATCCTTGTCTGTGGTTATTTTCGGAACAACAGCATGGACAAAATGAAGTAACCATACATTATCAAAGCAAGGTATATAGAATTGATCGGACTTTCATCTACAATCAACAACGATGGATTATAGATATTAAAACTGAGCAAATAACAGATGATGATTCAAATATCACTAGCATCTACCAAAGATATCAAAAGCAGCTTAATGGTTATGCAGCCATATATCATGAACTAGATCATATTAAATGCGTATGTGTCGTTTACTTCCCTATAAGTGGTCGAGCAATACAATGGACCTTTCAACAACAAAACCCCTCATGGCTTGATAAGCAACCAGTAAAAATCACACATAAAATAATTCAGTAACATAGGATATTTTCTTTTTTTCACACTAAAAATGAAAACACTTCATTAAATATCAACTGCTATACCTTTATAGAGGCATATATTGCTAGGCAATTCAAACTAACCACCTTGGAATACCGTGGATTAGATACATCAACTAAAAGCTTAACCTAAAATAAAACCATCGATTCAAAGCCAAAACACATCTCTACACGAGGAATAATTATAGCGCTAAAATGCCATTTTAGCACAAAACAAACGCAAAACTGCAGTTATATCTCACAATTAATTTTAGAACAAATAAACTTATTTAAATAATATATTAATTATCACAAGCGACACCAGAGCAAAAATATCCTTTCTTATCAATTATATAAACAAAATATTAGTGCTATTTTACATAAATATATTACAATACTAGGATTAAATTAAACTTAAATTTATGCTTGCATACGCTGTAACAATCATCCAACGTGTAAGAGTAAACTTACAACAAGGAAAGACTATGAAAGCATCATTTGCAGCAAAAATAATACTGTGCAACGAAACAGACGCTGAAAGTAAAACGAAACATATCAAGTACGATTTATTAATCCAGTTATCAAAAAAATTAGATTCTGAAAACACACATAAAAGGCTTAATTCAGCCGAAATGGGAATCATTGGGCAAATCAACGAGTTTGCAAAAACAGGACAATTGTCAAAGGTAGATAGCGTCTGGGAAGACATCACTACAGACACCCGGTACAGTAGTTTAAAGCAAATGTTAGTCAATGACATTATGGCAATAGGTGACGATCAAACACTAGACAGCACGCTAGAAACCGAGATTCAAAAATTTAGTCAAGATTCATTGCCAAAACAATATCACTGGTTAAAAACCGCATCAAGTAAAAAGAAATTAAGAACAATTGTTCGCGACGCTTCTACTGAAGAGACTATGCTTGAGAACCCTACTTTTATGTCCATTGTACACCAAAAAATATTCAAAGATTTAAAAAAAGGTTCAACATTAAAAGATATTTTCAGTGCGTTAATAGTCAAAGAATATGATAAACAACCCAGTCAATCTCAAAATAAACTAACTAGCTTTTGTAGTGATAAAATTCAGGAATTGCTGGAACAACAGGATGTAACTGCTGATTACCCCAGCCTTAATTTCCTGTTCACATCTAATAAAAAGTTATTCACGTATTTAATCCTCAATCTCCTTCTGGAAAATTCAAAAGAGGGTTCAAACAGAATCATAAATCCTAACATACCATTTGCTATCAATGCTGTTCTGATAGTCAAAACTGAATTTGCAAGCACCAATGAGGAAACCTTTTCAGAAATAGTGCAAGAGAGTATTAAGAGAGGTCTCTCCGACAGCAATCCGAAATTTATATATCATGTTGGTAAAACAGTAACCGAACTTGAAAGAAAATTAAACAGCGATGGTTACCAACATTCCTTTCTCACCAGTGGCGTAATAGGAAATTTATTAGAGAGTCAGAAAGCAATGTATATAGAGGAGACCAAGCTAAAACTTGATACAATCATGGGAATAAAAACTAAAGAAACACTCAAAGAAGCCGACAAAGCTCTTAAATTACACCATACATTATTGGATTTTAATGATAATTACATTTTAGAAATCTGTAACAGTGAAGATGGCAAACTCTGGCATCATGTTAAAAAAATGCTATTAACTGACAAGAAGCTTGATTCATTAGACTTAATCAATATTAAAAAAGCTATAAAAGATATTACCGATCAACGTTTTGTTGAACTTCTCAAACCTTTTCAAACAAGCTCCATGTTTAATGACGCTCATCTTTTACGCCAGTTAGTTATAAGGGATAGATCGGCAGCGCTTATAACACAGAGCACAAAAGAAGAACTTCTCAATATCATAAAGATCGTTCTAACTCATAAACAAAAGGCAATGGAAAATCTAGAATTACTTTGCAACGAGCTTAATCTTCTTCAAGAAGATAATACACAAGAGATATACAGAAAGCTTACTCTAAATATCGAAGATCATATATTAGTAGGTAATTTTAACGAAGCGCAGAAGTATGCGAATATCATTGTTAATAGGAGCAATGGCATTACATTACACCATATTTACGCAAATCGCTTGAAATTCAGTTTAAAATCAGAAATAGATCCTAAACACCCCAAGAATACAACCGAAAATTTTGACCATATTGATAAGTTGATTGATGTTATAGAGATATGTCAAAATGCTCATAGGGAGTTGCAACTGGCAGAGATTATTGGCGTTGGTACGCGCTGCATAGACCAGCTTGCACAATGTCACGATGCAAATGTTTTAATTATGACAAGTGATAAGGATAAACCATTTTCAGCCACTGCATATCAATCAGATCGAAGTATACTTAGTCATATCACTGGCCTACTCTCATCATCTTCAAGAGCAAGATATAATACAACACATTTAACTGAATATTTTACAACATCATTGCAAGATACCTATAATGACACAAATATGGAGAGTTTTTCTAGAATATCAGAGTTGAGGGAAACTATACATCAAAATGAGTTGCCAAAGTACGAGTTACCAATAAATCATATATTTGTTGGTGGACCACTTAGTACAAATTTTGGCCGCACGCTTGGTCGCTTATGCAATCAGGGTTTAGGTTTTTTTAATCGAAATCATGAAGAAAATGGTAAGGGTAGCCTTTCTAATGACAAAACATTAAGCATATAAACATTTAACTAACAAAGGAGTGAAGTATGAAATCAAACACGAACGCAACGAAAAGCCAAAATTGGCTTCCGATATCTTTAATTATCTTTTCAATATTGCTGACTGCGCTACCTTGGGCAATGCCACTGATATGGCCAAACATTATTGTTCACCTTTATTACATGGTTCCAGGGCTTGTTTTACTTTCAGCAGTATCCATTCAAACAATTAATCAAAACTTTAAACAAGCAATACAAGAAGCTAAAGATTTGAAGATTGATGCTACACATAAAAACACCGAGCAACGAGGTAATGATAATAGCACAATTGATAGAATGAACATTGATACCGCTACAACGAGCACTTCCACAAATCTAACCAAAAATGATAATGCGTCTTCATCTAGCGTAATAAGCATTGATACCTCTACAACGAGCACTTCCACAAATCTAACTAAAGATGACCGCGTAGCACTATACATTACAGATACAAATATTGAATACACTGCTGAATCAACTAAGAATGAAATGTTCGATGATGCAGTTAACAATCAACTTCGCCTTAGTACAGGAAGGCCTGTGCAACTTGATAAATTCTTTAAATTCAATATGAAACCTGACTCTTGGGCTCAATACTTTCAAAAAACATTAATGGAAATAAGAAACGCTAGTAGCGTGGGGCAGTACTACAAGGTAAAAGACAATAACTTAACTTTAAATAAAATAATACGTTTATTCATAGATGCCATTGATTATTCTAAACATAAACATAACGACAACCTTGTACCTAAAACATTTTTAGATCAAGCATTAAATCTATACAAAGATCAAGCTAGTCAAATCCAAAAAAATATTTCTAAAAACATGAAAGAAATTCAAAATAAATTAAATAATATAACAGAAACAAGCACACAATCCCCTACTTATGATGATTATGTTTCTGCTTTAGAAGAACAGAAAAAATACTTGTCAGATATATCTGCTATCTTCACAGAAGTCTCCGATAAAATCGATGCATATTTTAACCATCGAGATTTATCATCGCTCCCATTAATTAAAAAATTACCAGAGATAAGTCTTTTCACAGCTATACCTGAGGGCAAAAATGAACAATACTTTGATTTTCTTAATGCGAGATATGAGTCAAGTATAGCAAAATTGAAACACAAGTATAATAATGAACTTTTAGATCAAATCATATCAGAGCTACATATTGACGATGCAACTGGCCAAGCTGTTACTAGCCTTTTAAAAACTTGTCTCTCGAATAACAAATTATTGATAGACGAGATATTAAAGTTAAAACAAAAAATCTCCGATCAAGATAATGATAACTGTGGCGATATCCTACTTCAGAAAAAAGTGTTTGAATTAATAGACGCCGATGCTTCTTTTTCAGAAGAAGATAAGGAAGAAGATGCAGCTGATGAGATTATAAACAAATTAACAGCTCCTATTTTCACAGTAAAAGATGATATAAGACAAAAAATTTCAGATTTAGTTTTAGATATTAGTGAAAATAAAAAGAGAAAACCAGATTATTACACAGATACAAAGAACCTTTGTTTCAAAATAATTGATTTAACTCTTAGCGTGTTCAGCATAGACGAAGATACTATGCTCTCATATACTCTTGATGAGAATGCTGATAAATACTTTGAAGCCATTGATGAATTTATCAGGGCCTATAAAAATAACAAAACTATATTGGATGAATCTAAAGAAACAACGGATGACAAATCAAAAAGATCTTTCCTCGTTATAAGCAAGAAATATGAAAGCAACCTCCCTACGCATACCAAACATTATATGACTGACAAAAATCTTAAATCTCCTTTATATGATTATAGACTTGAAGATATAATGATGGACATGATAAAAAAAGTGCGAATATCATATGAAGAACCTTCAGATTATAAACCTGGAACAACTGGATTTAATTATTAAGTAAATCATTTTTTCTTAATTTTTTACTCCCTAATAACTCGACAAAACTGTTATTAGGGAGTATTATTATAATAATTGTTTTAAATGGAGGAATATGCCAGCACAAGAGACAAGATATTCTAAGACTGATAAAGTACTTTATCCTGATGCATTAAGACCAACAAAAGCTATTGATAAAGCTAGCTTCGCACATCAGTTCCAATCCGAACAGCAAGTTCGTGACTACTTCAGCCCGTTTAATTTTTTATTGGGTTTAGTAATCACTTTTTCCGCCATGCTCGTTAACATCTTTGCCTTGGCAGGCCTTTATAATACCTTTGCCATTGGCTTATTTGGTACATTGTTATCACTCAACTTTTTAAAAGGTAAATTTTGGGACCAGTCTGTCCTTAATTCAGCCTTAAACGCATTTAAAGAAAAGCCTGATTACAAACAATCAGACCGTTTCGCTAACATAATGAACCCAAAAAATGCAAGCCATAAAGACGTAAATAAAAAACAAGGGAATAAAAATGACAACGGAGAAGACGCAGCGATACATTATAACCGCTGATCAATCTGGCTCTACTCCTTCGATTAAGCCTTTTTTATATTTTCCTTTCGAATATAAAGTAAATTCATTTTGCGCTAACTGGACAGAGTCTGATGTTAATGACTTCTTTTCCCCTATTCCATTTTTATTATCTACTGCCATTTTCTCAATAGCAGGGCCATTAATTCTCAACTACCTGGGATTCTCAATAAAATCAATTTTTTACGAGCTTGTAATTGGCCTTTTGTTCTCATCCTGTTTGATTCGCGGAAACTTCTTATCACACGATACCTATCAAGTCTGCATAAATTATGTGCGAGCAAATAACCTGCGCATCAACCAACAATCTTCTATTGCTAAAAAAGGTCAAAACCGTTACCCTAATATAACAAATTTTAATGAGACGATTGGCAAGCATGACAAAACACTATAGTTTAATCTTATTTTTATTTAGCTTTTCTTTTGTCGAGTCTGATATAGTTGATATCACTATTTTTAAACACAACCAGCCTCAGTATCTGGAGCAACACACACTCGGTGACTATGAGCCAATTATTGCATCTAAACACTTCTCGCTAGACAAATATGATTTACCGCTAGCTTATAGCAATTTTAGCCCTATTGAATTATTACAACATAACTTAGATAATGTTCACCGCATCCCCTTTCCAATCATCAGTCATACGCAGTGGAGGCCTCATGCCGACCAAAGAACATGGTCATTCTCTGCAAATAACACCACCATACAAATCTACCACACACCACGAGATAAAAATCATGATATCAAGCTAACACTTCAACATTATGATGATGAAAAGAATCTATTTCAGCTAACAGGAAAGCAAAGACTAATAAATGGCCAAATTGGTTATTTTGATCATCATATGATTGGCGCACTTATTCAATTTATACCAGAGGAAACCAACGACAATGCAAACTTATCTTAATCAATTACAAAAAATTCTTACTGAAGGCAATAATAAAACAGATAGAACAGGCACAGGAACTATTAGCTTATTTGGTCTTAACATGCGATTCGATGTTAGCGAGCGATTCCCCCTTCTGACAACCAAAAAAATGTTTACAAAAGGCATTATTCATGAACTTATTTGGTTCTTATCAGGTAATACCAACATTAAGTACCTTACAGACCATAATGTCCATATTTGGGATGAATGGGCAAATGAGCACGGTGATCTTGGGCCTGTGTATGGCCACCAATGGCGAAGCTGGGAAGCTTCCGACGGCCGTACCATCGATCAAATCAAAGATTTGATAATGAACCTTAAATCAAACCCTCACTCTCGTCGGCACATTATCTCAGCTTGGAACGTAGGTGCATTAGATCAAATGGCCTTACCGCCATGTCACCTTCTATTTCAATTTTATGTTGCCAATAATAAACTCTCATGTTCACTCTACCAGCGCTCTTGCGATATGTTCTTAGGTGTTCCATTTAATATTGCATCTTATAGCTTGCTCCTTCATATGGTTGCGCAGCAAACGGGTTTTGAAGTTGGTGAATTTGTTTGGTTTGGTGGAGATTGCCATATTTATAACAATCACATTGATGCAGTTAAAACACAACTTTCTCGTGAACCTTTACAGCAACCAACTTTATTGCTGAGAAAAGCTAAATCACTGTTTGACTACACCATTGAAGATTTCAATTTTCTAGATTATAATCACCACCCTAGCATTAAAGCACCGATTGCGGTGTAATTTTTACTGAAATTTTATTTGCAATCCTTTTACATTGCCTTTAAAATGAAAATAATCTGAAATAGGTATTGTTTATGATATTTGATTTAAGCCCCATAAGTCAAAAAGTCATGGATGAGAAACAAATAAACGTAGCAATCAAAATGCTTCCTACTTTGTTTGTTTCTGATGGTAACACCATGAACTGCGACCTCACTCTAGAGTTGAAGCCACAGCTAAAACAGTTAATTGTTGTTGATATGGCTAATAATGCTAAATACATTCTGGATCACAATGGTTTTATAACCAGATCTAATCTTGATGATCTAGCAATGGTTACGACTTTTGGCAAGCTTGATAAAGACTTCACTAATGAGCCTGCCCATGTTGTCAGAAGTTTATTACAAGCTAATAAAGATAGCAGTGTTGATTTTTTTCAAGATTTTTTAAGGAACATGCGCTCACCTATTTATAGTGATGATCGCAAAACATCCAACCTCATGATGAAAGCCACACCTTCACAATTAGATGCGCTTAAATCAATGGTTCAAAAGAACCCGATAGCAGCAAACATCCTTGTGGGACTTCCTGTTGGCATTTTGTTGCATACATTGCACGCGTTGACTCTATCTTCTGTTATTTTATCAGCTTTTTCCATGCAGGCTATTAATAATGCTTTAGTACAGTCTAAAGATGATAATAGTGACACTGCATCTTTAGCTGATTCATTTGAAAACATGTACAGAGTAAAAGAGATTCAAGCAAGTAGCACTCAACCTAATGTTGAATCCTCTCAGCAGATCAAAGTTCGCTAGTATTCATCTGAATCATACATGCCATTAACCTTTGTTATATGGACTTTACCCCATTTGGATAATCTTGTTACGACATGTTTATTTGGTAAATTGTATTTTACACCTGAGGATATAATGCTGACTTGAGGTTTGATTTTTGCTAACCACTCCGGATCACTACTTGTAGCACTGCCATGATGCGAAACAACTAAATTCGTTCTGTAGCCCTTCGAATGGACCACATTTTGAGCAAGCAATCGCTCAACCTTTTGACTTACGTCCCCCATAAGCCATAGCTGCTGTTTATCATCAGTCACCCTCAACACCAACGAACGATCATTACTACTGCTGTTATCACTTGATGAATACATCACCTCAAAGAGCACACCATCCCACAACCACCAATTACCTTGATGGATGGTATGCCCGGTATTAAGTTGACCATTATGTACTATTGTAGACTTAAATAATTTTTTTACTACATTAATATTGCCACGATGATCTTCGTCCGCATGACTAATAAGCAATAGATCAACATGATGTTGTTTTACATACCAAGTAGCACTTAGTTCTTTTTGGTAATATCGTCCCCCTGTATCAAACATCATGACATGATTTGCAGTCTCAATAATTACATTAAGACCATGACCCACATCATAGACTTGCCATTTCATGCAACCTACAGGTAAGACAACAGCATAGCGGTATAATACATAAAAGATCATCACAATAATGCAGGTCAATATTTCAGCTAACGAATGAAAACAACAATATTGAAACCAAATGATTAGCCATGTCCATTCTAACGAAATACTAACTGACATTGAACCCAGTAAATAACTACCATCTTCCAATATCTTTAAAATAAAACCCAACAGAATATCTATAATCATACCAACATACCAATATACATTTCCTGGAATAACCCAATATACAATTATCATCAAGCTAATCAATGAATAACACAGCATAATAACACCTGAAAGTACAACGCTAAATAAACAACCTACACCTAAAACTTGTTCAAAATAACCTATTTGAAGAGGCAAACTAATTAACCAAAACACCCAATCTTTGAATATTGGGTGTTGCAAGATTGACCTAAAATGAATCAGCATTGCTACAAACATTGCAGAAACCACAAAGCCTTTTTCAAACATTAAATGTGGCTGAAATCCCAGCGAAATTCTCATACTCCAATGAAAAACACCCTCAGTGGTTAGCGGACGATCTAATAGCCTCATAATTGGGTAACATACAATCATACTCCATGCGCGATAAGATGCCATACCAAAACCAATCATTGATATGTAAACAAATGTTATCAGTGAAATAATAATGTCTTGTATTAAATATTGTCTCCTTAAATACTGAAGAGCCCATTGCAAGAATCTACGTAACCATGAAGCCAAAAGACCCAAGTGTGCTCCTGATATCACCAATGTTGGTAACAAACCACTTCTTAAAAATCGATCATATGTAACTTGGTCTAAATCAGAGATGTCACCTAACCATAGTGCTTGCATTAGCGGTGCATATTCAAATGAGGATATTAAATGCTCTATAGAGTGCCTCATTGAGCGCCAAGGGTCCCAGCAATGTTTCACCTTTACCTTATTAAATCTACCTAATGAACCTGAAACATGCTGAATAACGTGTAATGGTACTTTATTATTTAAAGAGTAAGGTTGAAAATGTTGCCATGAAATATAACAAATATGTCTCTTCTTAAAGTGAGAGCTCTTAGCCTCTACCGACCAAGGTAATGCCAATAATGAAACTCGATTAACTTCGGGTACAAACACCACACCTTGCTGGAATTTATTCAACACCTTTGAAACAATACCAATACAGATACCATGGATATGAATACATAATATTCCTAAAATAAGTGACTTAATTAATGCCTGATACTGAGTGCGTCCAAACCATATGGTACCCACAGTGATTAATATTAAAAATGGGTAAGAAGCAACACCTGGCAAAAACCAAATCATACCCAAAATAAACATTGTTGAACATTGCCACATCGGAGCAACATAACCAACAAACAACCAGAACACCAGACAGGTTTTTTCAATCATTTAATATTTACTATTTAACCCATTGGCTTATAATAATCACATAGGAGATAGAATGCCGATAAACCTCAAGCAAGCTCAGAAACAATACAGAAAATCCAAAGAACTCTTAAAAACCAGGATAAATAAAGGAAAATCAAACAACAAGACCCCATGGAATTCTGACAATCACCCATCACATATTCCACACCCACCCTATAAAACCAAACTAGAACCCGGATCTAAGTCCTAATCCATCATTGGATTGATTACCTTCAGGATTCTGCTCGTCAGCTCTCTTAAAAAATCTACCTAAACCAATCGTAGAAACGAAAGCTTTACCAAACTCTTTACCTACCCTTTTAAAGATTTCAAAAGAAGTTTCTGGCAATGCTGAAATAATTGAATCAAGCCATGAACAGTCAGAACAACAAGACTTTAAAGACATCACCAGTTGACGTGCTTGCGGAGCATTTTTAAAATAGTTAAAAGCCATTTTACCATCTTTCTTATCATTTTCATGTATCTCAACCATAAGTTGGAAAAAATCACGTACAAATGGGTTGTCATCTAATGGATGTTGTTGATCTCTACCCCTGAATTTCTTTACATTTTCAATGAAGTGATTAACAGCATCTTTAAAAGACTCTGAGTCAAAAAACTGTGTGAGATTATCTTCGAAATGTGACTTAATTGCATTACTCAATAATATTCTTTTATAATAAAAAAATAATGATTTTGATTGACCTGTCATGGAATTAATAGTTATAGATGTATTCCTCAAGTCATCAAATAATATTGGTGTATAACACTGCAAACAACTGAGACGATCAATATGAATACGAATTAAGATATTTATGTTTTTTTTATAACCCGCTAAAGCATTATCTAATGATGTATTAACATATAAGTTTGTTCTTAAAAGTTTAATAAAAGAATATCTTATAGAAGATGTTGTGCTTGGGATATTAAGCTTTATTAATAATTGGTCTAACTTTTTTATCTGCTCTATTGTACTTATATTGTTTGTTAGCTCATTGTATAAATTAATTTGACCTGTTTTATCTAATTGATTAAATAAGAATGCCAAAAATGTAAGCCGACTTGTATAAATGATATTTTCAGAGCGGTTCAAAAGATCAAAAAATATTTTAATATTACCATATGATCTAAGATCACCACACGATCTCAGCAAATAAACAGATGCACTTATTTGATCAGCATCGATTGATGCCTGATAAGCTTTTTGTGATCGCTCAGGTGGCGCTAACATTAAATGCAATGATTGAGATAAAACAGTGTTACCGAAGCCAGTAGAGACATATTTTGATAATAACGGATTTATTGATACTATTTCTTGTTTTAAGTCAAAACTTAAGTCATTGAAAAACTTTTTTTCAACATTTAAAATAGTAAACCACAATGCTTTTTCCATTTTATACTCAACAAAACGTTGAATAAGATAATTTAAATTAATTTTGCGTGACTGTTCATTAAGAAGTCTAATAAGTGCAATAGGTCGGTGCTCATACAGGGCCTTTGTTAATGCTAGTTCACATGTATCATATTGAAAGACATTGGTAAATTTTTCATAATTATGATGATTTACCATAGGCTCACAGTCAATGCTAGTAATGTAGTCTTTAAGATCTTTTTCTGGGTCAGATATAGAATACAACAAGCCTGTATTATTTTGAACGTCTAAAGATTGAAAACATACTTCTAATGCCCTCGGTGTAAAATAAGACTCAAATAGTCTGTGCGCTCTATAATAGTAAAGTGGTTTAGTCTTTTTATACTTAATCAGTGTCGCATCAAAAAATATGATAAAGGTCTTATAAATAGTAGGATCATTAATCAAAAGAAAATCGTTCATCTTATATTGAAATAAGAATAGATGAAATATTTTTTTCAAAAGGGATTTGATAATGCCACCAGAGTAAACTTGATTAATGGCCGACAAAAATGATAAGTCCTCAAAAACATCATGAGCGACAGCTATTGCAACTCTTTCTTCAATACCTATTGGGCACGAAATACCATCATATGTTTCGTAGTATCTATCACCCTTCTTGTAGGCAGCAGACGAAATCCAAGGATCTGTGATTAAGCCAAAATTATTGTTACTTCCGTTCAACTCAGATTTAGTAATGATTAGTAATAAAGCAGACAGTGCAATAGATTCTCCCTTCGTAACAGAGTCTAGTGCAACCAGTTTATCGAAGTGCTTTATTGCCTGTTGATACTGCTTTAAATTTTTTTGATAAGTCTTATCAATATATTCTCTTAAAGAAGATAGTATACAATCTCTATCATATTCACTTATTTTATTAAAATCTTGCACTGTAAAAGAATCATACTCATTAGTCATTTTAATAATTTTATCAATGATGCATGCTTTATAGCTCTTATTGTAAGTATTAAGTGCGTACTCTTTTAATGCGTAATAGTATTGATGCACCTCATTAAAAGCTGCTGAGGAATCTTCAACAAAATGAAATCGGGGAAACTCAATATCCCTATCATATAATTGCTCTCCCATTACATCAAATGTTGGACTTTGAAGGAAATTCAGCACAAAAAATCTAAATTGTTCAGCTTCAGATGATGAGAAAGTTAACTGTATTTGTAAAAAAGTACTATCATTATGCAAAAATCGCCCCAATACGAGTAAATCATAATGATGAATTGATCCAAGCGCTATTGAACAAGACTTTTTATCACTTTGAAATGTAACAAAACCATCAACTAGGAATACATGCTCTAATAAAAATTGATAGACATCAGAAGTCACATAAGGCATGCACATAAGTGATAATAGACCAAGAGAAATATCATTTTCAAAATAATAGTTATTAATCATACCAAGATCTATATTATCCCAGTAAAATTGGAACGATAGTAGCGAGTGACCTTCTCTTGCATCTTGGACAAAATATTTTGCATGGAAGAAGCAACTTTTAGCGCTTAGATCATGAATAATTTCGGGAAATCTTAATATAAGATTACGAGCTAACATTAGCTCATAGATACTTAATGATTGTACATTTTCTAGCAACCAACTTTGAACTTCAGAGGCTTCACGTTGAGGCAATACAACTCTTAAAATAAAATCTAAACGAAACTTATTTAGACTTTCTTTTCTAAAACAAACCTGCTCTGTAAAAATATACTTTTCTAACTGGTATTCATCATGTAATTGAACATGAACATTGATATTACTCAATAGACAATGATCTAACCCAGCATTAATATCCCTAGTTTTATACCACTTTAAAAACCCTTCAGATACATTATCTAGCTCAAGCTTTATAATCAAATGAGTATAACTTTCAATCTGATTAATGTTATTATTCATAAAGTAGAAAATCACTTGATCAATAGTCCAATTATTCTGAAATTTTCTCCCTTTGAACCTATTATTTAGTTTATTTAAGTGAACATAATTAGTAGAAAAAGAATCTCCAAAAAGTTTAGTAGGATGATGACCTATCAATACCTCTGGATCATATACCTCGTAAGAGAATCCTTCGTAGCGTAAAACCCATAACATAGATTGCTGATAGGCTTTAAAATTTAATCTCTTGATTTGAAGAACATCACAAAGTTTAAGGTTGTTCTTGAGTTCATCCATGTAGGCACTTTGATCATTCAAGTGAACTACTGGTGCTAAGAGAAACATTACTTGATATTTTGTTAGTGGTATTGACCATGGATAATGATTATAGCGAAACTGATCATCAAAGAAACAATCTTTATTTTTGAATTGCTTACATAAATTAGTGATATAATCAGCCATAGCACTATTATCATCACAAAAATATTGGGCAAATAACTCTAATTTATACTCAAAGGGTTCTTTATGAGTCACATTTAATGGAAGAAGGCAACTTAAGTATGCACCAAGTTTACACCCTAAACTCTCACTCTGGTGTGTGTAATCATAAGATTCTATAAAATGTTCTTTAGAATGTTCAACTATGCAACTTAGCTGCTTACCAATATATAGACTCATTTTATCTAAAGAATTATTTTTAAACGTGGCAAAATAAAATTGACTCCAACTGATCAAACGCATATAACATCTATCATGTCGTTGATTAAATTTAAAATTTTGTGAATCAAGATAATTTAAAACCGCCTCTCGATGTTTTGAATAACGAGACACAACCAATAATACATCCTCAAAATCAAGCCATTGGTTAAAATCATGACTCCATATTGCTCCATATTCTTGATAATACTTCTTTAGTTTTACCAATTCTTTATTTGTTGGTGTATTTTCCTGTCCTAAAACCTGGTGCCAATGACCATGTCTATTTTCCTTAATAACAAAAGCAGATACTGTATGCCCCTGTTTTAAAATATTATCATGATTCTCTTGCACGAGTTTGTGAGCAAGATCACGATAATGATTGATCTCAGAAGACAAATGAATATCATTTAATAATAGCTCATTCAAAGCTGGGCAGGCCTCTTTACTGGGTTTACTTCGATAAATTTCTATAATAAACATAATGACAATGTATATTGAGGGAAGCACAACAAAACCTGTCCAATTTTGAAAACTTAAGAAACACAAAAAAACACTTACTGACAATATGCTCAGGTGTGTTATTTTTTTATCCCTTTTAAACCAAAAACCTAGTATTAGATTGACACAAGCTAAAAATAGTAAAGTCTCAATAACACTGAATGGTATCATATGAGATGGAAGAATATATATTTCTCCCATTCCGTTAACCCTAGAAACCCCAAAAGACAACATTATAAGACTCAGTGTAGCTAACTTGCTGATCCATTTTTGAATCAATTTTATGTAATTATCACTCAAAAAGTGATTATCAGTCCTATACCCTAAATTAATTCGATCATTTGGTAAAATTTTTAATGCCTCTTTGGAAATATTAGGACTGAAATCATTTGCAGAAAAAATGGGTTTCTTGGTATATGCTGATAACCAGACATAAAATTTATCACTTAAATAATATTTACCATATTCTGATAGAATGTTTGAAGAGATAGATTCTCGTAAATAGTGGGGGGAAATAATCCCAGATATATAATGATGCAAAAAACGACTCTTAGGCGACATATTGATTGATAATTGCTTTAAAACAAAATCAAATGGAAGCTCAGTAGGTTCAAAAATAAAATAATATTTTTCGTATTGCTGCCTTACTTTGTTAACATCATCTAAATCAGTTGATGTTGCACTGAATAGTTTTTTAAATAAAGAAGTTTTCCGTTCTTGAAGACAAAAAGCGTAAACAGTATGGCCGTCAAAAATATGACGAGCATTTTTTATTTCTTGAGGACTAAATTGGAGTTGGTCATTATCATTTTTTTTGCCAAATAATAAAGCATGTTCTTTCAATATGGGGAAAACCAAAACTTTTTCTCTCTTAAAAAACTCATATGCAAAACTAACGATAGCTGAAATAATAAATACTGAGATTCCTTTTCCAAAAAAAATAGAACTGCCAAAGAAAGTTTCAGTACATACTTCCATTGTTTTTCCAATGATGTCGATCCCGGTAGCATATAAAATCGGGGCTAGAATTGAACCATCTCTTTTGCTGATACTCACAGACATTGCAAGAATCCCACCAAAAATAAAATGGAAATGGACATTTGCATTAATAAAAGATTCCACAGAGAAAACAAGACTTAAAATCCAGATACTGACCATAAAGAAAGCTCGGCCTTTCCCTGAAGTGCTCTTGCTGAGTAACACAGTTAATGCTATAAATAAAGCCAGAATAACATAAAAACCGATATTTAATAAGGCGATTCCCTTCAATACAAGCATAGCCAAACAGAAGCCTAATATGCTCATGCAATGCACACTTATATTACTGATGATCTCGCTAAAGTAAGGATTATAAAAATCTTGTCTTTTTCTCATCAGGACATTGTATTAATTTCAATCAGCTGAGTCAACAAAACCAAGTTTTTTTACATATTCTGGCATAATGAATTTCAATCACTATCAATAAAATCCTTCAATTCGTTGATAATACGCAAAACCGATAAAAATAAAATACCTTAACGCTATTACGAGGTTAATATAAACTATTAAGCCTTTATTAAAGCTTATTATTTAATATAGCTTCACGAATGCGTTTAAAATAATTAACCATCCATGTTATGTTATGAATGGATAATAAACTCATCACAACTGGCTCATGTGATTTTAGCAAATGATGTAAATAAGCTCGACTGTAATGAAGACATGTACTACAAGCACACCCTGGTTCAAGTGGTTGGGTATCTTGTGAGTACCTACTGTGTTTAAGCTTCAAACGCTCCTTATTTCCTACTAACACTGCACCATGCCTTGCAATCTTGGTAGGATAGGAACTATCAAAAGTATCTATTCCAAATGGAATGCCAACTTCAATATTAGGCACATCGCCAATACCAAGTAAGTGTTTAGGAAAATCTGGGGGCAAAAATGGCATTGAGTATGATAAAACATTGTAAAGATCTTCTGAATTACGCCCTAGTGAGCCCCCAATAGCAAAACCATCAAAATCCAACGAGCTTAGATAAGTGGCACTTTCCTTTCTCATAACATCATTTAAGCCGCCATGAATAACCGCATACATTGCTTGACCATTTCTATGATGAAGATGACGATCCAATGAACGCTTCTCCCATCGATGCGTTCTATCTAACGATGCTCGTAATGCTGATTCTTTCATATGAAAAGGCGGCAGCTCATCAAATGGTATAATAATATCTGCACCTAAACTTTTTTGAGCGTCGACAGACGATTCAGCTGTTAAAAAAACTTCTGCCCCATCACGATATGATCGAAACCGAACCCCCTCTTCAGTAATCTTTAACACCGTTCCTGACTGAGATTTCATACCTTGGCTTTTAAGCTCATTTGCAACTGATCCATAAGCTAGCGAGAATACTTGAAACCCACCAGAATCAGTGATAATCGGCTTTGATCGATTCATAAATGAGTGCAAACCACCAAGTTGTTCAACGGTTTTAACGCCTGGCTGTAACATCAGATGATATGTATTACAAAAAATAAGATCGACATCAAGTCTTGAAAGCTGTTCACTTGAAATACATTTTAGTGTTGCATTTGTAGCCACTGGCACAAACCCTGGAGTTTCAATGATCCCATGAGGTGTATGGATGCGCCCTACACGAGCTTTTGATTTTGTGGATTGATGAAGGATTTCAAATGTAAAATCCATTGTAATCTCCTATTATCTAAGCGTTGAATTAAGCCAATAAATGGACTATATCCTACAGCTACCAGACATTTGATACAATAGCTGAATAATAATATATCAAACAAATCAAAACCCATACCTGTCAATCCTATCAAGCCAAAAGTAAGGGTATCTACAGCCTGAACAATAAATACGGTCACTAAGAATCGCATACCAAGCCAACGATTACCAAAAAACCTTTGAAATTGGCTGAATAATTTAATTTCAAGATGAGTACTTATTAAATAAGCAATAATTGATGCCATGAATAGCCGTCCTTGGGGAAGAAACAATAACTTATAAGCAGAAGCGAATGTTTCTGTGTTTCTGGTTGAATGGTATTGCAAATGAAAATGTGCTGCCACTACCCAAATGAGCAAGCCAAAAAAACCTAAAAAAATGGTTTTTTGTGCTGTTAACCGTCCATATTTTTGTTGAATGAGGTTCAAGGCTAATATACCTGCAATGGTATAAACTTCAACTGCTGTTACAGTCATTCCAAAAAGTTGAACTTCTTCTAAAAGAAATATATTTGCTAAGAGCATACATAAAACAAAAGCCATCATCAATGCAAATCGCGACCAGGCATAGGCAATACTTAAGAGTAGCGACATCATCAGCAAATGCAGCAAAAGCATGCATTCATTCCAATGACTCTGTAATAATGAAGAAAAAAACATGTCATAACTTTATCAAAAATAAAATTTTTTTACAAATATTTCGATAAAACAAAAGGCAGCCTACAGCTGCCTTGTTGAAACCAGTTATAATCATGAATAAATCACGTATACTCTGATATATTCACTTCTAAGCAATAAAGATAATATTCAAACTATATGCTTTACTCGCTATCTTTGTTTGGCTCTGCAAGTTTTTGCTCTTCACCACCTGTACTTAGCATTGGTGATTGATGAGCACTCGCTAAACAATTTTTATTCACCCATTCTGAGTCAACATGCGCAACTATAATTTGTGGCTCAGAGTTCAAAGCAGAATTTGGAACAACAGCACTGTGATTCACTGCATTAACCCAAACCACTTCAACATCCCCAATACTCTCTGGCCATTGAGTACCTTTGTAAGAAATTGATTGTATGACTTTCTCACAAAGATCAGCTTTGTTTTTGTCGTAAACCATGGTGTAAATTTGATAATGATTATCGGTTTTTGACACCTTTCCATTACCAAATAACTTATTAAAGCTTTTATCATAAATAGTAGCCCAACTATTACCTACGCCCATTGTTTCATTGTTATGGATAGGCAATTCAATACGACATCTAAGAGCATTACAATGTGCATGATGAACCTGTGCGTTTCCTAGGAATTCATGATGTATATCACGGCTAACTCTGTGATCATAGTGTTCCTGATGTTCTTTGTGTTCAAGCGGAATATGATGTACCGTATCTACATGATAAGTAAAAAAAGGGGCTAAAAAAGGAAATAATATTGCTATGAAAGCTGTTTGCATCTTTACGACTCCATGTAAATAATTACAGCGTACAATGAAAGCAAGCTAATAGCAAACAAAATTTAAACTTATGATTTCAAAAAATGTTCTCTTATCGTTTTAATCTGATCTCGTATGGACGCAGCCTGCTCAAAATCTAGTTGTTTGGCTGCATCTTTCATCGATTTACTTAATTTATTTATGGCTTTAATGGCATCTTTCTGATCATGTATATCGGTTAATATGGGGACTGCATCATTATTGGGGTCATCTGACTCTTCCTTAAGACCTCCTCGAATATTTTTAGAGATCGTTTTAGGGATAATACCAAATTGTTCATTATAAGATTGTTGCTTTAATCTTCGTCGCTCTGTTTCCTCAATCGCTTGTTGCATTGATGGGGTCATTTTATCCGCATACATGATCACACGACCTTGACTATTTCTAGCTGCCCGGCCAATAGTCTGAATTAATGATGTTGTTGAACGTAAAAATCCTTGCTTATCTGCATCAAAAATAGCCACCAATGAAACCTCTGGTAAATCAAGACCTTCACGCAATAAATTAATACCAATCAACACATCAAAAACACCGATACGTAAATCTCGCAGTATCTCAACACGTTCGATAGCATCAATATCTGAGTGTAGATAACGAACTTTAATACCTTGTTGCACCAGATATTCGGTTAAATCTTCAGACATACGCTTCGTTAGCGTTGTGACCAAAACACGCTCTTGCCGCTTGATAGGTTCAATAATAGCCGAGCGGAAATCATCAACTTGCGTTTTTGCGGGTCTAATTTCAATTTCTGGATCAACCAAGCCTGTTGGTCTAATAACAAGCTCAGTCATGCATTCAGTTGTTTCTAGCTCATAAGGTCCTGGCGTTGCTGAAACATAAACACGCTGAAAATCAAAGGCCTCAAATTCATCAAACCTCATTGGTCGATTGTCTAATGCAGAAGGCAACCTAAAACCATATTGAACTAACGTTTCCTTCCTAGCTCTATCACCTCGATACATACCCCTCATTTGAGGAATAGTTACATGCGACTCATCAATAAAAATAATAGCATTATCAGGTAAATAACTTAACAATGTTGGCGGTGTATCACCTGACTCTCTTCCAGACAAGTACCGAGAATAATTCTCAATACCCTGACAAAAACCTAGCTCTCGCATCATTTCAATATCATATTCTGTTCTTTGTTTAATGCGTGCCGCTTCCAAAACTTTTTTATCATTTAGAAACTGTGTGTGGTGTACGACGAGCTCATCTTGAACTTGCTCGATCACTTGTTCAATACGATCTTTTGATGAAACATAATGTGTTTTAGGGTAAAGAACATATCGATCTAAAGACTCAAAAATCTCACCTGTTAGTGGGTCAAAACGTTCAATGGCCTCAAGCGTTTCATCAAACCAATGCAAACGAACAGCATTGCTGTCTTCTTCTGCAGGATACAAATCAAAAACATCGCCGTTAACTCGGAATGTTCCCCGCTTAAAATCAATGTGGTTCCGAACATACTGCATATCAGCTAGGCGCCGAACAAGCTCATGACGATCGTAATCTTGATCTCGTACAAACTCCAAAATCATTTCAGTATAGGCAGTAGGATCACCCAGACCATAAATAGCTGAAACTGTTGCAATAATGACAACATCACTTCGCTCCAAAACAGCTTTTGTTGCAGCTAATCTCAATTGCTCTACTTGTTCATTAATCGAAGCATCTTTTTCAATAAAAGTATCCGTTGTCACAACATAAGCTTCTGGTTGATAATAATCATAATATGAAACAAAATATTCAATGGCATTATCTGGAAAGAATGTTTTCATTTCCTCATATAACTGGGCTGCCAATGTTTTGTTATGCACTAGAATTAATGCTGGACGTTGTGTCTTCTCAATAATACAAGCCATTGTGTACGTTTTTCCAGAACCCGTAACACCCAATATATTTTGGTGCGCATGCCCTTTTTTCAGCGACTGATACATCATATCAATTGCTTGAGGCTGATCACCTGATGGCTGATAATCACTGATAAGTTTAAATTTGTTTTGCATCTCATACCCTGATACATTAAGATTAAAATTTTATATAATTGTACCTACAAATCAGGTGCATGTAAATGAAGGAGTGTTATGCAGATTGCAGACAGTATACAGAAAATCAAAAGCTCCGCCACCATTGCCGTGGCAGCTAAAGTCAGAGAGCTTAAATCAAAACAAGAGCCTGTCATTGGCTTAAACGCGGGTGAACCTGATTTTGATACACCTCTATCAATAAAACAAGCTGCAATAGATGCAATCCATGATAACGATACTCGTTACACTGCTGTAGAAGGCACATTAGCCTTAAGAGAAAAAATAGTTGAAAAATTCAATCGTGATAACAACCTAACCTTCGACACGCAACAGATTATTGTATCAACAGGTGCTAAACAAGCGATCTATCAGGGCATTGCTGCGATATTAAATCCAGGTGATGAAGTTCTGGTTCCAAGTCCTTATTGGACATCATATCCTGATATGATTGCGCTTGCTGGAGGACAGTGTATTCCCATCTTAACAACACCTCAAGATGGTTTCAAACTAACCCCAGAGCAATTGCGAAAACATATTACACAGCGGACAAAATTAATTATACTTAATAGCCCAAATAATCCAACTGGCGCTGTTTACAACAAAGAAGAACTTGCCGCTCTCGGCCAAGTTTTAGTTGAATTCCCACATGTTGCCATTATAACCGATGATATTTATGAATATCTGATTTGGGATCAACCTTTCTATAACTTGTTAAATGCATGTCCAGAACTTGCTGATCGGACACTCGTTGTCAATGGTGTTTCTAAGGCATACGCAATGACTGGCTGGCGCATTGGCTATGCGGCAGGCCCCAAAGACTGGATTGCGGCAATGAAAAAAATTCAATCACAAACAACATCTGGAACCAATAGCATTGCTCAAGCTGCAGCAACTGAAGCGTTGAGTGGTGGATTTAGCTCTGTACAGCATATGACCCAAGAAATGAAGAAACGACATGATGTTTTATACAAAGCTCTTAACGAAATTGATGGCATCACTACACTGCCATCCCATGGGACATTCTATCTATTTATTGATGTCTCTGGACTCATTGAACAGCTTGACTTGAAAGATGATATTGATTTTTGTCATTACATGCTAGATGAATGTAAAATAGCTATGGTACCAGGACAGGCATTTGGTCGTGCAAATTGTGTTCGCGTCTCATTTGCAACCAGCATGAGCAAGTGTGAGGAAGCTTTAAGTCGGATTAAACAAATGATCGCGACAAAAGCTTGACGGACCAGTATTCAGTCGCTAATATAATCTCATTCTTTCCGGAGTAGCTCAGTGGTAGAGCAGTTGGCTGTTAACCAATTGGTCGGGGGTTCGAATCCCTCCTCCGGAGCCATCATCATATCTTATCATAAATTTCGGTAAGATTTTTAAGAAAGTCTACATTATTGTAACCGACAACTCTTCCTACTTCATTTTGACTATCATCCAGAAAAATGACCGTTGGCGTTGCGCTCACTTTATGTATCATACCCGAGTTAATTCGCTTAATTAAATTTGATTTATTAAGCTCATCAGTAATATCCCAATCATCTAATTTTAGCGTGACCGATTCTCCAGATGACCGAGTAATCTCTATTTGAAATTGACCCCCTTCCTTTTTAACATCAAGATCCTTGAATAGGCTCTTGCATGCTTCGCAATTGGGTTGATGAATTAAAACACCATCACTCTGTGTGGCAAAAGCCAAATGGGAGCAACACGCTAGAATAATTGAAAACATATATTTGATCATAAATACTTCCTCTGATTACCATCATTAAATAAAGAATATTTTCCAGATGCTATACGCGCCCCATGCATTCCTACCATGGGACCAAACTGATGAATAAATACATCAGCAATGGTATCATCACCATGAGACTTAACTTTCAATGCCAATACATAAATACACATGACATAGCCTAACAAATTTAAATAGTCTGATGCAACTGCCATCGCAGACTCTGGATCAGAAAAACCCTGGGACATTAACCAATCATTAGCTTGCTCTAAATGAACCAATGAAGATGATAAACATTTAAAAATATCACCCTCTTCTTTTGAAAGTTCACTCATCTTTTTTATCAAGTCTTGTAACGCGTGACCATGTTTGATTAATTTTCTCCCAACTAAGTCCATTGCTTGAACACCATTAGTACCTTCATAAATCATGGTTATACGTGCATCTCTTAAGTACTGTTCAACCAATGCATCTTGGGTATAACCAGCCCCCCCCATTACTTGTATGGCTTGAGAAATACAAGCACAGCCATGCTCGGATAAAAAGCTTTTGATGACAGGCGTCATTAAACTAACTAAATCATCATTTTTATCATCCAGCGCTTTTGCAGCCATTACAACAACACCCCTCATTGCCTCAATCATCGCTTGATTGCCCAGTAACATTCTTCGAACATCGGGGTGAACAGTAATCACATCAGCAACCTGATCTGACTCTCTTCGCTCAGGGTTAACCGACCTCCCCTGACGACGATCCCGACAGAATTGTAAAGCATATTCATTTGCCCATTGAGCTGCACCCAAACCTTGAACACCAACACTTAAACGTGCAGGATTCATCATAGAAAACATAGCCCTTAGACCATTATTGAGAGAACCAACAAGCCATCCTTTAGCTTGATTATAAGACATAACACAAGTCGGAGATGCATGGGAACCCATTTTATGTTCTAGCCCCATACACTGAACACCATTAGGTTGTCCATCGATAAGTTTAGGCACCACAAATAAACTTAAGCCTTTTGTACCACAAGGTGCGTCTGGTGTTTTACACAAAACTAGATGGATAATGTTTTCGGTCAAATCATGCTCGCCAAATGTAATCCAAATTTTATTACCTGTAACAGAATAATGCTCACCATCTTTAACTGCCATTGTTTTTATTAACCCAAGGTCTGTTCCACACTGAGGCTCAGTAAGACACATTGTGCCCGACCAAGTCCCTGAAACCATATGAGGAACAAAACGATCAATAATTGCTTGATCTGCATTATGAATCAATGTGTCTATAGCCCCTTGTGTGAGCAAAGGAAAGGTAGAAAAAGCCAAATTAGCCCCTGCTTGACACTCCATCAATGCATAAGTTAAGTAATTTGGTGCTGATAAACCACCATAACTTTCAGCAACACTCATCGACAAAAGACCCATACTTTTCATATGTTGATAAACAACATGAAAACCATCTGGCAAATGAACACCGTGAGTTTTTGGATTAAAAGTTAAACCCTCTTTATCACCTACTTTGTTGCTTGGTGCTAGGTATTGTTCACAAAACTGAACACCCGAAGTAAGCATATCCTCTGTTTCTTCCCTTGAAAAAGTCTGGTTGTAAACATTAAATACGTCAAACCAAGACATGTATTGTTGAACCCATCGATCAGTCACTTAACCCTCCCTTTGGGATTTATATAGTATAAAATGAGCACAAAATCATGATTTTTATTCCGCAAATATCAATGTCATCTTGAATTTATTAGCTCATTCAACTAATGTAATGTACTTTGGCATTCAGGAGATTTAGATGGCTAAACGCATTGAACATGATAGCATGGGGCAAATTGAGGTTGAGGACAAAGCTTTATGGGGCGCACAAACTCAGCGCTCACTCGCTCATTTTAGCATTGGTAAAGAACTAATGCCTGTTGAAATCATTCATGCTTATGCAGTAATCAAACAAGCTGCAGCTCAAGTTAACGGCAAGCACAAAAGATTATCAAAAGAAAAATCTGAGTTAATTATTGAGGCATGCCAGGATATTCAGAAAGGCAAACTAGCAGAACACTTTCCTCTCTATGTCTGGCAAACAGGGAGTGGCACACAGACTCATATGAATATTAACGAAGTGATTGCAAATGCAGCCGCACAAAAACAAAACAAACCTCTGGGCCAAAAAGACCCGCTACATCCCAATGATGATATCAATATTGGCCAATCTTCCAATGATACATTTCCAACAGCAATGCACATTGCTATCTGCAAACTACTCACCGAAAACTTATTACCTACCATACAAAAGTTCAAGCACACATTAAATGAAAAAATCAATGCTTTTGATCACATCATTAAGATTGGCCGTACTCACCTACAAGATGCTGTACCACTAACACTTGGTCAAGTTTTTTCTAGTTTCTATGCACAGATTGAGGACAGTGAAAGAGATATTTTTAATGCATTAGAGAGCTGTTATCGCCTAGCCATCGGTGGAAGCGCAGTTGGCACAGGTTTAAACACCCCAAAGGATTTCAAATATGAAGTGATTGAAGCAATCAGCACCATTACAAAACTTCCCTTTGAACCTAATCCCAACGGATTTTCAGCATTAAGTGCCCATCATGAAATCAATAAACTTAGTTTATCATTGGTAAACTTGGCGACTAGCTTAACAAAAATAGCCAATGACATTCGCTGGTTAGCATCTGGACCTCGAGCTGGAATTGGAGAGCTCATTTTACCTCAAAACGAACCAGGCTCTTCGATTATGCCCGGTAAGGTTAACCCAACTCAATGTGAAGCGCTAACGATGATTTGTGCTCAAATTATGGGTAATGGACACACCATTAATTTTGCATCTTCCCAAGGGCATTTTGAATTAAATGTCTACAAACCTGTCATCGCCTACAATATTATACAATCGATTCAATTACTCAATGATGGCTTGCTGGCATTTAATCAACACTGTCTAATGGGTATACAAGCTAACGAAACAGAAATTCAAAAAAATGTTTCTGCATCACTCATGTTAGTCACTGCGCTAAATGATGCTATAGGCTACGATAAGGCTGCTGAGGTTGCTAAAAAAGCTCACCAGGAACACTCTTCCATTAGGGATGCATGTTTGGCTTTAGGTATTTTAGATGAACAGCAGCTTGATGAACTTCTCAACCCCTCTAATATGATTCCAACAAACGAGGATGAATTCTAAGCTTAGCTGTCAAACTTTACTTCATGGCCAGTCATCTTTCTAATGTTTAATCCCCCCTGCTCAAACAGAAGATACTGGCCTCGAATGCCCAGCAACTCCCCTTCAATGGTTGGTTGTTTTAATGGATTTAAACTAATAACTTTATGAGGTATTGATGCCACAGGGTAATTGATCTCTGTGACTTCCTGTTGCAAGAATTGGGTTTTTACCCCGAGAGAATGATCAATGGCCTTGAGCTCAAGCTTAAATTTTGAAAACATCGCATCTCTAATTGCTAATAAATCAATATTATCTTGACGATTTCTCAATAAATCACGCCATTGTGTTTTATCATTAAGTTCGCGAGTCAATACAAACTCAATAAATCCAGCATGACGTCTTGTTTTAGCCTTAAAAATTGGCAGTGCTGCAATCGCACCTTGATCTAACCAACGCGTAGGTAGTTGCCCCATTCGAGTCAAACCAACTTTTACACCTGTTGTGTTGGCCAAATAAACATAATGACCAATCATGCAATGCTCATTACCCCATTCTGGCTCACGACAAGTTCCTTTATGATGATGACATATTTCTGGTTTCACAATACAAACATCACATGCAGCTAATGCTTGTGCACATGGGAAACAGTACCCTTGATTGAATGATTTTTTAGTCATTCTGTCACAAGCAATGCACTGAATATTTCCTGTAAAATGTAATTGAATATGCTTTCCAATGAAATCATTTAAGGCAATATCATTTTGATCTTTGAGTGACATAGCATACCGTGCGTGACCACCATCGAGTGTCACCCTCATTTTTCTTAGCCACCCTGAGGCATTATTCATGCCTCTGCCCCAAATAAAATATCATGAACCCAATTTTTAATCATTGCATTCTCAGATTTAGATGAGTTTGTTAACAAAGAGAAATTGGCTAACTGATATGGCTCCTGCATTAAGTGTTGTCTACACTCAAAATGGAGCTCAAACGCCATAGGAACCTGAAACGCATGACTTAATACTTGAAAGCGCCATGTAACAATACCCGGCCCATCAGGTTTTGAAGTTTGATTCGGTATAAATTGTCGGGATAAGGGCCTTAAAAAGCTATGAACATCGTCTTTAAGATACCAAGTATAATCATTTTTATTTTTAACAGGCAAATTGATATCTATAAAATTAGATTTAATTTCAATGGGCATTTCAACAGGGGTAACCTCTAATGCATACAACCATTGCATTGAAAAGATAAAAATTATTCCTAAATACCTCATTTTGATCTCCTTATATTATGTTTAACACTATGTGTTTTTAAGCCATTTGTAAAGCATTATCAGCATTGTCTAAACCATTAATGATATTCACACGTCTTATTAGCAACAATCTTAACAAGAGTGACAGTAAGATAAGCCCACCAAAAAACCACAGCCAAGATAGTTGTATCAGCTTTGCAAATGGGAAAACCAAAATGAATTTAGGTAACAAAGATACAGCTACAAAAAGAGCATATTGAGTCATCACATATTTTGATTGCAATTTAGACATCAACCAAGTCACCAAAAAGATGTTCATAACACCCCATAACAAATGTTCAAAACAGATCAAGATGATCATACCCATATGCAACTGACTGGTATGAATAACAAACCACAATACAAAAAGAATTAGTTGCGCATTAGCAAAGAGCTTCATCAAAGTATTATGCTTACAATATCGCATCAGTAATGGCGCTATCCCACAGCCTAAAAACACCATCAATAACCCAGCAAGTTGCTGCCAGAATGTTACATCAGTTAATGTTAAATGAACGGAATTTATTAAATAATCACTGCTAAAAACTTCAAACAAATAAAGCGGTGCTTTAAATAAAAACAGATAAATACCAAGACCACTAGCTAAAGGCTTTACTAAAGCACTTATAGAAGCCACCGTCATCCTCTCCACATCTCTCTTGAGGGTCGATTGATGCACCTTTAAAAAACAGTATAACAGTAAACTAAAACAGTAAACCAAAATAACAGGCAGCATTGCATAAGACCATGAAATTCGCCAGTAAGCAACCAGTGTTGGGGGTATAACCATCACAAATGCTAGACCTAAACGATAACCAATAACACCCATAGCATTTGCAGTAGCTCTTACATTAGGAGTTAACTGTATCCGGTAACCATCCACCAAAATATCATAGCACGTACTTGAAATTGATGATAAAAATGAAATAAAACAAACCCAAATCCATGCACCCCATAAGGCCAAAAAAACAGCAATCGCCATACAACACAATGTTATCATATGCGTTATGACTAAAAACTTACCCAAACCTTTCTTCTGTGCACCTGCATCTAAAAAAGGCGCCCATAACCACTTAAGCATATAAGGTAGTGAGACCATACCTAAACTTGCAATCCAATATTGATTGAGTTGAATGGCGGCAAACCACATCGGCAATAGAACCAAAGTCCACTGTGGTACAGCAGATATAAAACCAAGTAGCACCTGATGAAAGTGAAACAATGAAAATTGTGACTTCCCATTCAAATGGTTGATATATTGTTTAACAGACATGTACTTATCAGATCATACACATTACATTATTGCAAACTAAAGATTGTGAATAACCTTCTTTACTGCTAGTATTAACGCATGAAGAAAAAGTCATCTTTAAACCGAACAGACAAAAAAAGAACCATTTTGTCAACAACAACCCATATATTCAGGTATATTACTGAATACATTAGGGTTTTAATTTATTTTTGGAAAACGCCAACATGCGTTACCGTATATGGCTCTGCTAGAATGACAGAAAATCATGAATATTACCAAGCTGCTGTTGAGGTTGGCAAGCACTTGGCTGAAAACAAATTAGCTGTTATGACAGGAGGCGGGCCCGGTTTAATGGAAGCCGTTAATCGTGGTGCCTTTATTAATGATGGTCTTTCTTTAGGTTGTGCGATAAAACTACCCAAAGAACAAGACCGCAACCCTTACTTACACAGATCATTTACATGTCGTTATTTTTTCATTAGAAAAATTATTCTTGCCAGATACTCCAAAGCATTCATAGCGCTTCCCGGTGGCTTTGGCACTTTAGATGAACTCTTTGAAATGTTAAATTTAATTTGCACTGGTAGAACATTACCTCATAGTGTCATATTATTTGGCAGTAAATTTTGGCAGCCATTTTATAATGCGATACACCAACATCTTGTCACTCATGGAATGATTACACAAGATGAGGCACACTTAGTACACATCACGGATGATATTAGTAGTATCGCCAAGCTTATTAATCATGATACGTAAATTTTTATCCTTAGCTGATTATGTCTCTTTGGCTCGGCTGTTTTTGATATACCCGTTGTTAGTATCGATTACTCAAAAAACACACTTGATCACTTTTATATTGATCTTTATTATTCTTGTTTCTGACTTTTTGGATGGCTTTTTAGCTAAATCAATGGGCTTTAGAAGCAAATGGGGCAGCATTATTGACGCATGTAGTGATGGCATTATTGTCTTTGCCACCCTGTTTACCTTAGCATGGCTTGGCAATATTTCATGGTTATTTTTTGCTATGTTCTGCGCTAGACAATTGACGCTGATTTTACTATTCAACCAAATGAGAAAAGCGCGCATACTGTTACAAGCACAATCCATTATGTCTGGAAAGATATGCCATGTTTCTTTATTACTTTTAACGTTATACAGTATTCTAAAACCTCTAGACCCTATCTTAGAAGTACTAATGAGTTTATTGGTATTGGTCAGCACCTATGATTATATCATGACATACCGTCAAGCTGAGAACACCAAGTAAACGATATAAATACCTACTAATATCATTCCTTCAAAGCGGTTTAACTGGTACTCGGAGCGGTCAAAATACCGCAACATTAAGAATGTTGCAATCAACATCCAGCCCATCACTGCTATTGATGTTAACATCCCATCTGTTAAGCCGGTTATATCCATGCATAGAATGATGGGCAAAACCACTGATAAGAGAAAAACATTGGAGCCCAATGCATTTCCTAAGACCCAATCATCTTGCTTTTTCTGATGTGATACCATTGCGGCTGATAACTCTGGCAAACTGGTTCCAATAGCAACCACAGTTAATCCAATCCAATATGGGCTCATTGACATTATTTTTGCCATTGCAGCAGCACAAGTAACCAATAAATACGAAGTTAGTAATAATACCACACCCCAAAACAATGTTTTTATACTTTCATGCCAATAGTTTTGCTTCATCGGTTGGTTGATTGCTACTGGTTGAACTGGCCCTTGCACAACATATAAAATATAAACAACGTATACCAAAAACATTAATAATGATAACAGCCAAATAGGCACCGATAAATAATACCCCCATAAAATCAACAATATTAAAACCAAATGAATGGATTGGTCAAAATTAAGCGTTGATAGCTTTATCCGAACTGGTCTAATGATGGATAACACCCCTAGAATTAAGCATGTATTGGCCCACACTGATCCCAATATATTGCCTAAGGCCATATCAAAATGACCTAAATGTGTTGCTTGAATTGAGACAACAAGCTCAGGCATAGAAGTTAAAACCGCAATCAAAATTGCGCCGCCAGCTGTTGCATTTAAACCTAAATGAGCTGCTAATAATTCACTTGAGTTGACAAATCTTTGCGTCGACCACCACAGGCCTATACCTGCTAAAATACAACCTAACAAATAAATCATCATTCACCTTCAATTGAAGAACAGTGTTCATAATCAAACATAAGCCCCAAATCATCAGCATCTATTTTTAAAATGGTTTCATCAACCAAGTCATGCTGTAATAAATAATCAGAAACAGGATTGACAATATTTTGAATAATCGCTCTCTTTAACGGCCTAGCGCCATAACGATGATCATTAAGTGTTTCAATCAAATAATCAATAGCATCTGCTGTGACATTTAACTGAATATTTTGCGCTTTCATTTGAGTAGCAATGAAATCTAACTCTCGCGATACAATAGCCCTTTTTTCTTTTATTCCTATCACATCAAAAGTAATAATTTCATCAAGTCGATTCAACCACTCTGGCTTAAAAGTATCTTCTAATAATTCCATAATTTTACTCTGTGCTTGCTGACCTTGTTTGAGTAACAAATCAGCACCCATATTAGAGGTCATGACAATTACTGCATGATTAAAGTACACCGTTTTACCTTGGCCATCTGTCAATCGTCCTTCATCCATAATTTGTAATAAAATATCCAACACGTCTTCATGAGCCTTATCAATCTCATCAAGTAAAACCACCGAGTGAGGCATCCTTCGGATGCTTTCTGTCAAATAACCACCAGCATCATGACCAGCATATCCAGGTGGTGCACCAATTAATCTTGAGACTTGATGAGATTCCATAAATTCAGACATATCAATACGAATCAAGGCATCTTTATCATCAAACAAACAGGAAGCTAACGAACGGCATAATTGCGTTTTACCAACACCAGTCGGGCCAAGAAATAAGAAGTTGCCAATAGGCTTTCTTGGATCAGCTAAACCCGCTCGCGATCGTTTAACTGCATGTGCCACAGCTTCCACGGCCTGATTCTGACCAAAAACTTGTGCTTTTAAGGACTGATCTAATTTAGACCAACGCTCTTTTTCTGATGCCAACATCCGTGAGACAGGAATACCCGTCCATTTCGCAACTACCTCTGCTATGGCAGCATTATCAACTTGGTCAATCAGCAAACCATCTTTGGTTGAAACACATTCCTTAATTTTGCTCTCAAGCTGAGGTATCACTCCATATTGTAATTCAGAGACTTTTGCCAATTCCCCAGATCGTTTGGCCAATTCACATGCTGTTCTGGCTTCATCAAGATCAGACTTTAATTGACGACGTGCTTGAATAACAGACTTTTCAGACTGCCAAAGCTCAGCCAGTGATGATTGTTGCTTTTTCAAGTCACTCAATTGACTTTCAAGTTTTCTTCTTTTTAATGCTGCTTGGGAACTAACTTCCTTCGATAAAGCTTTAAGCTCAATATCACAAGCCATGATTTGGCGCTCACATTCTGCAAGCTCAACTGGCTTAACATCCAAGTGACATCGAATTCTACTACCAGCCTCATCGATGAGATCAATTGCTTTATCGGGTAAGAACCGATCATGAATATAACGTGAACTTAGCTCCACCGCAGCCATAAGCGCATCATCATTAATTTTGACACCATGGTGCAACTCATATTTATCTTTGATACCTCTCAGCATAGAGAGCGCATCATCATGAGTTGGCTCATGAATTTCAATGGTCATAAACCGTCGTTCTAATGCTGCATCTTTGGCTTCAATATGTTTTCGATACTCATCAAATGTTGTCGCACCGATACAATGTAATTCACCTCTTGCCAATGCTGGTTTCAATAAATTTGCAGCATCCATGGTACCATCTGTTTGACCTGCACCAACAATTAAATGCAATTCATCGATGAACAAAATAATCTCACCCTGTGATGCTTCAATTGATTTGATAACATTTTTTAATCTTTTTTCAAATGATCCTCTATATTGAGCACCAGCGACCAAAGCAGCCATATCCAATGATAATATTCGTTTTCCCATTAACGGCTCTGGCACCTCTTTTTGAGCGATACGCAAAGCCAATCCTTCTACTATTGCTGTTTTACCAACACCTGGATGACCTAACAATACAGGATTATTTTTGGTTCGGCGCTGTAATACCTCTATGGCCCTACGAATTTCTTGATCTCGACCAATGACAGGATCTAGCTTGCCTTGTTCTGCTAATGAAATAAGATCAATAGTGTAAGCATCAAGATCGTGATTGGTCTCAGTCTTTTGTTGCGATGACTGTGACTTCATCATATTTTCTATATTTTTTTGCCAAATAGCTGAGGTAATACCTAACTTTGAGAATATATCTGTAACTTGAGTTCGGGCTTTAACCAGTGCAACAAGACAGGCGTATATGGAGATATGTGACTCTGACCATGCTTTGGAAACTTGCTCAGCAACATTAAGAGTTCTTTGTAAATCACTAGAAACAGCTATTTCCCCTGGGAGACGATTATGATTTCTTGGTTTTAATGCATTCATCGAATCTTGAAGTTTATCTCTCAAAGCATCATATGATCCATCGACACTCACCATAACAGCTTGTAAAAAAGCAGCATGAAGCTTCATCATAGCCAACATAACATGAATAGGCTCTACTGCCCCATACCCTGATGTATTGGTTATCGACTGCGCTTCCATAAGCACCTCATGTAAACCGCTGGTTAATTTATCTTGCATAAAAACTCCTTACTCACAAATTTTATTTAAGATCTTATTTCACATTTTCAAGTTTTAATCCCTCTGAAATACAGCATAAACGTAACCAAAGAATACCATAATATCTTTTAATACTGATATTGCATGGCATTGATTAATGATGTAATGATACAAAACTATGATGCGTGTTTTGAAAAAATTTTTTAGTTCGATGACTCATTCCGGCAATATTCTTATGGAATGTTTGTGTTACATTGTGATTTGCAGTATCATGGCATCCATGAGCACACCTTACTTAGAAAAAATTCATCTTTGGTTGGCACAATTAAATGATATTGCTGCACACATAAAATAATATGATTGATAGAACAACTAAATTGTTACTACCTGTTTGCATTGTTCTCATTATTATTGATCAGTGGACCAAACAACTTGCCACCCAGCTCAATTCACCTTGGCACCCAATACCCAATCTAAGACTTATTTGGGTACAAAATACTGGCTCTGCTTTTGGCTGGTTTCATGATTGGCCATACTACAGTTCTATCATTAGTGTACTAACATTAATCATTGTCGTCTACTTAACTCGTCAAATGATGTTGCATACCCTAAAATACGTTAAATTAGGCTATACATTCATTATTGCTGGTGCGCTGGGCAATTGCCTTGATCGATTCATCTATGGGTATGTAAACGATTTTATTGACATTCATTTTGGTTCAAAACATTGGTTTGTGTTTAATCTTGCTGATGCATTTATTACAATTGGCTGCCTTTTAATCATAATCAATGAGTGTTATCAACGTTGGCGAGCAAAAAACACTGATATAATCTAGTAATATTATTATAATTTGCTACCATAAAATACAATCACCGGAAAGGAAACCTTTTACTATGCGAGTATTTTTAGAAAGTCTTTTACATTGTCTTACAAAACCATTCTGCTTTAGAGGTAAAACTCCGAGAAAATCATTCTTTCCTTTTAGTATGTTTTTTGTCTTTTCACTCTCTTTTATCTCTCTTAAACTTGATGCTTTTTTATCGCATGACCTCATCCAACAAAACCTACTTCTAGTTACGTGTTACAGTTTAATCATTATCTATCTTTTTATGTGCTTTGTGACAGCATGTGTACGGCGTTTACACGATATTAATATCTCTGGAAAATGGTTACTTCTTTTTTTTATCCCAACATTAATTCTTAAAGGTTTCACCTACATGAACTTTACCCCCTCAAACTTTATTGTTCATGCTCTGGTATTCAGCAATAATGCCATGTTTCTAGGCTTTATGGTGCTTTTAAGCCTTAAAAGCAAATCACTAAAAACCCAAGAACTTACGCCAAGCAACGCATAAAATATTTGAGTTTATTCAACAACCATGTAATAATACGACAAAATTTTGGATTTATAATGACCACACAAACTGATGATACTTTTTCACTTCCAAAAATGGAGTTGGACATTCTTGATTTTTGGAATGAAGAAAATATATTCAACCAAACCCTCATACAAACCTCTGAGTGTCAACCCTATATTTTTTATGATGGGCCACCGTTTGCAACTGGATTGCCACATCATGGCCACTTACTTGCTTCAACATTAAAAGATATCATCCCTCGTTATTATACCATGTGTGGGTATTACGTTGTCAGAAGATTTGGCTGGGATTGTCATGGATTACCCATTGAGCATGAAATCAATAAATCGCTCAATATGCCTGCTGATGAAGCTTATCAAAAGCTTGGCCTTGCTGGTTATAATCAGGCTTGTCGCGACATTGTCATGCGTTACCGAGATGCTTGGAAAAGCACCATTCAACGACTTGGTAGATGGGTTGATTTTGAAAATGATTATAAAACCATGGACAAAGATTTTATGGAATCTGTTTGGTGGGTTTTTCAACAGCTTTGGAAAAAAGACTTAGTCTATCAAGGCACCAAAGTAATGCCCTTTTCAACAGCCCTACAAACGCCTATTGCAAACTTTGAAGCCGGCAGCAATTATCAAGATACTCAAGACCCTGCTATTTATACCATTATAAAAGCACCCAATCTTGAGGGCGATCTTGTTATTTGGACAACAACACCATGGACTTTACCAGCGAACTTAGCCGTTTGTGTTGCCCCAAACATAAGCTATGCCTTGGTAAAAATTCATGGATTTGAACGCCCTATGTATTTTGCTGAAGATCGAGTAGAATCATGCTTAAAAGATTTTGAGTACTCTATCATAAAAACAGTTTCAGGTGCCGAACTTGTAGGATGTTCCTACGAACCAATATTTCCCTATTTTGCCGATTTACAAAATGAAGGTGGTTTTTGCATTCTTGCTGGCGATTTTATTACCTTAGATCAAGGAACAGGTCTTGTCCATGCAGCTCCTGCTTTTGGGGAAGATGATCACCGCATTTGCCAAGAAAATAATATCAAAGCACTCCCTTGTCCAATTACCGACTCTGGACACTTCACTGAAATTGCCGGTTCGTTTTCAGGCATATACGTCAAAGATGCAGACACACCTATTATTCAGCACCTAAAATCTCAAAATGTTATTTTAAAACATGAAACTATTGTTCACGCCTATCCAATGTGCCCAAGATCAGACACGCCCCTATTATATCGAGCTGTGCCTGCATGGTATGTTGAAGTAACAAAGATAAAGGATAAAATGCTGGCTAATAACCTAAAAACCAATTGGGTACCCGAGCATATTAAAGAGGGTCGCTTTGGTCAATGGCTTGCCAATGCTAAAGACTGGGCAATCTCACGAAATAGGGTTTGGGGAACGCCTATACCAGTTTGGATCAATGATACAACAGGCAGCACCCATTGTATTGGTTCAGCCTCAGAATTAGAATCATTATGTCAAACACAATTAACTGATTTACACAGAGAGCATATTGATCACCTTACATTCACTAAACCCAATGAACCAGGCACATACCGAAGAATTGATGATGTTTTAGACTGCTGGTTTGAATCTGGAAGTATGCCTGTTGCACAGCTTCATTATCCATTTGAACAAAAGAATCTCTTTGCCAAAGGTTTTCCAGCAAAATTTATTGCTGAAGGCGTTGACCAAACCCGTGGTTGGTTTTATTCATTAATGGTTTTATCCAGCGCTATCTTTGATCAGCCTCCTTTTGAAAATGTTATTGTCAATGGCATCGTACTAGCCAAAGACGGCAAAAAAATGTCAAAAAGACTGAAAAATTACACCGCTCCAGATACCTTGATGAGCGAATATGGCGCTGATGCCTTAAGATTATACTTAATTAACTCCGGCTTAGTTAAAGCCGAAGAACAAAGATTCGATGATGCTGGTGTTAAAGATATGGTCAGAAAAACCTTATTACCTTGGTATCATGCGTTTAAATTCTTACAAACATATGCAAAAGCTGATCAATGGAGCAAGCCCATTGAATTGACACCAACAACCAATACACTTGATGCATGGGTCATATCACGCTTAGAAAGTTTAAAGGCACAATTACATCAACAAATGTCAGCTTATAAACTCTACAATATTGTCCCTGAACTTCTGGCTTTCTTAGATGAATTGACGAATGTTTACATTCGCCTGAATCGAGATCGATTTTGGAAAGAAGAAATGGATAATGATAAAAAAAGTGCTTATGAAACGCTACACCATGTGTTGATGGCTTATACTCAATGCATGGCACCATTCACTCCCTTTTTAGCCGAATTTATTTTCAAACAACTCACCGAATTTGATCAAACAAACCATCCTCAAAGCGTTCACCTAACGCGCTTCCCAAGCGTCAATGAATCGTTGAGGCAACCTTATCTCGAAGAGGCAGTCTCTCAATTAGAAGAAGTTTTGGAAATGGTAAGACAATTACGTGCGAAGCATCGTATTAAGACTAAAATCCCTCTATCTGAATTAACACTTATTCACACGAATCAAGTTATTCTAGATAATTTAAAGACATTAGAGCCCTATATTCAGGCTGCATCCAATGTGAAGCAAGTTCTTTATAAAACCAATGAACCAGATTTTGTCACACTCAAAGCCATGCCAAATGCACCAGTGCTAGGCAAGCGACTTGGTAAACTTTATGGACAATATCGAAATAAAATTAACCAACTGTCCAATAGCCAACTGCATGAATTAGAGGATCAAAAAACACTTACCATTGATGAGGAATCCTTTAATTTAGAGGATATCCTTGTAAAAAGAGTTGCCATTAATGACCAACAAACCATGTGTTCATCATCCATTGCTATCAACCTTAATACCTCACTTGATCAAAACTTAATCAATGAAGGCCTTGCAAGGGAAGTGGTTAATCGAATTCAAAAACTTCGTAAAAATTTAAATCTCAATGTCTCGGATAGAATTGACATTGAAATTCATACAACACCAGAACTAGAGGTCGTTATCAAACACCATGCTCAATACATCAAGCATGAAACACTCACTCGCCATCTTAATTTGGTGGATAAACCCCACCCAAATGGCATCAGTGACAATATAGAAGATGCCCTGTTCCACTTATCTATTCAAGTCAACAACAAAAAGAAAACAACAACATGAATATAAAATTTAAAAGCATTACCCACCATTATCACGATATCTTTCTTCTGATAGTTTATTGGGTAGTTACTTTTTTTAGCTGCCTTGGCATTGCCTGTCTTTTCCTACCGATTAGTGGCATTGCTGTGGAAATTAGTTTAACTATACTTAGTCTATGGATGTCATTAAGATTACTTGAGCATACCAAACAATCATTTCAATGGCTTCATGAACCCAATGAGTCATTGGAAATCTACTCTACACTTCAATTACTTCAATCTCAAATCGCCACTTTACCATTTGAAGAACAAAAAACATCTTTTAAAGAAATATTACACAAAACCATTGATGAATTGACTCAAGATATTTTCGTTAAGCACGCACAAGAAATACAAGATTATTATCACTACAACAATTTAATTTTTACCAACAAGCTTCTAAGACCTGATATGTGGCTAAAACCAATACCGATCGCATTTAATCAGCCTAAGAGCAATATGACAACTAGTTTATTAATCAATAATCTGTTAGCCAAAAATACCACGATTAAAATAGCTTATCATTTGTTACAACAACTCAATACAGCAACGAAAGATAGTTGTCTCATTGTTACAGAACCACAGTACATTCATATTGACTTGGGTGAAAACATCATTAGCAAAGAGACTAAGTCATTTATTGAAAATTATGATCAGTCAACGACCTATGAACCAAGAGAATCTCTACTTTTAAAACAACAGCATTGGTTGAAGTCGGTGTTATTTATTTGCATTACAGCAGTGATGTCCTGGGGCATAGGAGGCATTATTAGTCAAACCATGTCAATTGCATTTAGCCATGTCTTTCATTTAAGTATTTTATCCATCCTAGACCTATATGCACCGATAAGGGTAATCACGAGTATTTTATTAGCCCCTTTATTGTATTATTTTACGCACCATATTTTAGACCCTCAACATGACCATCGTATTGATATCATCCAATTACCCATAGCTGCTTTAGGCTTTACTGTGACCTGTCTTACCTCACTTGCTTTGTTACAACAACTTCCATTCATTTCACATATTCAAGATTATCTTTTGCATAACGACACTGTTGGATGGACACATGGGCTTATTTTACTTGGTGATACCATTCCGCAAATCTCAATCATTGCCATTGTAATGCTATTATCAATCTGTCTCTACCAAAGTTTAAAAATAGAAAGTAACAACACTTTACCCAGCATTTTATCATTTGTTTTTTCTGCGTTCATTACTTATTTTGCACACTTACATCCTTCTCTGTCGATAGCTCCAAGCCTGCTGATTTTTTCCATTACACAAATTTTTTCAACTAGAATTATCCCCACAATAGAAAAACTTCCTCAAGCCCACCATAGCGCTGAAAGACTTATATCAGAAGCAAAGAATGATCCCGTCCATACATCGCTAGAAAAGCATTTAACCTACGATGCTATAAATGATAGTACCCTCCAAAAAACCAGTTAAATTCCTTGTGACAAAGCTGTGAACATGTTATTGTAAATCAATTTATATGTAGGGTATCACCATGGCTTTAACTTTTAAGAATGATTTTCAACCGGCAGGCGTCACTTACAAGCCACTTAAAGCGATTATCTATGTTCTAATGTTTTTTGTTGTTGGGTTTGCTACTTCTGGTTCAATTTTTGCAGCCTTTAACATCATACCGGGTATTATTGGTGTTCAACTTCCTGCAATGGCATCATTGATTATCTCCCCCGTTTTATTTTTGGCAGGTGCATTATATTGGGGCACAAGCTATGCCTCATCAGCGAGCAGAGTTATCGATACATTTTTTACCAACAACAACATAAAAAAGCAACTCAACCAGAAAATTATTAACGACTATAATGAACTTAGTTTTGTTGGTGATTACACAATTGATGGTCGTAAGTTGACTGAGGAAAAAAATTACGATGAAATAGATATCATCAATACATATGCGTTGTTACACATAATTGATGAACGTAAAAAATATTTCGATCAAATCAGTCAAAGTGGACAAGTGCTAAGTAAGGTTGATACCACAAAGATGAATATTTTGGACTCTCACAAAAATAATTTAGAAACAAAACTAAATAATTATTTAACATCTCAAAAGTTGAAAATTTCTACCAAAAATTATCAAAAGGCCGCAAAAGCTAATCCTTACGTACAATACATGGAACAATATTTTGTAGCCAAAAGCCAAAAGGAAAGTAGCGTTTTCAAGACATCTGTAGTTTACACTTCTCAGGCCATTATGTTTCTTGTTCTGCTTCTTGGTATTACTAATGCATTTTTGGTCAATACCTTTGGACTAACGTCTGGGGCACTAGGTTTTGCAGCAAAATTTATGACACTATCTCATGCTTCCATTCTAAACATTACTTTCATAGCCTCAATATCTGGCATCATTGCAGCACTTGCACTAACTATGAAAATGGCAAACAGCGCAACTAAAACATTAATGCATAGTTGGTTAAACAGCACCGCCTCTGAGGACTCTGAATACAAAAAAACCTACGATGAATGGCAATCAAAACGCATGTATCACATGAAAAAGTTTGATTTAATTCATTTCCATAATGAAGCCGCACCCAGTAAAGAGCAAATAAATAATCACAGCCTACCAATACAAGATCAAACCAGCATTGCATTGTTATCTGCCTTCTTGTTTGCTTGTGCTGTTTGTGGTTTTAACTTTATTTCAAATCTATCTGCAGGTCATGTTCTATTTACAGATCTATCACTCATTTTTCAATTCCATACACTGGACGCGTATGTTGCTAGCCATTTAGCAACACTTTCGCCAATGACAACAGCACTAGGTTTATTAGGTGGTGTAGTCACATTTGCAATGGTCTTTCTCATGATGTCAGAATCAGTAATCAACAAACCCTTACCAAGCAAGCCTAAAGAGCAATCTTGGCAACCATCAAGTATCATTAGACCCCTTGCTATTCTTGCAAACTTAGTCACATTAAGTGCATTTACCTTATTTGATGGCTCAATATGGGTTAGCCTCTTTGGTGCCAGCCTAGTGACAAGGGCTTTAATCACAGCATCATTTTCTATCCCCCTGATTTATTTAACCAATAGCTTCTTTAAAACACTTGATGCAAATGTCAATCAAACTATTTACATGACAACTGGCGGTCAAACTCCTGAAAAGGCCAAAGACCTCGACAGGGTTTCGACAAAACAAACTGATCATGAGTGTGAGGCAAAGCTTGCCAATCCGAATTTTGTGTTCGATTTAAATCCAAGCGTAAAAAATTGAGCGCCTACGCCTAATGAAAACAGCTAAAGATCATACCAACACCTTGCCAGCGCCTACTCTGGCGACATGGATTATTTCCGGTTTACTTGCACTTATAATAGGTATTTCACAATCTGGTGGAGCATTTCCTTCTTTGTTATTTCTCATGGCGCAATTACCTGGCTCTTGGCAATGGCTTATGGTGGGGGTTGTCCCCATGTGCAGCGTATCATTACTAGGCTGGTCAATACTCTACTTTTTTAAAATAAAAAATTACCTACATAAACGAGAGTATCAGTATTTAGAACAGAGAGCTGAGAAAAGATGGCGTAAATGGCGTAAAAATCACAGCAAAAGCCCTATTGATTTAACTGACAAGCAATGGGTAGATATCCAAATTATCCTTTTAGAGCAAGCTGAACAGGCTCCTGGATTCACCGCCAGCATAAAACATACCCTTCTTAAAAATGGCTTTATTTCGATACAAAAACGCTTAGAAGGCTCTATTGGTACGTCTTCAGGGAAATCATTTCACAACTTAAAAAATGACTCTGTGGCTTGGTTATTAAAACCTAATAAGACAAATACATGGTTCACAAGGGCGAGCAGAACTGATTATCTTAATTTTAAAAATAAAACGTTAGGAGACATTATTGACGTGCTTCAAAATGAGCATACGACACACGTTAATAAAGACACCAAATATGCCTTACTATGCCATGATACCATTCAAAGGTTGACACGCATTCATCAACCAGCCCAGTATGGCCTATCAATTCTTGGTTTAGCAATATTCGCATTCCTAGTTATTGGTCCAAGCTATACGTATGGAGCACTTGGACTACTGCAAATGACTCAAATCCATCTGCCCATTCATTTTTTCTATCTATACCTCACATGCTTTTATATTGCTGGCGTTAGTAGCGTCATATCACTTGTATGGCCTGCGCTAAAAAAACGTAATAAATTTGTTCATATCTTTAAAGATAAAGGGTTACCTAATCGTCCAACACAACCAACCTTCATTGGTCTGGGTAGTCTTATCTTAGCATCAACGCTTTATGGTAGTTTTACTTTTATGGCTTTTAATACCATACAAAACCTTCTTCTCCCTATTACCATCACAACCTCTTTTTTAGGGTGGCTATTGCCTTGTATTGCTGGGATTTTAAGTACCTTAATGACCTTTGTTACCGGTGAAAACTTTACCCCCAATAAAAAACAAGGGCTTCATATCCTAATTCACGCCACATTACTCATGATCACACTGGTCACCAGCCTAACCAATGCGCTGACTGTGTATGCTACTGCGGTAATGCCTGGAAGTATCATCATGTCTATTCCACAACCCATCACGCTGACGTTCTTTTTGTGCATCCTTGGATCATTCAGTGTCTTTTCATTTACAACTGACTTACTTAGCGATACTATATCAAAAGAATTAACCCCTATTCCATCAAACGATTTACATTCAACGGACTCTACAGAACATGGATTTGACAGCACGACACAAGACCCCGGACAGAACAAGCAGCGTCCATCAATCTCAAATACAAAATCTATTTAACACTGTTAGTCAATATTATGATTTGATGAATAATGCCATGACACTTGGCACTCATCACCTTTGGAAGACATTAGCTATTGATCTCAGCACAATAAAAAAACACCATCATGTTCTTGATATTGCTTGTGGCACTGGTGATCTTTCACTAGAAATTCTTAATAAATGTCAACCTGCCTCACTTGTGAGTCTAGATTTAGCGCCCGAAATGCTTGAACAAGCCAAACTCAGATTCATTAATGAAGGTATTCTCAATCACCATTTCACTCAAGGGTCTTGTGAGGAACTGCCTTTTGATAACAATCAATTCCATCGCATGGTGATCAGTTTTGGTTTTAGAAATTTTTCTGATCAACCCAAAGCACTCCAAGAATGTGCTCGATGTCTTAAATCTTCAGGTATTCTAACCATCCTTGAGTTTTCAGCAATACAATCCTCCGTATTAAATAAACTCTACTCTATCTATGCTCAACAATGCATCCCAAATATAGCTGAATACCTCACAAAAGATCGAAACAGTTACCAATACTTAGTCGATTCAATCGAACAACATCCCAATCAACAACAAGTCAATCAAATGATGATCAATGCTGGTTTTTATCACGTAGAAGAACATCATTTATTAAGTGGATTGGTCACTATTCATCAAGGATATAAATGATTTCACTTTTTTCCCGGACCGCTCTAAATTTAATGATCCAACAGCTCGACTGGCTACCCGCACAAGAAACACTTATTGAGCTAAAAAACCATACCATAAACATCAAATTGACTGATATTCATTTTAATTGTTATGTAACGTTCTCAGAACAGCATCCTATTATCGCCAACAAAGTCATTGACGAACCTGATTGCATTATTACCATGAAGACAAGCGAAGCCCTTAAATTAGCACTTGACCAATCTGCAAAATTATCGTTCAGTGGTGATATTCATGTAGTAACTATGTTTAAAAATTTAGTGAAACAAGCTTCTTTCTCGATGGATGTATTGCTTCAACGCTGGCTTCCTGAACCCATGGTATTTCCAGCACAAAGATTAGTCTCAGCACTTGATCATATGCTATCTCAAACCAAAGCAAATTTAGAGGAACAGTTCAGTCATTTCATTGTTAATGAGATGAACTATACTCCTTCTGCTCAAGCATTAAAAAACTTTAGTGATAAGGTGATCACACTGCGGGAACGTATTGACCGAATCGAGGCACTTATTAAGCATCAAGGATTATTATGATTGCATCATTTTTTCGCTTTTGTCGCATCCTAAGTGTTGTGATCTATTATGGTCTTGACGAACTTGTTTTTAAAACGATTATCCCGTCAAGATTATTCGCTATCTTCCCTAAAACTAAGCAGCGCTTGAAAAAACCTTTTGGTGAGCGATTGTTACTTGCTCTTATTGATCTCGGTCCAATATTTATTAAATTTGGACAAATGATGTCAACAAGACCAGACATATTCACGCCCAATATCACCAATTACCTCAAATCATTACAAGACAATGTACCGCCTTTCGAAGGCAGTAAAGCAATTGTTCTCATAGAAAGTGAACTTCAAAAAAATATTAATCAGCTATATAAAACATTTGAAATAAATCCCCTAGCTTCAGCATCTGTAGCACAAGTTCATGCCGCAACACTTCATGATGGACAAGAAGTAGTTGTCAAGATCATTCGACCTGATATTCATCAGCGCATTGCAAAAGACATCAAGCTTTTATACTTTTTTACTAACTCATTCACATCACTTCACAGAAACTTAAATAAATTAAGAGTCATTAGTATCATTAAGGAGTTTGAATGCTCACTGTTGAATGAACTCGATTTATCAAGAGAAAGTGCTAACCTCAGCCAACTTAATCGTCATTTTAATACAGATGATCGTCTTCATATCCCAGAAGTTATTTGGTCACACTCCAGCCAAAACATCCTCACCATGGAAAGAGTTTATGGTATTCGCATAGATGATGTTGACAGCATTCAGAAGCACCATGTCAATGTTCAAAAACTAGCCGAAGATGGTGTTGAAATATTTTTTACACAAGTATTTAGAGATCGTTTTTTCCATGCTGATATGCACCCTGGTAACTTTTTTGTCAACATCAATAATCCTAATAATCCTACATTAAGTTTATTTGATCTTGGTATCGTTGGCACTTTATCTGTAGAAGACCAATATTACTTATCACAAAATTTTCTCGCATTTTTTGATCGAGATTATTACCGAGTTGCTGCACTCCATGTTGAATCAGGATGGGTTCATCCAAGCACTCGAATTGATCAATTTGAAGCAGCCATCCGCTCAGTGTGCGAACCTATCTTCGCACGTCCATTAAGGGATATATCATTTGGATTACTGCTATTAAAACTTTTTGAAGTAGGACGAGCCTTCCATTTAATTGTTCAACCTCAATTAATATTACTACAAAAAACATTATTCAATGTTGAAGGTCTTGGGCGCAGCCTGTATCCAGATCTTGATTTGTGGCGCATCGCTGAACCTTTCTTAAGATCATGGACAAAAGAACAAAATGGTTGGTCATCAATTAAAAAAATAGTCCAAAATGAATGGCCAAAAATGCTTACACTCTATCCTAAAATTCCACACTTACTCATTAAAGCACTTGAGGACAAGACACAGCATCAAGAGAAGATAACCAAAACCAATACCCTACCAAGTCTCATAACAGGTATGGCTTTGGGCATCTTAATGTCCTATATTGTTGTTTCTTGGTCGTTAATATGAGTGTACTTAAGAAGTGCATCTATTTTAGGTGCACGTGACCTAAAATCTGAGAATAATGCATCTGCAACTTTTCGTCCGCCCTGAGCCAAGTATGTATTTAAGAAGTGTTTTCCTGCTTCAGTATTTAATAAACCATGCTCATCAAAATAAGCAAAAACATCACATGATAATACTTCAGCCCATTTATAACTATAGTAACCAGCAGCATAACCACCACCAAAAATATGCCTAAATGAATTTTGGAAGCGCTCATTTTCCCACGCAGGTATTAATCTACATTGCTTGCGAATACCATCTAAAACATTTCGAACTTCATCAACATCAGGGTTACTTAACTGATGAACCGCCAAATCGAACCAAGCAAATTCAATTTGTCGACATAATGCCCGACCACTGGCTAAATGTTGAGAAAGATTAAGTTTTGAAATAAGCTCAACATCAATAGGCTTACCTGTTGTAATATGGCAACTAATTAGAGGCAGAGTCTCAACATGCCTTGACCAAAACTCAAACCATTGACTGGGCACTTCAACGGCATCCCATGCTACTCCACCAATACCACTTATTGACGGATAAGGTACCTTTGATAAAACATGATGTATGGCATGCCCTAATTCATGGAATAAAGTAACTACCTCTCGTGGTGCAAGAATAATCTGTCCTGATTTGGCACTAGGCATAAAGTTGGCAACCACATGACATGCGGGTAACTGCTGACCTTGACCGTAAGCTTTTTTTGATCGAAAATCATTCATCCAAGCACCGGATTGTTTGCCTTCTCGCCTCAGTAAATCTAAATAAATATCTCCTATAGGTTGCCCATCGGCATGATGTAAATGCCAATGTTCGCCATGCTGATCATAAGCATTGAATGGTTTAACCTGAAGGGACACATCAAATAATTGCGAGAGAATGGTTTGGATTCCTTTTTTCACCTGATCTAAGGGAAAAAAGTCTCTTAAAGACTCTTCATCCACCTGATATAAGTGGCGCTTATAACGCTCATGCCAATAAGCAATATCCCAGGGTTCCATTGCCCCTTCATGATTTTGACTTTCAGCAAAAGAAAGTAAAGCTGATAGCTCCCGCTCAGCTTTAGGCTTAGCCTTTTCTAATAAAGACATTAACCAATCTGTAACAAATGCGCCACTTGGTGCCATTTTCTTTTCAAATGACAAAGCAACATAATCATCAAATTCGAGTAATGTTGCGAGTTTTTTTCGCAACACTAAAATTTCAGAGATTACCTCATCATTGTTGTATTCTTCAGAAAAATCTTGTTGATCAGAGGCTCGAGTTATATATGCCTGATAAACTTGCTTTCTTAAAGCACTATCATCTGCGTAACTGAGTACTGCAGAGACAACATCATCACCTAGAGTAATACACCAGCCTGATAAGCCTTTTGACTCCGCAACAGACTTAAATAATGTTTTATGTCCATCAGGAATACCGATTAATCTGGATTCTTGTGTGATATGTAATGACCAAGACTCAGATGATTTAATCACATTGCGATTAAAACGTAATGTAGCTTGACTGAGGGCCATTTTAACCTCTTTTATCACTGTTTGCTTAGCTTCTGTTTGATTGCAACCAGCCAATCTAAGATCCCGTAGTGCTAAAGAGACAACCCTAGCTTGATCATCATTAAGATCTTGTACTTGTACTTTTTTTAATTGTTCATAAAGAGGTCGATAACGATTCATTTTTGATGAAAAATCGTTAAATAAAATACTTGCCTCTTCCACAACTTCATTAAGATGATCAGAATACCTAACTGAGTGGCTATGACTAACTGGAGCCCATAAATGAGATGATGTTAAATCAATACCATCCAAAACTTCAAATAATGACTCAAAATTCACGTCTTCTTCTGAGCAAACTGATTCAACAGCAGGCCATGCCTGATTCTCCAAAAAATCACGAAGAGTTGCTAAACGCTCCTTAGGATCATCGACCACTAAATCACTATATTTTGTTCTGATTGATTCAAACATGCTAAACTCCATTAAGGCAAATCGTGCCGTATAATAACACCAATATAAGACAACGACAACTATACAAGTCAATCCAGTCATGATATTATCAAAACAGTGAAAAGGAGGTCACTAGCATGAGTAATTGTTACATCTATGATGCCGTCAGAACACCCCGTGGGAAAGGTAAATCTGCAGGTGCACTTCATACCACGCCAAGTCTTGATTTGATCACAACATGTCTCAATGCGCTCACAGAGCGTTATGATATTGAACATTTAGTTGAAGAGTGCATATTGGGTTGTGTGATGCCCACTGGTGAGCAAGGAGGCAATATTGCTCGAACTGCTGTTTTAGCCAGCTCAATTGGCACCCAATGTTCTGGCTTACATGTGAACCGTTTTTGCTCTTCAGGTTTAGATGCAGTTAATCTAGCATCCAGTCATATCAAACAACGAAATTATTCACTGGCCATTGCAGGCGGTGTTGAATCCATGTCACGTGTTCCCATGATGTCCGATGGTGGTGCCATGTTAGCAGATACTCGTGTTGCATTTAAACATCATATTGTTCCGCAAGGAATTAGCGCTGATCTCATTGCCACTCAAAATAACTACCACCGAACACAACTAGATGAATGGGCGGTATTAAGTCATACACGTGCTTATGCAGCACAAAAATCTGGCATTTTTGACCGTACTATGATTGATGTTTGTGATGTTAATCAACAAGTCATTCTCCAACATGATGAATGCATTCGATCCAACTGCCAACTCAGTGAGCTTTCTCAGTTAGAACCCTCTTTCGCTATGATGGCAGCAATGGCTGGTTTTGATGATATTGCGTGCCAAAAATACCCAGATATTGAACATATTCAACATGTTCACCATGCTGGAAATTCATCAGCATTAGCAGATGGTGCCTGTGCCATACTGCTCGGGAATGATCAAAAAAACATCAAGCCCAGAGCAAGAATCATTGGTTATGCACAATCAGCTGGTGATCCAACAATCATGTTAACGCAACCAGCTATAGCAGCTAATAAAGTATTATCTCAATGCGGTCTAACCTGTAAGGATATTGATATCTGGGAAATCAATGAAGCATTTTCTTCTGTAGTCTTGTATGCAATGGATAAACTTAAACTTTCACAAGAACAGGTTAATTGCCATGGCGGGGCCATTGCTATGGGGCATCCATTAGGGGCAACAGGCGCAATGCTTATCTCTCATGCACTGGATATCCTTGAAGAACGACAACAAAAACGCGCCCTGATTACATTATGCACAGCCCTTGGAATGGGTGTTGCCACGATTATTGAACGTCTTTAATTTAAGGAAGTTATGACACATACAGTTCATGTACATTTTGACCACAAAGGTATTGCCACCCTCAACTTTAATCACCCAAAACAAAAAACAAATGTCATTAATGAAAATTTTATCAACGATTTAAATACAGCCCTAGATAATATTTTCAGGCAAAAACCCAAAGGCATCATTTTAACCAGCAGCAAATCAACATTTGTAGCTGGAGCTGATCTTCATTTTATTGGCACATTAATTCATAGTAAAGAACCAGTCAAACAATTAACTTCGTGCATACGCTCTATTCATCAAACTTTCTTAAGACTTGAGCAAGCAAGTATCCCTGTCGTATCAGCTATCAACGGCAGTGCTCTTGGTGGAGGTTTTGAACTTGCTCTAGCAACCCACCACCGCATTGCATTGAATCAACCGACCATTAAAATAGGATTACCTGAAATCAAATTAGGCATTCTTCCAGGCTTGGGTGGCAGTATTCGAACCTGTCGCTTATTGGGCTATCAACAAGGCTTAACTCTTTTACTCAAGGGCGCGGTTTTGTCACCCCAAAAAGCTCTTCAATCAGGATGGATTGATGACATAGCTCACGATGATGAAGATTTAAGAGCCAAAGCTATTGAATGGATCAACAACAATCCCAACCCTGAACAACCTTGGTATAATAATCAAAATAAAACTCAAGAAATGCCATTTACCCCTCAGGGTAATCTTACCTGGATGGCAGCCAATAGCTTAACACTTAAACAGAGCTTTGGATGCTACCCAAACTTAACCGATTTACTCCAAGCCTGCTATGAATCAAGCTTTTTATCATTTGATCAAGCACTTGAAGCTGAAATGCGCTTTTTTATTAAAGCTGCTCTTAGACCTCAAGCAAGCTGTATGCTCAAAACATACTTTACAGATAAACAAAAATTAAAAAAAGGATTGCAAAGACCTCATGCGCTCAATAAAAACATCAACTCAATTTTAATTTGTGGCACTGGATTTATGGGGCAAGGCATTGCTAAAGAAGCAATAAAGTCAGGTCTTAAGGTTTGGTTACTGGATCAAAATGAACAACTGGCACAAGAAGCAAAACAAAACATCATCAGAGCATTAGAAAATGATGTCAACCAAAAAAAGATGAGTAACAGCCAAATTCAGCATGCTCAAAACTGGCTAAAACCTGTGAGTGCAATTGATAACATACCCAGCGTCGATCTCATTATTGAAGCTGTTACCGAATCAGCAAATATTAAAAAAGCTCTCTACCAATCATTACAACCCATCATGACACCTGAGACCATTTTAGCCACCAATACATCAACCATCCCCATTGATCAACTTTGCGCTGATTTACCCTCACCATCACAGTTTATTGGGATCCATTTTTTCTCACCAGTTGACAAAATGGAACTTGTTGAAGTTATCCAAGGCAGCCAAACCAGTGATACAGTTACTGCCCATGCTTTTGATTGGGTTAATCAGTTGAAAAAAACACCGATTATTGTAAAAGATGGTCGTGGCTTCTTTACGACAAGAGTTGTAATGAGCTATGTTGATGAAGGCCTTAGAATGCTTCATGAAGGCCACGCCATTCCAGCCATAGAGCGCGCTGGAAAACAACAAGGAATGCCAGTAGGTCCTATTTCTTTACTCGATGAAATTGGTATTGATGTAGCAGATCAGATTCATACACAAACCGCATCAGATGTACAAAGTATTGACTCAGATTCGGCCGCACCTTCGATCATTAAGACGATGACACAAAAAGAGCGGTTAGGCAGAAAAAATGGCAAAGGATTTTATGATTATCCAGAATACAGCCCTAAAAAACTATGGTCTGAATTACCCCATCCAACTGTAGACCTAACCGAATCTGTGTACCAACAAATGCAAGAGCGCCTCATTTACCGCCAATTAGCTGAAATATGCAACGCTGTCGAGGATGGCGTGATTGAGCATGCTGCGATCATTAACATTGGTGCCGTTTTTGGCTGGGGATTTTGCCCTTGGAGTGGCGGACCAATACACTGGGTTCATTTGCAAGGAGCGCATTACGTTATTGAAAAATCAAAAGAACTCAGCATAAACCTGGGCCAACGATTCAGCATTACCCCCAAGACACTGCAACAACTAACACAAGAGCTATCGTAGAAATCATTGATTTCAATTTGATCCTGGATTAACATGTCATTATTTTGAGGCAAAATATGCAACAATGGCTAGAGGAAGCACTGCTCAATGCAGTCAACACACTTAATATCAATGCTGATAATATTGATTGGACCATTAGCACCCCAAAAAATATGCTTCATGGCGATCTAACGACGAATATCGCTATGGTATATAGTCGAATCGCCCAAATGCCGCCGAGAGCCTTAGCCGATCAAATTATTGAGAAAATACCACAACACCCAAACATATTGTCAGTAATGCCAGCTGGGCCAGGCTTTATCAATATCACCTATACAGATCAGTTCAGAACATCCATTATTGATGAAATCAATCATCCAAACAGCACCATTCTTAAACCCAATCTAGGCCATCAACAATCATTGTTGTTGGAATTTGTATCCGCAAACCCAACTGGCCCTCTTCATGTCGGCCATGGTCGAGCAGCCGCACTTGGTTCAGCATTAAGCAACTTTTTAAGGCATACTGAACATCATGTAACCACACATTACTTTATTAATGATGCAGGCAATCAAATGCATACCCTTGCAATCACATTATGGTTGCAGTATCTATCACACCATGACCATAAACTTCAACTACCAGAAGATGCTTATCAAGGATCATACATGAATGACATCGCCAAAGATTGGCGATCAACAGTGGAAGATCAATTCGATATTAACACCAACCAATACCCCAAAAGCAATACTATTTTAGATTGGATTCAGTGCTTTAAGCTGCATTTTGGTGACCAATCCTTTCAAGAACTCATTCAGTCAGCATACCAACCCATTTTAGCTGGCATTAAAAAGGATTTAGAGCTCTTCAAAACAACCTATGATGAATGGGTCTCTGAGCAAAGCATTCATGATGAGTTAATGGTTGAAACAACCATCAATCAATTAAAAGAAAGCGGCAAAACTTTTGAGAAGGATGGCGCATTATGGTTCCAATCAACGCATTGGGGGGATGATAAAGACCGTGTACTGATTCGAGCAAATGGCCTGCCAACCTATTTTTGTAGCGACATCGCCTATCATTATAATAGCTTTCTTAAAAATCAACCTAATCTAAGGTTAAATATATTTGGTGCAGATCATCATGGCTACATCACAAGACTGCAAGCTGCCATGATTGCATTAGGCATTCCAAAGGAACAGTTCTCCACTAAAATTGTTCAATTTGTCTCATTATTTCGAGGCTCAGAAAAAGAAAGCATGTCAACTCGAAGCGGCCAATTTGTGACCTTAAAAGCCCTATTTGATGAAATAGGCACAGACGCAACGAGATATTTTTATTTATCAACCAAATCTGATCAGCATATTGATTTTGACATTGACTTAGCCAAATCTAAAACCAATGCAAATCCTGTTTTCTACATTCAATACGCACACGCAAGATTATCGAACGTATTACATAAAGCACAAGAAAACACTGAAGAATCAGATACATTAGATACAGAAGAAGAACGACGTATTCTACACCATTTGCGTGAAATACCCAAAAAACTCAATTTATGTATTCAACATAAAGAGCCTCAAATTATTACTATTTATCTTCATGAGTTGGCAGGTCATATCCACAGCTATTACCACAAAACAAGAATTTTAGATGGCAACCCAAAACAACTAAATATAAGACTTAAACTTCTGAAAGCGTGTCAAAAAACCATGCAATTATTCCTAGATTTATTGGGCATTAGCGCACCCGAAAAAATGTAATATTGACATCACATAGAAGCATTGCTAGTATAGCCACATGAGGAAAGACTTTGCATACAATAAACAAAACAAAAAGCCATGGCTACTTTATCTAGCGGTTATACTAGGTGTGGCAATATCATTGTCGACTGGTTACTATATTTATCGCTGGTTAACCACAGAACAATCTCAACCGCAACAAGAACCTTCTTTAGATTTATTTAGTCATATTACTTTACCCCCTAAAATAGCACAATTAGGCACTGGTAATTGGTTTGTGGTTACCCCAAAAAAGCCTAAAATAAGTGGCTTAGAGCCATTTGCTACCTCACAGGACTATGAGTTCTATGGACCCTATTCTCAATATTACCAAGCCCGAAATCAAATCAGCTTTATTAGCGCTCAAAAAGGTCTTGCCGTTGCAAGATTTTATCCAAAAACAACTTAAATTTATTTTATCTGATAAATTAGCTTGATTAATTTTGTAAAGCAGTGTATTATATGCCAAATATTCATCGCGGGGTGGAGCAGCTTGGTAGCTCGTCGGGCTCATAACCCGAAGGTCGCAGGTTCAAATCCTGCCCCCGCAACCAAATTTACCCGTTGGGTAATGGACACGGGTTCATAGAAAATGGCAAATGATATTAACATTGAAGCATCTGTTAAAGCATGCGGCTTTGAGCTGTATGATGTTTGTCGCCCAAATAACAGCAAACACACCCAAATCCAGATCATGCACAATGATCGACCCGTAGAAATTCAGGATTGCGTATTGGTCCATAAGCATCTTTTACATGCTGGCATTGATATCCCCATAGAAGTATCAACCCCAGGATTGAAACGCAACCTTAAAACACATCGCCACTTTACTCTCGCCCAATCTTGTCATGTCAAAATAACAACAAAAAATGGTCCATTAATGGGTGAACTTAATAAAGTTTGTGATACATACATTGAACTATCAACCCATTCTGAAAACCACATTATTCACTTTGATGACATCATCAAAGCCCGCACTACACTACCCCATGAGGCCCTATCATGAACACAACAAAACACAAAGATATCTTAATGATTGTGAACTCTGTAGCTAACGAAAAAGACATACCAAAAGAAACTATTTTCGTCGCGCTTGAGGACGCCATTGCTTATGTCACCACCAATAAAATGGAAAATGATGTTTTAATAAGAGTAGAGATTGATAGAAAAACAGGTGAATACAGCACCAAACGTGTGTGGATTATCGCTGAAGATTCTGCGGAAGACTTTAACGTTGACAGAAACATGAAACTATCAACAGCACTCTCTTACAACGATCAGTTAACACCTGGCGATGAAATTGAAGAGCCCATTGAGTCTATCGAGTTTGGGCGTATTGCCAGCCAGCAAGCAAAGCAGTTTATTATGCGTGCAGTTAGGGATGCTGAACGAATCAAACTAGCTACTGAGTTTGAAAGTAAAATTGGACAAGTCATTATCGCCAATGTAAAACGAGTGACTCGAGATAGCATTACGCTTGACCATAAGATGGTTGAAGCTTCACTTAAAAGGAACCAGGATTGCATTCCCAAAGAAATCATCCGAGTGGGTGATCAAGTAAGAGTGGTGATTACATCCATCAATGACAAAGGACGTGGACCATTATTAAACGTATCTAGAACTCACCCCAACCTATTGATTGAACTCTTTAGGAGCGAAGTTCCAGAAATTTTTGAAGGCAGCGTTACAATTAAAAACGCAGCCAGGGACCCTGGCGCAAGATCAAAAATTGCTGTTAAAGCCAATGATAGTCGAATTGATCCCATCGGAGCTTGTATTGGTGTTCGAGGCTCAAGAGTTCAGGCCGTTAGCAACGAGCTTGCAGGCGAACGTGTAGATATCATTTTATGGGATGATAGCCCCGCTCAAATGGCCATAAACGCCATTGCACCCGCTCAAATTGAATTTATTACTATGAATGAGTCCGATAAATCCATGGACCTTGCTGTTCAAGACGATCAGCTTGCTATTGCCATCGGAAAAAATGGACAGAATATTAAGCTTGCTAGTGAGCTTCTTAACTGGACTCTTAATGTTCTTACAGTAGACCAAGCAAACAGCAAAGCTGAAGAAGACATTGTTCTTGATCTAAACTACTTTACAGAGTCACTTGAAGTGGATGAAGATATTGCCAAAATATTAATTAGAGAAGGCTTTAAATCCACCAAAGACATTATTAATGGGTATGAAAATCTTGTGAAAATACCTGAATTTAATGAGGACATTGCAACTCAATTAGTTCAAAATGCTCGTCTCACAATGATCTCTGAAAGCCTAAATGAGCAAGAAGACAGCCTCTCAAATCTTGAGCATATGACAGCATCCATCAAAAACGCTCTTGAGAAAAAAGGAATAAGTACATGCAGTGAACTTGCTGACTTAGCGGTTGATGAGCTCACGGACATCCCTGGCATAACCGACGAAATCGCAGCCAAAATCATCATGGAAGCGAGAAAGCCATGGTTTAATGATGAGAACAAGGATTCAAATGAGTAAAAAAATTACCATCAATATGCTATCAGAACTCATCATGACTGATGCTGATAGCCTAATGGAGCTTTTAAAGGTAGCAGGCAACCCAGTTGAGTCGCCTGACACACCTCTAACTGAGGAGCAGAAGAAAGCATTAATGACCCCCAAAAAAACTAGCATTAAAGCTCAGAGCAATGATAAAGCTAGTGATAAGAAATCTGACGGTACGATTGCTGTTAAAATCATTCGTAAAGAAAAAACCATCTTGACACAATCAAAACCCAAAAAAGAATCACCAACGATAAAACCCGTTAGCAAGCAAGAAAAACAAGAAAAAGTCTCTGAAGAGCCAAGCAAACCAAAAACGCCTGAAAAAAAAGAAGCACCAAAAACTGAAACTGTCAACAAAACAAAAAAAACCAGTATCACTATTAATGAAAGCATCATTATCGAAGATTTAGCAAAAAAACTCTCTATTTCTGTCAATGAACTCTTGAAGGACATGCTTAATGTCGGCTTTCAGGCCACAAAGACTCAAATGATTGATTTTGAAACTGCGTGCTTACTGGGCGAAGAACTCAATTTCACATGCACACTCAAACAAAAAAGAAGCAACAAAGAAGAAAAAAACACAGCGCCTCTCAAAGAAAGACCACCGATTGTAACCATTATGGGCCACGTTGATCACGGGAAAACGACACTGTTAGACACCATCCGAAAAACAAGCATTACCGAATCAGAATCAGGCGGCATTACACAACATATCGGCGCTTACCAAGTCTCTCATAACGATAAATTTATAACCTTCATTGATACACCTGGACACGCAGCCTTTTCCGCCATGCGCTCCAGAGGAAGTAAAATAACTGATATTGTTATCTTAATTGTGGCTGCTGATGATAGCGTTAAACCACAAACCATTGAAGCCCTTCAGCATGCCAGATCGGCTGAAGTTCCCATCATTGTTGGTATCAGCAAAATTGATAAACCTGGCGCCAATCTTGATAAAGTTAAACAAGATTTAGCACAGCACGGTGTTACTTCTGAAGAATGGGGCGGTCAAGAAATATTTGTACCCTTCTCTTCAAAATCCAACGAAGGCATCCCTGAATTACTCGACTCGATTCTACTGGTTGCAGAAATTCAAGAACTAAAAGCACCTTGCCAAGGCCCTGCTTCTGGAGTTGTGATTGAATCCAAAATGGAAAAAGGCAAAGGTGCCGTAACAACTTTACTCGTACAAGAAGGCAAACTTCAGTCTAGTCAGGTTGTAATCGCTGGACAAGAATTTGGCAAAATCAAAAGAATGATCAATGATCACGGTCAAGTCATTAAGCACGCAACACCAGGAACACCCGTTGAAGTTATTGGCCTTTCAGGGCCTGTTGAAGCTGGTGATAATTTTGAATCTCTAAAATCTGAAAAAGAAGCTCGTCAAATGGCGGAAAATACGCGCAGCCAAAAAAGAGATATCTTTTTAGCAAAAAAACAATCTATATTTATTGAAAACCTACTGAAAGGTGACCCAAATGATAAGAAACTTAATATTATCATTAAATCAGATACCAACGGATCACTTGGAGCCATTTGCGATACCCTAAAAAATATTCGCACCGAATCAGCACAAAGCAATATTGTAGCACACAGCGTTGGTAGTATCACAGAATCTGATATCCAATTGGCAAACACTACTTCATCTATCGTGCTAGGCTTTAATGTTAGAGCTGATAAAAAATGCAGAGATGAAGCTAAACGCCTTGGCATTTCTATTAACTACTTCAATATTATATATGATCTCATTGATTATGTTCAACAACGTCTAACTGGCTTAGATGCACCTAGCACCAAAGAACATATTGCAGGCTATGCATTGGTTAAAGATGTTTTCCGATCATCTAAGTTTGGAACTGTATCCGGATGCATTGTCACTGAAGGCTTTATGAAAAAGAATAATAAAGTCCGCGTTATTCGAGATGGTATCGTCATTTTTGAAGGCGAAATTAATTCACTTAGAAAATTCAAAGATGACGTTTCAGAAGTCAAAAAAGGCTCAGAATGCGGCATTGGTATCAAAAATTACACTGATATCAAAGTTAATGACCAAATTGAATCTTTCACAATTCAGAATATAGTATCAGCAGAATGAGAAACGAAAGACAATCCAAGCAACTGACACAAACAATTTATCGGTGGATTAGCCTTAATAAGCCAGATACCATTCGAAGACCTTTTCTTGGATCAATCTCAAACGTTTACCTTGCTAATAACAATCATTATGCATGCATCAGTATCTCTGATGAGCCCAGTCACGGCAAGCTATGGGTTGAATACTTCAACAGTCAAAAATCTAAAATTAAACATTTTATTGCTAAAGAACTCAATTGGCGTAAAACACCACTCATTGAGTTTAAATTAGATAATGATCACCATAATCATCAAGTTCTTAAAGACGTTCTTTTTGACAATCCCGAAGAATGATACCATCTGGATTTCTTTTAATTGATAAGCCATCAGGCATTACGTCAAATGATGTCGTCAAAAAAGTACAATCTTTAGACAAAAGCTTTCTTTCTGTTGGCCATACCGGAACATTAGACCCGATGGCTACAGGTCTACTGGTTGTAGCCATTAATGAGGCGACAAAGTTCATTCCATTTATTGATAACTCAAAAAAATCCTATCAAACAACAATGAAGTTTGGCTTAAAAAGTAAAACCCTAGATACAGATAGCTACTGCGAATTTAAACATTTTAACCCACCCAGCTTTGCAACATTCAGTGAAGCTGTTTCAGCACTTATTGGCACACCAATATTATCGATTCCATGCTACTCAGCTTGTAAATTTCAAGGTAAACCATTGTACCATTATGCAAGGAAAGACATTGAGATTCACTTACCTCAAAGACCCTCGGATATCCACCAAATCAATATTACGTCACTTAACTCAACCGAAGCCCAACTATCGATTGTGTGTGGACATGGAACCTACATAAGAGCCATCATTGATAATATTGCTGAGGCGTTAAATATTAATGCCGTAATGAGCCAACTACATCGCTCAAGCATTGGTTCTTTAACACCTAATATATCTTTTGAAAACCTTGATAAAAACTATATAAACTCTATTCAAAGCATTGATAAAATTCTTCAACTACCTATTCTAAATCAAATCACTCCCCAGCAAAAAGTGCAACTGTATCATGGCAGAAGTATTTTTTATCCAAGCGATGATAATGGACAATATATGATTTTTTGTGATCAAAATTTAATCGGTTTGGGGGAACTGTCAAATCATTCTTTAAAGTTCATAAAACAATATCGTCCGAATAATCCCAACTAAACCTCTAGACTATCTTAACGATACTATCATAAAATTTATACATCAAATGAATCAGATACTTTATAGATTATTCTTGCAACCATTTAATATAGTTGGTATAATCTTATGTCAATATTTATGGAGTAATGTATATTATGCAAATGAAAGAAGAATTTAACTCATTTAAATTAAGTCCTAATGACGTTGGGTCACCTGGAATTGTTATTTGTTATCTAACAGAGCAAATTCAAAAGCTAACGGAACACATGAAAATCAACAAAAAAGATAAATCCTCTCTGAGAGGCCTTAAAAAGAAAGTTGTCCTCAGAAAAAAAATGATGAGTCAATATCAAAAATCTAACCCATCAAAATTTGCTGAACTTAAACAGCTACTAAATCTACGCTAACGAAAGCACCATTAACAGACAACCAAGGATTATATGTCACTATCTTCGACAGCTTTTTCAAAGTCATTTACTATTGGGAATGACACCATTACTCTATCTACTGGCTCAATTGCCAAACATGCTGATGGAGCTGTCATGGCTCAAATGGGTGATACCGTTATTCTAGCAACTGTAACATTCTCAAAGAAGCCCACTGATGCAGACTTCTTCCCTTTGGGTTGTCATTACATGGAAAAATTCTATGCTTCAGGAAAGATCCCTGGTGGGTATTTTAAACGTGAAGGTCGGCCAACAGAACGAGAAACTTTAATTTCTCGCTTAATTGATCGCCCTATTAGACCTTTATTTGATAAAAACTTCAACCACGAGACACAAGTTACTGCTACATTAATGTCTTATGACCCTAATTATGAATCTGATATTGTTGCATTAATTGCATCATCAGCTGCACTTTGCATTTCTGGCGCACCATTTAATGGACCTATTGGCGCTGTTCGTGTGGGTCAAGTAGACGGCCAGTGGGTACTCAACCCATCTGCAGCAGTACTTAATGACTCCAATCTAGACCTAGTGGTTGCCGGCACCCAGAATGCCATATTAATGGTTGAATCTGAAGCCAAAGAATTGCCCGAAAGCGCCATGTGCGATGCATTAGCATTTGGCCATGATGCAATTGCTGATATTACTAAACATATCCAAGATTTTGCAGCTGAAACCCACAACAGAAAAGATGCCTTCCAGTTAAGCAGTAACACTGCTGATACTATTGATTTAAGCCCATTCCAAGATCAAATAAGGTCACACCTATTTGATGATAAATCTAAGAAAGCTCACCTTAATCATGAAATAGTCGCATCTGTTCTTGAAAAAAATAATGCGGTCAGTGAGGATATGGTGCATCATGCCATACATCAACTTGAATCTCAGTTAACTCGTGAACACATCATTACGAATAAAAGCAGATCAGATGGCAGAGATCTAACAACAGTGAGAAATATTTCTATTCAACTGGGTTTGTTACCAAAAGCACATGGCTCAGCTGTTTTTACTAGAGGCGGCACCCAAGCACTGGTTGTTTCAACCCTTGGAAGTGATAAAGATGCCCTCAAAATTGATGACATTACAAGTGAAGGCGACCTAGATCGTTTTATGCTGCATTATAACTTTCCCCCTTACAGTGTCGGGGAATGTGGTTCGTTAGCGGGGCCAAAGCGACGAGAAGTTGGGCATGGTCGCTTAGCTAAAAGAGCTATTGTTAACATGCTACCTGATCAAAATGAATTCCCTTACGTCATCCGTACAGTGTCTGAAATTACAGAATCTAATGGATCTAGCTCTATGGCAACAGTATGCGGAACTACACTATCTCTTATGGACGCTGGTGTCCCAATAAAAAAACCTGTGGCTGGTGTAGCTATGGGATTAATTATGCAAAATGAACAATATGCTATTTTAACAGATATATTAGGTAGTGAAGATCACATTGGCGATATGGATTTTAAAGTAGCAGGAACTGAAAATGGTATTACTGCTCTGCAAATGGACATTAAGATACAAGGCATTACGCAAGCTATTATGACTGAGTCATTAGCACAAGCACGTGAAGCACGTCTTCACATTCTTAATGAAATGACCCAAGTCATCTCTCAACCCAGAGCAAGTGTTGCATCGTCAGCGCCTAAAGTATGTCAAATCAAAATCAACCCTGACAAAATTAGTACACTAATTGGTAAAGGTGGCGCAACAATTAAAGGTCTTATCGAAAAATATAAGGTAAGCATAGATGTTGATGATCATGGTCATGTAAAAATCATGGGAACCAACTCAAGTGATGCAGAAAACTGCCTTGCAGAAGTTGAGAAACTAACAATGGTTATTGAAGTCGGGCAAATCCTTGAGGGCAAAGTTGTAAAAATCGTTGATTTTGGTGCATTTATTAATTTAACACCAGGTCAAGACGGGCTTTTACATATCTCAGAAATAAAAAATGAGCGCATCGAAAGTGTTTCTGACCACTTAAGCGAAGGCGAAACCATTAAAGTTAAAGTTATTGGCATGGACCCTCGTAACCGGACCATTAAACTAAGCATGAAAAACTTGAGGACTGAAATAAACTGCTAATCGTGAGGGCTAATGCCAGCTACAACTGAACATAATAAGAAGACGACCAACGTCCCCAAATTTGATGTTGCAATATCTGCCATAAACTCGACTATTTCAGCCTTTCGAAACATTACACTGTACGGGCTTGGACTCAATATTTTGTTCCATACCAGTACAGTGCTCATGCTGTGCATTCTAATTGTAGGTATTACTGCAGCAATTATTACTCAAATTGTGCTCAATTCATTTGATCAATATTATAAAAAGCTTTTTAACAAACTCCAAAAACTAGAGGATCCTTCTTTCCATCCAGATGACTTGAATAAACTTAGTAAATTTAATAGTCAAATTGACGCGCATTTTGAAGAAGAATCACATTGGATATCAATGATTACATTTTTGTTTGATTTAGTCATGTTTATTCAGCTATTAACGGTAGCATTAAAATATTGTGGCATTATATTTGTTCAGCAAATTTATGTCTCTATTGGGCTTTTAAGCATTGCCCTTTGCGTCATTCTCTTCAAAACAGTTCGTCAAGATCAAATTAATAAAGACTATACTATGGAGAAGCTCATTATCACCAATATTTTGAGTAAAAACAAATACAAAACACAAAATAATAAACGCTCTAAGCCGTGGATAAATTACATCAACCCAATAGCCAATTTAATACTCACTTTGGCTGCACTAACCTGTATGATAGCCATCAAACAGCACCAAATTTTTGAACTCATATTACTCAACATTAATGTAGTAGCGCCAGTTGTTCTAATTTTAGCTTTAGGTTTGATTACCCTTTCATTTTTCTCAAGAAGGTTTCGTTATTTTGCAGTAGCTTTATTCTTTGGCACAACAGCTTACTATACCATTCTCATTACGTTTAGCTCACTTATTACCTATTATATTGCCTTACCCAGTACTTTAGTGATGTGGATTTCTTCAACTGGCTTTGCAGAGCCTATTTGGGTAATTAGTTTGCTTTTATCAAGCATTATAACTGGATTTTTTATCCGTAGCTTTTTTAGAAATGATGATATACTATCAATTGCAGAGTATGTTATCGACAGCAATAAACTACACTCAAAAGATCTTAATGCTAACCACATATCAGAGGAGATACATGGTAAATACAACGGACAAAATCCAAAAAACAGCAGCATCAATCACCAACCTGATGAAAAAATCCAAGCTAAACATCAGTAAAAAACTTTATCAACATCATGATCAAGGGATATCAATAACATTGGATGGTAACTACCAAATGCTTGAACTTAAATTACCAGAGAATACAGCATCCTATAGCCAATTAAGTGATCGCATCAAAGAAGTCTATCAACATATTGTGGAATCTATTCAAGATGATATTCGCAAAGATTTAATGCAAATTAGTCAAGCCATTGGCAATATCAAGGATGAACGTGCTGAATGAATTTATTAAACAATTAAGTTTTTTACCTGGCATTGGACCTAAAACAGCTCAAAGATTAGCATACTTTATGCTTGAACCATCTAACAGACACAATGCTCAACATCTAGCTAATGCCATAGAACAAGCTGTGACTCGGATTAAGCCATGCCAACAGTGTTATGACTTAACTGACCAACCTCTATGTAGTATTTGCCAAAATCCTAAAAGAGATAATCATCTTTTATGTGTGGTTGCCTACCCTCAAGATATTGCATCCATTGAGCAAACCAATACTTTCAATGGTCGTTATTTTGTGCTCATGGGCTATCTATCACCTCTAGACGGCATTGGCCCAGATGATCTTAATATTAATCGGTTAAAAGATTACGTCGCCACACACCCAATAGAAGAAATTATCTTGGCGATACAGTCTTCCGTTGAAGGGCAAGCCACAGCATATTTTATTCACCAACTTCTGAAGGGTAGTAATATAACCATAACACAATTAGCTCATGGCATTCCGATGGGCGGTGAATTGGAGTATATGGATACACATACCATTCATAAAGCCTTTTCTGCTAGAAGCCGACTTGAGGACGTAGAAAACTTTTGAGACTTTGAAATATATCTGGCATAATCAAATGAGTGAAAAGGAGCGTTCACCACGATAACAATGACTCAAACATGTATATTCAAACCAGATTGGCCATCATTATTCATACTATCAATTAATAATATTAGCCAACAACCTAATAGAGAATTAACCCATCAAGAACAAGAGCATCTTATTTATTTAATGCATCAAATTCGTGATCACTGGTCTATTCTGCCTACTGATGCACACGCTTGGGCAACAAAGACTCTAAAAACATGGGGAGAATTGATGTTATGCCATTCACCCAATCAAAAAACCGAGAGTCAATGGTATGAGCATCTACATGCCTATAAACACCAAGACCTTGATGCATTCAAGCCCCATATTCTATGGATGCTTGAGATTTATCAACAAAAATCATTACACAAACATAGTCATCATGCCTTAAGAGATCAAATCAATCATAAAAGTTTATCAGATCCTCTATTAAAATCATCGCACCTTATACCAACCATCATTCTCACTTTAAGTTGTATGATCGTTCTTATGTCTTACACGGTTCTCTTATAGGTAGCAAAATGTTGTATTATTTATTATTTAGTATTTGCCTCTTCTTCCTACCAACACGTTTAATGGATTGGCAATCAGTTAACAGTGAAGGTATTCTATTATGGGCGCTTTGGTCTATAGGGTTAACATATATTGTATCCTTATACATCCAAAAAAGCATTATCTCCCCCAATCATCCCGCCTTCTCTACTCATCAGCTACTCAATCCATTCACACGATGGTGGCAACGGTGCATGTATCCAACAAGGTTGTGTTTGTATATGCCACATCACAACATTATGGATATTATGACACAACAAGGATATACCATAATCAATCAAAATCCTCGTTTAGGGATTTGGTGGCAGCACCCAACTCATCGAGATAGAACTTTAACCGTCAGCACATCACAGCTTAAAAGCATTGATACTGACCGCCTATTTAAAACACCTTTTGTCAAACAATCTCAGTGGCTGTGCAAATCTGATGATTTAGCGCACTTGGCAACACTACTTGCAAAATTATCTCCAATCTTACCCCAAAACAAGTTCGTTTTGAATATTTGTCACTATCCGCATGAAGCAGCAGTGATCAATATTAAAAATTCAAAAAATATCGAAAACTTATTAAAGCAGCAATTAATATCCATTCAATCTAACCCAAGTCTATACCCAGAAACTTTCAATATACAAGAAACTCAAAAAATAATGTTTAACCATATTTATAATGCCCTAGATAAGCATCCTAATATTTTTCATAGCCTATTTTTAAACAATGCTTCGACGAACTCACAACCTTGCCAACTTCTATCTCAAACATATGCTCTAAATGATAACTCAGTAATACGTTCAAAAAAGCCTCGAGGTACTCTGCTTACTGAACCAGAGATAAGTCAACCATTACATTACATGTATAGTCTGATGATCATCATTGTTTGTTTGACTATGATTATGCTGCAACAATCCTCCTTTAACGTGATAAGCCCCCCCAAAAAAAGCAGGCAACTTACCTATCTCCCTCCATCACCACCCCAAAAACCAATGAGTGAAGTGCAACCTAAAATCAATGCGCTACAACAACCAGAGTTAAACAACCAAAAAGAGACCAAGACTCTTGCTGAGGATATCAAAACTATTTTACAAGAGCTCAAAGATAATCCTAAAGCGCAGATTAAAGCTTTAGATATTATTCACCACCCGGAAAAACACCCCCTATTTACTCACCAACCATCCAATAATGATGAACAAAAGTTACAGCATGACATTCGGCATTATCTTTTAACGCTTGCGGAGCCCACTCTCCACAAAAACTACCAATTAATTTATCATGAGTACCTCCAAAATATAGCTAATAAATACCCTTTCTCTAAAAACTCTGATGATGACTGCAATCTTAATTATTTAGAGCAATTCTTTCAAAATAATGGCTCATTTTTTCAATTCCTTAATCAGGATCTTCATAATATTTTTGTGTTTAAAAATAATAGCTGGAAAATAGCACCTTGGGCAGAAAAAATTGTAGATGCGACATTATTTACACAAGCAACTAATACAGCAAATTTAATACAGGACTTATTGTTTGATATACAAAAGCATCATTTGGATATTCACTTTCAAATCATAAAAAATAGTCCCAATGCTCTCAGTATCAATAATAAATATAAAATCAAACTATCTGAAGAAATGAATACGGCTCAAGTTCATTGGCCTCATGATTTTAAAGGAACTTGGGAAGTTAAAGGTAATCATCATACCCAAAAACTTCAGCATCCATTAGCTTTTTTTCATGTCATTAATCAGTATAAAACCTCAAGCAATATTGATCAGAATATGAATGCCAATATTCTTAACAGTGGTGAAATCACCGTTCGCAGCAATCGTCCAATTAATCCACTCAAAGTAGATATCTATCAATCATTCAGTATGCCTTCACAAATTTGGCAACTCAAACAACATTCATCATAACTACAATAATCTTAAATGAATCAGTCGGTAATTAATATTTTTTGTAGTATACTTTATTGATATGATTACCGTTTGAGAATCATTGCGACCAAAGCTTTAAATGGCTCTGGGGGCTCTTTATCATGCAGTAAAAGCCATGACTGTAGCCAACTATCCTCACATTGTAGAAATTGACCAAATAGTAGCTTTTCATCTGCAGTTAAGGTAGAAAAATGATTTTCTAAAAATCGCTCTAATAATAGATCGAGCTCCAAAACACCACGACGACAACACCACCGAATATAATGATTCATAAAGCTCCTCGATTGCCTCTCTCATTTGATAATACTATTCTCTCAAATCGTGATCCTAAACGGGTTATTAAGGCATAGGGACTCTCACCAATATCACGACACAATGCCGTTAAAGTTTGTGATGGTCCTATGATTTCAACTTTATCTCCTGCAAATACCTGATCAACTCCACTTACATCGATACATAATACATCCATAGAAACCTTGCCAATCACATTACACTTCACGCCCTTAACATACAATGACCAAGTTGGACAGTTTTGTGGAAAACCATCAGCATAACCCAACGAGACAATAGCAACTTGCGTTTTATCTTGAGCTACCCACTGACCATCATAACCTACTTGATCGCCAAGACCGACCTCATATGTTTGAATAACTTCTGTCCATAAACTCATAACAGGTTTGAGTGGCAAATATTGTAAACGATCATCAAGACAAATACCATGAACGAGTAAACCAGGTCTAATCCAATTACCCATTGTTTCTTTGGTTAAGAAACCCAATCCAGATGAATTGGACCATGAAACATCATGATGATTTTTACATATTTTTCTAAAACGATCTAATTGAGCTCGATTGTCTTTCGTATCGCCTGTATCAGCTAGATGAGTTAGTAGCCCTATTTTCTCTAATGGCACATACTTTTTCAATAATCTCATCGCATCCTGATATTCATCAATATTAACCCCTAATCGATTCATTCCTGTATTTACTTTAAGCCAAATACGATTAAATTGAGGCAAGTAACCATGAAAAGTATTAATTTGTTGTATATCATAAATCACTAGATCACATGATAGTGACAATAACATTTCGCACGATTTAAGACATGAGGAATAATGAGCAACACAGATTGGTTTACTTGAATATAAACGAACTTCTTTTGCCTCTTCAAGAGTGGCAACCCAATAGCCAGAAACACGATCATCAATAGCTTTAATCATAATACTTAAGCCGTGACCATAAGCATTAGCCTTGATGGGCAGTAAAATGGATTGCTCGGGCCATTGTTCTTGGATGGAATGAATATTATGCTGCCAAGCCTCAATATCAAGATAACATTTTCTTAATGCCATAATTTAACCAAATGAAGCTTCAAAATGTGCATGATTTTCAAAACGAGTGTATTGACCCAAAAAGGTTAGTTTAACCTTGCCAATTGGACCATTTCTTTGCTTTGCAATAATAATTTCAGCAACCCCTTTATCGGGTGAATCTTCATTATAAACTTCATCCCTGTATATGAATGCGATTAAATCAGCGTCTTGCTCAATAGATCCTGATTCACGTAAATCAGACATTACAGGTCTTTTATCTGGCCTTTGTTCTAAGCTTCTGTTCAACTGAGATAATGCAATAACTGGAACATTCATTTCTTTGGCAATTAATTTTAACGTTCGGGAAATTTCAGAAATCTCCAGAGTTCTACCCTCTTTAAAACCTGGAATACGCATCAATTGAAGATAGTCTACCAATATAAGTCCCAAATCTGGATGCTGTCTTTTAATCCTGCGCGCCCGAGATCTAATATCAATAGGACTAACACCAGGCTGATCATCAATAAATATCTTTGCATTTTTAATCATACTCACTGCAGAAGATAATCTAGGCCAATCTTCATCACTCAAATTACCAGTTCGAACTTGATGTTGATTAATACGCCCCAATGAGGACATCATACGCATCACGATGGAATCTGATGGCATTTCAAGACTAAAAATTAACACTGGTTTTTCAGCACTAATAGCAACATGCTCAGCAATATTAACACCAAATACTGTTTTACCCATTGAGGGTCGTCCAGCTACAATAACTAAATCTCCAGGATGCAATCCTGAAGTCATTTTATCAAGATCATCAAAGCCAGTTGGCGAACCTGTAATGGTTCCTTCCATTTGACTCAAACGATCAATTTTGTCGGTCGTTTCAGTAAGTATATCCTGAATACTTCTAGGACCATCAGACGACGATCGCGTATCCTTAATCGACATGATTTTTTGTTCTGCTTCATTAATCAATTCATCAGCATTCTTTGATCCTGATGTGTGTGCTAAATCAGTGATGTACTGACCAGCCTCCATTAATGAGCGCAGATGCGATTTTTCATGAACAATCTTGGCATACGATAATATATTGGCAGCAACTGGCGTTTCATTGACTAATTCAAAAAGAAACTGCTCCCCCCCCATTTTCTCTAAAAACCCCTTCTTTTTAAGGGTTTCATTAACTGTAATGGTGTCAAATGGCATTGCTTGCTCAGACAAGTATGCAATTGACTCAAAAACATACCTGTGTTCCATAACAAAAAAATCAGATTGAACTAATAATTCTGCAACATCATCCCAACGCTGATTATCTAAAATAACGCCGCCTAAAACAGCACGCTCAGCCTCACGAGAAATAGGTTTTAATTGTTGTTGTGCCATAATGGCCTATATTTAACTAGCGACGGCTTCAACTTTAAGAATGATTGGGCATGAAACACCTGAATGCAGCTGAAGTACACCTTCAAAAGTGCCTTCAGATTTAATTGGAGAGCCATTATTAACCTGAACCATTTGCTTGTTCAATTCAAAGTCTTTAGTCTTACCAAGTTGATCTTTAATCATCATAAGGACATCACCAGTACCAACTGAACCATAAAGCTGTCCATCCTCAGTAACGTTCATCTCAATTACAATATTAGAACAGAAGTCTGCAACTTTTTCTTTAACAGCATTAGCTAACTTAATACGTTTTTCCTCTTCTTCTCTCAGCGCGCTCAATTGAGCCTCTAATCTCTTCATATTACTCTCAGTTGCAACTTCAGCAAGTTGATTTGGGACTAAATAGTTTCTTGCATACCCTGGTTTTACTGAAACCACAGAACCTACAACACCTAAATTTTTCATTGTTTGTTTTAAAATCACTTGCATGATTACACCTTCCTCTTTATCAATTTAACCCTGGCATCAAAAAAATAGTCAACCAACCCTAAGAATGCCAGAAACAAATAGAGCTGCTGCCAATAAGTCAACAATATATATACTGTCATGACTGAAATAACCCAAATGAGCCACTTAATCTTTGTATCAATAACTGTATTGATGATAAGTATTGAACCAATAAAAGCTAGTGGTAAAAATGCCATCAACGGAAAAACAAGTGACTGGGTTCCAAGCCAAAATGTATCGCCTTGAAAATAAAATAATACCATCAATACTAAAATAAACGCGATGTGTAACATACCAAGACGGTAACTCAAGATTTGTGTTTTTAGCGAGTTGTAATTATCGGTAAAACAATGAGCATACAGCATAACAGAAGCAAATAAAGTTATGATTTGCGTATTGATTGTAATGCCAAGAATATAAGAGGGTAATTTTTCGATTCCTGCCATATTAGGAGCTTGTTCGGCAAAAATGAGCTTTAATTTCTCAACAATAGTGGCATACATAGCTTCATGAGGAAGCAGCAATAAAACAAGACAACACGATAAGACACTCAGTAACTGAACATCAAAATAAAACTGTATTGAGTTTGAGCGACGAAAAGCAAGAACTGAGCTTATGCATACAATACTAGAAAAACCAGCTACCCAACCATATCCTAGATTGAGTAGCAGTAAAATAGATGGTAAGACTCCAAACATGATCGCTAAGATGGCTTTCCATTCATCTTTAAAGTTAAGTGCAGCTACCACAGACAAAATAGTCAGAAGCAAACCTGTAAAAGCAATGCCCTGAGTATTAGCAACGAGCAAGAGCAAAAGTATCATCCAAGTATATTGCTCTTGCTTAACAAATAACGTTAAGTATCGTTGTATGGTTTGTGCCATAATCTCCTACTGGTTATGCTTATCGCAATAAGGCATTAGAGCTAAAAATCTATTAAGCTTAATCGCATTTGTCAATTTCTTTTGATCTTGTGCACTCAATAGTGTTTGTCGCCTTGGGTTAATACGACCTGAGTATGGACTCACGTGCTCTTGGCAAAAGGCAATGTTCTTGAAAGTTTGGCGCTCTGGATGATCAACTAATGCAGCTAACAAGCTTTTTTTGTTACCATCATGTTGTTCAACAATTTTCATCGGTGATTGATCAGTTAGCTTTTCTTTTGCCTCAACAATTAAATGTCTCACAACCAAATCATTAAGCTTATATGATGTGTCTAATGATTTTAGATTTTGACCACTCATTGTAACTGAGAAGCAAAGAAAATGAGCTTTTGCGACATTCTCAATTGGGTAGTGCAATTTTTTTCTACCCCAATCTTCAACACGATAAACATCAGCTCCAGAATCAGAAAATGACTCTTTTTGCTTGTTTATAATTGATTGTATGTCATCACTGTGATTAGGATGTATTAATAAAATAATGTCATAATGTTTTGAGCCCATGGCTTTCTCCTTTTGGTTACATTCTTTTCGAATAAGGAACCACATGATACCAGCTTCTAGGCAATAATTCAAGTATTTTCAGCACCAACAAGCCAGTGATTGAGTGCAAGACCTGTTGCGACAGAGACATTGAGACTTAATACAGGCGGACATGTTGGCAAATGAAAAACAACATCGCACATTTTACGAACTTGTGGTCGCATACCTTTTCCTTCACTTCCCATCACGATCAAAGACTTTTCAGCTATTTTAACATGTCCCAATGATTGCTCACCTCTCTCACAACCACCAAATACCCAAACACCATCTTTCTTTAAATGAGACATTGCTTTAGATAAATTTGTTACTTGATAAATAGGAACAAAATCAGCACCGCCACATGATATATTACGAACGGTATCATTCACTTGTGCACTACCATGCTTAGGAAGAACCAATCCTTGAGCGCCCAATGCCGCAATATTTCTCAAGCATGCACCTAAGTTATGTGGATCAGTGACCTCATCCAAAGCTAGCCAGCACCCATGATGTTTTGATTGAACATCCGTTAGCAAGTCTAATTCTGATCTTACGGATGGTGGCACAGCAATCATCACAAGATGTTGAGATCGATGAATAGCTATACCCTGTTTTTGCAACAATGGAACCCATGTCAAATCAGAGTATTCATGATCAGGAACGCTAACTGAAACAACACGCTCTGGGTAATATTCAGCAATGACTGCCATAGTATGTCTATTGGTAATGCGATGTTTCATTGGCATATTATGTTAAAAACATCATCACTTTGCAACCATTGATTGTTAATACGACTATCAATCATATTGTTTCCATGATAGCATTTAACTATGGCTAGATTATTACTATTGTTGACATTATTGATTCCCTCAACTTCGATTATGGGCAGCTGGCTTCAGCCAGAACCGCTTTCTAAATACGGTAATAATGAAATTTATAGTGTTCATAACAAAACATATCATGTCCTGAAAGACATTCATTCCTTTCAACAATACGGCAAAGCCTCATGGTATGGAGAGCCATTTCATGGACGAAAAACATCAACCATGGAAACTTTTGATATGAATCTTTTGACCGCTGCGCATAAAGAGCTTCCCATACCTTGCTATGTTCGCGTCACAAGAGTTGATAATAATCACAGTGTTGTGGTTAGAGTCAATGATAGAGGACCCTTTCACCCAGGTCGAGTCATCGACTTATCACGAGCTGCTGCGCAAAAACTAGGCTTTATTGAGCAAGGAACAACAGACGTCAGAATTGACCTACTTGTTGCACCAAAAGTACACTAAAGTTCTTTCAATGACTATTAGTATTTGTTACATTGAAGATCTGTGAATCTGGGATCCTAAAATGAAAAAATTACTAATAGCATTAACCCTAATCGTGTCTATCGCACATGCAAATACCATTCAATTTGATGATACCATTATACCTTCAGCCCCCAAACTTAAAGCTGATGCCTATATTTTAATGAATGCTGTAAATGGTGATGTCATCAGTGAAAAAAATAGCCACAAAGTTCATGCGCCTGCCAGCCTTACTAAATTGATGACCTTATACATCATTGAAAATATGGTTGCTCAGGGAAAAATAAAACTTACCGATGAGGTTAATATTACTGAAGAATCATACCAAGCAGAAGGCTCAAGTATGTTTTTAGAACTGAATAGTAGAGTCACTATTGACGAACTGATCAATGGTGTCATTGTTGCTTCTGGTAATGATGCTGCCCTTGCATTAGCTATTCATGCAGCAGGTAGCATCGATGCTTTTGTTGATATGATGAACCAAATGGCTGAACAATGGGATTTAGAAAATACACACTTCCAAAATCCAACAGGCATTCCTCATTCTAAACATTATTCTACAGCTTATGATTTGGCAAAAATAGCTCAACACATCATTTATGACCACCCAGAGTTTTATCAGCGTTACCAAAAACTAGAAATGAAACACAACAACATTACTCAATCCAATCGAAATCACCTCCTAAAAAAATTATCCTATGTTGATGGCTTGAAAACAGGTCACACCAAAGAGGCTGGTTATTGTTTGGTTTCATCTGGCATACAGAATGGTATGCGCTTAATCGCTATTACCTTAGGATCACCTACTGATCATTTTAGAGATGTTGATAATGAAAAACTGTTGACCTATGGATTTAGATTCTTTGAAAACATCACATTACTCGACGATGAAAGTATTAATATACCAGTATGGAATGGCACATCAGATCATGTTGCCTTAAAGACATACAAACCTTTAAACATTACTATTCCTCAAGGAAACCAAAAAGATCTAACTATTATAAGTAGTCACCCAACCTCTTTAACTGCTCCACATAATGCTGGTGAACAGCACGGATCAATTAAAGTGTACTTTAAAAATCAACTACTAGCATCAGAGTCATTATTCACTCAAACAGAAACAGATGAAACCCATATTTTTGGTAAAATTTCATCTCAAATAAAACGTATTTTTTCATGAAACAATATGTCTGCTTAAATCATGAATGGGTAGAGCCACATGAAGCTAAGATATCAGTCTTCGACCGAGGCTTTTTATTTGGTGATGGTATTTACGAAGTTATATCAGTATTTAATGGACAAACATTTTTAGCTGAAGAACATCTTGATCGCCTCTATCGTAGTTTGAACCTAACACATATTCCACAACCACTTAGTCAGGATTTGTGGCACCAATATATTCAAGAAATGATTCATCGAAATGAGTTAATGAATGGTTATATTTATATTCAAATTACTCGAGGCGCCCCCAGTTCTCGTCGACATATTTGTCCTCCAAATATTCAGCCAAATTGGTTTATGATGAGCCAACCAATTGCAAAACATTCAGAGAGCATCATTGGCTATTTACATCCTGATGAACGGTGGTCACATTGTCATATCAAAGCAACATCATTATTGCCTAATGTTTTGGCATCAATCTCTGCACACAACTCTGGCGCTCATGAAGCTATTTTGCACCGTAATGGCTTAATCACTGAGGGAGCATCATCTAATCTATTTTTAATCAAAGACAATGTGATTAAAACACCACCTTTATCACAAAATATACTCCCAGGCATCATACGTGAGTTCACACTAAAATTATGTCATGAGCTTAATCTTCCTGTCAAAATTGAACCCATCAAGTTAGAAGACTTATACCATGCTGATGCCAGCTTTATTACGAGTTCCACCCGTTTAATTAAACCCTTAATAAAGCTAAGGGATTATCAATTTGATGTTAACCACTCATATATATTAAAACTAATCCAAGCGATCAATCATGCAGCTCAAATCACTGAACCTCATTCTACATCATAGCTTGCAAGAATATTCATTAACACACGCATTAATGAAACAACGTGTTAATCAACCTCATCATGAAGACTGCTGTTGGATCTTACAGCACAAACCTATCATTACTATTGGCCCGAGAACACCACAAAAAGATTATATTAATAGTAGAATCCCTATTATACGCACAGACAGAGGCGGCCTAGCTACTTACCATGGTCCAGGTCAATGGATTGTCTATTTTATGATTGATTTAACCCAGCAATCGATGAATATTATCGATATGGTGGGGGAAATAGAACAATTTATCATTGAAGTATTAAGGGAGATAAACATTGACGCTTATGCAAAAAAAGAAGACAGAGGTGTTTATGTTAGTCATCGCAAAATCGCCTCAGTTGGATTAAGAGCACGTAACAATATTAGTTATCATGGTTTAGCCATTAATACCAATATGGACCTATCTCCTTTTAGTGATATTTACCCTTGTGGTAAAAAGCGTTTGATGACACAGATTAAAGATGAACAGCCACAATTTGACTGCCATCTACTTCCTGATATACTCATTAAGCATATTCACAATTTATTGATGTATTAGGAACATTAAATATGAACGCAACCACTAAACAACGCAATGCTGAAAAATTAGCTAAAATACCCATTAAGATTGAAAACAATAACGCGGAACCTCTACCCAAACCACCTTGGTTAAAAATTAAGCTTGTTAATGACCCTAATATTCAAATGATGAAAAATAGCTTTAAAGATCTTAATTTGCACACAGTTTGCCAAGAGGCCAACTGCCCCAACCTATCTGAATGTTACAGCCAAGGTATTGCAACCTTTATGATTATGGGAGATCGATGTACTCGACGCTGCGCTTTTTGCGATGTTGCCCATGGTCGTCCAGATCCTCTGGATCCTAATGAGCCCATCAACCTGGCAGAAAAAATTCAACAGATGAACCTTAAATACATTGTAATAACATCAGTAGATCGTGATGACTTACGTGATGGCGGTGCACAACATTTTGTTGACTGCATGAGGGCAATTAAAGAACGCCAACAAGATATGACAATTGAAATTCTTGTCCCAGATTTTAGAGGTAGAATGGATAAAGCATTGGCTATTTTTGCAACTTGCCCACCTGATGTTTTCAACCACAATATTGAAACTGTACCTCGTTTATACAAAATAGCTAGAGCTGGTTCTGACTACCAATGGTCTTTAACATTGTTGCAAAAATTTAAAGAGCAACACCCTAATATTCCTACTAAATCTGGCATAATGTTAGGACTAGGAGAAACTGATGAAGAGATATTGCAAACCCTCCATGATCTCCGCCAACACCAAGTTGATATGATTACAATGGGTCAGTACCTCTCTCCATCAAAACATCATATGCCAGTTGATCGATATGTTTCGCCTGAATCATTTGCTTATTTTGCTCAACAAGCTAAAAAAATGGGTTTTACATCAGTTGCAAGTGGACCATTAGTTCGTTCATCTTACCATGCTGATAAACAACACTTAGGTGAAGAAATCACCTAGAATAGGTCAAATTATATTCCTTTTATATATAATAGTGTTACAATGAGCAAGTTATAAATCCTAAGGCATTTTATGGATATTAATCATTTTATCAATAATAACCCTGATAGCATCTCCATTATTAGTTTTCTATTTTCTTTTTTAGAGGGTTTACCCATAGTGGGTACTGTGTTACCAGGCAGCCTCTTGATGACACCCATTGGAATAGTCATGGCAACACACCCAGATCTTTTTTGGGCTATTGCAACTGCAGTATTCATAGGCGGTATTGCTGGCGATTTGATAAGTTTTTTTGTAGGAAAGCATCTAAAATCAAGAATTTCCCTCAAAAAATATCCCAAATTATCCTTCATGCGTGAAAAAGGTGAGGTTTTCTTTAAAAAATATGGTGTTTTGGGCATTTTTCTAGGTAGGTTTTTGGGGCCACTTAGAAGTTCCATACCATTTATTGCAGGTTGGCTAAATATGGGTGTTAAAAGTTTTTTAATCATTGTACCACCAACGGTGATTGCATGGATGTTAACTTATCTTGGTCCAGGCTACCTAGTAGGCATGTATCAGAAAAATTTATTTATTAATGATATATATCCAATCTTATTCATTCTTCTTACGTCTATAATGTTATTTTGGGTCATTCGCCACACAAGACCATCACAATATCTATTGCTCGCAAAGTGGCTGCCTCATTCCCTAGCTAAACAATGTCAATTGACCTTCATCAGCTTATTGGTATTTGGAACCATATCCTATCTAGTCTATGCAACTAACTTCTTCGTACCCATCAATCACCTGACATTAAGTTTTCTACGATCAATCGCCAACCCCTTTTTTGATCATCTCTCTTATTGGGTTGATGGATTTGCGAATAAAACTATTATCATACCAACCACAGGAATATTTTGCCTTATTGGCTACTGGTATGGATACCGCAAAGAAGCTATTATCATTTTTACGTCAATGCTTTTTTGCGCTGGAATGATTGCCCTCACTAAAATGAGTGCTGAAATTGCACGGCCTGTTTTATCACAGAATTTAAATCATACCAGTTCATTTGTTAGCGGACATATTGCCCTTATGACTTGGCTAACATTAATATTAACCTCGATTAACCCCATATTAAAAAAATTTAAAATAGCAGAAACGCTTATTATTGTAACTATATTTGGACGCCTGTATTTAGGGTTTCATTGGTTAAGTGATGCATTGGGTGGCATTTTAGTTGGGTTACTATCATACCAATTATACAATTTGCTAAAGCTTTATTTCAAACTGAATATCAGTAATCAAACGATAACAACATTAGCGATATTACCCAATTTAATCTATGCAGCAGTATTGCATGGCACATTTGCAAGACTCGATCAAACAATTAATAATCAATATTTCTACGCTAATACGCCATGGCTTCAGTCATCAACCATAACAACCGCACATGGTCAACTTCCACTCATTCGCTTTTCACCTTTAGGGATTAAAGGTGACCATTTGAATATTCATGGAAGTAACATAGAGTCCTTTCGTAGTATGCTTGAACAGAATCAATGGCATATTGAGAACATGAATCAATCACTAGTAACTCGCATCCAAAACCACTTTAATGATTCAAAACATCTCATTTTTTACCCACTTTATAAAGGTAAAGAACCAATATTAATGGCATACAAACATCAATGTCGCGTTGAAATCTGGCTTGGTCATGACAATTGGCATGGCATCATCACGAATAACGATCTATTCACAACTGATGGTTGTCATATAAGCCCACTAGAAGTTATGAGTAACACAAATAAAACTAGCTATTGGGATGGGATTACCTATTGGTATAACGCGATCTAACTAGATAGATAGCGTTATAAGCAAATAAAAAAGGCCGGAATAACCGGCCTTAGTAATATCTAATACATTTTTAGTCTACTAACTGAATATAGGCCATTGGTGCACCATCACCCTTACGATAACCAGCCTTGATGATGCGAGTATAACCGCCAGGACGTTTTGCATATCGCTCAGCAAGTTCAGTTGTGACTTTTTTAGTTGCTTCATTTGAGCGAAGCTTACTAAAAATTAAACTAATACTCTGATTATTTCGGCCTTTAGTAATGATAGGCTCTACATACATTCTAAGCATTTTTGCACGTGGTAACGTTGTCTTAATTTCGCCATGAACGATCAAAGCAGTAGCAAGGCTTCTCATCAGTGCCTCACGCTGATCCGTTGGCATATTTAAATTAGTTCCTTTTTTTCTATGATTCATAACTTACCTCACTCAATTATCTTGCTTGCATCTGGTGAAACCCAGTTTTCAATATGCATACCTAGAGTTAAACCGTGTTCCTGTAGAATACTCTTGATCTCAGCCAAAGATTTTCGGCCGAGATTTGGGGTCTTCAAGAGATCACTTTCCTGTCTTTGTACAAGATCACCAATATACAACACATTCTCAGATTTTAAACAATTAGCAGCTCTAACTGTAAGCTCAAGCTCATCAACCAACTTGAATAGAATAGGATTAATCTTAATTTTTTCACTTTCCTCAGCTGAAACATTCTTATCTCGAAGTTCAGTGAAGGCACTTAACTGGTGATTTAAAATAGTTGCAGATTTACGAATAGCTTCTTCAGGATCAATGGTACCGAAGGTTTCAATATCTAAAACAAGCCTATCAAGATCTGTTCTATTCTCAACACGAGCTTTTTCAACATTAAAACTAACACGCTTGATGGGGCTAAAAGAAGCATCAATACCTAAGAAATTAACACGAGTCTCTGAACGAGATTCAGCTAAATCAAATCCAAGACCTCTTCTTACGAATACTTTCATTCTAATATTTCTAGCGGTGTCTAGGTGAAGAATTACTTGCTCAGGATTGTGAACAATAACATTACCTTCAGCCACTAAATCACCAGCAGTAATAGTTTTAGGTCCAGTGATATCAACCGAAAGTGTTTCTTCTTGGTGATAAGAATCTGAGTTGATAGAATGCTCTGGCGTTTCTACAATTAACTCTTTTAAATTCATCAAAACTTCAACAACATCCTCTTGGACACCTGGGATTGTAGTAAACTCATGAGAAACACCTTCAATCTCAACGCCAACTACAGCAGAACCCGACATCGATGACAAAAGAACACGACGCAGTGCATTACCTAAAGTATAGCCAAAACCCCTTTCAAATGGCTCTAATATTATACGAGCACAATTGTTAGACAGATATTTTACAGAAACATCTTTTGGGACTAAAAACTCATGATATATATTTTGTAATTCGCTCATATTACCTCTTGTTACTTAGAGTAAAATTCAATGATCAAGTTCACATCAAACATTTGATGTAAAAATTCAATGTCAGGCCTAGATACAAGAGTACCCTTAAGACCTTCAGAATCAACTTTCAGCCAATCAAAACGGTCAGCTTGATCATTGATTTCTAAAGATGATGAAATTCTGTCATGGCCTTTTGCGCGCTCTGAAACACTGATAACATCACCAGCTTTAACCTGGTAGCTAGGGATGTTAACAGGATGACCATTCACTAAAATATGATAATGAGAAACCATCTGTCTTGCCTGCCTTCGCGTAACTGCAAATCCCATTCGATAAACTAAATTGTCTAATCGACTCTCTAAAAGAACTAAAAGCACATCAGCCTTGTTAACAATATCACGATGAAATTTCTTTGATTTGTTTACAACATAAGACTTAAACTGCTTTTCACGTAAACCGTAGAAGTTTTTAACAGACTGTTTAGCACTAAGCTGCATACCAAAGTCAGAGCCTTTCCGAGCTCTTTCTTGTTTAGATTTACCTGGTAAACAATCAAATTTTATCTTTTTATCAATAGGACGATTAGCAGAAAAAAGTTCAAGATCTTTCTGTGACTTTCTACAAGCCTTTCCACGTTTTAAAACAGAATTAATATAAGCTGACATCAAATACTCCTAAATTCTTCTTTGGCCTTTACCACGGCAGCCGCCATGCTTGATAGGTGTGACACATATGATATCACAGATAGTAATCGGTGACTTTCTAAGTGGACCATAAACAGACTCGCGACCTTGAGCAAAACCGTTAATTTTAACACACTTAATAGTCTGAACACCGAACTGCTCCTTAGCGGCTTTCAGTGCCACTTCAACCACCATTCCAGCGGCAAATGGTGTACCCTTTTTGGCATGCTTGAAACCTACTGCTGCATTTCCTGCTGAAATACTCTTTAATACATCACCCTTAGAGTCAGTTAGTGTGGCAAATGTATTATTATCTCTAACTTTAATAGTAAGAACTGCTACTGGTACGTTTTTAGACTTCTTTTTTGAAATTCTAGCTGACATAACATTACTCCTAGTTAGATGCTACTTTATTGTTTAGACGCTTTGCAGTGCGACCGTTACTTTGTCCTGTGCGCTGACCTCTAACAGGAACCCCACCACGTCGATGTCGCAAGCCTCTGTAACAACCGATCTGAACAAGTCTTAAAATAGACATTTTATTAAATTTTCTAAGATCACCCTCAACAGTGTAGCCACCAGTCGAAATAATATTTCGTAAGCGGTCAAGATCTTCAGCACTACGTTCACCTAAAATTGAATGAGGATTAACAACTGCTTGTGCGCAAATTTTAAGGGCTAATGATTTACCAATACCGTAAATCTTTGTTAGCTCAAACCACACATGGCCTTTTTTATTCAATACTCTATTTGCAATAATATAATTGACTGTTTCTGACATGATTATCCCTGACGTTGTTTATGTTTTGCGTTTTTACAAATTACTCTCAATACGCCCTTACGCTTAATAACTTTGCACGAAGTGCAAATTTGTTTAACAGATGCTCTAACTTTCATTTCATTTACCTCAATAACGATGCGTTACTACCTTTTTTTGACTTCTTTAATAAATTCTCATATTGAGCACTCATTAAGAACGACTGAATTTGGCTGGATGTGTCCATAATAACAACCGCAGAAATCAATAGTCCAGTGCCGCCAATCATGAATGCGCCGCCACCGGTGTGCCATAGATTAGGCACAAATACAATAAATGTCAAGTAAATAGATCCAATAAATGTAAGCTTAGTCATCAAAGCATCAATATACGTGGCTGTGTTAGCCCCAGGACGAATACCAGGAATAAAACCACCACTGTTTTTTAGGTTTTTAGCCATATCTTTTGGATTAAAAGTTAATGCTGTATAAAAGAATGCAAAGAACATGATGGTAGCTGCAGTTACGACGAAATAATAAACATCACGATGTAGATTTTCAAAGAAAGCCTTAAACCACCAATCAGTGTTACCCAATTGCATCGGAATGAACATAATAGCACTTGCAAATATCGGTGGGATAACACCAGCACTATTCAACTTTAGAGGCAAAAAGGATTTTTGAGCGCTACCGCCAATATTAGCAGATCGTCGAGCATAATGAATTGGAATTCGTCGTTGAGCACGCTCAAAGAAGACAATCATGAACAAGAGGCCAAAAAGAATAGCAACTTGTACAATAGACGTAATCAATGCCATTCCTCCATCATATGCACTCATAAAAATGTTTCCGAGTTCCAAGGGTAATCTAGACGCAATACCAATACAAATCAGTATCGATACCCCATTTCCAATACCACGTTCAGTAATCTGTTCGCCTAACCACATGGCAAACATAGTTCCTGTGGTCAAGCTAATCGCAGACATAATGGTAAAATAAGTTCCACTGTAAGTTGTCGCAACAAAACCTTGGGCAATGATCATACCAGAAATACCAAGTGATTGAACAAGACACAACACAACAGTCAAATAACGCGTTATTTGTTGTATTTTTCTCCGGCCCTTTTCACCACCTTGACGAAATTTCTCAAGATAAGGAACTGTCATTGACAATAAATTAATAATAATAGAAGCAGAAATATATGGCATTAACCCCAACGACAAAATCGATGCTCGCTGCATCGCTCCGCCTGAAAAAATATTTAGATAGCCCATAATACCATCTGAAGAAACTTTTGCACTAAATGCCTGAACATCTACACCCGGTAGGGGTATGTGAGATCCTACTCGATAAATAAAAATAGCAAAAGCCAAAAACAACAAACGTTGTTTTAGCTCTGCCATTTTGGAATTGTTCATTAACGTAGAAGCTTTCATTAATCACTCTTCTCAGTTTTCTCTGCGTAACCATGCAATGACTTTGAGAGGTGAATTAAACCCTTATCATTAAGGACAACAAGCTTTCGGCTTGGCTGAAGATCCCTACGTCCCTTAATGATAGATACTGTTTTAGTACTATGCTTTAGCAGGTTAAGTTTTCTTAGAACGTCCATTGAAACTGCAAATAAGTCGCTTCCCTCTTCAGCATTAACGGCAACAACCAAGTCGTCGAATGAGATTTGCTCATGTGTTAATTTTTTTCTTGAACGAAAACCAATCTTTGGTAAACGCATGTAAAGTGGGTTTTGACCACCTTCAAAACCTAACCTAGGTTTGCCGCCTGATCTTGATTTCTGACCTTTGTGGCCACGACCACAAGTCTTTCCAAGACCAGAACCAGCACCACGTCCTACACGTTTAAATGATTTGTTACCTAAACCTTGAAATTCACTATTTCCAATCATATCTAGCCTCTTAAAATATTACTGTTGTTCGTAAACGCCACAAAGTTGGCTGACTTTAAAGCCTCTAGCCTCTGCAACGTCTTTCACCAAGCGTTGCTGGGTGAGTGCCTTGAATGTCGCAATAATAACATTCTTTGCATTTCTAGAACCTGTAATCTTAGCAAAAATATCAGTCACGCTTGTTGCCTGAACAACCTTACGCATTGCTGCACCACACTTGATACCTGTACCAGGAGATGCAGGCATTAATTTAACTGTAGTGCTACCAAAACTTGCTTCAACTTCATGACATATAGAGTTCTTATATGTCTTAATATCAACACAATTACTTCTTGCACTACGCTCTGCTTTCTCAACCGCTGAAACAACTGTGGAACCTTTTCCTGTACCGTAGCCAATGCGATTTTTTCCATCACCATAAACGACTAGTGCGCTAAAGGACATTTTTCGTCCTCCTTTTGTCGTTTTTGCAACTCGACGAATGTTAATTACACTAACGACTTCTTCATTGATTTGTTGTTCTGTCATAACAATAATTCCTAAAATTGAAAACCTGATGAACGGAGACCATCTGCTAATGATTTCACCCAGCCGTGGTAGCGATAGCCAGAGCGATTAAACACGATTTCCTCTACGCCTTCTTTCTGTAGTTTTGCTGCAAACAGCTTTGCTAATTCAGCAGCTTTCTTGACATTTCCACCGACAAGATCTTTTATACCCACTGTGGACATAGTGATGGTTTTCTGATCGCTTGAAACTGGGACATATGTTACGTAAATATGCTGATTGGATCTAGATACTGTTACATAATCTTTACCTTGCCTGACAAACTGACACCTTAGGCGCTTCTTTACACGAGATTTTCTATCATGACTAATCATTACTTACCTGCCTTACCTGCTTTTCTTACAATATGCTGATCCTTATAGCGGATACCTTTAAGTTTATAAGGTTCAACTGGTTTTGTTTTATAGACTTTATCACAAAAGTCACCCAATTTATGAATATCATAATAAGAAACATCAATGTTATTCTTATTAACAGTAATGTTCATACCTTTTGGTATATCAAGATTGACATCATGAGACTTACCAACATTTAAAACCAACACATTACCCTTAACAGTAGCTTTGTAGCCAACACCATCAATAATGAGTGTTTTTTGGTGACCTTTAACCACGCCGATCACAGAATTGCGAACTGTAGCAAAAGTAGTTCCAACCATGCAGCGTTCAGCTTTATTAAGAACATAGTCATCTTTGACTGAAAGCTTAATTTTGCCGTCAGTCTCGACATATTTCATGTATTCAGGTATTGAAACATGTAACTCACCGAGTTGACCTTTGACTGAAAGAATATTCTTTTCTAATGTACAGGTTGCACTACCTGTTTCAATAAATTTATTTAATAACTTAGACATAACTTACTCAACTGTAAATAAATATTCGCCACCAATCTTGAGGTCGCTTTTAAGAATCTCGCGATCAGACATCACACCTTGGCTAGTAGACAGAATTCTTGTTTTGATACCATTCTTAAGAACAGGTCTTAGCTCTGAATTTTTAATGAATTCTTTTTTTGATGGCTTTGAAACACGATCGAGACGCTGAATAATAGGTTTATTATTGGAGTCAACTTTAAGATTAATGACAAATTCACTAAAAGAACTTCCCTCAATTTGTTGTGTTTTATAACTTTCTACATAACCTTCTTTAACGAGACAATCAAGAATACTCCCCTTGAATACAGATACTGGAACATTAACGGAGCTATAACCTCTCATAATTCTATTTCGAATCCGCGTTAGCATATCTGCAATTGGATCAACTACTGATGACATATATTCTTCTCCTTACCAACTTGACATTGTAAAACCAGGGATCCAACCCTTGCTCATATAAACTCTGATACAACAACGGCATAAGCCTAGAAATCTGTACACACCCCTTGGACGACCACAATGATTACAACGATTTCTCACGCGACATGGTGATTCATCTCTAGGCAAGCTTTGCAACATATACTGAGCAAGAATCTGTTCATCAACTGACTTTGTAGTATCTTTAACTATTGCCTTGAGCTCTTCTCGCTTTTTGAGGTTACGAGATGACATCTTAATACGTCGATTGTTTTTTTCAATACTACTTACTTTTGCCATGCTACAACCTCTTTATGTTTGAATGGAAAGTTAAACTGCTTTAAGAATAAATGGTTAAGTACTCTTTTATCGTGTTCTGAACTATTTGTATTGATGACAAATGTAATATCCATACCAAGTCTTTTCACAATACTGTCAAAAGGTATTTCGAAAAACACCTGTTGATCATGAATACCAAGTGTATAATTACCTTGCTTATCAAATGAATTGGCAGAAAAGCCATTAAAATCCCTGATTCTTGGAAAGATGACACGAACAAGCTTTTCAAAAAATTGCCATGCTTTCTCGCCTCTGAGTGTAACAGAAGCACCTATTGGCATGCCCTGTCTTAATTTAAAGCCAGCTTCAGATTTTTTTGCATGCTTCAGCACAGGTTTTTGGCCCGTAATGGCAACAATTTCCTCTTGAAGTCGCTCTAGAACTGACTTCTCGTCAGCTTTTACTGAACGGTTGACTACAATTTTCTGTAAGGTAGGAACCTGCATCACATTGGTTAGATTACCTTCCTCCATGATTTTATTAATAGCCGTATCATGATACAGCTTATGGAAATCACAGTGATATTTACTCATAACTACTTCTCTCTTAAGGATTTTATTTATCAATCTCAGATTGAGTTCGCTTATTGTAACGAACTTTCTTACCATTTTCCAGTATTTTAAAGCCTATTTTGAATACTTTACCATCTTGGTCAGCGTGGCTCACATTTGACCAGTTGATGGGAGCTTCTTTCTTTTCCATACCACCTTGCTTACCCTCAGGTGGATTTGGCTTAACAAAATGAGTTTTAATGTTAACACCTTCAACAATAACAGCATGCTTTTCTGGAAAAACCTTAGTAATTTTGCCTGTTTTACCAGAGTCTTTTCCTGCTATAACTTTGACAAAATCATCTTTTTTAAATCTATTAGCCATAACTTCTCCTATAAAACCTCTGGCGCCAGAGAAATAATTCTCATAAAATTCAAAGCCCTAAGTTCTCGAGTTACAGGCCCAAAGATACGTGTCCCTTTTGGTTGATTCTGATCGTTTATAAGAACACAAGCATTATCATCCGCTCTCATGGTTGAACCATCAGGACGGTGTAGCGTTTTCTTAGTTCGTACAACGACAGCTTTAAAAACCTGACCTTTTTTAATATTCCCACCAGGAATTGCCTGTTTGACTGAAACAACTATTACATCTCCAATGCGAGCAAAATTACGTTTTGATCCGCCTAATACCTTAATACACATAACAGACTTTGCACCTGAATTATCTGCAACATTTAATATAGTTTGCATTTGAATCATTGACTTACCTCATTATAAACAATTTCAAAGCGCTTTGTCTTTGATATAGGACGACAATCAGAAATAATGACATTCTGACCCACTGTTACTTGCTCCCTGGGATCATGTACTTGGTATTTTTTTGTAGATTTAACCATTTTTCCATAAATAGGAACTTTATAGGACCGCGACACAGAAACCACAGCAGTTTTACCACGGCGAGCTAATACAACACCTTTAAGAAGTTTTCGAGTTGGAAGTTTTTGACTTGTTTGACTCATGATGATACCTCAGTTGACTTCTTTTCATTAATTAATGTCATACATCTTGCGATAAGTCGCTTTGTTTTGCGCACCACAGATGTATCTTTCAGTTCACCAGTAACCTGATTAAACCTATATTCTATCAATTGCAGTCTACTTTTTTCAGCAAGTGATGCAAGCTGACTTATATTCATTTCTTTCAATTCTTTTAGCTTCATCATGATTGAACTCCTAATTCTGTTTCCTTAACAACAATTTCAACTGAAAAAGGCATCTTATAGGCAGCTTGTTTCAAGACAGCAATCGCTACTTCCTTATTCTCTTCAGGGCATGCAATTTCAAATATCATTGCGCCAGGCTTTGCACGAAAAACATAACGGTCAACAGAACCTTTACCTTTACCTTGTCGAACTTCAGCTGGTTTTGCTGTTCTTGGATAATCAGGAAAAACCCTAATGTAAATTTTGCCATTTGCCTTTTTCATTTGACGTGAAAGTACACGACGCGCAGATTCAATTTGCCGAGCAGTTAAGTCAACCCAGAAACCAGGTGCAACTTTAAACCCTACATTACCATAGACTAATGACTGATTAACAGTTCCCCTGCTACGACCTTTTCGATACTTTCTAAACTTTGTAGACTTAGGTGGATTAAACATGTCTTCTCCTAAACTTCTTTCTTTTGTTTGTTTGTGAAGCGCCTTTTATTGGGGTCTACACAAATCCAAACTTTTACACCAATGACACCGTATGTGGTATGCGCCTGTAATTCTGCAAAATCAATATCTGAGCGAATTGTTTGTAACTGCATGCGGCCTTCTGTCAACCATTCACTTCGAGCAATCTCTGCACCACCTAAGCGACCTGAGAGACAAATTTTAACACCTAGTGCACCTGCCTTCATTACGCTAGAAATATGCTGTGTCATCACACGACGATACATCCCACGACGTTCAATACGTTTAGCAATCTGTTGAGCCACAAGAGCAGCTTTTAAGTCTGGCTTTTTAACTTCTTCGATGCTCAACTGTAATTTATCTAAATCCCAGCTAATTTCTTTAGCAAGTTCACGCCGTCTAGTTGTGAGCAGCTCTCCTTTCTTACCTATCACCACACCAGGTCTTACACATGCAACAGTCACAGTATACTTATGACCTGTTCGCTCGATCTTAACATCATTAATACCTGCTTCACTCATGGTTTTGTGAATAAAAGTACGTGTTTTATAATCAGTCTGTAGTGCATCCGCAAAGTTTGCTTTAGATGAAAACCACAGTGATGATGCTGTTCGTTGACCTGTTCCTAATCGAAAGGTAATTGGATTTACTTTCTGTCCCATAGTAATGCCTTAATCTGCTTGTTCGTTTGTTAATTCAATAGTTAAGTGACTCGTTCTTTTTAAGATACGAGCGCCACGGCCTTTTGCTCTTGCCTTGAATCGCTTTAAAGTGGGCCCACTATTTACATAGATAGCCTTTAAAGACAAATCATCAACATCACTCCCGTGATTATGCTCCGCATTAGCAATAGCAGAATTTAACGTCTTCAATACAATATCGGAAGCTTTATTTTGTTGTAGTGACAACTGAACAGTTAGACCTTGAAGATCGTTTGCATAATGAGCCCTAACGAAATCGGCCATTTTGATTAGCTTCTTAGGAGCAATTCGAATATTATGTGTGGTACATTTTGTCATAACTTTCCTCTACTTTGTACGCTTATCGCCACCATGACTTCTAAAAGTACGCGTCATTGAAAATTCACCAAGTTTGTGACCGACCATTTCTTCAGATACAATAACAGGTATAAACGTTTTGCCATTGTGTACTAAAAATGTTGTTCCAACAAAATCAGGGATAATCGTACAAGATCTGGACCAAGTCTTTATCGGATTTCTCTTATCTTGAACTTTTCTCTCTAATTTTCTACTAACATGAGGATACTTCATAACACTACCTTACTTCTTACGACGCTTTACAATAAACCGATTACTAGGTTTATTTCTCTTTCTGGTTTTCTTACCCTTGGTCGGAACCCCCCAAGGAGTTACTGATGAACGACCACCTGATGTACGGCCTTCACCACCACCATGTGGGTGATCAATAGGGTTCATTGCCACACCTCGAACAGTAGGTCTTCGTCCCTTCCATCGACTTGCACCAGCTTTTCCTAATGATACCAAATTATGTTTCTTGTTAGATAACTCACCAATAGTTGCTCTGCAATTCATTGGAAAAATTCGCACTTCTTTACTAGCTAGACGCACCTTAACAAAGCCACCATCTTTACCAAGAACTACAGCAGAACCACCTGCCGTTCGTATGAACTGAGCACCTTTCATAGGCTTCTGCTCAATACAGTGAATCAGTGTTCCATCAGGAATCTGACCAAGTTCCATACTGTTACCAACTTTAATTTCACCTGAACCTGAAACAATAGAATCGCCAACTTGAAGTTCATTAGGTGCAGGAATGTATGAACGAGCACCATTAGCGTAACAAATTAGCGCAATAAAACAAGTTCTGTTTGGGTCATATTCTATATGCTCAACTTTAGCTGGTATGCCGTCAAATTCATACCTTTTAAAGTCAATAATTCGATAATAACGTTTATGCCCACCTTGCTGCCTCCAGGCAGTTACGCGCCCAGTATTGTTTCTACCACCATGCTTTTTAAGAACCCTCACAAGCGGCTTATGGCGCTCACCTTTCGGCTTGACTACAATGGAACGACCACGTTGACCTGGTGTTGTAGGCTTATAATGTTTTATGTTTCCAGCTACAAGTGTCATAACTTATCCCCTTTAAGCTTTTTACTAATAGAAGTAAAATCAAATGTTACTGTCTCTCCTTCAGCAAGCCTAACCATGGCTTTCTTAGTAAATGTTGTTTTTCCAAAACCACCAAACCTTGTCCTTGTACGCTTAACTTTTGGCTTATTACGTAGTGTATTCACTTTGATAACACGATGACCAAATAATTGGTAAACAGCCTGCGCAATTTCATGCTTTGTCGCATCCATACCAACCTCAAAAGTAATAGTGTTAAATGTTTCCTGGTTGGTAGTTGATTTCTCTGTGATTACAGGTTTTAGCAACACCTGATTAATTCGGCGAATTGTTAATTCTTTCATCCTAATAACCTCTTTTGTAGTAATTTAATAACTTCAGGCGTCATAACAACATTATGAGCATAAATTAAGCCAGGAATGTCGATACTATCAACGTTTTGGTATGTTACGCCAACAATGTTTCGACTTGCAAGATCAAATGCCTCTGAATATTCATCTGCAGTACGGATGAAGATAGTTCTCTCTTTATCCTTGACTACAGGTGAATCTGAATCTGCCCAAATTTTCTTTAGTGCAGATGTTTTAGGCTCATCCACATCAATGGCGTCCACAACATGAAGTTTACCATCTTTAAGTAAGCGACTTAAAATACAATGTAATGCAGCACGGTACATCTTGCGATTTACTTTTTGGTAGAATGATCTAGGTCGTGCAGCAAATGTAACACCACCACCAACCCAAATTGGGCTTCTTATGGTACCAGCACGAGCACCACCGCTACCTTTCTGTTGCTTAGGCTTTCTACCACCACCAGAAACCTCGGATCTATTTTTATTCTTCTTTGTTCCCATTCGAGCATTTTCTTGATAGGCAACAACAACTTGTTTAACTAAACTTGCATTATACTCACTTTCCAGAAAGCCATTTCCAAGCTCAATGCTATTCTTGGTTTCTTTGCCAGCAAGTGTCTTAATTACTAATTTACTCATTCAGCACTCCCTTTTCGTGTAGAAGCACTTAACATAACTTTACTATTCTTGGCACCTGGAACAGCACCCTTTACGAGTAAATATTGATCATCTTGATTGTACTCAACTACTTTTAAATTAAATGTGGTTTGTTGAACAGACCCCATATGACCAGCCATCTTTTTACCTTTAAATACGCGTCCTGGATCCTGACATTGGCCGATTGAACCTGGTTTTCTGTGCGCTTTAGAAACACCGTGAGTATTTCTTTGACTCGAAAAGTTATGCCGCTTAATGGTACCAGCGAAACCCTTACCTTTTGTAGTGCCAATAACATTGACAAATTTAGGGTTATTCAGATTTGAATAATCGATACTCTGACTGACCTCATATTCTTGTCCTGATTCAGCATAGCATTCATAAATCTCTGCTCTAGCCTCAACTTTAGCCTTATCAATTTGGCCTTTGAGTGGCTTATTTATTTTTTTTGCATCTAGCTTCTCTCCACCCATAAGCTTAACGACTGATCGATCAGCATTATATTCCATAACCTGAGAAGGATACAGCTTTAGAACAGTAACTGGAGTTCTTATTCCATTTTCATCGAAAATAGACGTCATTCCTAATTTTTTTGCAACTAACGCAACCATGAGATTACCTCCAAACTTTATACTAGCTTATAGCGACTTCAACCCCAGAAGAAAGATTAAGTCTCATAAGATCATCAACAGTTTTTTCATTAGGGATAATAATAACGATTCTTTTGTGAGTAATCAACTCAAATTGAACTCTTGAGTCTTTATTCACGTGTGGAGATCGTAAAACTGTGAATTTCTTACATTTGTTGGGAAGAGGAACAGGCCCTATTACATGAGCACCACTCTTATGAGCTGTATCAACAATAACTTGCACAGCACCTTCTAACAATTTATGGTCAAAAGAACATAATTGTATTTTCATTTGATTAGCTTTACTCATAGCAGTATTCCTCTTCTCAATCTAGATTAATAATTAGTCAAGTATCTCACTTACAACACCAGCACCAACAGTTCTTCCGCCTTCACGAATAGCAAAACGAAGTTCTTTCTGCATCGCGATAGGGTTGATTAACTCAACTTCAACAGTGATATTATCACCAGGCATTACCATCTCTTTATCCGCTGGTAATGTAATATCACCTGTGATATCAGTAGTTCTGAAATAAAACTGTGGTCTATAACCTTTAAAGAATGGAGTATGGCGTCCGCCCTCTTCTTTCGTCAAGATATAAATTTCAGCTTTGAATCGTTTATGTGGCTTAATAGAACCTGGCTTACAAAGAACTTGACCACGCTCAATTTCTTCACGCTTAATACCACGAAGTAATAAACCAACGTTATCACCAGCTTGACCTTCGTCAAGTAGTTTTCGGAACATTTCTACACCTGTAACAGTGGTCTTAGATGACTCTTTGATACCGACGATTTCTACTTCCTCACCTACTTTAACAATACCACTTTCAATACGGCCCGTAGCAACAGTACCACGACCAGAGATTGAGAATACATCTTCAACAGGCATTAAGAAATCTTTGTCAACATCACGTTTTGGTGCAGGAATATTAGCATCAACCGCATCCATTAGTTCAACGATTTTCTGAACATATTCTTCTTTACCTTCTAATGCTTGTAGTGCTGAACCTTGAATGATTGGAATATCATCACCAGGGAAATCGTATTTAGAAAGTAATTCTCTGATTTCTAATTCAACTAACTCTAGCATTTCCTCGTCATCAACCATATCACATTTGTTCATGAACACAACTAGATTAGGAACGTTAACCTGCTTTGCCAAAAGGATGTGCTCACGAGTCTGAGGCATAGGACCATCAGTCGCAGATACCACTAGAATACCACCATCCATCTGAGCGGCACCAGTAATCATGTTTTTAACGTAGTCAGCGTGACCTGGACAGTCAACGTGTGCATAGTGACGGTTAGCTGTTTCGTACTCAACATGAGATGTAGCAATTGTAATACCTCTTTCTTTTTCTTCAGGTGCATTATCAATTTCGTCAAAAGCTTTTGCTTCACCACCACCAACTTTTGCCATTACATTTGTAATCGCCGCTGTAAGGGTTGTTTTACCGTGGTCAACGTGACCAATGGTACCAATATTGACGTGTTCTTTGGAACGATCAAACTTTTCTTTTGACATAACTATACCTCTTTTACTTTACCAGAAACAACTGCTTCGGCGACACTTGTCGGTACCTCAGCATACTTTTCAAACTCCATTGTAAACGTTGCACGACCTTGCGTAGCAGAGCGTAAATCAGTGGAATAACCAAACATTTCACTTAATGGGATGTTAGCACGAATTACAGTGCCACCAGCTTCGGGTGCTGTATCTTGAATCAACCCTCTTCGTCGATTTAAATCACCAATAACATCACCTTGGAACTCATCAGGTGTGACAACCTCAACTTTCATTAAGGGCTCTAACAAAAATGGATCCGCCTTCTTTGCGCCGTCTTTCAAACACATTGAAGCAGCTAATTTAAATGCCATCTCACTAGAATCAACATCGTGATAACTTCCATCAAAAACAGTGACTTTAATATCTACCATTGGGTATCCAGCAACAACACCATTGTTCATAGCCTCTTCAACACCCTTTTGAACTGCAGGTATGTATTCACTAGGAATAACACCACCTTTAATCTCATTTACAAATTCAAAACCTTCTCCAGCTGTATTTGGTTCGATTTTAAACTTAACGTGACCGTATTGACCTCGACCACCTGATTGCTTTGCATATTTATATTCAGATTCGACTAAACTCTTAATGCCTTCTCTGTAAGCAACTAAAGGCTTACCTGTATTAGCCTCAACCTTGAATTCGCGTTTCATGCGATCTACAATAATATCAAGGTGCAACTCACCCATACCAGAAATAATTGTCTGACCTGACTCCTCATCAGAATGGACTCGGAACGATGGATCTTCTTTAGCTAATTTACCGAGTGCTACAGACATCTTTTCCTGATCCGCTTTTGTTTTTGGCTCAACAGAAATTGAGATAACAGGATCGGGGAAATCCATTCTTTCAAGAACAATAGAATGCGCCTTGTCACAAATAGTATCCCCTGTGGTGACGTTTTTTAGACCAACTACTGCAGCAATACCACCGGCATTGACTGAATCAATATCTTCACGCTTGTTAGAGTGCATTTCAAGCAATCGCCCAGCGCGTTCTTTTTGATCTTTTGTTGAGTTCCAAACATCAGAGCCTTTTTGCAACTTACCTGAATAAACACGAACAAAAGCAAGATTACCAACAAACGGGTCATTTGCAATCTTAAAAACCAACGCAGAGAAAGGCTCATTTTCATCGGCATGTCGCTCAGATTCAACATCACCATCTTTCGTAGTAACGACACCTTTAATAGCAGGAACATCCAATGGAGATGGCATAAATTCGATAACTGCATCTAATACAGCTTGAACACCTTTATTCTTAAATGCTGTTCCACAGTAAACTGGAATGATTTCGTTATTCAATGTGCGCTTTCGAATACCAAATTTAATATCTTCAGGAGATAAATCACCGTTCTCAAGATATTTCTCCATGAGCTCCTCTGATGCTTCTGCAGCCATTTCAACCATATATTCTCTGGCTAATTCAGATTCATCTTTCAAGTCGCTTGGGATATCTTCAAGCTTAAAGTTTAAACCTTGTGATGCATCATCCCAATGAACAGCCTTCATTTGAATTAAATCTATAACGCCTTTAAAATCTTCTTCAGCGCCAATGGCAACCTGCATTGGTACAGGCTGACAATTCAATCGAGACTTCATTTGCTCAACAACGTGTGTAAAGTTAGCACCTGAACGGTCCATTTTATTCACAAATGCACATCTGGGGACACCATACTTGTTAGCTTGGCGCCACACTGTTTCAGTTTGAGGCTGAACACCGCCCACCGCACAAAAAACAACTACCGCACCATCTAAAACACGTAATGAACGCTCAACTTCAATAGTAAAGTCTACGTGACCCGGCGTATCAATGATATTAAATTGGTGGTTATCAAACTGTTTGTCCATACCCTGCCAAAAACATGTAGTAGCAGCAGATGTAATGGTAATACCACGTTCTTGCTCCTGCTCCATCCAGTCCATTGTAGCAGCACCGTCATGAACCTCACCTATTTTATGGGCTTTACCTGTGTAAAATAAAATACGTTCAGTAGTCGTAGTTTTTCCCGCATCAACATGCGCTACTATACCTATATTTCTTAATTTACTTAGTGCTTTACTCATTTTAAACTTCCTTTATTTCGTCTCTAATGGTTGTGTGCTTACTAAACACAGCATTTGCACGAGCTTGCTTAAGCAAGTTATTCATCATTACCACAGCTTTTGACTGGCCTCTATCTTGAATAATATCAAGCATTTCACCTTTAATCTTACCGTGAATGGTTCTTTCGCCACGAGATTTAATTGCATTCACTAAAAAGTTTAGTCCAAGTAGCTTAGATCGCTCCTCAGATACAACAACAGGAAGCTGCACATTTGCACCACCCTGGCGCTTGCTCACAAGCTCCACACGCGGGCTGACACGTTGAATGATCTTATCAACCATGCCACTTACAACCTCTTGTTCAGTAAGCTCTTCTTTAGCCAAAGCTGTTGAAATATCAGTATTCTTATTCAGATATTCGTTTTTTACCTCTTCTAAAGACTGGCACATAAAACGATAAATAATGGAATATTTACCATCAACCATTAGTTTCTTTGTAATCTTATTAATAACTTCACTATTATACTTGACATCATATCGATTTTTTCGACTTGCAATATCGCTTAAATACTTTCTTTTAGCACCCACAATAACTCCTTAACTCTTAGGCTTTTTTGCACCATATTTAGAGCGAGATCTCTTTCGAGCTGAAACACCAGCAGTATCGAGTGCTCCACGAACAATATGGTAACGAACACCAGGCAAGTCCTTTACACGACCACCTCGAATAAGAACAACACTGTGCTCTTGTAAATTATGACCTTCACCAGGAATATACGCCGTTACTTCAAACCCATTACTCAATCGAACACGAGCAACTTTACGCAACGCAGAGTTTGGCTTCTTCGGTGTTGTTGTGTAAACACGTGTACAAACCCCTCTTTTTAAAGGGTTACCCTGAAGTGCAGGTGATTTAGTCTTAACGACATTTGGTCGTCTAGGCTTTCTTACTAATTGGTTAATAGTTGGCATATTTCATCCTATTTTTACGTTACTAAACAAGTGCCCCATTTTATGGGGCTTTTCTTCATATGTCAAGATAATTACTCATCATTTTTAATTTGATCGTCATTAACAGCATTTTCAGCATTAGCATCACTAGGTTTTAGTGCATTTGCACCGATACCTACATTAAGATAATCAACTTGCTTATCTGCTTTGTAAGTAAAATCAAACCCTGTTCCTGCTGGTATGAGCCGCCCTACGATAACATTCTCTTTGAGGCCTCTCAAATAATCAGTTGCTCCAGAAATGGACCCTTCTGTTAAAACACGAGTAGTTTCTTGGAATGATGCAGCTGAAATCCAAGACTCTGTTGACAACGATGCTTTAGTGATACCCAACAATACCGGATTCATTTTTGCAGGAATCATACCTGCATCAGTATCCAATGCTTCATTAGCATCAATCCAGCGACCAAGATGGACAACTTCACCTTGAACAAAGTCTGTATCACCTGGATCAGTAATTTCAACTTTTTTCATCATCTGTCTTAAGATAACTTCAATGTGTTTATCATTGATTTTAACACCTTGAAGCCTATACACATCCTGAACTTCATTGACAATGTAGTTTGCAAGTGCATCAATACCTAATAGTCTCAAGATATCATGTGGATTAGATGCACCATCAGCAACAACCTCACCAGACTCTACTTGCTCACCTTCAAACACGGAGATAGATCTCCAGCGAGGAATCAGTTCTTCATGTGTTGTACCATCATTACTTGTGATAATTAGGCGACGTTTCTCTTTGGTATCTTTACCAAAGCTAACAATACCTGAAACCTCTGCAAGAATAGCTGGCTCTTTAGGCTTTCTTGCCTCAAATAAGTCAGCAACTCTAGGTAGACCACCAGCAATATCACGTGTTTTAACACGTTCTTTAGGTAATCTAGCAATAACATCACCAACACCAACCTTCGAACCATCATACAGTGACGTAATTGCACCTGCCATTAGAAAATAACTTGCCGGAACCTTATTTCCAGGAAGCATAACAGGTTGACCCTGATCATCAATCAACATTACCTGTGGCCTTAACTCTTTACCAGTTGATGACTTATCAGCATTTTGTACCAAATAAGAGCTTAAACCTGTCAGTTCATCAGTCTGCTTCGTCATGGTCACACCGTCGATCATATCACTCATGCGAACTTGACCATCAACTTCTGCGATAATTGGGTGGGTGTATGGATCCCACTCTGCAACCATCGAACCAGCCTTGACTGATTCACCATCTTGACAAAATATCGTTGCACCATATGAGATTTTATACCGTTCAACTTCACGGCCATTCGAGTCTATAACTAAGAGCTGACCAGATCTAGAAGTGGCAATAATATGTTTAGTCTCATGGTGCTTAACAAATTTTATATTTTGAAAGCGAATTGTTCCAGAAGATTTAACTTCAATATTGTTTTCAGCAGAGGCTCGAGACGCAGCACCACCAATGTGGAATGTTCTCATAGTAAGCTGAGTTCCAGGCTCACCAATAGATTGCGCAGCGATAACACCAACAGCCTCACCGGAATTAACAATGTGGCCTCTAGCTAAATCACGCCCATAACATAACGAACAAACGCCAAAACGTGACTCACATGTTACAGGAGATCTTACAACAACAAACTCAACAGCATTTTTCTCAATAATCTTGATTTGCTCATCTTCTAAGTAAGTTCCAGCAGTAAGAATAACTTTCTTGTTGACCTCGATATCCTTAGCCAACACACGTCCTGCAATACGTTCTCTGAGAGGTTCAACAATTTCACCACCTTCAACATGAGGTCTCATGACTAAGCCACGAGTTGTCCCACAATCTTTTTCAGAAACAACAACATCCTGAGCAACGTCAACCAAACGTCTAGTTAAATAACCAGAGTTTGCTGTTTTTAACGCTGTATCAGCAAGACCCTTACGAGCACCGTGACTGGAAATAAAGTATTGACCTACGTCTAACCCTTCACGGAAGTTTGCAATAATCGGTGTCTCAATCATCGAGCCATCTGGCTTAGTCATCAAGCCCCTCATACCTGCAAGCTGTCTAATCTGCGCAGCTGAACCCCTCGCACCAGAGTCAGCCATAATGTAAACAGAGTTAAATGACTTCTGCTCTTCTGCCTTACCTTCTTTGTTCATTTTCTCTTCAACAGATAAGCGTTTCATCATGGCCTTAGCAACTTCTTCATTGGTGTGCAGCCAAATATCAACAACTTTGTTGTAACGTTCACCCTGTGTTAAAATACCAGAACGATACTGCTGTTCAATGTCTTTTACCTGTTGGTGTGCAATATCAACAATCGACTGCTTTTCCTCTGGGATAGTCAGATCATTAATACCAATTGAAGTACCAGAAATTGTCGCAAATTTGAAACCCAGATACATGAGTTTATCAGAGAATACCACAGTTTTCTTAATGCTTAATACTCGATAGCACTCATCAACCAGTTCCATCAAATCGTTTTTCGCTAGCTCTTTATTGACTAAATCAAATGATAGCCCTTCTGGAACAATCGTCCAGAGAACAATACGGCCAACAGTCGTATCAAACACTTTCTTACGCGGACCTGTCTCTTCAAATGTTGTGATTCTTACTTTAACCTTTGCATGTAATGAAACATGTCCAGCTTCATAAGCACGAACTACTTCAGCTACATTTGAGAAAATCATGCCTTCACCTTTGGCATTGATATCTGATCGAGTAAGATAATAAATACCCAATACAATATCTTTAGTTGGCACGATAATTGGCGCACCATTCGCAGGTGAAAGAATGTTATTTGAAGACATCATAAGACAGCGAGCTTCTAGCTGAGCTTCTAATGTAAGCGGCACGTGAACTGACATTGTATCACCATCAAAGTCGGCATTATAGGCAGTACACACTAACGGGTGCAACTGAATTGCCTTTCCTTCTACCAGAACGGGTTCAAACGCTTGGATACCCAAACGGTGAAGCGTAGGTGCACGGTTAAGCAACACTGGATGCTCTCTAATGACATGATCTAGAATATCCCAAATGACCGGTTCTTCTTTAGTCACCATCTTCTTAGCTGCTTTAATTGTTGATGCAAGCCCAAGACGAATTAACCGACCGTAAACAAAAGGTCTAAATAGCTCAAGAGCCATTTTCTTAGGCAGTCCACATTGATGTAGTTTTAATGTTGGACCAACAACAATAACTGACCGTCCAGAATAGTCAACACGTTTACCAAGAAGGTTTTGTCTAAAGCGTCCACCTTTACCTTTCAATAACTCTGTAAGTGATTTTAGAGGATTTTTATGTGTTCCAGTAATCACACGACCACGTCGACCATTATCAAATAAAGCATCAACAGCCTCTTGAAGCATACGACGCTCGTTCCGAACAATAATTTCAGGAGCACCTAAGTCAAGCAGTCTTTTAAGACGGTTATTCCTATTGATAACTCTTCGATAAAGATCATTTAAATCAGATGTTGCAAAACGGCCACCATCCAGAGGCACCAATGGCCTTAAATCCGGTGGAAGTACTGGAATAGCATCTAAAATCATCCACTCTGGTTTGTTACCAGAAGTATGAAATTGCTCTAAGACCTTTAATCGCTTAGATAACTTTTTCAACTTGTTTTCAGAAGATACTGATGGAAGCTCATCACGAATAGATTTCATATCGCCTTCCACGTCGATGGCTTGTAGCAATCTTTTGATCGCTGTAGCACCCATCTCTGCTTTGAAGTCTTCACCATACATATCCAAGGCTTCAATATATTGCTCTTCATTCAGAAGTGTACCAAAGTCAAATTCTGTCGTGCCTGGATCAACCACCACGTAAGATTCAAAGTATAATATACGCTCAATATCTTTAAGCGTCATGTCCAAAGCAATACCAATGCGAGAAGGAAGCGACTTTAAAAACCAAATATGAGCCACCGGTGATACAAGGTCAATATGCCCCATTCGCTCTCGGCGAACAGATGATAAAGTGACTTCAACACCACACTTTTCACAGATAACACCGCGATATTTCATTCTTTTGTACTTACCACACAAACATTCGTAGTCTTTAGATGGGCCGAAAATAATAGGGCAAAAGAGTCCCTTTTTCTCCGGCTTCAACGTTCGATAGTTAATGGTTTCTGGCTTTTCAACAGCCCCATGGGAACTTCGAATGATTTCGTCATAGGACAGTAGGCCTATACGAATCTTAGAAAACGAATTCGATTCACCAAAATTTTGTTGTGATGAAAAAATATCTGTAGACAAACTAGCTCCCCCTTATGAATCTTGTTCGAACATTACATTAATGCCCAAAGCTCGAATTTCTTTTACCAATACATTAAACGACTCAGGAATTCCTGCCTGCATATGTGACTGTCCTTTAACAATGCTCTCATACATCTTAGTTCTACCCTGAACATCATCAGATTTTACAGTGAGCATTTCTTGAAGGGTATGTGCAGCACCATAAGCTTGTAGCGCCCAAACCTCCATCTCACCAAATCTCTGACCACCTTGTTGTGCTTTACCACCTAAAGGCTGTTGCGTTACCAAGCTATAAGGTCCTGTTGAACGAGCATGCATTTTATCGTCAATCAAGTGGTTCAATTTAATCATGTACATATAACCAACAGTCACAGGACGATCAAATGCTTCACCAGATCGACCATCATATAACTTTGCTTGACCACTCTCAGGCAATTGCGCAAATGATAATAATGACTTAACTTGCTTCTCAGAAGCACCATCAAAAACAGGCGTCGCAATCGGAAGGCCTTTACTGTATTGAGAACACACCGTTGTTATCTCATCATCTGTATACTGATCATACAATGAGCGTCCATCAGTAAGTTGGTCTAAATCTTTAAGATATTGTCTCATGGCTGTTAAATCGCGCCCCTTGACCAGAGAAGCAAATTGTTTCCCAATTTCATTAGACGCCCAACCCAAATGAGTTTCTAAGATTTGCCCTACATTCATACGTGAAGGCACACCCAAAGGATTAAGAATAATATCAATAGGTGTTCCATCTTCCATAAATGGCATATCTTCAACCGGCACAACAACAGAAACAACACCTTTGTTACCATGTCTTCCAGCCATTTTATCACCTGGCTGCAACTTACGTTTCTGAGCCACAAAAACTTTGATCACTTTAATCACTCCTGGCGATAAGTTATCTCCAGAACTAATTTGAGCTTTTTTAAGGGCAACACCTTGTTCAAACTCTTCTAAAAGCTTCTTATTTTGATCGACAAATTGTGCCATCACTTTTTGCTGATCTGCTTTTTTCAATGTCAGACTTAGTAGCTGCTCAACAGGTGTGTCAGCTAATAGCTCAGTTGTAAGATGATCACCAGATTTAATATCACCAGCACCAGATTTCACTTCAGCATTAACTAATCGCAGTGACAATTTATCTTTTAGGGCATCTTGTTTCAATCTTAAAACGTCCAATAAATCATTGCGAATTCGGTCAATAGTGTATTCATCAATACTGCGAGCTCGCTCATCTTTTTCAATGCCATCTCGGGTAAACACTTGAACATCAACGACAGTACCTTTCATTCCAGAGCCAGCTCTGAGAGATGAATCACGTACATCGACAGCTTTTTCACCAAAAATCGCTCTCAATAGCTTTTCTTCAGGGGTTGCCTGTGTTTCATGCTTAGGCGTGATTTTACCAACCAAGATATCACCTGGCTCAATTTTAGCACCGATATAGGCAATACCACTTTCATCAAGTTTACTGAGTGCTGCCTCAGAAACATTGGGTATATCTCGAGTAATCTCCTCAGCACCTAATTTAGTATCTCTTGAAATACATGTAAGTTCTTGGATATGAATGGATGTAAATCGATCTTCTTGAACAACGCGCTCTGAAAGAATAATAGAATCTTCAAAGTTATAACCATTCCAAGACATAAAGGCAACACGCATGTTTTGACCTAATGCCAACTCTCCTAAATCAACGGAAGGACCATCAGCCAACACTTCACCAGCTTCAACACGATCACCTTTAGAAATAACGGGGCGTTGGTTGATACATGTGTTTTGGTTAGATCGCACAAATTTGTTTAAGTTGTGGATTTCAACACCCAGTTCATCAGAATCTTGATCAACGTCTGAACGAACAACAACCCTTGAGGAATCAACATATTCAATCACACCGGATGCTTCAGCTACTGTTGAAACACCTGAGTCAGATGCAACAATACGCTCCATACCTGTTCCAACAATTGGCTTCTCTGCTCTAATGGTTGGCACTGCTTGGCGTTGCATGTTTGATCCCATTAGTGCTCTGTTAGCGTCATTATGTTCAAGGAAAGGAATTAGTGAAGCTGCTACAGACACCAACTGCTTGGTAGAAACATCAACATAATCGATGGTTTCTTTCATCACAAATGCGCTTTCACCTTCATGTCGACAAGGCACCAAACTTTCGCTACCTTCACCAGCATTAAAGGAATATTGTTGCGTAATTCGATAACCCATTTCATTAATGGCTGAAAGATATTCAACTTCATCAGAAACCTTACCATCTTCGATTTTATAATAAGGACTCTCAATAAAGCCAAATTTATTGAGACGAGCATAGATGGCTAATGAATTAATCAAACCAATATTTGGACCTTCTGGTGTTTCAATAGGACAAACTCGACCATAGTGTGAGTGATGAACGTCACGAACATCAAATCCAGCACGTTCTCTCGACAAACCGCCAGGCCCTAACGCTGAAATTCGTCGCTTATGAGTCACTTCGGATAATGGATTATTTTGCTCCATAAATTGAGACAATTGGCTAGAACCGAAAAACTCTCTTATGGCTGCAACAACAGGTTTAGCATTAAGTAATTCTTGTGGCTGAATGGTATCCATATCAGCATGGCTCAACCTTTCTTTAATAGCTCTATCAACACGTATTAAGCCAACGCGGAAAACGTTTTCAAGCATTTCACCACAAGGTCGAACACGTCGGTTTGACAAGCTATCAATATCATCAACTTGTCCCTTACCATTTCTGATTTCAACAAGCATTCGAACAACTTCGACGATATCTTCTTTTGATAGTACTCCTTCACCGTCATCAGTATCACGTCCAAGTCGACGATTAAGTTTCATTCGACCAACTGGTGATAAATCATAACGATCGATACTAAAAAACAGATTATTTAAAAGTGCTTCAGTCGCTGATTCTGTCGGTGGCTCACCTGGGCGTATGACACGATAAATATCAATCAATGCACTCCGTCGATCAACAGTCTCATCTAAGCGAAGTGTATCGGATATATAAGATCCCTGTTCAACATCGTTAATGTAAAGTGTTTCAATCTTTTTAATTTTAGCCAAGCGAATTTTAGCCAGCATCTCTTCTGTGATAATTTGGTTAATCTGCACCAATATTTCACCGGTTGATTGATCAACAATCTCTTGCGCAGATGTTCTCCCAATCAAAAAATCATCGTCAAAATTCAAAGAAGAAATATTCGCCTCTTGCATTTGCTTAATATGCCTCATAGAAATACGACGACCTGATTCTACAATAACATTTTTATCAGCATCAACGATGTCTAACTGAGCAATGGTACCTTTGAGTCGATCTGCTTCTAGTGTTAATGAAATATCTTTTTTATTTATAGTGTAAATATCTCGCGTATAGAAAAGATCTAAAATTTCAGCAGTTGAGTAATCTATTGCTCTCAATAATGTGGTGACAGGTAACTTTCGACGGCGATCAATTCGAGCCCATACAATATTTTTACTATCAAACTCAAAATCAATCCATGCACCGCGATAAGGTATAATTCGAGCACTGTAAATCAGCGCACCAGAAACCTGACTTTTTCCCTTGTCATGTTCAAAGAATACGCCCGGTGATCTATGTAATTGAGAGACAATTACCCGCTGAGTACCATTAATGATAAAACTACCAGATGATGTCATTAGTGGAATATCACCCATGTAAATATCTTGCTCACGCATTTCTTTAACTGTTTTTTCATCACCATTTTTTTGGTAAACAACCATTCTTACTTTTAATTTTAGTGGTGCACCATAAGTTAGTCCTCTTATTTGACAGCTTTGAATGTCATAAGCAGGCTCACCAACAACATAATCAACATATTCTAGCTCCAAAAGCCCATTGGCGCTTTGAACTGGAAAAATAGACTGAAACGAAGCATGCAAGCCGAAAGGTTTGCGCTTATCATGAGGTGTATCTTTTTGTAAAAAATCTTCAAAACTATTCAGCTGAATATCAATTAAATTTGGCATCTTAAAATCATTGATACCAAAAGACTGATCTGATTTCTTATTCAAAAAGCGTCTTGGTCTTCTTTTTTCGACGCCTGACAAGTGTTGCAAATGAGTGGGTGATTGATGCGACATATATGAATTACCTGGTTGGTGAATACACAACCACCTCATTCATAATGATGAGGTGGTCAAGTAAGAGTGTGCGTTGATTATTTTAATTCAACTGAAGCGCCAGCTGCTTCTAATTTAGCTTTCATTTCTTCAGCTTCAGCTTTTGCTACACCTTCTTTAATTGGTTTTGGTGCGCCATCGACAAGTTCTTTAGCTTCTTTCAAGCCTAAAGATGTGATAGCACGAACTTCTTTGATGACATTAATTTTCTTATCACCTGCCGCTGAAAGAATAACATCAAATTCAGTTTTTTCTTCTGCAGCAGCATCACCAGCAGCACCACCAGCAGCAGCAACAGCTACAGGTGCAGCAGCAGTAACACCAAATTTATCTTCCATCGCTTTTACTAATTCAGAAAGCTCTAAAGCTGTCATATTAGCAATAGCGTCTAACATTTGTTCAGTTGTAAGTTTTTCAGTTGACATATTTTCTCCTCTACGTTTGTTATGACCATTAAACCATTAAGATGCATTTTTTTGATCTGCTACTTGACTTAAGCAACGAGCAAGACCACCGACAAAGCTATTTAAAGTACGAGCAACTTGAGTTACTGGTGCATTCATAGCTGACATTAACATCGAAATAGCTTCTTCTTTTGTTGGTAGATCTGCCACAACCTTAAGTTGAGAAGCAGGCAACATCTCACCACCCAGACATAAACCTTTTACCTCTATGTTGGGATTTTCTTTAATGCTTTTGACTAAAATTTTTGCGGCTGTATTGGGTTCTTCTTGAGAAAACAACAATACAATTTGGCCACTTAAACCATCTAAGACACTCTTATATTTACTCTCTTTAAGTGCAATTTTAGCCACTGTATTTTTACTCACCAATACATCAACAGATTGCTGTCTAGCTTCTTGGCGTAAATCTTGCATATCAGTAGCTTTAACTTGGCCATAGTCCATCAAAATGACGCTATGGGATGACTCACTTAAAGCTCGTATTTCTTCAACAACGTTCTTTTTATGATCAATATTCTTTGCATGTAACTTAGTACGGCTGTTACTAACTGCTGTTGTCATCATGTCTCCTTAGATGTTTTGTGGTAATTTAATTTGAAATCCAGCACCCATAGTACTAGAGAAGTGACAGGTTTGTAGGTATTGGCCTTTTGCTGCTGCTGGCTTTAGCCTCTTAACCTCAGTTACGATGGCTAAAAAGTTTGCCTTTAAATCATCAACAGAAAAACTAGCTTTACCAATACTTGCATGTACCAAACCATAGCGGTCAGCTCTAATGTTAATGGTACCTTGCTTTAAGGTTTTAATCATTGCAGCAAGGTCATCACCTACAGTACCTGTCTTAGGGTTAGGCATAAGACCTTTGGGACCCAGCATTCGGCTGACTGGTCCTAATTTTTTCATCATTTTAGGTGAAGCAACACAAGCTGTTACTTTGGAAAGATCGACTTTATCAGCTTTGATGTCAGCAATAAGATCATCACATCCTGCTGCCATAACACCTAATTTGCTGAGAGATTCTACTTCAGACTGATCATCTGTAAAAGCAATCACATTAACTTCTTTCCATGATGAGCCTGAGGCGATGGGTACTGAACCACGAACTGAGTGCTTTCGGGTATCAACACCAATCTTCAGCACCATGTCAATGGTTTCATCAAACTTAGCCTTAGCACCTTCTTTAACAAGCGCTAAACCGTCTTCAAGTCCATGAATGGCTTTCTCTATATTTGCATTATTTTCGTTTACCATGATCTACTTTGCCTCCTCAATCAGCACACCCATACTTCTTGCTGTGCCTTCAATAATTTTAACATTCTCTGCCAACGTGGCACCATTTAAATCATCTTGCTTTTCAGTGGCTATTGCCTCCAATTGCTCACGAGTAATGGTACCTACTTTAGCTGTGTTTGGTGTAGCACTACCTTTAGCAAGCTTTAGGTGCTTTAAAATCAATCTTGACGCTGGCGAGCTTTTGACAATAAAGGAGAAACTTCTGTCTTCATACACGGTAATTACAACAGGTGTTACGCTGCCCATTTTATCTTTTGTTTTGTCATTGAATGACTTACAAAAATCCATAATGTTAACACCGTGCTGACCCAAAGCAGGACCAACTGGTGGAGCAGGATTTGCTTTTCCAGCTTCAATTTGTAATTTAATATATCCTTTAACTTTCTTTGTTGCCATATTTACCCCTGGTTTCTTTTTACTTCATCAAAACTTAAATCAACTGGTGTCGTACGATTGAAAACACTCACAGCGACTGTTAATCTTGATTTCTCGGTATTAACATTAGTGATAATGCCTTTAAAGTCTAGGAAAGGACCTGCTATAATTTCAACTTCCTCTCCATTAACAAAAGTCTGTTTCTGACTATCAATTTGCTCTGCATCTTGATTGATATAAGCCAATATTTTTCGAACATCCTTAGCAGGCATAGGGTGAGGCTCACCACCAGCTGATGCACCTACAAAGCCCAGAACATTTGCTTGTCGTCTGATCTCAACAACCTGATCGCTGGTTAACTTATTGGGCATTTGCAAAAACAAATAACCTAAAAATACTTTAACCTTCTTTTTTACCTTTTTACCTGCACGAATAACGTTTGTTTCTTCTTCAATGAGATGAATACTGGAATCCTCAATATGACTATCCTCTAACCATAACTGCAACAAATCACGAGCCTTAGCTTCTTTATTACTAGCAACTTGTACAATGTACCAAAAATGCTGCTTTTGTTCCTCATTACTCATATTATATGCCTTATATTAAATCTTTAATTTAAAACCAAACTGATGACTTTATCAGAAAGCCAATCCATACCCGCAATAACCAATACCATCACGAATAAGACAACCAAAACGACAACCCAAGTTTGTAAAGCCTCTTGTCTTGTTGGCCACGTTACTCTAAAAAGCTCTGTGCGCACAGAGAGCAAATAGTTCTTAAAAACGCTAGCATGCTCGGTGAACAGCGCAAGAATGATTGCGCCAATAAAACACGCTGGCCAAATTAAAGTCCAAAGACTATATTTCATATCTTCAAATACAAAAGACTTTAGTACCAAAGGACCGAGAACCAAAAAGGCTACAACAGTCCACAGTAGACTATCTTTCAAACTCATTCTTTTTTCACTCATCTTGATCCCTATCAGGGGCAGAGGGAATCGAACCCCCAACCTTCGGTTTTGGAGACCGACGCTCTGCCAGTTGAGCTATGCCCCTATTTAACATTAACATTTAGCTACACACAATTTTCAGAAAATATCGAAGATAATATCGCTTTTTTCATTAAAAGTAAAGTATAATATTTTAAAATTTTTAAGTTTTTTACCATTCATGATCTTATGCAATAATATTAAGATTCATTTTGGCATGATAATATCCGTTGGAAATAATTTAAAATACCACACTCATGCAAGAAATCGATGATGATAAACCTTAGGTACCACAAAAGATACTGTGATCATTGGCGTAAAACGCTAATTTCTGGACCACCAGCTTCACAAGAAGCTAGCCCTCTATCACCTAGTATAACCCGACGAAAACCATCACCCTCATTGGGATTTAAAAAACTAACAACAACTTGAGAAACATTGTTATTAAAACCAGTAGCAATGTTTTTGCCAATTCTTTCCAATCTAAGCAACCACTCATCAACCTTTTGATGACGATTTCCTTCTCTGTTAAGATAAATAAAACCTAAAAAAACCATATCATAACGACTTTGATTTAAAACAAATGGATGCATAACCTTATAATT
>JBMHDW010000010.1:0-3169 GCA_049889175.1 Candidatus Comchoanobacterales bacterium | reverse complement strand
ATAAACAATGGCATACCATCCACCATTACCAATACCATTAAGTAAAGATACAAAAATTATAAATAACGACACATGCTTCCAATTTGTATTCGATAATACTTGTGAATACTGCAGATCAACACCCAGGTATCTGAAAACTAACCAACCAACCAATACAGCAGCAGAAGAGATAGTAGATGCAATAATTGTTCTATAAAAGTCAGTCCCTTGCCATAAATATTCCCATTCAAGCAGTTCTGCACAGATGATAGCAGGTATTGCTTGCCACCCAAAAAAGATCACTGGCAACACTCTGCCAGCATGTGGTAGATAAGCTAAACTACCGAGTGACTCAATATCAGTCGGTCCTTCAACAGGAACCACAAACAACAACCAAAGCACATAACAAAGAACATGGAATGTGAAAGTATAAGTGCTTATTTCAATGAATTTATTCATTGTAGAAAAAGGCTATATTAAAGGCTTAAGTAAAAAAGACCTTTTGTCATCACTAGAATTCTCTATTTCAAGAATATTTTTGGCAACAAGTTTTCTAATGGTTTTGTAAACTGTCGATCTAGATTTATCCGCAACTTCGACTGCCTTTAACATTGAGCACGTTTTATTTGCTTCAATCTCATTAATAATTTTAAGAAAAATATATTTCTCCGTAGGGTTTAGGTCAGCAATACCTAAATCACGATGCATATTGAGTAGCATTGCATGAAGATTTGATAATTCTTTTGTTATTTTAGACATGTTTAAATATTACCCCTTTTTGTAATTTAATCAAAATTAAACAAATATTGAAGTTTCATATAAATCTGTGATCCTTCTCTTTCCCATGTGCCTTCAATATCCTTTTGATTTAATGTGCCACCAAAGTAAAAAATTGTTGCCGAATTAGGTTGCCACTGAAACAAAGCTTGAGTGTAAGAATCGTTATTGAAATCATTGTATTCGCGTACAACTCTAAAAAATGAATCCTTATTAAATTGGTAAGTACCTTTAATTGATGTCAGATAACCAGAAAATATTTCTTCTCCAGTATCTTTGTAGGTCAGTGTGTTTTTTCGATAATTGTATTGAGTTCTAAATTTATCTGTCCAACTGTATGAAAAGTAAATACTATAATTTTTCCTCTTGCCCACTGTTGGTTGGTCAACATTTCGTGCTATTGAGTCACCCCAACTATAATTTAATCGTGTATAAAACCTTTCAGACGGGTTGTATCCCATACCAAAGTTATAGTCTTTAACATCCTTGAAAGGTGTACCTTCAAAGGATGCTTTGTGAGAATTATCCCAACTAAAATTAAAGTTGATCTGGTTATCTAGTTCAGCTCTTGTTCTAAAAGTAGTCTCATGATCAAGGAGCAGATCATCATAAGTTTTAAGGATACTTTTTTGGAGGGTAAAGTTTGCCTCACGAATCATACCTGTTGATCTATATCTATATGACTGACTTAATTCATGCTTCATCCAATCATTTTCAGTCGTAAAACCCAGATCTGTTCTAAACTCTGGTGATTTAGTAGCCACAAAATAATTAGTGGTCCAATTTTCAGTTGCTCTCCTGAGGCCAAAAATACCACCATAACCACTAAATCTCTCTCCATCTAATCTGTATGTGTAATCATCAGCTTCATCGTCAGTATCTATGGCATCACTAATTGATTCTTCTGTGTCGCTCTTAGCTAATTCAAACCGTAATGAGTACTTATCATCAAGAACAAAGGAACCATTCATTGAGTAAAGCAGTCCATTGCCTCCACCATCAAATGCCCTATTTGTTGCCAGGAAACCAATGTTCTGACCATTATCTATGTTGTAGTTATAACTAAAAATACTAGCTTGGCTTTGGCCTAGCATTCCGCTATAAGATCTTTGAACTCCTGGGACTATAATTGGTGTGTTTTGATCTTGTGCGCTCAAAAAGAAGTAACTATGTTCTTCGCCACGATTATAGATTTTGAATGCGTATTCTGGATCATTAATAGATCTTGTATACACTGTTGATAATGACGAGCTTAGAAAATCTTTACCCTCATTGAAAAAGATTCTTCTTTCCTGTAAACGTAATGCAGTAGTTGAGTTAATATCGATCTGGTTTTCATCAGCTTCAACTTGTGAGAAATCAGGATTGTAAGTGAACTCGAATGTATTACCGCCAAATTCATATTCACCACCTATACCAAAATCACCATTTATTTCTCCGGATTTTAATACATTATCCTTTGCTCCTTGTTCAACTGAGTTTGCCGTGACAGATGGTATCAATCTTTTTTTGGTTTTCTTTTTAATGCCACTAAGTTCATAAAACGTATCTGATTGGCAAATGAAGCAACCAGCACCTTCAATAACTTTATGTGTTAAATATCGAGATTCAGTTCCTCGATTATAAAGTTTTCTATAGAATGCGACTTTCCATTTTTGTAACAGTGCTTCTGGAAAATTTAAGGAGCTGAAGGGTATTCTAATTTCTGCTTGATAGCCGTAGTCAGTAAGATTAGCGTAAGCATCAAATTCAATATTGTAACTTCGGTCAGGGTCATCATTAAAACCTGTTGCTTTGAAATCATAAATACTTCCAAGAGGATTAACACCAAAACCGATGTAATATCGACCGTCGCCAAAGGTATCTATTCCAACAACAACATGATCATTCTGCCAGGCGATGCCATCGCGTGATCTAATATTTGCTCTGATATATTCTTTGTTGCCGTATGCCTTAAAAGCAACATAGATATATTTGTCATCGTGTGTAATGAAAGCTTCGGTTAAATGTTCAGCTGCTGTGTTGTAGGATGGGGCAATTTCGTAATCAATTGTGTGCATGTCTGCATCGGCCCATTCATCTACACCAACATTACCATCAAATTTAATTTCACCATGGGCAGCAAAAACTAGAAAAATTAAAATTAGTACTCTGTTCAATGTTGTGCCCTTTTTGATCTTTAAAAACTTTGACTGGATTTTATTGAATTAATTGCAAGATTGACAAGCTTTTTTTCATTTTTATCTAAGTTTTTAGATAACAGCTCATTACCTTCATCAATATATACTTGGGCATCAGGCCATGGACCCTCATTATTAAATCTATCATTCACGATATTTTTACAATGTAGTAGTTGATCTGATGACATTTGCTCTGGATATATTTGTCCACAGATTCGTGTTGCAAAGTCTTT
>JBMHDW010000009.1:0-3705 GCA_049889175.1 Candidatus Comchoanobacterales bacterium | reverse complement strand
GTAGACGCACGGGATTCAAAATCCCGCGCTGGCGACAGCGTGCGAGTTCGATTCTCGCTCCCGGCACCATTTCACAAAATTATACATTAGATGATTGAAAATAAATTTGATAAACAGAAAGACACTCAGTCAATAATTATTAGACCTAATCCAGCCATGCCATGGGACATTATTAAGAAAGTCTATTTTTATTTTGGCTGTTTCATTCTATTAATAGCAATTGCCTTAACCTATGTTAATTTATATTTGGCCATTCCTTTCTACGGGATTGAATTTTTAATTTTAGGTTATGCACTTTATATTACAGCTCTAAAAAGTACTTTTTATGAGGAAATTTTAATTAGTCCGCATAATATAAAAGTCAGATTCGTCATGAGAAAAAAAATTAAAGAGTATGAATTAGTAAGAAATTGGACTAATTTTCAGTATGATCCTCCAACCAGGCTAAAACATTCAAATTTTTATTTTATCAAGGATGGGAAAAAAATCTATTTGGGTCAAAGGGTTACCGATGATGAGCGAGAAAAATTAAAAAATTTAGTAAAAACCATTTAGAAGAAATGGTTGACAACATTGTTACAAATTAGTTACATTTACACAGTAAAAAAAATCTTTAATTTTATTTAATTAAGCATTGCGAAGAGAGAAAGCATGACAAGTATTTTTAAAAAATTTATTCAAGCGTTAGCGTTAGTAACTTTACCTTTATCAGTGTTTGCTGAATGGGGTCTTAACATGACTGAGGGCGTTACGCCAATCAGCCAAAAAGTTTATGACATGCACATGGTGTCCTTATGGGTTGTGACAATCATTGGTATCGTAGTGTTTAGTATCATGTTTTGGTCCATATTCCACCACAGAAAATCAAGAGGTGTGAAACCTGCAAAATTCTCTCACAGCACAACAGTCGAAGTTATCTGGACGGCCATACCTCTTCTCATCATTATTGGTCTTGCTATTCCTGCAACTAAACTTTTGATTGAAATGGATGACACATCCGATACAGCATTAACAGTTAAGGCAGTTGGATATCAGTGGAAATGGAAATACGAGTATCTTGAAGACGATTTAACTATTTACAGTAACTTGGATGAGAAAAGTGTTGAATTGAGTCAACGAGTTGATTCAGTTAACCCAATGGAGCATCCTGATTACTTATTGGATGTAGACGAGCCTCTCGTTTTACCGACCAATACTAAAATTAGAATACTAACTACAGCTAACGACGTGATCCACGCTTGGTGGGTTCCAGATCTTGGATGGAAGCGTGATGCAATCCCTGGGTTCATTAATGATAACTGGACTATGATCAACGAGCCTGGAACATATCGAGGACAATGTACTGAGATTTGTGGTAAGGGTCATGGCTACATGCCTATCGTAGTTAAAGCCGTTTCCATGGACGAATATAAAACATGGGTAGCAGAAAAAAAACAAGAACAGGTAGCAGCTGCGGAGGCATCAAGTCAAGAAATGTCCAAAGAAGAATTAATGACTAAAGGTGAAGCTGTTTACAAGGCCAACTGTTTAGCATGTCACCAAGCTAACGGTGAAGGTGTTCAGGGTGTTTTCCCTGCAATAGCTGGAAGTCAATTAGCGACTAAACCAGAAAATTTACAGGCTCACATTACACAAATCATCTACGGTAAAAACCTTATGCCTGCATTCGGTGAACAGTTGAACGATGGCGACATTGCGTCGGTAGTCACATACACAAGAAATTCATTTGGTAATGATACAGGAGACGTTATTCAAGCAGCCGATGTTGCTGCAGAACGCAAATAATTTTAATTAACTATAAATATTTTATGAGGAAAATATTATGAGTACAGTAGCACACGAACATGATCATCATCATGCTCCAACCGGTCTAAAACGTTGGATCTTTTCAACCAACCATAAGGATATTGGAACACTCTATTTGATATTCTCATTGATGATGTTCTTCATCGGTGGTGCAATGGCAATGATTATTCGGGCTGAATTATTTCAACCGGGATTACAATTTATTGATCCACAATTTTACAATTCAATGGTCACCGTTCATGCCCTCATCATGATCTTTGGTGCCGTCATGCCTGCTGGCGTTGGGTTAGCAAACTGGATGATTCCTCTAATGATTGGTGCCCCTGATATGGCGTTACCTCGTATGAATAATATGAGTTTCTGGATCCTTCCTTTTGGTTTTGCTTTATTGATAAGTACACTATTTATGAACGGCGGAGGTCCAGCTGGTGGTTGGACTATGTATCCACCTCTTGTGTTGCAGTTGGGTGATGCTTTTCCATTCTTAATATTCACTGTTCATATTTTAGGTGTCTCATCGATCATGGGTGCGATCAACATTATTGCAACCGTTTTTAACATGCGTGCTCCAGGTATGACATTGATGAAAATGCCATTATTCGTATGGACATGGGTGATTACAGCATTCTTGCTTATTGCTTCACTTCCAGTGTTTGCTGGGGCGGTGACAATGTTATTGACCGATAAGTACTTCGGCACAAGTTTCTTTAATGCAGCTGGCGGTGGTGATCCGGTATTATTCCAACATATCTTCTGGTTCTTTGGACACCCTGAAGTATACATTTTAGCGCTTCCAGCATTTGGTATAGTTTCAACAATTATTCCTACTTTTGCTAGAAAACCATTATTTGGTTATGCATCGATGGTTTACGCGACAGCATCGATAGCAATCCTGTCATTCTTTGTTTGGGCTCACCATATGTTTACTGTGGGTATGCCAATCAAGGGTGAGTTGTTCTTTATGTATGCAACAATGTTGATTGCTGTCCCAACGGGCGTGAAGGTATTTAACTGGATGGCAACAATGTGGAGAGGGGCAATGACCTTTGAAGCGCCAATGCTGTTCGCAATCGCATTCGTTATCTTATTTACGATTGGCGGTTTCTCAGGATTGATGCTTGGTATCACACCAGTTGATTTCCAATATCACGACACTTACTTTGTTGTGGCTCACTTCCATTATGTTCTCTTAACTGGTGCAATATTCGCGCTCATGGCAGCGGCTTACTACTGGTTACCAAAATGGACAGGTTATATGTACGATGAGAAGCTTGCGAAGATACACTTCTGGTTATCTACGATTGCTGCAAACGTATTATTTTTCCCACAACACTTCCTTGGCCTAGCTGGTATGCCAAGAAGAATTCCTGACTACAATATTGTTTTCGCAGATTTCAACATGATCTCAAGTATTGGTGGATTTGCTTACGGTATCAGTCAGTTACTGTTTGTATACATTGTTATCAAATGTGCACTGGGTGGCAAGAAAGCTAAGGCTCAGGCATGGGAAGGCGCTAAAGGTCTTGAGTGGACTGTTCCTTCACCAGCACCATTCCACACATTTGAAACACCTCCAAAGCTAACTAAATCAATGCTTGAAAACTAATTGATGGCATTAGCTGAGAAGGATAAAAAGAGTTTAGCAAAAAAGAATAAGCGACTAGCCATAGTATTAGCACTAGTCGCCCTTTCTTTTTACTTATTTTTTGTTTTGAGTCACTTGTAAAATAATATGGCTTCGAAACAAAGAGGCGTAAAGAAAACAACGACCATCTTATTTGTAGTTACAATTTTGATGTTCGGTTTTGGTTATGCAATGGTTCCTTTGTATGATGCCTTTTGTCAGATTACTGGCTTAAATGGCAAAACACAAAGGGTAACCGAAGGTGCAGGGGAGGC
>JBMHDW010000008.1:0-2943 GCA_049889175.1 Candidatus Comchoanobacterales bacterium | reverse complement strand
GTTTTCACCACAGGGCGTGAATTCTCCGCACCCCTGCAGTCCGGCATCAGTATCTATCACGACCACGGACGCCATCGCTGTTGTAATGGCGTTTCCAGCGCCCCAAACATAAGCACCTCCCACATAAGGCAGGCCCGTTTTGTAAACAGAAATAGCTGTAATTTTCATGGCACCCTCATTCAGAAATACCTTCATATACAACCACAGATTTTTTCACAGATGAAGCTGGCACCGACACAAATCTGCCCGTTGATAATCCACAGGCATCTTCGCACCTATCGCTATCGGTGCCCTGAGAAGAAATTCGAAGCTGAAGCAAGATGCGGTCAAAATATTTATTGGGTTGCTTGGGCGGTGGAAATTCTGGCCGCTTTGATCGGTCTCACCATTGCTCTAGCTACGGCTTATGACGCATTTCGTGACATCCCCGATCCTGATCTTGGGCATTATATAAATGCAATAATTGGAGCGTTACCATTCTTGGTTATTGCGGTAATTGAGCCAACCAAAATTCCACTTGCTGGAGGCTTCTACAAAACCCGCATTCATGATGAATGACACACAAAATTTAAGCCTCGACCTTCAATAATCTAGTCAAGCGATTACAGATCTGGGTCCGCTGATAATACATAGCAAATCATGCATAAGAACCTCAAGGCTGATTAAATAGGAGCTATTTTGGATCACAGTTTGGTTCACACTTCCTGACGTCAAACATTAAAAAGCTTGAAAATCAGGCACTTGAACCTTGAAACTGAGGAAAAATGGTGCCCAGGAGAAGTGAAGGTTCCCCATGTAAGCACCATATCTACACTGTATTTGAAGCTATGCTAAGAATCTCACTTGTAATGCAACACGTCAAGTGCATCACTTTGGTCTACCCAGTGGTCTACCCACATAGAAATCTTCGGGTAATGGAATAAGCCTAGTTTGTCTAACCGTTATCAGTACAGGGTAAGTGAGACATGGTGAGTGTCTTTATACCTACCTCTGTAATATCACTTACATGCTTCACTTATCTGTGCATTTAATATTACTTCATATCATGTGCCCCATCGGACAATAGGGTGTTTACATAAAGTACAAGAAGCATAGCGGTTGTGAACGTTCCTGCGAAAACCAAATTGACTTACTAACTTACAATAGTTGTTTCTGATGGAAATAACGTTTCAAACTAAGTCAAAAAAATTATGGAGCCCTATTAGCAATAATTCTAATCGCTCGCATGTCTTTTAATTCATGGGGATATTCTAATGCGTCTATCCGTTCAATACTAAACCCATTACGATATAAAATGTTTGGGTAGTTGTGAACCATCAGTGGCTTTCTCAAAACTTGAGATGCCTGTTGATTGAAAGAAAAATTATAAAATCCATTTATGCTATGACAATAACCTATCGGCTCGATACCTAAAATTGTTTTGCAACCTGCATCATAACAACTAGAGTATACCAAACTTAGAAGTTTAGGATTTAAAAATGTAGCTGTTCTCTGGTGAATAAAAAGAGAATTTGCCATCCGACTTTTGTTTTTCTCTATGAATTCGAGAATATCAATTGCATGAAACTCTAAATTAGACACAACAAACTCTGCCTCATTTAAGCTTTTTGCAACAGGAGACCTGTCCACACCAATGAATGCCACATTTGGGTACTGATTGGCTAATTTTGCATCGGCACCGGCATAAGATACACCAAAGTTTATCACGTGTTCGAAACCTTCATTTTCGATCAGATTTGATACTTCAGAAATTAATAAATTATGATGAAATTTAATGTTTAGCCCACGGCTATCTGAGCCGTTGATAACCCTTTTGTATTTATTCCAAGCACCAACCTCAACCTCTTCAGAATAAAAATCATCTTTGAGTTCAGATATTTCGTTAGCCTCGGCGTCCTTAAGCTCAAGAATTTTTCTTTCTAAATCAATCTGAACCAACCCATACCTGATAAATTTAGCAATATATTTTGCTAGCAACCTCTTTAACTTTAACTTTAATAAGAATGAAATAGGTATGGAAATGTTGTTTATTGAATTAGATTTTAACTCTATCTGGATTTGATGCTCAGTTTTGTCATTAGCCATACCGTTCCTCTGAATTTGAAATGATAAGAAGTCTAAGAAGCCTGCCTCAATTACTTGAACAAGTATGACTTAATATTTAAAGGCGAACAACAAAATGTTCTTATTCTCAGATTTATACAGCCTGTGTAATCCAGTTTAGGTGTACATCTTGCTGAACATTGAAGATGTCTCTGTATGAGTCTTATACAGCCATTAAAATGGTTAACAGCCATATACCCTAATCTGTGTAGCTATACATGAACATATACGTAGGCATGGCCTATGGCTCATGCATAGGGGTGTATATGGATTATGATTGTTAATGACACCTAAGTGCAGGCACTTACCCTGTACTGATAACGGTTAGACAAACTAGGCTTATTCCATTACCCGAAGATTTCTATGTGGGTAGACCACTGGGTAGACCAAAGTGATGCGCTTGACGTGTTGCATTACAAGTGAGATTCTTAGCATAGCTTCAAATACAGTGTAGATATGGTGCTTACATGGAGAACCTTCACTTCTCCTGGGCACCATTTTCTAAGACATATCATATGTTAACACATTGTAATTTAAGCATATTGCGTGTTTCAATTGGAGTGTGGGATGAACTATTGGTGGGTTAGTCAAAATCAAACTCACAAACAGGAAATTGGTGGCAATTACATGTGGTCACCTAAAGCAGACAAAAATGGGAAGTCTGTCCAATCCTACACAAACATGACAAAAGTAAGCGTCGGCGATTTAGTATTCGCCTTCTATCAAAGTAAAGTTCAGTCCATTGGAATTGTCGTGCATCCAGCTGTGACATCTCCAAAGCCTGAAGACTATGGCACATCTGGGGATTATTGGGCTAATATTGGATGGATGGTAGCAGTC
>JBMHDW010000007.1:0-174606 GCA_049889175.1 Candidatus Comchoanobacterales bacterium | reverse complement strand
ATTCTTTTAAACCTACAGCACTAGATAACATACTTAATTCATTTGGCGTTAATCGAACCATTAGATCACATAAAACAGCTTTATAATCAGTGCCTGGTTGAGCTTTTGTTGCTCCCGAACTTTTGTATTCAAGATATGAGTATAATGGACCGCTGACCTCTGAATCCCCAGACATAGATATTATTTCTGAAGCATTCTTAAAATCCTGATTCTTCCAATTTAATATCGTTAACTTTTTTAGATATTTATCTTTTTTCAAAGCTTTGAAATGCTGTGGATACTCAGTCTTAATACAAGATAAAAGTATTTCGATTACCAGGGGTTTATCTTTAAATAACTTTATAAATTCAATGGATTCAGCAGCGCCAGCGTTAGAGTCTTTAAATATTGTCCAAAAAAAGACGCCACAAGCTGTATATTTATAATTATATTTCTTTTTTTTATGATCATAATTTTTGTCGTTCATTAGAATGGGAATTAATACTGAAATGATTTCCTTAGCATTGGTACTCAATCTTCCATCATTACGAAATATTGGCCCTCCAGTTCTTTTTGAATACAAAAAATTACGTACAACTATGCTCCCTGCATTGTTGTATCTGAATAAATTAATGAAGTACTGTTGATGCTCCCTGCCAACAGATTGAACCACTTTTAACATATCCTTGAATGCTTCAGGATTATTATAAATCAACCAGCTAATTGATTCTGAGCATTGTGAATATACTTTAACTAAGTCACTTTGACCATTAAACAAAGTATTATAATCTATATCTCCTAAGCAATGCATAGTAAAATTTGGACCCACACTCCAGCTTTTATGAAGTAATATTATGCAGCGATCCTCTATAGACAGTAGCGTCCAAACCTTAAGAAATTTATTAATTCGTTGCTCCACACTAAAGTCTCGAAGACATCGTTCCAACGTACGCTGTAATGCGACTAAATGATAAGGAGCTTCTTTCACATCACCAAATATTTTTTTTTGTAGCTCTTGAGTAAGATTATATTGTTCAAGACCCAAATAACCGCCTAATAATGATACAAAATTTGATTCAGAAGCTAATACATCTTGCCTTATGTATTCAAGGCACTCTTTGATTTCGTTACCATCAAGAATATCAAGGTGATCAAAAAATAAACGATAGCAAGAATGATTGCTTCCTAATCTTACATTTTTTACAATGCTTTTTTTATCCTCAAAATCTAAATTATCCCAAAATGTCTTAAAGTTTCCATTTTCTTCACTATCAACAACAAAGGATAATTTATCATATACATAATCTGAAAATTCCTTTGATTTATTATTTTTTTTAGCGTGATCAATACATTGCTTAATCTCCTCAGCAGTCCAGTTTTTAGCATTTTTCAACATATGAATAAAATCTAATTTATCATTATCCTTCATATCACCCCTCGATATTTACTACATTCAATTATAGCATAACAAACTAAAAAAACTTTATTTTTAGATATTTATAACAACCTAGGACATCCATAACTTAAGACTCACTTAATGATATTTTTATAAAATTGCTGATCAATAGGTCATTTTTTGAGAACATTCTTAACATCTGGTTCATGATTGCGAGCAAATGATTTCTGTATTTTTCTTTTTAATGAAGCCTTGATTCTACTCTGAGAGACTTTAGCTAAAAATGAACAGTTAACATTCACGCCATTCGATTCTTCTAAACCTACCGCACTAGATAACATACTTAATTCATTTGGCGTTAATCGAACCATTAGATCACATAAAACAGCTTTATAATCAGTTCTTGGTTGAATGTTTGTTGTTCCCGAACATTTGTATTCAAGATATGAGAATAGTTTATCCTTATTCTCTAAATCCTCAGACATAGATATTATTTCTGAAGCATTCTTAAAATCCTGATTCTTCCAATTTAATATCGTTAAATTTTTTAGATATTTATCTTTTTTCACAGCTTTGAAAAGTTTTGGATATACCTTTTTAACACAAGATAAAATCTCTTTGATTACCAGTGGATTATCTTTAAATAACTTGATAAATTCAATGACTTTAACAACTGCATCCTCAGGACTAAATATAGATTTAATAAATTTTTCTTGGGCTGAATATCCATCATAATGATCGACCATTTCGTTCATCAGAATGGGAATCAGTATGGGAAGCATTTCCTTTGCATCATCACTCAAACTTCCATCATCATGATACAATGGCCCACCAACTCTTTGAGGAAAATTAAAATAATTTGCAAGTTTAGAATAGGAAGCTAAGTCGGAGTATCTAAAAAACTTGATAAAAAATTGTTGATCGTCCTTGCTAACAGAATGAACTACTTTTAACACTGCCTTGAATCCCTTAGGATCTGTGTAAATTAGTTCTCCCACTAACCATTCTGTTAAAGAATATACTTTGACTAAGTCACTTTGCCCTCTAAACAAGGTATTATAATCTAAACCAGATGCAATCATTCTATTAATGTCAAAACCAGAAGCAAATCTGATAATATCTTTATCAAGCAATAACAAACCACGATCCTCTTCAGAGAGATTCTCCCACACTTTGAGAAATTTATTTTTCCGTTGATCAATACTGGTTTCATCCCAAGCACTGTCATCTGACAAATAACACTTACTCAGCATAGATTTTAATGTGTCATGAAATTGTGTTACTTGCGCATCATTACCAAATATTTTTTTTAGTTGTTCACTCATTGTCAAAGTTTTATTTGAATATTCGGCCTTAATTTTTCTAAGACAATCTTTAATTTCGTTGTCATCAAGAATATCAAGATGTTCAATAAAAAAACGGTAATCTTTGGCAAATCTTTTTTTTACATTTTTTACAATGCTTTTTTTATCCTCAAAATCTAAATTATCCCAAAATATCTTAAAGTTTCTCTTATGCACAGGATCTGTGTACACCCGAGAGTAGGATAACCTGTCATGTATATAATCTGAAAATTCCAGCCATCCATTATTTTTAGCATGATTAATAAAGCGTTTTATGTCATCATCAGACCAGATTTTCTCATCGTGTAACATAAAAAGCAAATCTAATTTGTCACTTCTTAATTTGTTATTTTTTTTTCCTGACATATGATCTCCATTTTTTATATTTCTAATACTTTAGTTAAGTATAGCACATAATGATAAATCTTCATAAAATTTCTTTGTTTTTAATTACTTAATTAACAAAAAACTCCGAGTTGACAATTGAAATATGCCATGTATACTAAATTTTTTCGAGCATAGGGAAATATTATGCACTCATCAAATCAAAAACTTCCTGTGACTGTTTTATCCGGTTTTCTTGGTGCTGGTAAAACAACTTTACTAAACCACATACTGAATCATCGAGGCTCTAAAAAAATCGCTGTTATTGTTAATGACATGAGTGAAGTCAATATTGATGCAGAACTTATTGCCAATACTGAGACCAGCCTCTCTAAAACAGAGGAAACCTTGGTTGAAATGAGCAATGGTTGTATTTGTTGTACCTTAAGAGAAGATCTTCTCGATCAAGTTCAAGAACTTGCCAATCAAAACAAATATGATTACCTTGTGATAGAAAGCACAGGCATCTCAGAGCCACTTCCTGTAGCCAGTACTTTTGAATTTCGTGATGAAAATAATCATAGTTTATCAGATGTTGCTCAACTTGATACCATGGTAACAGTTGTTGATGCGGCCAATTTAATTCGTCAGTACAGCTCAACTGACTTTTTGAAAGACCATGGTGAGAGTCTTGGTGACGAAGACGACCGAACGCTGGTTGATTTATTGGTTGATCAAGTTGAATTTGCAAATGTGATTATTTTGAACAAACTAGACCTGATAGCTCAAGATGAGCTTGCTGTGGTTCGATCCATCATTAAAGGTCTCAATGCTAAAGCAAAAATCATCGAAACATCCTCATCAAAAGTTGATTTATCAGAGATTATGAATACGCGGTTATTTGATCTTGAAGAAGCACAAACCCACCCTTTATGGGTTCAAGAATTATCTCACTTCAATGATCATACCCCTGAAACTGAAGAATATGGCATCACCAGCTTTGTTTATCGAGCACGAGAACCTTTTAACCCCGAAAAGTTTCATGACTTTCTGAATCAAGATTGGCCTGGAGTCCTCAGAGCTAAAGGCTTTTTTTGGTTAGCCTCTCGACCTAATTTTGTTGGTGAATTGTCCCAAGCTGGAGCCTTTGTACGACACCAAGGTTTGGGTCAATGGCTTGCATGCGTACCTCAAGAAGAATGGCCAGAATCACAAGACGATCGGCCCATTGATCATGACTGGGATGCCAACTATGGTGATCGCAAGCAAGAAATAGTTTTTATTGGCTTAAATGGCGACATGGATGAAAACTACATTCGTCAAGCCCTAGATCACTGCCTTGTTAGGGATTACTTAGAGAACCATGATCCACTATCCTATCAGGATCCTTTTCCAGAATGGTTTAAACCCACCACTGATGAACTTGTTTAAAGCATTCATCTCTTATGCATCAATGAGTAGATGTTGTTGAGAGACTAAATTTTTTTTTCCTAAGGCACTATTTTCTTCCCTAAGCACTCTACTTTATGCTTAAGGTAATCTTCACCATCTTTCTTAATTTGGCTTGCGTTGTGCTTTTCTATTGTTTCTCTTACATCATGACCAACTTCTTCACCAGTTTTAAATGGGCTAGCACAAGCTGCTGCTGCAGTATCCGAAACAGCTTTCAAGGCATCCTTACCAACTTCCTCTAGATTCTCCATTTTTGACATCCGCCACTACCTGTGCAGTCTCCTCCTCTGCATTTACAACATCAGTTTTCAAACTAGAGACAGTTTCTTTAAAAAAATCCAACATGTCAGCCTGTGCATTTACTCCGAGCACCAGCATTAAAGTGACTAAATATTTCATCATTTCCTCCTTTTATTTATATGATTAATATTATAGCACATTTTTAAAAAAAATGTTGTTTCAGTCAATAACTTAATCATTACCCATAAGTCAAAGAAGTCTTTTGTTGGCGATCTATTGAAGCAGGATAGATGATGGAAACAATCGTGCCACAGAAAAACATTAGCGGTATACCATAAAATGCCCAGTACCAAGTATAAAAACCAGCATCACCATACCAGTAATAAGCTGAAACACCTGATAATAGACCAACCAAAATACTCACATAAACCCCTAGTATTGTTACTTTTTTCCAATAGAATCCAGCTAACAATGCAAAAGAAAGAGATACCACTGGAATATTTGCCAGGATCATTTTATTCAGTATATTATCTACCAGCAGATTCGCCAAACCATAGGTTACTAACGCCCCCATTAATGTCATGACAATATGCGGGTTTCGGCTATTTTTAAGCGGCACAACTTCTAAAGCAACATTAGACATTGCGTTCCAGACCCCTGTTAATGTGGTTGAGGAAACTAAAAATAATAATAGATACCCTAAAGGCGCCCACATTCCAGTAAGAACTTGACTAATTGCTGTTGGCAATGCAAGTTGCGCATCCATAAGTGGTGTATTCTTCAACGCTAAAGAGTAAGTGATAACGACACCAAAACCATATAATAAAAAAACAAATAATGCAGCTAACATCACTGAGATAAAAGCTACTTTAGATGATTTGGCTGCGAAGATTCTTTGACCATACCATGGTGCTAAAATATAACTAAACATTGTAATGGGTATTAACGACCATAAAAAGTCATTAGGTAGAAGGTTAGGTTGAAACATATGATGCGCCTCATTCATTAAGTCACTCGGCGATACCATCACATGATAAGCAATCAATGGCATACCAATAAGCACCAGTACAAAAGCACAGATATCAACTTTAATAATGGATAACAGCCCCTTTCTTATGACCATAAGTAATGTGATCACTGTTAGATAGCCACTGATAACCCAACTGTTTACTGTTGGCAATACAGCTGAGAAAAGTAATGTAAGAGATTTAAGGTAAGTTGCGCTAAATCCAGCCATAGCACAAAACAAAAAAATGGCAGCAAGAAAACCTACTTTATGATTATAACGACTGATAAAAAAGTCTACAACAGATACGCCGTTATAGCCTTTCCAATGATGTGCAACCGCAACAGCATAAAACATGAGGCCAACTAAAAAGATCAATGGTAACCACAATGCCTTCAAACCAGAAACAAAACCTAATGAAGAGAATGAGATCAGTGTAGCCGTGTTGAACTCAGTCATCACCAACGTTGCAGTTAAAGCGATAATACCAACGCTACGATTCGCAACACTATAGGCCTCATAACTTACATGCGTTTTTTTCAAGGCAATATACACCAATAAACAAAAAAGTGAACATAACACAACTAACATCAAACCATTCATCTTCAACCTCTCAATAATGCCAAAAAAGATTTATTTGTGGGCTAATGTTATCACACTCACAACATTAATACATAGAACCTATTGATGCTTATCTTTAATCAGACATCATTTACCCGAGACTAATTAGGCGTTTTAGGTTACTATCTAGATTCATAAAATATTTTAAGAAGGTACTGCTTTGTTTGATGCTCTTGTAAGACCGATTATTGACCCACCTTTGAATCATCTTGGTTGTCGCCTCAGTAAGATTGGCATATCCCCCAACACCATGACTCTCATCGGTTTTGCATGTGGTATAATGGCCATGGTACTGATTGGTTATCAACATTACGTTTTAGCATCATTGGCAGTGATTGCTAATCGCCTAGCTGATGGTTTGGATGGCGCTATTGCACGGCATACACAACTCTCTGACTTTGGTGGCTTTCTAGATATAGTGGTTGACTTTATCATCTACTCTGGGATTGTTTTTGCTTTTGGTATAAGCCATTCTCAGTATTTATGGCCTGCTTTGCTCCTTATCTTTAGTTTTATAGGCCCCATCGCCTCTTTTTTAGCCTATGCCATTATTGCCAGCAAACGCAATATCAACACCAAAGCAAGAGGACAAAAATCGTTTTATTACTTAGGCGGGTTATGCGAAGGCACTGAAACAGCTTTTATTTTAGTATTAATGTGTTGGTTACCACAGTATTTTAACATCATTTGTATGGTGTACGGCGCTCTATGCTGGCTCACTACCATCGGACGTATTTATGCTGCTTGGATAGACTTTTCAGATTAATCAATCAATTTTATCCAGCATTTTTAGAGAGATTGAGCACAGTTAAGCCACTTTGAGTTTTACAAAACGTTTCTTTAATTTTAAAACTTGATACCCATAGAGCCATCAATGCAAATGCGATTAAGGCATGAAATACCCACTGATAGTCAACATAACTTGGCATTTCACCTTGTTTAATGATCTCAAGCAAGCCACCTAATGCAGGTGCATTGATGGCTGCCACAAAAGTGATCACCGCATTATTTAAGCCATACCCCATCGCGATGTACCGATGACTTAATTGATCGGCCATTAAGGCAAACCCAACTGTTTGGCCTGAAGCACCCACACCAAGTAAAACCATAGCCAGCAATAAAAGTTGCATATCAACCCCATAAACCCAAATAGTCATCGAAATCACCAAAAAAATAGCACTTATTTGAAGCGGCAGTTTTCGTCGTTTAAACCGATCGGAAATCCAGCCCCATAAAGGCGATGAAATCGCATAAGACCACCATGCTAGCGATAATAATTGTCCTGCATAAAGCTCACTCATCTGATCATTTTTTAATTTTAGAAAGTACAAACCTTCATTCTCAGTGAGATACTCAATTATGAAGTACAAACAAAATGACAGCCATGCAATCCACAATGGTTGTGATTTTTTAAAAATAACCGCTAAAGACTGTCGCCACCCCTCAGGCAAATGAATGATTGAAAAGACACCCTTCCGTTCAGTATTATTCTCTACAAAGATAAATACCAATAGAGCAATAATAACCCCAATGATGGATAATATCTCAAAAACAGACTGCCAACTCAATGCCATCTTTTGTGTGAGCGCCAAAAGAGGGCCTGTAGCTAAGATAGGCCCCAATGTTCCCAAAAACTGTGATAAGCCTATGAATAATGCCCGATGTCGCGCTGGCATCCACTCTGTCACAGATACCAATAAGCAGATAAAACCAAATGAGGCACCAAAACCCATCACCAAACGACAGAACAGTGCAGGCCAAAAGCTTGTACTCCACGCTATTCCTAGCGAAGACAATGAGCAAACCATAACCCCCATAAACAAGGACTTTTTTAATCCCCAATGCTCAGCAATGACACCTACTGGCATCTGCATAAGCCCATAAACCAACAAGAATACTGTTGTACTTAATGTTGAAAAGGCCATATTAGAAAGTTGTAAATCATGCATAATGGCTGACTGAAAGGATCCTGGCAACACCCTTAAAAAAAACTCATAGAAGAAAAATAATGCACAAATCCCCCAGATTAAAAAGCCTCTGGGTTGAAACTCATTGGTCACGGTCTATCCAAATAACTATCAGGCTGTTGCTTGTCCCACTCATCAATAATATGCTCTGCTTTATCATCGTCTAAAAATGAAGCAATTTTAAATATCTGAGAACCTTCTTGAATGAGTGGCGAGGTATTAATACCCACCACCACACCTTTATATGTTGAGCGGAGAACTTCGGTATCACCTGCACCAAATGGATCATTAATACGGCCTATAACATCATTAACTTCTATGGTCTGGCCTAAAGAAACCTCTGAATGCAATATGCCAGATTTATGGGCTAAGAGCCATTCTTCATCTCTAGAAAAAATGGGAGAGACTGGTTGAGCAACATGACCTTTAAGCATCTCAATAGATGCCATAACATTCATAATACCACTTAGCCCTAAATCAATAGCAGCATCATCAAATCTCAATGCCTCACCTGCTTGATAAACCAATAATGGTAGCTGAAGTTCTTCTGTGGTTTTCCGTAATGAATTATAATTAATTGCGGCATTGGTTATCACAGGTGAACAAAAAGCTTTGGCTAACTGCTTAGCACGTGCATCTTCAAAGTTACAATAAACTTGAGGAAGAATATTGTGATTGATATCACCTGTCTGACACTCAATACAATAATCTGCTTTTTTAAAAATTTCTTCAGTGATGAGATGAGCTAAACGATGCCCATAACTTCCCGAATCATCTCCTGGAAAACAATCAGTGAGATCACGACCAGAAGGCAATGTTAACGGATGACGTGTCAAGCCAAATACATTCATCACAGGTATGGCAATAATGGTACCTGATAACTTTTTGGGATCAATCATGTCAATTAAACGATTAGCAATTTCAAGCCCATTGAGCTCTTTGCCTTTTAAAACAGAAAAAACCACCAAACAAGGTCCTTTACGAATACCATGAATCACCTTCAGTGGCATATAAAGTGGTGCGCAAGAATATTGCTCGGGCATTGGCATTGCTAATTTGGCAACTTCACCGGGGTGAACAAAAGTGCCACAAATATTGATTTTTTTTTGAGACAAGAGACCTCCTTAATATCGGTCAGCTCATAAGAACAAAGCAAAAGTTGCTGAATTTATTTACTTCATCTAAACTCAAATCGATTTTTTTGTCAAGTAACTGACATGTTCGATTAATTAAGCTTACTTCATACAACTGAAATTATTTCAACACCAATATTCTAAATATCAATAGTTTATCTAACATTATTTAATGATCAACATTGACAATAAACAAAGAAAAAGATTACAATATATTTGAATATTTATAAGGATAACAATGAACACAGCACTTTACCGACTGGCATGCGATCATTTGAAAAACATCGTAAAAAAACAATTTGAAGGAACACAAGACAACTACGTACTCATTCAACTACCCCCACAATCCTTTATCATCGACCGTTTAAGTGCCACCTTGGTATCTCATCACATTACTATTAGTCAAAAACCTACTTTAATTAAAGGGTTACAAGACTGTGTTAACTCAAATTATCACTATACAGCAATCTTTACAATGATGCTTGATGGAATCAGTTATGAATTTAATTTTCACGCTTTTTATAGCCCAAAAGATAAATTAATCCCCCTAAATCATACGACTTTAAAACCTCACAATAATAATCAAAATTTACTCAAACTCACCTATGATGAAATTGCTGACTTAATTAATCAAGCCAATCAACAGGTCAGTCAAACCATTCAACCTCTCCGAAAGATACAAGCAGACATTATCACTAACCTTTCTCAGAAAGAAAATGAAATTAAAGCGGAATTTTATCCATTTAAAACCTTTGTTGTTCCTGATGACCAGCTTCATAAACTACAAGAAAAATATCAGCAATTATTGGCATTAAGAATTACAAACTTAACTCATCTTAATCAATATCTTAACACCCCAAAAAAAGGTCTTTTGGCTAAACTTACGGAGCTTCTCAAATTATCTAAAAAAGGCGCATTATTCACAAAAGCATCCATGCACAAACATGAAGACAATAACGATACCACCTTAGCGAGTGACTCTTCAGCGAATCACGAACACAAAAAAGCTCAAAAACCAAAAAATAAGAAGAAGGCGAAAAAAAAGAAAAAAGGTAAAAAGAAGACACCAACCATAAAAAGCAAATCATCCTATCAATCCAACAAAAAACATAGAGCACCTCAGTCATATTTAAATCAATTAACGTTACTTGAACAACATTTTGATCGCGCTCAAGACATACCCAGCATGATAGAAAAAACCAATAATATCGCTCCCCTCATCAGTGATTTACAAATACTTACTTTAACTGAAGATCAAAAAAACCCCCTTAATTATGAAGCCCTACTTAATATGGCTACCCTCAAGTTATCAACGCTCATTGAAAAAATTTTTGTATCCATTACCTCGAGTGAAACAACGGACCTTGAATATTTACGTGACTTTTTAAAGTCTTTTGGTCATTACCATGATTTAGTGACCATTGATCCTATGATCTTATACAGACTTATGCGTATGAATAGCCTAGAATCAACACAATTATTTGAACAATTATTAGTATTTTTTGACTTAACCAATCTGACGATTTTTTCCTTCAAAACAGAACAATCTTTGACCTTATTAGAATGGTGCATAGTATTAAAAGCTCCATTATGCTTCAAAGTATTATTATCTCAGGGATTCACGCCGATGAATATTCAATCCAGTGACACGCCATACCTTGTGTTATTCTCTGAGTTCAAACCTGATTTCATGATAAGTATGAGCTCATATGCAAACCGTGTATTTACACCTAAATTTAATGAGACAATGAAAGCAATCATGATTGACAAATGCACTTTTGAGCGTGATATTATAGACTTACATTTTGAATTAATGAAAGCTTCACTAAGTTATATAAAGTCATTTAAGAAAATCTTAGGCAACAAAACTGCTAATACGTTACATAATCAGGCCAGTGAGATTGCGTTTTCGGCCATGTCAGATTACAATGTCAAACTTGGACTAACGATGAAGCAAAATCGACGTTACCTGAAAACATATTTATCACTTTTCCAGACATTACACCTGGAACTAGAAACCTTACAGACTATGCCTGGTGCAAAAAGTTATTTACTGACGAGAAATTTAACCGGAAAAGAATATTTAATACAAGGAAAAACGCCAAAGGATCTAGAAACTCTATTAGACCAACAACGGTTTATTGACATTGTTAACATCACCATGATCCACATGGTTGAAATCACCCGCCTTAGAATAAATTATTCTCAGTATGCCCAAGCCATCAGGCCTGATGGCACTCTGGAATTCAAACCTCAATACACAACTCAGCTTAAGGAATTTTTGCAAAAGCATAGCAAAATGACACAATCATTCGAACACACAACAACCGAAATTATGCTAAATTGCCTCCTGAAAAAGATTACTTTTTTTGCTCGTACTGATCATTCTAATGACAGCAACATAACAAGAGATGCGACTGCAGGCCAGTCTCATTCAGCAAAGAAATAAATGAAAAAATATTTATAATAGTTTTGCGCAACTGTGATTTATCATTAATAGTTAATTTAGTAAAAATATATTTTTTCTTAAATTATCTTTCGTTATACTTATTATGAGCACTGTAAGTTTGACATGAGATTACTTTTAACCTACCTGGGCACACTGCCTTTTTTAATTGCTTCCATATTCTTGTATCTGCAAGAACAATCATTGCTGGGTATACCCATCATTACGTTCATCACTACCTATTCAAGTATCATTATTTCGTTTCTGGCTGGACGTTTATGGGGACTCTCCTTAAGTGACCATAATCAACGACCGACTTTTTTTTTATTAAGTAATATCATTACACTTGCTGGATGGGCATCAATCTTATTTTTTGCTACAAAACTTATTTTTGTGGTTCATATCTTTTTATTCTTAATCTTATTGCTGATTGACCACTGGTTGCATCGAAACAACCTCATACTGTCTGATCACTTTGCTGAGCGCATCACAGCCAGCATTGTAGTGATACTTGCTTTAGGCGGTATGATCATACTTTCCTAGGATCTTACAACAACAAATAAAATATTATCCAGTTGAATCAAAATGTTTTTTAAACCTAGTCTACCCAAAGACCAAAACATATAAACAAATAACCCTAAGTTGTCGTTCTCTAATATCTTTTGATGATTAAACATCAAATACTTTCTTAATGACATCCAGTATTATCACATCAGTACTTTGATACTTTTTAAACATGGTTTCAATCTATATGTATTGAGGTTTTTCATTCCAAGCATTATAATCATAGTATGTTCTAAATTAGGTTATTTTTGGCAGTTGACATCGATGAAATTATTGCTATGGCATGGTGTGATAAAACATCTTTTGATACCATTCTTGCAACAACAGGCTTAAGTGAGTCAGAAGTGATCACCATTATGAGACGACATTTAAAGCCAAGAAGCTTTCGACTCTGGCGAAAACGTGTTTCTGGTCGAATAGCCAAACATGAAAAAAAAGCACAGGACCCCAAATGAATGTGGTCTGGTTCAAACGCGATTTACGTACCCATGATCACAAAGCACTAAACCAAGCTCTCCTCTCAGGCCCTGTCCTTCCCATCTATATCCTTGAACCTGATTTATGGCAACAGCCAGACTTAAGTCAACGACAATTCTTATTTTTAAGCGAATGCATCGCAGATCTTAAAAATGATCTTGCTGCTTTAAACCTAGCTTTGGTCATTAAAGTAGGTGATGCTCTAACTATTTTAAAAGAACTCAGAAACCAACACAAGATGAATGCTCTATGGTCCCACCAGGAAACATGGAACCACTGGACAGATAAACGTGATGCAAGTATTAGACAATGGGCAAAACAACAATGTATTCCTTGGCATGAACCTGCACAACATGGTGTTATTCGTAGACTCAAAGATCGTGATGGCTGGGCCAAGCAATGGTATCAACAAATGAAAGAGCCACAATGCTCGCTCCCCAATCAATACCAAGCGATTACGCATATTGCAAGTGACCCCTGGCCTACCTCACAAAAACTCGGCCTAACTGATGATCGCTGTACGCACAGACAAACCGGTGGACGAGAACAAGGTCTCTCGCTACTACACTCATTCTTATTTGAACGAGGAGAGCATTACACCAAAGCCATGTCATCTCCGTTAGACGGCTGGGACGCATGCTCAAGACTCTCCCCACATATTGCCTTTGGCACATTATCCATTCGGGAAATCTTTCAACGAGCTAATCATCGATCCTGGTCTCTTAAAAGTCAGCCACCACAAGATCGAGGTCGCTGGCCAAGTGCCATGAGGTCTTTTTTAGGGCGATTACGTTGGCACTGTCATTTCATACAAAAGCTGGAAGATGAACCAGCCATTGAGTGGCAAAACTTTCACCCTGCTTATGACCGATTAAGACAAGAACCCCATCGTGCTGATCACCTTAAGGCCTGGCAAGATGGCAACACAGGCTTCCCCATGATTGATGCTTGCATGCGTTCGCTGATTGCCACGGGATGGCTTAACTTCCGAATGAGAGCAATGCTCATGAGCTTTGCAAGCTACCACTTATGGTTGGATTGGCGTATTACAGCACCCTATCTTGCATCTTTGTTTACCGATTATGAGCCAGGGATTCATTATAGCCAAGTTCAAATGCAGTCAGGCACCACAGGCATCAATAGTATTCGTATCTATAATCCCATCAAGCAAGGCATCGATCAAGATCCTGAGGGTCAATTCATCCGCCAATGGATACCCGCTTTGCGCGACATGGACACCAGTTTAATTCATACCCCTTGGCAAGCTCCTTTAGAGCTCAATGGCTATCCTCTTCCTATTATCGATGAAAAAGCTGCGAGAAAGAAGGCCGCTGATTGTTTGTATGGCATGAGAAAAAACAGCCATCATCGCTTAGAAGCAAAACGCATTGTCAAAAAGCATGCCAGCAGAAAAAAGCCTAGACCCAAACCTTCAAAACCGTCAGATCAAACTGAATTACCCCTTTAAGAGGAACAAGATGAAACTACCTAATGAATTTCATTCTAGAGATGACTTAATTGCTCATGTATCATCAATCGCACCTTGGGCCAAAGGCAATGCAAGTCATATCATTGGTGGCATGACAGCTGCTAAAAACCGCTTAGAACAACTTGATCCTATTGCTTATGCCATCACGCGCAACTTTGGCAATGGCAGCGTATCACATCTATCACCCTATATTAACCATGGCATCATATCACTTAATGAAGTGCGCAATTATGCCCTATCTTTATGTGATGACCCCAAGCAAGCAACTAAATTGATTCAAGAATTAACATGGCGAGATTTCTGGCAATATTTAGCAAAAAATCACCCCAACTGGCTATGGGATGATGTTGAACCTTATAAAACAGGCTGGTCTACCTCAGATTACAGCAACTCCTTACCCAAAGATATTGAGACAGGTCAAACAGGTGTTGCTTGTATCGATAACTTTATTGCTCAATTACTGAATGATGGTTATGTTCATAACCACGCTCGCATGTATATTGCTAGTTATGTTGTCCATTTTCGTCAAGTTCGTTGGCAAGCAGGTGCTGAGTGGTTTCTAGCTCATTTGCTGGATGGTAATGAAGCCAGCAATAATTTCTCATGGCAATGGGTGGCCAGCACCTTAAGTCAAAAGCCCTATATTTTTAATTTAGATAATGTTCAAAAGTACTTTGATGGCCTTGTTAATACTGACCCAAAATGCAATGCCATATTGGCTGATAGTTATGAAAGTATTAGTCTGCGCTTATTTCCACATTTGGAGGCCTTATGACTCAATCTCTAGTATGGCTTCATGAACAAGCTTTATCTCTAGCGCCTCACTTGAAGCCTCAAGTCAATACACAATACCTTCATATTTGGGACGATGCGTATTACCAACGAAAAAACTACACTTTAAAGCGTTTAGTCTTTATTTATGAATCATTATGTGATGCAAACATACCCATTATTGGCGGCAATACTCTTGATATAATCCATTCAATTAACCCTAAAAAAATCTACATACCACAAACACAGGATTCAGTTATTTTACAATACAGTCGAACCATTGCCGAATATTACCCAACTGAGTTACTTCATGAAGTAGCCCTTTGTACGCCACCTGAAGACCTAAAAACTCATCGTTTTTTTAAATATTGGAACACCATTAAGCACCAAGCACTTCAGCCAAACGGAGGTCATCATGCCTAAAGGTATCAAGAAAGAGCATTTACCTGAAAAAATATGCCCTGTATGTAATAAACCATTTACATGGCGGAAAAAATGGGCCAACAATTGGGAACACGTTATCTATTGCTCAAAACGCTGTCAATCCTCAACAAAAAACAACATTTCATCATAAATCAACTGGCTCTAATAACGAAAACATCAACCCAATAATTCAAACCAAGTCATTGACTTAAAAACAAAATAATTGTAGCATAGGCACATTTATAACCCAACTTATTATGAAATACATTACTAAAATTCAAAAAAACTTATTTATTATTATTCAAGTTCCTGCGATTATCATTCTTTACGTAACAATCCTTCAAATATCATCGGCTTTTTTATTCAGTTATCTGAGTACCAAATTGATATTTACCTTTGTAACCCTGATAACACTTGGGTCGATCTCAGCACTCATCACGCTTGATTCCTGGATTCACTCGATTCCACTTGTGGATGATGACATTTTGAAAATAGCAAGTAAGCATCAATTATCATACGCTGATCTGATGAGTATGACGAAGCCAGAAAAAAACCTATCACTCAACATCACAGCATTAAAAGAAATTCTTATCATAAAACCAACTAAATACATTGATATCTTTAAAAAACTTGAAATAAAAGATCAAAAACAAATACTGATGCAACACCCTGAAATCTTCTTGGCTGCATGTGATGAGAATATACAGCTACCAGCCTTTTCAGATGAAGAAATTCTAGAATTAACCTCTTGTTGGGGTAAAATAAAATCAAAGAAAGAAATTAAAAATGATTCGCCGTTTATAACTTTTTTTGGCAATAGACCTGAACACCATTTTCCCTCATATGATAATTATCGGTTTGCTTATGTATTGATGACAAAATTTCAATATCAATTAATGAACAACAAAGGAAAACTTTTATTAAAAGCTACTAAAAATTTTGGATATCTTTCTTTAGCTTTTTGTGAAAACTCTCAACTCTCGATAGAACTACCTAATATATATCAACTTGTTAGAACTAATATATTATCTAATACTTTTCATAATAACCCTGCCCTTTTATTTCGGCCTATATGCTCCACTCATCCAGAGTTAACATTTGAAGGACGTATTACGCGCAAATACAAATATCAGGTAGCCAATTTTGGCCTTGAACAGGCCTGTGTTTTTGCAATAATTAGCCGTGCCATGATTAAGTCAAATAACCCAAAAGAAACATACAAGCATATACAGGCCTCTGTGAATTTCACTAAAAGTGATTCAAAACCATTAGATTATTACAAATCATGGACACTGTTTGATAAATATCCTACACTATTTGACGAAGACGCTCCGATCTATCAAACGCTGAAAGAGATACCCCAATTTCATAACCGCAAAACCACTTATCAGGAAGCCGTAATGGTCGCAACATCCATTCAACAAAAGATAGAAGACAATGGAAAAACACTTGATGATTATGCCAAAGGCCATCAATCTGGTGACAAATTTGAGCATTTTCTAGCATTACGTAAAAAACCAGAAAATTCGTTAAAATCGCTGAAGCAACACATCAGCATTCTTCATCAAGAACTCTCTAATATCATCACCACGAAAAATATATTAGACGCACATCACTCTCTATTTGTATCATCATTTTCCCTCAAGTGTGGTCACGGTGAGCATAAAAGAGAATTTACAGAAAAACCTGCTTATCACATTATGGAATATTTAGAGTTATACGATATTGCGTCTTATGATATAGCATTCAACAATCGATCTCATACGTAGTTACTAACAAATACTATGTTTACACAATTAATTCATCAAACAGCCTTTATATTGGGCGCCTTTTCGTTGCACCACTAACTTATTTAGCGCTCACTTCAACCTATTATCTTGATTGAAGCTAGGGCGTCAATATCCTGTTCAGCATTTTGGTAACACATTATTAAACAGATATAAGTTTGTATGCTCGCTATCATTGATGTCATCTTTGAGGTTACAAATCAATGATTAGCTGTTAAACTAAAATAAATTTTATTCAAAGGAATGTATGTTTAACCATATTGCAGTCATCGGTTGTGGCGCCATTGGTCAGGCCATGGTCAATGTACTTCGTCATCATTACCCAGAAGCAACATTACGTACGTTTAACCGCTCTACTCATGCCCCAGTCGGAGTGAGTGAGCATGTAACCATTGATTATCAAGATGAACAACAGCTTTTTGATGCTGCACATCAATGCCAAGATCTTGATTTAGTCTTGATTACAAATGGCATCTTACATCAAGATCACATCCAGCCTGAAAAATCCATTAAGGATTTAACAAGAGAACAGTTTCACACTGTTTTTGATGTAAATACCATTACGCCCCTTATGATTGCTAAGTACTGGCTACCAAAACTATTGAAATCTAAGCCAGCCATTTTTGCCGCACTATCAGCTCGTGTTGGGAGTATAGGTGATAATCAATTAGGTGGCTGGTATGCTTATCGAGCATCGAAAGCAGCGCTCAATATGATGATCAAAAATTTGAGTATAGAAGCTCAACGTATGCACCCTAATCAAATGGTGATTGGCCTTCATCCTGGAACTGTTGACTCACCTCTTTCATCTCCTTTCAAAGCACGCATTCACCCTGATCATATCTTCACACCTATGCAATCTGCTGAATATCTGCATCAAGTACTTTGTAATCTCAAACCCGAAAATTCAGGTCATTGCCTAGACTGGCAAGGACAAATTATTGAACATTAGTAATCAACATGACAACTCTTTACTGGCTAAGACACGATTTAAGACTTCATGATAATCCTGCGCTCACACAAGCAGCAAACACTGGAAAAGTTCTATGTATTTATATTTATGACACTTCAACCCCAACAGAAGAGCAAACTGGACAAGCATCTTTATGTTGGTTACATCATGCACTGAAGGATGTGAATGAATCACTCAATCATCATCTAAACTTCTTCTCTGGAAACCCTATAGAAATTCTAACAAAAATAACGCAAGACCATGATATAGAAAGTATTTTCTGGAATAGATGCTACACGCCACATAGCATCAAACGAGACACCTTAATCAAAGAGCATTTTCAAAAAAAGAACATCAACGTACAGTCCTTCAATGGTCAATTACTCTGGGAACCTTGGCAAGTTCAAAAACAAGACGGTAGCCATTATAAAGTATTTACCCCCTTCTACCGTAAGGGCTGTTTGAATGCTGTTGAACCCAGAACCCCCTTACCGGCTCCCCAAAAGATAAACACAATACATCATGCTGACTCCTTAGCTCTCGATGATTTAGCATTGCTCCCTCAAAAAAACTGGCACATTAACATGATGAGCCACTGGAAACCAACTGAGCAAGGCGCACACGATCAACTTAAATCATTCATTAACAATGGCCTATCACATTATAAAGAGGGCCGAAACTTTCCGAGCAAACCCTATACATCTCGATTGTCACCTTACCTCCATTGGGGCCAAATATCCCCAAATCAAATCTGGTATACAATAAAAAGTTGGCAAGATGATAACAATGTTGATCATTTTTGTTCAGAACTGGGTTGGCGAGAATTCTCCTATCACTTACTTCATCATTACCCCACCATGCAATGGCAAAATCTGCAAAAAAAGTTTGATCTTTTTCCATGGCAACATGACCGTCACAAGCTGAGCGCTTGGCAACAAGGTAAAACTGGTATTCCAATGGTAGATGCCGGTATGCGCGAACTGTATCAAACTGGATTCATGCACAACCGAGTTCGCATGGTTGTTGGCTCTTTTCTGGTCAAAAACTTACAGCAACACTGGCACCATGGTGAACGCTGGTTTTGGGATTGCTTGTTGGATGCTGATCTTGCTAATAACAGCGCTGGATGGCAATGGATTGCTGGTTGCGGCGCCGACGCTGCGCCTTATTTTAGGGTTTTTAATCCAGTAACACAAGGTGAAAAGTTTGACCCTGATGGCACTTATATTCGTCAATATCTTCCTGAATTAAGCCAACTTCCAACACCCTATTTATTTGCGCCATGGCAGGCACCGCCATTGATCCTTGCCCAAGCAAATGTGGTATTAGGTAAAAACTACCCACACCCTATTGTTGACCTAAAACAATCTCGTCTAGATGCTCTAGAAGCATTAAAATCAACCAGAAAGGATCATCTGTAGTGTCTCAATTATGTCTTATCCTTCCAGATCAACTTTCATTAGATCTATCTAGTATTCGTATACTTAACCCCAAGACTGACTCGATACTCATGTGTGAAATCTCTGCATATTTCACCGAAGTCAAACATCATCAAAAAAAAATAGTACTTATGATTTCAGCCATGAGGCATTTTCGTGATCTTTTAGTAGAAAACGGTTATCACGTAGACTACGTTACCTATAACCACCCAGAAAATACCCATCAATGGCTCACTGAAGTTAAACGCTACCTTACAAAAAAATCATCCAAGCAGCTTGTTGTTACGCACTCGAATCACTATGCCTTACATCATGAAATGCTACAGTGGCATGATACGTTGAAATGCCCTGTCAACATTATTGAGGATGATCGATTTTTATGCACAATTGATGCATTTGAACAATGGTCACAGGGCCGAAAACAATTACGCATGGAATATTTTTACCGTCATATGCGTGTAACGCACCAGATACTTATGTCTGGACACGAACCTGAAGGTGGCCAATGGAACTACGATGCTGACAATCGAAAAAAACCACCTAAAAATGTTATTATTCCAAGTCCAAAAACCTTTACACCTGACCATCATACCCAAGATGCCATCCATCTAGTCAAAGAATACTTTGCTGATCATTTTGGTTCTTTGGAGCCCTTTTCTTATGCTGTTACAAGAGCTCAAGCTAAAAAAGTACTTGATCAATTTATCCAGCAACGGCTTCATCTATTTGGTGATTATCAAGATGCCATGCTGATGAATGAACCTTGGATGTACCATGCGCACATCAGTTTTTATCTTAATATTGGCCTTTTAAAACCCAAAGAATGCATTGATGCAGCAGTAGTAGCCTATAACAACAATGCACCAATTAACGCCGTTGAAGGGTTTATTCGCCAAATTTTGGGGTGGCGCGAGTTTATCCGTGGTATCTATTGGTTGAAAATGCCTGACTATGAACACACCAATGTATTGAATGCAACCCAATCTTTACCAAACTTTTTTTGGGATGCTAATACCGAATTAAACTGCTTGAAGCAGTGTATTTCTGAAACCCGAGAAAATGCTTATGCACACCACATACAACGATTAATGGTCTTGGGTAATTTCGCATTATTGACAGGATTATCACCCAAAGAAGTCAATGAATGGTATTATATCGTATATGCTGATGCTCATCACTGGGTTGAGCTACCGAATGTAACCGGCATGATTCTTTTTGCAGATGGTGGCGTTTTTGCCAGTAAGCCCTATGCAGCTGGTGGTCGCTATATTGATAAAATGTCTAATTATTGTCAATCTTGCCAATTCAATCCTAAAGAAAAAACAGGAGAAAAGGCTTGTCCGTTCAATTATTTATATTGGAACTTCTTGATAAAAAACCGTGAATTATTTGCCAAAAACCCACGAATTGCAATGATGTACCGCACCTATGATCGTATGGATGATGACATTAAAAAACAAATATCCCACCAATCAAAAACCTTTATCCAATCACTGGATACATAACCCATCAACAGCATAAAAGATAAGTCATGCATCATCAATCACTTCAAAGTAATGGATAATGCATGACTCTTATTTAAAATCTAATCTTATAGATTTAGTGTTTGATGTCTTTTCTTTGCTCAGTTGGTACTGGTGGTAAGTCTAGCTCAGTTGGTAATGGTGGTAAGACTTGCTCAATTGGTACTGGTGGTAAGACTTGATCATCTGGATGAAATGGCATTGGAACTACAATCATCTGTGCCTCAGGAAGCGTTTCAAGTAATAATCTATAACCATCAGAGGTAATTTCAAAGCCTTGATCATCTAAATGAAATTGCATTGGATGTGCAATCCCCTCAGGAAGCTTCTCAAGTAATAATCTATTACCATCAAAGGTAATATCAATGATTGTCTCACCCCACATTGCTGGATCAGATGAAGTTTCTGCTGGTCCATGATGATCAACAGGAATACTCAGTATTCTAGGGTCAGCACCAGTATTTAATATTGAGTGTATAACCCCTGGATCAGATACACCATTTTGCATCATCATCATCATCATTTCACTAGGATCTAAATATTGCCCAACCCTCACCATGTCTGGCTCCACACAATTACATTCATCAACTACATTTTCATGACCTGCAAATTCACTACCTCCAATTTCATGACCTACATTAATAATATCTACCGTTGGTTTACGGATATGATGACCCTCATCAGTTGATTCATGATCCTTTGCGTAAATAGCTGGTGCTGATAAGAAACCTACGGCTAAAGCTACTGTTAGTGATAATTTATTTTTCATTATAATCTCCTTGTATTAACTAATTATATTATAGAACACAACCTTTAAAAAAACATGAAATAATTATATTTTTCATGCATTTAAAGCTTAATTTGTTATCTATCAACATTTAACAGCCATTCTTTGATAAAAATCATGCATCATCAATCACTTCAAAGTAATGGATGATGCATGACTCTTATTTAAAATCTAATCTTATAGATTCAGTGTTTTATGTCTTTTCTTTGCTCGATTGGTAAGCCATGCTCATCTAAAATAAATACCTCTGGACCTACATCACTCGAGTCCTCAGGAATCTTTTCAAGTAATAATCTGTAACCATCAAAGATATTATCAATCATTGGCCACCCCCACATTTCTGGATCAATTAAAATTTCTGCTCCTCTATGGTGACTAGCGTGAAGACTCAACTGATCCATTTCTGAGAGCTTTTCAAGTAATAATCTGTAACCATCAAAGGTAATATTAATGATTACCCCCCCCCTCCACATTGCTGGATCAGATGAAGTTTCTGCTGTATGATGATCTGCAGGAATATTCAGTATTTGTCTAGGGTCAATACTAGCTTCTAATGAGCGTATAACCTCTTGATCTAATCCACCATGATTCATCATCATTACGCTGGGATCTAAACCCTGCTGCTCCATCAGCATGTCTGGTTCCACACAATCACATTCATGACCTACATTAAACTCCTCAATATTTTGTACCGTTGGTTGATGGGTATAATGACCCTCATCAGTTGATTCATGCCCCATTGCGTAAATAGCTGGTGCTGATGAGAAACCTACGGCTAAAGCTACTGTTAGTGATAATTTATTTTTCATTATAATCTCCTTGTATTAACTCATACATATTATAGAACACAACCTTTAAAAAAACATAAATAATATATTTTTCATATGTTTAAATTTAATTTATACTCTATAAATGTTCAACAACCATTATTTGATACCAGTTATGTATCATCGATCACCTCAATGTAATGAATGTAAATTCATCATTGTTAGTGACTCAGTAGAAACATCGTCATGATGTGCATTATAGGATTAGTGATGAATTCGTGAAAAAACTATTAAGCCCTCAAGAAGTTTTTCAACTACACCCTAAAACGACCAATGATTAATGCTTTTTACTAAACAATAACAGGTAGCTACAGATGATTAATATCAATAACCCTCTTTTATTAATTATGAATCATCAATTCACTTATCATAAAAGCCTATTAATGGGTTAGAAGTGGCATCAATATAAACATCAATTTTTTGACCATCCCAACCAACATCTCCAATACATCTTATGAGAACCTTTTTAGAGGCATCATCCGAAACAAAAAGTTCACTCAAGAAAAACATCTGATGCGCATTCTGGATTTTCATGACAATTGTTATAAAAATCAGACAAATGTTCAGAATCTTGATTTTTCATATAATGAATAATTTCATTTTCTTCCCAATCAGCCTTTTTAAAGCAATCAATTAGAGGAATCATCTAAAACACCTTCACCAACAGTAGTTTTATCTTCTCCAGTATCTTCCATTTTGTTTTTGATTGCTGTTTCCAGAGATGCATCATCACCACAACCCACTACCTTACAAATGAGATGATGGATATATTCAATAATAGCATCTTTAACTGATTTTAATTCTTCAATTGAATCTGAAATTGTGGTTGACGTATCAGTAAGGCGCTTATCAACATTGTCTTTATGATCTTCTGCATGAATATTAATCATCATGGTTGATGCCGCAACAATGGCCAATAATTGAGATTTTAATCGCATTTTTTTCTCCTGTTTAGTTATGTTCTTTATAGCACATAGTATAGAAAAAACATGATTTTTATATAGAAACGACTTTTATCTAGCTATCGATTAGGATGAAAATAACTTTTTATTTTATGATGCAAACTAGCTTAGCAAATAAATCTTTTTTAAATAGAACAAATGAAACTCTAAGAACTTAATGAATCAAATACGGGCAAAAATCACCAATCATATGTATTAGCATATCATTCAATTGACATACTTATAGAAACAGTTTCTCCAAAATCATCAAATATGCTGTACTATCTTTCATACTAAGCTTTCACTGTGATTCATGATTGGGACTATCACCCTGTGAGTCTCCAAACATTTTTTGTTTTACTGTTTTCATTTGGTTTCTTAGATATTCAAGACTTAAAAACCCTTTAGATTCAATAATCATGCTTGTACTTTCATCATCATACACACTAACAGTAGCTTGATCTTCTACGTGACTGTCAGTTTTAGCTTCGCTTGCGTTCAACTCCTCCTTGCCTTTTGAGATTACTATTTCATCCCTAACTGTATCCTCTCCTGTAGCTATATTTTCTTGTTCCTCACTTGCATGAATATTGATTACCATGGTTGATGCCGCAACAATGGCCAATAATTGAGATTTTAATCGCATTTTTTTCTCCTGTTTAGTTATGATCTTTATAGCACATAGTATAGAAAAAAACATGATTAATTTGATAATTATCAATATTTAGATATCAGAGCGAACTGCCCAAGTATAAAAAGATATGGCACCCAAGCCGACTATGATAAAGACAGCAACTAATAACGACATTAATCCAGTTCCTAAAATTTGGATACATCCATATAAACTTCCAGCATAACCAGCATGCTTAGAGTATGGTTCCATGATAGACCGAAGAACATTTGAACTCAATTAATTGACAGATACTTGGTTAATGATGGTGGATATAATCATCATTCCACCACATACCATTAACGCATAGTGACTAAATACAATATGGTTTAAACCCATTGTATCAGTCATCATTAATGAACCCACAATCAAAAAATGAGCCATAAGTTAGAAAACAGCAATGCAACGCCCTATTTAGGCTAGATTGGTTAACATTGTTTACAGAATATTATAATCATTGTAATGGGGAGGGGCGTAACTCTCTGTTAAAATCATCCTTCACCTTTTGCTCTGTTAAAGATCTCACCCCTTCACACTCTCGATATAACATATCTTCCTCTCGATATAACATATCTTCATGCATTTCATTTGGCATATTTTTAACAATTTTCTTTGACATATCTTGACACATTTTGTCTGACTTCGATGAACTCATTATTTTATTTGCAATATCTCTCACCAACTGATTTGTTTCGGATTCCTCTGCTTGAATATTAATCATCATGGTTGATGCCGCAATAATGGCCAATAATTGAGATTTTAATCGCATTTTTTTCTCCTGTTTAGTTATGGTCTTTATAGTACATATTATAAAAAAAACACAATTAATCTTATGATTATAAATATTTAGATATCAGAGCGAACTGCCCAAGTATAAAAAGCTATGGCACCCAAGCCGCCTATGATAAAGACAGCACCTAAATAAATCGATGAATCTTCCGGCAAAACAGCAACTAATAACGACATTAATCCAGCTCCTAAAATTTGGATACATCCATATAAACTTCCAGCATAACCAGCATGCTTAGGGTATGGTGCCATAATAGACCCAAGTATATTGGGATAAATCAAACCTGAACCCAAAACAAAAATTGCTAAAGGCACAAATAAATGAAATAACGATAATGGCCATTGCGACATTATAACCATCAGCAATCCACCAAGCACCATCAAAATCCAACCACCACACAGAAGAACATTCGAACTCAATTGATTGACAGATACTTGGTTAATGATGGTGGATATAATCATCATCCCACCACATACCATTAACGAATACTGACTAAATACAACATGGTTTAAGCCCATTGTATCGGTCATAATTAATGAACCCGCAACAAACCAAGCAAAAAATGAGCCATAAGTAAGTAAAACAGCAATGCAACGCCCCATGTAGGCTGGACTGGTTAACATTGTTTTAAATGTTGATCTTACAGTTGCCAATGACCAATCGCGTAAACGCTGGTGATGCGTTTCAGGAAACCCCCAATAAAAAGATAATAAAATAATAAAATTGAATGCCAACAACCCCAAAAACACCCAATGCCAAGACAAATGAGTAGCGATTAAGCTACCCACCATAGGTGCTGTGCTGATAAAAATAACAAATACCAATGACACAAACGAGCACATTTTTACCAATTGATGACCATCAAAGCAGTCTTTTAAAATACATCGCCACATTGCAGCAGCAGCACCAGCACCAAGACCTTGAATGATGCGGCCTAAAGTAAACACCCAAAATGATGATGCCATTACAATCACAAAGTTACCCATCAGCATGATAAAAAACCCCAATAACACAGCTTTTCTTCTGCCATTAATATCTGAATAAACTCCATAAAAAAGTTGTGAGAATGCAACTGATAACATAAAAAATGCCATATTGCCCTGCATCCAGTTTCGATCGACTTGAAAATAGCTCGCCATAACACTCTGAAGCGGAGCATAAATATCTGATAAAGTATGAATCCAAGCAACCAGAATTAATGTAAAAATCATAACTCTTAAAGCTGATACTGGTGCAATTTGATTATTGAATTGTGACATACCCAAGCCTTTTAAAAAATAGTCTTCTATTGATCTTCATACAAACGATGGCGCTTTGGATTTTTAATCACACCAAGCCAATAAACCATCATAGGTACAACCCCACCGATAATCATCACTATACCCATGGGGAAGGCAGAAGTCTCTGGGACATACGATAATAATGAGCCTGAGCAGAACCCTCCTAACATTTGTATACAGCTATACAAACTTGCTGCATAACCAGCCATGTGGGCATATGGCACCATTGCGCCTGCAAATAAATTGGGAAAGATAAAACCAGAGCCAAAAAACAATAAACTTACAGCAATGATTATACTCGTGTAGTTTAGACCTATAACACCATTCAACAACACCATTAATACACCACCTGAACTAATAAGCAGCCAACCTGTCATTAACATTCGATCTGGCCCAACACGTTTGAGATAGCGATTATTAATCATTGAAGCCAAAAACATCATTGAGCAACTGACCGCAAAACTTGCAACACTAAAATACATATGATCCAAACCAAGCAAGGCCTTATCAGTTATGAGTATTGAGCCCACCACAAACCATGAAGTAAAAGCACCATAAGTAAAAAATATGCTTAAACCGATACTCATGAATTCTTTATTGACAAGAAAACTGTAATAGGATCTAACCAAATATGACATACGCCACTTATTGGCATCAACATGCGCATTTGTTTCATCAAAATAACGGTAAACCACCCACAGAGCAGCAAGATTATAAACAAGTAAAAACAATGAAATATACCACCAGTGAAACCGAGAAAGTATTGACCCAAGAATGGGCGCAAATGGAAGAACCAACAAGAAAAACAATACTAAATAACCGCCATATTTAGCCATTTCTTCATCTTTAAAACCGTCTCTGAAAATACTGCGCCACAGTGCCGCGCCAACACCTGCTCCTAAACCTTGAATAAATCTTGAGATAATTAATACACCAATATGACTTGATGCCAGTGATCCTATACTACCTAAAAGCATAACTGACAGCCCTAAAAGAACAGCTTTCTTACGACCAAAACCCTCTGAAAAAGCCCCATAAAAAAGCTGTGACATGGCTACCCCACCCATAAAGATAGCCATGGTCATTTGTGACCAAGTATTATCAATACCAAAGCTCGCTTGGATAGCTTCCAATGAAGGCGCATACATATCATAAGAAACACCCGTTATAGCACCTAACAAACACACAAAAAACATCAACTTAAATGGCGACATTACGTTTCCCACAAATAAAATCATGGTAGTCTTTTTGATCATGTATATCAATCCTTTTTAGACTTGATTTCTTTTACTCCTATTTCCATTATGCTAAAATATTAAAGTTTCGGTTATTCAGGAGGAATATGGGCTTTCTACAACAAGGTATTTGGGTTGATCAATGGTATGACACTCAAAAACATCAAGGTCGTTTTAAACGAACAACCGCTCAGTTTAGAAATTGGATTGAATCCGATAAGCTCGCGCGTTTCCCTGCTGAATCTGGTCGTTATCATTTATATGTAAGTTATGCATGCCCATGGGCGCATCGAACTTTGATTTATCGATCTCTTAAAGAGCTTGATGATATGATTGGTGTTTCAGTTGTTGATTGGCATATGGGTGATCAAGGTTGGACTTTTAAACCTTCCTCCCCTCAAAATGGCGCTAAAGATCACCTGTATCAATTGAACTACGCTCATCAGCTGTATACCAAAGCAGACCCTAAATACACAGGTCGGGTTACTGTTCCTATCCTATGGGATACCCAGGAACAAACGATTGTTTCTAATGAATCTGCAGATATCATAAGAATGTTCAATCGATCTTTTGATCATCTTGGTGCAGCCCAAATTGATTTCTACCCAATCAAACAACAACAAGCAATCGATGGCCTCAATGAGTTAATCTATCAAACCATCAATAATGGCGTCTATCTTTGCGGCTTTGCAACCTCTCAAGAAGCTTATGATGAAGCCATCAACCCCTTATTTAACACGCTGGATAAACTTAATGACCAGCTCAAAGAGAGAAGATTTCTTTTAGGAAGCAGACCACTTGAGCCTGATTGGCGCCTCTTCACTACTTTGGTGAGATTCGATGCCGTTTACCATACCCATTTCAAATGCACTCATCGCCGTTTAATCGATTACCCACACTTATGGGCTTATGCGAGAGATTTATACCAATGGCCTGGTATCGAAAAAACCATTTTTATGGATCATATTTGCCACCACTACTATGGTTCTCACCCAATGATCAATCCGAACAGGATCGTACCCAAAATGCCAGCAATGGATTGGCTTGCACCGCACCAACGCGAACATTTAAGTCGTTGATCCTTTATCAAAGCGTTTTTTTGAAGCACTATTTCGTTGAAATCCTTCTGACTTCTTTTTGTGTTTGCTTAGCGCATTTTTTCTTTTGTCATGGCGATTATGAGCTCGCTCCTGCTTTTGACCCAATGATTTTCTATCATCATTATCTCGTCTTGAGTGTTTTCGTACTCCATCAGCATCTCGTCTCTTACTCGATGAAAAGCCTGACTCATGATTCGATCGTCGATCATTAAATGAGCGCTCTGATCTTCGTTCATCATTATCTCGTCTTGAGTGTTTACGCCCTCCATCAGCATCTCGTCTCTTACCCGATGAAAAGCCTGACTCATGATTTGATCGTCGATCATTAAATGAACGCTCTGATCTTCGTTCATCATTATCTCGCCTTGAGTGTTTACGCACTCCATCACTATCTCGCTTCCTATCAGATGAAAAACCTGTTGCTTGTTGGTGATCGTTCTTACCTCCATAAGCATTCCCACCGTCACGCCTTGATGACTGAGATGATTTCCCTGACCTTCCGCCAAAATGCTTCTTATGTTGAGATTTTTTCTTCCCTGGTGCATGACCCTTACGCTGGGGCCTGGGTCGCTTTTTACTGGGATCCAATAAACACTCAATTGCATGCCATAAATCCATGCCACCAGGAGTTACAAATGTAATGGCAATTCCTGAGCGACCAGCTCGAGCAGTTCGGCCAATGCGGTGAACAAAATCTTCTGGCATTTGAGGAAGGTCATAATTAATCACACAATCAACATGAGGAATATCGAGACCTCGAGCAGCAACATCCGTTGCGACCAGAATATCAAACTTCTGCTGCCTGAAATGAGTTAACACCCTAGAACGCTTATTCTGACGCAATCCACCATGAATCGCTTGAACACTGTACCCATCCTTTCTTAGTATACTCTCTAATTCATCCACAGAATCCTTCGTACTCATAAAAACAATCACAGAGCCCTTTTGCTCATCAAGCTGTGCGCGCAATGTATGTAACTTATTTTTTCGCGAAACATGCATGACTTGTTGATCAATCAGTTTAGCTGGCTGTATTCCATCATCCATGCTGATCTTAACTGGCTGATGCATTTGTTGCTCAGCAATCATCATAACCTTTTTTGGCATTGTTGCTGAAAACATTAATGTCTGGCGCTTACTGGGTAAGTGTTTTAAGATGTCGTCTATTTGAATAGAAAAACCCATATCAAACATCCGATCAGTCTCATCCAAAACCAGCATTTCACAGCGATCAAATGTTAAACGTTTATTATTGCGCAAGTGATCATTGATACGACCAGGCGTGCCAACAACCAAACGAGGTTTTCGGTTAATTTGTTGAATTTGTCTGGCCATAGATTCACCACCGATCAACAATGCACGGTTAATGTCTTTACGATGAGCCAACATTTGACTAAGTTGCTTCATGACTTGTGATGCTAATTCTCTTGTAGGGGTAATAATCAAAGCTGTTGATTGCTTATCAAGCATGAGCTTGGTGATCAATGGAATACCAAATGCTGCTGTCTTGCCTGTTCCAGTTTGTGCTGCCCCCATGACATCCTGCCCCTTAAGAGCTGGTGGTATGGCCTCAGCCTGAATGGGCGTTGCTTCAATGTATTTCATTATTTTTAATGCTTTGGTCAACTCTTTAGGTAATTTAAAGTCACTCATCAACATGGTATGCTCCTGGTCATTAGTCAATCCATGCATGCGATGATGCCATCACAAAAAACATAGAAATCAGATTTTTACACATCCTAGACCTTAATTGCAATAAAAATTTGATTTTATTGTAATGATGGCCAATTATGATTTGACATTTCTGTGTATTTTGGTAATTTATGGCTTCTTGATAAAATATGAGAATAGGATGCCTAAAAAAAGTAAAACCAAACTTGTTGATGTGTTAAAAGTCGCCCCCCAATCACTTAAAATAGGCGATATCGTTTTTTTCTATGACTATCGCATTAATGAGCATGATGAACGGTACGAGAAAGAATTTATCTCTCATGTTGCTATTGTATGCCGCTATGAAAAAGGTATTCCATTCATTGCACATGCCACTTTCAGCAAAAAACGCTCATCCAAAAAAAATAAGGTCGAGTTAACACCTCTAAGGCCTTTTACCAATTATTTAATACTTCGATATCAACATGAAGACCTAGCGCAAAAGGCAGCCACCATAGCCAATAATATTGTCAACATGACTATTCCTTATGATGTTGGTCGTTTGGCATCCATGACATCCTTTTTGGAGAGCATCACGAGCTTAGACGATGGCCTAGAACAAAATAATCAACAGTTTAAAAACCGTGCATATCTTCAACCCTGGAAATATTGGTTAAGATATAGGGACAAACAACAGCTTTTTCGTGATGAAAGCTTACATGGCTTTCGTTGTGACCAATTTGTCATTACTTGCTTTCAAATGGCACTGTGTGAGACCTTCAATGAATTTACTTTCGCTAAAACATCACACAGCTTTTGGCCTTCATTAAAATCCACCAATCACTCATCAGATTTGATTAACCTGCAACAACAACTCTATGATGATGCGATAAGTGATGAAGCAAGCACAACCCATCAACAAGATCCAAATGATCGCCCTGTTGCCTGCTCTTTCAAATCTTTTGTTGGCAGAGACTTACTTCAAGAGCAAGCCATTCCCTACAGCTCTAAAACCAAAAGCTCTCCATCAATACTGCTTCACTTTTTGACACAATTTGACTATGGTGATGGCGGTCGACCAGAAAATACGCCCCCATTTCAGGTCATTGGCATGATCATGCCAAACCAAGATAAAATAGGGAACCACATTACTGATATTCAGTTACCCCATCAGCAAATAAAAATTTCTTTAGAAACAACTCGACCAGCAAAACGCAAAAAAGTGATGAGTGCTAAAAGAGCTCCCATTATACCTCAAGCCTTAATCATTCAACATCAAGTTGTCAAACGAGATGCAACTGATTTTTCTGAAGTAACTCTTTTGTCACAAAAAACATTAGATGGTATGTATGGAATAGATCAATGGATGGAAACATCACTCAATCATGCATTCTTCTCATTAGGTCATCAATTAGCACAAACACGAAAGACCCAGCAAACCAAATCCAGAAGAAAACACCCCAAACAAAAACACACAAAACTAACACTATCAGTAAGAAAAAAACTAAAAATCAAGCGACCGCAAAGACAAAGAGGTTTTGCACGGCGTTAGTGAACGTATTCTTCACAATGAAACATCTTAATAAATATTTATTTGTATCGCTAAAACATGTGGTTATCAACACACTTACTATGTAGGTCATTCATTTTATCACACATCATTACAGCGTCAACACAACGCTTATACTCATAGTCTTTGCCTTCGAATTGATAACAATAATTTTTTACATCATTCTGATATTTGTCCTCACCGTGATCTACAGCCTGTTTTAGATCACTTTTCTTTTCCTTAGGACTTAATAACATGTCTATTTGGCACTTCTGGTAACCCAATTGATATTGGATATCACCCCATACTTCCTTCTCTCGTTCAATACGCTCTCTATTTTCACTTTCCTTTTGCTCAGTATGCTCTGCTCTCTTGTTTTGTTCTGCAACATCAAACTGACAGCTTCGAAACCCTCTATCAAACCCCTGAAGTAACACTTCTGTAATTACTCTAATGTTTTCATTGTGTATATCTGAAACTGCCTGCATATGATTGCTCTCAGCAACTAGAGTGGTATTCACCACCAGTAATAATAACCCTATTTTTTTCATCATAAACCCCCTTTACTTACATCAATATCACCATTTTCCACCATCTGATCTAGTAGCTTCTGTGTATCTTGAAAGCTTAAAAATTGTACAGCACTAGCAATTCCATATTCATCAATCATACTATTGACACGAATCTCTTCAGATAATCGAACATAGTCGCACCAATTATCATATTCAGAGCCTCCATCTACAATCTCAGTCATGAAAGATGGTAGCATACCCTTAGGTATTCGAATGATTGCATCTTTATCCGTCAAACATTCCTCAGCATTTACATTGCCTTTAAATAAATTAATATTAAGAAAACCTGCTACTGCTTGATACCTGCCCATTTCAACAAAATTATACAATTTATGACTAAAATAAGAATCAGAATACTGTTGCAAATCTTGCAGATAAGAAGCTCTGCCCCGCTCAAAAGCACTTTTTTCTTTCTCTTCACATACATTAAATTTACTCTTTAAATCAGATAGATCAGGAACCAAATCACTTAAAAATGACAATGGCGTAAACGTTGATGCTGAAAGATGACTTAAACCTAGTGCCATTATTGCTAATAATGATGCTTTCGTTTTCATAGTGAATCCTTATTCATGATAACCACTGTTCTTATAGACCATAATCTATATAAATACATGTTTTAAATTCAATAAAAAATAATAAACAACAAAATCAACTAACTAAACAGCATAAAAACAAGTAAATCATTGACTTTTTGTATTTTTTATGATAGTATATATATAAAAAAAGGAGAAAACATGGAATTATTTATCGCACTCGGCATCGCTTTTGCTGGATTTTTAGCTTTAAAAGCAGTTTTTAGTTTATATTTATATGCTTCAGCCATATATGTTACTTATTTATTGATCGATGCTTATTCTAAGCACGAAAACCCCTACATTCACATGATTGAAACAGGTTTAAATCACGCATTAGTGTTATTTAAAGCTGCAATCACTGGCATCACGAAAATATTAAATGCTATGCCTTCCTTCGATCTTTCCACCCAACCAAAGGAAGAAAAGGGCAGTATCAAATATGATGATAGATTACCAGAAAGTTCAAGGAATCTAGTTCCGCATTCAACAAAGGATCAACCTACACCTCCACAAGTTGACGTAATAGCAGTGGCAGAGAACCCATATGATTCAAAAGAAACCACATTAAAATTTCCTGTTGATCAAAACCCTTTTGCTATGAGCGATCTTGGATGATCTAACTTGAATACATGATGTCCATATTGAGTTAACCACTCCTTCGCCTTGGATGTATCAGGGCATAACCCATGAACCATAGACCAAAATGCTGGACTATGGTTCATGTATTTTAAATGACATAACTCATGAATAATAACATAGCGACGAACCCAATGAGGCATCGCTACAAGTCGCCATGATAACATAATGTTACCCTTTGAAGAACACGAGCCCCATCGCGACTTTGGATCTCTTAATTGCCAAGAATGAGGTTTTAACCCCGTCATTTCAATAATGCTTTCAACCTCTGGTTTCAACCACTTTTTTGCCCAATGTTTTAAACAATACACAACATCTTGATCACGATGATGTTGACCTAAAATAAGCTCTCCATCCTGCCATTCAATCATTGCCTGGTCAGGTTTCATAACTACGCTAAATGGCCTATCCATCATCAATAGCTGCATTGGCTTTTTTAATTTCGCTTGCTGTCGCAGAATCCAAGACTGCTTAGATTGCACCCAATGCCAGACCTGATCACGCCTAATGCCTCGAGGCAAAACAACACAAACAACCCCTGTCAATGGATCCAGTTTTAAGATGCAACGCTTGGCACGCTGACTAACGCGCCACTGAATATCACCAATTACCATATGAATTACCCGCTCTTTGTACTCATGTTACTCATTATTTTCAATGTATATAGACACAACTTAAACCATATTAACTCATTTTATGATGGAATTATATATTGCAATATGATAATGTATCACACAAAAAAAGGATCAATTATGTTTGACTATTTCAAAACATTTAATGAAAAACTTAAAACAGCCCTTAGAAGCAATACATTTATCGCCAAAACACTTCAATATCTCGCTTTAGGCGTTTTCATCACAACCACAACAGCATGTCTATTTGCATTTCTTATGCCTGCATTAATCCCTGGCTACTTTGGTTCTACATTAAGTGTATATTTATTTTATGGCTCATTTATTCTTTCCATCCTAGCTGCATTTAGCATACCATTTCTTCGCGGTCGTAAAAAATCTCTGGTTCGTGCTTTCGCACTCATTGCCTCTACTCAAGGTTACCTACTCAGCCATCTTATTTTTGCATGCTCTCAGCTACCAGGTGGTAGCATGATGTTGGTTACAGCACTCATTGGCACCACTGTAGCCCTTGGCATCACTACAATATTGGCCTACAAAGGATATTTTAACCGAATGATTCAGGTTAATGTAACTGTTCTACTAATTGCACTTATCTTATCAGGTCTAATGACATCATTACTCCATCTGCCAGCAGCAGCATTCTTATATTCCCTGGCTTCAGTTGGCATCTTTTGTTTTATTTTAGGCATTGACTTCGCTCGAGCTATTTCCCTCTCAAGTCAGCAAGACCTGAGCAATGATGATACTTTGCCTATCATTATAGCCCTTAATATTCTGCTTGACTTAATCAATATATTTACCCACATCCTAAGATTATGCATTGAATCCAAAGAGGATAAATCCGCAAGTATTCAATACCTCCAGGGCTTCATAGTGATGGCTATTTTTGCTATACCTTACTGCATTTATGCCATTGCTAAAGAAATATATCAATATTGCTATCCCTCCTCACCATCAACCGCCACATACCGACAGGAAGTTAACAGCGGCCATTTTAATGACCGCCGTAATACTGGTCAAACATCATATCACCCATTGGATGCTCGCAATACACATGCATGCGATAGGTCAGAAACTCTACTTCCACATTAAACTAATACACGATCGTTAGAGAAAAGTCCTTTATTGGGTCGGCTTTTTTATCTCCAGTATGTGTCAAGTTACCATTTTTTCTAAACCATTTATCATTTATTTCAGTATTGGCGCGTATTTGATCTTTAGGGAAAGTTAAAGTTATCTTATAATCATCTGGACATTTTTTGAGTTCACGTAATGAGAATTCTTGACCCGGCTCATCTCTTAAATAATTTCCATCATTATCTTTTCCGTCAACCCAATATTTAAATGAGGCAGTCACATCTTCAAGTGGCACATTTAGCATAGACTCACCAATCACAATAGATAGGTATGGATTGTCTAAGTATCCATAGTAAAATTCTTCCCAATCCTCCTGAATATCATCAAGCTCAATATCATCAAACTCATTATCATCAAACTCATTATCATCACATAAAAAGATGGAATAATTGTAATGTTTATTCTTTTTTTCATAGGACTCCCCAAATTTAAGTATATTTTTTCCACTATTTTTATCAATATCTAAATTTAACTCTGAAGATTGCTGTGATAAAATAAAATCTAGTGAAACCATTTTCTTATCATCACTTTGCTTAATACCTTGTTCACAATCCCAGCCGCCATGACAAAATGAATGAGATTCTGAAAAATACCACCGTGAAACTTGATAGCTCTCCACTACATCACCATGTTGATGATTTAATACGATGGAGGTGTCCTTATCAATACTATTCCAAGCCTCATTATCATTAGTCTGGTTAGATTCCCAAGATAACAATTGGTTTTTGTCATCATAGTTTAAATTTTTGATAGGCGTATAAGAATCATTTATCATTTTTTCTTCATCATCATAATAATTGAGCAAAGCCTTTCCTTCAGAAAGATGATTAAAAAGATTCAAATCATCAACTTTTTGAAGTTTTGTTTTCTCCATATCAGGATGAATATGCACCACGTATCCATCCTTAAACTTTGATACTCGCCAAGTGACAATAGCATCTTGTGATACATCTTCTTGCTTACTGAATTGCATGCCCTTACCAGTCAATAATACCAAAGCTTGATTGGCAATCTGATCAGGATCCTCCTGGTTATCCAAAGCAATTTTCTCTTCTTTTTTTTGTTCAACCTTTTCCTTGGCTTCATCTATTGTCATAATGACATCAACAAGTTCTTGCGTCTTTTGTTCGCGCTCTTGCTCCTCATCTTTAGTCATGGTTTCTACCGTAAAAACAGCAAGCCCAGCACACACTGGCCCACCGACTGCTACTGCAATTTTTGCTATTCCTCCAGCCATATTTATACCTCTATTTAAGAAACTAGTATTTGTATAGACCAAAATACCCATAAAAGCACAAATTTTATTAAATGATTTGGATTTTCAAGAAAAAATATTACTTTTAGTTCTTAACATATTTTTTAATTTAGCCTTTTGTCGCTTAATTTTAAGCGGGATTTGATACAGAGAAAACCATTATCAACATAGCAAATACAATCGATCAAAAATTATATGTAGTTAACATGATCAAAAAGATGACATCATTTTCTAATAAACTCAATAAACTAATACACGATCGTTAGAGAAAAGTCCTTTATTGGGTCGGCTTTATTCTTTCCAGCATGCGTTAAGTTACCATTTTTCAAAAACCATTTTTCATTTATATCAGTATTGGTGATTATTTTATCTTTAGGAAAACTCAGTGTTATCTTATAGTCATTCGCACAATTTTCTAGTTGATTTAACGGAACTTCTCGACTCACTGTACCCTTTTCATCATTTCCATTAACCCAATATTTGAATGAGGCTTCCACATACTCAAGTGGCACGTTTAGCATAGAATCACCAATCACAAGAGACATGTAAGGTTCGTCTAAATCTCCCTTCATAAAACTTTTCCAATCCTCCTCTATGGTATTTTTATTGTCTAGATTACATTTCCAAATATGGTATTTCATATCTGCTTTTGGAGTATTTGCAATTTCTCCAAATTCTAGAGTATTTGTTTTACCAAATTTCTTTTTCTCTAAATTAAATTCGTATGCTTGTTGTGACAGAATGATGTCAAGTGAAACAGTATCATCCTCACCATTGTGTGTTATTCCTTGCTCACAATTCCATCCATTCCAACAGCTATTGTACTCATCTGAAAAATACCACCTTGAAACTTTATAATTGTTTACCATATCACCATGTTGATGATGTAATATGACAGCAGTTCTTTTATCATTATTGACCCAAGTTTCATTATTACTTGCCTTATTAGATTCCCAAGATAATAATTGGTTATCATCATCATAGCGAACATTACTGATTGGATCATAAGACTCAGTTTTAATGTTTTTTACATTGTGAAGATACGTCACCAACGCATTATTTTCTGAAATATGATTAAAAAGATCAAGATCTTCAATCATTTTCAGTTGTGTTTTCTCTATATCAGGATGTATCTGCATGACTGATCCATCTTCAAAACCTTTCACCCGCCAAACAATGACATTCTGATTCAATGGATCCTCTTGTTTACTAAATTCCATACCCTTACCACTCAATAACATAATTGCCTGATTGGTAATCTTATTAGGGTCCTCCTTGTTCTCCAGAGCAGTTTGCTCATCTTTTGATTGTTGTATTTTTTCTTTAGCACCATCTATTGCATTAATTATATTAACGAGGTCTTCAGTTTTCTGCTGAGAATCTGGTTCTTTATTGAGAACCGCACCTTGCACCTCTTCATCTACAAGCACATTTTCTACCACAAAGAAAATATAAGCTGCATATATCGGCGCACCTACTGCTGCAATAATTTTTGCTGCTACTAATGCTAATTTGGGAACTACAATCTTCATATTTAAACCTTTTCTAGCAAACTAATATTTGTATAGACCAAAATTTGGAAAAAAAGTTAAATTATGTTAAATTATTTAAAATTTTTTGGGCCATAAATGATAAACTTTATTCTATTAACTATTCTCTGTAGCACTTATGGGCTGTTTTTTCCAATTGGTAAGCTCATTATTGAAACTCATGCAATCATTACACCGCTGTATCTAATTGGTATTCGATTTGCAATTGCTGGCCTCATGTGCATGGCATATGTCGCCTTTTATCAAAAAAAGTGGACTGTGTTTACCACAAAACATATCCTTCCCATCCTTATTGTTAGCCTTCTCAGTATTCATGCAACTAATGCACTCGAACTTTGGGCATTACAACATATGGATGCAGGCAAAACCTGTTTTATCTACAGCTGTGCACCGATAATAAGTGCTATCTTAGGATATATTGTCTATCAAGAACGTCTGACCGGCATTCAGATCATTGCATTAATCGCAGGGACACTAGGATTTTTGCCTGTCATCCTAGATGGAACCAATACAGAGAGCACTATGTTCTGGAGTTTTTCTTACCCTGAATTAGCTATCTTTGCCAGTGCTATTCTGACGATTACTGGATGGATGTTTGTCAAAAAACTGAATCAAAATATGTCTTTCCTACAAGTTAATGGCACATCAATGTTTGTTGGCGGTTTAACCGCCTTGGTCCATGCAGTGGGCACTGAAACTTCAACTTTTGTGACACAATGGCATGATCACGCTGGTATGATTGTAATGAGTATCGCTGGGCTATTGATACTATCTAACCTCATAAGCTATAATCTTCATGCCTTTTTATTAACACGCATGAGTGTCACCATGATTAATTTCGCATGTCTATCATGCAGCTTCTTTGCCGCTCTATTTAGTTTCTTGATTATTGGAGAGCCCATGAAATTCTCTCTTGTTCAATCCATGTTCATCGTTATACCAGCCTTGTCAATCTACTTTTTAGAGCAAATGAAGCCCGGTTATCTAGCTACTCAATGGAAACAGTGCCGCGCAAAAAAAATAGCAAAAGCCTAAATAGGCTCAACCCACAACGACTGATCTTTCATAGAAACAGCTTTTACACGCTGCCATTGTCCTTTTTGAAATAACATATCATCGCCCAAACAAGGTACATAATGATCGCTCTTACCCTGCCAAACACCTGATATCTGCCGTTCCATCATGACATTGAATATAGTCCCAAATCTTTTTGATAAGGCTCGATGATGATTAGACTGAGCAATCTCTCGTAATTGACGTGCCCGCTCTTTAATCACAGCACCGGGTACTTGTGGCATTTTGGATGCTGGCGTTTGTTTATGTGCTGAATATGGGAAAACATGTACCCAATCTAGCATTGCCACAACTTCCTTGGTTTCTTCAAAATGAACTTCCGTCTCTGTTGGGAAACCTGCAATGACATCTGCACCAACAGTTGCATGAGGCCAGTCTTTACGAATGCGCTCGATCACATTAATAATGTCTTGCCTCACATGGCGCCGTTTCATACGCTTTAAAATCAAATCCGAACCAGCCTGCATACTTAAATGAACATGTGGCATCACCCGTTTTGAGCCCATCAATACCGCCCAAAGATCGTGGTTCATCTCACCAGGGTCTAAAGATGAAATACGTAGCGCTGGTAAATCAGGACAATCTAAAAGTATTAATTCGATCAATTTTGCTAAAGTGGTTTGACATGGCAAGTCTTTACCATAATCAGTCATATCAACACCTGTTAGAACCACCTCTTGATAACCTTGATCAACCAACACCTGAATTTGTGTTATGATAGCACGTGGTGTACTACTACGCGAAGGTCCTCTACCTAATGGAATGGTACAAAATGTACAACGATGATCACACCCATTTTGAATCTCAATAAATGCTCGAGACCGCCCATCAAAACTAGTGATTAAATGACTGGCTAAAGTTTTTACCTGCATGATATCCGTAACCAACATTGGCTGCTTATCTTCATAAGCTTTTTTATCAAATTTATCCTGATTACCCAGCACCTGGCTTACTTCTGGCATATCAATAAATGACTGAGGATTTATCTGTGCAGCACAACCTGTCACCACAATTCTTTGATGAGGATGGTCTCTAAAATGCTTACGAATTGCTTTTCTCGCCTGCTTCTCAGCTTCTTTGGTTACCGAACACGTATTGAATACGACCAAATCCTCTTCATGATCGGCTAGCTCTTCTTCAATAACTTGCGACTCATATGCGTTTAAACGACAACCAAATGTGATAACACGCTTATCACCCATTCAGTGCTTCTCATTTTTAAATCGCTTCCGATCATTTTCTGTCAAATAGCGCTTGCGAACTCGAATATTTTGAGGTGTAACCTCCATAAGCTCGTCGTCAGCAATAAATGCCATCACATCCTCTAATGTCATTTTAATTGGCGGTGTTAAGAGTAAATTTTCATCAGAACCAGAAGCACGGAAATTTGTTAGCTGCTTTGCTTTTTGAACATTCACAACTAAATCATTATCTCGACTATTAATACCAATAATCATCCCCTCATAAACATCGGTTTGAGGACCAATTAATAATCGACCACGCTCTTGAATATTAAACAATGCATAAGCACTGGCTGGCCCTGTTGCATTCGCAATCAAAACCCCTCGTTGACGATGGACCACTTGTGTTTGACTCAATGGACCATAATGATCAAACACATGAGCCAAAATACCTGTACCTGAGGTTAAAGTAATGAACTGAGTTTGAAACCCAATCAAACCTCTGGTTGGCGCAATATAATGCATTTCTATCCGATCTTGATGTGCAACCATATCTTTCAATTGCCCGCCTCGAGCAGCCATTTGCTCCATAATAGCACCTTGATGAGCCACATCAATATCAAGCTCAACACGCTCATAAGGCTCTTCACGTCCGTGATCACCATCACGCTCAATCACTTTCGGCCGGGAAATAGATAGCTCAAAACCCTCTCGTCGCATTTGCTCAATTAAAATACCTAAATGTAACTCTCCACGACCAGATACTTTCATCATCTCTTGATCATGACTGACTTCCACTCGTAGTGCCACATTGGTTTTTGCCTCTTGAATCAAGCGCTCTTTAATTTTCGTACTGGTTACCCATTTACCTTCTTTACCCGCAAAAGGTGATTGGTTGGCACCAAAATTCATACTAATGGTTGGCTCATCAACGTTCAGTGCAGGCATTGATTCAACATGTTCAGGGTCACAAACGGTATCAGACACATTTAAATCACCACAACCTGTGATACACACAATATCACCAGCCGTAATGACATCAGTTTCAACACGGTCTAAACCATAATGAGTAAATAATTTCAAAATACGCGCAGAGCGTATTCCACCATCACGATCAATCACCTTAACCGGTTGATTTAATCCAATTTTACCACGCTGAACTCGACCAATACCAATAACGCCTAAGAATGTTGAATAATCCAACAGTGATATTTGCATTTGAAATGCACCCTCTGAATCAAGCTTAGGTGCTGGAACATGGTCAATGAATGTATCCAACAACACATTCATATTATCGGTGACAACTGCTGGATCTTCGGTTGCAAAACCAGTCAATCCAGAGGCATATAAAGTATGGAAATCAAGCTGATCATCACTTGCGCCTAACTCATCGAACAAATCAAATACCTGATCAACTACCCAGTCAGCTTGAGCTTGAGGTCGGTCAATCTTGTTGACCACAACAATAGGTTTTAAGCCTCTTTGAAATGCCTTTTGTGTCACAAAGCGAGTTTGTGGCATAGGACCTTCAACAGAATCAACCAACAATATAACTGAGTCAACCATCGATAAAATACGCTCAACCTCACCACCAAAATCAGCGTGACCAGGCGTATCAACAATATTAATACGGCACCCTCGCCATTCAATCGCCGTTGTTTTGGCTAAAATGGTAATACCACGTTCTTTCTCCAAGTCATTGGAATCCATTACTCTAGTTGCCATATCGCCAGTCAAAGTACCACTCTGATGCAATAATTGGTCAACCAAAGTTGTTTTACCGTGATCTACGTGCGCAATGATGGCTATATTTCTGATATTACTCATTTATGTCTCTATTAAATATGTGCTATCTTGCATCAAAATACCCTCAAGCGCAAGTGAGAATACGATAAGTTTTATCGATCATCTTGTGTTTAACACATGATTTGGCTAACATACTTTTATTTATGGATTAATAATGTGCCGCTTTGCTGCCTATCACGGAGAAAATCCGATGTTAATGGCTGATCTTATGACCAGTTCCAAAAATGCGTTGATTTATCAACGTGACATGGAGCAAGCTGGTGAACCTGATATCATGAACGCTGATGGCTTTGGCATGGGTTGGTATGATCATAACATAGATGAATTACCTGCTGTCTATCGCTCAATTCAACCGGTATGGAATGATCAAAACTTAGCTCATATCGCCAATAAAATTCAATCCAATACGCTTGTAGGTCATATTCGTGCTGCGACTGTTGGTGATATTAATTCTGCCAATTGCCACCCATTCTTTCATAAAGACCTTATGATGGTTCATAATGGTAGCATTCATGGCATTCACCTATTTAAAAAAGCTTTTGTGGCTCACATGTCTGATGATTCATTTAATCATATCAAAGGCAATACCGATACAGAATATCTTTTTCACACCATCTCCAGTCAGCTAAATCAACTTGAGAAAGCCCAATCTAACGGGAAAGACTTAGTTAAGGTTATACGTGATGTCTTCTCATTTATTGCATCCCTTGATCAAGAGCATGATACCTACAGTCGAATTAATATCATTCTAACCAATGGGCGACAAATGTTGGCCACCCGTTGGTCATCTAAACCCAATGATGATGTTCTAAAAATGTACTTCAAACCATCCCAGGATGGTGTGATTATTGCCTCTGAGCACCTTGATGATTCTGATGATTGGGAAATTCTACCTCGACAACATATATTGTTGGTCTCTCAACAATATAAATACAGCCTCACCCAAGTGCATGCTTAAAAACTTGACTATCAAAATGTTCACCATGTTAATGATGCCTGCACTAATGTGTTTGGCAGGATTACCCACTTCCAACATTGACAAACAAAGTAACAATGCAGATTTTAGTCAACAAACGCCCTACATCGTCATTATTAAGCAATTTCATCACACAAAAGAGCTCAATCGATCAGGCGTTCTACAAATTTGGCTTGAACGCAATAACCATGCCGTGCTACATAAACAGTACGATATTTGCTTTTTTTCAGGAACATTGGGTCCTAAAAAAAGAGAGGGAGACCATCAAGCCCCTGAGGGTATTTACAAACTAACGCCTAATGATGTGATCTCTTGGTCTCAATTTGATCGTGCCTTAAAACTCAACTATCCCAACCGTAAGGATAAAAAACTTGGTCGAACTGGCAGTAACATTATGATTCATGGAGATTGCACCTCTGTCGGCTGCTTTGCAATGGATAAACATATCAAACCGATTTATGCATTTGTTAAAAAAGCATTCGAGCACGGTATCGAAGAAATACCTGTTTTTATTTATCCAACAGAGCAAAATGCATCTGAAAACTATCGACAACGATCTGCAACGATTAAACAGGCGCGATTGATGAGTGATGATGAAGTATCTTATTGACCTCACCTTCTTTGGTGAACACAAAGGTAAATCGAGCTTGTACACAATCTTGCCCACGAGTAATGGTATATTGACCAATTAAGAGTTGATCATACTCTAAATATTGATTTGTTAGAACCTTAATGGGTGCTGCGAGAAAATGTTTGAAATAACCCTCAATAGTCATAACACCTTGATGACTATGAATGCCACTCCTCAATGTTGGATGCAAAGTAGCTTCTTTGGCATATAATGCTACAACGTTTTTGACATCCTGCTGCTCTACACATTTAACCCATTGATCATAAATATTTTTCATAAAAACCCCTTTCTTATAAGATTAAAAAATAAGCAAAGTGTTGTCAACCTCTTAATCTTTTGTTAATGTAAGCTCTAATCAAAACTAAAAGGAATAAGCAAAGATGAGAACAACATTTTTTACAGGCAAGGCTGCATTTGATACCTACCAATCCCCTATAACTCTAATTGATCTAAGCCAACAGCATCAAAAGCCTTTAAGCCCGCACATCATTGCATTAGACATCCATCAAACCAGCAGACAATATTTTTATGATATGCTAAAACCCTCATTTATAAAGGAAATTAGCATTCACTACACTGTTCATGATGAATGCATCATCAATCTTATCGACCATTGGATGAGTCACCCTAAAACCTGTCCACAAACATTGTTTTTGTGCCGCTATCCAAGCCCTACTGTATTAGAACAACTGCTACAACTCATCAACGAGCATGCTCCACATCAACTTAAACGGTTAGTTATTCAAAGTCCTAATTTTACCATCACACCCATCATTTCTCCAGGCTTGAATGAAGCACTCAATGATATTAATCACCTTTATCATAGTTATGATTCAATACCTTTAGAAATCATTAATAACGTCTGGCCTGAATGCGACCGCTGTATTCATGACCTTTATAAGTGGAGCACTGTACTGAAACAAGTCAATCTTGATTTATCTTTTCTTAATGTTGCAGAACATTGTACACAAATCACTGATTTTCTAAGTCAGCTAGCTTCAGATACGATATTGAACCGCGATAATATTCGTTGTGTCAGCCCGTAAATAAAATAATCTAGAGTTTTTTATTTCATACAAGAAACCTCTAAGTTTAATCCATTAAATTAGATTATTTATCATATATACTCAATTAATATTCCTTCATAATCTAGGGAGTTAATATCAGTTGATGTTACACACCATTTTTCTCATCATCATGAGTCATAGCATAAAATAATATCACAAGATTATTTGCCCTATTGGTTCCTCGGACCTTTAGACCTAAAATTAACCTTCTTAATGGCTCTCTTGGCTCTTTGTTTAAAATTTTTAAAACTTTTCAACACTTTTTGTGAAAATGAACTCATATATTTTTTAAATTTATGATTATAAGAATTTTTTTTAGTCCCCAGTTTGTTTGTGGTATCTTTTGACTTAGGCTTCTCAACTTCAAAGCTTTTTATTTGGGGTTTAGTTTTCTTTTTGGCTTTAAATAAATCACTTTCTTTGTAGTTTTCGAAGATTTTTTTGTCTATTAAATTACCAGCTTTACTTTGCTCCTCTTGTGGTAAGGCATCTCGTTTGGCATTACAATGAGCTAGTAATGCCTTTGCTAGCGGTGCTTGAGATTGAGTACTATGATTACTCCAATTATCCTCAACTCTTTTCAGAAAAGCCTGAGGATCATCAATCTTAAATGGTTTAGGTAAACTTTTATTTAATAAATCAACAGCGTCTTTAAGGTCCTGCTGAAAATACTCACTTTTATCATCAGCTAGTGGAGAAAATACGTCCCCATAGCTAAATTCTTTTTTACTTAAGTCATATAAAAAAACTGATATTAACGTGTTGAATTCTCTTGGTTCACTATAATCTGTCATCTTATCCTCCTTTCTTAGTATTATTGTTTTCAGTACTTAAATTATCGCCATGCTGTTTAGTTGTTTCAGGCTTGAATTCCTCAAAAGATTGCTCTACTTTTTTTGAAAAACTTTCCAATTTCTTATGATCGATAAATTTTGATAAAAAACTTCTATGATCGATAAATTTTGATAAAACATTACCAGTTTTTCTGATCGCTCCTTTAGATTTCCATTTAGCTTTATTAAATAAATTACCATCGGATTCTTTCTCAGAAGGAATATCACCAATAATCTCTCTCAAACGGTCTAAATTAGCTGATTCTTTTATTGAATTTGCATCACCATCTTTACCGAAAACAATATATTTTATAACTTCTTTTGGATCAGCTTTGTTTATTTCTTTACATTTTGTGCACAAAACAGATGTTGGCTGACCTGCTTCTGTGCTTGCCTGGATTAGGGCTTTTATAGCCTTGACGCCAAAATCATAGCCTATGGCTTTACAAACACCCTGAAGCATTTTAATATCACCCTCTTTATCACAATCTTTTGCCAGTTCAATAATAAGATCTTTAAAAGCTGGCATATATGATTGAGTTTTCATTAACTCAGATACACCGACATATTGTTTTGTAACTATTTCTCCTGCTTTTTTAAGAGGGCTTTTTGACTCAAATAATTTATTATTTAATTGATAATCCCAGAATTCTTTAACTCTATCAAGACCACCAGGAATAACAATCTTACCTTGATTTAGATATTTAAATTTATTGTTTAAATAGAGATTCATGTTAATTAAGCTATCACTTAAGTCACCATAATCACTATTTAACTTGTTTTCTAAACCCTCATAAAATTGGTCTATAATTTCCTTTTTTTTATCTGTAAGCTTAGGATCTAGATAAACTGATGACTTTTTGCAGAACTTAGCTAAGGCTTCTTGTTGTTCGTAATTGGGAACCGCTGGTAATTGATCTCCGCCGCCCCCATGTTTTCTGATGTGTTTTAGTTTCTTGATTCCCTTGTTGATATTTTTAGATAAAGCTTCAGAAATTCCATATACTGGATTACTTAACATCCCACCTGGTTTCTTTACTTGAATATTTTCTGTTAAAAATTTTTTCACATCTTCTGATATTGTTCCGTTTTTTAAAAAATTTTTTTCGTATTGAGTAGCTGGAAACTTTATACGCTGTAAGAGATCTCCAAATTCATTTTCAGTCAAATGATATTCTTCGCTTTTTTTTTGTAAGTAATCCACCAAATAATTTAATTTTTTCATATCAGACATTATATTGCTCCTAGTGACCTATAGCATATAATGTGTTAATTGACATGATTAAATTTCATTTTTATTGCTAGGCTTGTGTGTCTCTTTTTTTAATTGTTTTTTCTGCTTTTGGAATTCTTTAAGAACATAACTATATGAAAATTTATTTTTGTTGCGCGCCCATCTACTCCATCGTTTCCAATGATTGCTGTTTGTTGTCTTTTGATCAAGTTCATCCAACCTTTGATGTTTGTCACTTGACTTAGCACCTAAAGCGATTTTTTTAACGATTTTTATCATATCTGTGGCCTCCATTTCGGACTCACTAAATACAGAGAATGATTTTGGGTCCTCGTCACACTTTTGGCGTGCTTCTTGTACTTTTCGAATAGCATCTTTACTGAAATTATATCCAAAACCATCAAAAAGTGGCTTTAACTTACCATAATTAAATTGGGGATCACGACATACAGACCATAAAACATCTATTTTGTCATCATCACTCAATTCTTTATCTTTTAGATATTTAGCATATAAATCCAATGCATCATGATTCAATAAGTCACATAAATTATCTGTATTAATATTTTCATCGAGCCTTAGCTTATCAAGTTCAGAATGTTTAAAATCTGATAATATATTATTAACATATGGAGATAAAACTTTACGGGATTCATCACTTATTTTAATTAATTGGGTTAAGATGGTTGCCATGTTTATTTCAGCCCATTGCATCAATATTGTTTCTGGAATATATTGAACATCATTAAGGTCTTTACTTAAGCAGATATTAACCATGTCTATACTTTTAATCGATTGGTATAAATGCTTTTTCTGGAATGGAGTAGAATCAGTTATATCTAAAAATTTGCTAACAGACTCTTCTGGCAAAACATTGAAAATATTTTCAATATTCTTTTTATTATCATCATTTTTATTATAATATTCTTCTAATGATGCCCAAGGTATAAATGTTTTAAATACAGCCCAAAAGACATAATGATGACTAAGAATACTTTCAATAAAATCTTGTTGCTGCGAATGCTCCATACTATTAAATAAATCTTTAGATGTGAATCTTTCTGTTTCGATCGAAGCTAAATCATCTGATAGCTTTGACTCATCATCAAAAACCCCATCTAAACTTGAATTAGAATCTTGTCCTTGCTGAAGTATTCCAAGAAACCTATTCAGGCTTACGAGAGCTTGAGGGACATTTAAAGCTTTTTGGATTTCCTGTGGAAGATTATCTACATCTGAACTTTCATCTGACAAATATCCAATTTTTTGTAATATGGTCTTCAATTGATCTTCAGTTAAGTTCTCCAGCATTTCTTGGTTCAATTGATCAAGAAGTTCTATGGAAAAGAGCTCTGGTTTTTGTGTGATAGCTGAAAAAAACGTCATAATCTTATCATGTGTAAATAATTTTTCATGCCAACCATCTATATATCGATCAAAGATTAATGCCAAATAATAATCTTTAAAAGATTTTTTCTCATGACTCTCGGTATACTCATCTTTGCCTTCCTCTATTTTGTTCAAGTCTAGGTCATCTTCTGGCTCCTTAGACTCATTAACTAATACCTTTGAATCATCATCTGTTTCCATTGGATCATCGGAAGATTTTTTATCCTGACTCTCGGCAAACTCTTCTGTGTCTCCATTAGTTTCTTCAGAACCCAGTTCATCTAACTCATTATCTGACACCTTTGAATCATTGGAAGATTTTTTCTCATGACTCTCGGTATACTCATCTTTGCCTTCCTCTATTTTGTTCAAGTCTAGGTCATCTTCTGGCTCCTTAGACTCATTAACTAATACCTTTGAATCATCATCTGTTTCCATTGAATCATTGGAAGATTTATTCTCCTGAATCTCGATTAACTCTTCTTTTCCTTCCTTTGTTTCTTCATTACCCAGTTTATCTAACTCATTATCTGACACTTTTGAATCATCGTCTAATACCATTGAATCATTATCAGAATGCTCATCTAAACTTGAATCATTTGGTGATGAAGGTCTACTATCAACATCAGCTACATAACCATTAACTTCAAAGTTAAGCTCATCTTTATATTGATTCAAAAAGTACTGAATATAGACTGAAGCCTCATCATCCTTTTTTTTTGAATGGTGCATGTATTCATTAATATAATAAAAGTTCATATCATTAAATAATGCTTCTGTAAGATTAACAACCTTTTCAAGTTTAACCATTCCTTTAAAAGCCCAATTATACCATCTTGATTCTGAAAAAATTTTTACACCCGTAAAAACACTTTCATTTTTAAGCAATTTATCTATATTAGTTTCTGGCACAAATTTTTTTACCAATGGATTTTTAAATATAACGACTAACATTTTATCAGTAGACTCTTTAGTCTCAACCCAGTTATCAAAAAGTTTGTTTTCAATCAAAGCAGCTTCAACATCTTCTGCACTCAATGTATATTCTGAATTATCTTTTTTCTTGTTGATGACTACAGACCCATTAACCTTTTGGATTAATGCTAAAACCATAAATAGTTTTTCTTGGTTATCAATTTCAATTGGCATAAAGACTCCTTCATATTATTCTTTATAGACCAATTTTCAGAAAATTGTTGTATTATTTTTTTAAACTCAGTGAATTATCAGAGTCTGAACTGGAATCTGGATCTCGTCTTTTTTTAAATAAGCTTATATTCTTCAAAGCGCTGCTAAAGCCCCTCCTTTTCACCTTTGGCGATTGTGATCTTGCCATCCTTGGTTGAAGCACTTTTAACATTCTTCCAAAACGTTTGTGTCTTCTTGAGTTCGGTTTTTCAAATGCTATGCCAATTAAAACTTGTCTTAATTTATCCTTGGAATTAAAAGGCTCAACCTTCATATGCTTTGACAATCGGTTATTGATATCAGCAAATTGACCATCATCAGCTAACTCAATAAGCTTCACCATTGCACGCATGTTTTCAATCGCTTTAGGACCAAAATTTCTACCACAACTCCCTAATAAACTACAAATGTTTTCATCGTTTAACTGATCATTAGCACACATTAACCAAACAATATTATCTCTTATACTGTGTTTTTGTTCTGCATGATATTCATTAAGCAAGCGATAACAACCTGTAAATTCCAATCCATTGATTAAAGTATCATATGTACAAGATTTATCGTTTGACCATAGATCAAGACACCATGAGAATGCCTTATCATGATTCAAACGATATGTTAAACATGATGTTTTTTTTTCTGAAGTCATCTTGTTAAATATAGCCTCTGCAATGTTTGGTTGAGACTCTAATACATTTAATACATTACTTATTTCTTCGATCTCCATGTTTACCAAAGTATCTCTCAATATGTTCAGTTCATCCTCTGTCATGTTGATGGCATGTTGATCAAAATAAATGATATCGTAGTCATCTCGATCAACCCAATTTTCCTCAAGATGGGCGGCACTAAGTAATGCGTGATAACCTGCATTATCCCATGATGTATCAAAACTTTTACGCTCAACATCATCATCTTCCTGATCTGAACCAAAGCCAAATTGATTCAGAAAACTACCTAAATAACTGTCATTATTTTGAGTATCTGATGACGGTTTTCGTTGGCCATAACCTAGATAACCTAATATTTGATCAAGTGAAAGGCTCTCATTATTTACCCCTAGTGCTTTTAAACAATCGCCCAATCGCAGGTGATACTGACTTAATTTCCCCTTGTCAGTTTTAAGGTATGTTATCACAGCATCCAACAAGTTTAACGGTATACGACTACTATTTTTTGATGCATATGAAAGAAACTCCATAATATTAGTATTGTCTCCTGTTAATTCCATTAACATTCCTGTTCTTAAACCAACCAACCATGAATAAATCATTTTTTTTGTCTCTATTTCACTATTATCATCACTTTTAACCGATGCTTTCTTACCTATAAATTCTTGTTGAAAAGCATTTAAAACATTTTGGGATTCCGTCCTTTTTAATTTTGTATTTAACATTTCATAAGTTCTTTCGGGATTAATATTATTTTTAATTATTTTCATTACAGACCGAACATCTTCTCGCAAGAGACCGGCCCTAATCACAGCTCTATAACCAATGTTAGCTTCAAGAATTAGATCTGGATTATTGATTAATAGATCATTCAGTTCACGTGATTTCAATTTTTTATTAATCTTTTCCTCAAGCTGTTGAAAATCTTTAAAGTATTGATTTCGCTCAATAAGTTCACGCATCAATGATATTTCATCTTGATACCACAAATCACCCTGTGGATTTACTTGACTCTGTAGCGATTTCAGCCATTCAGCCATAAAAATTGTTAAATCATAATTTGTTATTGTTCTCATAACATTACCTCATCATACGCATAAATAATATAGTATAAATATATATTTTTGACACGAATTAATATATCAACAAGATATATATACTTATCTGACTAGAATACTTAATCTAATATTTTATCAATCAATACATTAATTAAACTATTATTTTGGCCTTTGAGTTTTGCATTCAACTTTTTCTTCTCCACTCATTTTTTGACTATGGCCCTCAACTTTTTGACGTAATTCTTTAAATTTATCCCATACCAAGAAGTCTTTTTGTTGATGATTTTCCGATACCACACAATCTTCAGGAATATCATAAACATTATTTAAACACTGTTTAAAATAGTGCATATCATAATCTTTGATATCTGTCCAGTCAGCCTTTAAATGGGCGCTTTCAAGCAACTGATAATAACCTGTATAATTCCATGAGGCACTATGATGCTTTGAATCAAGATGGTAAAGACAATCACCAATTCTTTGTTGCGTTTTACTCGACTGCCCATCACTTGACTCTAAATAACTCACGATTGAATCGATTAAACTCAATGGTACTTTGTTAGGATGAGACAACGCATAGGTTTTAAATTCTTTAGCGTTCTCTGACATTGGTTTTGTATTGATCTTATCTAACCTCAATTGAACTAGATCTTTGTAAAAAGACGATAGAATTGCTTGTTCATTTTGATCAAAGTGATCTGTAAATAATCTTTCTATTCGCTCATGATGGATTGCCTTAAGAAAAAGTATCGATGAATCATTGGTTAACTTATCTTGAAATACTTGATAAAAACGATCCACATCTAAAAATTCAAAGAGCAACTTAAAGATTGCCTTCACACCTGAGTGCATCATGAAGACACTTGCTGCTGTTCCAATGGCCCAATGACCATTTAAAAAACCATCCAATATTGAGGGTTTAATCAATAATAAACGATTAAAGGTAAAGTCATCATCATCCCAATTTTCTTTCACCAATTGTTTAAATTGTATCTTAAAATTGTCATACTGCTCCAATGAACCAAAAAGTTGATATTCTGCAATCAAGGTATCTACCCTTTTTTGAGATGCTTTAGCTTGATCTCTCAAGTTATGTAAACATTCAACTAAACTATATAATGCTGTTGTATTATCAATCTTAATCATTTTATCTCCTTGTTATCATTATTTTTTATCTTCTGAGTTGCTTCATTTTTTAGATCTAAATATTCATTATCTAAAACAGGTTACCTGTCAACTTTCCTAAGATAATCTTCTCATTTTCTGTACAACCTTCCGCCAACTGCTTTTTTTCATCACTCGATAATAAGTAACCACTTTCATGGCCATAGTACTTAAAAAACTCAACATCATATTTCTGTTCATTAACCCATTCACGAGTTAAGTTAGCACTTTTTAGTAGAGCATCATAACCCTCATAATTGAGTGCTGGTATCCATGATTGACCCATTTCATAAAGACAATCCCCAATTCTTTGTTGCTTTATACTACTTTTTCCCTCTTCTGATGATAAGTATTCATTAACAGAATCCAATAAGGAAAGAGGAACTCTTTCAGGATGATTCATCGCAAAATCTTTAAAACATTGAGCATTTTCTTTAGTATTCCCATCAGCATCTTGAACATTCATTTTATCTAAACGTGTTTTCACCAACTTTTTATAAATACCGGCTAAATCAGCATGCTCACAGTCTTCAAATGTCTTATTAAAATGTCCTTCAATTTTAGCCTGATATACTGCCTTTAATAAAGTTTTTGATTTTTCTTTAGTTAATAACGCCTTAAAACACTCGTAAAATGCATCTGGATCCAATGATTGACACACAAGATTCATGATTTCATCCAATGCTGGATGCATCATAAAGACACCAAAACCTATTGAAAAACCAACGCCCCAATGATCATCTTGTAGTAAAAAATTTAAATATTCTGGTGGTATGCTAACAACATCTTTAAACCATCTATTAAAATCATATTCTTCAATACTTATCTCATGACTACTTAATTGATCTTTTATATCGTCACTCGCCTTTTCTGCAATATAATCCTTTACCCCACCTGCATGATGTCTAGCAATATCGCCAAAGGATTTGGCAAAAGCATTAAATGCGTCATCAGCACCAAATAGTTTTTTTTCCTTAATCAGAATGTCTGTATTGATGATATTAAACTGTGGTACTGACTTGATATGCTCTTTACGTAACTCCCTAACACACTCAAGAAAGCCAAATAATGCTGAGTCTTTATCTATTATTATCATCACAACTCCTTATACTGTTTATGTTATTATACAACACAAAACCAAATAAGTCATTGTTTTTATTGTTAAGTTTTAAGCTCTACCTGTTCTTCACTATGGCAGCGTGACATAAAACAGCGACGACATAATGCCATATACGATTCATTGCCACCAATAGCAACTTGTTCGCCCGTTGTAATCGCTTTGCCTTGCGCATCGAAACGCATATTCATCGTCGCCTTCCTGCCACAAAGACAAATCGTCTTAATCTCTATGAGTTCTTCTGCTAAAGCTAGTAACGCCTGACTCCCTGGAAATAAATTGGCCTGAAAATCCGTTCGAATACCATAGGCCAAGACTGGAATATTCAGTTCATCAGCAACCTGGGCCAATGCTTTAACTTGATCCTTAGTCAGAAATTGAGCTTCATCAACCAAAACACAATGTAATGTTTGCTGCTCGTGTTGCTTTTCTATCAAACGAAAAACATTTAACTGAGGGTAAAATACCTGGGCCTGCCGTTTTAATCCAATTCGTGAACTAATCATGCCAACCTCATCTCGATGATCCAGTTGCGCTGTCAATAATAATGTACGCATACCTCGTTCACGGTAATTGTAATCACTCTGCAATAACGTTGTTGTTTTACCGGCATTCATTGCTGAATAATAAAAAAATAATTTAGCCATCTTTTTTCCCCGTTTTGACCGGCAAACCTTTATCTATCCAACCATTCATCCCCTCAATCATATGGCTAATGGATGCTGCCTCGATGTCATCTTGGTGTTGATCCAACCATTGTTGAGAGCGTCCTCCACGCTGGCAATGTATGACCACATGCTGCGCCTTAACCAAAGCTTTAAACGATGGCGTTAAATCATCACCTAATGGCATTGAGATGCTTCCAGCTATATGTCCTGCTTCATATTCTTCTGGTGTTCTAACATCGACAATGACGCAATCAGTGGTGTTGTGAATTTCTTCAACTGTTCGATCAATAATTTTGGCCATATTCAAGTTCCTTATCATTGTGTACTTCATTAGTTTAAAGTTCCTTAAGTTGGCTGTAAAGCACTACATGACTTCATTGTGAATATTGCAATTTTAAAACAACTTGCTATACTTAATTCGGGCGACCTTGGAGAGTCTCGCAGGTGAACTCGGTCAGGATCGGAAGGTAGCAGCCGCAACTTGATGTTGACTGGTCTAAGTCGTCGCCCACTTGGAGAATAAATATGGTTGTACGCCAAGCACTTGCCCGTCAATGGCGGCCCACTCAAGTCGATCAAGTCATCGGGCAATCTCATGTTGTTTCTGCTTTGTCCTACATGCTTGAACAGCAGAATATCCATCAAGCTATTCTTCTTACAGGCACTCGCGGTGTCGGCAAAACCACATTGGGCCGTATTATGGCTCGCAGTGTAAGTTGTGAACAAGGCATCACCGCTTCACCTTGTGGTCAATGTTATGCTTGTCAACACATCAAGCAAGGCAGCTATACAGATCTTATCGAGATTGATGCTGCATCACGAACTAAAGTTGAAGACACTCGTGACTTACTTGAACAAACACACTATCAGCCCAGTCATGGCCGCTACAAAATATTTCTGATTGATGAAGTACATATGCTGTCAAATCACAGTTTTAATGCTTTACTTAAAACCATTGAAGAACCCCCAAAGCATGTACTGTTTATTCTCGCAACCACTGATCCAGATAAATTGCCCGAAACCATTTTATCTCGTTGCTTACACTTTCAACTTCACCGAATGCAACCACACACTTTATTCACGCACCTGCAGTCCATTCTCAATCAAGAAAAGATTGAGTATGAGCCTAAAGCCATTGAATTGATTGTACACCATGCACAAGGGTCAGTACGTGATGCCTTAACATTATGTGATCAACTTATTGCACAAGGCCAAGGTCGCATTCTAGAGACAACCGTGGTTGAATCATTAGGCTTGCTACCCCAAGATACAGTGATGGCCATCATTGAAGCTGCTGCTCAAAATCAGGCACAGCAAATGGAGCAACTCTTCCAGTCAATCAATCAACATCATATCCAGTGGCCTTCTCTCTTGAATTCATTAAGTCAAACACTCCACCAACTGGCCTGCGCACATGCATTCCCACACGCTACATCAACACCAGAAATAAAAGCTTTAAGCCAAAAAGTTTCCCCTGAAATGACTCAACTTTTCTATCAAATTACAACCCTAGGACAACAAGAACTTAACCTAGCGCCAAGCCATGATATAGGTGGACAAATGGTATTGCTTAGAATGATGCAGTTCGCACCAGAGCTACCTAAAAAACAACATGAAAAAATATCACAACCTGCAAGCCAACCTTCTCAGGTTCTTGAAAAACCATCTCAAGCCCAACAAGTACAGAAGCATCAACCCAAATCTTCTATCCAAAAAGTTGACCATTTAAGCTGGGATGACTGCCTAACTCAATGTTGTGCTCAAGGTATGATGTACCAATGCTTTAAAAACAGTACCCGCTCTGAGCAAGGGCAAGTATGGACGATAGAAGTTCCTTCAGGACAAATGGCAATGCTAACACAGCAACTACAACAACGCTTTCAACAAAACATCAATGATCGCTTGAATCAGCCCATTCAGCTCAACATCGTTTCCGCCAAAGCAACAGTTTCAAGTTCTTCACCAAAATCAAACGATCATTCATCTGAAAACATCGCACACCTAAAAGCAGTTTTTTCAGATAATTAAACATTTTTTTAAAATATCATCTATACTTTTCAAATAAGGAGATTTGAATGATGAAAAAATTATTGCTTTGTGTGTTCATGGCAACATACTCAAACATTTTCGCGACAGTTGATTTTTACAACAACTACGATATTCTAAATCAAACTGTCTTGAAAGCCAGTCAAAAGATTGCACCACTGCACCAAGAAATGTGGCAAGATGATGTTTTTATTAAAAAAATCATTGAAAACATACCTAATTATTCATTATGGGTTAATGAAGAAGACCAACAACGCTGGATAAAATTGTCACAACAATTTCGTCATATTGAAGATAAAATTAATGCTCTGTACATAGCCATCAATCAACACTTAATGAGCCAAGAAGATGTTATCCACCAATGGTATCAAGAGATTCCATTATTGGCATTGATGGATGAAGAACATGAAATAGGTAAAACCCAAATACCACGAAATATCAAAGAACAAAAACAAGCTTTATCTCAATGGGTATTGATGCAACTTTTAAGCCAATATCAACCACTAAATGATGAAGAAAAACAGCTTTTTGTTGAGCAAATACCTCTTATCCAAGAACTACTTTGGGGGCATTTTTCCAAACAAAATCTGTCAACAAAGAATGAAGATATACACTACTTAATCCTTAACAGTTATTTACAGAGTATTGAAAGAAATAGTGGCTATCTAGACCCAATGACCATGGAAAATTTCGATATTAATCAAAATCATAGACTTGGGGGTATTGGTGCAACATTACAATATGACTGGTTAACACCCATTAATGATACGTTCCAACCCAGCATTAAAATCATTAGCTTAGTTCCTGATAGCCCTGCCGCCAAAAGTTTATTAATCGATGATGTCATTACCGGTTTAAAAACCAAAGATGCATTTAATAATGATGTGATTATGACGCTTCAATCAACCCAGTTTGATGATTTCATCAAAAACATAAGAGGTCGAGTAGATTGTACTAAGACTAAGCCTGAACCATGCACAGTAAATTTAATCATCAATCGCCAAAATGAATCCTTACTTCAACCCATACATAGAGAAGAAATCCAAATTACCAATCAAAGTATCACCAGCCGCATTGAATCATACAAAAACCAAAATATTGGCATTATCACCATTCCATCTTTCTACCAAAAGGTAAGTTCTGATTTCTGGAATCATTATCTCTCCCTAACGGATGAAGGCATTGATGGTCTTATGATTGATGTTCGCAATAACCCTGGTGGTTTACTCCATGAAGTGATCTCTATGTTGGGCATGATTATTGATGTGCCTTTCTACAACGTGCTCTTGAGTACCAATGACCCTTATTTGCCCGACGACAACCCTCAAGCCAATGAAGTCTTTCTTGATACTATTGTCACGCCAACGAGCAACCTACCCATCGCTGTTTTAATCAATGAAAATAGTGCATCAGCAGCTGAGATTTTGGCTGGCACTCTCAAAGAATACAATCGGGCATTGATTTTGGGCACAAGAAGTTATGGCAAAGGTAGTGTTCAAACCGTGATACCACTTCAAAAAGGACTTGGGGGTATTAAACTCACGATCAACAGCTATCACTTCCCATCTGGTGAAAGTCCTGAAGGCATAGGTGTCACACCTCACATCGAATTATATCAAGCTAACAATAGACTTGATGTTAAACCCATTAAACAAGGTCTAACATTTGGCACCTTACCTGTTGCATGGCCATTGAATCCAAACATCATTAATAGCATCAAAAATAGCGTTTTCATTCCTGAAAACAAGGTCAGAGATGATCGTGTGCTACTTTCCAAAGACTCTTGGGAAAATGAGCTTGATGAAACAACTGAACCAATGATCGATGAAAGTGTCTATTTAGATATCATGACATCATTGATTCAACATTGTCCTAATTGTGGTAACACGATTTACCACACATCAAGTCAGTTATCCCAATGAAGCTGTTGCATTGAATGCAGAAAAATGCTTTTGATTGATCAATTGAGTCATCAGTTGTTTGACGCCTTCTGCATTCGCCTCTTTGGCGCCTAACAGCATTTGCTGAGCCATACCAATAATATCTGTTGATTGCTGTGTTTGTGCTTGGTAATAGACTACAGGCATTGCACTCCTTAATGCCACTTGTTGCATCCAAGCAATACCACTTTCCAAGCTGCCTATTTCATCAACTAATCCCAGTGATTTAGCAACCAGGCCATTGTATATCTTACCTTGCTTAATTTCAGCCATATTTATCATGGATAAGTGACGATTCTGTCGCACATCCTCAAAAAAGTATTGAGATAACTCATTAACTTCTGATTGAACTTGTTGAACTTCTTCTAATGTAATCGGTTCAAAAACATTACCACCTTTATGAACACCACTGCCAACACTTTTAACGTCTATACCCACCTTTTTACCCAAAGTATTTAAACTCCATAAATCAGCGGTAACGCCTATAGAACCTACCATACTGCTGCGAAGCGCAAAAATACGATCAGATGCTGAAGCAACCCAATAAGCACCAGATGCACCAATATTACCAATAACCGATACAATGGGAATGTTATTTTGTCTTAGTAATGATAAACCGATAAGAAAGGATTCAGCATCAGTAACAACCGAGCCTGGACTATTAATATCTAAAATAACACCCTTTACATTAGGATTGTTTGATATTTGCTGTAATAACTGACGACTGGGTGACATCGAACTCATCCCATCGTAAATTGGCACGATTGCAATATGATTTTGATGATTCTGTCGCCATTGAGTTGCGGTTTCACTTCTCGTTACCCATTCTACAAACAACAATACTAATAAAATCAATGCTACCCAAATTAAAATGACTCGTGTCTTAGGTCCACTGTTAGAACGATCGTTCTGACTGTTATCACTTTGCATTATACTCCTTAAATAAGGTTACTAATCCATGTAATCATGCTTTGTGGGAATAAGGTAAAAACCATCATTATTGATAGTGATACCCACAATAAAAACTGACTTTCGATTGATATCAATTGTAAAGAACTCTGTTTTTGCTCTGAAAAAAAGATATTTCGGACAATATTAATGACATAATAAATACCCAAAACAGTCATCACCACCACCAATGTTGTCAACATTACTGCCCAAGAATAGCCTGAATGAAGCATCGCATTAAAAATAGCGAGTTTTGGAAAGAAGCCCAATAAAGGTGGCAATCCGCTTAACCCCAAAAATGCTATGACCAATAAAATCATTGAACCAAGCATTGATACTGACCAACCATTGAAGTCTTTTATGAACACCACAGGCCTGCCATCTTTTTCTAATAAAGACCACTGCCCTACAATCAATGTTGTTAGATAAACATACACAACTGTGTAAAAAATAGCTGCAATCAAGCCATAGTGGCCACCAGCCCAAATACCCAAAGCAACAAAACCCATATGAGCAACTGACGAATAACCCAATAACCTAGACATTCTTGTTTGCAAAATAGCCAATCCATTTCCCACAACAACAGACGCAACGCCCATGATCAATAATGGTTGTGCCCATGTTTCAGATAAACCACCAAGTTGCTGAGTCCATTGAATTAAAAAACAAGTAATGGCTAATTTAGGTGCAGATGCAATCAACACTGTTGTATTAGGCGCTGTGCCTTCATAAATATCTGGAACCCACCAATGAAACGGAAATAATCCCAATTTGAAAGCAAGGCCAGACAATAAAAATACCACGCCTAAAACACATGAAGTGGTCGCAGAAGTACTGCTTAACAAAGTATTCATATGATTAAACAACATAGCACCATCAAGTGTGCCTGTACCTAAATAAGACCAAAATATCCCCATGAGTATCATTAAAGATGCCATTGACCCTGTCACTAGATATTTTAATGCAGCCTCTAGTCTAGATGTTTGATGCCCCAAAGCCACCAACCCATACAAAGAGAGACTCATTAATTCTAGCCCCACAAACCAAACCAATAGATGCGTTGTTGATACCACAACCATCATGCCAAGATAGGCACACAAAACCAAAATAACGTACTCACCGATTGCATGATGTTTTCTCAATAATACACCCGAACTAAAGATAAGATAAAACAGCAAATGTCCCCAAAGAACCCATACTACAGCATGCGATAAAGGTAATTGGAGCATTAATGAGTCAAGCCAAGGTAAATCTGGTTGATAGCAGCAACTCGTTAAGGTGAGTATGAATGCAATGACGCCAAGAACAGTCCAACCACTAAGATGTTTAAAGGTACCGAGTGCTGTGAGTACAGTACTGGCAGCAATCATGATTAACATTGATATCATTAAACTCATTATAGCCCTACCTTTATGCTTTCAATTAATGCTGTAGCTGGCACCTCAACCATCTGCCATAACCATTGCGGATACAGTCCCAAACCCAATACTGCAATCACCAAAAAGGCAATGACCATTAACTCTCTTGGTTGCAAATCTTGAAGCTGATGCCCTTCAAACTGGGAACCTAATGGCCCCATAAAGACACGCCTATACATCCATAAAGTATACACAGCAGTAAGAACCATTGTTAGGGCTGCAATCAATGCCCAACCATACCATTGCACTTGTGCCAAACTCATTAAAACTGAAAACTCACCCACAAATCCAGCCGTTCCTGGAACAGCCACATTACTCAATGAAAAGATTAGAAATGCAACTGCAGCCATTGGCATGATTTGAGCAAGACCTTTAATTTCGTCCATTTGACGTGTTTGAATTCGTTGGTAAATCATACCAAATACTAAAAATAATGCCCCCGAACCAAAAGCATGTCCTACCATCTGTACCAATGCACCATTCATCGCCAATAACCCTGCATCAGCATGGTGTTTTGCGACCATCATCACAATAAATAAGCCCAAAGTCACAAAGCCCATATGAGCTATTGAAGAATACGCAATAAGACGTTTGATATCCTTTTGAGCAAATGCAGCAAACCCAATGTATACAATTGCAATCAATGACAATAGAATCATGAGCGGCGCAAAATAAACAGCAGCTTGTGGTACTATGGGCATAATAAATCGTAAAATACCATAGCTTCCCATCTTCAGCATGATGGCAGCTAAAATAACAGAACCAGCTGTTGGCGCTTCTGAGTGAGCATCTGGCAGCCAGGTATGAACTGGCATCATGGGTATTTTGACCATAAATGAAGCCATCATTGCCCAAAAGATCCATTGCTGTTGACTGAGACTTAAATCAAGATGATGCCAGTCACTTAAATCAAAAGTTCCTGCTTGTATACCTAAATACAATAAGGCTACCAAGAAAAATGTCGACCCTAAAAAGGTAAAGATAAAAAGTTTAACTGCTGCAAATGATCTACGCTTTCCACCCCATATACCCATCAATAAATAAATGGGTATTAGTGAAGCTTCGTAAAACACAAAGAACATCAATGCATCTTTAGCCATAAACATGCCGAGCAGACATGCTTCTAACAGCAACAATAATGCCACATAGCTAGCGATAAAACGTTGTTCTAGTTGTGGTGTTAACATCAGTAAACATGCAAAAATAAATGCGGTTAATAACATCATCACCCAACTGATACCATCAATCGCAAAGGATAAACTCAAGCCAAACTGACTTAACCAAGAATAACTTTCTTGCCATTGATAACCATGCAATGCATCAAACCATTGATGCTGGTACAACATAATGGCTAAAATAGAGAAACCAAAACTCATCCCTAAAAAACTGGACCATCTAGGCAATAGCCAGCAAGTTATGGCACCACTGACTGTGAATAAAAGTAACAAACTTAGCATGGCTTAAACTCCCAACCATAAGATCGCACTGATCAATATAGACATTAACCCTATGAACATCCACAGAACATAATGTGTGACTCGACCACTTTGTAAATAAGCAAAGCGCTGATAACTCCATCGAATGACACCAACAAAAGAACCTATCAGACCTTTCTCAATGATCATTTGATCCCCTAGACGATAACAAACCCATGACAAACCACGCATTAAAGGCACCCATGTTTTTAGATACAAGGCATCAATAAAATAGTTATTCTCCAGAACAATAGATAGCCACCGTAGTGGTCGAACAAACAAACGATACCAACCAAAATGATACATTGACCATGTCATTAATGTCACAATAGAAACTAAGTAAATGGGTGCATCAAGATGAGCCCATATAGAAAGCATCATATCCATTGGGTGCTGTAAATGATGATAGACAGCTGAGATTGATTGTGCATAAGAACCAGACTGAATGTTGAGAAAATCTTGTGCTATCCACGGCGCTAAATAATAACCAATGATCATACTTGGAATGGATAATAGGACTAGGGGCATCCACAATGTGGGACCAACAGCATGTTTGAGATCAGTCTTTTTGGGTCCATGAAACACGCAATAGTACAGTCTTATACTGTAAAATGCAGTAACCCCTGCACCAATATAAAGACACCAATAAGCATATGAGCTCCCCCATAATTGACTTATTTTAACGACCTCAATGATGCCATCTTTTGAGAAAAACCCTGCTAATGGTGGTAGAGCCATTAATGCCAATGAACCGATTAAAAAACAGATGGCCACGACTGGCATCGCTCTAAATAAACCACCCATTCGATCAATGCGTTGCTCATGCCCCATACCCACAATGACAGCACCAGCACCTAGAAATAATAATGATTTGAAAAAGGCATGCGTTACTAAATGAAACATTGCTAAAGAATATGCTGAAGCAGCCGTAGCAGCCATCATGTAACCTAATTGACTTAATGTTGAATAAGCGACTACTTGCTTGATATCTTTTTTTACACAACCAGCTAAACCAAGCCATAATGCCCCAGAAGCACTTAAGATCAAAATAATAGAACGGGTAACCTCTGCTAAATCATACAATGGTGCCAAACGAACCACCAAATAAACACCTGCGGTGACCATTGTTGCAGCATGGATAAGCGCTGAGATAGGCGTTGGACCAGCCATTGATTCTGGAAGCCAGACATGTAGCGGTATTTGAGCAGATTTACCCATCGCACCAATAAACAAACAAAATGCTATTGCTTCAACAACTGAAACACTACCCAGTGGTCCCAATGATAATGATGTTTGACTTAATGATGTTAATGTATCTGTCGTGAGAATAGCACTGTAGCTTAAATTACTCGCATAAGTCATCGTCAACATGACACCTACAATCAAGCCTAAATCGCCAACTCTATTCACAATGAACGCTTTGAAGCTGCCATTCGCAGCATCTTGTTTATGACGCCAAAAACCAATCAATAAGTACGAAACAACACCAACACCTTCCCACCCCATAAAGAGTTGTAGAAAATTATTGGCATAAACCAATAACAGCATCGCAAAGGTAAACATCGAAACCAAGCCAAAAAATCTTGGTTGATGTGGATCACCCGCCATATAGCCTATGCTGTAGATATGAACCATCAAGGATACAGACAATACAACCACCATCATAATAACAGCAAGTCGATCAATAGTACCCCCTAGTGTCCAGTCAATCTGACCAATACTTAACCAATGCCACCATATAAATGATACAGAGCTATTACTGGCCAAATCAAAAAACATAATCTTAAAGAGTAATAAGGACAAGACCCATGCAATGGCAATACCCATAATGGTAATAATATGCACCCCCTTATTGCCCATATCCTTACCTAAAATCATGGCACTAACAGCACCAATTAACGGAGAGCATAAACATAAAAATGCTATGGGGGCTACTAACGCTTGCATATTATCCTTTCAATGTTTCTAATGCTTCAGTATCGACGCGATGATACTGACGGTAAATTAAGATAAAAATAGCCAATGCAATAGCAGCTTCTGCTGCAGCAATGGTGAGTGTAAAAATGACCATCAGCTGGCCACTGTGTTGGCCCATCCATTGATCAATACCAATTAACCCCGAATTAACAGCTAAAAACATCACCTCTAAGCTCATCAGAATCATAATTACGTTCTGTCGATTAATGATCACACCCAATAAACCAAGCAACCATAATACCGATGAAAAAATCATGATATGTTCGATAGGAATCATAAGCTCCCCTTTTGTATATCAGAGACTTTGGTGATAACCGATTGAGATGATCGATTGATTTGATCACGAATGACTTGTTGTTTAACTCGCTGGTCTGGTCCCCGGTGGACCAACCCAATAGCAGCGACGATGGCAGCAAGAAGTAGCACACCAGCTAGTTGAAATGGCACAAAATAATCGGTATAAAGTTGCTTACCGAGCATCACCACGTTATCTGTCCAAGTTTTCTCGACACCTGGTACAGAAGCCCAAAGAGCATTCTTATGGGTTATAATCACGACCAATGCAATAAGCACCATTAACCCAACAATACTCATCACGAACCAAGATCGTTTAAGAGCCCGCTGAGCTTGTTGATCAACCATCATAATGACAAATAAAAATAATGTCATCACAGCACCTACATACACAAAAATCAGTGCTAACCCGAGAAATTCTGCATGCATCATTAACCACAATACACCAGCTAATACAAAACATCCCACCAATAAAAACGCAGATCGAACGGGATGCTGCCCACACACACAACATCCAGCCATAACAACAATAACACTGGCTATAATGTCAAAAAACACTGTTAAGCTATTCACGTTCGCCCTCCTGATCTGCACGTCTGGCTTTCTGAATATCTTGCTCATAAGCATCGCCTAGAGCGAGTAATTGCTGTTTCGAAAGAATATTATCACCACGTTTCACGATATGATAGTGAGCTACAGGCGTACATACTATTGAATCCACAGGACATGCTTCTTCACATAAACCACAATTAACACATTTGAAGACATCAATGTCAAATCGTGTGGTTCGCCTTGTCCCATCATCTCTTGGTGCCGATTCAATGGTAATCGCTAATGCAGGACAAACGGATTCACACAAACGGCAAGCAATACAACGTTCTTCTCCATTTTCGTATTTTCTTAATGCTAATAACCCTCTAAATCTTGGTGACAATGGTAAAGATTCTTCAGGATATTGAATGGTTTTTTTAGGAGTAACGAGTTCTTTTGCTGTAACGCCCAAACCCTTTAAAAAGTCCAAAAGAAATAGATTTCTTACCCATGGTATATGACGTGCATAATAGATGCCCACGGCGATCATAATGACCAAAAACAATGGAATGTAAGGAAGAATCATCATACTATCACCTTAAATTCAACCATTAAAACAATAACAGGCAACCAGACCAGTGCAACAGGGATCAGTACTTTCCATCCCATACTCATGATTTGGTCATAGCGGTATCTTGGGAATGTAGCTCTAAACCACAGATAAGTAAATAACAGAAAAGCAATCTTTAGCAACAACCAACACAGTCCTGGCACCCATTGAAAGACCCATGATAAACCAGGAATACCCTCAAAAGGACTATGCCAGCCACCCAGGAAAAACAAACTTGCTAACGTTGACATAAGAATCATGTTGGCATACTCAGCAATGAAGAAAAGCGCAAACATAATGCCTGAGTATTCTACATGAAAACCAGCAACTATCTCAGCCTCACCCTCAGCAACATCAAAGGGAGCACGGTTTGTTTCAGCTAATGCAGCAATCCAGTAAACAATGAATAATGGTAACAATGGCCAAATATACCAATGAGCTACACCACCTGACTGTTTTAACACAACCGTGGTCAAGTTCATGCTGCCAGCAGCCATAATAACACCAACTAGTGCAAAACCCATGGCTATTTCATAAGCAATCACCTGGGCAACCATTCTCATGGAACCCATGAGCGCATACTTTGAGTTTGATGCCCATCCTGCCGCAAACACACCATAAGCACCCAGTGATGTCATGGCTAAAATAAAGAGCACACCAACATTGATATCGGCTATTACCCATGAAGTTCCATTCCATTGGTCAAATGGTATCACTGACCAAACTAACATAGCAGGCACAAAAGAAAATATAGGAGCTAAAACAAACATATAAAAGCTGGATTTTTTAGGGTAAATGAGCTCTTTACAGATAAATTTAATTCCATCTGCCAATGGTTGTAAAATACCATGAAAACCAACACGATTAGGGCCAATACGACATTGCATGTACCCTATAATCTTTCGTTCTGCCGTAGTTAAATAAGCAACAGCACCAATGACAACCATGATAATAATAAAACTAAACAACAATTTAAGCAGTATCATGAGCAACCTCCAGTCGACTTACATGTACAATACCTAATCCAGATTTGCTCATTGATTCAAGTGATAAATGTCCAGATATAACATGCTCAGGCATCTGCTCTGACATCATTACTTTGACAGTTATCTTTTCATTTCTTATGGTCAGGCGAACCTTGTCTTCTTCGCTTATTTGGTAACTCTTTGCTGTCTTTGGATGAATCATGATTTTGGATTGTGTTCTTAATGTTTTCTGACATGCTGGACTTTGTCGACTCACTTCATCAATACACATGCCTGGTGACTCCACAACCATTTGAATGTCGCTCGCATGATTTAAAGTCTCGTCTGATAACCACTCTGATGGTTGGATAGGTAGAATATCTTTCATTGATGCACGAACATCATCGATATGAGCATAATCCCAGCCTGACAACGACCAATAATCTGCTAAAACGCAGTATATTTTCCAGGAAGTTTTGGCCTCTCCAGGTGGTAAGATTGCTGCACGGAACTGAGATTTATCACCGAGATAATTAATGGTTGTCCCCGATTGCTCTGCAAATGATGCCATGGGTAACATGACATTTGCGACTTGCCTTAATTCCGAAAGATCATGCGTGTGAACAGCAACAACAAATCTATCTTTAAGTAAATCACAATAACTTTTTCCTTGGTGGCAATCTTTTAATGGATTAACACCATGTAACCAATAAGCGCTCAAAGGTTCTTTAAGCATTTGATGCACGGTTTTACCCTTTAGATCATCATTACCCTCTGGAAGACACATCATTGCAGCAGCACCATTTTGGTTTGCACCTAATGTCAGAGAGCAATAAGACATTTCTGTCTCTTCGTGTATCAGTGCTTTTATGCTTTGATGCTCAGGGTGCCCTTCAAGGTCAGCACTGAAAATAACAAGTGTGTTCTGACGTGTTTTTTCATCCATATCAGATAATGTTGCTTTAATTGATGTCATTAATTCATTAGGATGCACATAGTGATCATGCGTCACAGGGCAATGCCAATGTTCTTGCGTAAAACGTGTTGCTGTTAGAACGGCTCCACCAGAAACTCTTTGTCGAATACGATGCATGACCATGGGTTGAGCTTGTCTTGGCGAACCGCCAATCACCCAAAGATGTTGTGCACTATCCCAGTTGACTTGATTAAAGCGTGGTAATCGATAACTAGAACTGGAATAAGGTGTATGCAAACCATGATCGATATGAGGTGTACCAAGTCCGCGCGCCCACTGTTGAAGCACATAAAATTCTTCCATTGTGCTGGATGGATGCGCTAAGCACCCCCACGAATCTTCACCATGATCAGCAATAATGGTTGATAGTTGTTGGTAAATAACATCCAAAGCACGCTGCCAAGATACTTCTTTCCAATGACCATCCTCAAGAACCATGGGATGCTTTAACCGCTGATGATTTAAACCATCATAAGCAAAGCGATCACGATCGCTGATCCATTGGTTCGTTTCGGATAATGCAGGAACAACACGAACAATAGACGCATCCGGATGATCGCGCTGAATAGAGTGAACATTAATCGAGGTTCCGACACAATCGTGTGGTGCTAGCGTTTGTGCTGCTTTCAATGACCAAGATCGTTCCAGATACTTAAATGGCTTTGATGTTAAAGCGCCAACGGGACATAAATCAATCATATTACCTGAAATCTCAGAAGACACCCCTTGACTAAGATAGGTTGAAATAGCTGCATTTTCACCACGGTTCATCACACCAAGTTCTTGAATACCACCATGCTCAATCCCAAAACGAACACAACGTGTGCAATGAATACAACGTGTCATGTGCGTATCAATAAACGGGCCTAGATTCTCACTTTCAACAGCCCTTTTCTCAAAAGCATAAGATGTCGTCCCTTGCCCATGAGACATTGCATAATCTTGTAAGCCGCATTCCCCCCCTTGGTCACAAATAGGACAATCCAAGGGATGGTTAATGAGTAAAAATGACATAATGTCTTTTTGATATGATTGTGTTTTTTTCGACTTGGTATCAATACTCATACCCTCAGTGACTGGTGTTGCACAGGCAGCAAGTGGCTTTTTACCCCCACCATCAACCAAACACATACGACAATTTGCAGCGACTGTTAGCGATGGATGATAACAAAACCGAGGAATATAAACACCTTCACGATCGGCAACCTCGATAATGGTTTCACCAGGAGTGGCCTGTACCTTACGTCCATTAAGTTCAAACGTTATGGTGTCTGTCATACTGTCCCCCATGACATACCCAGGTGTGCTGTTTTAACTTGAGATGTACCATGCTTCATAAAATATTCAAATTCACTTCTAAATTTCGTGATAAAACTTGTTACTGGCCAAGTAAATGCTTCGCCAAAAGCACAAATAGTGCGGCCCTCTACTTGTTGATTAATCTTGATTAATGCATCTAAATCAACATATTTACCAGCTTTAATTTGCTTCAAAGAGCGATATACCCAACCCGATCCTTCTCGACAAGGTGTACATTGACCACATGATTCCTCATCATAAAAATGCATAATATTTAATAATGCATCAACCATACATGTATGCTCATCCATGACAATGATTGCGCCTGTTCCCAATGCAGAGCCAGCTTTTTGTAATGAATCATAATCAAACACAAGGCCTTTAACCTCTTCTCCTGTTAATACTTTCATAGAACTACCACCAGGTATAACTGCTTTCACCTTAGCATCTGAACGCATACCACCTGCATAATTCAACAACGCTTCAAACGTAAGCCCCAACGGAACCTCAACCACACATGGCGTTTTGACATGTCCAGAGAGACAAAATATCTTTGTACCGCCTTCTGTTTTTGCTTGTGATGAAAAAGCTTGGCCGCTGGTAGCTAAGATCACAGGTAATGAAGCGAGGGTTTCAGTATTACTGACCGTGGTTGGGCAACCATATAAACCATGTTGCGCTGGAAACGGTGGCTTAAATCTTGGGTAAGCACGCTTTCCTTCTAGGCTTTCAAGCATGGCTGTTTCTTCACCAACAATGTATGCACCAGCACCTAGAATTTGATGACAAATAAATTGTGAACCATTCGATTGCCCTTTCTGACCAAGAAATCCCGCTTCCGTAGCCTCTCGAACGGCTGCCTCCATTCGCTCGTACTGAATGAGAAATTCTCCACGCATGTAATTATAAATCACATCGGCACCAATGAGCCATGCTGCAATCAACATACCTTCTAAGACCTGATGGGGGTTGTCCTGAAGAATAAGACCATCTTTACAAGTCCCTGGCTCACCTTCATCAGAATTACATACCAAATACTTCTGCCCAGGCTTGGATCGCTGCATAAATCCTAATTTAATGCCCGTTAAGAACCCAGCACCACCACGACCTCTAAGTTGTGATGTTTTCACTTGCTCAAGACAATCATCATGGTTTAGCTGACCCGATAATATTTTTTGCCAAACTTGATAGCCGCCTAACTTTTGATAAGACGCTAGTGTCCATGGTTCTGGCTGGTCAATACCTCGATAACAAACTTGATTAATCATGATTCTCCTGAGCACGACATTGGGCAATCCAATCATCAATACTTTTTGGGGTTAATTGTCGAATATATTCACGGTCATTCACAACCATAACGGGTGCATCAGTACATGCAGCGAGACATTCAGTTTCTGACAGTGAAAAAAGACCATCATCACTTACAGGTTGGTCTACTACGCCCAATTTATCCCTTAAATAAGCCGTTGCTTGGTGAGACCCTTTGAGACAGCACGAAATGTTATTACATATTCTAACGTGAAAGCGACCAACTGGTTTGTGGTGATACATACCATAAAAAGTGGCAACTTCATATACTTGCGTAACAGGGATATTCAAATACTCAGCAACTGCGGTCATCCATTCAGGTGTCAGGTAACCCACTTCGTTTTGAACAATTCGCAGTGCCATCAATGATGCTGACCTGGGCTGATCCTTTGGAAACTTTTGTCGCCACTGATCAATCTCTTGACGCATCTGTTCAGTGAGTATTTCTGGCATTATGCTCATCGATCAATCTCCCCAAATACCACATCAAGCGTTGAAATTATTGCAGGGATATCCGCTATCATATGACCTTGACATAATTCATTAAATGCAGATAAGTGAGCAAAACCTGGAGCTCTAACTTTCACTCTGTAGGGTTTATTAGCACCATCTGAAACCAAATAAACACCCAACTCTCCCTTAGGACTTTCGATACAACTATATACACGCCCCTCAGGTACCATCAAACCCTCAGTGTATAGTTTATAGTGATGGATCATTTCCTCCATACCTAATTTGCTATCTTTTCGCTTTGGAGGCGAAACTTTTGCATCACCTGACATCACTGGACCCGAGTGCTCACGCAACCAAGCAATACATTGTTGAATCAAATGATTAGATTGACGCATTTCCTCAATACGCACCATATAGCGATCATAACAATCACCAGATTGCCCGATAGGAACTTCAAACGATAACTGATCGTATGCCGCATAAGGTGATACCTTTCTAATATCCCAAGCAACACCAGATGCTCTTAACATAGGACCTGAAAAACCCCAAGCCTTAGCTTGCTCAGGTGTGACAACACCAATCCCAACTGTTCTTTGTTTCCAAACCCTATTTTCGGTTAATAGTGCCTCATATTGGTCAATACATTTTGGGAATCTTTGTGTGAAATCCTCGATAAAATCCAATAATGACCCTTGACGATTCTGGTTGAGCTCATCAACTACTTGCTGAGTTTTCCAAGGTGATGCTTCAAATTGAGGCATGTGATGAGGCAAATCCTTAATCACACCTCCTGGACGGTAATAAGTTGCATGTAATCGTGCACCTGAAACAGCCTCATACATATCCATAAGGTCTTCACGCTCACGAAAACAATAAAGAAACATACTCATGGCGCCAAGATCAATTCCAGCAGCCCCTAACCATAATAAATGATTTAACAATCTTGTGATTTCATCAAACATTGTTCGGATGTATTGAGCCCTAATTGGTACGTCAATGCCTAGCAATGACTCAATAGCGCGGACATAAACATGCTCATTGCACATCATGGAAACATAATCTAGACGATCCATATAACCAATGTTGTGCAGATAGGGCTTGGACTCCATAAGTTTTTCAGTCGCTCGATGAAGCAAACCAATATGGGGATCAGCCCGAACAACCAATTCGCCCTCACACTGTAAAATGAGTCTTAAAACACCATGTGCCGCAGGGTGCTGAGGTCCAAAATTTAATGTATATTCTTGTGTGGTAACCACATTTAATCCTTTATTTCTCGATGATACGCACCTTCTTTGCGTATTGTTCTCGGCATCCCAACTCTCGGTTTTATGGATACTGGCTCATAAACACATCGACCTTGCTCTCCATCGTAACGCATCTCAACATGACCAATCAATGGAAAATCTTTTCGAAAGGGATGACCCACAAAACCATAGTCGGTCAGTATTCGCGTTAAATCGGGATGACCATTAAAAACAATGCCAAACAAGTCAAAAACCTCCCTTTCAAACCAGTTAGCTGAAGGCCAAACCGCCACAACTGAAGTTAATGGTGTCTCTTCAGCTATTGCTATTCTAACGCGTAAACGGTGATGATAATGGTGTGATAAGAGATGATACACAACTTCAAAACGTTGATCATGGTGAGCATCAGAAGCTTGGTGAGTTCTTGCCCGGGAGTAACTTGAACAACCGTCATTCACAGACCATTCAGCTTCTCCAAACTTTGAATAGTCAACCGCTGTTACATCACTTAACTGACTGAATTGTAACGCCTTATGATCTCGAAGGATTCTAAATGTGTCGATATCCCCATCAACCATCAAAACCTCAACCATATCATGACCTTCTTGAACAGTAGCGTGATTTGGCATCAACTCTTTGAGTAATTCTTTAAGTGACATTAACGCTTAATCTCCCCTGATCTGATCCGATCCATCAACTGCAAAATACCATAGATCAGTGCTTCGGCAGTTGGCGGACACCCTGGCACATAAACATCAACTGGGACAATCCTATCGCAGCCTCTTACTACAGAGTAAGAATAGTGATAATAACCACCACCATTTGCGCAAGACCCCATAGAAATAACATATTTTGGATCACCCATTAGGTCATAAACTTGTCGTAATGCAGGGGCCATTTTATTACACAAGGTCCCTGCAACTATCATTAAATCTGATTGTCGCGGACTTCCTCGATACAACATACCAAATCGATCTAAATCATAGCGAGATGTAGAAGCATGCATCATTTCAACTGCACAACAGGCGAGACCAAAACTTACTGGCCAAAGCGAACCTGTTCGCCCCCAATTAAAGATCTTTTCAAGCTGCGTCAGATAAACGCCGTCGGGTATTTGATCTTTTGTTACTGCCAAGTCAAAGCCCCCTTTCGCCATTCATAGAAAAACCCAATGGTGAGAACGCCAAGAAACAGCCCCATTGACAAAAGTCCTAACCATCCTAACTCCCTAAAAGTCACCGCCCATGGGAAAAGGAAAGCCGTTTCTAGATCAAATAGAATAAATAAGATTGCAACCAAATAATAACGTAAATCAAAAGGTTTTCTTGCATCACCTACAGGCGAAAACCCACACTCATAGGCCTCTTGTTTGGCGTCATGTAAATTACTAGGGCTACACAAATAACCCAACACCATCGGAGCCACGCCGATGATCAAAGCTAGCCCACCAAATATAAGCACATTTAAATACTCAAGCATCCATCTTCCTAAATTGCCGAAGGCCGGATTCGAACCGGCACGGGTTTCCACCCACTACCCCCTCAAGATAGCGTGTCTACCAATTCCACCACTTCGGCATATCCACTTCCAAACATCTTAAGCGCCCGCAGACATGACACCTAATGTTAAACATGTTACAAAAAAACCAATGGCAAGGCCAGTAGTCAATCGCGTTAATAAGTTTCCTGATCCTGAGCTTCCGAAATAACCAGCATTATTTCCAGTTGTCAAACCATCACCACCTTTACCGCGCTGCATCAGCACCATAGTGATTAAAAGCACACATATAATTATGTGGATGAATGCGACGACATTTTGCATAATCTAATTACCTCGTTAAAATCTTTTATTTTCAATGACGCGCCACCAACCAAAAACCCATCAACATAAGGTATGCTTGATAACGCTGCTACATTTGACGGCTTAACACTACCACCATACAGCACTTTAACATGAAAACCCTGCTCTGTCACATACTGATGGATAACGGTGTGCATGCGCTCAATTGCATCATCATCTGGAACCAAACCAGACCCAATAGCCCAGATAGGTTCGTATGCGATTATAAGAGGATCTTCCTGTTTTGGCAAGTTTTTCAGAGCACTTTTAATCTGATCAACCACAAATGTTTCGGCAGAATGGTTTTGTCGAGTTTCGAGCGACTCACCAACACACAAAATAGGCTTCAACCCCACAGAGTGAGCATAATGATACTTTTGATACACTACATCATTATCATCACCGAATAGCTCCCGACGCTCAGAGTGCCCAACAATAGCCCATTGAGCACCAACACCCTGCAACATCACACCCGAAACAGCTCCGGTCAACGCACCAGCATCTTTGGGATAAAAATCCTGTCCGCCAAAACTAAATAAATCATTTTCCTTTATGGCACTCAATAAGTGATAAGGTGGGAATAACACCAAATCATGACCAACATCATTTTTCAAACCAGCCATCCAAGATTGGAGCTGATCTAACGTACCATTCATTTTCCAATTTGCAGCGATTAACATATACTACCTCTACATATTAAGAGACTACAATATAGACGATTTACACCAAAATGCCAACGATAATATCATGGGATAATTGACAACCAGATCTGATAAGACCATAATAAAATTTCAGCGGATAAAGGATTATCATGGACAACTCAGGACACAGAAACTCAAAATATCGTGCAACCATGCTGGTTGACGATCACCTGATTCACTGCATCATCGCACACAAAAAACAGGATCAAATTTCTGTTATTAAATCCTTTTCCGTCGATCGCAATCAAATCAACTCAGATAATGATATATTTCATCTATTTCAACTAAAGTACACACAAAGGCACATCATTCTATCACCCAGTGATTACGAAATCTTAGCCTACAAAACCAATGCACAAGACATTGATAAATCTGAACTCAACAAACGGATTGCCACACAACATAAAACAAGCCACAAAACCACATCATTGGACTTTACACCAGTCGCTCATTCAGACGATAAATTATTTGCTTTTAGATGCCAAAATACTTTCATAGATAGTATCGAATCTACCTTTCAGCGATACAGCCACTCGATCAACTCACTAAGTGTTTTAGATTTAGCACCTAATGGCATTGCAAGCACCCAATACATCGACAGCAAACCCATCCTTAGCATCTTTTTAGGCCCAAAGCTATCTCGGGCTTACATACACTCAACCGAGGGCATTGCAAACATCATCCCTCTTCCGTGCTTAAATGATGAAAACTTCTCCAACACCATTAATCACATCATTAATATCTTGCTTACAAAAACAAATACAACAGACATTAAATTAGGTAAGATATTTGTTGAGGACCCCAGTAAAAACAAAGTTAATATCGAACAGCTTTCGAAGAAAATTGGCATTCAATTAGATGATATATCACATCATCCAAGACTTATGTTCAAAACCAACGGCAAAACCTCAAGCATTGAAGCATTGCTGGCATTATGTACATTTAATCTTGATAACGATAGAGCTCCTAATCGATACATCAATCTAACCATGGACAAAGAAATTGTTAAAGATTGGCGCTATTACACAAATAAAATTACACTTGAACGCCTGGGCCTGACTCTTTTAATCAGCAGCATGACAACCGGCCTTTTATACGCACAAGAGATCAATAAACAAAAACAATCACAACAAAGACTTGAAGCCGCACAAAGTAAAAGCAAAGAACTTGAAGATAAAGCCAAGAATTACCAAACCGAGAACCAAATCATTGCCATCGGATCACCTGAACTATCAACACCCAATATGCATATCGGAGAAATCCTTGACACCATCAACGAAAGCTTTGCTGAAATCAATAAAAATAACGCAAACACCCCCAAAATATGGACCAAAGTTCTTGAGATTAACACCAGCAAAGGATCACTTAGCATTTCAGGACAACAGGTTGACTCATACAGCACACAAAGCCTTGTATCGCTCATCAATAATCAAGTTATTAATAACCCTGACATCAATACCAACAACACGATAAAAACCATTGCAGCCAAACCAACACAAGCTGAAATAGCGCTTTCACGGCTCCCACCCAACGAAAGAGCTAAATTACCGACAAATCCAAATCAACCCGTTGAGTTTTTGATACAATCAACCTAGCCATTAAGGAGTCATATGCTGCATACGCTGCAAAACAAATTGGATAATCAATCATCTATCCTTAACATATCGACCCGAATTATCCTCATCCTACTCTCTATTGCTTGCCCAATATACTGGTATTATTACGTAATACCAGCTTCAAACAGCATCTTGGCCGACCACCAAAAGCAAATCGATAATCTCGCAAAAAAGGACACCCGCAACCAAAAGCAAATACGCAACCTCCAAAATTATGGCCTGAAAGAATCTGATTTGACCGATGAAAATGTCGTGATGACCAAAGTCAAGAAAGCCATCGATCGCCATAACCTAACTACAACACACCACATGACCCAACCCATGAATAACAAGCTTAGTAAAACGTTAAAATCAGCAGGCATTACTGTCAAGCGCAATCATACCACAATTTCAGGCGACGGGATATGTAACTTCATTGCCGCACTTAAAGATATTGCAGCATACAATCTCCCCATTCACTGGAATAAGATTACCCTAGAGAAAAAAGAAAGCGATGATGCACAACCCATTACAGCAGAGTTTGAAACACACATTCTATCAAGGAGCTAATCATGATCGTCAGATTATTACTTTTATTATGCTTAACCCCCTTAACAACACTTTTAGCGAATGAAATTTGTTCTGACAGCATATTTAAGCACCCCATGAAATCAATCGATGACTATAACCTCACCACCATTTACAAACAAAGAAAAACGCAACAATTAGCTGCCAGTATCAACGGCTCAACTTACACACAAAACCAAATGATAGGTAATGCTACGATCAAGGAAATACATCCAGATAAGGTTGTCATCACCAAAGGGAATGGCCAACAGACATTCACACTCGAGCTTAACCCAAGCACTCAAAACAAAACTCGGTAAACCAAAAAGCAAGCTCAAATATTCACAAAAGCCACCACAAAACTAGAGTTTTTCTTGACAGCATTGTCAAATTTAGCAATGATAGAAAGACATGGATTAGGAGTTCACAGATGAACAAATTAAGCTGCAATATTGTGTTAGCAACCCCCTTACTTTTCATCTTGAGCGGTTGCAGTATGAATGATGCACAAGAATCCAACAGCATCATTGCCGATGATTTCAAAATTGAAGAAGAACAAGAAATTGAAAGTTTTTCTGATAATAAGCACCTAACCGAAGATTACTTTTCATGGATTGATGAGGAAGATGATCGCATGCTTAGCGAACTATCATCAGAAAATGCTGCAAATAACGCCCTAGAAGATAAGGTTATCGAAACGTTTGCTGCCAGAAATGAAAATTACAACGCATTTTTTGAGCATTTATCAGAAGCGACTGATGAAAATTATATTCTTAATCCAGGTATACCTCAGTCACTCTCAATCAACTTAAAAAACACAACACCAAAAGTGATTCGCATGGCCTTAGAGAAGACCTATGACATCCAATTTACAGAAGCTGGTCCATCCACATGGATTGTAGAGCCCAAGCGCCCTGATACACGATTTTATCAAATAGACCATATTGGAATAAAGCGAAGTGGAAGCTCTAATATGGACATATCTAGCCAAACCAACTCTAGTAACAACAGCAATAATAATCAAAACTCAGCTGCAAGTTTAACCACAGAATATGATAACTCTGAGTTCTGGAGCAATCTTGAATCTACAGTCAGACAAATTATTGATGCTGATGACAATCAAACGAGTGAGACCGCCATCACAGAAGAAACAGAATCATCCAGAGCTGACATCAGTAAAGTTAATGCTGTAAAAAAGCAAGTTACCATTGATCAAAATCTTGGTATCATGGCTGTTACTGCTTTTAAAGAAGAACATCGTAATGTACAACTGTATCTTGATTCCATTCGAGAGATTGCAACTCAACAAGTCATCATAGAAGCCAGAATTCTCCAAGTGGCCTTGGATAATAAATCACGTAAAGGTCTTAATCTTACCTTTAACACAGGTAAATTTGGCAATGGTGGTGTTAATCTGGCCGATCCTGATATGCCTGTCCTAAAGTTTGATTGGAATAAAGCAGGCGTTACTGCCGCAGATGGTAGTGACTTTGCCGCTGCTATTAATTTCCTTGAAAAGCAAGGAAAGGTTGAGGTCATTTCAAGTCCTAAAATTTCAGCCATGAATAACCAGCTTGCAGTAATCAAAGTGGGTGAAGAAAAATATTTTGCAACACAATCAACCAACACAACAAACAGTAATTCTAATAACTCAACAACCACCAACAATGTTGAAAAAGAAGCACTGTTCTCAGGCATTGCTTTTTACATTGTGCCAAGCATTATTCATGATGAACAAGAGCAAAGAGACTTAGTGACCATTCATTTGAGACCGTCTATTAGTCACATCACAACTGAGCGAACACTGGTTAGCGGTACAGGTCAAAATAATGATACCTCTAAATCAACTGAAAGCTACATTAACTTGCCGAAGATATCAACAACACAAGTTGATACCATTGTAAGGTTATTTGATAATGAAATTGCCGTGATTGGTGGTTTAACATCACTCATACAAGATGAATCAAACTCAAGGCTTCCACATGGCCCCAATACTGATAAATCATCATCAACCCAAAAGATCGAAACTGTCATTTTACTTAAAGCTCATATTGTAAATGATCGAGATAAATCCCGTGCACATCGTCACTGGAATAAAACAGCAAAAGCCATGAGAGGATAATAATGTACTTGACCCATTTTAAACTTGAAAAACTTCCTTATTCTATATCACCTGATCCAGAACTTTATTGCCAACTGCCCAGTCACGAAGAAAGCATCAGAACGGTTCTTTGGAGTATCGAGCAAGGCGAACTTATGATTAAAATTACTGGTGATATTGGTGTTGGTAAAACACTGATCACGCGTAAGATCGTTCAAGAGATTAAAGCCAAGAAAATAAGTCACTCTTACATTGAAAACCCCAACCTTTCTGCAGAAGGCATTTACCGATGTATTCTAACTGACTTAAAAGTTGATAATTCACAAGAAACCAGTCGATTTGATTTGCTCAAAAAAATTCACGAAGTCATCAAAAAACATGCAAAAAAAGATAAGCGCATTGTGTTAATCATTGATGAAGCACAAGTCATGTCGCATGATGTTTTAGAATCGCTAAGACTGCTAACCAATCTTGATAGCGATAATAAAAACGTCCTACAGATCGTTTTATTCGGCCAGCTTGAACTTGATCAAACACTTGAGAAGCCTGAGCTAAGACAGTTGGCGCAACGCATCACCTTCTGTCATCACCTACAAGCAATGAGTGAGCAAGAACTCGATATCTATCTACGTCATCGACTGGTTAAATCTGGTCATGCTGATGGTCATTTATTCACGCCAAAAGCCATTAAACAAATGTATAATGCCAGCAAGGGTGTTCCTCGAATTATCAACATTCTAGCTCATAAGTCATTACTGCTTGCTCGTGTTGGTAATGAATATAAAATCAGTGATCAGCATGTTCGACTTGCCATCAAAGATTCAAAGAACATTATGGTCAGTAATATGTCTGCATCGCTGACAGGTCAACAAAAAAGCAAGCTCTCTGTTTTGGCACTGGTGACCGTCACATTACTCGCTGTGACCTTATTTGTAGTTTTACGTTCAAGGATATAAATGTCAGATCTTTTAACCAAATTGGTAAACTCCCCTCAATCAAATGAGGAAGAAAATAACATTCCTTCTTTATCATCATCAGTGACAGCCGCCAGACCTCAAGTTAGCTATGCTCGTGCTGTCATTATCATGTCCTTTCTCATTACGATAAGTGCTCTCGTTTGTTGTTATGTGATTATGCGTCCAACACAGCCTAGCCAAAATGCCAATATCATTGCCACTTCAAATGATGTTGATGATACCATTGAAATAGCAACACCTGTTGCTTCAATAAACTCAAATGAGGATGCTACTCAGAACATCATTGCTGAACCTATTGTTGTTGCAGATATTAATGATGATGAGTTCGAAGATGTACTGCCTAACGAACCTGCTGAAATTGATACCATAGTACTTGCCGAGCGTAATACACCGAATCTTTTGATCAAAAATAACGATCAGCCAACTACGCAAATGCCTCATCCAGTAGCGCCACCTTCTCCTAAAGAAGTTGCTAAACAAGGCACACAGGTTATCACTCGCGATACTTTAGATGAGATGTATGGGGACATCATTCACGGTCAACTGTATCCTGCCATTGTTAAAATGTATGCCTTTCCTAAATCTCAGAAACTAGAAACGATTGATCTAACACAAAAATTAATCACACGTTTAATTAAAGTAAAACATGTACCTGAAGCACTAACGCTTGCAGATGCAGCTTTATCAATTTACCCGACTGCCATTCCACTGGTAAGAACAAAAGCCATGGTACTTGTCAATCAAAAGCAGTATGCGGAAGCTGAAATGCTCCTTAAAAACTTTACACCTAGTTTCGATGAACACTTAAGTTACTATAATATTCTTGCTTTTGCAGAGTTGGCAAATAATCATAATAAAGATGCCATACAGATCTACCGACAGCTTGTTGACTTAAAGCCTCAAAAAGTTACCTATTGGACATCATTGGCTCGTGCCTATGAAAAAAGTAAGAATTACCATGCATCATTGGAAGCTTACCGACATGCCATGAAACTTATACGGCCTACTTCACCTAACTACGAATACATCAGAAATAAGCAAATCAGTCTTCAACACAAGATTCATGTATGAATGTAACATTTATTGATTTTATCAACCAAAGTGGCTTGCACACTACTTCTATTGAGTCACCACAGAAGTTAACACAGCAAGCGATGTTATCGCTGATTGCTGATGAAACACAATGGTCTAAATCGGTTATCAATAATTACCTTAAGACTTATAAATCACTTAAAACTGTTAATTTAAGTGCTGTCACCATACCCGATGATATTGCCCTACTACCTCATTATTTAGCTGTCAATTCAAATGCTTTTATTTTTGAAGAAGACACTTTATCTATTCACGTAGCACTCTCGAATCCAACTGATTTAGACGTAGTTGATCAAATTTCACTCTCAATGCAAAAACCAGTCATTCCTTATTTAGCTCTAAGCAATGACATACAGTCTTTAATCCAAATATATTATTCAAATACGGCTAGCATAGAATCGTTATCTGATCAACATGATGAAGATTCTACTGATGTTGGCATGGAAGTTAAGGCCAAGCATTTTCACCAGCTAAGTACCGATCAAAATTTAGATCAAATGGTATATTCAGTACTCGCTGAAGCGGTTCGTCTAGATGCCACTGACATTCACATCGAGCTCAACGATAGTAAATTCTTATTACAATATCGTATCATGAAGCAGTTAACACAACCCACTGAGCTAAATGCTAAACAAGCTTTCGCTTTTCGTCAAAAATTAATTTTGATGAGTAATGGTGTTATCACACAAACCCATCGACCGCAAGACCTTAGCTTTTCTTTTGACTATGACCATCCTGTGTTTTGTCGTTTATCAATCCTGCCAACAGTGGGAGGATTTTCAATTGTTATTCGTGTTTTTAAAGAATTTGACCAACAGTTTTTTAAGATTAAAAACTTAATTCAAGATTCTGATGCTCAGGAACAAGTTAAAAAACTTAATCAATTAGATTCAGCAATGGTGATTATTTCAGGGCCTGTTAACTCTGGTAAAACATCACTTTTGTATTCAAGCTTAATTGAACAAAAGGAATTAAATAAGACTATTATTTCGATTGAAGATCCGGTTGAAGTTCGTATCAATGGCATTAACCAAATTGAAATCTCTCCAGACATTGAAGGACTAAGCTATTCTTCCATTATTAAATCTTCTGCTCGACAAAACCCTGACATTGTTTCATTCGGTGAAATTCGTGAATCAGATGTTGCCAATCTAGCTGTTAATACTGCATCAACTGGTATTCTTGCTTATGCAACTATTCATGCCAGTAGTTGTGTACAAGCTATTACGCGTATGATTGATATGGATGTAAGAGTTCATATGTTGAACAACACACTGAAACATGTTTTTTCTCAAAGACTATTGCAAAAACTTTGTCCTAAATGCTCTAAACCGCATAAACCATCCACACAAGAATTAACACATTTAAAACGTATTTACCCGCTAAAACGAGGTGATACCTTCCATATTAAACAAGGCTGTCCTATCTGTAACCACACTGGAACACAAGGTCTCACAACAGTTGTTGAAGATCTCGCCTTAACACCTGAACTTAAAAGCGCTCTTCAAAACAATGACTTTGTATTGTTTAATGATCTTGCTTTCCAGGCAATGAAGACAAGCTCCCTAACTTATCGAGCAATTTCCTCTGCCTTAAATCACTTAATTGACTTTAATGATCTTATGAATCTCATCGACAATTATGAAATCTAATATCAAACTTGCTATCATTCGTACCAGCCAAAAGAAGTTTTTTCCTTATATGCTTTTTTTTGGTCATGATCGCAGTCATATAAAACACATGTTATCTCACTTTAATATACAACCCATTAGGTTGATATTGCTGCCTATTTGGCTTACCAAGTGTATCTGCTTTATTCTCGCTCACTTACCCATCACATGGTTATCTGTTAAAAAATTACAAGACTTAGTTAGCCAAATTCATAATGGCCTCGAGGCAAACGAAGGCACCTCAAAAATACTATATACCATGATTGCTAAAAACAATACCATGCTCATTCGTTACTATCTCATTTCTATGCTTTATCAAGTACAAAATGGTAGGCCATTCTCTAAAGCTATTTTGCTGCTATTAGAAGATAAAAACCCCTTTTTTGCATCCCTCATTGAAGAAGCTGAACAAGGTAGTCAAATTAAATCTGTTTTATCTGAAATGTCTGAACTATTGCTACTCAAAACTCGTTCAAAGTTCCAGTTTATCCGTATTATTATCCCTGCGCTGATTGCTATAGGTGTTTGTTTATTTGTTGGTAAAAATATTTCTTACTATGTTACTGCTGCTCGCTATACTATTATTCTTCAAATGAACGAATTTATTCCTGGTAAATACCCTTACAGTAATATCATGGCATGGTATGAATCATTTTTTAATGTTGATAATTTTTACTATTTTGTTCTTAGGAATGCCTTAATCATTATTGCTGTCTATTTGGTATTATCAGTCATTCGAAAATCAAAATATTATCCTTCTTTTTTAGCAGCAATAGAGTTAAATATACCTTTTTTACGAGCTCGGCAAACACGTTTGATTTCTATTGAACTATTCAAGCTTTTAGCAATATCCAGAATATCAAATATGAATATTTATCAATCTCTACATCGTGCAAAATTACATCTTATGAACAAACATGCAAAAAACCAAATCAGCCATAGTTTACAGCATATTGATCGAGGTGTCTCACCATTAGAGGCCTTAAAAAAACTTAGAATGATTCCAATGAGCACTCATTATATACTTGATAGACTCATTAATAGTACCAACAACATAGATCTTATCACAATCAGCGAACTGTGCTCACATGAATATGATAATGCACTTAGAATGCTTAACGAAGCCTATCGTTTTCTATTGATTATAGTTGTACTACTTTTGATTTTGTTCATCGGAGTCAACTACATTGATAGCCAATATTATTACGGTCTATTATAACACTGTTAATGTCCTAATTTATCGTACCACACCCTATGCCTTTAAAGACTCTTGCTAGATCAAACTCATTACTGCCATTAGCATCCATATCAATATATTGTGATGTTGTGATACCATCTGTTGCATCATTATCTACAAAGTGGTAGCACCATGAATCGATGGCTTGAGCTCCACCTGAATCAGTGTTAATTCTATTTCCTTGACTATCTTTCGCAACAAGCATAATCTTTGCATTTGAAAGCATCCCTATATCATCCCTTAACACCACATAACCTGACACTAAATTTGAAACGGTATTATTGCTATTAGTACAACCCCATTCGGTTATAAATCTCTGTTGTTCATTAGCGATGTTAAAAGCTTGCGTTGACATTGTTGATGTTGCCGGTGTGTAGCAATCATTATTAATTAGCTCTTTGGTAATATTAAGTTTATCATTAATTTCATTAAAAATAATCCCCGATATTTTAAATGAAAAACGATGATCATAATGTCCGCCATCAATGGCAAATATTGTTGAAGATATTGCAGTGATAAGTATTAATGTTGTTAAGGTGAGTTGTTTCTTCACAATGTACCACATTCTCGATAACCTAACATTGAATTAATCGCTCTGTCACTGTTGCCATCACCATCAATATCTAAGTCATTAGTCACAGTAATGCCATCAGTAGTATCTGTATCAACAACTTTTAGACACCATGATGTGGCATATCTTGAAGCAATATTTGCAGCATCACTATCAATACGATTATGAACCTGATCTAACGACACGAGCATAATCTTGGCATTTGATAAAAAGCCAATATCTCCAAGTGCTGTAGCATGAACAGCAACCAGATCATTAAGTGTTCCATCTGTATTAGTACATCCCCAGCTACTCACAAATTGTCGTTCAGATGTATTTACAGTATAATCTGTTGCAACAAATGGTGTTACTGCATCTGCATCAAAACATTGTTCTTTTAAAATTACTTTTGCTAACTCTAATTTATCTTTTATTTCCTTTAAAGGAGGTATTTTATCTGCATCTAAAAACTTTGATGAAAAACTACTATGTGCTAGCGTTGTTAATGAAATGGTCAAAATAACAAATAATTTCCTCATAGGCTTACCTTAGCAAAAAACAAAGGGGTATACACCCCTTTGTTCTGTTTTGTTGATTAATTAGTGCGCTCTACAGAATGAAAATCCTAGAACACCTTCTATATTTCTATGTGTTGTACCTGCAAGTTGCGCATCTGAATCAGTTGTTCCTAATTCAAAGAACACGCCATCAGATATACCACCTGATGCTGCAGCAATACACATATCCAGCACGACACCAGCATGTTGACTCACCTCTAGCGAAGAATCTCCAGAAGTATCCGTAATGATCATTTTTGCATCAACACCTAATGGACACAAATATAATTTTACACCTGAAAGACTTCCAACATTTGCATTATATTCAAATTCTAGACAAGGTGCAGTATTGGCTTGTGTTGCAACAGAGGTGATATCATTCCCATTAACACCGTCTAAAGCTTTTGTATCAATACATTTGATGTTCTTTAGATAACTAAATCCTGATGGATTTCCTGTTGCTGCCTGTGGAAGGTCCATAGTTTGATTTCTGAAAATAATATCAGAACCATCTCCACCCGCTACGGGAAGATAGCATTCTTCAAAAAACATATCTATACCCATTTGCTTTACTTGAATTAGTTCTGCAATTGGCGGTAGATCTTCAAGCTTAATCAGTTTTGCATCAAAAGCAAAAGCTGATGTGGTTAGTGTTAATGCAGCAGCTGCTGCGGCTAGTTTTGTTGTAAACTTCATATTTACTCCTTTGTTAACGTTGATCCTTGTATAGAACATGTTTTCGAAAAAAACATGATTTTTTTCATATTTTTATAAAAAAATACTTGTTTTTTAAAGATTATACCATTAAAGTAATGAATATAAGGGCATTTTAGGAGTAAAGGATGACGCTATTTATGCTTAATAGTCAGCGAAAAAATACTCGTGTTATCTCATTTGATTCACATATTACGATGAATGATGAGTATCCCGAGTTACATATTTATGAATTAGTACAAACACGCTAAGCCGATTCCGTCGCGTGAGGTGGATGACCACCCTATCACCACTGATGTTGCATCTTAGCAAAGAGATCTCTTGGATCTTGGAAAGATGCTTCATCTTGTGTGGTATATCGAGATAAAACTTTTAAAATAGCGTAATCTTCCACAGCAATACCAATAGAATCAAATATCCAATAAGGTTTTGATCTTTTTGGGTACTGCATAAATTGAGTAATGGTTTGAATAGGATATGATTCAGGCAATTGCTGAATTTCACCTTCTATTCGCGCTTGTTTAATAAATGGCACAACAATATCTGATTGCATCAGTAAATCAGTGCGTAATTCCGTTTTACCAGGACAATCCCCCCCTGTTGCCAATATAACAGCACCCTCTTTGGGCGATAAGCCCTGAAAAACATCCTGTGACGTTTTAGCTGCAGTCAGTGTTACAATAACATCAGCAGTGCCAACGCATGCATCCAGTGTCTCTGGATGACAATCAAATGGCGCTTTTGCCATATTTTGTGCGAATTTATCCATTGAAGCTTGGTCAATATCATAATACATCACATGATCTATAGTCATTACTTGTGAGAGTGCATGACACTGGAATTCAGCTTGTGCACCAGTTCCAATGATAGCAACACGATGAGGTGCATCAGTTAATATCATTTGAGCCATCATCGCATTGACTGCTGCTGTACGAATAGCTGTAAGCACATTCATCTCACAGCATACCAGAGGTAAACCTGTTGCCATCTCTGCCAAAATACCCATTGAAAGGATAGATGGAAAACCTAGTCCTGGATTATAAGGATGACCAGTCACCCATTTCATAGCAAAATGTTCTTCATCTGCTACAGGCATCACTTCAATAACCCCTTTAGGATGGTGAAATGCTTGCCTGGCATCTAATGTAAATGCATCGATTCTCAAGTAATCACGTTTTAACTGGGAAATGGTCTTGAGTACAAAAGCACCTAAGCCACCATTTGCCTGTATGAGCTTTATGACTTCATCATCTTTTAATAACTGCATGACAACTCCTGTAAATACTTGTACGGTTTGATTGTTTATGTCATTATTTATCCTAGTATATAACCTTTATGGTTGCAAGGCATGTCCACTAAGACTACTTCTCGACTATTATTACATGGTGTCAATGCCACAACACTTTTTGAGGCAAAGGATGCTTGGTGCAAAAATCAAAGACAACGTCATAACACGGTACACCATCTATCGACTCAAGTGAGTGATGACATTGATCTTATGGGCACAATACTAAGTAATGCTTCATTATTTGATCTAGATACTAGCCAACAATGTTGTGTTCTCATCTGCCCTTCTGCACCCAACAGTACTTGGTTAAAAGCCATCCAAAATCTGCCCATTAATCCCAATCGCTCATTATGCATTATCTATCACGGACAGGATGCTCGATACAAAAAATCTTCATGGTTTAAACAATTAACCAGTTTTTGTAACGCAGAGGAATTCCCCATTTTATATGGCCAGGCGCTCCAAAAATGGCTCACACAATGCATCCAACAAAAAACCATTCACTTATCTAGCCAACAAATGCGTCAACTCACAACCCAAACACAAGGTAATCAAACGTTAATGAAACAAGTTTTAGATCAGTGTGCGTTTGCTTACCCCAAACAAAATATTCCACAAGATCGCTTTTTGACATTACTTAATGAAGTCACACCTTCACAATTATATCAACTCCTTGACCAAGCGCTTCTGGGACATCCCATGAGTTTATTGGAGCATTATCCTAAATTAGCAACTGATCAACTACAAAGTTTGTTTTGGATGACCAATCAAGCTGTCTTAACCATCCATCAACTATACAGTGATCAACCACCTAAGTTACCCTCTTGGCAATTAAAAAAATTTCATGGTTTAACCCAATTACCACTAAGTTTTTGGTATGCCATTATCAAACAACTATCTATATGTGAAAAACAACTCAAAGGGATTCACCCTGGGTATTTTGGCACGACGCTTAGTTATATTCTTATTCGTATTGCAAGAAGGCGCTAAATGAAATTATTTTTAGGTGGGACTTTTAACCCCATACATCTTGGCCATTTATGGATTGCAAATCAGGTTAGTAACCTTCTTAATCAGCAACCTGTTTGCTTTATTCCCACCGGCCAACCATGCCATAAGACGCACGTACTTGATGCCAAGCATCGTTTTAACATGCTAAAGCTTGCTCTTCACCAAACAAAGCATTCTATCAGTACTGTAGAAATGGATCGATTTGGGCCATCATACACCTACGAGACCATTCTCACGCTTAAAAAGATGTTTGCTGATGAAGTCATCGTTTGGTTAATGGGCTCTGATTCTTGGTCGTCATTTAATGAGTGGGATCACGCTAATATTATACGTGATAATTGTCACTTACTCGTGGTGAATCGACATCCCATAAAAGATCAAGACTACAGCCATGCAGAAATAAAGCCATGTATAGAGGGCACTGTTCAGCACCTTAACATACCTCACCATCCAGCCAATTCAACACAAATTCGCAACCAACATGAGCTAGCCTTAGATTGGCTAACACCCGAAGTCCAGCAATACATCGACCAGCATCAACTCTACAGGTACAATCAAAATAGATCCGAGAGTGCTTAAACCTCGCTGATTACTTCTTCTCCATTTGCTAATAATACTTCATCAACATCAGCAACATTTTGATCACCTTCAGGATCTTTATCATTAAATTGAATGTAACTTTTCCAAGTATCAACTAAATGAGACGGCAGATAATCAACTATTTTATCATTTAACTTTACCATCATGGGCACCACAACACTTTTTGACCACCAAGCCTCATCCGCAAAGCCTACGCGTGCGGTTAGTACAGTCACCAACAAACCGATCATAACACCACGAGCAACACCAAAACCGCCACCAAGTACTCGATCTAAAGATTTGATTCCAGCTTTTTCCACGATCCAAAGCATCATTTTCTTAACAAGCTGCACACAAACAAACATCATGATGAGTAATAATAACCCGCTAATGATTAATCTTATCGATGCCACATGAATCCATGATGCCAACAATGATGATACATCATCAACATAATTTAGCACCAACATAACCCCTAAAACCCAAGCCACAATTGCGAGTGATTCTCTCACAAAGCCACGCCACAAACCTAGAACCATTGAGAAAAATACACCAGAGAACAATAGCCAATCAAACCAACTGGCGCCTGAAATGAATGCTTGTATAAATGACACTATAACTCCTAATATTTTCTTCTAGTGTGCAAAATAACAATGCATCTGTCATTATATTTTTTTACAACAATTTCATGAAAGCGTTACAAAAAATTAAAAACCAATATTTTTAATTACTTACTAATTAGTTGTTTGGACAATACTAGCTAACTTTTGTTGAACATAGGCAACCGTCATGAATGAACCTGTCACCACAACAAAAGGTTTTGATGCTTGTAATAACTGCTTTAGATGTGATGTGAGGCAAGGTGTTATTGTTGCCTTTCTTTGATAATGATCTGGTAACAAATGATAAATATAATCATTATTATTCTTAAACTTACAATCAATTAAGCTTACTGATTCAACTTGATCAAGTAACTCACATAACCCTTGAAAAACACACTTATGATTTTGAGAAGAGAACAAAAGATTTGTTTTTTCGTATCCTTTTAATTGTTGAGCCAATCGTTTAATCGCCGCATCATTGTGAGCCACGTCAAAAATGAAGATAGTATTATGTACTTTTTTGAACTCAAATCGACCAGGTAAAGATAATTCAGCTAAGTTAATCTCGGTATCCTTCATTAAACCCAATGCCTCTATCGCAGTAAGTGCAGCCATTACAGATGGTCTTGCTAATGAACATTGCTGCATATCAATATGATGCTTCTGGCCAATCCAACGCCCATTTTCATCTTTAAAATCACGATTGATGATGTAGGTGGTATTGGCCAGATGCTGATAAGGCACATCAGGCCAATCTTGTTCCGCTATAATTAAAGTTTTATCAGATCGAGCGATACCAAGTTTTTCTTGAGCGATAGCTTCTCTAGTCTCCCCTAATATATCTTGGTGATCTAAACCTATGCTGGTGATGATCGCAATGTCCGCATCAAGTATATTCACCGCATCAAGACGACCGCCCAAGCCAACCTCCATAACCCATACATCACATTGAGCTTCTTTGAATAAATACATCGCAGCCAATATCAATGTTTCAAAATAAGATAAAGGCACATGAGTTTGCTGCTGAATGAATTGTATGACGGTCCAAAGATGCTCTTTCTCAACAGGGACACCGTCAATGCTGATTCGCTCAGTTACATCATGAATATGCGGTGAAAAAGTTGCCCCTACTCGCTTGCCTAGCTGTTGCAAAACATAAGACGCTGTAGCAACACAAGAGCCTTTGCCATTCGTACCTGCAACCGAGATCACTGGCACCTTTGGCCATAGGTTAAGATTTGTTGCGATGGTTTTTAAGGTCTCAAGTGTATTGCGATATTTAAAGCCAACATGAGCATGATCTACCCACTCATCTAATGGATGGATCATCGGTTTGCCAATAAAATCTTTACAGTATCAACCAAATACTGCTTCATTTCATTGCGAGGCACAATGGCATCGATACTACCATGAGATAACAGCATCTCACTTCGCTGGAATCCTTCTGGTAAATCTTCACCAACTGTTTGCTTAATGACTCTCGGACCTGCAAAACCAATTAATGCTTTAGGCTCTGCAATGATCACATCACCTAACATCGCTATGCTAGCAGATACACCACCAGAAGTTGGATTTAATAGAACTGATATGTATGGTAATTTGGCCTCACCTAACTCAGTTAGAGCTGATGATAATCTTGCCATTTGCATGAGTGAGAACACACCTTCCTGCATGCGAGCGCCGCCACTTGCTTGGGCACAGATAAACGGAACACCGTTCTCAATGGCACAATCAATAGCTGCTAAAATACGGTCGCCAACAGCCTGACTCATTGAACCACCAATATACTGAAATTCAAAAACACTGACTACCACCCCTAATCCAGATATGTTACCAAAAGCTGAAACCACTGCCTCTTGCTCACCTGACCGTTTAATCCCAGCTTGTATGCGCTCATCGTAGGACTTAGTGTCTTCAAAATCTAACTTATCCTCTGAAACAATGTCCTCACCAATGAGGCCATATCCATCATCAAACCAATATTGTAAACGTGTTTTTGCTGGCCAATAGTGGTGGTGGCCACACTTTGGACAAACGTTGAGATTATCTACAAACGTTGTCTTTTCTAATGTTGCCTGACAACTCTGACATTGAGTCCAGATGCCATCTGGCAAATCTTTTGTTGTTTGTTTTGTTACCCCTGGTGGTTTTTGATTAATCCAGCTCATGATATTCTCCTGTTAATATTATCCTCTATCTTAAACGATGGGTTATGTTTTAGGTGGTAAAAACTTTTGGTCCATATCACCGAGTATAGCTGTAAGGATACGTGTTGTCTGCTTACCTTCGCTAGCAACTTTAGCTTGCATATTAGCTGATTGATTCAGCAAGGATGATTTAAAGTATTGATCTGACTGCATCACATAAAGTCCCATGATGGATGCCTTTTCTGCTGCTTTATTGGACTGTTGATAAAAACCCGAAGAGCGTTGCCTTGTTTTTTCTGAATATACTTGAGTTGTTTGTCCAACGATACCAAGCTGTTTGAATTGTTTGGCAACATGGGCCCAATGGCCATATTGAGAGTGAGTCGCACAAAAATGTTGGAAAGCTTTTTCATGATGTATCACCAATGAACCATCAATAACATATAATCCTATTTGATCTTGATTCAACATCAGGTCACCTTGATTTAAGCCCTGTTGTAACCAGTGCCAAAATGCTTCGCCAGCCTCCAAATGATTGACCATCACTTGATCTTCAACTTCGTGCAGCTGAAACTGCTGCATGAATTCATGAATTTCTCTTAAGTCGTAGATAAACCCCCAATCTTCAAAAGCGTCTTCCAATCGAAGTAGTGCTTGATGCCAAGCAACCATAAGCTTAGGATCTTCATTCAACCATGCCAAACCAATTTTGGGCATCAACCTTGTCGCGATAATGGGTGTAATGGTTGCAAGATATGACCTACCCATATCTTCTATTGTTCGAATCTTATAGCGTTTTGCAATATCGGTCATGTTCTCTACCAGTGGATCCCATAAACGAATATGATGCCCTTCGTCATCACCAAGAAAACACGCCCTACCTAAAATCACACGACCAACTTCAAATAATAATGCGGAACTAAATACCGCATACATCATGCGTGCCTTTCGGTCTTCACTTTGCTTTTTTAAAACACGCTTATTAATCGTCATCACCGCCTGGACACGCTTAATCGCCAAATTAAGCATGCTTGTACTTTGACCTCGGACGACCAATGGTAAGCTTTGTACACACTCTGCAAAGAGTTGCAATAAGGGTGTGTAACAAGCTTCATAAATTTCATCTGGAATGGAAAATGTATGTGCAAGTTGATTAATAATTGTGATGTGCTCAACACTTAACCAGTGATCATGTGTCTTTACAACATGCCAAGCTACCTGATTTGTCATTATTTAACCTCACTCATCCATTCATAAGGGCATTTAAGCCCACTTACATCTGAATAAAGTTTACCAAAATCAATCCCAATAAGCCAGAGACCATTTGCTGGCGCTGTAGGTCCTGCTTGAGTTCGATCATGACACAACAGCAACTCTTGCATCCATTGAGCAGAGCGCTTCCCTTGACCTACCCAAAAAAGCGAACCCATAATATTTCTAACCATGTGATGCAGGAATGCATTACCTGTAACGGTCATTGTGCATCCATACTGATTTGTAGTAATTTGAATATCTTTGATGTTTCGATGAGTAGATAATGACTGACAATAAGCAGCCCTGAATGAAGAAAAGTCATTTTCACCCAAACAATGTTGTGCGGCCTCCTGCATAGCATCATGGTTTAGTTGATAAGGGTAATGCGTCCATCCCATCCTAGCCCAAGGCATCATAATAGGATCTTGCCACACAAAATAACGATAAGTCCGCCACTTTGCCTGATAGCGCGCATGAAAATCATCATCAACATGGTATGCATTTAAGATACTAATATCCTGTGGCAAATGTACATTACCCCCCTTAACCCACGCAGACAAGGGTCTTATACTTTGACAGTCAAAATGAGCCACTTGGAATGATGCGTGAACACCCTTATCGGTGCGCCCAGATACCATTAGTTGAATGGGTTCATCGGCCACTTGACTTAGCGCCTTCTCAATCGCTGCCTGCACAGACGGCTGAGCACTCTGTCGCTGCCAACCGTGATAAGCTGATCCGTCATAGGCAATATGGAGCGCTATTTTTGATTTTTCTTTATCAATCATTACATTATTATAATATCATTTGAAATATTTTCAAGATATCAGATATATTTCCCCCAGAGCACACAAAAACCACCCCACTCAATTGCTAAGATGTATTTGACATTCTTCTATGATTTAACCACAATATAATTAGATTAACTAACATCATTACGATTTAAGGCTTCATGCGTAAACCTGACAACGACCCTATTGAGACTGTTTCTGATACAGATGCCCGTGGCTCTTTAGCGACGGATATAATGATTGCACCTGTCTGTAATTATGATCCTAATGACGATACAGACAAAAACAACCCAACAAGCTTATCCTCAAAATTCTACAACTCCTGTGATGCGATGGAGTGGTTACAATGGAATTCTAGCTCAAATAGCAGACTTCACATAATGGCCTCATTTAATCCTGCACTTGGACAACCCCATCTCACAAAAAGGTTAGCACCAGGACAAACACTTAAATGGTTGACGAGAGTAAAAATAACACCATCTAATGTCTATTTTAATGCAACAGCCATAGACAAATGCCATGATTTCATCTTAGCAGAATATGCAAAGGCTGAAGATATAAAAGATAAAGAAAATATTGCTGCACGCATTAACTTTTGTACCCACGCACTTGGCGTACCAACTAAAAAATCAACAATTGTTGGGGTTCTCAGCGATATCAGAGCATTTTGTCGCAAGAAAAAAAATCTTAAATATTACTTTAAGTACCTCTCACATTTATCGCTTATCAAGATTCCCATATGGCTCTTGGCCTTAGCTAGTTTCTACCTGACAATTCAGTCTACCATACCAGCTATTCTATCGTCAGCATTTTCACTTATCTTTAATATTTTTCTTTTCTGTTGCGCTCATTTTGAAAGCCAATTGATTCATCAAGGGTATTTTATTATATTATCCAGTAGAGAATACCTCATCTACACCCTTCATGAATGCTACCATATCATTCTTAGGGCAAACATAATGATGTTAATGCTCTCCTTTATACTTCAAGATCAAGCGACCACCCTTTCAGAACAGCTCTTCTTACTTCTCTGCTTTAACACATTAATAACGGTCGTTATTCAGCAACTCAAAAACACAAACGATCTAGAGTTTCGCCAAATTTGTTTAACCCCACCTCAAGCCAAGAGTGATGACTTTTTATTGCATCGAGCCAAAGCTCTTAAAGGTCCTATTGTCGTTAACGAAACCAACCAAAACCAAGTACTAGGAGCATCTTGTTAATGCCTTTTTTTCCTATAAGTCCTGATTTTTTAAAAATTTCCCTTTCCATCATCGTGCTGCTGCTTATTTTGAGCACAATATATTTGCGCCGTCTTTTAAACTCCTCCCCAAAAACCGCAAAACTTTATGACTTAGAACAGGATGAATATGATTTTTTGGGTTCTGCAGATGGCATCCCTTCCAACATTGATCTTGCACATGCTTACATCGCAATGGGTGATACAGAAAAAGCAAAAGAAATATTAATTCAGATAGCCCAGGTCGACAATCCCAAATACAGCAAACAAGCTCAAAGCATTCTTGATGAACTTTAACCGCCAGGCTTGGGACCAGGCTTATCGCCAAAAGTCATTACTGGGTCATAGCTGGGCTGCTGATAGTCCTTGAGAACATCCTTTCCACGTTTCTTTTTCATGCGATCAGAAGCAACTGGTCCATCTGGGTCATACATGAACTCAGAGTCAATATCCATCACATCATCTAAATCATCATCATCACTTAAATCGTCATCATAACTCGTTTGATGATCATCATATGTTGATACTAAAGAAGCCTCGAAAGACTCTGCTTGACGATCTATAATTTCGTTATAATCGGTTTTAATTACCATACCTGAGCGCTCAAAGTGCTCTCTGGCTTGTCGATAAGTACTCTTAACACCACCAGCTAAAGTCGCTAAATCCAATCGGACCTTCACAGTTATACGGCCCAACTGATTGGATCGCTGAAAACGAAATTGATATCCCCAGCAACGCAACCATTTACGATACATTTCTTTCTGGGATGGTAATACTTGCAACAATGCCTCAACAACTGTTCCATGATGCAAGGGTAACTCAGCATTAAAATGCTTATTAAATGCTTTAATACTCAAAGTATCATCAAAGACCCATTCACCTGAATCTAATAGCACTAAACGATCTTCAGCAGACACCAACATTTCTCCTTAATAAAGGTTGAACAACTGACATTGCAATATCCACAGCAGTGGTTGCAGCACCTAATCTTAGATTATCAGAAAGAGAAAATAACATCAATTGCCGATGCACCGGATCCCATCTTAACCGCCCCCAAAGAACCTCATCACGACCTTTAGCCTCATCAATTATCAAAGAGGCATCATCTACTCTACGATTAACGCGACTCTCAGATAACACTCGACTAATCTCAGTCATATCAGTCATTTGAGCCAAACGAACACTAACGCTTTCACCGTGAACCACTGGTGTTGGCGTTCTTATCGTAGTTGGCCAAATGGGGATATCATGATTTAATAAACGCTTTGTCTCATGAATCATTTTATTCTCTTCTTCACAATAACCATTCGCTGTCTCTTGACCAATATGAGCAACCAAACTTAAATCCCCAGCTTGATAAGACGCCAACGCTTTCCTCCCTGCCCCAGAGTATGATTGATAAGTACTGACACTAATCGACTCAATACCAAATGCTTTTTGAAGAGGATATACAATCGCAACCAACTGAACCGTACTACAATTAGGCACACTAAATAACCTTTGATCGTCAGCGCAATGAGGCACAGGTAACACTCTAGGTATACATAGTACTGATGCTTTATCCAGACGGTATACCGATGTATTATCGACAACATAACACCCTTTTGCCAAAGCTTTAGGTACGTACTGTTTTGACAATGAACCACCCGCAGAAAAGATTGCAACATCAACAGATGAAAAATCAAACTCCGCTAAGTCTTGAATGGTTTTATCAACCCCAGAAAACCGAATGGATTGACCAGCAGACTTTGATGAAGCAACACATCGAACCGACTCAGCTGGCCAGGAAAGTGTCTCGAGAATAGCTAAAACTTGTGTGCCAACCAAACCAGTCGCACCAATAATTGCAATTTGCATCACCTAATACCTTTTTTTCATAATAGGTGCATGCTACCATGTTGTTATGGATAAAGACAATGACGAACAGTTTTTTTTAGATGCCATGAAGGCACTCAATAAGCATTCCTCAACATCGGAGGAAGCATACAATCCTATTCAGTTTTCTGACTTTATTTTTGATGAAAACACAGAACACTGGATTGATGCTTTTGATGACGTGCATTATCCAGCTCACTTGACTGCAAATGCCATCAAAAAATTAAAAAAAAAGCCTACAAATCATTACCTAGATTTACATCAAATGTCTCGACAACAGGCAACTGAAGCACTCATGAATTACATTCCTCATCATCATCGACGCCAACACTCTATTATCCGCATTATTTGTGGCAAAGGCCTTCACACACCTAATCAACGCCCCATTTTAAAAAATCTCTGTTATCAGTTTCTCATTCAAAACCCTATGGTGGTTGCTTTTTGCACTGCTGATGTTCGCTTTGGCGGCCTGGGTTGTTATCAGGTAGCACTCCGTTATGACTAAATCCTATATTATCGCAATATGGGGCCCTTCTGGCTCAGGTAAATCAACATTAATCAACTATCTCAAGAAGCACTTATCTGCTCTATACCTTAATGAGGATGATTATTTTATTCCCCCACCTCAAAATGAAGATATTCTCCATCATTGCTTTGATTCACCAAGCGCCCTTCGACTTGACACACTACACAAGAACCTTCAGGAGCTCACTGCAATGAGGCCCATTCAATTGACGCCTTATGACTTGCTTACCCGAACCCTTGGAAACACCGTGGCATTACAACCGCAGCCCTTGATCATTATTGAAGGCAGATTATTCGCTACACTAGCCAAAATTAGACCCATGATTTCATTAAGTATCTATTTGGACACCCCCATTGATACCTGTATGGATCTTCGCGCCAAGAGAGATGCGTCCAGCCGAAAACGCAATGCAGATGAAATCCATCAACGGATCCAACAAAGTGTTATTCCTCGAACTCAGCAGTTTATTGAGCCCTACCGACATTTAGCAGATCATCGCATCAACCCTCATCATCAAGATGCTTACCAATCCATTCTTCATTTATGCCAAGAGAACCATTTAAGGAGTTTATTATGACAACATTTTTAATCGTCGGATGCGGCTACCTAGGACGCCATGTATGTCAATATCTTGATCATCCCAATCATCAAGTTTTCTACCTTAAACGCTCTGATCCAACATCAAAAGATCATGGCAAACATATTCAAAAAGACTGGTTTAAATGCACCACGAATGATATTCCAGAAGTAGATTATGTTTTCTACACAATGTCACCTAATTCAATGCGTGATGCTGATTACCAGCGCAATTATACAGATGGAACGCAACATCTTGTTAAACTTATGAAACAACAAAAAGCATTGAAGAAAATTATTTTTGTCTCCTCAACTTCTGTTTATGATGTTCATGATGGGCGATGGGTATATGAGGATGATAAAGATTTTAGTCAAACACCTAAAGCACAAGCCATTTTACAGGCTGAATCGATTCTAACACAAAGCGACCTACCTCATATTATAGCAAGGCTAGGTGGCATTTATGGCCATGGAAGACATTACTTGATGGATCTTATCAGACAGGGAAAATACTACTTAAACCACAAACAAGTATTCTCCAATCGCATTCATGTTGAAGATGCCGCTAGATGCCTACACCATCTGGCACAAATACCAGAAAGTCACACTATTTTTCACGGGACTGATCCACAACCCACGGCACTGAATACCATTACTGCCTGGTTAAGCAGTAAACTTGGAGCCACCATTGAGTATAGCATGTCTGAAGACGAAGCAAGCCGATCAAGACTGACTAATAAACGGATAAGCTCTGAAAAACTGGTAGCATCTGGATTCCACTTCCAATACCCTTCATTTCGCGAAGGGTTCATTCAAATTATGAAACAAGAACGCATGATTGACTGACAAGTTACTACTCTATGTAATGAGCAGCTTTAACGCCAGCAATCATGGTTTTAATACTTGATTTAGCCTTTTGGAACCAGGGTTAATTGATTGGCGACTTTATGGCCTTTCTCAATAAATGTCATCATCTGACCTGTTGCCCAGAGTGGGTTTAAATCATCATAATGCTTGGATGTAAATGCACGATCTGACTGCCCCATGGGAAGCATCCATTTAGTCTTGGTAAAATCTGAAGCGTCCACAATCATTCTAACAGATGCACCATCTTTAGCATCAAACAGTAACTTATCATCATCTGATTCATTGCGATACCATCGCATGCGGTTTAATGTATCTCGCCCCCCAGGAACACTAACCTTTCTATCTACCCAAGACTTAAATAGCGGATTTTTTCCTAAACTATTGGCAAAATTAACTTGATGAACTTTAGACCACTGCCATGCGCTTAGATCATCTCCATAGGCAGACTTAAGCTGACTAATTGTTTGTGAAAACTTATTATATAAAAACGAATCAATATTTCTAACTGGATCATCTTCATTAAATAAAGCCTGCGAACTGGCATCGCCTGCTAAAAGATTACTCACAAACAATGGACTATAGGAAACAAGTCGATCAATTGGCTCATCATGCATTTTATCCGCCAATGAAGTATAGATATCATTAACCAACAAGCGAGACCATACAGCAAAAATAGTTGGCCCCACTTCATCATTCAACATAAGAGGGTTTTTATCCCATTTAATCATGGCTGAAAATGCCTTCTTCTCGACAGGGTCATTGTTCTGATCGACTAATGATTGAACCCCCTCAGAGAGCCACCTAGACTTCACGTGATCAGTTTTATTATGCTCAGGAACAATTTTTGATGATAAAGCGATCCACTCATTAGCACGCACGTCTGTCTGCCACGTATTATTATCATCTTGATGAACACCCTTTTGAACGCTAATAAGATCCACAGCTCGTTGCTGCCTTAAACCATCATAAACAAGCCCATTAATTAAATACGGGTAGTCTTTAGGCGCTATGAAATTATTTGTATTGATCAAGTAACCTCTTACTGGCTTGGTTACAAATGGGTTCTTAATCCACTCTTTCCACTCATCTGGGCTTGAATCAAGGCTGACAGGCATTTGCCCTGTATGAACGCGCTGGGGCGTTTTACCTAAAAGCTGATAGTGAATATCTTCCTTCTCTTTCCCAACAATCATAATGTTTTGAGATGGCGCCACCCAACGCTTAAATGCATCTACATTGGCAATACTATTAAAATCAGTCGCATGATTTAATTCATACAACACATCTAATGTGGGATCTTGCTCGTCAAAGCCCACCCATGCTAAAAAGGCTTTACCCTCTGAACCCGGCAAACTTTTGGCAATAACACCTTCAAAATCATTTTTCTTAAACAAACGCACCTGGTCGAAAGAATAAGTCACATCATCTTGCCCTTTAACCTTAATGACTTCTTTAATCGTTTGTTTATCAACTTGAGGACAGTTGGAATCACAATAGAAAAGATCACTCTGATCACCATGAGCATTGGTAAAGCCCCATGCAATATTGTTTGTAACACCAATAATTACGATGGGTGCGCCAGGGACATTAACACCCGAAATGCTATGACCTGGCCATTGAATACTTGATAAATGGAATAAATTTGGCGCCTTAAGGGTCAAATGAGGGTCATTAGCTAATTGTGGAAAACCATTTTGCGTCCTCGTACCGGAGATGGTCCAAATATTGGATCCACCTGCACGGGTTCTGTCATCACCAAGTTTGGTTAAGACATCATTTTCAAATGACATAAATGTATCAAATAACGCTTTAGTACTGGCATTTACGTTTTCAGCTAAAGGATAATCTTTTTGAGCACCGGTAATACCCATGGCTTCATAGTCTTCTGGTTTAATCGTTGTTAGCGCGTTTCTATCTGAATCAGACTCAGCGATTTGTGCTTCGGGAAACAAAATATTGATGGCGTTTGGTTGTGAGAATTTATTATTAATGGCTGCATTGGCATATTTATCACGCCAATTATTGGTTAAATTCCATGCCAACATCTTTTGTATTAGAACACAATCTTCAACTGCCCAAGGCTCTAGATGACTGCCTGCAATCAATAATAATGAAGGGGGTACTAATTGAGTATCAATAAATGCATTAACACCAGCAGTATATTGCTCAAATGCGCGCCTGGTTTTTTCTTTCAGGAACCCTTTTGATCCAATTGCTTTAGCTTGTCTACCAAAACCCAAGAATCTCATGTATTTATCTATGTCAATCGCTTTAGGACCTACCCACTCACTTAATCGACCTTTAAATAATTGTCGGAGCATCATCATTTGGTACAATCGATCTTGGGCATCAATATACCCCATTGCAAAATAAGCATCATTTTCTGATTGAGCATTAATGGTAACTAATCCCTTATCATCTCGAGCAACTGAGACATTTTCCATCAATCCATTAACGGCTAAGGAACCACTCACTTGTGGTGCTGACTTCCATAAATATATAGAGATAGACAATGCAAGTAAGACAATGATACCAACAACAAATATAATCGATCTTCGAAACCATTTAAGCGCAACAATCCAATTCATCTTAATCCTTAAAGTTAGAAAGTGTTGCCTTAGGTTAACATCTCATTGGACAAATCACAACTTAACATCAATTCATGCTTATTTTATTTAGTTACGAGCACTTTTAATTTCACCGTAAAAGCGCATATTTTTTCCAATGTTGGAGCATAAATATTCCATATATAAGCTTAGCATTTGAGCAAAACACGGTATTAATGATTGAACAATGGCTCGTTTGCATGATAGTATAATCAGGATTAGAACAATGAGTTGAAGGAATGCCACAAACTGATAAACATGACATTTTGAAGTGTCGCATAACTGGGTTGAAATTGCTTTTTCCAGGTATGGTTATAGCAAAATCTGGAGATTTGTTTCCGGTTGATGCTGAATATGAAGCACTTCTCAAAGCCTATGAAATGGGGGGCAATAAAGCCATCAACTCTATTCTGAAAGGTTTAGGTTTACATGTATGTAATCAAAACATTGAAGTTCAGTCTATCGAGCTTAATCACACTCGTGTTAAAGAGCTTTATAAAAGCACCCCCAACCTCTATAAAGAAATAACTGCTAAAGAGGAATTTTCTGAGATACTGAATGTCTGCTCTGAAGGCATTGAGCGTCGCTCTACACAACTGAGAGCTTTCATTTACCTAATGCGCCGCAAAGAACTCTCACATTATGTATTTAAAACTGCTATCGCTACATTGGTACTAGCAACTTGTTTATCCACTGTACCCTACATCCCTCAATTGGTGTATCATCTAATCACAAAGTTTTCTATAATGCTCTTTATTATTAGCGGTATAACTCGAGCATGGCCATCGAGTTATGATAAATTTCACCAGCCATTCTCTCAGTTCATTAGCTTCAAAATGAGCAATCAAATATATAAACTCGCCCAATCAACACCATTAGATTTATTTCCGCCATTCGACCAAGATTTTTCACCAGTTTTTACCCCCAGAAAAGTCTTTATCAATGAATATACTAAAAAAGCCCACTTAGCGATGATATTAGGCTGTATTTATGATAATCAGGTCAATGATAAAATTATTATCACGTATTTAACATCTTCAAAACGCTCTCTTCCAGAGGAAAAGTTAAAAAATGGAATGAGAGATGCTCGATCAAAAATCATTAATCAAACAAAACCACACACCTATTTATTGCCCTTAACTTATCTTTTAATGCCTTTTGACGTCTTATTTTATTTTGTATTTAAAAAGCCCAAAAACACCCTATTCAGTATTGATGTAACTCCCGAAGAGGTGGTACAAGCTGGTACTTTAAAATCACCCAAGGTTGCAGATCAAATGCACCCACTACCATCTGATTATGGCAAACAAACTTCAGGCAATGTTAATCAACTTAATTAGTTGATCCTCAGATACGATAGCAACCCCAAGTTTTTCTGCTTTTTTCAACTTACTACCAGGTTTATCACCTACAAAACAGTGCGTTAGTGATTGATTAACCTGTGAGACAACCTTAGCACCCAATGCTTTAAGTGCCTGTGTTATTTCCTCTCGGCTTGCACATGAAAAACTACCTGTAATCACACAAATCATACTTGCCAATGGACCTTCTTCTTGCTCTATTGCTTGAGTAGATTCAATATTAATGACATTCATTAAACGATCAAGCATCATTTGCGCCCTTGCACTCTCCAAGAAAGCCATTACAGCCTCAGCAACAACATCACCAACATCATCGATTTGAACGAGATCATTGTGCGTTAATAATTTAAAGCCCTCAATCGAGCCAACTTTACTCGCTATCTTTTCAGCGATTACACGACCCACACCACGAATACCCAGTCCATAAATAAAACGTGACAATGATGTTTTCGAAGCTTTTATTAATGATCTTTTGATATTATCAACTGACTTTTGACCCATTCTAGGCAATGAACGCCAATCATCATCAGATAACTCCCATAAGTCAGCCAATGATTCGACCAACCCTTTATCAACCAAAAGCTCAACCATCTGATCACCCAGACCTTCTATATCAAGCGCATGACGCGATCCAAAATGAATGAGTGAACCAACTAATTGCGCAGGACAACTTTGTCTGTTCTCGCAACGAAGGATAGCATCTGTTCGTGCCTGAAGAATGGTACCGCATGATGGGCACTGACCTGGCTCTAGAGGAAAGTCTCCTCGAGGTTCTTTTGGCGTCTCAACAGAGACAACCTCTGGTATTACATCACCCGCCCTTTGCACAATCACAACATCACCCACACGAATATCTTTGCGTTTTAGCTCATCAGGATTATGACAAGATGCCTTGGTAATGGTAACCCCACCTACCTCAACTGGCTTTAATTTTGCTACCGGAGTAATGGCACCAGTTCTACCTACTTGCCAATCAATCGCCAAGAGCTCGGTGACACCTTTCTTTGCAGGGAACTTATATGCTATGGCCCACTTAGGCGCTCGACTGGATTGACCAAGCTTTTTTTGCAGGTTACGGTTATTGACTTTGATAACAACGCCATCAATATCAAACCCCAATGATGATCGCGCTGATTGTGTATCTTGATGGTATTTTAATAATGCATTGAAACTCGAAACACAGACAATACCGGCATAGACAGGAAGCCCCCATTGCTTCAATAATGACAAACACTCCATATGAGTACTGGGTTCTATTTGTTCAGATTTGAGCTCGTAACAAAATAGCTTTAAAGGCCTAGAGGCCGTTACCTTTGGATCAAGCTGTCTTAAACTTCCTGAAGCAACATTGCGACAATTAGCAAAAGGCTGCTGCCCACGATCACGCGCTAGCTTATTCAAATATTCCAAGCCTTCGTGATCAAGGTAAACTTCACCTCTTACCACCAAAACATCCGGCCAATCAGAACCTTTTAATTGAAGAGGAAGCTGACGTATGGTTTTTAGATTAGCAGTGATATCCTCACCTTGAATACCATCTCCCCGTGTCGCCCCTGAAACAAAGCGCCCTTTTTCATAGGTCAAACTCACTGCCAAGCCATCCAATTTGGGCTCACACACCAGTGTTTCATCTTCACTGGGTAATTTAGCTACAAAGCGTTTGATATCATCTTCGTTAAATGCATTATCCAATGACTTCATCGGCCATAAGTGTGTAACACTTTGAAAACTCTCAGATGGCACTGACCCCACTCTTTGTGTTGGTGATTGAGGAACAACCCATTCTGGATGCTCTTTTTCAAGCACAAGCAACTGTTTAATCAAACCATCATACGTTTCATCATCGACCAATGGCGATGCCAAAACATGATAGGCATGATCACATTCTGAAAGCTTAGCAACAAGCTGTAAATATGCCTGACGATGACTCATACCAACCACTTTATTGAGGAAATATGATCTGAAAAAGTGACGTTAAGCACTTTCTGCTGTTTTATATGATCCAATGTTATTATGAGTGGAATATCTAGATTGATTGATGATGGTTTAACATCTTGTACTTTGGGCATTTGTGATACCATAGCTGTTAGTTGACTATTATGAGTCATCTTAGCATATTGTTGCCATGGCACCAAACATTGGCGCCATTGCTCTATTGATTGATCATCCAAACCATGAATCATATCCATATTGATATTGAGAACATCAAGGTTAAATAATGGCAATACAGCCAAAATAGCTTGTGCTTCGTGCGACAACTGAGATTGACTGATTCGTTCTTGTTTATTTGCAATCACTAATTGATGCGGCACCACTGAATCATCTGAAAAACTGGATCTGAATAAACCACATCCGATCAGGATGTAAAGCAGGTTATGCTTCATCAAGTGCACCAACTTCCAAACGACTAAGTTCTGCAATCATTAACTCAACAGTCTCATGATGCACACTTTGCCGATCAGGCGTTAAAATTTGGCCACCTAACTCTCGAGCAATACGGTATGCTAAATTCATCATACGTTCATAAGCCAATGAAGGGTCTTTTAATGTTTTGTACTGACAAAACAAAGCCAATCCTGGGATAGAAGTCTCTTTCATCAATTGTTCGTCAAAAATACCTGGCTCTTCGCTTTTAGCAACACTGAACAAAATTTCATCATCTTCTAAACAATGAAATATTTTTTGATCACCAAAGACAACACCATGATCTGTAAAGACCCGATACAAATCTAAGCCATTAAATGTCTGACCGGTCGATGGTAGCAAGTAATAAACAATCACCTCTGGTAGCTGAACCCTCGGCTTTGGTGCTTCTTCCTCCATGACTGGAAAGTCAAATATTTTTTGCGTCTGTTTAGGCACGGGCTCTTGATCATTAGCCTCTTTTGAGGATTTAAGTGTTTTTTTGCTACGAGCCAATAAGAAAAAGCCCGCACCAACCATCATGATGACCAACCCCAGTAATAATTGTAAAATTTCTAACATTGTCCATTACCTCCTTGAATGCCTTTGTAAGATGCCAAATTATCTTGATCAAAGCAAGCAATTCATTGACTCTACCAGCATGATTTGACACACTGAATGCACTTGCCTCGGTAGCTCAGCTGGATAGAGCAATCGCCTCCTAAGCGATAGGTCAAAGGTTCGAATCCTTTTCGGGGCATACACCGAACTATTTATGAAATGGATATAACCCTGATTATTACATTGATTCAAAAGCAAGAGTCATTAAATCATCTTGCTGAATCTCACTAAGTAAACGTTGTAACGTTTTATTCATAGCACTGCCCTCTTTTTCTAGCGAGACATAACCCAAATGAGTGTATTGACCATTTAAATGTGCGCATGAGTCGTCGGCATGGCAGATAAACCATTGACTGTCAGCACTGTCTGGATCATTGCTTCTTGCAGCACCGATACTGCCTAGCTTAAATGGTTTATCAGTAAACTCACTATTAATTGTTTGGCCAGACCCCCCTGTTCCATTACCCAGTGGATCCCCTGATTGGGCCATAAAATCTGCAATAACTCTATGGAACTTCATTTTATTCTCAGCATTATTGTAAAAATTCTCACGAATAAGTTCTTTAAATCGTGCAACATGATTCGGTGCATTATCTGCATCTAAATGCCAGTAAAACTTTGTTTCACTGCCATCTTTATGTGTAACAGTCATGACAATCACTTCTTGAGGATTATCTTGAACAATATCATCTGTATTGGCAAACAAACCACTCGATAAACCCATTAATAGAACCCAAAATAATTTTTTCATCCTTCACTCCTTTCTGTTGTTGATTGATTAATATGCTGATAAAACCACCCCATGCTTTTTGCACTCATGGTCACACACTGAGAAAAAATGCCTTGATGCTGTTTCCATTGCTCTATAGCAGCATCTTTACTTTGAACAACAGTTATGTTGGGTAAAGCACATTGCCAATGCTCTGATAAGACTATGGCGTGGTCTGCACAATTTAATGCTGAAATAAACCGCTCTTCCATCAACATATTTCGTTGGGTATAGTTGGTTGCATGAACAACCACCATTTGCTTGCCTGTGTCAGGCTTGAGTGCTTTCAACGTTTGTTCAATAGCAGTTGGGTGATGGGCAAAATCATCAATGTAAAGCGTATCATCCCAATACCCCATGGTATGCATTCTACGTTTAACACCCTCAAACGTTGCTAACCCACGAATTAATACATCTGCATCGATCCCACAGTTCAATGCAATCGTACTCACTGCCAAAGCATTGGAAAGCATATGATCACCTTTTAAGGACCAATTTAATCGCCCAATATCAGAACCTGATAGATAGAGATGACCTGATTGATATTGTAAATCCCCCCCGTTACCAAAGGTTTTAATAGCACAATAGGCCTCATCAGCAAGCTGTCGAATCTTCCTATCTTGTGTAGGGATATACAAACATCCTTGACTGGGGAGCTGTCGAATTAATCGTGAAAACTGCAGATAAATGGCATCGATATCGCTGTAAATATCAGCATGATCAAACTCAATATTATTGATGAGCACATGGTGTGGCCTGTATTTTAAAAATTTAGGCTGTTTATCGAAGTAAGCTGTGTCATATTCATCTGCCTCGATGACAAAATAACCTTCACCAGAATCATCACCCAATGACACCATAGGCAAGTTATCTTTTGGTTGTCCTGCGACCAAATAACCAACATGTTTACCAGCTGAACGCATAAGGTGGACCAATAAATGGGTACAAGATGTTTTACCATGTGTTCCTGTAATAGCAATAACCTTACGCTGTTGTAAAACATTTTGAAACAACCACTCAGCACCAGAGACATAAGGTATATTATTATTTAGTACCCACTCTAAACACGGGTGGCCACGTTTGATGGCATTACCAACAATCACTAAATCTGCCTGTGCAACATGGTCAATATCATCATTTTGATAGCACGTTATGGCTGCATCTTTTAAAACATCAGACATAGGTGGATAAATCGCTTGATCAATCCCCCATACCTCGTGACCTAATTGTTTTGCCAGGCATGCTATACCTGACATAAATGTTCCAGCAATACCCAAAATACAAATGCGCATTGGTTCTCCTCAATATGGTCTTATGGGATCATATTTAGGGTTAAATTGCAATCAAAAGCATCACTCAATAGATCAAAATCAGGGTCTATTTTTTTTACAGATGGTGCGCATGCCTTATCACATGATAAAATGCAGCCCAAATGACTCAATCATGCCATTTAGATCAATATAACTGACAATATTTATGGTTTATGATTCATTAATGCCAACGTCGTTTTAACGATGCATAACATAAGATAATCGTATTATGAACTATTATGTGCTTGGGTATTGCCTCATCAAAAACACAAACATAAACCGATTGATTACTGATACCAGAAGACTGCCTAAAGGATTCTGCAATAAAGCCATTGATTTCATGAAATGCATCGTCAAGGGAACGTACTTCACTTGACATACCACAAGGAAAATGTTGTAACCAATCTTGAACAATCCATCGCCATAATGAAGGCTTCTTGACCAGACTTTTTAAGCGTTGATATTGTTGTAAAGGCAAACAATAAGTGGTTTTTTTCAACAAACCTTCATTGATGATAGGCCGCATATCGATTTGCCACAAGTCATAACATTGTGTACAACGTCCGAATACTGTGGATGGCTTTTGCTGACAAAAATAACATAGCATGCTGTCATTATAAATCTTTGCTTAAGATTGGCTATACCGTCCACCCAGTAAATTATCAGGCCAAATCGCATCCATTGCTTCATCCCAACCTTGATTTTCTTCTTGAGTACTTGATGCTTCGTTAGATCCCGTAAAAAACCAAAAATGTTGTTGGGATTGATGCCACTTTTCTAGACCTAAACAAGAAATTAATAGGTTGGTAATGGCTTTTTCTTGAGGGCTTCTAATGGCGAACTCTATCATCTCTTCAATAATATCATCACGATCTTGATTTTCGATCAAAAAACTTTTGAATTCATCTGTCTTCCACCAATTTTTATGATTTTCAAGATGGTTGATGACTTTAGGATTGATCGAAATATAATTCAAAATTGACTGGGTATCATCAATCTTCACATAAGATACAACTTCAGGCTTTTCATCAAAAAGCTTCAATACGCTGCCATCTTGATAGTCATCCTTTGGCTTGATAACATGAGTGATAAACGATTGAGACGTATTCCATTGGTCAAATGATGCAATCATATGCGGATATATCCGGCACACCAAACATGCCCAAAGTTTTTTGACATTATCGTCAACAATGGTTGATGTTACTTTATTGATGAATAAAGGCTTCATTTGAATGACCGAATTGATGGCAAAGATGTCTTTATGTACTAATTGAAATACTAAATTAGGCGCTTTATCTATCATGATCTTTGCCCACTGCTCATTTTGATCAAACATAACCCTTAATTGAGGTATAAAAGGACTGAAACCATTGGGATCATTGAGAAAGTTAATCTGATCACAACATTTCTCTGTTATTAACTGCACACAATTATTATACTCCTTGATATGTAATTTAAAAAACAATCGTGGCTGCCTATTGATCATTTTAATAACTAAATCAAGTCTCTTAGCAACCAGTCTCTCCAACATGCTAAAACCATCATCACTAGCAAGTAAAGCTCTTAAAAACTCCGGATGCAAAAGCAACTGCTCTGAGGCATAAATAACGGCGTTAAAATCCTTTGACACAATCATTGCTTGGTTTTTCAGTGACATGATAGCTAAAACCTGAGGCTTCTCTTGAAATGCTCTCAATCTAAATTGAGGACTATTTTTAAGTTTTTCTGGTAATAAATTGTAGGCATTAATATCAATTTCAAGCTTTTCTAAATGTTTTTGGTATTTTCTAGACTTTGTCGTCTTAGCTGACTTCTGAGCAATCTTTTTTCGTGTACTTTGTACTACTTTGGGTTTTCTACTCTGTGTACTTGTTTGTTTATTTTGTTTTAAAGCCATTATTAACTCATCTTTGTTAAGTGGCATAATGATGCCACATTAATGATTGAATATCAATGATTTTTCAATAAAAATAGATACTTAAAAAACACCATTGATCAAGTCGTCGGGTGAATCAAGATCATCAAAAAACCGGTTTTATTGGCCAACGATCACACCCGGGTTATGAAACATCAAATGAATAACTTTACCCTCAACACCCTATAAACCTAAAGCACCACCTTTAGACTAATGAACTTACTTTTGATGGTATTGAATACTCAGTTTTAGAATCATTAATCGGGGTTATACAGCATCAATTTGACAATTCACAAGTTGACATGAGCTTCAAACATAACACCATTAGGGGCTACAAACCTCACCCCCACGGTATCAAAATAATCCTAACGTTGTGGTGGTAAATCAGTCGCTGTTTTTTCAGCAACTTCACATGCAATACCAACAGTTTCAGCAAGTGTTGGATGTGGATGAATCGTAAGAGATAAATCCTCTAAAACACAACCCATTTCAATTGCCAAACCCAATTCTGCAATCAAATCTCCAGCTGACCGCCCAACAATACCAGCACCAATGATCTGACCTGTCGAATGTCGATAAAGTACTTTGGTAAACCCTTCAGTCCGGCCAATACACATTGAACGACCGCTTGCCGACCAAGGAAACTTACCAACACCAAAATCTATACCTTGTTTTTTGGCATCTGACTCAGTTAGCCCAACCCAAGCAACTTCTGGATCTGTATAGGCTACAGAGGGAATACATTGAAAATCTTTGATGTGATTTTTTCCTGAAATAATTTCAGCGGCCAATCTTCCTTCTGCGGTTGCCTTGTGAGCAAGCATGGGCTGGCCACAAACATCACCAATAGCATATATATGAGGCACATTGGTTCTTAATTGTTGATCAACAGATACAAAACCATGATCATCCAAATGAACGCCAGCAGCATCAAGACCTATGTCGCTGGTATTAGGTCGACGCCCTGTACTGTGCAACACTTGACCAAATGTATCTTTCTCTTTCTTACCATCTGCATTTTGCCAAACAGCATGTACCTTGTCACCTGATACGGTAATTTCTGATACTTTAGCACCCAAAGAAACTTTAATACCTCGTTCCTCAAGTATTTTCTGCATGGGTTTGACCAAATCCATATCAGCCCCTGGCATCAGCTGCTTTTCCATCTCAATAATATGAACGTCAGCACCTAATGCATTGTAAACCGTTGCCATCTCACAACCAATAATGCCCCCACCGAGTACGAGCATTTTTTCTGTTGGCCAACTCAGCTCTAATGCACCTGTTGAATCAAACACTCGAGGCTCATCTTTAGGCAAGAATGGTAAATGAACAGCATGAGATCCTGTAGCAATAATCGCCTGCTTGAAAGTTACCACATGTTGGTCGCCCTCTAACGTATTGGCATCAGTAAAGCGCATATGATCAGTAATGACAGGAACACGACGCATTTTTGCCATACCACTTAAGCCACCCGTTAATCGATTAACAATACTGTCTTTCCATGCTTTTAATTGAGCATGATCAACTTCGTGCTGGCTTTTAAGACCAAAGGCATCAGCCTCTTTGAGACTATTACAGACCTCAGCCATGTGCAATAATGCTTTACTTGGAATACAACCAACATTCAAACACACACCACCTATTTTTTCATATTTTTCAACCATAATTGTTTTTATTCCCAAGTCTGCAGCACGATAAGCTGCTGCATACCCACCTGGTCCAGATCCAAGTACCACTAAATCTGTTGATATTATTTCTTTAGGCATTTTTTTCCTCCATTTTCATCCATGACTTTGCGCTTCCGTGGCACCAAGTCTGCATGTGTTTGTTTAACTGTTGTAACATTTTAACCGCATAGACACCGTCAATAACACGGTGGTCATAAGATAGAGAGACTGGCATCAATAACGGCTGACCAGGAGCGGCTTGATAGGCTTTGGATACCCCTAGAATAGCCACTTCTGGTGCGTTAATGATTGGGGTAAAATAACGCCCACCAATAGCCCCTAAGCTTGAAATGGTCATTGCTGCACCTTGCATATCTTTCATTGCAAGTGAACCTTTTTTTGCTTGGCTTGATAGTTCCGTAAGCCTCTTTGCGATTTGATGAATGCTTAAGTTCAGCACATCCTTAATCACAGGCACGACCAAACCTTCTTCGGTATCCACAGCCACACCAATATGAATATGATCGCGTATGGCTATCTCCCCATTACCCAAGAAAACCGATCTGAACTTTTTTTGCTCTTCAATGACATGCGCCAAAGACTTAATCAAAAAAACCAAGGGTGTTAACGCAATACCCTGCTCTTTCAGCTGACTTTTAACACCTTTTCTAAGCTGTTCTAAAGCATCAATATCCAGATCATCATGTTGTGTGACATGCGGAATGGTTTGCCAGCAATGCGTCAAGTGATTGGCTGAAAGATTCTGAATTTTCGTTAATTTAATACACTCAGTTGCACCAACAGTATTTGGATCTATTGATGAACTGGGCTTAGCACCCAATGCAGCTTTGATATCTTCTTTGGTGATACGACCAAAACGTCCGGTACCTTTCACGCTGCTAAGCGAAATACCAAAATCCCGCGCCAACCTTCTTACAATAGGACTTGCAACAACCTCATCAATACCATGGTTGGCTTGTTTGATCTCTACTGGAGATATCTTTGGTGATGCTGTTGCGTTAGTCGATTTTGTTGGCCGTTGAGGAATGGTTTTGTTGTTTTGTTCATGCTGCTGAACAGTCTCTTGAGCGTAAATCAAACCTAATAATTGATCTGAAACGACTTCATCACCTACGTTTATTGCTAATGATTTAATCAACCCAGATACAGGTGATGTGAACTCCATAGTCGCTTTATCGCTTTCAAAGACACAAATGACGTCATCTTTTTGGACAGTATCACCAACACTCACCAATAACTCACTCACCAAAACTGCAGTGGCACCCACATCAGGAGCGTGCATTGGTATATCAGAACCAATATCTGATGATTCATTGTGCTCTTGTTCCTCAACAATATCAGCTAACTTAAGTTCTATAACTTCCTGTCCACTGACCACAGGATCATTGGTATTAATGTTGATTGCACTTATTTGACCTGACTCAGTTGCCTCGACTTCCATTGACGCTTTATCACCTTCTAAAACCAACAATGGTTGATGCTTTTTAACAGTATCACCTGTTTTGACCAATAATTCAGCAACAGTGATATTGCCCGAAGTACCTAAATCTGGAATGGTTATCCATTTTTTATTCGTGCTACTCATAATGACTGACCTCATTTAAACGTTTTATTATCTCAATATTCATCGACTATCCTTCTCTGCTTCAGCGATCAATAGGGTCTAACAACCCCTGATTAATACTCAAAGCCGATCTTAGTTGAGTCAATGAATCCAATGATAATTGTTGCTCAAGCCATAACTGATAGGCTGCTTGGTATGCAATCATTGCTGCATCCACCTCAAAGTAAGCCCTCATGGCTGAACGCGTATCACTTAAACCAAAACCGTCTGTCCCTAAGGTCAGGTATCGTTGCGTTAAATAGGGTCGTATTTGCTCGGCATGTATTTTCATATAATCACTCGCCGCGACAATTGGCTTTTGTGGAAAGCATTCTGTTACATAGGCTTTGTTAGGTTCTTGCTCAGGATTAAGGCTATTGTGGCGAGCGACCCGCTTACCTTCTCTTGCTAATTCAGTAAAACTGGTTACACTCCATACTTCAGCTTGAATACCAACAGACTTCAATGTTTCGGCCGCTTTCAAGACTTCCCTTAAAATAGCGCCACTACCCAATAAAACAACATCGCAATGATCATTGCGTTGTAAACAATAAGCACCTTTAATAATACCCTTTTCAGCATCAGCTGGAAGACTAGGATGGGTATAAGTTTCATTGGTTAATGTAATGTAATAAAAGACATCTTTTTGCTGCTGATACATCTCAACCAGACCTTGGTGCATAATCACGGCAAGCTCATAAGAAAAGCATGGATCGTAACTTTTACAATTTGGTATTGTGGATGAGAATACATGAGAGTGTCCATCTGTATGTTGTAAACCTTCACCCTCTAATGTTGTTCGCCCAGAGGTTGCGCCCAATAAAAAACCACGAGTTAACATATCTCCAGCGGCCCAAGCTAAGTCACCAATTCGCTGAAAACCAAACATTGAATAATAGATATAAAAAGGTATCAACGGTATTTCATGATTCACATAAGCTGTTCCAACGGCCATCCATGAAGCCATGGCACCTGCTTCATTAATACCTTCTTGAAAAAGTTGTCCATCTTTTTTTTCTAGGTAAGGCATTATATGCCCCTGATCTACAGGCGTATAATGCTGACCATCAGGCGAGTAAATACCCAACTGTTTAAACAATCCTTCCATACCAAATGTGCGCGACTCATCTGCAACGATGGGCATGATTAAAGGCTTCAAAGACGGCTGTCTTAGCAGCATCATTAATAAACGAACAAAGATCATTGTTGTTGATGCAGGCTTATCAATAGCAGCAAGCTGACGGTCAAACATCTTCATTGCTGGAATATCAAGTGGCAACGAAACTTCTTTTCGATAGGGTAAACTACGGCCACCTAGCTTTTGCCGTTGTGCAGTTAACCATGATAATAACGGCGCATCCTGATTTGGTTTGTAAAATTCGGCTTCTTTCATGGCTTTGTCTGAGAGAGGTATTTCAAGATGGTGACCCAGTTGAATCAGCTGATTCTCTGTCATTTTTTTAAAATTATGTGCTGTATTCTCAGCTGCAACATCAGGCATACCATGCCCTTTAAGTGAATGCACCAATATCACACTCGGACTACCTTGATGATGCATTGCTTCTTGCATGGCCGCATGAACTAAAGCAATGTCATGCCCACCTCGATCCAAAGAAGCAATCAACTCATCACCCACCTCTGCATTCAGATGATGCATGTGGTCATTATCTTCAAATAGCATACGACGACGCGTTGGTACATCAGCTTGTGAAAATTGTTGGATATCACCATCCACCCAGCTTGAGATTCTATTCTTAAGCCAGCCCTCATGATCTATATCCCACAATGACGCCCAGTGATGCGACCATATGACCTTAATAACGTGCCATTGATGTGCCAGAAAAACCCTTTCCAACTCTATAATAATGCTACCATTACCACGCACAGGGCCATCCAAACGCTGCAGATTTGCGTTGATCACGAAAATGAGATTATCCAATTTTTCACGGGCTGCTAAACTTAAACCTGATAAACTTTCAGGTTCATCCATTTCACCGTCACCACAAAAAGCCCAGACCCTTCTCTGCTGATCTTGAATCAGGCCACGATGAATTAAATTCTTCATCAAACGTGCCTGATAGACTGCTTGAAGAGGCCCCAGCCCCATGGAAACCGTCGGAAACTGCCAAAAAGATGGCATACATTTTGGGTGTGGATAGGATGGCAAGCCATCTGCGGTCTCTCGTCGGAACGCAGATAAATGATTCTCTCCCAAACGGCCTTCCAAAAAAGCTCTGGCATAAACACCTGGCGCAGAATGGCCTTGAAAGAAAATCATATCATCAGCATGAAAACAATAATTCCAGCCCACTTCATACAACACTGCAATTGAAGCATAGGTAGCAATGTGACCACCTAAATCTCCTGAAACTTTTGCTGCTCGGACAACCATACAGGCAGCATTCCATCGATTGATTTGAATCATACGTTCAGTTAAGTTGATTTGATCAGGCTTAGGAGAATCTTTCACTTGATTGAACATATGTAATGACTGAGCTGAAACTTCTTGTCCTAAATGGCTCATGAGATCAGATAAGAGCTCTGATGCTTGCTCAAGCCCATAATGATTGACAATAGAATCTAACGCTTCCTGCCATTCCTTTTTTTCTACCGTTTCAATTAGCATTTCTGCCCTTGATCAAATTTCCACAATTATGACATAGCAACAATATAATGTCTATGACAAACCTGGTACACCCATTGACTAATAAGAAACATCTGATAAAATATGGCAACTTTACAAAGATTGATTGATATATTATGGATAACGATACTGTAAATGGTTTAGACTCACAAACAACGCAAAACAATGCATCATTGTTCACAAATAATGACCACAACCGCATTAACAAACCCAGGGCAAGCTTTAGTACGGTGAGTGCAAGCACAACTCCTAGTTACGATTCAACTGATGGTCTTAAACAATTTATCAACACTAATGCTGAGCATCAATCTAACCGTCTTACACCGTCAAACTTAGCTCAATTCGATGCCCTAAGTCATACTGACCAATATGGTTACTTTGCCTCACCCTCTGATTACGACAGTACACCTACAACACATGTACTCAATGATACGTCTCCTGTTGAGCAATATGAATACGATGAGAGCATATTAAATCTACACCTGCAAACCGCACAAGATACAACTGATGATTCACCCTTATCACGAAGCATGGAAGAAAAGACATTTATAGAAAAAACTCTGGCTGAGTGGAATGACCCCACATCAGAAACTGATGACATTGATTTATACACTGCACTCGATAACATAAAGCATGTCGATAAAAATGCTCTTAAAAGTGAGGATGGCATTGCGAGTGAGGATGAGTGGATATTCACTATGGATGATATTATCACCACCAATGAAGATGAAAGCAATAAAGATTCAAACGTTATGAATCAGAAGCAAAATACCAACGATCAACAGCCATCAAGGGATATGACTCAGGGTGAGTCAAATGATCTCAGCTCTGATCAAACGTCCAATAGCAACCCTTCTCATTTGCACAGTTTTTTCAATACGAGTGCAAATAGGGCTAATTCAGAGCCAATAAACACTATCAACCAACAACAAAGACATCATAACCCTCTCGATAATTTTAATTTTTTATCACATGATAGGCGAAAATGGCCTGATCGCCTTGATTTAAGAAACATTAATGACCGTGATATCCTCAACCAATATTTTAACGATTTAGATGATGGCTTCACTAACCATCATCTATTTACTGATATTTTTATCCCTTTCGGATATAAGCCACTTATCGATTTAGATAAGCGCCTATCAGAGAGAAGTCAAAACACAACGATCTATCATATTATCAGTCACCCTAAAACAGTATCCGAACAACCATTGGCTGAATTTTCCCCCAAGCTAACTCATGTAATCACGCTGGAAAACAGTAATAATTATCAATATCTATCTGAAGTTGGTAAAGCATTAGCTGAAAAATCCAAACAAACCAACTTGTTTAGGATGTTTTCCAATATTTCTTTCATTGATATAAGAAATATTAATTATCAGGCAACCACAAAACAAAAAAGTGCGCTAGAAGATCTTACAAAATTCTTGTCACAGAACGAAAATATTGATTTTAAAATGCACCCTTGTGAACTTATTCCACATAAAAATAATGGCTTTAAACCATTCATCAAACAACTAGGTTTACATGCCCCAACAAATACACAAGCCATTAGCATATTAAGGTCATATCCTTAAACTCAGTGATGAGATTAAATATCTCTATCTTGCTTAATAGCATCCGGCGTTCTGTAGAATTTCGCCACATGATAGGATGAAAGCACGAAACTGATGATAACGGATCCTTTGATGAGGAATTGTGCATTTTGACTGACGCCATTAGCAAGCGCTAGCAACAATAGCGAAAACTCACTCCCTTGGCCCAATCTAAAACCAAGCTCCCATGAGGTTTGTCGCTCCTCACCTGAAATACCACAGAGCACACGAAAGACCAATGGCTTTATGACATAGATCGCAGCTGAGAAAATGATAATATTAAATATCATTGTACTATCTAATTGCCAGAGGTTATAGGTTGCACCAACATGCCAGAAAAACACTACCAAGAAAAAATCTCTCAAAGGCCTCAAACTTTCTGCCAAATAATGCGATATCCTTGAACTTGAAGCGATAGAAACACCCGCCAGAAAAGCGCCAATATCAGGCTCAATACCAAGCTGCTCAGCAAGCACAACCATGAAAAAACACCAACCAATTGACAAGACAAATAAGTACTCCCTTGATCGCTCAAAACGAATCATCATAGGCAGAATCACAAAACGTTCGAAAGCAAACGAAAACCAAACCATCACAGGTAAAGCCACCACAGGAAATAGCATATCGTATAAATTAATATTGCCTTTAGAGGTCACATCAACAACCATAATGGCCAAGATTGCAAGAATGTCTTGAAACAATAAAATAGAGATCATCATTTCACCAATAGGTCGATGATGCAGCATTTGTGTTGGCATTAATTTCAAACACAATATCGTACTTGAAAACATAGCCACCAGTGAAATCACCAAGATATCATAACCACTAAAACCAAAAGACCAAGCAAAACCTGCCCCCATAAGCGCAAAAACAAGACTAGAAACCATCGTCACTAAGCTGGTTTTCTTCAAAGAATGTATTAATGAGTGAGGATCTAGATGCAAAGCCAATAAAAACAACAAAAACTTCAGCCCAAGATTGGCCATTTGGGCAATGAGATCGAGATCATTCTGCAAGCCAACACTGGTGACGATCCGACCACAAAACGGACCAAACAGAAAGCCGATAATGATATAAGAAATCAACAAAGACTGGCGAGAAAAGAGAGCCAAAGACGCGGCTATTGATGCGCCAATGAAAATGTAATATATCGCCTGTGTGAGCTGCTGATCTAAAATAGTACGCCTCCAATGTATTCAATGCCAGTCTGTAAGCCGGGTTCTGTCAAGGGCAACCATCTATCTGGGATATTTGTCACCAAATACCTCTAGCAACCTACCCGAATCTATGCGAGCAACATAAACGATTCATACTTGGTCTTGCTCCTGATGGGGTTTACCCTGCCATTACTGTTACCAGTAACGCGGTGCGCTCTTACCGCACCATTTCACCCTTACCCGAAGGCGGTATCATTTCTGTGGCACTTTCCGAAGCTTTCACTCCCCAGGTGTTACCTGGCATCATACTCTTTGGAGCCCGGACTTTCCTCTGCTAATTGAATAACAGCGGCTGCCCAACTGGCATACCTAAGATAACAAAAACACTGATTATTGTCCATCAAAATGTTCTTCAACCCACCGATAGCATAGATTTTTGGGCACATCAAACAACTCGACCGCAGACCGTATCGCAACCTTTTTGCCAACTTCAGGAATCATAAGTGAAAAAAACTGTTTAACCTGATCAGATAACACATGTTCACGAGGCTTTCCTGCCAGCACCACAACAAACTCACCTTTAGTACAATTGGCTAAGGACTGGGTAGCACTCGCAATGTTGGTATGATAAAAAGTTTCAAACTGTTTGGTCATTTCTCGACAGATAACCAATCCACGATCAGGTGGCAATACTTCCCTCATGATCAACAAGGTATCTTGAATACGATGTGGCGACTCGTAAAATACAGAAGTTTCATGTCTTGAACCTAACTGAATAAGAACCTCTTTACGGGCATGCTTGGCTGATGGTAAAAAACCAGAAAAGAAGAATTGGTGTGTCGGCAAACCAGAAACACTGAGTGCCGCAATCACTGCACTAGGCCCTGGAATGGGACTCACTTGATGCCCCGCATCAATTGCCGAACGAACGACTTTATAACCAGGGTCAGAAATCAGCGGTGTACCGGCATCAGACACCAACGCCACACGTTTACCCTCACTCAATGTTCGAACCACAAGGGAGGCAACTGAACCCTCTAATGCATCTTGGATGGTAACCCAACGAACACCTTTCAAATCTTGATTTAATAAACGTCGCGTGTGATCTGGATGCTCAGCAACAATCATATCAACTTGTTTTAAAACATCGTGCATACGAGCAGATGCATCAGCGCGATTCCCTATTGGGGTTGCTACAATATACAACATTTATCTACCTCATTTTGATTTTGATAGTCATAACAGAAAAAAGGTTTATTTTCGACTTTTAATTTCGTATAGTAGTGATTAATGAAACGATGGATTGTACTCTCTTTAATCTTTTTGACTGGATGTCAAACCAAATCTGATATTTGGTTTGAGCCAGACCAACGATCGGCTGAGCTTAATGCCATTGAAATGTCTGAAACCGATGATCATTTAGATGATTTATTATCCTTGAGCACCTCATACCGTCACAAATACAAACTACCACAGAGCCTTCCGAAACACCTGCAAACATTACAACAAGCGATTGTAGCCACACAAAGCCATCAAATTAAGGCGGCCAAGTTATTGCAACAAGTAGAACCTTCAAGTCTTTCTCCCAAGCAACAAAACCTCTATTATAAAAATCTCGCTAAATTAGCCATGCATCGTGGCAGTTTAGATACCATTATCTCTACAAGCCCTCATTTGTCAGAACTGGATTTAAGCCAAAAATCTTGGTCACTGTTGGGGCACCAGACATTCAACAGTGATGATGAAGGTTGGCAATCACTCAATCACGCTCTTCTAACGAATAACCCGGATGAATTAATAACTTGGCATAACGAACACCCCAAACATCCACTTCATAATGATGTTAAGGCCAACCCACTCTGGCCAAAAGTTTCAAACATCCACATTTGGCACACACACCCCAACACCCAAGAGGATGAGATTCTCACAGAAAGCTTTTTTACCACTGCACTCAATCAACCTCACAACTCATTATCATTGAGTGAATTTATTGATGAAAACAATATCAGTACATTCACTGAGCATGATTGGATCGCCGGCAATATTTCAGAAAGCAAGCTCAAAGAACTGCAACAGAAAAATAACAAACCATACTTTTTAACCACTCAACCACTTTCTAAGAACTTACCACACACGATATCTATCGCTCACTCACCATATTTAATGGCACAAAGAGCAATGCATCATGCTCGCTCCTCTGGCTTTAATCACGCCTTATTCTTGTCATACTCAGGCAATATTGATGCCAGTCAATGGTCACAATTACAAAAAAACTGGCAATCTATGGGCGGATCAACCATTGAGCAACTCATCATCACACCAAGACAAGAGCAACAACAGCTAAAAGCCGTTTTTGGCATTCACGATAGCGCTAAACGCATCGCTAGTCTTCAAAAACAAATTGGTCACGAATTAAAGTCAAAACGTTATGTTAGAAGTGATATTGATGTCATATTTCTCATCATGGACCCCAAACAAACATCGGTTATTAACCCTTTACTGCATTACTTATATGTTGATATACCAACCTATACCACCGCTTTAATGCCTGAAAAAACCCATACAGGTGATTATAAAAATTTGATATTTAATAAAGCACCCAAAACCGTTAGTACCAAAACCCAATATACCCAAATGGGTTCTTCTATAAGCAACATTATTCACCGTCTAAACTTACTGCGATACGCCCATCATTTGACTATTATCGACAATGATCAAAAGCTCAAGCTATCTCCAGATGCAAAACTTGTCTTTAGTGATCAAATTTGGTATACATTAAACCACAATAAAATCCTAGCGTTGGACTTGATATGAAACATAAATTACTGATCATGATATGCATTCCCTTACTTGCTGGCTGTAGTTTAGCCTCTGGCATGGCACTGGGTGCTGGCGGAGCAACAGCTTACTATTATAAAGATAACCTCAAGGGCTTAATATGAAAGCATGGTTCATGACCATCTTATCTATTTTTGTTCTAGCCGGCTGTCAGGTTGATCGCTCATCATCTGAAACAACAGCATTGCAAGGCAGCAACGATTCATTTAGCATCAATGGCCTTTTAAATTCTGTTAATCCATTTGCAACAGGACCAGCGGATACTAACTCCTCTCAACCACCTGAAGAAGAACAAATAAGAACCTTAGCAAACATGTATCAAGATGATCAATGCGCCCGAAAAAGCATCAAGAAACTTTTAGATGAACATATCATACCACCAAACCACCAACTTGAAGCCCATTGTTTTGAGGGCGACTTATTAATTGTTGGTCATACCGACTCTGATATTCACGAATCCATTCGCACTTCACTGAGTGAGATGGATATTGAAGTTCATGATCATACACACTTGAGTGATACCAGCACCACCTTACTTTCAGCACAATCCATTGAGCATTACTTTAAGAAGGCTGACCACCCTCGCCCCCACCATCTCAAAATTGTAACACATCAAAATGATGTTTTCTTACTGGGCAAGATGACTGCTGATCAACAAAAATTCGTTTTACAAACTTTATCTGAAAATATTGGTAAAGATAGCATTATTAACTATATTAGGATCACCTCATGAGTATTTATGAGACCAGTGCTCATATGGTTTCAACCTTGTTGGCCATTGGACCCCCTCTTATTTTAGCGATAACCATCCATGAAGCGTCACATGGCTATGTAGCTTATCTCTTAGGTGATGATACGGCAAAAACCAATGGACGGATGACTTTGAACCCTTTAAAGCACATTGATCCAATCGGTACTATTGCAATCCCTTTAAGTCTTTTTTTAGGAATGACAATTTTAAAGATACAGCATATCATTTTCGGATGGGCAAAGCCCGTTCCTGTGACGCAAAGTCGTTTGAAATCCCCTAAACGTGACTTTGCCATTGTCAGTGCAGCTGGCCCAATAGCCAATATTATCATGGCTATATTTTGGGCGATTATTGTTATTGCCCTAAACAACCCACCAAGTCTTGAAGCTTTTATCTCTAGCCTCACATTAGCGATTTGGAATAATAACCAGCATTTAAGCCTACTAAGTTATATGGCTCATTTTGGCGTACTGATTAATACCATATTTGCTGCCATTAACCTGCTTCCTATCCCTCCTTTAGATGGAGCCAATATTGTTGCTGCATTTCTATCCAAACGCAGTCATGCAATATATATGAGTCTTGCCCCTATTGGCGTTTGGTTGGTTTTAGGATTATTGATTTCAGGCGCACTTTGGGGGGTTATTAAGGTCATAAACTTGAATATTCTTAACCTTGTTTATTATCTAGCGACACAGTGTGTTCGTCTGATTGATTTGATCCCAACCATCTAAGCGAATGCTCAACAAATCACTTGTCTTGTTGATTTAATTACTTAAGAACCTCGAAGCCACCGTCATCGTCATCGTTTGTTTTTGTCTGATTATGCTCCTGGCCAAACGGATGAGAGGGTTCATCATCATCTTTTGGATCAAAAAACAAACCCTTGGTATTTTCTTGAGCATAGATACCCGATACAGCTTGGACAGGAAAAACAACCTGCTTGATCACACCATCAAATTCTGCATTAAACGATATCCATTCGTTATCTAATTCAAGAAACTCACATGCGTCTTCTGCAATATCAAAAACAATTTGGTCATCAGATGTAAATTCTTCAGGAACCTTGACGCCATCAATGCTAAGATCTACAACGATATAAGGGGTAAACCCTTCATCCAGACACCAACTGTAAATGGCCCGGATTAAATAACCTTTAGGAGACATCATCTTTGAACTCAAAAGTCATTAATTCTTCGTCACTAAGACTTGCCTGAAAACTATTGCGCTCAAATACTCGATCTCGATATGCTAGGAAAGCCTCATACTTCTCTTCATCAAGGGTAAAACCTAAAATATTTAATCGCCATAATAATGGAGCTAAACAGCAATCAATCATACTGAACTCACTTGACATAAAATAAGGCATTTTTTTGAACACTGGCATTAATTCATTAATGTGATTTAATAATATTGCCTTGTTTTTATCAAAATCCTCATTAGCCAGTATCGCCTTTACCAATGGATACCAATCTTGCTCAATACGATGAATCATTAGCCGAGATTTTGCTCTTGCAATTGGGTATACCGGCAATAGCGGCGGGTGAGGAAATCGCTCATCAACATAATCCATAATAATATTGGACTGATTAAGCACCAAATCACGATCAACCAATAAAGGTAATGTTCCATAAGGATTCAGTTGTAAAAACTCTTCTGGTGGATTGTCTTCATCAACGAATATCATATCCACTGCCACTGACTTTTCAGCCAATACTATTCTTGTTCTGTGCGAGTATATGTCGTTTTTATGGGAATAAAACGCCATTGATGAACGCTTCAATAAAGCCACCTAGTCCCCTTTTTAATTGATTAACGCTTCTTCCACTGGTTGCCAGCACGAGCACCTTTCTGACCAGCTTTCAAGCGCTCAACTCTACGTGAATCACTAGTCAGATAGCCAGCTGACTTTAATTCTGAGCGAAGCTCATTGTTATAAACAACCAAAGCTTTAGCAATGGCAAGATTAAGAGCCCCAGACTGACCTGTTAATCCACCACCGTCAACATTTGCCTTAACTGTGAAATAGACGCCTTTTGTCAGCGCTAAAGGCTGCATAACTTCATTGAGATGTCTTGAGTTACCATGATTACCTGAAAAATATTCAGCAACCGGTTGCCCTTTAACATTTTTACTTGATATGGTAACTTCGTGCTGTGTAGCCTTGGGATTGACACTCAAGCTAACTCTAGCACAAGCGCTTTTTCTTCTTCCACTGGTTTGTATCGTTTGCTCTTGACTCATGCATCACCTCTTAAATGATCTAAATTCCATACTTCGGGTTTCTGTGCTTCATGCGTATGTTCACTACCAGCAAACACACGTAAATCTTTCAGTACTCGGCGAGAAAGTTTATTTTTGGGTAGCATTCCCTTCACAGCATCATAAATAATGCTTGTAGGCTTTCGTTCAAGACGATCAGTCGCCTTTTCTTCACGGATACCACCAGGGTAACCGGTATGCCAGTGATAAACTTTTCCAGCATTGTTGATACGAACGGCACTTGCGTTGATCACAATAACACCATCACCATCATGAATTTGACGATTGAAATCCGGACGATGTTTACCCATCATCACTTTTGCGATCTCACTGGATAATCGACCTAAAGGAATATTGGTTGCATCAACAACCCGCCATTTACGTTCACCTTCGACAAAATGACTCAATACAGATTTTTGCTTCATAACACATCTACTTTTTCGAAATGCGTGTATCTTATCTTAAAAAAACACAAATAACAAGTACAAATGAAAATTAAATCCGGAATGGCTACGACCAACGGCTCTAGTGATTGGTTAAACTCAGTAAAGAGCTGCCAAACCACACTCTTGCAATAAAATATCATAACTTTTATGACAAAAGCATTAATTTATACTATATAAGATAACCTGAGGAATGTTAGACATGAAATCAACACACGACACCATCGTTACACCGGGCACATTGCGAATTGCTGAGAATGATATAAATCTCTTGGCTGACGCTCGATTTTTAACTATTTTACAAGTTCATTGCTTACTTAAAGCATTAAGCCAAGATAATTTTACAGTTGATGAAATGCTGGCACGCTACATAACATTAAGAAATATTCAATTAACATACCTACCAGACAGAGAATTCTACGGGTATTTTTTATCTGTAGACAAGCCAGATCATCCCCTTAAGTTAATCAAAAGCGTTGCAACTTTTAATGCTGAAAGTGATCAATATCGAAAGAAAGAAAATCAAGAACAGAAAAATTATACTCAACTTAAACGCCTACTGGACTCTTTAGTTAATGACAATGATAAAAAGAGATCAATAACAGATCTTTTACAATCTAGGTACCAATCTTTATCTCATAGCGAAAAGGTAACTCAGGCTTATAAAGAAATTGAGCAGCATTTTATTGGTACTAATGATATTACATATAAAAACTCCTCATACTTTGGAGGCCTAAACACGGCCAAAGACCACGATCATGTATCTAGTCAGTCAGTTGAATCATATTCATTAAACACTTATAATTTAGACAAAATAATGGGCATTCTTGACTTTCATTTGAGCACAAACCTACCTATACCCAACATCTTTGAGAACGAAAAAAGCATTGATATAAAAGCTGTTTGCCCGACACAATATCTTCTTTTTAAAATCATTGATCAAGCACGGTTCTCATCCTATAAAAACTTAGACAAAGGCTTTACTGTTAAAACCATACAGCTATTTCATTTTGCTGAGGCTTTAAACATTATTAACAACCCTGATACCATTAAGAACTCAAAAATACTTGATGATCAATTACAAAAAGATATTCAATCTTCAAAAGAAGACATTAAAAATTTGTTGATGAAAGTAATGTCATTTAACCCTCCGCTAATCAAACGCCTAAAAAGAACCAAACCGCACACAGAATATGAGAAAATTGTACTGCAATTAAAAGATGAATATAACAACTATATAGATATTCACTCAACTCAAAAACTGTCATTATCTAACCGTATGAGATTATTTCTGCACCCATTGAAAAAATTCAATTATGATTTCGGTATCCCACTGTGGGGGAGAACCAAAATCACATTATCAACCGTCATGCTTGTTTTGTACATTATTGGACTCTTATCGTGCATTCCTCTTCCTTTCTTGGCAACCCTACCTATTATAAGCACCATATCCACCTGGTCAGCACTAAGCCAATATGCACTTATGTACATACCATTATTTTGGAATATTCTTTGTACCATTGGTAAATCAAAAAGCGAATTAATTACAGAAGGATTTATGACGCAAGATATCATGAACTATCAACCTATTTCCACAACCCACAATGAAATAAAATCTTCAGAGGTTAAATCAACCGATATCCCCAACCAATCACTTGCACAACCAGAAAGAAACCTTTCAAGCAATGACAGCTCGGAAGAACCAGAACATAAGAGTTATCAAGATGGCCCTTAGAGGATAAAACCATCATCCACAATTAAAAAAACAAGAAAGAAATACTTGAATTAAATATATTATTGTGATATTTTCTACTCAAAAAGGATTGATATGTCACTAACAAATCTAAGTATAATCGCTATTCCACCAGGCAATGCAACGATTCCCATTAAAGAACAACAACTTCAATGTTCTTTTATTGGTCTTTATGTCATTATGCATTATTTATGTGCTAATGATGCCCAAGCAGATTTTTTTCAATACCAAAGTCAAGCAATTGCAAACTATGTTGAATTAAAAAACAGGCAACTAAAGCAACTTGAAAAGACATACAGAATCACCTATGATCCTGACACCAAAACAGTTAACACTCAACCGTTACAAGAGGAAGCTGATCAACAAGAACAGGAGGAAGCTAATCAACAAGAACAGCTAGAGTTTGGTAAGTTTTTTACTCTGTGGGAAAAAACACATGACGCATTTGCTAGTCATCGCTTAACGATCCAGTTAAATATTAGAAAAGCATTATTCCCTTTGGGTTATGAGGCACTATCGACTCATCTTGACTCAATATTGACAACATTTTCAGCAATCAAAAACACTCCCAAAGCCAGCAATGAAGATAATACTTTCCGACGCGGCTTTGAACTTGCTGAGGAAAAAATAACTCAAACATTAACGCCTTTTGTTCCATTAGTGCCTTATAAAATCTCCGTCTCTGATCCTAGTGGTTACGATAAAGCATTCAACGGAATCTGTGAGTGGCACCTAGCAATGCATTTACCTAAACCGGTTATTCATTGTGCGGGAGGAGGCTCTTATGATTTAGGGGACTTCAAACCTCAGCACAATGCAGTTTTTGACGAAATATCAAAGGCCAAGTGGTTAAGACCTAGGAATATTCACCCTTACAGCGCTGAACAATTGCAGCTCATTGATTTTGCCCTAACAAATGCACTAATAAAGCAACGCCCTCATCAAATGGGATCCTACACACAGTGGCTTGGCATGGCGAATGAAAACCCTTTAAATCAGTATGATGCTAATTTATTATATCAAGTCATCGCAACTCACCCTAAACTAGCCAAGCTCATTTCAGATTCAGCAGTCTTCTTAAAGGATAATGACGAAGCGCAATACTTTGATGCACTAATGACTCTTAAGAAGGACTATAAGCATTTCTTGAGACAATACAAAGAAAACAAGAGTAGTCATGATATTACCCAAAGTACCATATTCAAGATCAAACTGAAAATCAACACCCTTAAACAAGCCTTAAAGTTTGAATTATGTAAAATTCCAGTCATTGGTCAGCCTGTTACAATTAGTTCATTGATGATGATGATGGTTAGCATGGCAGCTATTGCATTAATTATGCCGGGTTGGATGAGTGGCATGCCACTGATTGGACCTCTTATCTTTCATGCACCTTTCTGGCTTAAGTTAAGTCTGATTGCGATACCAACTTTCATCACTTTAGTATCATTGCTTGGCGCGTCAAGGAAAGATCTCGTACTGCATGGTTTCTTTCCTAATGGCATGAAGTACCAACGGATAGATGATCTCAATAAAAGTAACCAAGTATGGGCATTCAACCAAGATGAAATGCAAGCAGCTTATGATCCAGACGATCTAGCACTACGCCAATAACAACAAACAAACCTGGACTCACTCTTTAGGCATGCATAATATAAAGATATTTTTCATGTTTTTTATAGCATTATGGTCTATATATCTCTTGGGAGATATATCATGCGAAAAGATGATAAAAAAATAGCAGACATTGCCGCGATGGAGACAGCCATAGATCAATCCAAGCGCAAAAATCAAGCCAGCGATCAAGCCGCCGGTATAGTGGAACATTTGGCCTTGGGAGATGCCCCCACAAATGATACAAAACAAACAAACAAGAAAAATACATCTCCACAAAAAAGCACCAATACGAGCATTGATCCAAATGTTGCAAAAAAATTATCGTCATTGACTCAAGAACCTAAAAAAGAAGAGCGAATCTTCTCCGCATGGAATATGCTTTCAAGCATTGAGGATTTTAGCGCAAACAAAACAAAAATTACTGTCACACTTTTTGCAGAGAGTTACAGCACCATGGTGAAAGACATGGTCAGTATCATGAATAAATCCATGGAAATTAATATTGGCAAAACTCAAAAACGCCGTATGTTTGGGAGTAAAGGTAAAGTACAAGCTGGTGATGGTCAAAAATGTACTATTTTATTCAATGAAAAAATGCAAAACTCCAAAGATTTTTTAGATAGATTTAGATCTCAACCCAAAAGCATTAAGCCACTTGTTGCATTATTCAATGAATTTAATACAGAAATTGCTCAAACAGAACCCAATGTAGATAAGATACTTCAATGTCTTGAAAGCATACATGAAGAAAATACGTATTCTGCAGCGCATCTTGGCAAATATCTTGAAGAAACATCATTAGCTGAAGATTTTGCTGAGGCTATTATTTCCAAAAAACACGATGCAAATAGTTTATCTAAAACTGCTTATCTTAATTCATTATTTAAAAAATCCATAAATAAAAAATATGAAAACAGCACCGAAGATAAGGTTGAAGTTACTCATGATGCCTTTAAAAATATCGAAAAATTAAAAAGCGCCCTAATTAATGAACAAAAAACCGCTCAAACCCAACAGGAGCCAGCTCAAGCTGAGTCCGTAGAAAGTCAAAGTGAAAGCACATCAAGTAAAAAAGGAAGATTAGCCAAAGGATTAGCTTCCGTCGGTAAAAAGCTCTCCTCTGCAAAAAAATATGCTGCGGAAAAAGCCAGCAAGTTGACATCTAAAGCAGCAAGCACAAAAGCTGGTAAAGGATTATCTTTTGTGGGCAAAAAAATCAGTCAAGGCGCATCCTCTGCCATAACAGCCATAGATGATTTTCGTATAGACAACACCAGAAGGAGTCTAAAAGGCATTAAGTCATTACAACGACAAAAAATAATTGAATGCAACAAAGCTGAAGCAAAACTCATTAAACTGAAAAAAAAATATGAATCAAGCTTACAATATAAATGTGATCATTTAAACATAAAGAACGTTGCAGAAAAAGAGCCATTTACCGAAAAAGATTTCGAAAATGCATGTATAGACATTCAAAATACTCTTGATCAAACATTAAAGGGTCTCGATGATGCTATCAAGAATAATCTCAAAGCGAAAAAGCAAAAACAGCTTGAAAAAAAAGAAGCGAAAAAGAAAAATAATATTGAAGAAGAACAACGCGATGATGCGTCTGATTTTTCAGATGATGACTACGAACATTCTGACCTTGATTCTGGCGATGAAGATGAAGATGAATATGATTCTGACGATGAATATGAAGATGCCAATACACCCAATAAAGAAGATGCAATCCTTATGCCAGAACAAAACTCACAACCAGAAAACCTCCTAAGTGATGACGACAAACCACATGAAAATATTTGCACAAGATTGATGAATAACCTCCTCCCTGATTTCGGTTTCACCAACAAGATTTCTAATTATTTTTCATCTAGCAATAAACAGAACCTTCAAAAAGACTTAGAGCAAAATATTAATGAAGAAGAGCGAAACTCACCCAGCCAAACCCCTTACCAAAATAAACATTAATTCTACAGCTTATTAAACTCAGGTGCAGGCCATTTCTTCTTTTCTACAGCCTTATAAGCATCTTCTAAAATATCTTGATTTCTATCTTTAAAGTCTTTAAATGCTTTGTCTTTTTTATAGTCAGGACACTGAAGCTCATTAACCACCAAAAATGATGCAAATAATGGTTTGGAGCGTTCTGAACCGTCAATAATACGAGCACCACGCCAATGTTCTTGCACACAGATTTGTGCTAAGTAAATAACGTTGTGGAACAACTGCGATTCAGGTGTCATATAATTATCTTGCCCAACTTTTAGCCCAAAATGATTATCATTCATGCTCATGGTCATGATGGGTTTTTTGGGATGTGGTTCATAGGTTATCAGCCATTCACAATAAGGAGTAATGATGACTTGACGTTGGTCCATTTTATAAAGAGGTCCTTTCTCCCCTTTTTTAAAGCCAGTGGCTTCAATGCGCAAATAATCCCATGGCAAACGTGAAAGCGTTTCTGAACTTGGCATGTGAAAATCATCACTCATCGTTTCTTCCTGAATACTAATCATCTTATCGTACCTGTCTTTAAGCTTTACGTCGAGTATTATTTCGGTTACGATGATTTCATTTGGATACGACCATGCCACGCAGCTTTGAACAATCGATGCAAGCCTTAGAAGATCTCATTAAACAACTTGAGAATGGTGATTTAGCACTTGAAGACGCCATAAAAACTTATGAAAAAGGCATTAAGCTCTCACAACAATGCCAACAAACCCTAGATCAAGCCGAACAACGCGTTAAAGACCTTACTCAAGAAAGTAATGATGACAAAGCTTAATGATTATCTAGAACAGCATTGGGCAACACTAGCCCCCTCAAGAGCGAAAGAAACTGCCAGCTATATGCTTTTTGGTAATGGCAAACAGTTAAGACCTCAATTGGTGTATGCTTATGGCTCATTTTGCGGTCTTACCTCAGCACAATGCCACCCAATTGCGGCTGCCATAGAATGCATTCATACCTATTCTTTGATTCACGATGATCTTCCCGCTATGGATAATGATGACTGGCGACGAGGTCGACCCACTGCACACCGTCAATTTGATGAAGCATCTGCCATACTTGCTGGTGACTTACTACAGGCCTTTGCCTTCCAACTGATCAGTACATACCCTGATCTAGTGACCTCATTTAGCCATGCTGCCACCGCATTAGTTGCCGGTCAATCCTGGGATATTCAGGGCACTCAAGCCATCAAAGATATTCATGAAGCGAAGACAGGTGTGCTCTTTGCCATGTGTTGTGCCCTACCAGCTCAATTAAGTCAGCGTTCAATCGACCCAGCATATGATTTCGGCCAAAAGATTGGTGTTTGGTACCAAATGATCGATGACTTTAAAGATCGTGAACCCAATGCACCCAGTTCCGATGATCTTGAAAAGCATTACACATCACTCATGCAATTGGCTGGCCATCCATCTCTTATTCAATTAATTGAAACGCTTCATGAACAATACACAATCCATTAAATGGTATCACTGGATTCTTACCCTTCTGATCTTTACCGCAAGCTTGATGTTAGAGCCTTGGGTTTTTCCATCACTCAATATTGGTTTAGATACCAATCAACAGGATATTGAAGGCCTAGCCAGGCAAAAACTTAACCATATCGCCCCTCATTGGGAGCCACAAGAGCACTCAATTAACCTCATCAATCAGTCTGAAAAACAATATTACTTGGAAAAGTCTCTTTCAGCCCAACAACTTCAACAACACTTGACTGATAAAACCGTTTATTGGCATACATGGCAAGCTCGATATTTTACACCCAATGATAGGGAAATCACCTTAGAGTTTCACCCTGATGGCACATTTTTAGGGTTTAATGATCAATATGTTTCAGCTGAACCATCACAATCCTTAAGCCAGGAAGATGCCAGAAAAATAGCTCAAAGCGCCATATCAGAATTACTCAACATCACTGATCTTAAACTCATTTCCACTGAGTCTGAAGGACAAGAAACCATCACCCATACCTTAATATTTAAACCAACTGTACAACCATTAAATACCGAAGGTTATTCGAATATCATCGCAACTATATCAGGCCCTAAACTTTCAGCAATCAAGCAAGGCTTTCACATACCTTCCGCCTTCAAACAATCTATTAAATCTCAACAACTCATCAAGCAACGCATTCAAAAGCTTGGTATTTTAGCATCCGTCGTCTTACTTAGCATCGGGGTTCTGGCCTGTATCAACGTTTACAGAAGGAGCTATCTAGCACTCAGACAAAGTTACTATTTCGCATTGTTTTGGTCCCTTATCAATATTCTATATGCTTTAAACCTCACACCTTTAACTTGGTCTAACTTATCCCTATACGACTCCACTCAACAATTTTATATCCAGATTATTTTATCACTCATGGGGATTGGTGCAATGGGCTTCATCACAGGCCTCATCGGATATGCTTTAGCTGAAACGCTCTATCGCGCTACCTTTACAGGTCAACTTTCCATACCAAGTCTTCTTAAAGTGAAGTTCATGAATACCCCTGAAGCCCGTTACGGCATTCATCAAGGTTATGCATTGTGTGGTTTAATGTTTGGATTCATCTCGGTTTATTATTTATTGGGCGTCCATATCTTTGGTTTTTATTTACCCAGCCGTATTGCTGTTAATTTTGATATTTTAAACACATCTTTTCCTTGGTTAATCGCCCTCACTCATGCGCTTCAAGCAAGCTTTAGCGAAGAAGTACTATACCGGGTCATCCCAATCAGTGCAGCGATCCTATGGACCCATCGAAAACACCCATACGTACACATAGCGATCGTTATCCAAGCCTTTGTATGGGCGGTTATGCATGTAGGCTATCCAACAGAACCCTTTTATGTGCGCATTATTGAGCTAACATTGGTTGGGCTTTTTTTTGGTTATACCTATCTTCGTCATGGCATAATCCCGGTTATTTTAATGCATTTTTTGTTCAACTTTATCTTAATGTCCACACCGCTATTTTACGCGAGTGGCTGGCTAAACCACTTCCATCAAGTCTGCGTTATAGTGATCATACTCCTGCCATTGGCACTAACCTTAAGACGCTCACACATCACAATCGAAAAAACAGATCGTAACCCACCTTTAAAACTTGAAACATCACACTCACCGGCACTTCCCCTTCCATGGTTATCACGCTACCGCTCACCCATTCGACCGTGGTCAACAGCCATCATCTTCATCAGCGCCTTAATAAGTATCATCTTGATTTATGAAAGCACACAAAAGCCTAAACCCCCTCGCATAACACAACATGAAGCTGCACAAATCGCACGCACTCAATTTGAGACCATCACACAGCATGATGCAGATGACTGGTATGTCCTACCAGCACACCTTCAAGCAAGTGACTTTAGCTATCATGTCTATCAACGTCCTGAATCTCTCCCATATTTTTTCATTCAACATCAACTTAATCACCCACATGCTGTAGCTCCTTACCTGTATCCTGATGGGTGGCACGTGATGATTCGATCATTCAATCAAGATACCCCATCCGCCAACAACACATACTTTGAAGCCTTTGTTTCAGATCAAGGAACCTTATTTGATTGGCAATACACCATACCCGATACCACTGTTATTGAGCCAACTTCATTAGAGTATGTAGAACAACAACTGATTGATTACCTAAACCATCAAGGCATTGATGATTGGTCGTGGTTTCAAAAATCTGTTAATCAACTCAAAGGCCATCATCAATACCAGCTTGTTGTCACCAACAATCAAGCGAAAGAAGGTGATTACCAAGGCATCGATGGCATAACTTTTTCAGGAAAACAGCATAGTGCTAACGTAAAACATTTATTAATTGCCAAGACACAGGCTGAAATCTATCAACCTTATGCATTTACACAACTCATGCTGACTATTCTTAAAAGCGCTTCCGTTACCATTGTCTTCCTCATCCCTGTTTTACTGGGGGTTATCGCAGTCATCAAAAAGCGCTTAACTTGGTCGAAGATTACTCCCTATTGGCTCATTATTACAATATGTCAAGTAATGGGCGCCTTCAATCTTGCACCTATTTGGTTAAGACAACTACAAACCCAAGCCAACCCATGGATTGATTTGCCCATTAATCTTTTATTTAGCTTATGGCAACCAATCTTACTCTCTTTGGCACAAGCCATTACCATAGCTTGGTGTTTACAACACACACGTCGCATTAGCGCTGCTACCCATGGTCAATTGGTAAGCCTATCATTAGTCGGCATTGGTTTACTGTTTGTTATCTTACAACCTGCTCATGATCTTATGGCTCCTTTAAGTACTCAACTTCCTTATGTGTTATCATCAGTCTTTCCTGTATTAGGTACATTAACCACCGTTATTCCTTCCACGTTGATGGCCTTAGCACTATCATTGATCATCAACCAATGGGCTCAATTACGATCAGGTCATTTATATTTAGTTGCTTTATTAATTCTTTGTCTTTTATATCCACAACTTTATTCTCTAACTTACGATGTCAACTTATCAATGGCCACAAGTCTTATGGTAGCTGCACTGGCGTGTCTATTTATAGGTTGCTTCACTCGCTACGATGAAAAATTAGTTCTACTCATAGTGTTAATCTATTTATCTCTGCCCCACTTGACGCACCTATCAAGTTCATTATGGCCACATGCCACTCTGGCTCTTGTAGCCATATGGGTGACTGGTCTTATGTTTTTTCAACAGGCTTTTTCTTCGGCAAAGAAAGTGATGACAGAGGTATGCTAACACAATGATCTTCTTGCCATGCATGTAGCCAACATAAGGTTAATGTCAACGACGTATCATCGATAACAGGCAGATGATTGGCATGCAGCACATCAAGGTCACGGTAAAAACCCTTAGGGTCATCATAATGAATACGCTGTTCTTGACGAGAAAGCACAACATCCTTCCAACCTTGATTGGTTAACAACTCACAAAACGTCTGAGGTGAAGGCCAGACACCCTTTTGATCACAGCCAACAAATGATGGGTCACCTAATGCCAACCAATGCAGCCAACCACCTGGCTTAACCTTATCAGTGAGCTTTATCATCAAGTCGCTAAGATCTATAGCCGCTACCCAAATGGTGGCTATAATTACACCATCTACCTGCTCAGTCTGCTCTTCGTTGAATGCTAAGCAATGCACCTCTGGCCATTGATGATGAATCGCAGCTAACAAGGCCGGTTGATGGGGATAAACCAATACTTGCTTGGGTGCTTCTTTCAGCCAAGAAAGTCGTTGTGTTAGGCCCTCTAAGAGCCATTGATCGATTGGTTTCATACCCTTAACGTAACAAAGCATTGCATTGAAGACAAGAGTTGAGCTATATTGCACCTAAAAGGCCATGATGAATATTCCAAAACTCCCACTTAGCTCAATTTCTGTTTCTGGACAAGATAGACTTAAGTGGTGCCAAGGTTTAGTCACCCAAGATATTAATCAAAGTACAGCCGTTACTACTTTTGCTTGCAATCACCAAGGCAAAACCATAGCCATGATTTGGCTTCTTCACGCCGAGGAAAATCTTCATTTGATCACACATGAAAGCACACGTGATGCGCTTTTTGATCATCTTGTTAACTATATCCTAACCGAAGATATCGTGATATCCAAAGACCAGCGCCCCATTTATGGTTGCCTGCAAACTCATATGGACTGGGCTTATGATTATGCACTCACTTGGTCTGTCCCAGAAATACCTCTATCACCGGCTTTATGGCATCAGAAACTAGCCGAACAACAAACCGTATTGGTAACCCAACACAGTAGTCGCCAATGGTTACCATCATTACTTACCCACCGATTATTTGATTGGGTATCACTAACCAAAGGATGTTATTTAGGCCAAGAAATCTTAGCCAGGTTACACCACAAAGGCACCTTAAAAAAGCAACTCATACAGCTTCATGGATCCTATTCATTAGGCAGCACCATCAAGCATGGCAATACCAATGCTTACGTGGTTGATGTTGTATCGCCATCAACTGCATGGGCCATTGGCTGATGCGGCTTCATTAACGGGAAAAGAATCACATCTCGAATGGCTTTTTGCTGGCTAAATAGCATCACCAAACGATCGATACCAATGCCCTCACCAGCTGTTGGTGGCAAACCATATTCCAAAGCTGTGATGTAATCATCATCAAATGGCATCGCCTCATCATCACCTTGCGCTTTTTGCTGCATTTGATGCTCAAAACGTCGACGCTGATCATCTGGATCATTCAACTCAGAAAAACCATTTGCGACTTCCATACCATGAATAAAGAGCTCAAACCTATCGGTAAAATGTGGATCATCATCAGATACACGAGCTAATGGTGATACTGCACGTGGATAACGGGTAATAAATGTTGGTTGTTGCAAATTAGGCTCTACCAATGCCTCAAATAATTCCAGTTGTAAAAAGCCTAGTTCAGCACGATCATAATCTTGAATATTATGCTTTTTGGCCAGATCTCGAACCACTGACTCATCAGTCAGTAACTCAGCCTCCATATTGGTATATTGGGCAATAGCACCCAGCATAGTGATGCGCTCAAAAGGCTTGGCAAAATCAATACAAACCTCATCGCTCATAACCAATTTTGTCTCACCTTTAAGTGCATCTTTAGCGATCTTTTGAAACATAGCTTCTGTCATTAACATTAAATCTTCATAAGTTGCATAAGCTTGATAAAACTCAATCATGGTAAATTCTGGGTTATGCTTTGTTGACAAACCTTCATTACGGAAATTACGATTAATCTCAAACACTCTTTCAAACCCACCAACAACCAAACGCTTCAAGTGAAGCTCAGGAGCTACCCTTAAGAATAAAGGCATATTGAGCGCATTATGATGCGTCTCAAATGGCTTTGCTGTCGCACCACCTGCCAAAGCATGCATCATGGGTGTCTCTACCTCAAGATAATCATGCTGAATTAAAAAACCTCTAATTGACTGTATGATTTTAGCACGCATGTGAAATCGTTCACGGGTTTCTTGATTTACCATTAAATCCAAATATCGTTGTCGATAACACACCTCAATATCTTTTATGCCGTGATACTTTTCAGGCAAACTGTGTAGTGATTTAACCAGCAACTTCGCTTCATCGGCATGAATCGATAGCTCACCTTTCTGCGTTCGAAAAACATGACCTTTAATATAGATAATATCACCTAGATCACCATGCTTGATTTGATCATACGCAGCCTCACCTAGATCATTTAAACGCGCATAAATTTGAATATCACCTGAACGATCTCGCAATGTGAAAAAACTCGCTTTACCCATAACACGTCGAGTCATAACCCGGCCAGCCACTGAGGCAACATGCTGTTGTTCAGCCAAATCATCTTTACTCACATTATGATGCTTTTGATGTAAATCGACCGCAATATGACTGGGCGTAATACCATTAGGATAGGCAAACCCATCTGCTCTAAGGGCTTCTAATTTTTGTCGTCTTATTTGGCTTTGTTCATCTAACTCATGCGTCATATTAAACTCCTTCATTATCTGATGGCAGCCCTACACCTGCCTTTAAACTTGCTGCCACAAAATCATCCAAATCACCATTCAGTACCGACTGAGTATCGGTGCGCTCAAAACCTGTGCGAAGGTCTTTAATACGTGATTGATCAAGAACATATGAGCGAATTTGATTCCCCCAACTGATGTCATTTTTAGTACCTTCAATTGCTTTTTTTTCTTCGTTTTTCTTATCTAATTCGTACTGATAAAGTCGTGCCTTTAGCTGCTTCATGGCTTTATCTTTATTTTTATGTTGCGAACGATCTTGTTGACATTGCACCACAATATTGGTTGGCACATGGGTAATTCTTACTGCTGAATCTGTTGTGTTCACGTGCTGTCCACCAGCACCACTGGCTCGATAAGTATCTACACGCAAATCTTGTGGGTTGATATCCACTTCAATATTATCATCAATTTCAGGCGATGCGAAGACAGCTGCAAATGATGTATGACGGCGATTACCAGAATCAAAAGGCGATTTCCTCACCAAACGATGTACGCCCGTTTCGGTTCTTAGCCATCCAAAAGCTTGTGGCCCTGACACTTTGAGTGATACATTTTTAATGCCTGCAACTTCACCTGGCATCAAATCTAAAACATCTACTTGAAAGCCCCGATGATCAAACCACATTTGGTACATTCGATATAACATGTTGGCCCAGTCTTGAGCTTCAGTACCACCTGAACCAGCTTGAATATCAAAATAAGCATTATTTTCATCAAACTCAGAGGCAAACATTCTCTTAAACTCAATATTTCCAACCGATTTTTCGAGTGAGCGCGCTGCTATTATCAAATCATGCCACTCAGCATCCTGCTCGCTGTAAATAGATGCCAACTCTTCGGTATCTAAAATACTTTGATGGGTGTCTTGAAAGCTACTAACTGTCGATGAAAGGTCTAACTTTTTGCGATTAAGCTCAGCCATTTTCTCATGATCTTGCCATATCTTTTCATCGGCAAGCTGAGTATTTATTAGTTCTAATTGACGCTGTTTTCCATCAATGTCAAAGATACTCCTTGAGCGACTTCATTCGCTCGAGAAGGGACTTGAGTTGGGATGACAGGTGTATAGGTTCCATAAGCGCTTCTTGGAGTGAAGGAGGCGGGGCTCGAACCCGCGACCCTTTGATTAAAAGTCAAATGCTCTACCAACTGAGCTACTCCTCCAAAAGATGTATTCACTATACATCAAAAAATTTATAAATCAACAAGAATTACGGATAAAACTGTGTTAAATTATACCAATCATGGAGGATATTACTATGCGCCGAATCATTTTTGGTATTTTAATGTGGTTGGCATACATTGCATGTGCAGCTGATACTGTGAGTGTTTTAACCATTAATGGTCCCATTACCGCCACCACTAAAGACTATATTTTTGAAGAACTAAGTTGGGCTAAGCAAAATAATATTCAAGCCATTATCATCGAATTGAATACACCAGGTGGCTTGCTGAATGTGACTGAAGAAATAACTACGGCCATCATCAATCAGCCGATACCTGTTATTACTTACGTAACACCCTCTGGAGGTAAGGCTGCATCAGCTGGAACATTTATTGCGTATGCCAGTCATTTTGCGGCCATGGCACCCAGTACGAGCATGGGCGCAGCATCCCCCATAACATTAAACCAAGATGACAATGGTGACGCCCCATCGACCATGATGAAAAAAGTAGTCTCCATCACCGTTAATAGCATTCGCAACCTAGCCATACGCAACCACCGCAATGCTGATTGGGCCGAACGTGCCATTACAGAGGCCGTAACGACCAATGAGAAAGATGCCCTCAAAGATAACGTCATCAATGCCATTGCTTTAAACAATGATGACCTACTCAGTCAGCTACAAGGTAAAACATATTACTTAACTGATCAGCAAGGCCAAACATTTGACCTTGAAAAACCCAAACTCCTTAAAAGACCTATGTCATGGCGCCTATCCATTTTAAGCTTTATTACCCAACCAGAAGTAGCTTATGGCCTATTGATGCTGGGTATTTACGCTTTATTTTTTGAACTTTATAGCCCTGGCGCTATACTTCCTGGCGTCTTAGGCGTGATTAGTTTATTGCTAGCAGCCTATGCCTTTCAGTTTTTACCCATTGAAGGTTCTGGTTTAGCATTATTAATTGCTGGTTTTATTATGCTGCTATCGGAACTATTCATTACCAGTTATGGCTTGCTGGGCATTGCAGGCATCACTGCTATTATTGTTGGATCCATTATGCTCTTTGACCCTGCACAAATGAGTCTTCCATTTTCAACAGGTTTTCTAGCGAGCATTGCATTTGTCGGGGTTGGCATAGTCCTTATTATTGCTCGTTTAACCTTATTTTCAATTGGCCGCGTTCCAACCTCAGGTTCAGAACGATTACAATACGTTCATGGTACTGTGGTCAGCATTGATAAGACATGCTACATCATTTTAATTGAAGGAGAACGATGGCGAGCACAGTGTGATACCCCTCTAAAAGTTGGTGATCAGGTCACCATTCTTGATCACTCTTCACTCATCCTAAAAGTTCAACCCTATGTGGAGTCACCTTGAGATTAAAACTTCTTTTTGGCATTAATGGCTTTGGGCATGGCCATATTTCTCGAGCTACTGAGTTAATTCAAGAGCTTCAAAAACAGGCCGATGTTGATGTAGTAATCTCGGGAAACCCTGAGAAGTTAACGCTCCCTTTTCCAGTAAAACACTATTTCAAAGGCTTTTATTTTTCTATTCATAATGGTGAGGTATCGTGGCTGAAAACCATCTATGAGTTTTCACCCATACAAATTCTAAAAGATATGCATCAATTACCACTTGATGATTACGATTATATCATTACGGATTTCGAACCCATTACCGCTCTAGCAGCAAGGTTTAACAAGAAAAAATGCATTCACATATCTAATCAATGCTCCCAATTTTCACCCAAAACCCCCAAATTAAACCTACCTCTTTTTTACCGATTTTTAGATAAACTAGCTCTGATGATCTTTAGAGCAGATCACTATATTGGTTTTCATTACCTAAGATTTGATAACTTCATTTATCCACCCATTATTAGACGCTCACTAACTAACCCCAATCATGTAAAGAAAAAACCGCTAAAGCCATTGGTTCTCGTTTACCTTCCATGCTTTGAGATCCGTGATCAAATCAATACATTTAATGCCATTCAGCATCATCAATTTATTATTTTTCACCATGATTACAGTGAAGATAAGCCATTCGACAACAACATTAATGTATCGCTATCAAGCATTAATAATAGCTTTGATCGCGCATTACTACGATCAACTGCTGTCATCACCCATGCAGGCTTTAGCACAACCTCTGAAGCATTATTTTTAAAGAAACCACTTCTTTGCATCCCATTAAAAGGCCAACACGAACAAACACATAATGCAATGGTATTAAAGAAAATGGGTGTCAGGATCATCGATGAGCTTTGCAACACCGAAATTAGACAATGGCTTCAACAAGACCACAGCAACCCGCCTAGCCTAACCAATACATCAACTGAAGAGCTTACGGAGCTCATTATGTCATTATGTCTTGGCAAAGCTAGGGATAAAGAACGGTTCTAATTTAATCGCTTCAGTTGTTGTGATGCAAGGTGTGCTGACGATGCATTAGGGTAATCCTTGAGCAATCTTTTAAAATGCACCTTAGCTTGGTCGCGATGATCTAAATCTCGCTCAATCATACCAAGCTTAAACAAAGCATCTGCAGCTTTACTGTGAGTTGGATCTTGGCTAATAACGTTATTAAACATCACTTTGGCTTGCTGATACTCACTATAAAGCAAGTGAATTTCACCCAACCAATAAGTTGCATTTTTGGCTAATGCTGTGTTGGGATACTTTTGTAGAAAGCTATTAAATACCTTTTGTGACTCTTGGTAACGCTTCTTTTTAAGTAATGCTAATGCCTTATGGTACAAGCTTTGCTCTGACATTTGTTGATCTGCAGATTCAGTTGCACTAACATCATCAGATTTAGCATTCAATGCTGTTTTGAGTTGATGCCCCATTTGTTCAACTTGATCTTTTAACATGGAAATTTGTGACTGCAAGTCCTCAAAACGCTCGTAAGCATGGAGGTTCTTCATGTAATCAATTTGCTGGGCTAAATCCTCTGGAAAGGCATGATCTTTAGCATAAACATTAATCCCTAAACCCAATACAGCTATACTTGTTACTATCCGCTTCATCATACCCACTCCTTAGCTTATGGTTCTTAATTCAACTCGACGATTCTTCTGCCAAGCAGATTCATTATGATGAGCATCCAGTGGTTTTTCTTTACCATAACTGATTAAATCTATTCTTTCTTTGCCAATACCTGCTGACTGCAAAAAGTTGGACACTGATTGCGCTCTTCGCCATCCAAGCGCAATGTTATACTCACTACTGCCACGCTCATCTGTGTGCCCTGATATTTGAAGACGCGAAGCTTCATCACTATTGAGGTAATCCACAAGGTGGCTTAATACTTGCTGATCATCACTTGCAATACGACTGTTATCAAAACCAAAATAAACCGTTTGCCTTAATGTTTTGTGATCAGACGACTGAACAGGCTTAATCACCGTCAAAGGCGTCACTTTAGATTTTAATTGATCCAGCCAACTTTGGCTGCCTTCTACTCCATACTCTGTTGAGCAACCCGCCAAAACTGCTGAAATGGCTGCAGCCATACCTATATTTTTAAACACTCGATATTTCATCTTTCCTCCTTGTTATGCTAACCATGGTGACCAATCAGGGTCTTGTATTTCACCTGTTGTATTATCTGGCAAGAGTCGCATATGAATATTGCCATCAACTGATACGACACCTAAAATACTTTTTTGCTGCCATAAGGTTGAGTAAACTAAAAACTGTCCATTAGGCGCAAATGAAGGGGTTTGTTCAAACTGACTATCAACCAATACAGTCATGTCATCTTGTGATTTTACAGCAATAGAAAACCCACTTTGAGCATGATGCAACATAGCCAGAACATCATCTTGATTAATGATAGGGCTAGCATTATATCGCCCATTGAAAGTCAAACGCTTAACCTCATTTGACTTAAAATCCAGGGTGTAGATTTGCGGAGACCCAGATCGATTAGAAGTAAAGTAAAGCTTTTGCCCATTTGATGTGTAATAAGGTTCAGTATTAATGGACCACCCATGCGTTAATGCGGTTAATTTTCGTGTTTTCAGATCCATTTCATAAATATTAGGTGAACCATCAATCGTAAGCGTAAATGCTACTTTTTGTCCGCTAGGGTGCCATGTGGGGGCATTGTTTATACCTGGGAAATCAGCGATTAAATCTCGCTTTCCTGTAATCAGATTTTGAATAAAAATAGCAGCTTTCTCTCGCTCAAATGACACATACATAATCGCTGTTCCATCAGGTGACCAACGAGGCGTCATGATGGGCTCTTGACTATCAACTAAAATTTGTACTCGAGCACCATCTGCATCAGAAACCTCTAGACGATAATGCATCACTTGATCAACCATTAACTTATGGATATAAGCAATTTTGGTTGAAAAAATACCACGATAACCTGTCATTTGTTGATAAATAAAGTCACTGACTTGGTGGCCAACATCTCGATATTGAATTTGATCAAAATGAAAAACTCTTTTGACTTGCTCTACATTCAGTTGCTCCTGATCATCCAACTGAACACTGAGATCAAAACCTTTTGGCGTAGACGTTAGTACGCCTTTAATTGTTATATCAGTAGCGCCGTCAACAACCTGAACATAACCTGAGCGTTTAAGATCTTCTTTAACAACATTATGAACCATTTCACTAATCATGTTATCGAGCTCTTGTGATTCAAATTTTGGCATGGCAACACGAATAGGATGGCCAGAAGTATGCACCATTTCAAAAGCAATATTACCTTGAGCAAGCGGCCATAAAAATATTAACAACACAGCTACAATTTTCTTCATTTACCATTTCCAATTCATTATTCTTGTTATGATATCACCAATCAATAATGCATAAAACACCTTATCGAAACATTCTATGAAAACGTTCTTAAATCAATGATTATTTCAACACTAACTAAATACGATTGTCATGTGCATCATTGATTCACGTATCGCTGGATCATTGTGTAACTTGAGCGGTGAAGCAGCTCGAATAGCAGCCAAAACCGAACGATCAAAGGGCACACTTCCAGAGGGCTTAAGCAATCTTATTGATAATACCTCACCCTTCTCATTAGTTGTAATTGAGACTCGATTACTTTGACTGGGGTGTTTTATAGGAGCTGTCCAATGAACTTGTATCTGCGCTTTGACATGATTGATTGCTTCTTCAACTCTCGATTGCTGGATTGCTTCTGTCCGCTTCTCACTTTCTTTGGATTCTTCTGCTAATGATTGCCACAATTGATTATCCATTTCTTTGGGTTGCCGCACTACAATTGTCTCAGTCTTTTTAAGCATCTTAGCGTCACTCTTCGGCTTGGCTTTGCTCGTCACTTTTTGCACACTTTTTTGAGACTCAGTTTTAGGCTTCTGCTTTGCATTTGACTTTAGTTTTGGTTTTGGCTTTGGTTTTGGTTTTGGCTTTGGCTTTGGCTTTGGCTTTGGCTTTGGTTTTGGTTTTGGCTTTGGTTTTGGTGCAGGCGTAGGATTTATTTTAGACTGTGTTAATTTGTCCTTTTGTACCACAGTTTGTGCTTTACCCTGAGATTGAATTGACACCTGCATTACTTTATTGGACTTTAATATGGGGCGTTTAGTCACCCATTGCCAAGAACCGAAACATAGGAGCAACACCATCACACCATGAAAGATCATTGATATTCCAAGAGGTGTCTTGATATTTGTTGCTATTTTATGCCACTTCATAGTCAACCACTACAGGAGCATGATCAGAAAAAATGTGATCTTTATATGTCCAAGCTGAATGAACTGCCCCACCTAATTGTGGTGAAATCATCTGATAATCAATTCGCCACCCTACATTTTTAGCCCTTGCATTACCTCGATACGTCCACCATGTATATTCTTCAGGCTGTTGATTGACTAAACGAAAAGCATCCAGCCAACCCAATGCCATCACATCATCCAACCAAGCCCTCTCTTCTGGTAAAAACCCTGAACTTTTTGCATTGGCCTTTGGGTGTGTTAGGTCAATTGGTCGGTGTGCAATATTCCAATCCCCGGCAATTACCCAAGGTTTTTTATCAGCAATATATTCTCTAAGTTGATACCTCTTAAAATGTTGCAAAAGATCCATTTTTTTACTTTGTCTGACCTCACCACTGGTGCCAGATGGCAAATATAATGAAGCGATATTTAGTGGACCAATTGTCGCGCTCACCCAGCGCCCCTCCTCATCAGCCCAAGTTAAACCTAGACTATTTTGAACGTTTGATGGCTTCTCTAATGAATACATTGCGACACCGCTGTAGCCCTTTTTCAACGCATCAGAAAAGACTCGATGATAACCCTCTAAGACACCGCACTCATGACCGAGTATTGATAATTGCGCTTTGGTTTCTTGCAGACAAACACAGTCAGGCTTCATTGACTGAATCCATTCCCAAAAGCCTTTTCTTTCAGCGGCACGAATACCATTTACATTAGCTGTGATAATTCGAAACATCCATCCTCCTTCATTATTTTAATAGGATAATGGCGATCATACAAGCTTTTAGAGTGGCTTTATGGCACGAGCAAACGATTATCCTTTATCTGTGATAAGGATTCAATACGCTTGAGCACATCTACTTCTGTGTCATCTAAGCTTTCTTTTTTTGAAACTGACAAAGCACCTTTAGTTCTTTTTGACGACCTCCAATCATCAGTTCCCGCACGTCTACGACCTGATGATGTTGATTGCCTCGCATATTGATCCATTAATTTTTCAATGCTATCACTATGTGTCATCATCGGTTTTTTAATCTTTAAACCATCAGTAAAAAATGAAAATTTTTCATGAATACCATCTATCATTAATTCTTTAATACCATTAAAGAAGTTCTCAAAATTAGTGTAGATCATTGCACTAAGCAGAATCGTCGAACACACTATAAACACAGGATTCATCAAGCTGACATGCATAACATTAGCCAAAACACAAATATACATCCCAGAGACGGCAATTGACGATAATAAAGCAACACATTGAAGACATCTAGCTGTGAATGTAACGTTATTTTTCTTTTGATTTAACATTTCATTAGATTGATGATTCTGTGTTTTAGCCTCGTTCATCCTTACTCTTAAAACGTGTTGATAGAGACAAAATGCCACGTAACCAGTGATCCCAGCGTTGATAAAGCCAATATTAAATTTTGCATTGTGACTTAATATGGGTGCGTCATAACCCAGGAAAGACAAGAAAGGAACAAAAACACACTGATAAAATCCACTCTCAATACCCAAGAGCTTGTAACCTGAATTGAAAGCCAAAATAGAAGATGCCAATGAAACAAGCAACGCAATCACAAATGAATTGAACCAATCCTTCGTTCTTGATTGGTCATACTCAGTAGTATTTGATTGAAAATGAGAATCCATGAAGCTTCGCTGTACTTGTTTTAAAGTAAACATATATGATGCAAAAAACCCAGAAAAAAAGAACCAAATAGCCATGTTACCATTCAACATGACATTCAACCCTAAGATTTGATTTAACAATAAATTAATACCACTATAACCCAATGGTATCAGTGTGATACCATTACTTAGAGCGCCCAAGACCCCCCAGAGATACCCACGTAATGATGGTTGATATGGGTCTGCGTATTTATTAGAAAGTTGATTGATTTTTTTTCGCCAATTTTTCATGCCATTCATAAAGTTAGCTAACACTTTAAGTGCTTTTTTCTTTTTTCTTTCTTGGCGTGAATATTTAGCATTAATAACAAGATACTCATTAACCTGAATACTGGAGTAATGATTGATAAAATACTCTCTCAGATTTGAATCTTTAATCGACATTGAAGGATACTTTAGCAATAAATCATTCAATGAATAATTATTCTGGCTATCTGCAATAATACTTAATGATTCATGATCGAATATATTATAGATTTCGCTTTCTTGACTAAAGATTTTATTCTTCTCAAACCAAAACCAATCAATCGATTCAACCAACTTTTTTGATGAAGGCTTATCAGTGAGATCTTTCCAAGACACTTCGTTTGCCTTTGTTCTTATATCTTTAAAGAATAGCTTATCACGGTTATTTCCAGCTAATAACCCTAACTCAATCGCAGCTTGCAATATTTGCTGTTCAATGTAACCCTTATCGCCCCTAGGATCGTTAACATTAGTATCATTCAAACAAACATGGACTATATCCCTCATTAACATTAATTTTTTGCGCCGCAAATCATCTGTCGTATCTTGTGGAACATCAAAGCGACTTGGGGTTAACATTAAACCAAGTCTAGCTGGCTTGGGTTTGTATTTTAAAATGTGATTGACTGCATCAATGTATTTTTTAGGCGTCGTAAGCTTTTCTCGCCGTTCGTTTAAAACATTATTTATCTGCGCAACCTTTTCTCGGGTTAGCACAGCATCATCCTCTGGGCTGAAAACAGCATCGAATAAATCTGATAGCCTTGTTTTGAGAATCTCTTTCGCAAAATCAGGCTGAATCATTGCTTTCATTAATTGTCTTATCTCAACAAGTACATCTTCTTTTGAATATTGACTGCATTTATCTCCTTCTGAGTAAGGACCATCTATCCCAGGTAAGTTTAACTGATTCACAAATTCTAAATCGTTTGGATTATCCTTTAATAAACTACACCTTTGTGCAAGATCTTTTATCTCATCAAGAAAACCAGCACGCACCTGATCATCTACGTTCTTTTGCTTATCAATATAAATTTGAGCAATTTTTAACAGTGAATCCTTAAAATCAAACCTTTCCTGATTCATTCTTAAAGTATTCAATTTAATTCGATAAATTTCTGTGCCACACAAATGTCCTAGTTGAGGATTAACACTACATTGATGACGACTAATCAATGATTTCTCTTTGTAATAGTAATAAGCACCCAGTACAACACCGACAACAAAAATACCGACTTTAACCATTATTGAACAACAATCCAGAAAGGGTATATTTGCAATTAGTGCTGCGGCAAACCAAAGAAAGCTTGAACCAAAAAACCATGATGATGTGGGCAGACCAAGCAAATTGGTACGATGAATCAAGGATTGCTGATGTGCAATAATGCTTCGCTTAAGGTCCCTTAATATCGCCACACTTTGGCGGTGATGAAACGCAGGCACAACATAAGATAATAACTCACTAAGCGTCACTTTTTCATTCTTATTCTGCTCTTTTACATGGGCAGCTGCCATATTAAAGTCTTTAACAAACCATTTAAAAGCTTCGTCTTTTTGACGGCTATGACGATTATCTAAGATAATATTTTTTGCAGTATTTTTTAAATACAAACAACCATATGCAAACAAGATGGTTACCATCATTATGCCAGCAAAATAAAATCCGAATTTATCAAGGTAGAAACTGAATGCACCAACAGATGTGATGAATGCGCAAGATAGACACATCGCTGCTACAAATAAGTGTTTCATGTTATGAAAGGCACCTAAAAATGATCTTTCACTTATGTATCCATTGGAAGTCTTTTTAAACTCCCTCAAAAATTTTAAGACGTGTGACTTTACTTGATAAAGCTGTTCAGTTCGAGGACCCATTCACGCTCCATTTTTACGTCTGCTTCTATTGAGCTTTAAGTTTAATTTAATTTAGTGAGCCAATTTTGTCAATATTATATCATGCCTAATGTTAACTTTGCTTCATCACTCATGAGGTCTTGCGTCCATGGGGGATCAAAAACTAAATTAACATTTACTTCTTTTATATCATCTGATTTCATTATTTTTCTCTTTACAGTATCGATAATGGTAGGCCCCATTCCACAACCAGCTGCTGTTAGTGTCATATCAATATTAATTGAACCATCCTTGAGATCAACTCGATAAATCAGGCCTAAATCCACAATATTTACAGGTATTTCAGGATCATAACAACGTCTTAGTTGCCCCCAAACCCAGTCATCCAAAGAGGCATACTCATCAGAGTCATCATCAACTTTAATGCCCAATTTAGGTAACTCTTCCTCATCGATCATGGCCATATTTCCTTGCACCATTACAGTTAAATTACCCCCCAGATACTGTGTTACCACAACTGAACTTCCTGTTGGCAATATAATGGGATAGCCTTGAGGCACGAGAGTTGCCTCAATATCGTGCTCTAATATAAGCTGCTGATTCGTTAGATCATCCATCATTCACCTTCTCTAATGCAAAACTATCACCACATCCACATGGCGACTGTGCCTGCGGGTTATTTAAAACCATTTTATGTTGTCCTAAACCTAAATCCTGATAATCAATAAACGTATTTCTAAAAGCATGCACCTGATCCCTGGGTACTTGAATCATGACAGAGCCATGCTGTTCTGTATGAAAGCCGGCCTGTTGTGACTGAATACTGATATCATTCTGCCAGCCAGAACAGCCTATTTCTTTCATTGCAATACGCCAAACCGGCTGATCAAATTGAGATAGCTTTAATCCTTTCATCATATGGCTTTCGGCTTTAGGAGATAATAAAAATACCTTCATTCAGTACTCACTTGCTTGTCCTCACCTTGTACAGCAGCACGGACAGCATGCCATGACAGCGTTGCACACTTAACCCTCATGGGATATTGAGCAACACCACACATTGCAGCCAATGCATGATCCTCATCCACAGAGGTCTTACCAGTAACCAGCTGGTGAAATGTTTCAAACAATGCATCTATTTCAGCTAATGATTTACCCATAATGGTTTCTGTCATTAGAGAAGCAGATGCGACTGAAATAGCACAGCCCTTACCTTCAAACTGCACATGAGTTACTTGATCATTAACCACACGGAGGTAAACCGTAATCTGGTCACCACATAATGGGTTAAAGCCCTCTTTAACATGTGTTGCTTTGGCATCATGACCAAAATTACGTGGCCGCTTGCTATGATCTAATATGACTTGCTGATATAACTCTGTCCACTCACTCACTAAAAACCTCTTTTACGTTGGCTAAACCTTGAATTAAACTATCAATATCATTTCGTGTGTTGTATATACCCAATGACACCCGAGACAATGCAGGCACATCAAGTTTACGCATGAATGGCATAGCACAATGATGCCCAGCACGAATGGCAACGCCATGTTGATCCAAAATAGTTGCTACATCATGCGGATGAACTTCATCAATCACAAATGAGACCACACCAACATGATCTTGTAATCCACCGTATAAATGAATGCCCTCTATCGCACTGAGTTGGTTGACCAAATAGTTTTTCAGAGCACGATCGTGATCAATCACAGCTTTCATTGATAATCCATTTAAAAAGTCAATGGCTAAAGACCAGCCATAAGCTTGTACATAAGGCTGTGTACCTGGCTCAAAACCTGCTGGCGCTGTAAGGTATGAAAAATCATCAAAAGAAACCTCATGAACCATATGCCCACCACCCTTGCAAGGCTGCATTTGTGACCATAAATGTGATTTTGCATAGAGAATGCCTACACCTGTTGGACCATACATCTTATGAGCTGAAGCCACATAAAAGTCACAATCAATTGCAGTGACATTAACCTCTATATGCGCTGCAGCTTGTGCACCATCCAAAAGAATGGGAACCCCAGCTTGATGCGCTAATTGTGTCATCGCTTCAACAGGCATAACAACACCCGTTACATTTGAGACATGACTTGTGGCTACCAAACGAGTTCGGGTATTCAATAATTTTTGGAAAGCTTCTAAATCCAAGTGGCCATGCTGATCAACGGGTGCAACCCGAATAACAAGTCCTTTATTTTGCTTTAACATCAACCAAGGGATAATATTCGCATGATGCTCGAGCTCAGTGATAATGATTTCATCACCAGGCTGAACCCTTGGCGCCAAATAACTTTGTGCAACCATATTGATGGATGCAGTAGCACCTGAAGTAAACACCCATGATTGTGGATCATGACTGCCTAAAAATTGTGCTATTTTAAACCTTGCTTCTTCAAAAAACTGTGTCGCCCGATAACCAAGATCATACAAGCCACGATGGGCAGGCGCATTATGATGCATATCAAATGATCGCATACCATCAATCACTTCATAAGGCCTTTGTGTTGTTGCTGCACTATCAAGATAAATCAGTGGCTTGGTATGTTCCGAACTACTAAAAATAGGAAACTGATCACGTACTTGTGCCACTGTCATTTCAGCCATTCATGAACTCCGTTTTAATAAATGCTTTTGCCCATTCTGGCCATTGTTGTAATAACTCTTCAAGAAATGCCTTTTGAACAATATTTTGAGCCTCTTCAAGTGTGTAGCCGCGAGACCTTAAGTACAATAAAGCACGGTCATCCATTTGTCCGATGGTTGCACCATGCGCACACTTGACTTGATGTGCTGCAATAGCCAATTCAGGGCGAGTAAATGCTTTGGCATGATCACCAACCAAAAGATTCTTATTATCCTGCTGACTGCATATATCTTTGACCATGGGTGATGCGATAACCTGTGAGTGCCACACCGATGAGGCCTTATCTGCAACCAAAGAACGATAAACCTGTCGACTTTTTGAATGCTCACCATGATGCCATATTTTAATGATTTGGCTCATTGTTTCATCGTGCTTACCCAGCATCATTCCTTGCAAATCTGCACTGGCATGATCACCCTGTAAACGACACGCCATCGTTTGCCGATTTAACTGAGCGCTGAGCTGATAATTTCGATGAATGTACTGTGCTGATTGAGCAACAGATACTTGTGTTGAGGCTTGATGTATGCTGGGTGATGCACCTTGATGAACTTGATAGTGCTGCAATGTAGCATATGGACCAATATCAAGTGCGCAATGATGGTGAAGCCACTGTTGCTGAGCATCTCCTTCAAAAACCACCATCATCTTTAATGATGCACCCTCTTCAAGTTGAATGGCATGACGATAATGAATGGGTAGCATTGACTGTTGACGCTGAACGACCTTTATAACTAAAGGTGCCTCAACTTTTTCATGCTTTCTGACAGTTAGACGAATACCAGGATGAGTACCATAATCCATTAAAAACTGATGTGCATCTTTATCCTCATTGGGCCACAAAACACAGGCATCTTCTGCAATCGTAATACGATCTTGCCATGCTGGTGCGATACTAATGTGGCCATCAATACACAACACAGCAGCATTGAGATGGGCTTCTGCACGACTCATGGCTGGCTGACCTAATGGCAAATCCCCAGATATGGCATCATATTTCCAATGCTCACAGCGACGAGTTGGCCACGGGAACTCACACTCATTCCATTGCATGGATTTTAATACTTGCTCAATATGTGTTTTCATTCAGCGGCCTTGAGTGACTGATACCCCTCTTGCTCCAAACGCTGTGCTAAAGATGTATCTCCAGACTCAACGATTTGTCCGTTCATTAATAGATGAACCTCATCAGGTTCAATCAAATTTAACAGACGCTGATAATGAGTAACCATCACAATGGTTCTTTCAGGAGAGCGCATTGCATTGACACGCTCTGACACCCACTTCAACGCATCAACGTCTAAACCTGAATCAAGTTCATCAAGAATAATAAAGTCTGGCTCTAGCAGCATCATTTGCAAAATTTCATTGCGCTTCTTTTCACCACCTGAGAACTCATCATTCAAACCTCTTTTAAGAAAACTTGCATCCAAACCAACAAGAGCAGCACAAGCTTTTGCTTGCTTGAGAAATGCAGCAACATCAACTGGCTTTTGCCCTAAGGCTTCACGACGAGTATTCACTGCTGTATGCAAAAAGTTTAAATTACTAACACCTGGAATAGCCACAGGATGCTGAAAAGCCATGAACACACCTAATCGTGCACGCTCAGTTACATCTAAGGTGAGCAAATCCTGATTTTTAAAGGTCATACTTCCTTCAGTCACCTGATAGTCTTCACGACCTATCATCACATTGGCTAAGGTACTCTTACCTGAGCCATTCGGCCCCATAATCACATGAACTTTACCTTGAGTAAAGTTGACAGATAGATCTGAGAGGATGGTTTTGTCTTCTACTTGGACATTAAGTTTTTCAATTTTCATTAGCCTACACTTCCTTCTAAACTGATTTCTAATAACTTTTGCGCTTCAACCGCAAATTCCATGGGTAACTGTTGAAAGACAGATTTACAAAAACCATTCACAATAAGATGAACTGCAGCTTCTGCATCAAGACCACGTTGTTGACAATACAACAATTCATGCTCTTCAATCTTAGAGGTTGTGGCTTCATGCTCAACTTGTGCTTGGTTATTCTGGCATTCAATATAAGGCAACGTATCTGCTCGACAATTATCTGAAAGCAATAAAGAGTCACATTGCGTAAAATTACGCGCACCTTTTGCCGTTGGTGCTACCCTTACCAAGCCACGATATGTATTACTTGAATGACCAGCACTAATCCCCTTAGCAACGATGGTACTTCGTGTATTGCGACCTAGATGAATCATCTTTGTACCTGTGTCTGCCTGCTGGTGATAACGTGTCAAAGCAACAGAATAAAACTCGCCAACTGAATCATCACCTTTCAACACAACGCTGGGGTATTTCCATGTTATGGCTGAACCTGTTTCAATTTGAGTCCACGATATCTTTGAAGATCGACCTGCACACAACCCCCTTTTGGTAACGAAATTATAAATACCACCAACACCATTTTCATCACCGGGGTACCAATTTTGCACGGTAGAATATTTTATTTTAGCACGTTCTTTGGCCACCAACTCAACAACAGCTGCATGCAGCTGATTCTCATCTCTCATGGGCGCTGTACAACCTTCAAGATAACTGACGGTACTATCATCTTCGGCAATAATTAAAGTTCGCTCAAATTGGCCCGTGTTTTTGGCATTGATCCTGAAATAAGTTGATAGCTCTAGTGGACAGGCAACCCCCTTCGGAATATACACGAATGAGCCATCACTAAAGACTGCACTATTAAGACAGGCAAAAAAGTTATCGCGAAAGGGGACCACTGATCCAAGATACTGTTTGACTAACTCCGGATGGGTTTTTACAGCTTCACTGATTGGGCAGAAGATAACGCCTGCTTTCTTTAAAGTATCTTTAAAAGTTGTTGCCACTGAAACACTATCAAAAACAGCGTCTACAGCAACACCAGCTAACATCTTTTGCTCATGCAAAGGTATACCTAAACGCTCATAAGTTCTCAGCAACTCTGGATCAACTTCATCGAGACTTTTAGGTCCATCCTTGAGTGATTTAGGTGCAGAATAATAGCTAATAGCCTGAAAATCAATGGGATCATGTTTGATTTTTGCCCAATCTGGTGGTGTCATGGTTTGCCAGTGCTTGAATGCCTTTAAGCGAAACTCGAGAAGAAACTCAGGCTCCCCCTTCATGGCAGATAATCTTTTAATCACGGATTCGTCTAATCCGGGCGCAAATGATTCTTGAGCAACATCAGTCACAAAACCATGTTTGTATTCACTTTTTAAAGACGCCTCTAGCTGATCTTCAACCATATTAATCCTCCACCGGTATCAAAACATAATTGAAGCAGATAATCAAGTATTTATTATCATCTGCCAGCATCAATTGATCATAGAAGGATTATTCTTTTGGTTCTTTAGGATCGCCTGTTTCAGCTTTCTTGTTGGTCACACCATCATCACTTGATTGTGCATCAGCATGGCCAGCACTACCTTGAGTTGAGGCGTCCTTTTTTTCACCTTCATTTTGCTTTTTGGATTCGTCAACATGTTGATCTGGCGTTTTCTTTGCTCCAGATATCATGGTTGAAATAGAACTCCAAATATTTTTAACCACAGGTGTTACTGCATTGTAAGCTTTCTTTGTTGCCCTAATAACCTTAGGTTTAGCAACATCCACCAGCTCTTTGAATTTTTGAGAAACAGTTGGACCGTCATCCACTTCGGAATCCTGATTGTTTTTTTTATCATTAGCTTCAGCCGAACTTACCTTTGGGCCATCTGATTTGACATCTTCTGATTTGACATCTTCTGATTTAACCGAATCATGGTGCTTTTCACCATCATCTTTCGGTGAATCAACACCCTCAGTTTCTAGATTTTTATTGGGATCTTCCTGCATAACAATACTCCGCTATCCTATATAAGTATTATAGCACAATTTAAGAAATATTGCTTTAATTAGATGCCTTTTTTACAGCCGCCGTTAATCGGGCCACACTTCTAGCTGCTTTATTTTTATGAATAACGCCTTTCTGGGCCATATGATCTAAACAACTTTGCGCTTTCTTTAGCACTTCAGCTATATTTTCAGAACCACTAGCAATCGCCTCATGAACACGCTTCACAATAGTTCTCATCATAGAACGATCATGGCGATTTCGCCCTCGACTTTTAGCGTTAGTAATAATGCGCTTTTCACATTGCTTTGTATTTGCCATGATTTAATCCTAATTTCGTTTAAATGAAAACTAATATGCCATAAAAAAATAAAAATACAACTTTTTTTGGAAAAAATCACGTATTTTCAGCATAACACACCTGCATCAGCGCTTTTTTGAGCCCATCAAGCCCCCATCCAGAAACCGCAGAAATGGCTACAACCTGTTCTCGAACCTCTTTTGAGAACGACTTAACCCGCTCAGCCACCTCTTCTTCCGCATATAAGTCGCACTTATTGATAACAATCAACCTAGGCTTTTGCATCAGGGATGCATCATATTGAGCTAACTCCCTCTCAATCATTTGCTTTTCAGCAAGCATGGACTCAACATCTTGCCCGGCATCAACCACTTGAAGCAAACACCGACAACGCATAAGATGCTTTAAAAATCTTACACCCATACCACTACCTTCAGCCGCACCCGCAATTAACCCAGGTATATCAGCCATCACCAATTGCCGTGACCCCATAAGATCAACCACACCCAAGTGAGGCTTGGTTGTGGTAAATGGATAATCCGCAACACGAGGCGTTGCCGCAGATAACTGACGAATTAACGATGATTTTCCAGCATTTGGAACCCCCAATAGCCCCACATCAGATAAAAGACTTAAGGTTAACTGCAACGTAAGTTTTTCACCCGGCTTGCCCTGAGTTGCAATACGAGGCGCTCTTCTGGTACTGGATTTGAAATGAACATTCCCGAGACCACCACGCCCACCTTGCGCAACACAAAATGATTGCCCAACCTGCTGAAGATCAACCAACAAAAAATCAGTATCCACAACCTTAATTTGCGTACCAACGGGCACTTCTATAATATAGTCATCTCCGTAGCTACCTGCTTTTTGACGCCCATGACCACACTCACCGTTAGGTGCTTTAAATTGTTTTTGGTATTTAAATTTCAGTAGTGTGTTTAAATGATTCGTTGCTTTAAACCAGACATTACCACCTCGGCCACCGTCACCACCATCTGGACCGCCCATAGGCACATTCTTTTCACGGCGAAAACTCAAACAACCATGACCACCACTACCAGCTTCAACCTCAATGGTGACCTCATCAATAAATGACATTATCAACCCCGAGGTTAAACCCTATATAATATTGACTAGCTTACGGTTGTTACGCACACTAAATACAACAAAACCATCTTTAAGCGCAAAAAGAGTGTAATCACTGCCAACACCAACATTTTGTCCAGGGTGAAAAGTTGTACCACGCTGCCTGACAAGAATATTACCAGCAATAACGCGCTCGCCACCAAATTTCTTTACACCTAATCGCTTACCCGCTGATTCACGACCGTTTTTGGTACTACCACCTGCCTTCTTATGAGCCATTTAGACCTCCTCTACCTTCTGCTTGCTTTCAGCCTTTGCAGCCTTAGCTTTTTTAGCTTGAACACCTTTAATGCCCGTGATTTTAACACGAGTCAAATACTGTCGATGACCTTGCTTAGTACGACTATCTTGTCGCCGTCTGAACTTTATAATGGTGACTTTATCATCTCGAAACTGATCAACAACTTCAGCTTCAACAGAACACTTTGCCAACTCTTTTGCTTCAAACTTAAAGACGTCACCACCAACCAGCTTTACCTGATCAAAGACCACTTTATCACCTTTTTCGTGGGCTAACTTCTCAATATCTAAAACCATACCCTCTTCTACTCGGTACTGCTTACCGCCTGTTTCGATGACTGCATACAACATTATATTCTCCCATCTTGCCCCTAGCTTCTCGCGAGGCTTAAATAATTAAGGCATTATGTTGACATAATAAGCTACTGATCGCAACATCTTTTTTAAAAATTCATTGTTTCTTGATTGAGCCAGGTTGAAATGCTACCATTTAGCCATGATTCATAAGACCATTACTCCCTCTATCCAGCCCTTAAGAGAGCCCTACAAAGATGCTTTCGAGGCTTTGAATAACCTTGTAAAAAAAGATCTTACTGCCAACCACCCCAGCATTGATACCGCATCAAGCCCATTAATCAACCCTGTTGGTAAACGCATACGCTCATTACTCAGCTTTATCATTGCGGGCAAACAGGCTACCCACAGCCACATAACATTGCTAACAGGTATGATTGAGTGTCTACATCTCGCCACATTAATTCACGATGATGTGATCGATGAATCTGAGTTAAGGCGCCACCAACCGACATTGCATGTACTAATGGGCAACCATGATGCCATTTTATGTGGTGATTATTTGTTGGCCACAGCATTTAAGTGGCAAAGCGCTTTGCGACATCATGATTTCAATGATTACATGGCTACGGTATTACAAAACATTGTCATCGGCGAGCTCAACCAATCCAATTTTCGCCACAATATTAGTGTGAGCCAAGCTGAGTATGAAGACGTCATATATCGAAAAACAGCTTTACTATTCGAAGCGAGCTGTTATGGTTCAGCACTGCTTCTGGAACTTGATAATCCTGAGCAATATCGAAACTTTGGCCGACGTTTTGGCATGGCCTACCAGATGATAGATGATTATCTAGATTACTACACCAACAATGATAATCTTGATAAAAACACATTAGATGATTGGCATAATGGCACACCAACACTCCCCCTCATTCTAGCATTGCAGCAGCATCCAGAGATTCGCACTGAAGTTAAGAAAACTTTCGGCCAAAATGCCTGCTCTGAAAAAGTACTGGATCTTATTAAAGTTTCCCGAGCTTTATCGGAAAACATGATTCAACAACAAATAAATACCGCACTTGAAGCGTTATCACACCCTTCAGAACAACTCAAACAGCTATGCCAATGGCTTAAATACAGAACTCATTAAAAGGTCAGTCATGTCACAAAAAATCTATGTCCAGCGCGCAAAGACTCATAATTTAAAGAATATTTCCCTTCATATCCCCAGAGATCAACTGGTTGTCATTACAGGACTCTCCGGCTCTGGCAAATCATCTTTAGCTTTTGACACCTTGTATGCTGAAGGACAGCGTCGTTACGTAGAGTCACTATCAACTTATGCACGACAATTTCTTTCCATGATGGAAAAACCTGATGTAGAACTAATAGAAGGCCTATCTCCTGCAATTGCCATTGAGCAAAAATCCATCTCGCATAACCCCAGATCAACCGTAGGTACCATCACCGAAATCTACGATTATTTAAGGCTCCTATTTGCACGAGCAGGAACACCCTTTTGTCCAGAACATCAAGTAGCACTCAAAGCACAAACCATCAGTCAAATTGTTGATCACATCATTGCATTACCCAAAGATTTGAAAGTGATGCTCATTGCACCAGTGATACAAGGCAAAAAAGGTGACCATAGCACCACTTTAGATGAACTCCGCCAAAAGGGGTTTGTTAGAATCCGTCTAAATGGACAAGTAAGGCCTTTAGACTATTCCATTCAATTCGACCCAAAGCTCAAACATGATTTAGATGTAGTGGTTGATCGTTTGAAAATTAACCCCCAACAAAGTGAGCGCTTGGCTGAATCCATTGAAACAGCTGTCTCCCTATCTGGTGGACTGGTAGTGATTCAAGCCATGGATGATGATGATCAAGAACCCATTACTTTTTCCACACAACAGGCTTGCCCCAAATGCGGTTTTAGCACACCAACACTTGAACCTAAACTTTTCTCATTTAATAATCCCTATGGTGCTTGCTCAAGCTGTGATGGCCTGGGGACCCGTCGCTATTTTTCAGCTGACAAAATGATTATTGACCCCACTTTGTCAATCTCAGAAGGCGCCATATTTCATTGGAACCCAAAACATAAATACTATTATGCTTTATTAAATAGTGTTGCTGACTTTTATGGCTTTTCTCTTGATACCCCTTGGAATGAACTCAAATCTGAACATCAGGAAGTTTTACTAAACGGCACACCCAAGCGCATTCCGTTACGTTATGCTAATTTAAAAGGCAGACCGCTTGAGCGCATGAAACGCTTTGAAGGCATACTCCCCAACACACAAAGGCGATACGAAGAAACCGAATCTGAAGCCATTCGAGAAGAACTCAAACCCTACCTAACGTTTGATGCCTGTCCAGATTGTGAAGGCACACGCCTCAATACAACTGCTCGCTGCGTTCGAGTTGGCCCTCATCATTTGAAAGATATCATAGAAGTTGATGTTTCTGAAGCACAACGCATGATGCAAGATCTCACCTTAGATGGCATCTATCAAGATATTGCAGCGCCCATTATTAAAGAGCTGACCAATCGCTTAGGTTTTTTAATGTCAGTAGGCCTTAACTACCTCACTTTACATCGCCAAGCTGAAACACTTTCAGGTGGTGAAGGACAACGCATTCGTTTAGCCAGTCAAATCGGCTCTGGCTTGGTTGGGGTGATGTATATTTTGGATGAGCCCTCTATTGGCCTTCATCAGCGAGATAACCAAAGATTGATTGACACACTAATACATCTTAGAGACTTAGGTAATACCATCATTGTTGTTGAACATGATGAAGACACCATTCGCCAAGCTGATCATGTCATTGACATAGGCCCTGGTGCTGGCGTTCATGGTGGCGAAGTTATTGCTGAAGGTTCACCACAAGATATTATTCAACACACCTCATCGCTTACAGGCGATTATTTATCTGGGCGCAAAAAAGTTGCCGAACCCAATCCTGTTGCACCCAACCCTGATCGATGGTTGTCACTAACGCAAGTATGCACTAATAACCTTAAGAATATTGATGTTGCTCTACCTATTGGGTTGATGACAGTTGTCTCTGGTGTTTCAGGCTCTGGTAAATCCAGTTTAGTACGCGATACACTTCTGCCAGCTGTATTTAACCATCTAACTCGTGGCGCCAAACAACAAGAGGGACAGTACAACAGCATTCATGGCTTAGAATATATTGAGCAACTGGTTGCCATTGATCAAAGCCCAATTGGTCGAACACCACGGTCTAACCCTGCCACCTATACAGGTTTATTCACCCCTATTCGTGATCTTTTTAGCCAAACAGCTCAAGCACGCGCCAAAGGGTTTAAACCCGGTCGCTTTAGCTTTAATGTACCTGGTGGGCGTTGTGAAGCCTGTCATGGTGATGGGGTCATCCGTGTTGAAATGCACTTTTTAGCCGATTTATATGTTACATGTGATCAATGCGAAGGTAAGCGCTATAATCGTGAGACCTTAAACATTCAATACAAAGGCAAAAATATTGCCGAAGTATTAAACATGACTGTGGCCGAAGCCTTAAGCTTTTTTGAAAAAGTTCCGGTATTAGCAAGAAAACTACAAACTTTAATGGATGTAGGGCTAAGCTATATTCATCTTGGTCAGAGTGCTACCACACTATCTGGCGGTGAAGCACAACGCATCAAACTATCTAAAGAGCTTTCTAAACGCTCACAAGGTAAAACGCTTTATATTTTAGATGAACCAACCACTGGTTTACACTTTCATGATATTAAACAACTACTCCATGTGCTTCACCGCTTGAGAGACCAAGGTAATACATTGGTCATCATTGAACACAATATCGATGTCATTAAAACAGCTGATTGGATTATTGATATCGGACCTGAAGGCGGTAAGTATGGTGGAGAGCTAATTGTTTCTGGACCACCTAAAACTGTTAGTAAAAACAAAAAATCACATACTGCACCGTACTTAATATCGTAATCGACTTTATTCTTAACGCTTGCAGTTAAATGACTCAAATTCAAAAATATGGGTCAAATAAGTCGTATTGTCAGTATCATTAAGAACTTGTGTATATCCGAAGTCTACATTATTTTCAGAAAGTATTGCAACATGACCTTTCAATTGATCACATGATTGATCCGTTAATACAAGATCCCCTTCAGAATGATGTGTTGTGTCACAATTTATCCTATCAAATAAAGACGTAATACCTTCAATAGCCTTTATCACCTCTTGGAAGTTACTCTTATAATAGAATCCTTCAAGATCAAATTTTGGTGGATTCTCTTTAACTTCATCAGGATCCCTCAAACATTGACTTTCTTTCACGCCTGCAAAACCTATCGATAAAGCACCTACGGCCAATAAACTTACTAATTTTTTCATATAATCTCCTTTAATTATTAGGTAATTATATTATAGACCATAAACACAAATAAAACATAAAATAATAAAATAATCAATTAATTAAAACTATTAATCCTGACAACCATGAATAATATAAACAACCATCAAAGATGACCACAAACATATGCAGCCATCTTTGATGATTATGAGATGTTAAATGATGAACTACTATCAAATCCAGCAACTAAAATTTTATATTATTAACAACCTATGCCGCATACATAATCTGAACTACAATCCCACTTGATAACCTTGTCACTATCGTTAAATTTTAGGTTAATTACATTTGGAATTTGAGTGTAACCAAATACTGTTATCGTACCCTGATACAATCTTTTAGTGATGATTTGACTCAGTTCTTTACAAGCAGCCTCATTCAAATATAACTTTTCAAATTTATAGGCATCAGCATATGATTGATAAGAATTTTTAAAAGCTTCAAGATAATTTTCTGGATCATCATTAACCTTTTTGAAAAAATCTAACAAAGGGTTAAAATCTGGTGCTTTCTCACCCAAAATTAAATTAAATTGGGTTAATTTTAATATAGTCAAATCATTTGAGGGTTTTTTCAAATAGTCTTTAGTATCATCCTCTGCAAAACCCACTGACAAAGCACCTACGGCCAATAAACTTACTAATTTTTTCATATTACTTCCTTTAATTTTTAGGTAATTATATTATAGACCACAAACACAAAATAAACATGAAAAAAATAACAATCAATTACTTAACAACAAACCAACGCATATTTCAAAAGATTAATATGTTTAGATATCGTTGAATATTCATTGTGTGATAAACATACTTCATACCAAAGGATAGGCACGCATTTTCATCGACACAGGTTATCTTATGTCGTTTCTTTGTATTTTTTTACTTTCACTGTTTAAACAACATTCATCTTTTATTTTGTTGGGAGTTACCTATATAAACTAATCATTCATTTGAGCTATGTTCTTTATAGTTTCACAAGATAACCCCTCAACATCTAATTCTTGATATCTAATAACTCCCTTTGATCTAACCATTACATCATTTTAACATTACATATCATAAATACATAAAGATCTGATCTATGGTTTTTAAATCTTTATGTGCCACTTCTTACAACATAAAAACAATCTTTTTCACCTATAATAACAAGTGTCATACATGAATTCAATTTTTATGTATTCATTGGTCTTTTCATGAACAAATGTATGGTATCCATCACTCCCATACTCCAATTCTAACTGATCTACAAGACTCTTAATATCATGACATAAAGATTGGGATATTTCATTTTCGTTTGTTCTAAACTCAGGATATTCATTAAGTTCATAAATCTTGTGTATCAATGCCCTTACACTTGGAAAATCTTTTTGTGAAAACTTTAGATCAGTGTCATCACGCTGTATCACTAATCCTCCACTTTGCTTAATTTTATGACTAGACTCTGATAACAAATGCCTATCAGAACCCGAAAAACCTATTGTCATTGCACCTATCGCCAGCACGCTTATTAATTTCTTCATCTTATCTCCTTATTTTAAGATTATTACTAGTATAGAACATAAATATATAAAAAACATGAAAATTATTTCTCATCCATTACTCTTAACGCATCCATCTTAAGATTGCTTTAGGTAGCAATTTAATCAACTATTTTCTTATTACAAGAATGACTCCAGTCGACCATTGATAAATCAATGTTTAAAACATTCAACTCTGTCATATTAGAAGGTAACTTGCCTAAATATTCATTAACCTGTTGGCATGGTTTGTTTTTTAGGTAGACCTTATTTTCAAAATAAGCCTCATAAAAACTATTATAATGCGCAGAGTAAAGATGTTTATCACTTAATGGCCTTAAGAAAAATGCTGGGTTATCATTGATATCTTTAAATAAACTATTCAGCTTTAAGACTGAGCATAGCTCATCATGACTTAATGATGGTGCATGATCATTTTGAATATGTTGTAAATCTCCATCATCGATTCGATAGGATGGTAATGAAAAGTTTCTTGAATCACTACCCAATAAAGTCTCGTTATCCTCGAATATACTCTTTATGTATTTTTGATGTGCACCTGACACTGTTTGATTAAGTCATCTAATTTTTGATCATCGGTTATTTTAGGTTGTTCAGCAAAACCAAACGACATCATACTGACTGCAATAAGTGTGGTGTAATGCTTCATTTCATCTCCTAATCTACACTCAAAACGAGATATAGAATAGAATGAAACAAAAAACACAATATATTTGATGATTTATTTCAAAATCTTTGCACCTAACTTATTTGTCTACAGTTGTATTACACCATTTTATTGTTCTTCAGGCTCACATTGGAATTTGTGTTCCAATAGATTTATTGTACATTGACCAATGTAAAGCACTTTATCACTCGCTCTACCTGATACTACTGAGAATAATTCCCCTAATAACTCTAAATGCTCGTAATGGTGTTGATCTAATGAATGATTTACCTTTAAGTGATCACCAATAGCCTCATATAATAATTCACTCCCATCAATCCATATGCCTACTTGATCCCATACTTTTTGACACTCTTCAGATTCATAATCTAAACGTTCACGGCAATCACGTGTGGGTTCAATGAGCTGTTTAATCACCCTATTTAATGCTACGATCACAGAATTTTCTATTTGATTCATATCTAACGGATTATACTCTTGATGATGCAGCTTATGCAAAAATTCGCATGTTTTTGACTGATGTTGACACTGAGCTAACAGCTCTGTTGTCGAAGGGTTGACATCATCTTTTGCCACTAGGCCACCAACACTCACCAAAGACACGGCTAAAAAAACGTGGCTTAACTTTATCATATAGATTCTCCAAATCCTTTATTTTAATCTAACAAACCTAATCATTTTTGCCAATATTTTTATAAAAGTGACTTCTTTGAAACTTATTGCTAGAATTTCACTCAAATGAAAGGACTTTTCTATGATTTCATGGCGAACATATCGATTACGTAACCGCATGGCCTATTATGGCTGTTTTCTTGCCCTCATCATCATTCTTTATGAACTATTGAGTTTTAATCAGGCCTCTGCTGCTCAACAAGCTTTTTACGGCATGATCATCATTAACATGCTATTTTACATGATGACATATAGTCACCAACTATTATGTTCAGGCATCTCAAAGCACCTGATTGATGCACATACTGATAACCCTCAACACTTACAAGTACTTCACTTAGTCGAAGAAATGTGTCTTGCTGCAGGCCTAAGACATCAGCCTAAATTATATGTAATGACCACTGGATATTGTAACGCATTAAGTGTTGGCATGCTTCAGCAACATTACAGTATTCTTATTTCACAAAGGGCGATTGACTGTTTAAGTCGTAGCCAATTACAAGCCGTAATTGCCCATGAAATCATCCGTATTCAACATCATGATACTCGTTTACTCGCCTTACTCTCCCTAATCATCCATTGGTATATTTATCCAGTTGAGTATTTTCTTATACCCCTCATTAAAGAAGAAAGCCGATCAGGAATAAGACTGATGTTCTTTTGGGTGCTGTTATCCATCAACCTACTCACTGCTTTTATCTGCCGATGCTTGTTTAGACATCAGCGTTGGCAAGCTGATGTTCATACAGTACGATTAACTCGGCAACAACAGCCCTTTCTTGAGGCCTTAACCATCATGCACCGCGATCATACTCATCATCGTGACCAGATGAAGAAAATATACAATCAGTCCCCCCTAGAAGTTTCCCGTTATTTAATGTATTTTTATCATCCACGATCGGCTGGGATTACAAGTAACTACAGTGTTTTGGATTGGTTTCAGTGCTCTCCTCCCTTAAAGACTCGTTTGAAACAATTACATTTATCTCAAACCACCATCGAGCAAATTATTAGCTCAACCACTTGACTTCTCACTGAACCCTCAATTACCATCATGAGAGACAAGGATGGTCTATTAAGTATGATACTGAATAAATCATTTTTGATGTCATTTAAATAATATGGAGATCTTATGAACAAATATCTTTTATCCATCGCATGTATTTGTGCTACACCTTTTGCTTTGGCAGATGACCACAGTGCTGATGGAACTTCCTCAGGCAGTGATAATACTGCATCAGACTGTGACCCTTATGGCTTTATCATTACCGTTCAACCTGACGCTCTTGAGCTTTCAAATCAAGGTCCTTACGGCCTCCAGCTCCGCGGCACCCCTGACGAAGTTCATATTGTGGATGAACACGATTATCTTGAGCCCAGGCTTATAGATAAAGAAGAAAGAGTATCACATGGAAAGGGTGATCGAGTCGCTGTTATAGGTGATTTAACACATTTAATGACAACCTCTGTAACGTATGGTTACAACGTCTCAGAAGATAACTTTACCATAGATCTTGATTTACAAGATGCTCTAGATATTTACTCAGGTATTATTGACGCCCATCCTGATCAGCCCTATGATAACATCACTATCACTAATAATTGCATAGCCATCGGGCTTCTTGACATAGCACAACAATTACTTAGTGATGATGGCACTCATGAAGAAGACGACTCTGATGATGGTGAATTTTCTAGTTTAATAAAAACATACAATAAAACCCACAAAAAGCAAGCCAGCATTACAAGCCTACCTAAAAGCATCCAATCTAAGCTTAGCAAAACCAAAGCTTAGTTGTTTTTTATCAATGGGTATACACCATGTATACCCATTGAATCATTCAAGATTTACATTATAATAAATCCACATAAGCAATAATAACTTAACTTAAACATTTATAAATCATGACAATATCAAAATATTAGTCTATAAAAGACTAGTATAATTGTAGGTATTGATTATGAGAGATAATAGCACACTGGTGAGTCTTGTTGAGGAACTCAATAAAAATAATAAGATAGATATACAATCTTATAACCCACCTATTCCCTGCCTATTTAAGTATTTTACTGAAAAGCAAATTTTAGCATTTATTAACAAACATCATGTTGACATTAAAGTAGAAGACCTCTACACACACAGACAGTCGAGTAATAATGTTCTCAGTATTGCACATGAACGTGACCACCTTAAAGCCTTTGTAACAGCCTTTAATCTGTTTAATATTGATACAAAAAATATAAATATCATAAAAGATCAATTAACAGACATCATGAAACGCAACGACATCATAAAACTCATGACACCTGAGACAAAAGATGCTTTCCTTAGCCTTAAAGATGATAAGGGTAATACCCCCCTTCACATAGCGTTCAGCCAAGGAGATTTTAAAACCATAGAATTGTTGACATCAGGATTGACAATCAAACAAATTGCAAATCGATTAACACAAAAAAATAAAAACGAGTTAACACCGTTTAATTTGGCAGTCAAAAACTTCAAGTTTGATAAGGTAAAAAAAATATTAACTCGTTTTGATTTAAAGCAACAAGCAACCTTAATGCATAATTCTTTTCATACTGCTATTGATCATCATCCAGTAGGTGAAAAACCTAAATATTTTGAGAAAAATAAAACGAAAACTTTTAAAGAAGTTTTAAAATTTTTTAAAGACGTTGAAAAATCAATTAATAAGGGAAATGACAAATATAAAAGTGAATACGGCAAATTAATATCTGATTTAAATTATTGGAGGAATGATTTTGACGGGTATATTCATGACCTTTTAAAAAATACAAATTTAGAAATCTGTTATATGTTTTTAGAGGATGTGCTACAGTCTGTGAAAGTATCTAACTATGTTTTATATTCGTTTTTCACTAATCGACTTGACTATAGTCATTCTCCTAAAATAATGCAATATCTCAATGAAAACAAGCCTGATTCCGACATGTACCAATCTACAAGATTAAGTTTTATGGATAGAGCATGCATTGAGTCCTCTATTGATAACAAAACAGACTTACCCTTAAAGTTTATCAAATTTTTTCAACTACTTGACCAAGACGAAAAAATTCATATTTCAAATCTACAACGACAAGCTAAATTATGTAATGCGATTAAATATAAGTTCCAAAAAAATAATAATAAAATACTGTCTCGATGTAATCAAAATATTATTAAAGGTTTTAACCCTTATCTCATCGAGCTATGCCAAAAACAAGATGAAGATACTGGCAATACATTACTTCATAAATTTAATATAACCATCAATAATTTACTTGGACCCGATATCACATTGAATAAAGAAATTGTTTGCATTCAGAATAATAAAGGCGAAACAGTTCTTCATAACATTCTTAGTCACCAAGATCTTACAAATCATAAAAAAGATACTATAGAATCGATTCAGATTTTATTTAAAGGATTAAAAAAATCGCAACAATTTGAACTATTAATGACTCCGGATAAACAAGGTCATTATTGCTTTCATCATGCTGGTATCACACCAGATATATTACACGTTTTACTTGATGGTCAAAATAAAGAAAATATTTGGAGGTTTCTTCAGGCTAAGAACCTCAAAGGACCAAGTTTATTCCATTTGGGCTCAATTAATATTGAATCCAAAATATTTCAATGTTTAAATCGAAAGCAGAAAATACAAGTATTATCAGCATTAGATAGCAAAAATAGACCAGCTATTGAATTTGTGTTTAGATCTTTACCCAAATTGGATCATCAAAAAGCTGCCGAAGCACTCATTGATATTAGCTATGATCTTTTAATTCAACACAAAGATTATATCATAGATCAATCTGACTTACCTGTTTGGGTAGAATGCCTATATGAAAATATGAAACCAAAAGATAAGACAAAATTTTTAAAAGCACTTAATCTAGATAGCACTCAGTTAGAACTTAGTCTATCCAGCATTAAAACTTTCATAATTGGCATTGATGAAAAGCTCAAATATAACATACTAAAAAACAACCCCAACTTTGTTACAAAAGCAATTCAAAACAACCACTCGGCAACCTTAAAAGCATTATTAAAAGATATTGATCGAAAACCCATCAACCATCTACTCAAAGAAAATCCGGGCTGGGTTAGTACTGCAGTTGACAAAAGTAATTCGGACATTTTAAGAACATTACTACAGGGTATATTTGTGGAGAATAAAAGCCAACTGCTTAAAACGCATCTTGATTGGGTTAGTACTGCTATCAAAAACAGAAATTTGGATATTTTAGGGGCATTATTTAAAGACATCAATCCAGCAATCAAGACTTCACTACTCAAAAATAATCCTGACTGGGTTAGTATAGCTTTAAAAAAGAAAGATTTGGATGTTTTAAAAGAATTATTTAAAGATATCGATGTTCAAGACAAATATAATTTAATTGATGACAACCCTAAACTATTGATATACCTGATTATTAATAGTAATACTGAAAAAATAATGAATTTTCTCTTTGAAAATATTGATGAGGATAAGATAAAAGCATTACTTAAAAACCACCCTAATTGGCTGGCAAAAGCTAGTCAACACAATACGAAAATGTTTAATTTCTTTCTTGACTACATTGATGGTAAAGAGTCCATGCTACTCATTTCTTTACTTAATAATGCACAGTACTCTCGCAATCTTGACAAGACACTCAAAGAGCAACAAGATTATATTGAAGATAATGCAAAACATAGCACATTTCAAGATAATAAAAGTGTCAATGATCATAGTAAACGGATGAGAGAGATTGAACAGTTTGCAAAACATACAACCTCTAAAGATACAACAAATTTTAATGATCGTAGTAAGCAGATGAGAGAGATTGAAACATTTGCGCAATATACAATAATTGATAATGATCCTTTAATCAGAGGATTAATTGATAAGATGTCTGATGAAGATAAACTCACATTTATTAAAGAAAATAGACATTTAATTATAAAAGAAATAAAGAGCAATAGTATTCTAAAGAATCAATTATTTGAAGCGATATCGGATAAAAATATCATACACATTTTAAACAATGATAATGTTCTTAACGCAGCAATGAATAATGGTGATTTCATCATTATGCGTTTTCTTAAGAGCATTTCAACTCAGGAAAACACTCAGGAAGACAATATACTTCACAAAGATGACATCCAAGAATTATTAAAAATGATTATAGATAAATATCCAAATAATAAAAACCTAGAACGTCCAAATATTAGTTTCCTACTCAGACATTTAAACACCGATCAGACCGTCAGATTACTGAGGGCTTATCATGGTTTTTCCTCTGATACAAAAGTTATTAATACAGCACTCAAATTAGATTTAGTTGACGCCTTCTATGCAGCTCTTCCTAAAGGGTCAATTCTACTTACAATATTAAATAGAAGAGACGATACAACTATTTTGAAGTTGTGTTTAGCAAACGACAAAAAGCCATTTTTAAGTGTATTACTTAAAGAGATTAAGACTGAAGGTAATGATATTCCTATCATTATGAAAAACCTTGAAAAAGACATACAAAAACAGTTACAAGCCAACAAAAAACCGAATGACTCATCAAATAATAGTACTGCCCCATGGGCACAGCCAATATTGTCGAAAGTTACAAGTCTTTTTCAAACAGATAAAGTAGCAATACCATCTAAATTACTCACTCAAATCATTGATCTTGCCCTCATTGAGGTATTGATACCATTACCTGAAAAATCAGCTTTGCAGGCAATCACAACTTATCAAGAATATTTTACTCAGGACCACATAGATGATTTAGACTTATTACTGACTAAGCTTAATGACTTACCAACACACTCTGATAAACAGGTGTCTAACACTAAAAGCCTATTTGATAAGGTAGCATCTGCTTTTCAACAAGATCCAATCGTTAATGCAAAGAACGCCATTGACTCCATCAAAACTCGTCTTTCTCCTGGACAAAGCAATAAACTCGGTAAATAGTTCAGCACGGTTTTACAGTACTTACAATCTATCATGCATCATTCATACTGATGGCACCATGAATAACATCATGGTTTAACGCAAAATAAAGACACCATGAACCTCTCTAAATAAGTTATCTATAAACCATATAACAAATAAAAACATTGACTTACAATCTATTATTGAGTAATATTTTTTAAAAATAAATACTACTCATTATGCAACAAGTGCTGTCTTACTCCTTTGATTCTTACCTTGCAGAAGCTGATCAGCATCTGTTGACATACTATGATGATTATTCAAAACAACCCTATCAGGCTTTATTCACTGTTTCTAAGAAAGGCTACCAGCATTTTCAAGGTCAATCTTTGACTGAGCACTGTGATGATGCTCTTGTTCTAGCGCTCTCACCAGCAACATATTTACTGTACAGTATTGAGTGTCTGACTTATTTAATCTTACCTACTAAGCTACAAGATATTTTATTGCGCCTCACATTATCGTTACGAACCATTCTTGTTTTCACTGTTGTATTAATCACAGGAGCGACTCTTCTTTTAGGCAATATCATCAATCATATTCCCAACTCATTGTATTTCTTGACAGCCAAAACCTTATATTTGATATTTTGGGTCCTCACGCCTTGCTTATTGCCTGCAAGAATCATCATTCAGATAATAAAAAGCTTATGGTTTGGCAGCACATTCCATTTATCATCCTGGCATATTATCAAAGCAATATTAAAAGCACCTTTTCTTATGCTTAAATCGTGTATTGAAGTACTTCTTATGTTTCTTATTGAATGGGGGTTTTGTGATATATTCAACTTTTTATCACCTTATAAACCTGTTTATATGCCTTCAAGCACAATGACGTCTTATCATGATTGTTTCTTCTGGCTTGACCCTCTTGGAATTGGTGCTTCTTTTCAACACCTTACCCATCTAACTCAATTTGAAAAAACCTATATTTTGCCAGGTTATGAGCCCATTTATTTTAAAATTAGTTGTGATCAATATTGTAATCTCAAATCAGAAGAGAGAAACTTAATCGTTTATCATAATAATACTCTTCAAAGCTTTGTAGGTATTAACAATAGGCCCAATCATATTCTATATCAGCCATTGATAGTTCTATATGCTGTTACTGATTGGGCTCTAAAATTACTATCTAAGTTAACAATAGTACTTTGGCACAGTGCTGATACGCCCAAGTTTCAATCTTCAAAACCTAATTGCGCATCTACTTTTTCCTCACCCAAGGCAGCAGGATCGACACCTGCTTCTGATAAAGAGCATAATCTAAACGCTTTTTCAAAGAATAACTCTCTGTAATCGGTATGGTAAGCACAATAAAGATAAAACCTAATACCACCACACCAATTAATGCCACAATCATGGATACATTTCCAATACCCATCAATGCTATGCTTAACCAAAATAGGATATCAAAAAAAGCATTGGGATGACGTGAATAATACCATAGCCCTCTTTGACAGACAGTATTGGGGGGCTCTTTAGGGTCTTGTGTGAACTGATACAGCTGCCAGTCTGCCAATGCCTCCCCCCCAAGGGAAAAGAGTGCTAATATACTCATTAAGAATACAATAGTTGGTGACATTTGCCAAAATGGTAATACTAGCAATGGAAGTGCAACCAAAGCTTGTAAAGCAGCTTGCAATAAATATTGGCGATATAAGTTCCAACCTGGTGACTTACCCCAATTATTGATCATAGCATCCAAACGCCGCTCTGGTTTTTGCACTCTAAATCTTGTCCACCATAAATATGCGCTCAACCTAATGGCCCAAAGCCATACCAACATTAGAACATACCAACCCTGTGGATCCTTCATGCCATATAAGCCAACCATCATAATACCCACTAACCCTATTCCTGGACCCCAAAATAAGTCTGCTGAAGCTACTTGGCGCGATAGCCAATAAACCACAAATGCCATAGACATGACAAGTGAACACAACAACCAAGCCAATAATAACTGTAAAATACTCATTTTTATATTGTAGCATACCGCCATCTTGTTAAAAAGACTAAACCATTGACATAAATTATGAACCATCTTAGAGTAAACAATAACACAAACTTTTCATATTCATGACTAACTTCATACCTACACCATCTTCAACACGTCATATCACTTTAATCTTATTTGGCCACTTATTACTGAATGGATGCTTTGCTGCAGGCATCCACTTTCGTTTATACTTTTTGCTATTTCACCCCTTTACATTGTCTCTATTTGCGTTGATTAGTACCATGCTTTTTTATTGGACACGTAAAACACTTAAATCCTTACCAACATCTTCTGAGAGCTTACTGTTAAGAATACTTTATTGGTTTTGGATTTTTAGCAGTCTAGGTTTCTGTTTAATTCTTTACTTTAATATTTTACCTGTCTTTTTAGGTTCGATATTAGCAGCCATCTTTGATATATTCTCCATCAATATCCAAAGCTTTACCACTGAACTTGAAAACGCAATGCTTATTTTGCCTAAAACATTTTCATGGTTATGCATCGTGTTTTATTCTGTATGCCTTGTTGTTCATACCTTCTTCAAATCTAGGCAAATAGATTCATAAACATTATAACTTATTCAATCAGCGTTAACTTACCGCCATGCAACCAGTTAAATAAATCAAATAAAACGTGTCAAATCTCTGTTTATAAACTATAAAAACATAAAAGGTGCGATTATGACTGACTTAAATTTAATACATTTACTGATAGAATATACCCAAGATAATAATCTCAAACATAAACCAGAGAGCCATGGATCAGATGATACTGCGCTCCAACAATTTTTTAATGATTGTGATGAACAAACTGTATTAACTTTTTTAAATACTCACCAAAAAAACATTGGAGATAATGCGCTACTTGGTAACGAGCAACAAATTTTTAAAATAGCATTAAAAAAACATTTTTATCATGCTTTTATTAAAGCCTTTACAATGCTTTCTACGAATCAACAACAACATCATGAAGCATTAATCAAGCAATGGTCATCAACCATATCACAATCATTTAGGAATTTTATTATAAACCCTCAACAAGTCTCCATCATTGAATCATTGCCCAGAAAAATAAAAGAAATGCTTATTGTTAGCATGGATGAAGATCAAGCAACGCCACTGCATTGGGCTTGCCGCCGTCATGATAAGAAGATGTTAGAGGCGTTGTTAAAAGATTTAAATTCCAAGAGTATTTTTGCTGGCTTATTAAAACAAGACAAAGATGGCAATACACCACTCCATGATTTATGCATGACAGAATTAGAGTTTTTGATACCCGTACTATTCAACAAATTAAGCACAGATGAAGTTGTTACACTGATCACTAAAAAAAACTCTTTAGAGGAATGCCCATTAGAAATGGCATGTTACCATCATCATAATTTAAACCTTATTACATTCTTGCTATTTCCTTTAAATGATGAACAAAAACTTGATGCATTTAAGCAACTCAAACATCCTTTACATGCCGCATGCGCTAGTGGAGATTCATCATTGGTAAGACTTGTTATGAGTCAAATAAATGATCCCATAAAATCATTACAACGTTTTGACGATTTTGGTTTAGAACTGAATCAAGCCACACCACTTCATTGGGCGTGCGATCAACATTCATGTGCTTCAGTTATTGCATTACTGAATAATTTAACCATTGATGAAAAATTCCAAATTCTTCAAATTAAAGACGCTCTAGGACAAAGCCCTCTGTCCATAGCTTGTTTGGGTCATCAAGTTAACATCATTAGAAAATTGATAGAAGGGTTAAACCCTGATCAAAAATACGAACTATTAAAGCAACAATTTTTGCTTCACTCTGCCGCTAAATACCATAATGAAAAAATCATCACTCTGTTACTGAAAGAACTACCATCACAAAAAACCTTAAATTTAGTCAATCAAATCGACTCAAGCTTATGCACTCCTGCTCATTTATGCGCTATGAGAAATTCTGGCACCTCAAAAAAAATCATTGCCATCGTCAAAAACCTTGATAACAATGACCTTGAGCAATGCCTTCAAAAAGTTAATGCTCATGAAAATAACATGCTTCATCTTATGTGCATGAACAATCACATCAATGCTCTCGATAATACATTAAGCCAATTATCTCATGATGCAATCACGAGACTGATCAACCAAACTAACAGTCATCATTATACTCCATTACATGTTGCATGTTTAAAGCCCGATGTTGCTTTAACCAAATGCTTTATTAAACATACTTTGCCAAGTCAACTCTACAGTCTTATTGTCCATAAAACTGTTCAAAATAAGAGTCTTCTAAGCATTCTCTGTACCATGAGTAATGATTCTTTGCACCCACACATCAATGACATCAATACCATTGTTGATCAATTACTTAATCACTTACACCTTGAACACTTGGTCATCCTTCAATCACATGAACCATTACCAATCATTCAAATACCTGATGAATATCAGCCATTAATACGTTTGGGTATTGATTTTACCATTCCATTTAAACAACTTGATCACCAACAAAAACTATTGATCAGAGATAACCTTCATATCATAACACAATACTTACCCAGCTTAATATCATCACATATCATTCCATCATATAAAGATCTCGAAAATAACGATAAGATTTTTTTTCTGGACACTCTTGAAATATTCGTCGAAACAAAACCTAAAATGAAAACTGAAGAACATGAACATCTGTTGAAAAAACTTAAAGACAGCCTTGCAAAACAAGATTTGACTCAAGAAGAATCCATGACCTTATTGATGCAAGATATGAAGCATTATCGATTGAGACACGAAACCATTAATCGTATTGAGGATTTTTTAGAAAAACTTAGCAAGCATCCTTCAACTAAGCAGCTATCAACATTAATTGATCATGCCATTACTGAATTAACACAAG
>JBMHDW010000006.1:0-41385 GCA_049889175.1 Candidatus Comchoanobacterales bacterium | reverse complement strand
TTTGCCAATTCTTTCCAATCTAAGCAACCACTCATCAACCTTTTGATGACGATTTCCTTCTCTGTTAAGATAAATAAAACCTAAAAAAACCATATCATAACGACTTTGATTTAAAACAAATGGATGCATAACCTTATAATTTTGAACAAAACGAGTCGCATAATTCGGAATCTGTAACTGAACACTTAACGATGTTCTGAAATCAATATTAGTAAAATATTGAGATGTATCCTCATTAACTGATAAAGGGTTTTCTTGAACACAGCGCTCTAAAAAGTCACTATCGTTTAAGAGCTCCCTGCTAGCAAACTGCAATGATGTACCATCATTAGGCCGCCCTTGATATCTCAACGAAGCAAGTACAATATCTGGATTATTTTTGAAATGATCAGAGGCAAACTTCAAAGCATGTCCGTTCGTCCTTACATACTTGTTAGGTGCTAATACTGCAGCCAAAACAATTTCTTCATCATTATTAAACCGATTATTAGCAAAATGGAGTGCCATACCAGAGTTATTGACTGCCGCTAAGACAACTTGTCTATCATTTTTCAACTCATTAATAGAATAAACCAATGCCCTACCATTCCGCTTCACGGCTTCCAAGACAACTTCTCGATTACCCTTTAACTGGTCACTCGCACACGACAATACCATAGGATTTTGTCTTACTGCAGATGTAACAATATCTATATCATCCCTTAATCTGGAACTAGCATACCTCAATGCCCAACCATCCTGCTTCACCGCTGCCAAAACAACATCCGTATCATCCTTCAAAGCATTGCTAACATGCTTTAATTCAAGACCTCTCTGATTTACCACACGCAAAATGAAATCTCTATCCGCTTTTAAAGTAATATTTGCATGTGTCAATACATCGCCACCTCTACATTGCACTACTGCATCGAAAACAAATGACTGATCAGCCTTTAATTCTTCGCTAGCATACTGTAATGCATTGCCATTCTGATTCACAGCTGCCAAAACAATTTCCCGATCAGCCTTTAATTCTTCGCTAGCATACTGTAATACATAACCATATTTACATTGCGTTACTACAGCCAAAACAAAAGGCTTATCTGCCTTTAATTCTTTGCTAGCATACCCAAATGCACTACCAGTCTCCTGTACCGCTGCCAAAACAATGTCCTGATCAGCCTTTAATTCTTCGCTAGCATACTGTAATGCATTGCCATTCTGCTTCACAGCTGCCTGAACAACTTCTTTATCACTCTTTAGTACATTAGAAGCATGTTGCAATTTTAGGCCATCTTGCTTCACAGCCTTCAACATACTTAATCTATATTGTTTAAAAACTAAGTGTTTAAAAAGAAACAAACTTACTATCAGTGAACATAATAAAATAATTCGACCAAGCATGCTAACCAAAGGAAGTACTGAAGAAAGCATGATGCAACCCAGTAAACACCCAATAATAGCACAAACCCACAGACCGATATAATAACTGTTGTAATTTCTTAGAAACATTTGACTACCCAATATTGTATTTATTCTGCACACGCTAACACAAAAAAAAAGGAAGGTCAATATATTAAACAACCCAATAACTTAAATAATAATTTAAAAACATAGTGATACCAACTGAAACACAAGCTCCCTTAGCATCTAGCTTACAATCTAATACCTTTATAATCACTTTATTATTTTTAGAGTGTAGCATCACACTTAGCGGACACATCTAGATGAAAAAATGCTTATTGGGCTTATTAATCACTTAACATATACAATTTTTGAAGCGTCTTAGATCAATATTATGGATTATTATTTAATATACACTCATCAATTGCCGATGAGAAGAATTGAACTTCCGACCCCTTCCTTACCAAGGAAGTGCTCTACCACTGAGCTACATCGGCTTGGAGCGGGTGAAGGGAATCGAACCCTCACGACCAGCTTGGAAGGCTGGGGTTCTACCATTGAACTACACCCGCTAGCTGTGGGGAGAGCAGGATTCGAACCTGCGAAGGTAAAACCAACGGATTTACAGTCCGTCCTCGTTGGCCGCTTGAGTATCTCCCCTTAAGCTCAAAACTTTAGCGCTTTATCTTAAAACTGTCAAGACCAATCTTGATCATCAAGCTTAAGTACCTCTTTAAGAAATGCTTTGTGAGCTAATAATTCTTGATCATCAAGACTTACACCGAGCTTAAGTAGCTCTGGGTATGGTATTTCCTGTTTCACCTTAGCAACATCAACCTCATCCTCAGGAGTAGATAATGCTGCTTGTTTCGTTGTTAAATTTTGGAAAACCTGACTCAATAAGTCTGCATCTTTTAGCGCACCGTGAAGTGTTCTATGAGAGATATCAAGACCAAAACGTTTACATAAATGATCAAGAGAATTTTTTTGCCCTGGATACATTTTTCTCGCAAGAGGTAATGAATCAATAATCTTACAGTAATGCTTCAAGGGCCGCTTACCACATCTAAGCAATTCAGCATCCATAAAACCCACATCGAACGGCGCATTATGAATCACCAGAGTATGACCTGATACAAAATCTAAAAATGCATCAATGACCTCTGAAAATAAAGGATAATCAGACAAAAATTCCTGTGATAGGCCATGCACCTTTTCTGCTTCAGGGTCGATTGAACGTTGTGGGTTTACGTATTGATGATATTTTTTATCCTCATCATAACCTGCTCTTGCAATAACACAGGCACCTAATTCAATCACACGATGGCGCTCTGGTGACAAACCCGTTGTTTCGGTGTCAAATGCGATTTCTAAAGCCATTTATGAGTCTCCCTTTCATCAATAGCACGATTGGCCAGTTGATCTACATGCTCATTGTACTCGTGGCCAGAGTGCCCCTTCACCCACCGCCAAGTAACGGTGAATTTATCAGCTAAATCAATGAGCTCAATCCACATATCTTTATTTTTTACAGGTTTATTTTGTGCGTTACGCCATGATTTTTTAGCCCAGCCAAATCGCCATTCAGACATGGCTTTAATGACATAATTTGAATCGCTATAAACAGTAACATGGGTGCCTACTTGACTGGTTTTCATAAGATAAGTTAAACCTTGTATAACAGCCATAATTTCCATGCGATTATTGGTGGTATTTGGCTCAAAACCATAACCTTCGAAACGCTGCTTGCCCGATAAAATAAGACAGCCCCAGCCACCTATGCCAGGATTACCGCGACATGCACCATCAGTGTATAATTCAATCATATAGCTCCTCTTACTAATTCTACTGGAATTTGGCCTTTAACCCTTTTCACAAACGTTAATTGACTTAATGAACTCAACTGAGGCAAATATCGATACACATAGCGGAGCCATGCTGGGATCATGCTCGGTCCAACTGGATGAGATGCTAAATAGTTTATATCGATGAAATGACAGCTTTGTTGACGCATAAAGTCAATCAAAGCTTTTTTACCATGCCATCGTTGCTTCCAAGGTAAAAAATCTCCATCAAAAACATTTCTGAACCAACAATAACCTTTCAAATTTAATACAAAAATAACCACAAGACCATTAGGCTTTAGTACGCGAAGGTATTCTTGAATATTGATATCTGATATCACTTCAAACAAATGGCTGATCACCAAACAATCAAAAGTTTCTGCGGCAAATGGTAAAGCATTTATGTTGGCCACAACGGTATGACCTTGTGCAAGATGATGCAAGTCTGGTTCTACATGTATGTAATGACAATGAGGCGGTATAGCAAAATCAAATAATGGCAGACCAGCTAACTGTAAGATATCTTGCACTTGATAATGCTCTATGATTTTTTGACAACTCATTTTGGCTTGCTGGTGCAACGAGTAGCCAAACCCTGTAGACATCCAATCTTCACATTTTTTTAAATTAAGTACATCTGTTTGCTTCATTCTTGCACTATGCACCTTATTTTTCTTAATATCAAGACAATAACAACCGTTAATCATTGAGTTCAATCTAAATGAACTTTTACTTGTTAAATTGTATTGATATAAAGCTACTTTCATGAAATGATATAAATGAGGTAGTGATGTCTAGAATAATTAACACCATAAATACAGGATTTCTATTCTTCTTAGTTGGAAGCTTATTTCTTGGCGTTCATTTAGGTATTATTTTTGGACTCATTGGTTTCTGCGCAATTTATTTACTGACCCCATCAGATCCATCAATTCCATCCACACCAACAAATGAAAAAACACAATCAAGGTCAGCAAGTGCTTTTATTCAACGAAAAGAAGGTGTCAGTACAATAGAGAGACCAACCTGTAAAGAATCCAATCCACGTAGTGATTCCGTTCCTCAACGTAGCCGCGGCAACTCAGAATAATCATTAATTGTGCGACAACTATCTTTACATAGAATCAACCCTAAAAGCACAGATAACAATATCATTTGGTTATTAGAAGATGGTCAAAATGTTATTATTATTGATCCTGGCAAATCTGATGAAGTGCTAAACTGGCTGCAATATAACCCACATCTAAAACCATACGCTATTTTGGTAACCCACGGTCATCAAGACCACACTGATGGTATTGAAACTATTATCTCTCGCTATCCAACAGCATTAGTTTATTCACCCCATGGCGTGTTGACCAAGATGAAGAACACCTATACCATACCCTTAAAAACGCATACCATTAACGCTTTTGTTTTTGGCCCACTTCACGTTTTTTACACACCTGGACATACAGCTGAACACCTGTGTTATCAAATTGATCAATACTTATTCACAGGTGACACATTATTTTATGGCGGATGTGGTAGAGCATTTTATGACATTAATTTATTATTTCACTCTCTAAACCAACTCCATACACTATCTGATGACCTGATTGTTTGCTGCGGCCATGATTACACATTGAACAATTTAAAATTCGCTAAACTAATTGACCCTGACAATCCTGCTCTTGAAAATCGTATAAAACATATCACCATACCTGCAACATTAGGAACCGAAAAACAAACCAACCCATTCTTACAAATACATAACTCAAAATATTTTGATCAAATTGTGCGCAGGCTTAATGACCTCAACCAACAAAATAATATCAATAGAATATTTTTGAATATCAGTCAGGTAAAAGATCTCTTGAAAAATACCTTGCAAAACGTGTCCAAGGAAACATACGATAGAGGTGTTGATCATGCATTTCAATTATTTCAATGTTTACGAGAGTTAAAAAACCAAATCTAACGATAAAAGTACTAAGTGGTACGCTAGCGCTTATTTTAATGACAGTACCCTCTGTTAGTTATGGTTTCGGTCAACGAAATGATTTACTTTCTGATGTTGTTCGTCACTTTGCAGTTCCCCTTCCCAAACATAGCAAACGAATCAATCATCAACTTGCTTACTTTCAAAAAGATGTTAAAGCACTTCTTGGTGCACTATCTCAGGCTCAACCATATTTGTCTTACATTGTCGCTGAATGTAAAAGTAGGAATTTACCCACCGAGCTTGCATTATTGCCATACATTGAAAGCCGCTACCAGCTACATGCATCATCATCCCAAGGCGCTGTAGGTCTTTGGCAAATGATGCCAGGAACTGCATCTGCTTATGGTGTAAATATTGACCATTGGTTTGATGGTAGACTTGATTTAAAAAATAGTACAGATGGAGCTTTAGACCATTTACAATATCTTTATGAGCAATTTAACCATAACTGGCTACTTGCAATTGCTGCGTATGACGCGGGAGAAGGTCGAGTCAAAAGAGCAGTCAAAAAGAGAAAAATCTTAGGTCAAAGCACTGATTTTTGGTCATTAGATTTACCTAAAGAAACAAGAGATTATGTTCCTAAACTTCTAGCTTTAAAGCAATTTATTCTGAATCAGTACCATTATCATAAAATCTCAAGCACCATCCCATTTGAAATTACTGAAGTTCAAAATCAACAATCATTTAAATACATAAAGAGTACATGCAAAGTTAACTTAGATATTTATCACTTAAATGATGCCAATATGCTAAGTGTCACCCCACCCAATCAAAAGCATTATTTGTATATCGCCAAAGACCAATTGGATGACTATTATGATTGTTTGCCAACCATCGATCAGCGACAAGTCTCTATCTCTCAATATTCAGTAAAACCTAATGACACCCTATCTGGCATTGCATTAGAGCATAAAACAAGCGTTCGTAAAATAATGAAACATAACCATATGAGTGATCATATTATTAAACCAGGTCAAACTTTATATATACCAAGTCCAAAGTTTGATGAGCCACTACAGGCCAATGACCGTATTGGGCCACAGCCTATTATTCATCAAGTCAAAAAAGGTGATAGTCTCCATAGCATAGCTCTAAAGTATAAGGTAAAAACTGCACATATATGCTATTGGAACCAAATTTCTGCAAGCAAGGCCTTACAGCCCAAACAAAAACTGACTATATGGCCTAAACAAAAGAGACGAGTTCACACTGTAAAACCAAACGAGAGCTTGTCAGTAATAGCCCATCGATATAAAACCACTGTAAAAAAAATAATGCTCGATAACCATTTAAGCTCTGTAACAATAAAGCCTAACCAACGGCTGCTTATTTCTGGATAGTGAGTGTTATGAGTCAAACTATTTACTTCAACCAACTTGCTTTTACTGTTGATCAAAAGACTATTGTTAAAGGTGTTAATATTGATCTTTCAAGTGGGGAAATTGTAGGACTATTTGGTCCAAATGGTGCGGGTAAAACAACCACTTTCATGATGATGGTTGGCCTTAACTCACCAAGCTCTGGTCAGATTTTTTTTAACAAAAAAGACATTACCAAAGTACCTATTTACCGTAGAAGTGAGCTTGGCATTGGCTATTTATCCCAAGAAGCATCTGTATTTCAAAATTTAACGACCGAAGAAAACATATTAGTTGCCTTGGAGTTAGCCAAGAAAGGAAAGCAAGATAAGCGCATACTCCAAAAAAAGTGCGACGATTTACTCCAGGAGTACCATTTAACAGAATCTCGCTTAACACAAAGTAAAATGCTTTCTGGCGGCCAAAAACGTCGTTTAGAGATTGCAAGAGTTATGGCTCAAAACCCAAAACTCATCTTTCTAGATGAGCCATTTGCAGGTGTTGACCCCTTATCCATCCACGAAATGAAGTTAATTATTTCACAACTCAAGAACAAAAACATTGGCATTATGATTAGTGATCATAATGTTAGAGATACGCTTCCTTTTTGTGATAGAGCCTACATTATGGTTTCAGGGAAAGTTATTGCTGAGGGAAGTCCAAGCGATATTATTGCCAATAAAGATGCTCAAAAGCACTACTTTGGCTCAACCTTTGACCGTTAAGCAAGCATCAAAAGTTAGTTATTTCTCTTATCAGTGTATGATCGAACTTGGTCAACTACCAATTTTGAAATCTTCTTTGCTAATGATATAGCTGAGCTATCTGACTGATCATAACTACTAACTTCGATATGCTCACTTTTATGATGAGCTTTAAAAGCACACTCTGCCGTTACTTTAAGCTGTTTATTATCTGTTCGATAATGATAATGAAGCGCTACTAAATGATCAACATACGGGCTAATCTTATCGTGGTACTCTTTGTCCAAATGCCATTCAAGGGTTGTGTTTTTTTCACCTGCATGTGCATGTTTGATTGATAAATCCATAATAAACCTCCTATTTATATATTTATTATAAACTAAATATTCAAATTTTACACGTTTTCAAGTGCATTTTTTTTCAATATATCCATTTGAGATTGATATTCTGAGCATTGCCTCATGAGCTTATCATGTGTTCCTTGTGATAAAACTCGACCATTGGAGAGTACTATAATGTTATCATATTGCTGCATCGAATCCCACTGGTGCTTAATGACAATACGTATTGCGTGACTAAACTTTTGTTGAAAAAGCATATTTATTGCTTTTGCTTGCTGGGCATCGAGAGCGCTTGTTGGCTCATCAAGTAGTACAATAGCTGGATTTAAACATAATGCTCGGGCCAAACCTATTCTTTGTTTTTGCCCACCAGATAAATCATCACCCAACTCACTAAGAACAGTATTAAGGCCATCAGGAAGTCTCTGAAACCAACCCATCAAGTCAACTTGTTTAAGCGCTTTTAGTATATCATTATCTGTAATAGAGTGGCCTACGGCTAGGAAGTTTTGCCTTAAGGTTCGTGAAAAAATACGCGTTTCCTGAGGCACATAAACAATATTTTGAGAGCGCTCTTTCCAAGTTGTTAAATCAACTTTCTCCCCATTAATTTTGCAATCGCCATGTTGGGGCGCATAAAACCCTGATATGACTGAGAACAGACTAGATTTGCCGCTTCCTGAACGCCCTATGATGGCATAAGACTTCCCTGCGTCAAATGTTAGGTTAATATCAGATAGCGCATTGACATCATGCTTAGCATACTTTAAAGAAATATTATTTAATGTCAGGGTTTTAATATCGATTAGTGAGTTAAAATCTAAACTTGACTGTACGCATTGCTCATCTAGGACCTCTTGAATTCTTGCCATAGCACTGGTAGCACGCATTAAATCTCCGTACACTTCAGAAAGACTCCCCAAGCCAGTAGCTAGAATTAGAGCATAAAATGAAAACTGAAACAAAGTGCCTGAGGTAATACCCCATGAAGTACCCAAAAGAAATAAAATAAGTACCATCCCTAATGAAGCTGATAATACAAACGCGGATAATATTGAACGTGTTCTAATTCTTCTAACAGCACTGTGAAACGATTGTTCAGCTTTTACATTAAACCAAGATACCTCATGATCAATAGTTTGATAGCTTTTGAATAATCTTATGCCTGAGAATGATTCAGCTGCCGAAGCATTATTATTTGAGAGATCATCCTGGGATTTTCTCGCAACCTGCTTATATAACTTAATAATCCATAGGGTTATTGGCAGCATAAAGGCCACAATTGCCAATACTAAAAGTGCTAAATGCCATGAAGTAATAAACAACAGAAACATTGATCCGATCACCAATATCGCATTTCGAATGGCCAGTGATAGACTTGTCCCCACAACACGTTCAATGAGTAATGTATCTGACATCATCCTGGAAACCAATTGACCACTATGATTTTGATCATGAAATGATATTGGTAGTGACATCGTATGCTTGAAAAAATCCTTGCGAATATCATTCATGATTCGTTCACCAAGCCAAGATACTGTAAAAAACCTAAGTGATGACGCCAAAGAAAACCCAATAACAATGATAACCGAACCTAAAACAGGAATGCTTGATTGGTCAATTAATTGTCTAAAAAATACTGGTAAGCTTAATGTGATTATGGCTGCTAAAATTAAAAATATCAGCGCCAGAAATGCGATCAATCGATATCGACGAATATATTTGATCATGCTATAGCTTTGCCTGCTACTATACTCTCATCAGTAGCTGGTGATTGGTATCTATCATTTAACGATGCAAGCTTATCATCACAAGCGACTAAGTAGCTTGAACGAATACTCTGTTGGTTTTTATTGACTGAAAGCAGGTTCTGATCATTAACATTACTAAAAATATTTAGCTTTGTAACATCACTAGACTGCAAAATAATAACAAACAGTCCAAAGATGATAGCACTCACTCCCCATGGATTAGCCAATACGAAATGTGTGTATGCTGAAAAATGTTGTGCCATTGCCATATGCTGAAGCACTGCTCCCATATCCCAAGCACACAGTATAAAACCAGCGATAAAATGTGATACAATTGGAGCTAGTAATGACTTACTTTCTTTAAATAAATAGCCCCATACAAACCCACACATCATACTTGCGAGAGAGAAACCTAGCCCCAAATGCAAGTGTGCAACAGTAAACAGTAGATTTGCCATAATTAATGCTGACCACTCTGAATAATCCCCTAAGTGTTCTACATGCGAAAATAACTTAACTAGTACTGTTTGCAACACACCTCGGGCAACTATTTCCTGAATAGGAACACTAATCGTTAAATATATTAGCGTTTCTGATAAATTAGCAGCTAGTGTTAACCACATACCAGGCATATAAATGAGTTTAATCAGCCCCATTGTGGCCACAATAGGAATAGACCATAGAATACCTGATATCAGTCCACCTAATAGTGTTGTATGTTTCATATTGAAACCAAACTTAATCTCATCCGATCCATAGGCTCTAATAACAGCCATACAACAATGAAGACACAATAAAACCATGGTAATATTAAATGCCAAAAATACAGTTGATGGTAAATGTGGTATTGAAATCATAACCCTAGCTGAAACAACCATTAACATGATCATGACTAGAATATTTGTAAATGCATTAGTACTTAACTCTTTAAGCTTAATACTATTAAGTGTATATTGATCATCGCTGTGCCTAATAGCGACTAATTCGACTGGTTTCAATTCATCTTTAATCTTAATGATCTTAACCTCTGTTTGAGCACGCAGACCATATAAATTATAATAACCGTCATTGCTGGAATAATTATCTTTGTAGATAATGCTTCTGTTGTTTTTTTCTGGATAATACTCACCTACAAGCTGAATACTGGCATAAGATTGACTATCAGACATTTCAGTGAGTGGCTGATATTGATCTTGATAACATGCAACATAACCAGAAATAACCTTATACTTCAGGGAAGCTTCACTAGATGGTGCATAGGGAAGAGCAATCCACTGGCCAGCACTATATGTTTCAATTATTTCATGAGTCATATTTTTTTCCTAAAATACAATAACATAAATCCTACACTATTTTTACCAAAAATGCAAGAAAATGAGGAAAAAATGCATATAACATATATAATTAAGATAATATTAAGATAAAATTACAGATAAAACATCTTTTAAATGCTTGACCCAAACAAACTTCAATGATTGACGCACTTCTTCGGGTATCTCATCAAAATCTTTACGATTTTTTTCAGGTAAGACCACAACTTTAATACCACCACGATGAGCCGCAAGTACCTTTTCTTTAACACCACCAATAGGCAAAACATCCCCTCTGAGGGTAATCTCGCCGGTCATGGCCACATCATGACGCAATGGTTTTTGAGTCACGATGGATGCAATTACTGAACACATAGCAATGCCAGCACTTGGTCCTTCTTTAGGAATAGCTCCTTCAGGGACATGCAAATGGATATCGTGCGTCTTAAAAAACTCTGAATGATCTTTATACATACTTTGGATCAGTGACTGTGCAGCTGTACTCGACTCCTTCATAACATCACCCAAATTACCTGTTACTACCAGCTTACCAGTCCCCGGAACAGACAAACCTTCAATCACCAATATGTCACCACCTGATGGCGTCCAACATAGCCCCTGAACAACACCTACTTGAGATTGTTTTTGTGAGGCCCCAGGTTCAAATTTTGGCGCACCCAAAACATCTTGAAGCAAAGACTCATTCATTATAATTTCTTCTTTCTTACCGACTTTAAATAACAATTTTCGATACATCTTTGCCAATGTTCTTTTCAATCCCCTAACACCTGGTTCACGAGTATATTGCTGTATGATTGAAACAATAAACGCATCATTCAATACCAATTCTTGTTCACCTAAACCAAAGTCCTTCTTAATCAATGGTATTAAATGCTTCTTAGCAATGTGCATTTTTTCATCTTCTGTATAACCACTAACCTCTATCAGCTCCATACGATCGATTAAAGCTGGCGGAATCTCAGTTGAATTAGCAGTTGTCACAAACATTACATCAGATAAGTCATAATCAACCTCTAAATAATGATCGTTAAAAGCCTTGTTTTGCTCAGGATCCAAAACTTCAAGAAGAGCAGCAGCGGGATCACCGCGATAATCCATGCCAATTTTATCAATCTCATCAAGCATAATCAGTGGATTAGTTACTTGAGCACGCTTCATTGCTTTGACTATTCTTCCTGGCATTGCACCAATATACGTTCGACGATGACCACGGATTTCACTCTCATCGCGAATCCCCCCCAAAGATACTCGAACAAAAGGACGGCCTAAAGCCTTAGCCATAGACTGACCCATCGATGTTTTACCAACACCAGGTGGACCCACCAAACATAAAATAGGCCCCTTGATTGACTTAACACGGTTTTGTACAGCAAGTTGCTCAAGGACTCTTTGTTTAACCTTTTCCAATCCATAATGATCATCATCCAATTGACGTTCAGCTTTAATCAAACTTCGATTTAAACGCGCCTTTTTTTGCCATGGCAACTCGACAATCAAATCTAAAAAATTACGGATTACTGTGGCTTCTGAAGAAATAGAAGGCATCATTTTTAACTTCTTTAACTCAGAAAAAATTCGGTCTTTTGTATCTGAACTCAACTTCAATGATTTCAATTTTTTCTCTAACGGAGCATATTCACCAATATCATCTGCACCATCATCACCAAGCTCCTCTTGGAGTACCTTTAATTTCTCTCGTCGAATATAATTTTTTTGATCTTTTCTAATTCTATTCTCAACTTTTTCGTGGACACGCTTAGAGACCTCCATCCATTCCATTTCGCGCTTTAATGACATCATTACAACTTCAGCTCGCTTCACCAGATCAACGGTTTCTAACACCTTTTGTTTTTGTTCAGCACTGATAGCAAGTTGTGATATCATTAAGTCGGCGAGCAAACCTACATCATGAATGCCCTTAAACAAGTCATATTCATCTGAAATATTTGACTGATTCAATCGATCATATTTATGAAATTCATTCTTCAAAGCTTCACACCAGACCTCATGCTGATGACTCTCCAATGAGTCAACTACTAATTCTTCAACACGAACCGAGTTAATACTTCCTTCCTCTACAAAGCTACTAATTTCTGCTCGAGCGACACCTTCAACAACAATTTTCATTGTTTTATCTGGCATTTTAAGAATTTCTAGAATACGGACCAAACAACCCACTGAGTATATATCCTTTTCTCCAGGAGAATCTTCATGAACCTCTTTTTGAGTTGCCACAAAAATGTGAAGGTCGTTTTTTATGGCAAGCTCGACAGCCTCTACAGATTTTTTTCGCCCAACAAAAAGTGGTAAAATAGTATTGGGGAAAACAACAACATCTCTCAGTGGCAAAAGCAAAAACTGTTTATCGTTTGATGACTGCTGATTATTCGGCTGCTTTTTTATCTTTTCCATAAAATTCCAATTGTGGTTCTGTCTTTTGCTCTACAACATTTCGGTCAATAACAACTCGTTTTAACGTTTTCATTGAAGGCATTTGATACATTGTATTTAATAAAATATTTTCTAACACCGAGCGCAGACCTCGAGCTCCTGTCTGTCTCTTTAGCGCTTGATTGGCAATAGCACTTAGTGCATCTGCCTCAAAATCTAAAACAACATCTTCTGCATTAAATATTTTTTTATATTGTTTAACTAATGCATTTTTAGGCTCTGTTAAAATAGATATCAATACCTGAATATCAAGTTGCTGTAGCGTCGCAATAACTGGCAAACGACCAATAAACTCAGGAATAAGACCATACTTCACCAAGTCATCTGGCTCTAACCTAGAAATAATTTGGTCATGATTTTTTATTTTTTCTATGTTTGCTACTTGAGCAGAGAAACCAATACCTGACTTTTCAGTACGATTAAGAATCATTTTATCAAGCCCTGAAAATGCACCGCCACATATGAATAAAATATCCTTAGTGTCAACTTGAACATGATCGCCTCCAGAAGGATTTTTGCGACCTCCCTGGGGTGGCACAGAAACAACAGAACCTTCGATAAGCTTTAATAATGCTTGTTGCACACCTTCACCTGATACATCACGGGTTATTGAAGGATTCTCACTCTTTCGCGTAATTTTATCAATCTCATCAATGTAAATAATACCGCGCTCTGCACGCTCAACATCAAACTCAGCATTTACCAAAAGTTTATGGATAACACTTTCGACATCCTCACCCACATAACCTGCTTCAGTTAACGTGGTAGCATCAGCTATAGCAAATGGCACATTGAGCTTTCTGGCAAGTGACTGAGCCAATAATGTTTTCCCTGTTCCTGTTGGCCCAATCATTAAAATATTACTTTTTGTAAGCTCTACACCATCATCACTTTTAAGTGTTAACCTCTTGTAGTGATTGTAAACCGCCACTGATAGTGTTTTTTTTGCATCTTGCTGAGCAATCACATAATCATCTAATGTTTGCTTGATATCTTCAGGCTTTGGCAACGGCTGATCACCAAGAATTTGACCTGACACCTTGTCCTTATCGATCGCTTGTTGGCATTTTACAATACATTCATCGCAAATATACAAACCCAGTGATGGGCGCCCCAGTAACTTTGTTACATCCTCTTCTTTTTTGCCACAAAAGGAGCAACTTCTATCTTGATTTTGGTGTTCTGCCATATCTAAACCTCTTACATCTTAAGGGATATATAGTGGCAAAAAAAGAATATTCAAGAGAATAATTACACATCCTCACGCTTTTCAATCACTCGATCAATAATTCCATACTCAAGTGCTTCATCTGCCGTCATAAAATTATCACGATCAGTGTCTCTCTCAATGGTAGCATAGTCCTTACCGGTATGCTGAACAAGCAAATTATTAAGTCGTTTTTTCATGGATAAAAGATGATTAGCATGAATCTCAACGTCAGAACCTTGCCCTCTAAAGCCACCTAAAACCTGGTGTATCATCACGGTAGAATGCTTAAGTGAACAACGCTTGCCCTTTGCTCCAGCCGTGAGTAACATTGAGCCCATGGATGCAGCAAGACCAGTACACACAGTCATAACATCAGGCTTGATAAATTGCATAGTATCATAAATAGCCATACCCGCATCAACTTCTCCACCAGGAGAGTTAATATACAGATAAATATCCTTATCTGGATTATCACTTTCTAAGAATAATAGCTGAGCACAAACCAAACTTGCCATGTGAGTTTCTATAGGACCAGTCAAGAAGATAATTCTTTCTTTAAGAAGCCTAGAAAAAATATCATAAGATCGCTCTCCTCGCGAAGAACTTTCTACAACCATAGGTACTAAATTTTGCTCAATATCCATATTATGCCTCCGATTTCTCAATATGTGCATTTAATTCTTTCAATGTCATTGGTTTATTCTCGAGTTTAGCCTCAGAATAAATCCAATCGATTACTTGTTGCTCCAAAACAACACCCTGAACCTGATTCATACGATTTTCATCAGAGCGATACCAATTAACAAACATTTGCTCATCAACATTTGGCATACACATATCGCGAAGATACTGATCAACACGATTTTGATCAAGTTTTATTTTTTCTGCCTGAATGATAGATCGCATCACAATTGATGAAACAACATTTTGCTTGGCAAGAAGCTCAGCATCTGTAACATCTCCCAATCGCTTAACTTCCTGTGCAAGCATGTCAGCAGGCACATCAAATGAAAAATGTTCTTTAACATATTCAAAGCACATTTCTTTTTTTAGCCTTGCAACTAAATAACCAACCTCTTTTTCTTTTCCTTCCTTAAGCTCAACCAAAAATGATTTTTCATCTGTCGCTTTGGCACCACAAGCTTTAAAAAAGGTTTCATCCATTGATGGTTTTTTTGGAGATTGAACCTGATGAATTAAAATAGCAAATTTGGCCTTTTTACCAGCCATATGCTTAGCATGATAATCTTCAGGGAACATCACATCAACAGAATAAGCATCGCTTGCTTTTTTACCGACTAAACTCTCATCAATCTCAGATAGAAGCCCTTTTGAACCAACTACATACTGATACTTCTCAGCCTGACCGCCCTCAAATGGCTCATCATCTATGTAGCCTGTATAATCCATAATCACTCTGTCTTTATTCTTAGCGGCACGTTTAACATCTTTCCACTCGGGATGCTGCTCTTTCAACTCTTTAAGCTCATCTTCAAGATCTGCATCGGCAATCTCGACAACTGGACACGGTAATGATTTCTCTTTAAATGGTGTTAGATCTACCTCGGGAAACACTTCAAATGAAGCTTTGAATATAAAATCCTCGTTTTTTTTGTATTGGTCTACATCGACCTTAGGTGTATCTACACTATCAAAACCATGGCTTTTAAAAACATCTTGCATGGTCTCTTCAACTAATTTGTTTAACACATCAGCAACAACACTACCCTCATATCGACCTCTCAACAAGCTCATAGGCACTTTACCCTTTCTAAAGCCAGACAAATTAGCCTGCTTTGCTATAACCTTAAACTCTGAGTCGACCTGGTTAGAAACCCTTAATGCAGGTATGGTAAGTGTAAGTACACGGGATAAACCATCTTCTTTAATGGCTAATTCGTAAGGATTGCTATCAGTAACTGTCATATTTTCACCATATAATATACAAATTAATCGTAAGAATGCGGACGGAGAGACTCGAACTCTCACGCCGTAAGACACTGGAACCTAAATCCAGCGCGTCTACCAATTCCGCCACGTCCGCAATATTTTTGAGAGCCTAACAAGTAATCGCAATGGTGTCAATTCTAATCACGCATTTTAAAGACCAGAATAAGTTAATAAAAATAATCAAGAGAAATATTTTGACATTTATGTACTCTATTTGTACTCTAAGGTATGGATTAAAGAGTCATCAGGAGGATCAATGTCAGCACAATTCAAGATCAATTGCCTTTTACTGGCAAAACAATTTAAATCAGAACCCACTATCACCATATTACTGGGTAATAAAGAAGACATCATTGCCGATCAAATGATGTGCCATCCCCACGAACTTATCCACGCAATATGCCATGAGAAAACCAAACAGTGTATTGCAAGCATCATTCCAGGTGATCCAATCGAGGCAACTGGCGAACTTAAAGGGGGTCAATTATACATCAACAATATATCAAAGCTAAAAGCTCATTAAGAGATGGGTGACTGACGGGACTTGAACCCGCGACAACCGGAATCACAATCCGGGGCTCTACCAACTGAGCTACAGCCACCACGTTATACGCGCCTGGTAGGACTCGAACCTACAACCCTCGGCTTAGAAGGCCGATGCTCTATCCAGTTGAGCTACAAGCGCAATAATCATCGGGGTGGAGAGATTCGAACTCCCGACCCTCTGGTCCCAAACCAGATGCGCTACCAGACTGCGCTACACCCCGATTTGAGTGAATATACACCAATGGCCATTACCACTCAAGTAAAAATCAAAGTATTTATCATTAAGAGTTTCTTGTTTCAACTCAATAATTACGATAGGATCATCAAAAACCAGGAAGCATTATGTCTCATAAACAGTTAAGTATTCACGAATACCAAGAAAAGTCATTCATCCCTAAGGATATTGAAACCATTGAAAAAGTCATACATGCAATTGACCAAGGAGAGGTTCGCTTAGCACATTACAACAATGGCACTTGGATGCCTAATACCTGGGCGAAGCAAGTCATTCTTGCTTACTTCAAAACCCAAAAAAATCAACTCATACCAGGGAATCACACTTGTTATTTTGATAAAATACCATCAAAATTTGCAGATTTTAGTGAGCAACAGTTTTTAGATGCTCAAATACGAGTCGTGCCAGGTGCACAAGTAAGATATGGCGCTTTTATTGGTGCTCATTGTGTTCTTATGCCATGTTTTATCAATATTGGCGCTTACGTTGGTCAACATACAATGATAGATACTTTCGCGAGCATCGGCTCTTGCGCACAAATTGGTAGTCATTGCCATATTTCAGCTGGTGCAGGCATTGGCGGTGTTCTTGAACCTTTGCAAGCCAATCCAACAATCATTGAAGACCATGTTTTTGTTGGTGCACGTTCAGAAATCGTTGAAGGCGTGGTTGTCAAAAAAGGCGCAGTCATAGGCATGGGTGTCTTTATTAGCCCATCAACCAAGATTTACGATCGCGTCCACCAGCGACATCTGCAAGGCTATATCCCTGAAAATGCTGTCGTTATACCTGGAACAACGATAGCAGATGATGGCCATTATGGCTTGAACTCGGCCATCATTGTTAAATATGCAGATGCAAAAACCCGAGCAAAAGTACAGCTTAATGAACTTTTACGACCGTAATAAATTGAATGCAAACTCACCTCTTAATGTTTCTGATGGGCTTATGTACGGCATGCTCCCCATGTTCTCTCAGTCAACTCTCCATCACTGCTTTTGAAAGTAAAAAGATAAATCAAAAAAAACAGGTAATATTCGCCATCTCGCTGATTGTTTTACTATTAAAAGCACTCAACAACGTTGCCCTTCTGTTTTTTGACAAAACAACTTTTTTTATCCAACCTTTGCTTTATGTTTTCATGAATACTGCTCACCACCATACCCGTACCAAAATAGCAATCAGTCAGTTACTATGGCCCATAAAAAAGCACCAACGAAACACCAACCAACCATACATATTAAATATTGTAATCCAATACATTGCTCACCCTTGTGCATTACCACTAATAGGCATGACAAGCACCTATTATTGCCCAATGAGCGCGTTTATAGGCTTGGGCTTAGGTCTATTAATACCTGTATGTATAATTTGGATTTTTGCACGAACACCCAAGCAATACCCAACAATAACCCGCTTTACAAAGCATACTGTGAGCATTATACTTTTCATCGGATTATGTCAAACAACACATATAACATTTATCGTTTTATCAATTATTTTTTTGGGATATTTAAACCGAAAATCTTTGCCCTATTTTACTCAGAGCACAACAACAAAGCGACAACATTGAGTTTGCCCTTGACGCAACTATCTTAATCAGTAAGAATAAACATTTTTAATGTAGATATATTATGGACATCAAAAAACTTAAATCTTCCATCAAAGATCTTGCACAGATTGCAAAAGATGAATCAATTTCTGAGATAGAAATCTCTACAAATGACGTATCTATTCGCATCAACTTAGGCTCCACAACAGTCAATACTGTTGCGATTCCTCAAGTAGACCCTGGTCCCAACCCAAAAAATGCTATTGAAACCACTACGAGCATCAGCGAAAAATCGCCGATGGTGGGTACTGTTTATACATCAAGTGAACCTGGAAAACCCCCTTTTGTTAAGGTGGGTGATACCATCAAAATGGGTCAAGTCATTTGTATCATTGAAGCAATGAAGTTGTTTAACGAAGTCAAAGCAACGCAAAACGGCACTGTGACTAAAATACATTTTAAAGATGGTGAACCCGTTGAATTTGGGCAGCCACTGTTAGATATTGATCCGGCATCATGATAAAAAAATTATTGATTGCAAATAGAGGTGAGATTGCGCTTCGCATCCTTCGCGCCTGTCGTCTTTTAAATATTCAAACCGTAGCTGTTTATACGCAAGCTGATGCTGACTTAATGCACGTAAAACTTGCTGATGAAAGCGTATGTATTGGCAAAAATAGTCCTTTAGAAAGTTATTTAAATCCTCAAAATATTATCGCTGCAGCTGAGCTCACACAAGCTGATGCCATACATCCTGGGTACGGCTTTCTCTCAGAACAAGCATCTTTTGCTAAACTCGTTAGCCAGCACAATATGATTTTTGTTGGCCCTTCTGCTGAAATTATTGACATTATGGGCGACAAAATGAGTGCAATCAATACCATGAAGAGTTTAGGCATTCCATGTGTTCCAGGTTCTGACATTTTAGACCCCAATGACCCCAAAGCTCTATTAGCGACAGCTGAATCTATTGGTTATCCTGTACTTATTAAAGCTTCTGCTGGTGGCGGAGGTCGCGGCATGCGTGTTGTGAAACGAGCTGAAGATCTATTAGACAGTATTAATCTAACTAGAATGGAAGCACAAAATGCCTTCGGATGTGATGCTGTTTACATGGAAAAATACCTCAATCAACCTCGTCACATAGAAATTCAAGTGGCATCAGATCAACACGGAAATGTTATTTATTTTCCCGAACGTGATTGCTCTATCCAAAGACGCCACCAAAAAATCATTGAAGAATCTCCTGGATTCAAATTATCTCAAAAAGAACGAAAAACCATTGGAAAAGCTTGCGTCAAAGCATGTCAAGAAATGGGCTATAACTCTTTAGGAACTTTCGAATTTCTTTATGAGGATGGCGCCTTTTACTTTATTGAGATGAATACACGGATACAAGTTGAGCACCCTGCGTCTGAAATGGTTACAGGCATTGACTGCATTGCTCTTCAAATCAATATTGCTCAAGGAAACCCCCTATCAATTAAACAAAATCAAGTTCATATTAATGGCCATGCAATTGAATGCAGAATTAATGCTGAAGACCCCAAAACCTTTCAACCATCACCAGGAAAAATAACGTTTTACCACGCCCCTGGTGGACCAGGAATTCGTGTCGACTCTCATGCTTACAGTGGTTATACAGTTCCACATTATTATGATTCATTATTGGCTAAAGTAATCGCACATGGCTCCTCTAGGGAAGAAGCTCGGTTAAAAATGAAGCAAGCGTTGAAAGAAATAATTGTTGAAGGCATAAAAACCAATATTGATACACACCAAACCATTTTAGACCACCCGGATTTCACCAATGAAAGTATTCATATCAAGTGGTTAGACGATTTAAACTCGAAAAAAAGTTGACAACAATTGCACATATGACACAATGTGATCATGTTTGATATCTTAAGTGAAATGGGTTGGTCAGTTCTTGGCTTCATAGTTTCAGCCATTATTGGCTTCGATTGCTTTATTTTAGCCATGACCTTTTTTGCCAATTGGTCTCCATTCTTAGCTTATGCATGCGGCTTCTCCGGCGCTATATTAAACTTTTATTTATATTGGCAAGATACCTCATTCAAACTTAAAGCCCTATATCAAGATATTATTAATCGTCACAATCTCATGAATATTGATCGTATATCGGCAATAATGTCAGGTATATTTCTTGGTGTCACCACATTCTCAGCTTATCAAAAGGCACTCATAGATTCACCGCTAATCTGGCTACACACCTTCCCTAGTTATTCCATTTGGATCTTTAGTGGCTGCTATTTATTAGGTTCGATTGCCCTCTATTCACCGGATATGAATACAGCACCAACTTTAAAAAAAGCCGAAACTTTCCATTCAAGTTGGTACATTCTTACCATAGCAACATTAGCCACAGGTGCTTTTTTCATTCAAGACTTTCTCAGTGTAGTTATGCCAGTTATTGCCCATAAAAGTGAGCTTAAGGCAATGACACTAATTTGTTTAACCCTACCGATATTTCTTAATTTAAATAGTGAATATCAATATGCTAACTCATTATCTGAATGGGTTAATACACCCGTAAAAAAGAAAAAAGGCCTTACCTTTTTAAAAATAGCAACCTTTGCTTTAATCTTCTTTAACTCGATAACCAATGGATGGCTAACAGTAGAAACCTTAATAGGCCTAACAACCCAACAATTGTACATCGGCTTCATAGCGGTTTTACTCCTATGTTGTTTAGGCGCAACATATCTTAAAAATGAACCAGGCATTAGAACATTAAATATTTTTCTTCTATCTTCCTTTGTACTAACAATGACATTTTGGGTATCACCCTATACAACGTCACTAATGATCAAATCAGCATTAATTCTCTCTGGTGGCTATCTATCTGCCTGCACTATGTATCGTAGCATCTTTACCGATGTAAGCAATCCATTGGGCTTATCTAATAACCCGTTAAGTGCGAATAAAATTCGCACTGCAAAAAAGGGCGACATATATGGTAATCTCGGTAATGAAGATGATCTAGGAGGTTATTATTCGCCTAGCTACTACTAATGAACAATAAGATAGTTACTAGCCATATACTACCCCCTGCATAAAGACCTGCACACAAGTCATCTAAAGTTACAGATGAATGATTTCTTTGCTGATCAAAATAATCAGCCCAACCAATCTTATAAACATCAAACAACCTAAAAGCTAAAAAGCCCATAATGAAAAAGCCATTAGCCCAATAATAAAACAAAGGTGATATGAGGCAATAAGTAAACAATTGTCCGGCAACTTCATCAATCACAATACTTTTATGATCATGGCAATGAAGTGCACTGGATGTTTTAGGCACGGACCAAAAACTTAAGCAAATCACAAAAACAGTGGCACACCAAAAAATGAAAGAAGGTTTAACAAAAATATAACCGATTAACAACCCAACCAGTGACCCCCATGTCCCTGGTGCAAACGGCATTAAACCAGAGCCTAAACCAAAACTAATCCAATGCACCCAAGAACATTGAGGCCAATTCAACAACCGCTGCATATTACCGCATCTTTTTAGCTGCATCTAAAACAGCATTAACAAATTGGTAGCCCTTTTCCGTACCAAAGGTCTTGGCAAGCTCAATGGCTTCATTGATAGCAACTGGTTTTGGAACCTCTGTCTGAAAAAACATCTCAAAGATAGCCAGTCGAATGATGGCACGTTCTATTTGGGTTATTTGATTGATAGGTAATGATTCTGGTAAAAAGGGCAAATAAAAAGCATCAATATCATTTAGGGTTGAAAACAATGGATCAACTACACTGTTAAAATAATCTAAATCCATAACCTCACCATGCTCTTCTAGGGCTTGCTGCTTGATAACTGAAAGATCGCTTGTATACCCTATTTGATACAACATCGTCATCAAAACCTGACGAGTTTGACGTCGTTTACTTAACTGATTCATATTTCTTCCTTCATCGTTTCATTGATTAGACCTTGAAGATCATCAAGATCTTTTACAGAAAAATACACCGAAGCGTACCTTATAAATGCAACCAAATCAATAGCTTTTAACTCATTAAGTATCATTTTACCAATGACCGTTGACTCAATAACCCTATCACCATCATTTAAAATACGCTGCTTTATGCGACTCATCATCTGCTCAAACTCAGTAACACTTACATGCCTTTTTTCAACCGCTTTTTGAATACCAATACGCATTTTCTCTTCATCAAAATCAACAGGGTATCCTTGACGCTTTAACACTTTTGGAAACTGCTGCTCTAGGCGCTCATATGTAGTAAATCTCATCAGGCATTTTAAGCACTCCCTTCGACGCCTTACCTCTGTACCAGATGATAGAACCCTTGAATCAGTGACTTTGGTTTCACCATAGCCACATTTAGGACACCACATTACATGCCCTCATTTGAAGAACTGTGCTTGAGACTTGGATAATTGGGAATGGGATATTGATGGCACATTGCCATCACTTGCTCACTCACACTCTCGTTCTGTAATAAAACTTTAGCAATGAGTTCTGCGATGGTTTTCATCTCCGATGGCTGCATTCCACGGGTTGTCACCGCAGGCACACCAATTCGAATACCACTCGAAATACTTGGTGGAAGTGGATCATCTTTAATACCATTTCGATTCACAATGATACCATTTTCCTGAAGCTTCTCTTCTGCTTGCTTACCGGTGAGGCCAGATGGTGTACAGTCAACAATTAACATATGATTTTCAGTAACACCTCCTAAAACAGACAAACCGTGAGACTGCAATGATTCAGAAAGTGCTCTAGCATTATCAAGAATCATTTTTTGATAAGAGATGAATTCAGGCTGCAAAGCCTCAGAAAATGCTTGAGCCTTTGCCGCAATGACATGCATAAGAGGACCGCCTTGTGATCCGGGGAACACAGCTTTATTTATCTTCTTCTCCAAAACCTCATTAGCCCGTCCAAAAATAATACCACTTCTTGGCCCTCTTAATGTCTTGTGAGTTGTTGATGTGACAACATCAGCATAAGGCACTGGTGATGGATATAAATTGGCGGCAATGAGACCAGAAACATGGGCAATATCAGCATGCAACCATGCCCCAACTTCATCTGCAATCTCACGACATTTCTTCCAATCTACTAAACCAGAAAAAGATGAAAAACCGACAACAATCAACTTAGGCCGACAGGCAAGAGCTTTTTTTCTTAGATCATCATAATCTATTTGACTGACAGAATGAATGCCAAATGTATGAGCATCATAGATCTGACCTGAAAAATTTACTTTTACCCCATGAGTAAGATGCCCACCATCCTTAATGCTCAAACCCAACAAAGCATCACCTGGTTTAAGTAACGCCTGATACACAGCTGCATTGGCAGAAGAACCCGAATGAGGTTGAACATTCATAAAGTCCGCTTTAAATAACTTTTTGCCCTGATCAATGGCTAAGTTTTCGATCTGATCACTAGGCCCACAACCTGCATAATAACGAGCACCAGGATAGCCTTCTGCATACTTATTGGTAAACTCTGAGCCTTGTAACATCATTACTGCTTTACTTGCATAATTTTCTGACGCAATTAAGTTAATCTCACTTTGCTGCCGCATAATTTCTTCTTGCCAAATTTTCTGAATCTGATCTTGCATATTTCATCTCCCATCTAATTGATTTAATTTGATCATTTGCCATAATGATTTTTTAAGCTCTTCATTTTGATAAAGCATCTCGATATCATAAAAATGTAAGTGCTGAGGACTCTCTTCCTGCCACCATCCCCAAGGACCTTGACCATGAGTTACCACTAATTTTGGTGTTTGAGGTTTGATAACTTGTGTTAATTTCATAGCCCCTAATAATTTATTGAACATAACTTGATGTTGACCATGATACATTTGCACCTTAACAACACCCCAACTAGGATGCAAAAACCAAGACCAATCAGCTGAATCCGAAACTTGACGCTCTCGCCATCGTACCGTATTTGCACATAAAATCCACTGATTAAGCATTGACATTACCCTTAAATGTAGATTACAGTCTAACAAAAGATATTATTATGTCGAATAAAAATTTCACAATCGCATTGAATCATGATAATTTAACCTAAAAATTGCACAAACATGTTACTTAGACTTGTCACAATCTTAATCTCTTTAATGATGGCTCAATCAGCAATAGCGGCTGAATCACCTACTATTATAGGCGTCGATGAACCAGAGGTAGTAGACAACATTCAATCATTGTATTCAAGGAATTTTAAACATTTAAAATCACTTAAACCGCACTCTAAACTTGTGATTCAAACAACGCAACGTGCTATTCAAGCATATGGCTATTTTAACAGTGTCATTACGTTTGATAGTGAGCTCAACCAAGTAAACATCAAGCTGAATAACCCCACCATAATTGACCATATTGTTTTGAATGGAGATTTAAATGATGACCAACGAAACATTATTGACTCACTTGCACAAGAATTCCTTCAAGATCAAAAGCTAAGTATCAAAACACTTGACACTTTCTCATCTAACTTAAGAACAAAACTGCTTTCATTAGGTTACCATGATCAACATACCCAAGTGAATTATGTCATCACGAAACCATTTCAGACTCAAATTAATTTAACGGTTGATCCGGGTTATATTTACACCATTGGAAATATTGAAACTTTAGGTCATGGTTTATCTCATGAGTTCATTCAAAGCCTGTTGCCCACTCTAAAAAACACATCTCCAAATGATCAAACACTTAATAACATAAAACAAGCCTTGTGGTATTCTAATCTTTTTTCAGAGATTGAGGTTACCCAAGTGGCACGATTTGATGAAAAAACCATAGATATTCTAATTAGATATGAGCTGACTGATCGCTTAAAATATGACTTTGGCTTTGGTTTTAAACAAAATGCTTTTCTAAGCTCTGCAAATCTCTTTTTCCCTAGATTGAATCAATGGGGTCACCAATTAACCATTGGATCACAAACACTTATAGCAGATACGAATTTTGAACAATTTAAAGTTGATGCTAATGTTAAATACCGTATAGTCAGCAAATACAGTAATACAGATATTTCCTTTGACTTTTATTTTGATCAGTCCACAACTTTAGATGATTTAAATCGTGCTCAACTTAAACTAGCCCATTTAATTAATCTAAACCCATCTAATCAATTAGCAGCAGGCTTGAATATTGCATCAATAACCACCAAACCCAAGCAGTCGAATAGGTTTACATCTTTTCTAGTGATTCCATTTTTAGAACTCGACTCCCAAGGCAATTGGTCTAATCATACACATTGGTCTTCTCACTACGGCACTCGATTTTCTCATAAAAGTATTGGCTCTGATATCAGTTTTATCAATGGTTTTATAGACCTTAAAACAAAAACCAACTTTGGTCTTAATTGGGTTACACACTGGAATATAAGTCAAATTTTTTCCAATGAAGCGCTATCACAGTTGCCCGCCTCTATCAAACTTACATCGGGTGGTTCAGGACATATCAGAGGCTATCGATACCAAAGTATTGGCTATGGTGATCATCGTTATGAAGCTTCTGTAGAAGCACAATACCCATTTGATAATGCTTATGTTGGGGTTTTTTATGATACTGCAATGGTTGATCAATCTTGGGATGGCAATCGCTCAGAATCTTCTGGATTATCTGCTGGCTATCAACTGGGTGACAATATCATTAGCTTAGATATTGCATTTCCTGAACACAATACAAATAACCCAAAATTACATTTAAATTACCATGCAACTATTTAAATCACTTCTCTCTTATTTCATCCTACCCATCATGCTTGTGATTTTCTTAATCAGCACTCAAACAGGATTAATTATTTCTTCTTGGGTATATGGGCAGATCACTGGTGTGACCATTGAGCAACCAACAGGTAGAATAATAGATGGTCACCTTCATGCTAAAAGCATCCATTTCAAACATGTCAGCATACAGGATGTTTCTGTTGATTGGGGATGGAGTTGGTCTGGCGTTTATTTAAAATCTTTTAATAGCAAGAAAAGTTCAATAGGCATAAAAACATTATTTCCATCCATCAATATTAATGCTGCAGATTTATTCTCAAAACATTTAGGTTCAATTGAATTAAATAACATAAAAATAAGTAATGAAGTTGATGGATGTTATGATTTGTCTCTCTTCCTTAATCAGCACTTTTCTCATTGGAAAATCTATACTCAGCCAAATAATGGGATTAAAGATCAACCCAAAAACATTGATGGTAACATATTCATTGATCAAGAAAACCACCAACTCTCAATTCACTCTGAGCATCTTAACATACATATGACCATAGACTATAGTGGACAGAAACTACCTCTAATCAATGGCTATGTATACAGTCATCATACCTTCAGCCTATCTCCTGATATACGTATTGATCAGTTGATGATTCAAGCTACAAATGACAAAGCCCTAATTGAAATAAGTGGCCAATATAAACAAAAACCAGTGTCCCTATCATTACATACCAATACTGCCAATAACGAACTTTGGCGGGTCGACGGCAAAGCAGAAATACTGAATCATTTAATATCACTCAATGGTCAATACTCCGAACCTTATACGAATATGAATCTTGACATAAGTCCTATTCATGAATCGGGCGTACAAGCTACCTTCAATCTTGCGGGTAATCCCAAAACATCACTGATGATTGACTATAAAATACATATTGATCAAATTGATTCTGTCACTAATATTAATATTCAAGGGCAGACTGACTTAATAAAACAAAAGATAAGCAGTGCTATTTCATTAACTGATCACACTAAAAATACTTTTACAGGCAAAATAAACGGATCCTATGAGCACTTGTTATGGGAGATTCAAGATCAATCAGATTCACTCTTAATAGCCGCTGAAAGCGACGGTTTATCTCGATTTAGACTAAACCAGTTCAAATACTTCTATAATGAACACCAATGGACATTAAAGCAGCCAATATGGCTTCATTATGTCAACGATACTGTATCTTTAGAACAAGCTACAATGACCAATGAACTTAATCATCATATCGAAATTCAAAAAGCATCACTCAACCATTCTCTTGAGTGGTCCGTTAATGCTTCGAAGATTGATCTACCATACTGCCTCATTCCACAAAACTGGCTATCGTTAAATGCTGTTTTTAACCCGTTTGATAGTATTATTCAAGGTGAATTTCAAGCTTCAGGCCATGGCATCAATATCGATGAGTCAAATTTTAATTTTGATATTGAGGTAATGAGCGGAGGGGTTTATGACTTGGTAATGGCCGCTCCAATTGATATCGACATATTCATAACAGAACCCAGTCATATTCATGTTCAAAACACAACCGATACAGTTAATATACAAGGTGTTTTGAACACCAATATTGGCAACATTAATCTTGATGGTCAATCGACCCATCTCGGCCATCACCAAGAAACCAATATTCACTTGAGTAATGACGGTCTCTTGCATTCCCAACATGAGCAGCATGACTTGGTCTTTCAAGGTAAAGTTGACTTAGACTTTATTGATGATTATGCCTCTAATATTCTGGTGGATATTAATGTTCTATCTGGGGAATATGAGTTTTATTTACCTGAATATACTGATCTTATTGAAGATTATTGTCAAAACTGCCCTTTACCACCTCTCATCCATGTTAACGTCTCTATAGAACCTAATGTAAAGGCTAAGTACGTTGGTATTGAAGGCAATGCTAAGGGGACATTAGATATTTTATTTAAAAACAATGATACCATTATCAATGGCCATATTGATATTGACAAACCATCAGCAACACTATTTTCAAGACATGCTTTATTAGATCAAGTAACCATTGACTTTCAAAACATTCACCAATGGACTGATTCTTTACTGTACTTAAGTTCAAGTAAAAAACAAATTAATACAAATGGGTCAACAGATACATTATCTGCAGAATTATCTGGAACCCTCGATAACTTAAACTTTCATCTAAAATCTTCTGGCGACCAAAGCCCATGGGATATTGCCAATAATATTTTTTCAGATACAGTCAAAGCAAATATTAAATCAGATGAAGCGCTCATAAAATTATTAACAGCAGTTGGTGTCCCCCACTCATTATTATCACTTATTCACTCATTTGCTGAATTAGAAAATAATTTATTGATTGATACAATACAATTATCGCCCAAACTCACCAATCAATATGGTGAGTTGATTGATCAGCCGAATGCTATTATTACATTGCAAAAGCAATTGGGGAACAACCTAAAACTTTTCTATGAAACCAATACATCTGGAGAAGACAATAATATTGGTCTACGCTTACTGTTAACTGACCACAGCAGCTTTGCTATCACTAGGGAACAAGATAGGTCATTAGCTTTACAATATTTATTTAGCGGTAGTATTCACTGACTGTTGAAACAATTCAATGGCATTATTAACTTCATTGATCGCAGCTTCATGATCACCAAAGTCCTCTAGCTTGACCCATTTATTCGGTTCCAAATCTTTATAATGTTCAAAGAAGTATTTAATTTTATCTAAAACTAAGGATGGCAAATCTTTAAGCGTTACAACATGATCATATAAAGAAGTAATGTCGCTAATAGGTACTGCTATGAGCTTGCTATCTTGGCCTTTCTCATCTGCCATATAAAGAACACCAACAGGCCGACATGCAATGACACAACCTGGTTGAAGATCAACTGGCGCAACGACTAAGACATCTAAAGGATCACCATCATCGCATAAAGTTTGCGGTACATAACCGTAATGTGCAGGATATGACATAGGCGTTGAAATTAAACGATCAACCAATAAAGCACCTGTATCTTTACAAACTTCATATTTAACAGGGCCACTATCAGCACAAATCTCTATCACAACATTGATTTCGTTGGGTACGTTATGACCACATTGGACCGCTTTTAAACTCATTTAATTCTCCTCACATTGATGTCAGGATTATATATTATCAATACACTATTTCAAGTAAAAGTTGAAATAGTGTCATTAAACGAACATAATACCTTTATTTTGGAGACCTTATGCCATCTTTTGATATTGTCAGCGAAGTTGATCAGCACGAACTAAAAAATGCAGTACAACAGTGTGAAAAAGAAATTAGAACTCGTTTTGACCTAGCTAATACATCTGCTAAAGTTTCAATAGATACTGATATTACGGTTTTTGCTGAAAATTCATTTCAACTTGAGCAAGTGACCATGATTCTTAATTTAAAGCTTACTAAGCGTGGTATTGACCCTAGGGCTTTAAAAAGCCATGACATCCAAACTGATCACAAAAATGTCAAGCAACGCCTTAGTGTAATCACAGGAATTGAAACAGACCTTGCCAAAAAAATAAACCAGCAAATTAAACAGGCTAAACTAAAAGTGCAAAGCCAAATACAAGATAAAAAACTGAGAGTAACTGGCAAGAAAAGAGATGACTTACAGAATGTTATGTCATTGGTTAAAGAAATGAATGCAGATCAACCTTTACAGTTTAATAACTTTAAAGACTAATTTTTTTAATTCTTCTCTTACCAACCCTAACCACATCACCAACAGACCAATTGACCTTGAATTGTCGATCACTTATCTTTTCGTCATTTATTTTAACTGCACCACTTTGAATCATTCGGTTACCTTCAGAAGTTGAAGAGACAAGTCCCATCAGCTTTAAATGGTAAGCGAGTGTGCCATCTTGATTGAGACTGGAGAGTGAGACTTGCTCAAGCTCATCTTCATTGATGGTGTTCTTTTGAAATAATGAAATGAATGATTGCTCAGCTATTTCAGCTTGTTCATCATCATAATATGCACTGACACAACGTTTAGCGAGCTTCATCTTAATATTCTTGGGATTCTCTCCTTGCTCAACTAACCTTTGCCACTCTAAAACTTCTGTCTTTGTGAATAAGGGTATTAAATCTAAATAACGCCACATTAATTGATCTGAAATAGCCATTAATTGGCCATACATTTCTTTAGGAGGGTTACTGATGCTAATGTGATTATCATATGACTTTGACATTTTCTTAACGCCATCTGTACCTTCTAAAAGTGGCATCATCATGACTACTTGTTGAGCCATCTGATGATGTTTTTGGTATGTCCGCCCCATGAGCAAATTAAACTTTTGGTCTGTCCCCCCTAGCTCAACATCAGCCTTTATTTTAACAGAGTCATACCCCTGCAAAATAGGATATATAAATTCATGAATACCTAGAGGCATATTTGCTGAAAAGCGCTCTGAAAAGTCATTGCGCTCAAGCATTCTAGCGACGGTAAATTGTGTACATAGCTGAATTAACTGTTCTGCAGTCATATCATCATACCAAGTTGAATTCATAACGATTTTAGTTAATGTAGGATCTAAAATACGTTGTACTTGCTTAATAAAAAATTGTCCATTCTCTTTAACAGTCTTTGCATCCAGAACGGGTCTAGTAGCTGATTTACCAGATGGGTCGCCAATCCTAGCTGTAAAGTCCCCGATAATAACAACTACTGTGTGGCCGAGCTTTTGAAATTGTGAGGCTTTATGTAATAATAATGTATGACCTAAATGAAGATCTTGTGTTGTGGGATCAAAACCCACTTTCACCACCAAAGCTTTTTCATTTTTCAATCGCTCATCAAGCCCACCCTCAGGAACAACCTCTTCAATACCATGGTATAAGTCATTTGTATCAAGCATGGGATGCCTCTTCTTGATCGATCGTGATATTGAGCAATTGACATAAACCATGCCACAACTGCTGATAATAAGGAATGACCAGCATAAACTCTCTAAGCATTTTATCTTCAACACTTAAATGTTGCTCATCTTCTTCTGCCTCCTCAAATTCACCTAGAAATTTAATTCGGCTTAATTGGCCTTCATCATCTAAAATAAAACTAATTTTCTCATGCCATTGCATACCCAGCTTTTGAACCCGTTTACCCGCAAGAAGTGCTGAACGAATTTCATCACTAGCAAGATCTTGTGCACTCATTCGAAGCGCATTACGTTTAAAAGCAGCATTAACCATAACTACATCGGCGTCTAATGAAAAAACGTCATTTACATTCTGTTGATCTAACCATTTGGTTAATAGATCACTCATATCTGGAAGCTCAACTCTTCTTGGGTGAAAGTCACTAAAACAATCATGCATTAGAGATAATACTCGATCAGCTTCATCTGCATTATTGGTTTCCACAGCGATCCAACCTTCCTGAAGATTGATAAGAACTTTAGTTTTCTTACGACGTACAAAAGCTTGTGATAGTAAACTATTCTTAACCTCCTCTTTGATTTTTGATTTCTCTCTTTTGCTAAGTGGACGCTGTTCCTGCTCTTCACGCTCTTGAATAATATCAAAACTTTGTTCATTAACTACAGATTGAGGCAGCAATCGTTTTTGAGTGGTTGCACATAAAACTAAAAAATGGCCATAAGCAAAAAATAGCTCATCTGAACCGGCACCATATGGACTGGTCCAACCAATATTTTGCTCACTAAGTCCTTGTAAACTTTTTAATGCACCTTGTTCCAATACCTCTGCCCAATCTTGGTCTTTCATCGTATTCATTAAATACATTTTCATTTGTTTCATTTGCATGGTGTTTACTCCCTAATAAAAGTGTTCTCTGAGTTCTAAAATAAGTGACTGAAAAGCCAATCCAAAGCATCCTTGTTGATCATATAGATAACTTTGTACAAGTGCATTTTGTTCTGTTAATTGTAATGTTTTCGCAGCAATTCCAACCCATGATTCTTGGGGAGGCCTTAGCCAGCGAATCGTTAGGTCAGGGTTGATAAATACGTGCGTATCAATAGAGACTATGTTAGCAACAGCATTACCAAAATCTGATGCAATAATAGACATAGCTATTGGGTTTACCCCTTCTTCATTGATAAAGGGACGATTAAGCTTTAACCAGACTCCTGCTTCACCAGGCATACCTAAAGGGTCGCCAAAACCCAATCGAATGTCAACACAGGTTGATGCAAAGACACGATCTTTCCAGTGCCAGGACTCAATAGGTCTTGCTTGCTGCCATTGCATCAAGTCATCATAGGGAGTTGACATTGTTGTATCAAGTCTTAATGATGCCGGCCTTGTAGTCATTGACCCAGTAGCAACAGGATTATGCTGATAATTTAGGGTAACTTCATGACAGTGGATTCTTTTGCCTGAGCGTAAACATTTTTCAGCTATTGTTAGCGGCCCTGTACAAACCGGCTTATATAAATTAACATGAAAACATTTTGGGGTGTGATTTTTAGGTAGATAAGGCTCAATACCATGATACATCATACCGGCCACAACACCACCATGTAAGCAATTGTTATACCAACCTGAAGAAGCGTCATTAGAAGCTATATAACATTGATTTTTCAGGGTGCAACAGGTTTTAAATTCAGACATAATGCTTATAGTACTTATGCCGGAGGAGGGACTTGAACCCCCAACCTACTGATTACAAATCAGTTGCTCTACCAATTGAGCTACTCAGGCATTGTTAAGGATAATGCAACGATTCCGTCATTCTGTCAAGCAATTTTTATCATAAAATATGATTAAGGTCTTGGAGAGTTGATTGACTCTTGATCAAATCCAATTTTTTCTAATTCCTCATTAAATTGATTCATTATAGAACGCTTATATGTTGTCCATTTACAAATCGTTTGTTGGTGATTAATAGCGACATCAATCAGTAAAGCAACCGCACCAATACCAGTTATTATCAATAGAATATTGGTTAAGATTTGATGCGTTGAATCCATCTCATTTAAAAACTGGTAAGTAGGATTTGATGGATCATTGAGCATTGACCCAATAAAATCTTTAAGACTTTTTAGCTCATCATCAAAAGTTTTCTTCTGGTCTTGATCATAGGGATTAGTGGCGAGATGATTAGCTAAATCATATAATTTATTGTAAGCACTAACGATTGGATCACACACTTGACTTACAAAAGAATCCTCAGCAACATACTGATTAACATCATCTTTCAATAAATCAATACGCTCCCCTAACTGTTTTACCAAGGTAACCAAATGTGTAGAATTTCTTCTTGAGTACACTGGTAACCGAGAAGGTTCTGAATCACCCTTAACGACGCTGCAAAAATCATTCCAACTCTGTGGAAGATAGTCAATAACTGCTGTGTGAGTTACCTTTTTAGGTTCTTGAGGTAATAACAATTCATAATGACCACTCGATGGCATATCTGGCTTACTTGGATCAACAAGGCGATAGATGGCTTCATCCGAATTTGATACTTCTTTGAGCTGATTAATGGTGATTGTTGTGTTCAACAATAAGTCTCTTAGTTGAGTCCAGCCAGTTTCTTTATGCCAAACTGGCCAGAGTAATGCACTGGATCCATATTGACTTAATTTTTGGCAAACTACTTTTGAGTTATATAGTGTGGTTAATTTAGACCAAAACGCATTTATATCCATCAGATATAGTTTTGTTTGAGTCTGCTCTCGAGTGGCATAATCATGAATAAATGTTTGTACAGACTCTAATTGATCTTCGAGTTTTGCATTGTTTGGGGTTTTGAAATCCCCCTTTTGACGATCCCATATGCGTTTTTCAATATATGAGGTATAATTGAATTGACTTTGCGCTTTTGTCTCAAAAGACTTTTCCTTAGAAACAAATTGAAGTACATCCATAAGACTCAACTTTGTTTTTGCGGCCTTTTTACACTTTTCCAAAATCTCATTGGTGATCAGAATATTGTGTTCTTTTTGACTAGAGTCAATATGATAATAACTTTGATGCTGACCTCCAGTAAAAGCATTTAGGAAAACCCACATGGTTGGAGGTACACTATCACTTTTTTTATCAGGAGAATGGTGGGTTCGAGAATATTGTTCACTTCCATCTAATTTAGTAGTATGTACCAGCAACTCTACATTAATGTAAAGTGCATCACTGGCCCAACGAAAAATATGATCATCATATAACTGCACAGCTTGATCGAGAAAAGTTAAACCATCATCTTGTTCAAAAGCATCATAACAAAAGATTAATTTAACCAACCAGCCAAGCATTATTTGTTTTTCTTCAGGATTTAACTTACCTAATAAGTCCCATAGTAGAGGTGCATTAAGGTCAATATTAAAGGCAGCATTATAAGTAACATATTGATCTACTAATCTGGTCCATGCCTGACCTACAGGACTCTTATTATCATCATAATATTCATATTGAATAAGGTATTCTGCAATGGTAAAACAAGCACACATATTGTTTAAACCTGAGCTTGGAATTAATGTAAATTTTTCCAAACTCGGTATCTTATTACCTGAGATACCCGCTGCATGTTTATCGCGATCGCGTTCATCTTCTTGTTGTTGTTTTATTAATTGTTGTAAGGTTTTTTCATATATTGGTATAGAACTATGAGCAATTTTTTTCATTCTTTATGACCTACCTAATAAGCTTTTGCGATAATAATTCTAGCATTGGTTTGCTGACCTGAAACAATACACACATCATTCATGGGTTGCGTCCAGACACAACGTACTGAGCACTGTGCTTCTTCTGACAACCAGTCCTCCAACTCAGAGTTTAAACAAACATCAGCAATCACATGATGTCCTTTCTTTAATTCGTTAATGAGGTCATCTTTACTGCGCACCTCAACACACAAAGCTTCACGATAAGCTAATGCTTGTTCAAAATAAGCATGATGGATGGCATTAAGTTTTTCAGGTATGATGTTTAAAGCTGACACTTCAAGTAGTTCAGACTGAATAGATTGATGCCTGTATTCAATACTGACAGTCTTGGTAGCTAATTCCTTAGCACCAATAGTAATACGTATAGGCACACCTTTTTTTACCCAACTCCATTTTTTCTCACCACCTCGCATTGGTCTTTCATCATAATAAACTCGTACAGGCTCATGATGCCAAGAAAGTGCTGAAATCATTTGTGAGACTTCTTGTGCATAAGCCTTAATCTCTGAGTGGTTATCATCATGAGACATAGACATAATAACAACATGATATGGAGATACTGCTGGCGGCAATCTTAAACCATCATCGTCGCCATGAACCATGGTTAACGCACCTATCAATCGTGTCGTTGTTCCCCATGATGTTGTCCAAGCCAAGGCTTGTTCTCCTTCTTTATTTTGGAATTGTATATTAGCTGATCGCGCAAAATGCTGACCTAAAAAATGTGCCGTAGCGCATTGTAATGCTTTACCATCTTGCATGATGGCTTCAGAAGTAAATGTATTATCAGCGCCTGCAAATCGCTCTTGTGGTGACTTTTCCCCGGCATAGGTTGGAATAGCCAGCGCATCATGGAGGACTTTTTCATACATCTTATGCGCATCAAAAGCTTGTTGATAAGCTTCTTGTTGATGAGCATGACATGTATGCGCCTCGTGCCATAAAAACTCACTGGTTCTAAGAAACAACCGCGTACGCATTTCCATTCGAACAACATTGGCCCACTGATTAAGTTTCATAGGCATATCCCGATATGATTGAATCCATTTAGCAAACATTTCACCAATCATCACTTCTGAAGTGGGCCTTACAATAAGCGGCTCATCTAAAGCACCATCTGGTGTGAGTTTACCTGTATCATCTTGAGCTAATCGAGTATGTGTTACTACTGCACACTCTTTTGCAAATCCCTCAACATGATCGGCTTCTTTTTGCATGGCTGATAGCGGTATAAACAAAGGAAAGTATGCATTTTGACAACCCATAAGTTTATTTTCACAATCAAGTATGCTCTGAATTCGTTCCCATATTGCATAACCCCAAGGCTTTATCACCATGCAGCCTTTAACTGGTGAGTGCTCTGCCAATTCTGCAGATTTTATGACTTGCTGGAACCATTCTGGAAAATCTATATCACGCGTTGGCTCTATGGCTGTACGAACTTTTTTTGATGACTGAACTCTTGTCATATGGCTCTCCTAATCTATTATTTACAATAACTTAAATAATCATATCATGCAATAAAAAAGGGGGCTAAAGCCCCCTTTTTTATTAGTCGTATCAGTTAAACATGATTCGCGGGAGCAACAGTACTACCAGCATTAACAGAATGACCTCTCGTATCATCTTTATAAAAGTTATTAACTTCTTCAGGAAAATCTTGGCTTAGTTCTTTTGCACTAGTACCATTCACGAAAGCACCCATGATGTTTTGCTGTGTTGGTAAACCATTATCAATAACATTGATATTATTAATCCAGTTTCTAATCAAAAACACCGTAGCAACCGTAAGTAATGGAATCAAACTAGCTTGTGTAACAAATATTGATGGCAAAATCATCATTGGAAGCACTTGTGCTGCGCTACCTGAAGCCTTACTTAAACGGGGAGCAACCAATTTTAGTTCAGTACGTTTATCACCGAACGGCTGATCTCCGTTAGCATATTTAACACTATTGGCCATTTCTTCACAGGGATCAAAGAATCCATACTTCATTGATTTACACAATGCTATAAAAAGAGTTGACGCAGCAACAGCTTTACTTGCAAGTGAAGGAATATTAACCAAATATGCAGCAGTTAGATAAACGGTTACACTCGTTATTGCTAGTGTTATTGGCAGGATAAGCATTGTGCCTCTCCATTTTCTTTTTTCCACCACACTCGATGAAAAATAAGTAAATAAAATAGTTGTTGCACCGACAATAATCCACATCATTGATGTATAACTGGCATACATTGACGCATTGTAGATACCATTAATCGTACACAATTTCTTAACAGATGTTTTCCAACAAAATTCAACAAAATTAATCAAAATACCATTGGCTAAAACCATCATAAAAAGACGACTTGCATACTGTGAATTCCATAAATTTGCTAAATCAGCAAAAAACCCATTACTTTTCTTATCTTTATGGGTAGGAGTCTTTAAAATCGTTCCAGAACGCTCCTGGCGGAATATGATTAAACCCAAAAATATCATACTTAACGAAACGCCACAGGTTGTCCATAGCACAGTTTGCTGAAAATACATTTCAGGGACAACTTTACCAATAATTCCTGCGGTTAATGTTCCCAAATTACTAAATAACAGAACATCTTTCAAATTTTTTCTGGTATCTTTTGAGTTTGAGTTTGCAGAAACAAACTTGAGGAAAATGATAGAAAAAACGATAGAAGTCCAAAGTTCAGCAGCCAAATAGAATAGACTAAAAGACCAGTGTTGTAGGAGTGGAATAACCAACTTTAATGCAGGTATTGTTGCTATCCATCCATTAGCCCATGCTGCAGAAAAATGAATAGAACTTGCATTAGGTAACATTAAAAAAGTAAACGCAAAAAAGAATGCTGTAAAACACCCCATAACAATGGTAAACAACTTAGCATAACCATCAGAAGCCTTTGTCTGTTTGCGATCTTTTGCTTTGTAGAAATAGCTCTGCCCCATTTTTATCAGTGGCCCAATGACCAGGACAGCAACGATAAGGCTCAATCCAATCTTCAAAACACCGATGGAGGATGCGCTAGCAACACCTAGGATAAAAGAATCTTTAATGTTTCGAGTTAATACACCAACCAACATGGTTGCAAATGCCATGAATTGAAGCCATCCGATATTAGCTCGGGCTGGTGACATTTCCATATAGTCAGCTGCATCTTTTAATTTTTGAATATTTTCATCTGAGATAAGATAGTTTTGACCATTACCTGCTTCAATACTAGCAATTATTTGATCAAGATTTTGTGCCTCTTCAACCTCATAATCAGAATAATTATTTATTAATGCTTTAAAGGTATCTACTTTTTGTTCAATATAATCATCATTGGTTTCTTCGAGCTGTTTGCGTAATTGATCCCATGCACCCTTATCAAGATCATTAACTTGCATAATGTCCTTATTCATCAATTTTATTGCGCTGTCGATTTTGACCTGTTCAGCCTTAGGTAAACGCATTTTAAAAACACGATCAAACACATTCCTTTGTGAAGAATTTAGCGAATTATACTGCTCATCTGAAACTTCTATATTTAAATGTGTAATAATTTGAAAAATAGCGCCATTTTCACCAGAATTGTATGTATTAAAAAATTCAACTAAATTCATTTTAATACCATCTGATTTCATCCACCACAATACTGCAAATTTTTTTATATTGTCATCCATATTATAATTGGCAATTTTCAACCAATCGTTTCGATTTAAAGCATTTACCGGCATAACATCACTCCACTTAAGACGGCACCAGTATAGCTAAATTAAAGTATAGGATCAAGAAATTAAAACGACGCATCAATGATTTGTAAGACCTTTATAAACTTATAGAGGCCACAGCTTAAAAACATCAAAATGTGATAGATAAAATCCCAAAAAAAGCAGTATCATACATATTAAGATAACATTAAATGTAAACATCTGTAGATAACACGTGCAATCAACAAGAGAATGGCATAAGTTAATGAAGGATAGATTTATGCAACATCACAAAGCCATTTTTATTTCAGACATTCATTTAGGCAGCCAATACTCCAGTGCAGAGCAGCTTTGCTCCTTTTTGGAGAGTATAAGTTGGGACCACCTATATCTTGTTGGTGATTTTTTAGATTTTTGGACGATTAACTCAAGACGTTGTTATTGGGATGAACATCATACTCGTGTTATTCAGATATTATTGGATAGAGTTGGTAAAGGCCAAAAAGTGACGTATTGTGTTGGCAATCATGATGGAATAATTCGACAATTTAAACATATGTTCCCCATTGAGTTATCCAATATCACTGTTTGTGATCAAATCATTCACACAACACAGGCTGGCAAAAATTATTTAGTTATGCATGGTGATCAATTTGAACAGTTTCCACAGTGGGCTACACCATTCATAAAAATTGCTGATTATGGCTACCACTTCTTATTATGGCTAGGCAAGTTGATCAAGCAGTCAGACGACAGAAAGAAAGTAACGATTAGCAAGCAAGCAAAAAAGATAGCCAAAAAATGGGTTAAAAAATTATTTAAGATTGACCGAAAGATTATAAAAGAATGCATTACAAAAAAAGTTGATGGCATTATCTTAGGTCATACACATGATCCAATAGAAAAATTTTATAAAAAAATACATATCCTAAATGATGGCGACTGGGTAGAACACAACACAGCAATCATAGAGCAGCAAGATGGATCGTTGAAAACCATTTATTGGACAGAGTCTAAGCAAACAAATAGAGATGAGCAAATAGAAGAAGGTAATAATTGCAACCCTCACATACAAAGGTAAAACCCACGTTTTCAATAACCTAGCAAGAAAATATAGAAAATATCTAAGTCGAAAAATCACACAATAACTCTCTACCAGCAGCAACATTTAGGCCAATAAGAATAAAATCCACCAATGATGGTACATAGCATACTAGAGATGCTGAAGATAGATAGCAGAAATAATACAATACAATAGGAAATAACACATCAACATAGCTGATTGATACAATTAATGAAGAGATCTAAGCAAATACCATCATCCCCTCCCCTTTAAGAAGACATTAGTATGAGATAATAAAGGGCAAAAAAAAAGCACCCGTAGGTGCTTTTTGAAGAAGGTGAGAAGGTGACCTACGTTCCCACGGGTAACCCCGCAGTATTATCGGCGCTAAAGTGTTTCACTTCTGAGTTCGGAATGGAATCAGGTGGTGCCACAATGCTATAGCCTTCTCATGAAAAGATGTTGCTACAATGAGAATTTGGTAACAAGTTATCAACAAGTCTTCGATCAATTAGTACTGGTTAGCTCAATACATTACTGTACTTACACACCCAGCCTATCAACGTCGTAGTCTCCAACGGATCTTAAATGAAAATTTATCTTGAATTAGGCTTCCCACTTAGATGCTTTCAGCGGTTATCCCTTCCGAACGTAGCTACCCGGCAATGCCATTAGGATGACAACCGGAACACCAGAGGTTCGTCCACCCCGGTCCTCTCGTACTAGGGGCAGATATTCTCAATTTTCGACGCCTACGGCAGATAGGGACCGAACTGTCTCACGACGTTCTAAACCCAGCTCGCGTACCACTTTAATTGGCGAACAGCCAAACCCTTGGGACCTGCTCCAGCCCCAGGATGTGATGAGCCGACATCGAGGTGCCAAACTCCGCCGTCGATGTGAACTCTTGGGCGGAATCAGCCTGTTATCCCCGGAGTACCTTTTATCCGTTGAGCGATGGCCCTTCCACACAGAACCACCGGATCACTAAGACCAACTTTCGTTTCTGCTCGACTTGTAAGTCTCGCAGTTAAGCAACCTTATGCCTTTGCACTAACCATACGATTTCCGACCGTATTTAGGTTACCATTGCGCTCCTCCGTTACTCTTTAGGAGGAGACCGCCCCAGTCAAACTACCCACCATACACTGTCCTTAACCCGGATAACGGGCCAAAGTTAGAATTTCAATTATGAAAGGGTGGTATCTAAAGGATGACTCCACTACAGCTGGCGCCATAGCTTCAAAGTCTCCCACCTATCCTGCACATTCATAACTAAAACTCAATGTAAAGCTATAGTAAAGGTTCACGGGGTCTTTCCGTCTTGCCGCAGGTACACTGCATCTTCACAGCAATTTCAATTTCACTGAGTCCCGGGTGGAGACAGCGTGGCCATCGTTACGCCATTCATGCAGGTCGGAACTTACCCGACAAGGAATTTCGCTACCTTAGGACCGTTATAGTTACGGCCGCCGTTTACCGGGGCTTCGATCAAGAGCTTCGCTTACGCTAACCCCATCAATTAACCTTCCGGCACCGGGCAG
>JBMHDW010000005.1:0-3573 GCA_049889175.1 Candidatus Comchoanobacterales bacterium | reverse complement strand
TGACGAACCTACTACAGGTGTTGATGTCACAGGACAAAGCGTCATTATTGATTTAATAAAATCAATCAAAGATTCTGGTAAAACATTAATATTTTCTACACACCAGCTTGGAGAAGTAAGGGATATTGCTGATCAAATTGTCTGCATGAAATCGGGAAAAAAAGTTTTTGATGGCACTACCGAAGATTTCCAGGCCATGAATTCTAATAAAAACTTTAATGAAATATTTATGGAGTTAGTCGATGAGTAAGTGGCAAACATTATTAGTCAAAGAGATCGTTCATCTATTTAGAGATACTAAAACGATAGTTCAAACTGTTGTTGTGCCAACATTCATCACGCCACTCTTAATTGGAGCAGTGATTTGGTACATTTCATCAATTGCTGTTGATGAGGGCAAGAAGACTTATGACGTAGCTGTTTATGATCAGGTCAACACAGAATTAACTGTTAAATTACAAGAATCAGACAGGCTGAATATTGTATTAATGGATAGCATTGATCAAGTCATTGATGATGTGATTAATGACAACTCTGAAATTGGAATTTCTTTTGGTTCTGATTTCACATCGCAATTGGAAAATAATCTTTCTGGAGAGGTTACCATTTATTCAAAAAATCTTGATAATTTCTCTCAAGCTCAAGGCATAGTTAGCAATGTTATAGATGATTACGATGACCAGATTAGAAACGAACGTCTGAATAATTTAAATGTTGATGAAAATTTCATTAATCCAATCACAGTTTTAGATGAAGATTTAACAACTAATGAAGAGTTTGCTGGGAGTATTATAGGTGGCATATTGGCCTTTTTATTCATCGTATATATCATGCAGGGTTCAATGTATCCAGCTATAGATTTAGGTGCTGGTGAAAAAGAGAGAGGAACCATGGAAACACTGATATCAACCAATATCTCATCAGTTGACATCATTATAGGTAAAATGTTTTCTGTAACATCTTCTGCAGTTTTAACAGCTGTATTTTCCTTATTGGGCTTTGCAATACCTCTTATAGTTATTTTTCTATTTTATGGAGATTCAATTCCAGAAAATGCATTTGAGATAATATCGGCTATTGTTAATCCTGTAGCCATCGTTGCTATGTTTGGCTTGTTAATACCTCTAAGTATATTTATGGGAGCATTTATGTTGGCAGTCTCAATTTATTCTAAGAATCCAAAAGAGGCATCATTATTGCTTGGTAACGCAATTATTATTTTCTTTATTCCAGCTTATGTGCCCTTAATTAATCCTGGCATTGAGTTAGATTTAGTAGGGTCTCTTATTCCATGCTATTCATTTGCATTACACACCAATGCATTGATAGCTGGTAACACTGATTGGTTTCTGTATGGAGCAACATTAATTTCTAATATTATTTATTGTTCAATAGCTATATACGTGACGTATATTATGTTTGATGATGAGAAAATAATTTTTAGAAATTAATATGCAAGTTGTTGATACGCCAATTTCACCATTTTTACAAAATGCTCCAATAATTTTTTGTGAGGAGACAAAAGAGGCAATTTTTGTAGATCCAGGCGATGATCTTCATAAATTAAAATCTGTCATAGATGAATTAAAACTTCTGCCTCAATATATTGTTCTTACACACGGACACATTGATCATGCAGGAGCAACTAAAGCTCTTTCTGAGGATTTAGGCCTTGATATTATTGGGCCACATGCTGAAGACCAGTTCCTACTAGATGCCCTTGAATTGCAAGGACAAATGTACGGCATCACAGCACAGAATTTTCTACCACACAAATGGTTAAATCATGGCGAGACATTAAATGTTGGAAACCTGGAGATAGAGGTTAGGCATTGCCCAGGCCATACTCCTGGCCACATTATTTTAATTAACCATAAGCATAAATTTGTAGTTGCTGGTGATGTAATATTTAAAAATTCTGTCGGTAGAAGCGATTTACCAAGAGGCAACCATAACGACCTTATTAGGTCAATTGACAAACATATAATGTCCTTACCTGATGACTACGTCATACATAGTGGACATGGCCCAACAACAACAGTAGGTTTTGAAAGAAAAACCAATCCATTTTTACAGTGATTTCAGATAAATCAAAAGATTTAATGACTAGGGTTTTAAAGTTAGCTGAAGCCAATCTAACAAATAATAAAATACCTATTGCAGCTTTGGTTGCATCTAAAGATGGTAATCTTGTCATATCTGAGGCTGTCAATAATGATGGCCCATTGGAGCATGCTGAACTTATAGCATTATCAGAAGCAATGCGTTTATTAAACAAAAAACGTCTTAATGATTATGTCTTGTTTACAAATCTAGAACCATGCTCCATGTGTGCTTATGCCATCTCAAAATGCAATATTGATACTATTTATTTTGCAGCTGAAGACGTAAAAGGTGGCGGTGTCGTTAATGGGCCTAGAATTTCATTTAGTGAAAATATGTTCAAACCAAACATCATTTCTGGCTTATTCGAGGAAGAATCAACTAAACTGCTTAAATCTTTCTTTAAAGCTAAGAGATAGATACTTTAACAGCTATAATTGCTTCTATGTCATCTTTTGATCTAATCTTAAAAAACGGAACTGTATTCACACCTGAATCCACTGAAATTACTGATATTGCTGTAAAAGATGGAAAAATCGTTGATTTTGGTTCATTTGACAATGCCAAAGAGATTATTGATTGCACAAACCTATTTGTTTTCCCTGGTTTAATTGACACACAATGCCATTTTCGAGAACCAGGTGGTGAACATAAAGAAACATTAGAAACTGGTACCTTATCTGCAGCTCTTGGAGGTGTTACAGGTATATTTGAAATGCCTAATACCAATCCATTAACGATTACTCCTGAAGCAATGGAATTTAAGCTTAAGAAAGCACATGAAACCTCTTATGTAGATTTTGCATTTTATTTTGGTGGAACGGCTGAATATGCAGAGCATTTATCAGAATGGGAAAACATCGATGGAGTTTGTGGTATTAAGATTTTTATGGGTGCAAGTAATGGGGATCTTTTATCAGCAACAGATGAAGAAATCGATGCCATTGTAGCTAATGGAAAACGAGTTATAGCAGTCCATGCCGAGGATGAATCAATAATGAATGAAAATAAAGTCACTATTTTAGGTGATAGTAATGACGTTGCTATGCATCACAAATGGAGAAGCGAAGAAAGTTGTTTAAATGCAACTAAGCGTATAGTGTCAATTGCAAAAAAATACTCACGCAAAGTTCATATCTTGCATATCACCACAGCACAAGAAATGGCATTTCTAAAAGCTAATAAAGATATTGCCAGCGCTGAAGTACTTGCTAATCATTTAACACTCCATGCTCCAGATTGTTATGACATGTTTGGTACTCTTGCTCAGCAAAACCCACCTATACGTGAAAAACATCACCAAGATGCTCTCTGGGCTGCAGTTGCTGACGGTACAGTTGATATCGTTGCATCAGATCATGCGCCTCACACCCTAGATGAAAAGTCTGGTACATATCCCAACACTCCAAGTGGAACACCTGGTGTGCAAACATTAATTCCAATCATGCTTAACCATGTTCACGAAGGAAG
>JBMHDW010000004.1:0-4261 GCA_049889175.1 Candidatus Comchoanobacterales bacterium | reverse complement strand
GGTTAAGAAGTATGGGAGTGCATTCCAGTATGCCCACCCTGATTTAAAGAAAGATAAAGAGTTTGTTTTAAAAGTGGTGCATGAGAGTGGAATGGCACTGGAGTATGCCCATGATTATTTAAAGAAAGATATAGAAGTTGTACTGGCAGCGGTGCATCAGAATAGAATGGCATTATATTTTGCTAGGAATTATTTAAAGAGACATAAAAAGCTTGTTCTAAAAGCGGTGAAGCAGAAATGGTGATTTAAGGAAGGATAAAGAGTTCTTTAAGACTCATATTATTGAAAACTTAGAGTCTAAGAATATGATGAAAGCTTATAATGAGTTTATCAAACATGCCAATGATTCAGATATTAATGATGTTTTATTAGCATTATATAATCAGAGTCAAAGTGATGAACGCTATTTAAATGAAATCATTGAATACCATCGTTCTGATGACTGTTCAGAAGAATTTTAAGAGCTATGAATCAAAACATGGGCCCAGATTTTAAGTCAGATCAATTATCTGGTAGATTGGTTTCGGGGATTAAAGAAAAGCCTATGGAATTCAAAGTAGTTAAATTTACTCGTTAAGACAATTAGGTAAGTGCTTAAGTGACTTGGATAAGCATGTTTTTTAACTACATTGTTTGTTAACAAGCCCAAAAAAAGGTATGGCTCAAAATGGATGTCAAAAAATAGTAGATTTTATAGACACAAAAATATCACATCAATTAGATGACAACATGAAAAATGATGATATTCAGAAATAGCTAAAGCAATAGAAGAAGGTTCTGCAGTAGCATCAAATAAAGATGCATTCAGTTTAAATTCAATGCTTCGTAACACGCGAGTGATCAAAGAAAATGGTTTGGCCCTGCATAGAGTGGCACTCAAGTTTTCATCTCACAAAGCTCATGAATACAATGCTTTCACTGTTGGCATGATTTGTCATATCAACAACCAATGGTTGTATGAAATGAATCATCTAGCCAACCATGCCAACAGTGCCTCATGTATTCTGTCGATATTAGTTTGTTTTATAAACAGTGATTATCGTCCTTTGCTGGGGGAGAAGCTTTGAAGGTCTGGTTCTTTTTCTGCGTTTTTTGCTTGTGTGCAAATCCCAATATATTGAGACGAAAGTCCAGCAACCCGCTCTTCTGGGGTAAGCTTTTCAAGCTCTTTAGCTATATTAAAGCAATCGATACCACATCTTATAAGCTTTTTTCTATATTGCTCGGGAAAGTTAAACTTGTTGGTTGGTTTTTTCTCATAAGCTTGTGCACACAAATTAAAGGTAGAAAATATGTCTGACTGCTCCGTAATGTCTTTGTGAATATGATGACGCATGTAATTATCTACATTTGCTTCACATTGTATTTTTGCCTTAACTGTTATGAACAGAGCTTTAGTATGGAGCAATGAAAAAGTCATCGCTGTTCTATTATTGATTTCATGTTTTTTTGAATAGCTTAGGCAGTCATTGATTTGTTTGTATTGTTCTTCAATATTATTTTGTTTTAAGTATAATTCCAATCCACCTATAATGTTGTTGATCAATTCCATTCGGTTCTTGCAAACGCGGGTAATGCCAATACTTGTAAATAAATCAAGACAGGCATCACTTTTTACATGATTGAGCGCCTTATCTGTTTCTATTTCAGTACATCTTGAAATTGCCAACGGTGCACAGCTTCTTGATATAATAGTTGCAGCACTATCATCCTGTTCTAATAAATGAAATAATCGCGCAATAGAATCAATAATACCAGCTTTTTCAAAATATAATTTAAAAAAATCATGGCCTAATGATATTCGAAGGTGTTGAGAAGTTGCGAAAAACAGTTCAATTAAATTGGCACCTTTAATGGTTTGTGAATATATTCGTTTGTCTCTATAAATGTTTTGTGATGATGACTTCTTATTCCTTTTTTTTCTATGATCTTTGATTTGTTTTCTTGAAGTGTTTATCGAAGATTGCTGACCGGATTTAGTCAGTACCATGGAGTCTTTAATTGATAGTGTATGAAGTAGTCCGTTATCAATCTCTTGTGGTTTGATGTTGAAAGCACCACCATGCGCGAGATATTGATGGAATATCTTGTTGTGTGGATTGTGAGTATGTGATTCTAATAAATTACCTAAAACACCATACTGGAGCTTTAACTGCGAATCACTGGTTCTCGTGTTACCTGTTGGCATGGGTCTTAATCCTAGCTCAGGAAAATGTTTTGTTAGAACCAGAAATACATGATTCCATCCACACTTCAGCAAAAAAGATTTGAACGTGAGAGTATCTTTTCTGAATTCAAATTGCATTATAGATAATAATATTTTCCATGTATCAAGGCAAAGATATTCTGGGTTGCTTAGAATAGTGTCAATTGAGTTGGCAACGACTTCATCGGTACCTACCTTACAAGCGGCCGCATTGGATTTTCCTTTACCAGAGACAGGTTGGGCAATTAATTCGCGAATGAGTTCTGTGATCATTACAGGCAACTGATTGGAGGTAAAGGTTAGGATCTGTTCAAGTCCAGATTTGTCTCCGTTTGTGACAAGCTCGATGGCATGGTCATCAGGCGTTTTATAGGCTGTTATGACGTCATTAATATTGGATAGACCATCCATCGTTTGGGGTTCAATATCAATCAGGGGGATACGTTCTAAAATCAGTTCTTGATGAAGTATGTGATATTGTTCTACTTTACTGGGTTCTAATGCGTTTATCTGCTCAATCAATTGGTTACATCGCTCAATAACATAGCTTATGTCACCTTGTTTTGAATCGTCAGCTTCATCTTGAGCAGAGACGTTGTTACGTTCAGGCATTGGCTCTTCCTCTGCGTAAACAGAGTCATTTGTTGGCTCCAACTGACTTTTCTGAGACGCCAAATGAAGGTTTTCATCATTTCCGGGGGCAAGGTCGGAATCATCAGCTAACACAAAATATTTGTTAAAATCATTGGTTGATGAACGTCTGATATTGAGTGTTCTAGATAATATTTTGATGGCTTTTTGTAAAAATTGATTGAATGTAGACCTCTGAAATCCAAGCTGATAGAAGTCACACTCATCCAGGCATTTCAAGTAATCAGAAAACTTTCTCATGTCATGAGTCGTGATGCCCTTTGGGTTTTTAAGGTGCTGAAATATCTGCTTTCTGGTTTTATCAAATGGTTTCAATAATTCTGACACTTTTTGGGATCTAAGTGTCAAAAGCTTCTGTATTTGATCAATAGCCCATTTGGTGTTTGCCATATAAGTTGCATCACTGTCTTCGTCGAGTTCAATGATTTCATTATTTAAGTTTTTAAGATGCCGGCCAACAATGTTGCCATTGAAATCAAAGTAGCAATGAAAAACACGGTCAGTGAAATGTTCAGTATAATGAATAGGAGATAAATGACTCAATGTTTTAGAATAATGTCGATCAACTCTCAGATGAGATTGTTGGTATGTGCTATCAGATTGTTGGTATGGATGTTGTTCTCGATTGATTAGAACATAATGATCTTGTTTTCCAAGCTTAAAAATTTTGTAATTAAGTAAAAAGTAAAATAAACCGTTGTATTTCATTTGTGCACCTCATTATTTTCTTAATCATACAATGTGTTGTTATTATTGTCAAATTTCTAAGCAATAGGTGATAATGCAAGACAAACCATATTTAGGTTTTAGTGATACAAGATATTCAAATCATAAACTGAGTTATTGCGCCCAAAAGGCAATCATTAACATAAATTGTGGTTGAAAAGATAAGATTATCATTGAACTAGTTGCCAGATTGGTGGTGCCATGAAAATAATTAACAGCGGTACAAAATGTTTTTTGAGTCAATGAGATATATCATTATTTACATATATATAAATCAGATAAGGTAATTAAGGTGTTTATTTGTAGATATAAAATATATTTTTGATCTTTTGATAGATGTTAGCTTTGATTATAGTTTGAATAGCCTATCACCATAATAGCATGGCTGTTTTTTGTAGATTCATTATTTGATGTTGAGTTATGTTTATGAAACTATGTGTGTATTATTAATATATTAGGATTTTTATGATGCCGTTTAGAGACATACTAAAGCAAAAAGAATGTGAAGCTGTATTATTAGATCAATTACAGAGAGCTTATGAAGCAACCCCAAAAGTTGAGCAAAAAGCCATGTTGCATGCAGATGATGACTATGCTTTTCGTTTTGCTTGTAAGAGTGGTCATTTAAAGCTAGCGAACTGGTTATGGAGCTTATGTGAGACACCTAAAGAGCAATCA
>JBMHDW010000003.1:0-3700 GCA_049889175.1 Candidatus Comchoanobacterales bacterium | reverse complement strand
GTGGAGATTTGTATCAAGTCTTGGAGCAAGAATGTAATGCCACTCATTACGAGTCACTGGGTGCAGTCATCAGAGTATTGTTCAAGCATGGCGTGAGCTTATCAACATTAATGGAACAAGTGATGCAAGATGAACAGGCAGGAGATCAACAATGGTGGTATTCTTTATTTCAAGGTGTGATCATCAATATGCTGACAGAAGAGCCGAAATCGATAACAAGTTATCAACATTTATTAGAGGCATTTTGTGAGCATCCATTGGTCGATAATGACAATGAAGACCCTGACTATCAAGAGCGTTGTTTAAAAATCATTACATGGTTTGAATCTGAGTTTGAAAAAGAAGCGGACAACCCCAGTAAATGGACGAAAGAACAATTGTGGATGATGTTTCAACAATTAAGTTTGGGATCAGATATCAAAATGGGTGATGATCATAACAGTCGTATCAATAAACTAGCAAAGTTTAAGCAACAACTTGAAACTGAAGTGAAGAGAATTCAAGGCGCATTAGACGTATGCTCAGTAATGGATGGAGCTGGTTTTGAAGAACATTTAGGTTATGCACCTAATTCAGCCTCAACCTCTTTTTATTCAGGCATGTACAAAAGAAAAGCAACCTCATATCAGGTTGATCAGCAAGATATGAGAGATCAAAAGAGGCATCGAACGAATTCAGAATCATTGGGTTCTAGAAGTTGATCAGTAGGACTATTGAAGGTATATTTATTGCCTTTTTTAGAATGATATTTATTAATATACGTATTCTAATTAGTAAATTATGTTATATAATCATTTATTTGCAATGGTGTTTTCATGCTTGATTTATTATGAGTCATTGCGTTAATGTAATTATGTTTACATGATAAATACTATTTGTGGTTTTGGTTAATTGATCCTTCATTATCCCATGATAAATCCTTTGTTTTTTCACTTGTTCATTATGTTATTCCTTTTGTCATGACATTTTTTGAGATAAAGGTATTTGAACTAAAAGTGTAACGAGTAAACATTGAAGCCCCCATAAAAGCAAAGAAAACTTTTATAGGAGCTTACGGGTACTAACGTTATTTAAACGTTTGTTAATGCTTTTAACTCATTTTGTTGTTCAAGCAATCTGTGATAAATGTCTTGGTCTTTTTCTTTCCAAAATGCCATGACGATGCTTCTGATGTGTTGAGCGCTTTCAGAGAAAGCATTATCAATTGTAAGTGCGGCAGACAAAGAAGATTGATTTGATCCAATTAGTTTAACAAATTCAGCATTTGATTGATGATTAGCAATATCATGATGAAGTCGTTGCGCTTTTTCGCTGGCAAAATATTCTCTAAATTGATCAAGTTGTTCAATGTTGCTGTCGGACATTTTGGCAACTTGAGATTGTCTCATCTTTGCGTTGTTAATGGAGTTGATTATCATGGTTTTATCTAGCTTTGAGTCCTTGTTAGCTAAACATGAATCATGATTTAAATTTTCATTTTCATGGTTATCTTCAGGGGTTAAGGTATTTATGGTATCCGAATAGATTTGCTTGAGTGTCTCTTTAGAAGAAAGATTAGATGGCTTTACCGTTAAAATATTGCCATGAACTTCTAGTTTAACATATGTATCTTCGTTGATCCCCAGTAATGCCAGAATGGATTTGTCTAGAACAAGTGCTTTACTGTTACCAAATTTTGTTAATTTTTTTAGCATATTTTTCCTGTGTTTTTTAAGTTTAGTCATATTATCATGGGTGTTATACAATGTCAATACATTGTATAATTTTTATTGATTTATTGTATTAAAGAGTAGATAAAAGTTGATATTTAGACAAATTTTGGCATAATATACAGGTGCTTTTATAAGTTGAGGTAACAATGCGTGCTCATTTACAAAATAATAATAATTACCGGAGTGTTTTAGCTGCAGTTAAAGAGAATGGCAATGCTTTGCGCTATGCTTCGCCAGATTTGAAAAACAGTAGTGATATCGTTTTAGCAGCTGTTAAACAAGCTAAAAAAGCGCTCATTTACGCTGGAAGTACGCTGACTCAAAATAAACAGTTCATATTAGAGGTTATGAAGGTTAATGGACTTGCTCTTAAGTATGTTGTTAAAAAGTTAAAAGTAGATCAAGAAATTGTTACGGCAGCATTAGCTCAAAATAGCTTGGCCATTAAATATCTCCCTCCTCAATTTATGAAAGATAAAAACTTTTTATTGAAAGCCTTGTCTCAAGGTGATCGATCTGAAAAGGTTTTAAAGTATCTGAATAAAGATTTAAGAGATGATCAAGATATAATCTTAGCGGCCATGAGAGGATCAAAATTTATTAGCACTTTTAATTGGCCTCAAATTATACTTGAAATCAGCAGAAAAAATTGGCAGGACAAACAGTTTTGTTTAAGGGCTTGTAAGGATAACCCTTTTTGGTTTTGCTTGATTCATCATTCATTATCCCATGATAAATCCTTTATTTTTTCACTTGTTGACCATGCTCCTCATGTTATTCCTTTTGTCATGAAATTTTTTGAGGAAAAGGTATTTGACGTTAAAAATGATGATGATTTAATATTAAAATTAATCAATAGAACACCATTTATTTTGTTTGAATTTGACATTTTATGGCATCGTACTGATATGATTGTTGCTTTCATGAAATCCTTATTAAATTATGACAAACCTGACTTCACAGTATCTATCTTAAGGCGGTTATTAGAAGCTTATCTAAGTGGTAATGTACAAATTAATAACAAAATTTCTGCCTATTTCGATGATCAATTTAATATTGATAAAATGGCGGAATTAAGTGGCTCAGTTAATAATCAGTTAGAAATGGAAAAGGCTACAGCTAAAGGTATAGGTTATTTGTATTCAAAGCTGAAAGCGAAGGATGCTGCTTATAATATTACTGCCAATGAGTTGCTTAGAGCTTTAGCATATCGTCTAAACGTACAAATTAATGATGACGACCTCAATGCCTTAGATAGCTTTGTCAAGTATCGAACATTAGTGTATTATTTTAAATATTACTCTTTTAAACAGTCTTATGGCTTTAGACAAGCACGTGATCACGGTCATTTTGATGAGGTTATTTTAGCGGCGGTGGCAAATAATGAAAAAGCTTTATCCTATGTCAACTTTGATAAGGTCAAATTATCCTTTTTACTTAAGGTTATTGAGTGTAATCCAAGCGTGTTATTGAGTTTTATGAACGTAATAAGCGGAGTTTTTAATCAACAATCCAATGGCTTATGTCATGAAATCAACTGTTTGATTAAAAATAACATATCATTTATGCGTAAATTTACAAAATTATTGCCCCAGTTGCCAATCGATTTTGTAAAAAATATTCAGTTAAGATCACTTTTTACGGAGCAAGAGCTCAATGATTGCCAGAGTTCTGTAAATGGTATTTCAGGTTGTGTATTTTTCAATATTTTAAGCTTTTTAGATGCTCGATATGTATATAAGGTCAAACAAACATTTTTTAGTGAAAAGCAATGGGCATTATGTCTTGTAGATGAAAAAGGAACTAACTTACAGCAGATTGGTGGGTCTTTACAAAATGATTATGATGTATGCGTCAATGCTGTCAAACAAAGCGCTGAGGCAATTCAGCACGTATCACATCAACATGATCGATATATTGATATTGCACTTGAGGCAGTGAGTCAAAATGCTGCATCGATGTTATATGTTAAAAAAGATACGCAGCTG
>JBMHDW010000002.1:0-213778 GCA_049889175.1 Candidatus Comchoanobacterales bacterium | reverse complement strand
TTCAGTGGTTGAGCCACTGGCTTTCACATCTGACATAATTAACCGCCTACGCACCCTTTACGCCCAGTAATTCCGATTAACGCTCGCACCCTCCGTATTACCGCGGCTGCTGGCACGGAGTTAGCCGGTGCTTCTTCTGCTACTAATATCAAGCTAAGTAGGTATTAATTACCTAACCCATTCTCATAGCTGAAAGAGGTTTACAACCCTAAAGCCTTAATCCCTCACGCGGCATTGCTGCATCAGGCTTTCGCCCATTGTGCAAGATTCCCCACTGCTGCCTCCCGTAGGAGTCTGGACCGTATCTCAGTTCCAGTGTGGCTGATCGTCCTCTCAGACCAGCTACTGATCGTAGCCTTGGTAGGCCATTACCCCACCAACAAGCTAATCAGGTGCAGGCTCATCTATCAGCGCCAGGCCCGAAGGTCCCCAGCTTTAATGTTGCCATATTATGCGGTATTAGCTCGCGTTTCCACGAGTTATTCCCCACTGATAGGCAGATTCCTACATATTACTCACCCGTTCGCCACTCGACGCCTGGGAGCAAGCTCCCATCGTTTCCGTTCGACTTGCATGTGTTAAGCATGCCGCCAGCGTTTAATCTGAGCCAGAATCAAACTCTTCATCAAAAAATTGTGACTTACGTCACGTATATTTAAGACTTAAAAAGTCAATTTTAGCATCACTTATTAATCGACAAGCGCCCACACAATTTATATCGTATGGTTGTTACAATTTTTAAAGATCAAATATAGGTACCAATTATAACCACTAACTCTAGGAAGTCAACACCTTTTCAAAATAAAATTTAATTTATTTCATTTAAAATATCAAATCATTGAAATACAACACTTTTTATGGCGACCATCTTTTTGACGATCAACCTCTTGAGAATCGTTAACCTCTTGATCCATTACTTTTAGGCCATCATAACGTACATAGCCATCTTTTGTATTAACTTTAACAGCTGGCACATACGCATGCATGGTTAATCCTTGTATAGAGATAAGCAAGCACGATGAAAATAATGCCATAATAAGGCATGCCATTGGTGGCGATACCCACCCCATACCAGCAAAAACAAGCATTGTAATATTGTATACAACAGCAAGCAACTCATAGCGACTTAACCATTGCCTTGATCGCTCGACAAAACACCGTTTCACACCCTGAGGCAGTAAATAGTCTTTAAGGTGTTTTGCATATTGATGTGTAATGGCTATATCAGCACAAGACTGAACTTCTCTTTGACCTCCTAGAGCAATACCAACGTCAGCTTCTGCCAATGCCTCCTTATCATTCGCCCCATCACCAATCATCATAACTCTATGGTTCTTTTGACTAGCTATAGATTGATGATTCTTAATATCACTAATATTGGGTCCCTCACCATACTGCTGCAACCAAGCTATAAAATTACGCTTGTGCTCACCAGCACGATTAATACCATCGTCAGAAGCGCCTTCTTGCTTTCTAGAATTAAAATAACCATCCATCACAACCTGCACCCCAGGACATTGATTCTCAAGAATTCTCTGACGTTCTGAATCCTCATGACCTGAAAGCACAATAACCCGCTTGCCTAACGCGTGTAAACCATTGATCAGCTCAATCATTTCACTGACCAATTGGTATTGAAGCTTCCCATGCACATCAACTATTTGAACCAAACAGCCAGTGCGATCAAAAACAATAATATCAGGTACAGTAGTTATTGCTTTATCTGATAATACACTAAATGATTGCCCATTAAGTGACGACATTACCCTCGCCTTTGATAATGGATAAACAATAAACCAGACACAAGGACAAGCCCCCATAAGCACCGACATAAATGAAGCAATAGCAGCATGACTACCGACATACCATGCTTGAAATACTGAAAAACCAAAAGCAGCAATAAAGACCATTGGCACAAACCAACGACCTATTGTAGTTGATGAATATTTTGTAACATGCCTCACCGACTGACCTGTAGTACTTTCTTCACAAGCCAATGTTGCAATGGCCCACCCTCGATTAATTTTCTCGTAGGGCTTAATAGTATCAAAGACCTCAAGTAGTGACTCATCACCATCATCTTTCTGACAATCATCTGATTTTGCTACAACATTGAGCGTCTGATTGAACAACATATCAGGCGAAACATATATTAAATCACCGGGTCTAACCTCAGATTTACCTTTTATTACCCATGACCCATGCTGCCAAACATATCGTTGATGAGCTTCTTGAATTCCCTGAAGAACCTCTTTTCTTTTTTGCCCTGAAATAAAACGTCCAACATGTACAGCTGCAAGCGTTATCAGCAAATCATGATACATCATATGCAACCCTAGACTAGAAGACCACATTGGCAACAATACTGATAGTGTTGATATTGACCATACAACCCATAACACCATAGACAAAGAGGTAAAAAAGCTGGGCATCGAGTCATTTGTTTGGCGCCTTGGTGATAAAACATCAAGCACTATGAAATAGAACATTAAAAGACAAGAAGCATAAAAGCCAATAGAAACCCCCCCCATAAGACTAGACTGAAAGCACAAGGTAACTATGCCGTACTTGATAACACTTTTACACCACTCTCCGAACGATTGATTCATACGCCCTAAAAAAGTCCGCATTAATATCATCCACGAAAGAAACGCCACTGAAACTGAGAAGGATAAAGACACCATACCAGTAGCACCCAATAAAAATGACAGCAAAAGCATATTTAATGGCAAAAACCATTGTAATGACTGACGATGAAGGACGGTCTCTATATAAGGATAGCCACAATACCACAATACCATCGAGCATAAAAGAGCACAGCCCTTCATCACCAAACCATGCATTGGCACCCAATCGTGAATCACTAACATAATGACATAAAACACCATCGCCAAAATAGGCCTTTTAAATTCAGACCATTGAATTGAGTGCTTTTTAGCACCCATCCCTGGCTTTTTTGATGCTTTTGCCTTTTCTAATAAATTACTTTCTATAGCTATTTGTTTCGTCAACGCCACTTCCTTTTTGGCTGGGTAAATCATTTATAACACTTAAATCAGAGTTAGTCGCGATACTTTTACTGGTAACTTTTGTATAAACTTCATGAATTTTACCTAAATCCCGATAAGCATTAGAGGCATTTTTACCAACTACCATCAACCCAATAACAGTTAATAATGCAAGTGTAATACCTAGTGTCGACGTTAGCGGTACTAGCGGTAATACTTTTAGCAGAATAGCAACAATAACAAACACGAGTAAAGCAACGGCATTCATCTGAACTTTGAAATATTTATCTTGATAAGAGGACACATCGGCAATGTTATCTTTAGTATACATATCAATTAAAGTTCTATCACGAATAGAAGAGCTTAAAACACCGCTGCATTTACCTTTAAGCAACCGAATAACAGATTTCTTATCTAAAAATTCAAGAGCCTTTTTAAGATCAGCATCAAACAAATTAGGATAACATTGCACTACATATGCTGCAAACTCATCAGCGTTGATCTGAGAATTTTTAAATAGAGTTTTACTTATTGAGTTTAAACAAGACCCCAATGTAAGCTCAAAGGGGTGATTATCCATTTTAGCAACACAGTCTTCATATTTAACCCTATGCTTTATAGCCAAATTTAAAAGGCATACTGATGCACGATCATCACGTTTTTCAATGAAAAGATTATTGCTCAAAATATAGTTAAACGCTTTTGAACTGATTAAAGGAGATTCTCTAAACGCGTAACTCTCAAGAAATTCTTCAATATTTAAATAACCTCGTTTAAAAATATCAATCAACTTCTTATCAACACATGCACAATATTCAATAAAAATATTAGGTGCACGACTAATAAGAATGTGTCGTATTTCATCAGGGAGTTTATTCAACCCCAAAAATTTAATCATAAATATTTTGTACAATTCCTCATCGGAATTCTTTTTTTCAGCAACTTGATTAAGTAACCAATACAACTGATAAACATTTAACTTCAAAACTTGTTGAACACTTGAGTGGTTAAATTGATTTACATTCCTCCCTTTGTGTTTCCATCTAACTTGATCATATACACCTATTACAACCAGCTGGTCCAATGAAGACATATCCCCATATATAGGCTTCAGACATGCCTGATCAGCATAAAAAGATCGCTTCATCTCATTATATTCATTATTTAAAAGATCTAAAGCCTTTTGATTTGCCGTAACTTCTCTATTGTTTTTCGTGCTTATATCCTGTAACCAGTCTGCATACAACGAAAGCTCGATAACACCAGATGCAATAAGATGACTGACCATTTTAGATGAATCAAAAACAGATTTATAAGTTTCAACAGAATATAAACTTTTAAATTGTTTAACACTTTCTTTAAAATCTTTTAACAACTGCTCGTCTTCTGTTAAATCGTCTATTACATCAAGCAATTGCTGATAAGCAAGGAGTTTAGCATCTTGGCAATCATCAGATATAAACGAATTAACTAAAGTTGTAATCTCAATCATTTCCAAATCTAATAATGTTGCCCAATCATTATCTAAAGAATACATTTGAACGAATCTGAACGTTTGCCAATGATTAATCAGAAACCGCTCCTTTTCACTTGGTCGTAACAATGTTATTAACTGAACTAATGTTTTTGTTTTATTAAAACCATTAATATCGCAATATAGATTTTCAGGTTCAATTCTTTCTAGCAGCACCGCCCTCATGCCATCATCTTTGGCGTTATTCAGATAACCTGCTATGCTCTCAAATGTTTTTTCATCAATTGTGTTAATTTTTTCATTATACAAAATAATATCTGCCTTATCAGGAAACTTTGATAACAAACGGATACGCAAATTGATCCCCAGGACTAAAACACTGTTTTTCTGACATAAATCCACTAAGACTTTATCTGCATCCTGTTTAAATAGCCATAAAATCAAACAATATAACTGCTCATCATTTAATCCCTTAGTAAGCAACACAGCAAAATTACTTTCAAAATCTTTGGCTTTTAAAAGCTCTATTAACTTTAATTTATCAATTGGTGATAACTCATCATATTGGTTAAAAAATGACAGAGGATCACTATCAACATAAAACTCGTTTAAATATTCATAAGCCAACTTTTCTTTTGATTGACGAATATCAGTGGTTTCATTCTGACTCATTAAATAAGCTTCAAAATCATCAGCCTTGATCATATCTTTTTTAAGAAGTAAACTTATCATTCTATAAGAGTCATAAACCAATTCATAAGCTGCACATCCCATATCCCTAAACTGTTCAACGCCTTTATTCAAAGATACTAGTAATTTTTCATCTTGTGTTAAGTCATCAATAACATCAAATAATTGGGCATAGGCTTTAAGTTTCTCGACAGGGTCTTCTTCAGGTTCAGTACTATTAATAATGTCTTGGACTAGATGATCAATCTTAATGATACCCAACATTAAAAGTCGATTCCACTGCTCTTTTGTACAGTGTAGAATAATTTCAGCAAACTTAAGCCAATGATTAATACTAAACTCTTGTCTCTTATCTTGAGGAATAGCTTCAACAAACTGAAGCAATGTTTCTACTTCATCATTAGTTTTTAGTGGTGGTAGTTCTGCGACATTTATTTTTTTGGATGTTACTAACTTTATTAAAGCGTCTTGATCTAAATGATTCAAACAAATCCTTAATGATCTGTATGTATTAATAAGCTGATCCGGCAACAAATTATCCAATATATCCAGAGATTTACCAAGTTTTAGCTTGATAGAGATTAATGGAATTAGAATATTAATATCGCCATGAATACTTTCAATTGGCAAATTATCAGGTTGTTTTGCATATGACATAATAAGCAAACTTTGTTTAGCTGAATCAGTTATACTTAATCCACCGATCACCTCCTGTGTATTGCCTTCATGACTAGGTTGATTCAAATCAACCTGTAGTCTGTCAAATATTAATTCTTGTAATTGAATAACTGATTGATGATGACTAATCAAAAATTCATCTTGCCCAAACATTTGATCCCAGTCCCATATGGAAAATCTAAACCCTTCTTCAAGATTTTGGACATAAGTTTTCAAGTGATTAATTTGTTTTAACCTTCCCCACCTAATAGCTCTAGCAATAAGCATTGTAACAATTGGGGTTATATCATTCACATAATAGCCTGCGTTAATCATGATACTTTCGATCTGGTCAACCAGCTTATCTATCAGATTAGCATCTCTATCACTGAGGAATTCAATGTCTGTTAATGTAATATAAAAAACTTCGATATCGTTATTGTAATTTTTATCAATGCTCCATTCACAATATGTTTCATTATTTGAACCCTTCAAAAGGCTTTTTACAAATTCATTATTATATGGAAAATCACCCAGGTAATTGGCTGACTCCGTTAAACCGAAGCTATCAACAGTATCCTGGTTTATATTAGTAAGTTTTGAAACAGCCAAACGCTGTGCAGGGCTCAACTCACCAATAGAGAAACTTGTATAACAATGAGATATTACGTGATCAATATTAGGATGACTATGATCACCAAACATTAATACCAAACCGTCTTTTTTCATTGGGAAAAAGACGGTCCTTAATATTATTTTTAAAAAGTGACATTGGTGAGGCATTTGCCTTATCCATGTCCAAAATAAAATGGTTAATTCTGGAATAAAAAAACGCCTCATTGAAGCAGCTTCTGGCATCAATAACTCTCTAGAAGCTGATAAAGACGTTTTCTGCAGAGGTGATGTCACAACTAAGACATTGTGTCGATAGTCTTTTTGTTCGTTTAAGTCATATAAGGCAACTTTGATGCCATCATTAACACTTGGTAAATGATCAACATCAAGGCCCATCATCAATGCAAGGATGGCTAAGTAATAGTCTATTGATGGAAATGCACCATAAACAGCATTAATATTTTTTATTTGCTTAATTTGCTGATCAAGCATAGAGAATTGGCGGCAATAAGAATTAAGATAATAGCCCTTTTCAGAAGCCATGGTCCAAATTAATAGGTCAAGTGTATTAAGAGGCCTTTGTTTTGTTGAGGCCTTGAAAAAAGCGTCATGATTTTGATTATCGCCAAGAAAGTATTCTGATATACTGTTAAATTGATCAAGTAATTGATGAGTATTATCATAATAATCAAGAAGCTTATCAACCAATTTCAGTTTCATTTTTCCCATATCTTTCATTACAATACCCCCTTGAATGATTTATTCTTATTAGAAAACAATATTAACAGTTAAATATCAAAAAATCAACCATATATACCATAATATTGTGTGTCATAGCCCTCATAACCCTTATGATTTGTAACATCCTTTCTGCATTCATTCTCCACTTCAGTTATTTTAACCTGATGTGGTGAAAACCCTACTAATTGGGGCTGGATAACACTTCTTGAATGATCCAAGTAACTTGTGCTAAAGGTTTCTGGTTCTGTTTGTATCCACACAATACTGTTAGCCATAACCCATGCAACGCCCATCCACAGAGTTAGCGAATTCATTTCGCTAAAAATACCGATACCGACACCAATGAACGATAATAATAACCACCAAATGATGACATTCTCAAAAAACTGACGCCAACGAAATCGCAACTTCAGCAATGGAATACCTTTGTCGTATTGGAATTCATCAAAAAATATAAAACGACTTCGATCCGATAACTCACAAATAGTATCATAAAGCAGTGAACGATATGTTGGTTTGAGTGTGATACGGCGAGCAAACTCCTCCATTAAATTTGAAAACCATTGTTCAACGCCAGGTGGATAAGGAATTTTTTTGGTATTCACAAAGAAAAATTTTAATGCTTTTTTATAATCACAAAGTAAATCAAAAAATCTACGGCATAATGCTTGGTCATCCAATTGAAGAACTCCATACATTAAAGGCATCACTGGTTCGTACCCTTTGATATCTAATAGACCATGTTTTTTTCTTTCCACAAATGAATCATTAATCACCATTTGCTTTAAAAATAAATGATCACCAAAACTTAATCCTCTAAAGTCACAATTGCTTAATAGATCTAATTTTTCATACAAAGCTTGTAGTCGCCATTCAATAAAAAATCTAAATACAGGCTTAGTCTTACCTGCATTATTATGCGTTTCCCAGATGTCGCTTATGCCATCCGAAGCATGATCATCCATGGTTTTTTTTAAGTCATCGACAATTTCTAATACTTTAAATGCACAATCTGGATATGTCTGGCCATGAGACAGCTGATTACAAAATGCCCAAAAAGATGTTGTATAGAGTACTTCGTGTTTGGGGTCCGAAAACCAATCATCAAATGATTCTCGTGTGTTGTTTTGCTCCCAAAGCAATCTAGCCAAACACCTAACAAAAAGTGGATTCATTAAAAAGTGATTCGAATCGTTCTCTATGGCATGAATTGCACGTTGAATATCAAGATTTAACTGTGAATCATGCGAATCCTGTGAAAGCTGTGAATACGCACTTTGAGCATTTTTGAGAACATTTGAAATTTTTGGTTCTGTTATTATTGAAGGATTAAAACTCGAAAGCCAAGAACCAAAATTAAAAAGCATTGTTTTAGAGTGAACTGCTTGCTTCATACCATTAATATTTATTCAAAAATAATGAAATAATAACACACGATGTAGCAAGGTTCAACTAGATCCAATAAACAAATACAAATAAAATTAGCCACACAACGTCAACAAAGTGCCAATACCAACTAACTGCCTCAAAAGCGAAATGATGTTTTTGTGAAAAGTCACCTCGAATCATCCTAAACATAATGACCACCAGCATTAATGTACCCAGCATTACATGCATGCCATGAAACCCTGTTAACAAATAAAATAAATTCCCATAAATACCTGAAGATAAGGTCAGATGATCATGATAAGCATGGCCATATTCATGGTATTGATACATTAAAAACCAAATAGCCAAAATGATTGTCAGAGCTTGGAAGATAATTGCTTTAAAATTTTGACCTTTTACCAATGCAAAATGCGCAATTGTAATGGTAACACCACTGGTAAGCAAAATAAGCGTATTGTAAAGTGGAATGCTAAATGCATCAATGGTTTTAGTAGCACCCATAATTGCTGCACTTGGATTTTTAAGTAGAGGCCACTCAAAAGTAAAAGTACTCCATTGAAAGTGCGTCCATAAATGATCCATCTGACCATCGATCATTCCAAATATAGGTTCTCCAGATAAGAATGTTAAGACGAAAACACGGATGTAAAAAAGCGCACCAAAGAAAGTAGCAAAGAACATAACTTCAGAAAAAATAAACCAGCCCATTGACCACCGATACATGCTATCGTTTTTGGCGTCATTTTTGAGATAGGTTTTTTGTTCGTAAATCACTTCACCAAACCAACCAAACAGTGTAACTGCTAGTGTTGAAAATCCCATAAACATAATTAGGGCTGCCATCATCCCATAACCATTGTTCAAAAAATCGATAAAACCTAATACCACTAAAAAAATCGCTATTGTTCCTAATATAGGCCAATAAGATGGCGGTACTTCATAATGTTTAGCTTTGGCCATATCAACTCCCTAGTGTAGCCGTTTCATTTCATTTTCATCTGCAAAAAAGAGGGTAATATTACCCATTTTGATATGCTCTGGAATATGTCCACCAACGCCAACATGAAAATCAAACTCTTTACTTTCATTGGGTTGAAAATCTAAATGGCCCGTTGGGAAGTCAGCCATAATTTTCCGTGCCATAATTTCGGGGCCAGTACTGACTAAAGCATTGATGGATAGTGTTTGCTTACTGTTATTTGTAACGACTAGGTGAATATCCTGCTTATGACCTGGCACTAACTTGACTATTGGCTGATCTAACTTCATTGATACAGGCAACCATGCATGATGGTTAGCAATAATATCCAAACGAAACGGCTGTTCACTGGCACCCTTCTCAGTGATCATCATTGATGGTTTAGCGTGCATACCTGTCGCATGACAGATCCAATGAAACATTGGTATCATCAAGAAGCTAAAGGCAAACATAGCTACTACAATGGCGATTAAGCGCCAAGTTAAGATTAATCGTGAGGATTGCATGCGACTGTAAATTTTGGTGGTGTGGTAAAACTGTGATGCGGTGGTGGTGATGTTAAAGTAAACTCAAGACCGTGTGCACCTTCCCAAACTTTAGAATTGGTTTTTTTATCACCTTTCCCAAATACGTTTTTTATAATGATATAGAAGAAGATTAGCTGAGTTAAGCCGAATAAAAATGCACCAAAAGTTGACAGTTCATTCAATGTTGTGAATGCCATTTTGTAATCAACATAACGCCTTGGCATGCCAGCTAATCCCAAGAAATGCTGTGGTAGAAAGGTTACATTGACAAAAACGACTGAGAGCCAAAAGTGAAGGTAGGCTAAATTATGTGAATACATTCGGCCAGTAAATTTAGGCAGCCAGTAATAAATACCTGCGATAATCGCAAAATAAGAGCCTGTAACCAAAACATAGTGAAAGTGAGCTACAACAAAATATGTATCATGATATTGGATATCAGAGGTAACAATCGCCTGCATAACACCACTTAAGCCACCAAAGGTAAAGTGCAAGATAAACGCAATAGCAAACATCATGGGGGGCTCAAAGGTAATCACACCTTTAAACATCGTAGCAAGCCAGTTAAATATTTTCACACCTGTCGGGACGGCAACAATCAACGTCATGATCATAAAGAACACCTTAGCTATTGGTGTAATACCTGATGTAAACATATGGTGCGCCCAAACAACCATACCTAAAATTGCAATACAAAAAATGGCATAAACCATACAGTCATAGCCAAATAAAGGTTTACGACTGAATGTTGGTATCACATGTGAAATCACACCAAATGCAGGTAAAATCAAAATATAAACCTCAGGATGACCAAAGAACCAAAACAAATGTTCGTACATAATAGGATCACCACCATGGCCAGTAAGAAAAAATCCAGTACCAAAATTATGGTCGAATAGCAACATGGTTACGGTCCCAGCAAGAACTGGCACAACCGCAATCAATAAGTATGCTGTGATGAACCAACTCCAGACGAATAGAGGCATTCTCATATAAGTCATTCCAGGAGCACGCATTTTCATAATGGTTACTACAATATTAATCGATGCCAATACAGACGAGATACCCAGTATATGGATAGAAAAAATAAAGTAGTTAATGGAGCTATATTGTGTTGAGTGAGGTGGATATGCTGTCCAACCAAAGCCTGGCCAGCCAGAATGAGAGAAAATAGACAAAGTTAGAACCAGCAAACCTGCAATTAAGAGCCAGAAACTCCAGTTATTCAATCTTGGAAAAGCCATATCTGCAGCACCTATTTGCATGGGTATTAGCCAGTTTGCAAAACCAGCCCATGCGGGCATGATCGCACCAAAAATCATAATCAAACCATGCATGGTGACTAATTGGTTGTAGAAGCTTGGGTCGATTAATTCGATCCCAATATTAGCTAATCTTGCTCTGATCAGCATGGCCATAAAACCACCAATAACAAAGAAAATGAGGCTTGCCCAAAGATATAAACTTCCAATATCTTTATGATTGGTTGTTGATACCCATCTGGCAATACCTCTTGGGGCCGACATTACTGTACTACTCATCAATAACTCCTTACTTAATGTTTTCAATGCCTCTATCTTTTTGGACGTCGCATATTTTTGTCGTTGATACCCATCTGGCAATACCTCGTGAAGCTAACATTACTTTACGACACATCAAATTTCTCCTGACTTAATTTTATCAATGAGACTCTCTTTTTGGGCATTGCAAGTTTCGGTGTTTTTACCTAATGTATCGAGCATATGACAAATGGCGTTCACAAACTCCTCTTTTGCCAGAATATCAGGTTTGGTGGTGATTGTGCCTCTTGCAAGCATGCCCCCATACCCGTTCCAAGCTTGTTTAAAAGCTAATTCTTTTAAACTGCCACCATGAGCATCCAAATGAGTCTTCCATTTTTCACGATCATGAGGCGCGCCCATCCCAGCCTGAGCATGACAACCAGAACAATGCGCATCGTAAACTACCTTACCCTTTCGCGCATTTTTCTCTTGTGGTTGAGGAGTAGCTGTAGCTGTTTGATCAATAGGATTTGAACCCAAAGATGCATAGTACTCTTCTTCTAGCGTTGTTAGGCCATCGACACCCTTCTCGCGCATGTCTTTTAGCTCTTGAATATACTGATCGTATTGATACTGAGGCCTTACCAAAACAGTTATGGGCATGTGGGCGTGATGTGCACCACACAATTCAGCACATTGACCGTAATAATCACCAGGATCTGATATATTCGCCCAAACAGCAGTTGTATATGATGGAACAGCATCTTGCTTAATACCAAATGCAGGCATAAACCATGAGTGAATCACATCACTTGAAGTAATTAAAAACCGCACATTACGATGAGATGGTAATACCAATGGGTGTGTAACACGACTCATGTAATAAGGATGCCGATGATGTGTCGTTGTATTACCAGCATCATCTGTGGTCGTCCACGAATACGCATGCTTACTGGCCTCAAGATCCTCATCGAAAGGTCGACTACTAATTGAAACCCCATCTTCATCAACATAATCATATTGCCAATACCATTGTCGACCAATCACTCTTATATTTATTGCCTTTTCATCATCTGCACCAACTTTCCAAATTAATTTTGTTGCAGGGATCATCATAAGTACCACAATAATAGTGGGGATCAATGTCCATAAGAACTCAATCCAAAAATCACTGTGTGGCTGGCCACGCTCGAGCGTTTTATGTGTTTTTGTTTTTCGGTATCGAATCACCACATAAAATAAAATGGCACTGACAACAACCATGATAGCAACACAAATATAAAAAACCCACATGTGTAGGTCGTAAATACCTTTACTAACTTCAGTAACACCTCTTGGTAAATTATAGGTCATTTGTAAACTCATGACTAACTAAGCTCCTTTATAAATCGCTACCTGAACCGGTTATCAAACGCTTAAATTGACTAAATGCACCCTTGATATCTTGAGTGCTATGATCTTCAGGAGCAAATTGGCAAATGCCATCTAATTTCTGCACAGACAGATACAAATCAAGAACAGACTTTGAATTAAATCTTTTTTGCCATGCTGATAATGTTTGCCCATCACTCCCAGCAGATTCTCCTAAACCATTATCACCATGACAATCCGCACAGTTTTCTTTGTATAAAGCCTTTTCATCAGCTTCAGAAAGCTTTTCAGGTGCAGGTGCAGCCACCATACCTGATGACTTGACATTATCATCCTCAAGTTTAGCAAGCATATACTTAACAGCAGCGGCGACATTTTCTTTTGATTTATCCTTTAGAAAACCGCCGGCTGGCATACTGTTGTAACCCCCCCAAGCATTAGAAATAAGCATATCAAGTCCTTTAGCTTTTCGCTTAGCCCATGCGGCTTGATCGCCTAACTTAGGTGCGCCTGCGCTGCCCATATCATGACATGCAGCACAACCCTCCTGATACAATTGTGCGCCAACACCATCATCAGCGGTTTTCATCTCCACCTCATGAATTGGCTTAGTGCTTAAAATATAGGCAGCTATTGCCTTTAAGTCAGCATCTGCATCAAGACCAAGAGACTCATCAGAGCTAAGCGTTTGAAGACTGTACTCGTTTACCTCAAGCATTGGCAACTGCTGAATTTTACCAGGACCAAAAACCCGATCATTATGCTTAAACAGACGCACCATATCATCAACGGTAACATCATGATCTTTGAGATAAGAACCAATGATTTTAGGCGCTACAAATTCAGTATTGGCAGCACCTTCAAACATCAATGAATGCTTCATCCCACCAAGAGCATTTCTTGGTGTATGACACATTTGGCAGTGTGTAAGACCTTCAACAAGGTAACGACCTCGAATTTGCTCATCTGTCATGCCAGGAATCTTGGGCAGTTCATGCTCATAGGGATAAAAAAACATAAGCTTCCAGAAAACTTGGAGCATTCTGATATTAAAAGGAAACATTAGATCAGCTGGCGTGCTGGGCTCATCCACAGCAGGAAGAGCAGATAGATACGTCCACATATCAAATAAATCTTTCTGTGTTAGGTGTTGATAGTACTCATAAGGAAATGCTGGATATAAATGAGAGCCATCTTTTGAGACACCGTGCTTCATGGCGTTTGTGAAATCATCAAAAGACCAGGCCCCGAGACCGTGCTCTTTGCTTGGCGTAATATTGGGGGCATATAAATTCCCAAAAGGTGTGGTGATTGCATCGCCACCAGAAAATGCTTTATTGGATCCTCGTTTGGTATGACATGCATAACAATCACCCATTTTGACCAAATACTCCCCTCTTTTGAGGGCATCTTGATTATCTGATTCAAGCGAGTTTATATCTGGATATTGAGGCGCTGGTAAAGCAGGTTTGTGGTCTGCATAAGCGCCTAGAGATGCGCTTAATAAAACAACAAGTCCCAAAATTAACCTTATGGCGTACATAAACGTCCTTTTCTATATTGCATTTGCATGAATCTTAATTTAGCCTATTCACAATATGATTTCCACAGAAAAGCCACATAAATATATTATTATCGCAGCATTAGGAGCTAACCGATCCCTAGGTCTTGATAATAAGCTTCCTTGGCATTTACCATCTGACCTAAAATTTTTCAAACAGCAAACCATGGGTTGCAGTCTTCTCATGGGAAGAAAAACCCACGATAGCATTCTTAATATACTGAACAAACCTTTACCAGGACGACATCATTTTGTTGTCAGCCACTCATTAATCAATAGTGATCATGAACAAATCACTTATGTGTCTAAACCATTAGCAACCCACAGCGAAATGACTCAAAATGTTTACATTATTGGTGGTGCAAGTTTATATAAAGCATGGTTACCTTACGCAGACGAGATGATATTAACTCATATCCATGCAGATTTTGAAGCAGATGTATTCTTTCCTGAGTTTACATTAGATAATTGGAGTCACTATGAAATAAACTCTGGCACTGATAGTGATTTACGCTGGACAAGGATACACTATCATGCTAAAACACCATTAAAGTTCAATGAGTGAGCCACTATGCCTGCACATAAATTAATTATTGTCGAATCACCATCTAAAACCAAAACACTATCTAAAATATTAGGTAAGGATTACATTATCAAGGCGTCATATGGCCACATTCGAGATTTAATTCCAAAATCAGGAGCCGTGGAAACTGGAGAAGAATTTAAATTAAATTATGATTTAATTGCTCGAAATGAAAAACATGTTAAAGCCATAAAAGATGCCATTACACCATCGATTTCTGAACTCTTATTAGCCACTGACCCGGATCGTGAAGGTGAAGCAATCGCATGGCATTTACTTGAACACCTAAAACGCAGTAGAAAATTAAAAAATGTTACCGTTAAACGATTAAGTTTCAATGAAATTACTTCAAAAGCAATCAAAGAAGCCATCGCCAATCCAAGAGAATTAAACATGGATCTGATTAATGCCCAGCAAGCACGACGTGCTTTGGACTACTTGGTTGGCTTCAACCTATCGCCACTGTTATGGAAAAAGGTAAAAACAGGGTTATCTGCTGGTCGCGTACAAAGTCCTGCACTTAAAATGATTGTTGAGCGAGAGCAAGAAATTGAAGCATTTAAACAACAAGAATACTGGAGTATCAGTACGCTTTGTAGCTCAGACAATCAAAACTTTCAAGGCGCACTGACACATTATCAACAAGAAAAATTGGAACAATTTTCCATCACCAATGAACAGCAAGCACAAGACATCACCCGTGCCATCTTAGCCGATGCCAAAGGTAAACTGCTCGTACAAAACGTTACTGAAAAATCTCGACTAAGACAACCATCTCCACCGTTTATTACATCTACTTTACAACAAGATGCATCGCGTAAGTTTGGCTTTTCAACCAAAAAAACCATGATGCTTGCACAACAGTTATATGAGGGAGTATCAATTAATGGTGAGCAGATTGCGCTCATTACCTATATGAGAACAGACTCTGTTAATTTATCGCAAGATGCCATCACAGATATTCGAGAGTATTTAACTGAGCATCACGGTCCAGAGTATCTACCTTCAAAACCAAGAGAGTTTAAAAGCAAAAGTAAGAATGCGCAAGAAGCTCATGAGGCGATTCGACCAACTCAAATGCGAATACACCCTGATCAAGTTCAAACACAACTTGAGAAAGATCTTCATCGGTTATATCAAATCATTTGGCAGCGAACCATTGCGAGCCAAATGGCTGCAGCAAAAATGAAGTTAGTCAGCGCTGAATTAATATGCTCTATAGCCACTTTCAAAGCCACAGGCTCAACCATTACATTCCCAGGATTTCTTAGTATTTATGAAGAAAGCACCGATGAAAAAAAGGAACAATCAACATTACTACCTCCATTAAAAGACGGTCAAGAGGTTGACGTTCAACACATTGAACCCAAGCAGCACTTTACAGAACCCCCTCCACGATTTTCTGAAGCAACATTGGTTAAAAGTCTTGAAAAGCATGATATTGGTCGCCCGTCAACCTATACTGCGATCATATCTACTTTGTTGAAAAGAGAATATGTCACATTGGAAAAGAAAAGATTTTTCCCAACAGATATTGGTCGTGTTGTTTACCGTTTCTTAAATGAGTTCTTCACACATTATATTGATTATCCATTTACAGCCAAACTGGAAAATGAATTGGATGCCATTGCTCATGGTGAGCATGATTGGCAAAAAACCTTGGCTGAATTTTGGTCTCCTTTTAATCAACAAGTAGATAAAATTGATGGTGAGGTCCAGCGTCAAGATGTCACCAGCGAACCTCTCGATGAAAAATGCGAACTATGTGGCCACCAATTATTTATAAGACTTGGCAAAAACGGACGCTTTATCGGATGTAGCCATTACCCTGAATGCAAGTATACAAGACCTCTTGAAGATAACAAATCTGGAGAAGATGCACCCCCAGAGATTGATAGAAAATGTCCTAAATGCGATCATGATCTCGCTTATAAAGTTGGTCGATATGGTCGTTTTATTGGTTGCACAAACTATCCCGAGTGCCGACATATTGAGTCACTCAACCCACCCAAATCGCTTGATGTTCCTTGCCCTAAGTGCAGTAGTGATATGGTTCAAAAAAGGTCCAGAAAGGGTAAGATTTTTTACGCATGCAGTGGCTATCCAAAATGTAAATATGCCGTCTGGGATTTACCTAAATCAACACCATGTCCTGAGTGTAAATGGCCAATAATGACGCTAAAAACACCTGCAAAATCAGAACCATCTTTAGTCTGCCCTGAATGCAAACACAAAATACCGCATCATGCTGACGATTGAAGAGGCAGTATTAATGCTTCAGTCGGGAAAAGTCATTGCCTATCCTACTGAAGCTGTATACGGACTGGGCTCGGACCCCATGAATCAAAAAGCCTGTGAAACTATTTTGACCTTAAAGGACAGACCTGAGTCTGCAGGTTTTATAATCATCGCGTCAAATATCGATCAACTTCAACCCTATATACAAACGCTAAAAGAAGCTGATAAAAAAAGATTATCGAGTCACTGGCCAAAGCATACAACGCTTTTATTGCCAGCTAAAAAAACCTGCCCAGAATGGTTATGCGGTCAGCATGATACTGTAGCCTGTAGGGTAACTCATCATCCAGTGGTCAGAGAACTATGCAACGCATATACTAAAGCAATTGTATCAACCAGCGCAAACCTCTCAGGACACCCACCAGCAAGGTCCATCGAAGCGATAGAAAAATACTTTGGATCAAAAGTAGATATTCTCTTAGGCGATCTCGGTAATGACACCAAACCAAGCACCATTATTGACTGGCAAACCCAAGAGGTTCTGAGAGATTAAACTCGGTCGTGACGATTAATACGGGTATGATCTGCCTCAAAAAAGTTTTGACAAAATGATGCGGCATCTTCAGTGCTAAAAGGCTTACAACTAAAAATATCAATATATGCATTATTGCTTTGATTAGCGAAATGCCCTGAAATACACGATGTCTCTATAAGCTGAAACATTGAGTATCCTGCAACACGCTCATCTTCACCAAAATGCACAACATGACAAGGGCCAAAAGCCTTCATATCAATGCACTTGATTAGCTCTGCTACAAAGCGTTTAATCGCATCTGCGTCTCTAATAATCTCAGGATTACATTGATACAAATCGACAGAAACAGAAACACCCCAAGGTTGATAACCTCTGGCTTGGTTTTGTATTTGCGTTGAAAAGTCTACTTCACAATATGTCATATTATTCCCCCTTTGTTTTAATGTCTAATAATCGATTCATGTACTCTGGCCAAACAAATGAAGACTTATGAATTGCTTCATTATAGTAAAAACTCTCAATCGGATTCAAACCCATATTATAGTTAACAGATGTATGTGACTTCGATAAATCATGATCAGAGGCCCATGCTAAGCACATAAATCCACCGATATAACTTGGTACATTAACTAAATAAAAACCATTATGCTTGAAAACAGATTGCATTCTTTGATGCGTCCTTTTCACATTATCCTGCTGTAATAACGAGACACTATTTTGCGTGACAAGTATACCATTAGCTTTAAGCTGACCTTGACAAGCGTGATAGAACTCTTCTGAAAACAGCGAATCAGCAATATCATTTGGATCTGTAGAATCAACTAGAATAACATCATAACCATGATAGGTTCTTTTGAGAAAATTCATGCCATCATCAATCACGATATTTAGGCGAGGATCATCAAAAGCGTTACCACTTAGTGAAGGAAAATATTCTCGACATAAAGTAATCACAGATTCATCTATTTCGACCATTGTGACTTTTTTCACAAGCTTATGTTTAAGTACTTCTCGAAGAACAGCGCCATCACCACCACCTATAATCAGCACATTTCTAGGGCAGGGATGAGAAAATAGAGGAACATGAGCCATCATTTCAGCATACATATATTGGTCTTTTTCCGTGCACTGAACAACATTATCTAAGGCTAAAACACGGCCGTACACATTTGATTCGAAAATTACGAGAGATTGGTGCTCGGATTTTTTTTCAAAAATGACATTATCAGAATCGTATACTTGATAATACCCCTCATATAACTTTTCTCGACAAACTTCTTTAGACATCAACATCTCCAGTTAACGTTACTTGATCACCACGTTTTAATTCAGTGACACGAATAGATTGAGGATTAAAAGAGGCCTGAATAACATCAACAGCCTTTGATGGTACAGCATCTCCACACATGAACACATCAAATGCTGCGTAACCATTTTCTGGCCAAGTATGAACACTTATGTGGGACTCAGCTAAAACAGCAACACCAGATAGGCCTCCAGATGGGGAAAACACATGAACATGAATATGAAGCAATGTTGCGCCACAGGCATCTACCATTAATTTAAAGGCTTTTTCCATCGTTTTTTTACAATCAATATTACTTGCATCATAACAATCAATAATAAGGTGTTTACCCGCATAAGTTCCGGTTTCATCCTGTATAAAATGATCTAAAGACGCCATTTCTTTTATTGGATTATTGATTAGCACAGCCGCTCCCAAGAAAAATATACAGTATTTTAAACAAAAACATCTGAAAATCAAATCATTTATTCAACTTTTTTCACGACAATAAAAATAAATAATTCTATGCAAGATCAAATAGTTGAGCGACCATTTTTTGATTTAGGGAATGACCAGAAGCCTTGGCCACAAAGCGTCCCGTTAACCGTTGACCCAGAGTCACAAAATCACCCAAGAAATCGAGTACTTTATGACGAACACTTTCATTAATGCATCGTAATGAGCTGCCTTCCATAAGACCTGTTGATGTATAGCCAACCGCATTGTTTGCAGAGGCACCTTTAGCAAACCCATTTTCCTTCAAAACATCTAAGTCTTTCAAAAACCCAAATGTCCTGGCACGGACCAAGCGCTCAAAATGAGTAACCCCATGTTCATAATAGTAGGTAGTATTATTTTCAAAAATCGGATGTTTGTAAGTTAAATGATACGTTATTGATAATTTATCATCAGGTTGGTATGAAATAAAACTGTCATCATTACCAATGTATAGTGGCTGATTACAGCTTAAAACAGGCACCAATCCTTCTTGTGTAAGCACTCCAGCACTTTTCATTGCGAAGAAAAAAGGTGCTGCAGAACCATCTAAAATAGGCACCTCAGAACCATCAATGCTAATGTTTAAGTTAGTTAACCCTAGTCCATAACAAGCAGCGAGAAAGTGCTCAACTGTAGCCACTTCTGCATCCTTACAACCCAGTACTGTACATAATTGAGTGCGCACCACGAACTCATTTTTGACAGGTATTTTGGTGTTATTAACGATAAAAACGATACCATTATCTTCAGGCGCTGGATGGACCTCCATGTTGACGTGACAACCAGAGTGGAGTCCAACACCTTGAAAACGTACAGAAGATTGCAACGTCTTCTGCTTAATATCACTCATTTGAATCGTCATCTTTTTTACGTAAGAACGCAGGAATATCCAAAAAGGATGGTTCAGCGGCAGACATGCCAACTGTCTCAGTTTCCATCCTAGGCTCGTTATTAGTTACAGATGCATCCATAGCCATTTCAGCAAAGGCAGCCCTTTTCGCTGTCTTATCATTGCTTTTACTAGCGTTATTATTATCTAATCCTGTAACCACAACAGTGACCAAAATAGTATCTGTCATTTCAAGATCAATTACAGTACCAACAACAACAGTAGCATCCTCAGAGGTAAAAGAGCGGATTGTATCACCAACCACCTCAAACTCTCCAATAGACATATCTGACCCAGCTGTAATATTAACGAGAACACCCTTTGCACCTGACAAGTCAATATCTTCAAGTAATGGACTTGAAATCGCAGATTCTGCAGCCTGTCTTGCTCTGTTTTCACCTGTGGCACGCCCAGTACCCATCATAGCCATGCCCATTTCTGACATAACTGTTCTTACATCAGCAAAGTCAACATTGACCAAACCACCACGTTTGATGAGATCAGAAATACCTTGAACCGCACCTTGAAGTACTGCATTTGCTGATCTAAAAGCACTCAATAATGTTACAGATTTACCAAGAACAGATAATAGTTTATTATTAGGGATAGTAATCAATGAATCAACATGCTGAGCAAGCTCACGAATACCCTCCTCGGCAATTAACATTCTTTTCTTACCCTCAAAAGCAAAGGGTTTGGTAACAACAGCAACGGTAAGTATACCCATTGATTTTGCCAATTCTGCAATGACAGGTGCTGCACCTGTACCTGTTCCACCCCCCATACCGGCAGTGATGAACAGCATATCCGATCCATCGATCATTTCTTTGAGTGCTTCAGTATCCTCAATGGCAGCTTGCTTACCAACCTGCGGATTAGCACCAGCACCTAAGCCTTTTGTAATCTCATTACCCAATTGCATGACCACTTCAGCTTTAGAAATATCCAACGCTTGGGCATCTGTGTTAACACACATAAATTTGACATCTTCAATACCCTCTTCAATCATGTGTGCAACGGCATTATTACCACCACCACCAACACCAATGACTCGAATTTCAGCACCAGAATTTATATAATCATTCATATTATTTACCTCTAATCATTAAAAATTAATTTCTACCCATCGTTTTAATTGTTTCCAGATTCGATGAAACCCACCTGGCTGTATCTTATCACCAATATCAGCAATCTCTCGCTCACTAAGATAATATAATAGCCCCAATAAAGTGAAATTCTCATCCGCCATTACTTCAAAAAACAAGTCGTTGGTCCCATCGAATATTTCTGCAAGTCTAACTGGCACTTGTAGTTGCTCTTTGGCCCATGATTCCAAACCAGCTATATTACTGCCTCCACCAGAAAAAACAACCCCGCCGTTAAGTAATTTAGGGTATCTTGCCACAAACTGAGCAACAAATCGCATTATTTCAGAATAACGAGCAGTTACTACCTCTGCTAAAAAACGTTTTGACAGCAATCGTTCTTGTGAGGAATCTTGTGTCTTTATAGATATCTGCTCACCAGCCTGTATTGATGCATCTTCAATACATCCCTCATTTTTTTTGATTTCTTCAGCTAGATGCAATGGCATTTTTTCAGCGACTGAAATATCTGATGTCACCAAGTCTCCAGCCACAGGTAAAACTGCTGTATTAATAATTTGGTGGTTTTTAATGACTGAAAGTTTAGTTAAACCTGCGCCAATATCAACAACACATGTACCAATTTCCCGTTCATCATTAGTTAACACTGATTGTGGTAATACGATAGGCGCATAAACCAGCTGAAGCTGGCGAACACCAAGTTTCATGAATACTTGATGTAATGCTGCATCCATGGCCTTAGGGATCATAATAATATGCGCTTTTACTTCAAGCCTAACTCCCATCATACCAACTGGATCATCAATACCAGACTTACCATCAACATAGAATTCTTGAGGCAACACATGTAAAATTTGGTACTCAGGAGGAAGTGGAACAGCTTCAGCAACAGCCATTACAGCATTAACATCATGTTCAGTGACCTCTTTATGTCTTATCGCCACAACACCATATGAATTAATAGCTTTAACATGCTCTCCACCACACGCAACCATTACTTGTTTAAGTTGTAACGAAGACTGCTCGTGTAGCTTGGTTGTGAGCTGAGCCATAACCTGACCAACATGCTCGAAGTTGTGAATACCTCCACGCTTTACACCATGACTATCTGCTTTAGCGTAGCCCAATGGCTCAGGTTTGGCCTGTGATAAATCAACACAGAGTCCTGAAATTTGTTTCGTTCCAAAATCAAATAAGTGTATATAACGCTTTGACATGTATCTCCTACTTATAGCATAACATTAACAAACACCAGACACCCACCGCAAGCATTTATTTCACCTCTAGTGGCTTATCAGTCATAATACGCAACGCGAAAGCATGATCATAGCGCAAATCAACATTCACTCTATGATTAAAATGCTTTTCATCCACCCAAGGTAAGAGTGCTTTCAGTCGCTTAGCCCTTTCGACCAGATCATGACTACCCAATATAAAAACACCTTGTTTGGTCAATGCTGAATATTGGCCATGGGCAGAAATTTCAATACCCTTAAGATCTGACACATCATGCAAAACATTTAATAATTGCTGAACGTGATGAAGATGCTCTACGCCACCTTTAACATATAACAAGTCATGATCAACATGCCATGACCTAGCATAAAAAAGATTGCCAGATTCATCTAAATAATCATTACCCCAGATGGCCACTGGCTTCTTAGGCCTGCCGCGAACCAATAAAGAATTGGCACCAATAGGGTATATTTGACATGACTGCCAAATGGATAATCGACAAAATGCATCTACGTCATCTTGTGACTGCAGCTTTTTAAACTGTTGATCCCAATCTGACAAATCAAAATCATTATCATTAAGCTGCAAATAAATATCTGATCCCGCCTCTAGGCTACAACTGAGTAGAAACAGAACGATAGGCATCAAGTATTTTTTTATCATGACATGATTATGAAGCAAACAGCATCTAAAGTCTATTTATTACATGGGCAACTGGACAGAACTTCTTAATATGTTAGTATAATACTCAAGAATGCTAGGAAAAAAATCATGGATATCACAGCCATTATCGAACAATTAAATGACCAACAACGAAAAGCTGTCTGCCAAAACCCTGGCAATCAACTCATCCTCGCCGGCGCCGGCAGTGGCAAGACTAAAGTTCTTGTCCATCGTATTGCATTTCTCATACAAACCCAAGTAGCTCGACCATCAGAAATCATGGCCGTGACATTTACAAACAAAGCAGCGAATGAAATTAAATCACGTATTGGTGAGCTTATTGACCACCCACCACAATCATTATGGGTTGGAACATTTCATAGTCTATGCCACCGAATTCTGAGACAACATTACCAAATCTGCGGTCTTCCTGAGCACTTTCAAATCATTGATACTGATGATCAACTCAAGATGATTAAGAGAATTCACAAAGAAAACTTATTAGATGAGCAACAATGGCCTAGCAAACAAACACAGGCTTTTATCAATAAACACAAAGAACAAGGGACCCGCAGTCATCAAGTTCCCAGCAACCAAGGAACTGAGCTGGATATGCTCAGAAATGTTTATCAGAGATATGAGACATTATGTACACAGAATGGTCTGGTCGATTTTAATGAATTATTGGTTCGAACCATTGAGCTATTAACGCATCACGAAGACATCCGCTTATCGTATCAAAATCGTTTTATATTTAAGCTTATTGATGAATTTCAAGATACCAACCACATGCAGCATCGATGGTTAAAACTTCTTTGCGGCGAAACCAGCTATACAACAGCAGTCGGTGACGATGATCAGTCAATTTACAGTTGGCGGGGCGCTGAAGTTCGATTTATGATGAGTTTTGAAAAGCACTTTCAGGATGTTACCACCATCAGATTAGAGCAAAACTATCGCTCAACAAAAACCATACTCGCTGCTGCTAATGCTGTTATTGCAAACAATGAAAACCGGCTGGGCAAAGAATTATGGACGGATAACAGCAGTGATACTAAGATAATGGTTTATAATGCTTTTAATGAGCAAGATGAAGCTCATTTTATTGTTTCAAAAATTGAACAAATCATCCATCAAAACACTGAAAATCCCAGAGATATAGCCATACTTTACCGATCTAATGCTCAATCCCGAACGCTTGAAGAGCACCTTAATCAGCATCAAATCCCCTATCGAGTCTATGGTGGCTTACGATTTTTTGATCGCGCTGAAATAAAAGATGCACTAGCTTATATCCGCCTAAGCCTCAACCCACAGGATGACAGCGCCATAGAGCGCATAATTAATACCCCTCCTCGCGGCATTGGCCAAGTCACTTTGGATAAAATAAGGCAGCATGCTCATGCTCACAGCACATCATTATGGCACGCGATTCAAGCATTAGTTCAAGACAGCAGTCAAAGCTCTCGCACCAAACAAGCATTATCACGTTTTACAGAATGTATTTCATTAATGCACTACCAACCTGAAGTTTTGCCCAGTGACCATGTACGTAATATTATTCAATCCAGTGGCCTTTATGAATTTATTGACCAGGCACATCGACAAAACAGCGAATCAAAACGTGATAACCTTAATGAATTGATTATTGCCGTGGGTCAACACGAGCGAAACCAAGCACCAAATCATTCTCTACAAGATTTTCTAGCCTTTACAGCGCTAACAGCTGACAAATCTGAAGAACAACATAATTCAGTTCAACTGATGACACTTCACGCAGCCAAAGGACTTGAGTTTAAGTATGTCTTTCTTTGCGGTATGGAAGAAGAGCTTTTCCCGCACCGCATGTCTAGTAATGACGAACGACAACTTGAAGAAGAAAGACGGCTTTGCTACGTTGGCATGACTCGAGCCATGCATCAACTTTACTTAACTTATGCTGAAACCAGAAATCTTTATGGCCAAGAGCATTACCAAAGACCTTCTCGCTTCCTGGATGAAATCCCAAAAGAATATTTAGCGCATGTTAGGCTAAAGAGCACACCAAAAACCACACAGAATACTCAATATCGTCTAGGACAACCTATTAGCCACCCACAATTTGGTGAGGGCGTTGTTTTGAATTTTGAACCTGATGACCAAGGTGGCCGAATTCAAATAAGGTTCCACCAACATGGGGTAAAATGGCTTTTAGCTCAGTATGCTAAGCTAGAAACACTTTAGTTATTACCCATTGTTTAGCTCACCTAGTCACAAAGTTAATAGCTCAAAGTCATCATCCTTTCTTTTTATTTTTCTGACGAATTCTATCTAAATCTTTTTGCGTAAAACGATAAAATTTCTTGCCATCTTCTTTGATCTTATTTGCTAAATTTTTAACATCAACCTTACTAACTTTCATACGACGTATTGAGTGATAACATAATGTCATAACCATAAAAACAAAAGCACTCACCACTAAATAAACAAACATTTTAACTCCTATTTCTTAACTCATTTCGGATTATAGTACAGCTCGAAAAAAAAACATGATCATATTTTGTTTTTTATTTATATTCAATAATATAAATTTAATTTTACCCCTTACCAATACCAACCTATTATCGACAACACCGCTACTTTGATTGTTCAAAGGTGCCCAAACTAAGAATCAATATATTTTTTAGTGATTCAATTGACACATAATGACTCGCAGGAATCATCACATAAAACGATCAATACTAGCTCACACAAAAGAAATTGATTTATGACGAAAATAAAAAAAAATAGGCTGATTATCCATCAATAACCAACCTAAAATTCTGATCATACAAGCTTCAAATAATTAAAAGCTTGTAACAATTCATTCAATAGTTAATCCATGATAAACGATAACTCGCATATCTTAATCACTAAACTTTACTATTGTTATGAACTTCCATTTTTTTCATTTCTTTGATGACAGCGCGGTAAAATCTTTTCTTATCTTTTCTGATCAACCTAGCCAAATGCTTAGCATTGACTTTACTGTCTTGTGCGGCCTTGTGTTTACTAAAAAACGCAAGGCCTGTTAAAACAATTGCTAATATGCAAGCTCCAATCACATAATGTATTAACATAACTATCCTCCTATTTTATGACTCACATAAGAGGTATAGCATAAATTTGAAAAAAAACATGATTCTATATTATTACTGACACACAACGGATCAATCACCCCAAAAAAGCCATCAAACAAAGATAAATACTCTAGCAATCAGATCAGACCGCCAACCTGAATACACACACTTGATTCAGGATGCAGATATTCCTCAACAACTTTTTTTACTTGCTGATAATTAACATTTTTCACTTTATCCATCAGCACTGAATGATAATCCAAACCATAACCTTGATCAACTGACCAACGCACTGATTTAAGCACAGCAGAAACTGAAGCTCTTCCAACTTGCTGAGCACCCAACCACCCTTTCTTTTTATCTTTTATACGCTGCTCATCCCAATCACTAAACCAATGTTTAAGTTGATCATTTGTTGCATCACAACCCTGCTGATACAGCTCTGGTGAGAAAGATGCCCTAACAGCCCAAACACCCGGACCCTCATCCCCAAATCCACTAAGTGATGAGTAAATACCATACGTTAATCCTTGCTGCTCTCGAATGGTTTGCATCAAATGTGCTGTAAAATTACCCCCTAAAATATAATTTGCCAATACCAAAGCAGGGAAATCGGCATGCTTTTGACTTAGAGGTAATATCTTTGCCCAGTAAACCGATACAGTCTTTTTATTAGGCATAACCTTTTTCACTGAGTGCCCTTGATGATCAGATACTCCCAACTGATAAGGCGCCTTAGTAGGCTCATGACTGGGTAATGAAAACCAATCTTTGACCAAACCACTCAATGCTTGATCAGTCAAACTACCTGCAACAAAAAATCTAGCCTGATGGGAAGATAATACCTTTTTGTGAAACACTGCTAAATCTTGACATGTTATATGAGATAACTCTTTAATAACATCTTCACTATTTAGCGCATAGCAAATATGATTTTTAGGGAAAAGCTGCTGATAAAGATGTTCATGAGCCACATATTCTACCTGATCATTATTGGCTTTCCTCTGTGCAATAAGCCTCTTTTGAATGGTTAGCCATTCTTGCTGATCAAATTCGGCTTCCTGCAAACACTTCATAATCAAAGGCCAAATAGATTGTAAATGCTGGCTAGGGCAACTGATATGCAACATCAACCTTCGTTGTTCTAACTCAATGCTGACATCAGCCCCATACCCCTCTATTACTTCCCATATACGTTGTTTGGTCATACCTTTTGCACCAGTAAACATCATCGAACGCCAAGCAGATAGCAGTATTTTTGAATCAGAATACAAAATACCACCCGTCCAAGAAATAGTGATATAGAGAAGATCAGGACTACCATGATTCCATTGATAAACTGGTAACTCAAAGGTATTATTAACACTAAATACCGTCATGATTCCTCCCTCAATAGGCGCCCTATGGTCATTTGTTGCTGCTGACAATATTTTTGACAAACTTGCTGAATCATCTCAGGCGTTAACAAAGTCATCTCTTGAAGCCAATCGATTGGGCGGTACCATGATCCAAGCGCAATAGATTCGTTAAGTGATTGCAATTGCTCCATAATACTATCTTGCTGAAAAATCATTTCAGAGCGACGCTGCATTAAAACGCGTTGCAAGACTGCATCATCAATCCCATTTTCTTGAATATCAGTTATCACACCCATAATAGCTTGCTCAACATCATCTGCGGTTTGACCAGGGACAACAGCCGCCACAATGCTTAATAAACCTGGCTCATAACTTGCAGATGCATCGGCATAAATCCAACGTACAAGTCTTTTATCAACACATGCTTTTGCAAGCAAACTTATCGGACCATCACCTAAAATAGATGACAATACATCAAGAGCAAGAAAATCTGAATCTAGTGCTCTAGGTATTTTAAAGGCAGTCGCTACCAAATCCTCAGGAGCTGATCGGGTAATCTCAAAACGCTTCATGCTGTGCTGAGTTGGCTCAACAATAACATCAACCTCACTTGCTTGACTTGTAATACCCCCAAAAGAATTTTCAACCCATGCCTGCCAGGGCACATCATTTAAATCACCCACTAATGTTAGCGTCGCTCGGTTAGGATGATACAATTGATCATAATATTCCCTTAAATCAGCAACGCTCATTTGCTCAATATCCTCTCGCCAGCCTATAGTTGGATGACGATAACCATGCTTATCAAAAGCTTTTGCCCATAATAATTTAAGCAAATAACCATGATGACTATTCTCACCTTGATCATGTTCATTTAAAATAACTGTACGCTCACTAGCCACATCTTCGCTTGTCAATAAGGCAAAACGCATTCGATCTGCTTCCATATCAATAACTTGCTGTAAGAAATCTTTGGGAATAAGTGCATAATAATTGGTGCGATCAAACCATGTTGACGCATTAATTTGAGCGCCGATTGATTCAAGATGATCGATATCATTACCCTTTTTCTTTTGATATTTCTCAGATCCTTTGAACATCATGTGTTCCAAAAAGTGAGTCGCACCAGTCTGTCCTTTCCGCTCTAAACGGGAACCGACTAAATAAGTAATCATAACACCCACAACATCTTTAAATGGCATAGCATGGCTTAAAACTTGAAACTGATTATGAGGTAATACCCAAGAGTCGACACCTCCTTTACTCATGACTTTCTTCATGATGTTATCCTTGATCGAAACCACATGAACAAATCAATAATACCGTGAATACAGGCGTAACTCATCACCCATAATGATAATGGAACCCCTAAAAAGGCTGACTTTTCCTGACCACAATCATGATAATCTCCCCATAAGTTTTCCCACCATGATGGGGTACTTAAACCCAAGTCAAGAAGACATGATGAGCTAGAACTTGCACCATAAATAAGCCACAAATGCCTTATTGAGAATATCAGTAAAAACATGACACCCAATAACGAGAATACACGCAAAGTGCCGTGATAATTTTTGATAAACAAGCCTAAAATCATGATGCACAATAAAAACATCAAAACATAACGCTGCGCCCAACACAACACACAAGGAGAAAGACCTTGAGACTGCAACCACCAGCCCATACCAAGCATTGAAGCAATCAATAGTGCCCTACCAAGATAAGCACGAAACATAGTTATCATACAAAAACCCTCATTCTGCTCTTGAAAAATCTTATTCTAGCACTATATCTTAACTCAGTCACTAATATCGGAGTTTCATTATGACCGAAAAACCAAATCAACCATTGGATGCAGATGCCATCAAACCTGAAGTATCAACAGAAATTTTAGAAGAAAAAATAAAGCATTTAGAAGAATCCATACAGGAAAAAGAAGATACTATCTTACGTAATGCAGCTGAACTACAAAACATTACACAACGATTACGCAGGGAAATTGACCAAACGCGTTCTTTTGCGATAACACAATTGGTTCAAAATATCATTCCTTGTTTAGATGCCTTTGATTCCGCACTATCCTCATTTAAAGAAGAGGACAATGCTCACAAACAAGGTATTGAAATGATTAAGCAACAATTTATGACTGCTTTATCACAATCAGGTGTTAGCACGGTAAAACCTGAAGCCAATACACCTTATGATCCCAAGCAGCATGAAGCGATTCAAATGATGCCTCATCCTGATTACAAGCCTCAAATGGTAATTGAATGTGTACAAGTAGGTTACAGTGTCAAAGACCGCGTCATTAGGCCAGCACGAGTTATTGTGGTCAGTAATCAAAATTAACCCTTGAAAACATTTAGTTCATCCCTATATAACCTTTAGAAAACGAAACAATTTGGAGAAAACATGTCGAAAATGATTGGAATTGATTTAGGAACAACGAATAGTTGTGTAAGTGTCATGGAAGGTGGTTCACCTAAAGTGATTGAAAATAGTGAGGGTGCTAGAACAACACCTTCTATCATTTGTATTCAGAGCAACGAAACACTCGTTGGATCTACTGCAAAAAGACAAATGGTTACCAACCCAGAGGCAACCATTTACGCAGCAAAACGTCTTATGGGTCATAAGTTTTCTGATGATGTTGTCAAAAATGCTGACCTGCCATATACCATTAAAGGGGCAAAAAATGGTGATTGTCGTATTGCCATTAAAGTAGATGGGCAAGAAAAAGAATTCTCACCCGAACAAATCGCCTCTTCAATTTTACAAAAATTGAAGAAAGATGCAGAAGCTTATTTAGGCCATGATGTGACAGAAGCTGTCATAACTGTACCAGCCTATTTTAACGATGCACAAAGACAAGCGACTAAAGATGCTGGAAAAATTGCAGGCTTAGATGTTAAGCGAATTATCAACGAACCAACTGCTGCTGCATTGGCATATGGGCTAGATAACAAGAACAAAAATGATCTTAAAGTTGCTGTTTATGACTTAGGTGGTGGTACATTTGATATTTCAATCATTGAAATTTCAAATGTTGATGGGGAGAGCCAAGTAGAGGTTTTAGCAACCAACGGAGATACCTTTTTAGGTGGTGAAGACTTCGATAATGCTTTAATCCAACATATTGCATCAGCCTTTAAGAAAACTGATGGCATTGACTTAACCAATGACAAAATGGCACTACAGCGATTAAAAGAAGCTGCAGAAAACGCTAAAATTGAGCTATCCTCTGCAAAACAAACTGAAGTTAATTTGCCTTTTATTACTGCTGATGCATCAGGACCAAAACACCTTAACTTGAAAATCACTCGTTCTGAATTTGAGAATATGGTTAATGATCTCATCCAACGCTCTATCAAACCTTGTCAAGTTGCTTTAAATGACTCTGGTTTGGATCACGTTGATGAAGTTATTTTGGTTGGTGGTCAAACACGTATGCCTAAAGTACAAGAAGCTGTTGAAGCATTCTTTAAGCGTGCACCTAAGAAAGATGTGAACCCTGATGAAGCTGTCGCACTGGGTGCCGCTATACAAGGCGGTGTATTATCAGGTGATGTTAAAGATGTTCTTTTATTAGACGTAACGCCTTTATCACTCGGGCTTGAAACCATGGGTGGCGTTATGACAACATTGATTGAGAAGAACACAACCATACCGACTCAAAAATCTCAAGTCTTTTCTACAGCGGCTGATAACCAAACTGCTGTGACGATTCACGTTGTTCAAGGTGAGCGAAAAATGGCAGAGGACAACAAGTCACTTGGTCGTTTTGATTTAACTGATATCCCACCTGCCCCAAGAGGTGTGCCTCAAATTGAGGTTTCCTTTGATATTGATGCTAATGGTATTATTAAAGTCAGCGCCAAAGATAAAACTACAGGCAAAGAACAAAATATCAGTATCACTGGCAATAGCGGCTTGAGCGATGAAGAAATTGAAAAAATGATACAAGAAGCTGAGGCCAATAAAGAAGCAGATCAAGCAAAAGGTGAGCGAGTTGAAGCCTTCAATTTGGCTCAATCAACACATCATATGGCTGAAAAAATGCTCAAAGAAGCCGATAATGCCCCTGAAGAAGCTAAGCAAGAAGTTACCGATGCAATGAGTTCATTGAAAACTGTTATTGATGACGAGCAATCATCAGCCAAACAGCTATCAGAAGCTACTGAAGCACTATCTACTTGCCTACAAAAGCACGCTCAATCATTGCAAAAAAAGCAAGAGCAAGCTGAAGCCAGTGGAGAACAAACGAAGTCAGCACCTAACGATGACAATGTTGTTGATGCTGAATTTGAGGACGAAGATAAGTAATGAAAAGAAGGGTCCTGTAATAGGGCCCTTTTCCATTGGAGACCCTTATGGCACAGCAAGATTACTATGATTTATTAGGTGTTAGCAAGTCAGCTAATAAAAATGAAATCAAACGAGCTTATAAAAAACTCGCGATGAAATATCACCCAGATAAAAACAAAGATAACCCAGAAGCTGAGAAAAAGTTTAAAGAAATTGCCCAAGCGTATAGCATCCTTTCAGATGATCAAAAGCGCGCTCAATATGATCAGTTTGGCCATGCAGGTTTTGAAGGTGGCGCTGGTGGTGGCCAAGGCTTTAATGACTTTGCTGATATCTTTAAAGACTTTTTTGGTGGTGATTTTGCCGATGCATTCCAAGGAGGTGGTCGTCGTCAACAACGAACCCGAGCTCAAAATGGTGACGACTTACTCTATGAGCTTACATTAACACTTGAAGAAGTTGCTTCAGGATGTGAAAAAACCATTCGCATACCTAACACAGTAACTTGTGACCCCTGTCATGGTAGTGGCGCTAAATCTGGCAGTAAACCACAAACTTGTCAAACATGTCATGGACAGGGTCAAGTGCGCATTCAACAAGGATTTATGGCCATTCAGCAACCATGTCCTACATGCCGTGGTCAAGGGGAAATCATCAAAGACCCTTGTCATCATTGCCGCGGACAAGGAAGAGTAAGAAAACAATGTCAGTATCGTATCAAAGTACCAAAGGGCATTGATAATGGCAACCGGATTAGATTAAGTGAAAAAGGAGAGGCAGGCATTCATGGTGGCCAAAATGGTGACCTATATGTCGCTATATCGCTTGAAAAGCATAAACTATTTGAGCGAATTGATCAAAACTTACACCTGGAAGTCTTTATCGACTTTCCCACTGCAGCACTAGGAGGTACTGTTGACATTCCATCAATAGAGGGTGACTCCATTACATTAAAAATCCCCCCAGAAACACACTGTAAGCAGGTTCTCAGACTCAAAGGAAAAGGCTTGCCTGCATTTAACCGTAAGCCCCAGGGAGATTTAATGTGTCATATCTATGTTGAAACACCTTCATCACTGAATGACAAGCAAAAAGCGCTACTACAAGAACTTAAGCAGTCATTATCTGAGTCACAACAATCAAAATGCAGCAGCTGGCTAAACACCATCAAAAAATTTATTATGGGTTGAGCTCAACCTTTTGAAAAGGGAGGCGTAGCGTAAAGCAACTTCCCTGATTCAAAACAGACTCAACAGAAATAATACCAAATAACTGTTGCGTCAATCGCTTGGCCACATCCAACCCTAACCCTAAACCATACTCGGGAAAATGCTCTGCATCCACACCGCGGTGCATTGGCTCAAAAATCACACTCAATTGATCTTTGGCAATACCAATCCCCGTATCTTGAATAAAAATATCAAGAAATTGTTGATGATCAACCGTAACACAAAGGTAACCTATTTGAACAGAACCTTTAAAGGTATACTTGATGGCATTAGATAACAAATTAGATACAATACGTTTTAGTTTGAGAACATCTGTTGAAAACATAAGTTTATCACGGGCATAATGATGCTTTAGCGATATTTTTTTTTCGTCAGCTTTTAGGCGGAAAACCTCTTTTACCTGATCTAATACAACATTAATATCAACTACCTCTAATGAAACGAGCCCTTGAAGATCTTTATATTCAGTATAGGACAATAAACCATCCATCAGCTGGGCTAAATGAGCTGCTGAATGCGATAAGTGCGACACAAATTGATGCACTTGATCGTTTAGTTCTTGTTCAAGTAAAATTGCAGTAATACCTTTAATATTGCTTAATGGCGTATTCAGATCATGTTTAATATTTCTCAAAAACCTTGTCTTTGCAGCTTCAGCACGTTTAACCTGCTCCAAAAGATTTTGAACATGCCCTCTGGCACGATACTCCTCTGTCACATTCATTGAAAAACCTAGAATATAACATCGATCTTGATGCTTAACACCCCATTTTTGGGTTTTAAAAACCCTTTTTTCACCAGCAACAAATACCGTTTCTACAATTTCATTTTTTGTGGATTCTCCTCTAAGTATTTTCTCATCTGTGGAACGGATAAGCTGCTTACTTTCATCATCAACACCAATTATATCAAGCACTTGATCAATATTCATATTGATAAAATTACCATAAGTTCTAACATCATTGACCAATAACTTATTTAAATAATCACACAGTGATTTATTCGCATAAATAAGATTTCTAGCCTCATCTAACATCCAAAAATTTTCGGTGTCAATGCCACTAATTGCCTGAAAAATTAATGATGGTATCTCTTTAACTAACATAAAAACATCATAAATAATAATTGGCCTAAAGTAAAATTATGTTTACATTGGCTTAAAATTAAATTATTCTTAACAAGAATGGATACTATTAAAAAAATGGACTAATAATTTGGAGAATCTGTGCCCAAAACAAAACTATCTGGTATTCTTAGCGCACGCTGGCAAGTTAACGAGTTATCAATTAAAGAAAATATACCTCGACGTGATGAAGAAACAGTCATTGTTTTACCATTATGCTATCAAGATGCTCATATTTCGCGAAACCTTTCCTCGATAGATACTTATAAAAATCTTAAAATTGATTTAACTGATAAAAAGAGTGAGCATCTAAACCAAACCCTAATGATTGCACAACAGCAAACTAAACTTAGAAAAGTCATTGTGGTATATAAAGATAATCATAATATTCACCGCATCAGCAACACATTTAAACAGTGCTTAAAAGAAGGACGGTTACCAGCCAGTATTGATTCTGTTGATATGGAAAACCCTCATGAAATATCCGCGCTAATCAATCATCAATTGAGCACTGCTGCTGCACACTTAAATGATATTAATCCAGACGACTTATTACTTCCCTCTATTGGCAACCATTTTGATGATGAACGCGGACCAACATGTGAAACATTATCATGGTCAGACCTTAAATCAAACACCGAAGATCAAAATGATTACGCAGGAATGCTCAACATCGTTTACAGCCAACTTCCCACTTTAACTTCAATGGATTTAGACAACTTAAATATCCTCATCAAACACTTAAAGACCTTTGTAACCAAACCCGAAGGTACCATTGCCTTTCTCGACCAATTAGCAAAGTTTTATACAACTGATCAGGCTAAAGAGTTACTATTCTCAGCTGTGGTACTTAAGAGTGCGTATCTATATACGGATCAGGCCATTGTTAAAAAACATGATCAATTTATAAAATCAGCAAAGCATTTATTACCTTCAAATAAACGAGATAAATCTGAATATGCCCTAAATAAACTATCTATTGAGGTCGTTTTTTCCATAGATAAGAATAACGAATATAACGTTACTATTCATGAAACTAAATTGTACAATGCTCAGCATACTGAAGCTCCATCTCAAGCGCCTAGCGATGATGGATTTAAACTTCTAAGTAATTTGATAATCAATCAGCTCATTGACCCATCTCCAGATTGCATAATTAGTCATAAGCCAGTCACTAGTGATTCACAATTACAACGAATGTGTATTCGCATCACTAGCCCCATACATGATTATTACCTTCCAATATTACCAAAAATAAAACAAATATATACAATTAGCTCCTGCATCCCTCACATCATTGATGAAGTAGCTTATCTTCAAGCTTTAGGGCGACAGATCAAATCTTCTGACCATACTACCCCTAAAATGATTAGCAACTGGGAAAATTACCCGACAGCAGATATACTTGATAAATACAAAGACACCTACCATTGGATAACCTATAAGTGCAAAAAAGTAAGAACAACCCCAAAAACGGCACCAAGTTCGCCGAATAGAAAAGTCGGCAAATTAAATCTTGCTTTAGCCCCAAATGAGCAAACTCTTAACTTAACACCCAAATCCCAATGCAAGGTAAAAAAAATTCAATCATTAAGTTTACAGCTTAATCGTCGCGATACACAAGTAAAAACAATTGAGAAAATTCGTGCTTTATTAGATCAGGTTGAAGCCTCGCAACAAAGAAACAGGCACAAAAAAAGAACACCTGAATATTCAGAAGATCTAGCTCCAACATCATCACCCATTAAATTCAATTAATCTCATCCATAAATAATTGAGCACAATTAGATGTATTTGAAGCAATATTAGTCAATAACTTATAACGCTCGATCAATGAGTTTGGGTAAGATAATATCCGAGTGATACTTTCATCCAAGAATTCACTGAGCATATTGTGCGGCACAACATCATCAACCCAACCATCTTTTAGTAAATGGCTAGCCTCCATTGAGTTGCCCGACAATAAAGCTTTCAACACGATATGATGCTTGACTCTTTTCTCTAAATAAGGCCAAATTTGCTCTGGAAAAACACCCAAAGTCCACTCGGGCAATCTCATCGAAGCTTGACTTGAAAGTATTACTAAATCACACGCCAAAGCCAAACCTACTCCTCCCCCAACTGCAGCACCTTCTACAACTGAAATCACGCAAAAGGGTGATTGATGTATTAATGCTAAAAGCTCGCCAATTTTCTGACTAAGTAACGAGATATCACTCTTATGACAGGATAATATTGTTCGATCTAATCCTGATGAAAAAGCTTTTTGATCGCCCCTTATCAAGACAAGCCGGGTATCTTGGGTCAAGCTCTGCCAAGCCTCTATCATATCATCAATTAACTCAAAACTTAATGCATTCCGCTTCTCAGGATGCATTAACGTCAATTGAAAAGCACCTTTTTTAATTTTAGTCAGTAATACTTTATTAGACACGAGAGGCTCCATAACAAGCTTTCTTAGATGATAACTCTCGAGTAAGAATCCCCAAACATAAACCAAGAACAAGATGAGTTTCCTCGGGGAGAATAACTTCATCTACCCATAAACGTGAGGCCAAGTATATTGCCATTGATTCACGGGTATACTGATCGATCAATTTCGCTTTCATTGTATCAATCTCATCTTGCTTTACATTCCGTTTCTCAGCAAGCAAGCTCATAACACCTGCTGCTTGCTCAGCACCCATTACTGCCATTCTGGCATTTGGCCATGCAAAAATAAAATCAGGTGAAAAGCCTCTCGCACACATTGCATAACTTCCTGCACCAAATGAAGCACCAATCATCAGAGTGATTTTGGGTACACTAACATTACTCATCACTTGGATCCAACGAGACCCATATTTAATAATACCTTTTTTTTCAACATGATCACCAACCTGAAAGCCCGTTGTATTTTGTAAAAAAACAACAGGATACTGCATCAAATCACAATGCTGTAAAAACTGAGAAACTTTATTGGCTGACTCTGGGTCAATAGGACCATTATTACCAATCATACCACAGATACTACCACCAACTTTCGCAACCGCTGTTGTTATTGCTTGACCATATTGCTCCTTAAAAACATCTACTGAATCATGATCAGCCAACCATCGAATGACCTCAAGACTTGAATAAACATATTTAAAGTTAAAGGGAACCACTTCAGCAATGGATTGTTGTATGTTACGACTTGCCAAACTGATTGGTGCAACTTTCATTTGCTGAAACAACTGCTTTACCTTGTTAACTGCTTGCTGGTCATTTTCAACGAGATAATCAGCAAGACCAGAGCACTGAGCGTGCATCAATGCATCACCAATACCATGTTGCCCCTCTTGCCCCATGGCAGCCTGAATTAAAGCTGAACCAGCCAAACTAACTTCTGCATTTTTTACCATGATCACAATATCTGCCATACCCGGTAAATACGCCCCACCAGCAGTTGCAACACCATGAACCGTTGCGATTACTGGGCACCCTTTTTGGCTAATCTGAGCCAAAAGAGCATAAATACGACCAGTATCCACAAATAATTCTGATTGACGCTTTAAGTCAGCGCCCCCACTTTCAACCATTAAGACTACGGGTAATGATGCACTTAAAGCAATTTCCAATGATCTTAATATTTTTTGAACACCACTAGGGGTAAAAATCCCCCCTTTCTGGCATACATTATTGGCAATAAGTACAGCTGGCTTTTGATTAATAAGTCCGATAAAACTAAATACACCCGCACCATCAATCAAATTATCCTGGTAACCGGCTAAAGAAGCTATAGGTAACTCGCTATCTTTATCCAATAAACCCTTTATGCGTTCCAGCGGAAGCAGGCGACCATCAGCATAAAATTGTGCCTCTTGTAAAGGTTTAACCTGATACAGTTTAGAACGAGCTGATTTAATTTGCTGGTTAGCTTTTGCGAATAGCTCATTATTTTGAGGCCATTTATCGAGCATTGAATACCTTACATCTTTTCTATTATTCTGTCATAAAAAGATGTTAAAATATAGAATTTTTTACACCCCATTGCTTTGATTTATCTCACGTAGTGTCAACTCAGCACTTGATCACTTTAGCTTTCTTTGCGCCCTCGCCACCAGAACAATCACGCGACCTTTTTACACCTTTTGATTCACACTGATCCAAACCATTTCGAAGATTATCGCGCTGAAGTTGGGATAACCCCATATTTTTTGACTGGTTTAAAATAAACTGAATAACATTTTTATTTTTCTTTTTGATAAAGCAATCAATGATAGCATTGGCATTCTCTTTAAAAATACTCTTAACCTTTAAACCGTGATCTTTATGGTCAAACAACTTCTCAATAAACCCTACATTCGATTTTCTTAAAGCAATCCAAATAGGTGTATAACCAAATCTATCTTCTTGATAAAGCCATTTTGAGCTATGATCATGATTTAACCATGCCTCTAGGGCATCATCTTTATACTGAGTTGCTAAATGATGCATAGGTGTACGCCCATCACTATCACACTGAGACAATGCATCATTAAAAACTTTAAATTCACAACACTTATTCCAGACTTTTAAATTAAAATTTTGCGACAAATAATGACCAAAATGCCTACCATCAGATCTTATAGAATAAACATAGGCTACTTGACCAGGGAGTTCAAAACCTTGACTTGAAACAATATCAGAACATTGTTTCCAAGCTGGGAGTGCTTTCTTGAGTGGCACCTCTTTATAGCGACCACTAAATTCCTCACCACTCACAGTCACCCGAAAAAAGCTTATAGTTTGAGTTCTTGCTGCACGCATAATTTTCTCCATTATTATTTTTATTTATTATAACTCATAAATATATATAAATCAATGATTTGAATCAAATAAAATTTAATCATTGACAAAAAAGCCAAAAACGTGCGACAATTCGACAATTTGGCTCGGAGAAATAGATGATGACTAGCAAACAAGATACATCAGCATATTCAACCAACGATAAGCACAACAACAATCCAGGCTTATTTCAAAAACTATTTGATATTTTATTCTCCCCTTTTGATCTTTTAATACGATTTGCCATTCTCATCTTTCAATACTCCGGTCTACAATGGCTTTTTTTTAAACTCAAGACTGGTCAAAACACAAAGTTTATTTACCAAACACTTGATACCCTAGAGCCAGAAAAGAAAAACAAAGTCTTGTATCATTTACGCATCCTTCTTTTTGCACAAGTAATTTATACTGCTATTCTATTGATTGAAAAAACCAATATGCGAACCATGTATGATGCGTTAGCAAATAAAAATATTATCACATTCACCTTCTCAATAAAAACATACCTCATAATTATTCTCATCTCACAATTAATAAGAGCTTTCCTTAGGTACTTTAGACGCAACAATTATGCCAACTGGCATCGCTATCATACAAAAAAAACACTTGATTTCTGTTATAACACAAAGCCATTAAAAGCCACTCAAAATATTGACAACTCTGAAAGCATTTTATCTACTGACTTACCTGACAGTATTGATTATGCAACTGTAACAACTATGCATTTCCTTTTTACAACATTAAACTGCATTGTAAACACCTGGATACTCACAAGTGTGTCACTGAACTTATTCGCCTTTCTATTGATTTATGTCACGTTCACCTACTTTTGGCTTAGATCACTCGCAGATCAAAAGAGCAAAATATTTAATGTGTATGATACACAACAAAGAGACGTTACCTCAGAAGGCACTATTCAGAAAGCCGACACCCAAATCATACTCAGAAAAGCTAACGAGAACAGCCAAAACTACTATAAAACAAAACTTTGGAATAAAATACTAGCTGCAAATGAGTCGTATCAAAAAGGAAAAATCGTGGTTGACACTGAATTTTCTATCTGGTCAAAAACTCTTAATAAAATCATTGTACCCATTCTTGCAATAGTACTTTGTGGCGATTTGATGTCTGGTAAAATTGGCTTTGGTGCTTTCATGCTTAGCATTAAAACATTTATGGACTTATCTGGTGATCTATTGCTAATGGTTAACAACATCAATATGTATGTTAAATTCGACAATGCCACTGCACGAGTCAAAGAGCTTTTTGAGGCCATTGGCTTTTATAAAAATGGTGAATTTATCGAATCAGAACAAACCCAAATAACCTCCCACTCCCTTAATAATGAAGCGGCTTATGCTGTTGAAATCGAGGAAATGAACTTTAGCCGCCTAAACACTACTGGCGTTAACACAACTTTCTTTTACAGATTCTCAAATAATATTGAAAAAGGTCAAAAAATTCAGATACGAAGCAAAGAAAATGGCGTTGGAAAATCAACCTTCTTTGATCTGCTATTGGGTGTAGAACAACCAGATAATTTGGAATCAATTAGGATTAAACGTAGTCAAGTGTGCTATGTGGGTGCCAAAGTTTCTGGTGACTTCGAAGTTAAATTAAACAACATCAAAACAATGATTAAAAACGATCCCAATTTAGACATATTTAACTACCAAGAATGTAAGAATATCTTCTACCCTAATCTATATGAAACGGATAAAGAAGTTGACAGTAATTTAATCAAAAAATTTATCCAAATGTATATGCTTATCATTAAAAACGAAGACATCTCAATTGACGACATCAATAACGTTACAGCTACTTCAATCTTTGAAAATATCAATTCATCAGGAGAACAGCAAGCAGCTTATTTTTGTGTAAATTATATTGCTGCTACTGCTACAAACCGCTCTATATTACTACTAGATGAATGTTTCAGTAATATGGGCCCAGAACCTAAAGAAAGAATTGCAGAAATTATCAATAAAAATTCTGATCTGACCGTATTACACATTAGACACAGCGACTCTAACATAAATTATAATGCAGAATGGGAGAAACGCACTGCTGCAGGATTTGAAATAACACAGACTTCAATACCAATGACTGTTTAACAAATTAATGCTTGCTGGATACTGTATCTTAGTGAAGCATCGTTAACTTCAAGTCAACACTTTTCCCGATTAGCTTTGAAAGATTTTGTGCTAGCTCATCATGCTTTAGGCGAAGCCAAAATAATGCGGCCTGATTACGCACACCGATTACCACCATTAACACGTCTACTTTTAATATCTGACAAAATGAACGATATTCCTCAGGTATAGCTGATAGAAGATTTTGCCCCCTTTCTGTCTCTTGAATGGTATGTGTTAAATGTGAAAAAGATTCATCTAATATTTTTGCAATACTCATCTTATTATCTTGCCTAGATTTACACCATGAATCAATATTGAACACAACATACTTTTAGCGTATAATGATGTCACTTTGATTACACCTTAAGGCAGAACATGTTCTCATCAATACTGAAAGCACTTTTTGGCACTAAAAACGACAAGATTTTAAAACAATATAAAAAAATTGTTGATAACATAAACAAACTTGAGTCTTCTCTCATTCATAAAACCCAAGAAGAAATCCAGCTCCGCATTAAACAACTTAAGGATGCATATCAAAAAGAGAATAATCTTGATGCACTCTTACCCGAGACATTTGCTTTAGTCCGTGAAGCAGGTAAAAGAACAATTAACCAACGACATTATGATGTCCAATTACTAGCGGGTATTGCTCTTCATCATGGCAATATTGCAGAGATGATGACAGGTGAAGGTAAAACACTATCAGCCACATTACCTTGCGTGCTTCATGCTTTGACAGGTCAAAGTGTCCACGTAGTGACCGTAAATGATTATCTTGCAAAGCGTGATGCCGAATGGATGGCCAATATTTATGAATATCTAGGTTTAACGGTCGGTTGCATTTATTCAGATATGCCCCTAGAAGAGAAAAAAGCCGCCTATAACGCTGATATTACCTATGCGACAAACAATGAGCTTGGCTTTGATTATTTGAGAGATAATTTAGCCGATAACAAATCCAAGCAAGTGCAAAGAGAACTAAGCTTTTGTGTTATTGATGAGGTTGATTCCATCCTAATTGATGAAGCCAGAACACCTTTAATTATTTCAGGCCAACAACAAACGTCTCAAGAACAACTGAGTCTCATTGCAGAATTAGCTGGTCAACTCAAGCCCTCAACACATGAAGATAATGAGGATGGTGACTTTTGGATTAATGAAAAAGACAAACAAATCATCATCTCAGAACAAGGTCAAAAAAACATTGAAGAGCTATTAACTCAATCCCAACTGCTTAATAATGCCAAAGACCTCTATCACCCTGAGCACCTAGGCTTATTGCATCGCATAAACAATGCACTTAAAGCACTTCATTTATTTGAAGAGAATACCGATTACATCATTAAAAATAAAAACATTGTTATCATCGATTCATTCACAGGAAGAAGCATGACTGGTCGTCGATGGTCTGAAGGACTCCATCAAGCCATTGAAGCTAAGGAAAAACTTCCCATCCAACCAGAAACAAGAACTCAAGCGAGCATCTCTTTTCAAAACTATTTTAGATTATACAAAACCATTAGCGGCATGACCGGTACCGCAGACACAGAGGCACCTGAGTTTAAAGAAATATATGATTTAGAAGTCGTTGTCATTCCTACCCACAAACCTTGCATTCGTCAAGACTTAACAGATAAAATCTATCAATCTCACGATGCAAAGATGAATGCCATCGTAAAAGAAATTAAAAACATTCATAAAACTGGGCAACCTTTATTAATTGGTACTGTATCAATTGAGCGTAGTGAAGAGCTTTCTAAACGCCTTACCAAAGAAGGCTTGAAGCATGAGGTGCTCAATGCAAAAAAACACCAGAAAGAAGCCATGATTATTGCACAGGCTGGCGCACTTAACAGCATCACGATCTCAACTAACATGGCAGGACGCGGAACTGATATCGTCTTGGGTGGTAACCCACAATTTCTTATCGACCAAATTAAAAAACCGAGTGAAGAGAAAATAACAACCATTCAAGAAAAATGGCAAAAAGATCATGAGGCAGTAAAGAAACTAGGTGGATTGTATGTACTGGCCACTGAAAGACATGAATCTCGAAGGATTGATAATCAACTTAGAGGACGTGCTGGACGACAGGGCGATCCAGGAGTGACTGTATTCTATCTATCACTAACTGATGATTTAATGAGACTGTTTGCATCAGACCGTTTTATCAGTATCATGCGAACGCTGGGCATGAAAGAAGATGATGTTATCGAACATAAAATGTTGAATCGTAGTATTGAAGGTGCCCAACAAAAAGTTGAAGCATTGAACTTTGATCGTCGCAAACAACTCATTGAATATGACAATGTAACTGACGAACAACGCCATTTAATTTACCAAACACGTAATGAGCTACTGAACCCTGAAGAAACCAAGAGTATTTTAGATGACATGGTTAAACGTTATGTTAAGGAGTGTATCACAACGAATATAGATACTGATCAACCTGCTAATGAATGGCCGTTAGATCAACTAAATCAACATATTTTAGAGGAAATTGGTATTTCTGTTTCTTTTGATGCTCTTAAGGAAAAAGATGCATTAACCGTAGATCATCTGATAGAGCACCTCAATCAAACCCTTGAACATGTTATACAACATCAAGAACAACATTGGGGAGAACAGTATTATGCCATTACCCAAGTAATACTCCTCAAAACCTTTGATAAAAATTGGGTTGACCATTTAAACAATATAGATCATTTAAGACAAAGTATTAATCTTAGAAGCTATGCACAAAAAAACCCAAAGCAAGAATTCAAGCAAGAATGTTTTGAAATGTTTAAATATTTAATTAAATACATTTCAAAAGAATCACTTAAACTGTGTTTTATCATAAAAAAACAGGAAGAGAAGCCTGCTCAAAGTGGTTATAACCTTCAAATGACAGACAACTTATCTTAAAACAATTTCCCAGCATAAATGCAGCCATTAGTGAGAAAACCAAAGCTATATCTTGCCTTTTAGGATAAATCAAGACACAATGAATTAAGACAAAAGAGAGACAGACATGATAACACTTAATTTTTCTTCACTTAAAGTTCGTGATCATTGGGTACGATTGGTTTACATGATCCTTTTTGGTGCTGTTATTTGGTGGCTAATTCCAGCAGCACTAATTGCACTATCATTACTTCAATTTTTGCATATATCACTACTATCAAAGCCATCACCACAAATTAAAACCATATCTAATGCCGCATGTGCTTTTACCTATCAAACCATTTTATACATGTCATATCACTCAGAGACCCCTCCTTTCCCTTTCACAAGCTTTCCTGATGCATGATCCAACAAGTCTCCGCTGGCATTATCAAACTAGATAATCATCTCCTAATCAGCAAGCGCCAAAAACACCAATTAATGGACGGTTATTGGGAGCTTCCAGGTGGCAAATGCGAAAAAAAAGAACTACCAATAGAGGCACTTGAACGAGAGATAAATGAGGAGGTTGGCATTCAAATTCGCCAAGCTTCACTCGCTTATAGCATCGGGCACCATTACCCACATGGCTTCATTCAGCTTCATGTTTTTAATATTTTACGTTTTACACAAACACCACGAGGCAACGAGGGACAGTTAATACACTGGCAACCGATCGCATCTATTAATCAACCTCCATTTACGATGTTACCAGCGGGTTTAAAGCAACTTAAAATGGCATTAATGGCAGCAAGCTAAATAAAACAAAAAGTCATTGGGATCTCGCTCATGAATCTGACGCCCTTCATGTATTTTATTTTGATAAAAAGTAATTGAAAGCCTATGCTTACCAACACTGGTAACTGCAAATCGCTGCTCGCCTTTTAAAATACCCACACGAATCATCACCACTTGTGGCGAAGTATTTAATGACTGCTGATGAAAACCATTGATTGCTTTGATAGGCATCATTGCTTGCTGATCACGACACCCACTCAATAGGCTCTGATTAATTTTATATAGAAAAGCAATTTCTTCTAACCACTTTTTTAACATATTAATACGTTCAAGCAATGGCTGCTGTAACCATAACTGATATGCTGGCACCATATGAATACTAATACCCCCAGGCGTATTTAACTGCTGGTGCATTAAGCGAAGCAATGGAATATCTCTAAGTGACTGACCTATACGCCCATCTAAAGTGCTCAATTGTTCGGCATGATTTTTAATCACATCAATGTAATGAGATAATATTGATCCATCTACATCTGGGTTACGCTCAAATTGCTGTAGCTTATTGAGCTGGCTATTGAGTGCTTGTGCCAATCTACTTTTCAAATCAGAACGTTCAGTTAAAGCTAATATGGCAATAAATTGTTCCAGAGCTACAGCAATATTGAGCTCTGTTGGAGATTGAAAAATACGCTCAATTCGTTGAAATAATCCTTCTAGACGCAAACATATATTGATGTATTCACTTAAAGGTTGTTCGTATATTACTAATTCGGTCATAGCTACCTTTTATGGTTATCAAAGCTACCCTAACATAATGCGCTTTATTGTCCAAGAATTTTAGTATGTACATGCTCTACTTGCGCTAAAAGATTGTTAAGTTCCCCATCATTGATAATCACATAGTCTGTATTTTGTGGCACTGGCAATTGAATAGACATTATTTGCTCAATACTTTTTTCCGCCCATTGTTTTTCAAGTAATCTCAGTTTTCTTATTGACTCACTAGCATCAACAGCAATAACACCTTTAAGAGGATAGTCAGAAAGACATAATGATCTTGTGGTGGGTAATTGAATCATCGCATGCTGCTGCTGATCATGACACCATGTTATGGCTTTTTGCTTAACTTCAGGTAACAATATCTGCTCCAAAAAAGACCTACAAGAGCTGTCATCAAGCATTCTTCTGCGCAACCAAACTCGTTGGCGGTTAAACTCTTTAGGGATCATGGGGTATTTCTTGAATAATTGTTCTTGAATATCCACTTGACGTAATACCTGCCGGTTTATCTCATCAATATCCATGACAGACCATCCCAAATGCTGAAATAATTGCCCTACAGTACTCTTACCCGAACCAACTGGCCCCACCAAACCCCATATAAATCCCATAAACATCCTTAATATAAGCAGATAGCCATAATAAACTTATCCAAGGCATTGTAGCCTGCCTAAAAAGACTTGCCAAGGCAACACCCAAAATACTTGCCACGCCCAACCACAAGGCTATTTCTTCGATACCTAAAACCAAAGATAACACGCTCATAACTTCAATATCGCCGGCAGCAAAAACAGGACCAAGCATAATGAGTGTCAAAAAACACAACATCATACACAACAGTGCCTCCCACCAAAATAGACCAACGTTTTGATGCATACAAATGGCAATCAAGATCAAACTAACAATTGAAGAAATACATCGATGATAACCATCCAACAATCCCTGAATTGTTAAATACATGACAAAATACAACTGTGGTGCTTTAAATCCACAAACCCAAAAAAAGATATTTCTTTCTTGCATCAGAGGTAGAAATATCCAGAAATGACTATGACATATGTGTTTTAAATACATCAGCATGACTAAGTATCGGTTGGTAAACAATATAAAACAAGCATAAAAATCCAATGGAAAAAATACAGTAAAACATCATAATCAATGAAGATATATAGTATTGATGTATTCTTAAAAACCTCTTTTTTTCATCTAAAATCAAACCATCAAATGCTTGACGCAAGCCTTTACTTTGATAATAAATTAATTGTTTTTTTACAGCATGACGAACGCAAATAACTAAATGTAATAATCGCTCAAACGAGTCTCCTTGTTCGATTGCTTGAATTATATAAAGTAAGCTTTTTTGTGCATCAGGATGTTTAAGCACTTGCGTTGCCATCAGTACAGCAACATGTGGCATTTGATCGGCTTTTTCAAGCGCGACAAAACGCATTAACCAAAGCAGTCCCTGCCAGGACTTCCACCATGGAAACCTCTGACATAACTGATAAAAAACCAGTCTAAAGCAACTTAAAATGAATATAACAAGCAATAATTTAGGCCAAATAACCATCGGAGAAAATGGCACCATAAAAAGCAATAATACACTCAGAAAGATGAACAGCTGAGTGGGGTAAGCCAGCTGTCTTGTTATCTCTTTAAAACATTGCTGACTTAGCTGCTCTTCTTGATAAATATGCTCTACAGCCAATCGAATACATTGATTGGCTTCAGCCTGACATAACCATTGATAATAATCATCAGAGGTAACACACATAAGATGTATCATATGGCTAAGAGGAACGCCCATTTTAATCCATTGTTGTAAACAAGACCAACCTTCTTGCCGATAAATGCCTGTGTCTTTTGATAAACACTTAATAAGTTCATTTGGGCCCTCAGTTGAAATCGCTATTAAGCATTGATGTATTGAAACCATCTTCAATGCTCGTGCAAATAGATACATGATTGGCATAAAAAACCAATCAGATAAGAAACCATGAATTCTTGCCCACTTCACATAATGGGCAGGTAATATCATCAATTGTTTACGTTGCCAACAGAAACATAAATACCACATAGGCAGACCATATCATGTAATCAGGTTTCATTTCGATACTGTTCACTGAGGTGTTGAAGACTCATGGATATCGTAATAAGATAGTCAGAATGAAGCGATTATATTTTTACATAGCCATTATTCTTTCACCCATCAACGTATTGTCTAATGTGACGTGCTTAAATCATCAAGGTGAGTCCGTCGATTGGTGGTTGATTTACCAATTACCTGAAACACTCTCAAATACACAAAAACCAGGACAATATCTCTATTTAGATGCTAATTCACAGTGGTTTCAACATCATGATGACATCAATCACCAATACAGCCCTTTACGTCAAACAGTTCTTCAACGACCCGACCCATTGAGTATATTTTGGGTCTTTAATGACCAAAACACGAAGCAGCAAAAATCATTAAAATATGAACCACCTTTTCGCTCTTTAGGGAAAACCTTCTTACAAACGCTTAAACAACAAATACCTGAGTATAATGAATACCAAGAGATTCGACGACTCCTAAGAAAGCACACCTTGAGTGATGCCTTAACACAAAAATACAAAGACTCATTGGATGCTTTAGGCGACACCATTATTCAACATAGCGATCTCCCACACTCTGTGTGGCCTACTTTTCTTCATGAGCAAAACCTTACTTTACATCAAGCTTTTCACTATGGAACATTGTTAACTCAGCCCACACCAGCACATGCTAAAGGAATTGTGCATTTTCATCAAGACACAGGGTTTTGGCTCAACCATAGCTTTCCTAAATACCCGTATCAACCTCTTAACAGTACCGATGCTAAAATTGAACGAGGTCAACAAAAAAAAGGACAGCATGCTTTTTGTATGACACTTGCCACTGATCAAAAAGCTAACGCATCTCAAATCTTATCTTGGATTTACCCTAAAATATTAGAGCAAACACAACCAATAGCCCATTCATCACTAAAGATAACACCTGATACTTATCGACAATTCTCATTAAAAACACTTGGTGGAACATTTATCAAAGTATTTGCACAATCAGCCTTAATGCAGTTACACCCTTTAAGCAATCAACAAGGGATATGGACCAACATTATTGCGGATGAGGTCAGCGATAACATGCTGGTTGAGAGTTACCGCAGTACATTATTTAAACAAGCTCCTATTTTCGATCAAACCACCACGGTGCATGATCATCAAGTCGATAATGTGAATGGCATCAACATTCCTGAGCACCCCGACTGGCATTGGGATATGTCACAAAATGAAGCTTGGCCCAAAGATCATGCTAAGTGGGGCATTGCGATCAACAAACCCATCAGTTGCTTTGGCGACCTAAACAGACAAGCAAGCCAAAATAAAAGAGGAGGTGCTTTTTTCTGTATAGACAATATACAAGTCCATAAAAACCTTAAAAACATAATTGATATTTAGCATAAAAAGTGGAATAATAAAAAAGGTTCAAGTTAGATAAATAATGTCATTTTCGTTACAACAAATACAAAAAAGAACTGAATGGGTTTATTGGTTATTATATTTTCTTTCTTCATTTATTGAACTCTATTTGATTTACTTAGGTCATGGTCATTGGCTAACTAATCACGTGCTACTTGGTTTATTGCTGAATGCTGTAACATCTTTTTTTGAAACGGCAACGCACTCTATCAAAGAAGATCACCCAAATGCCCCATTGTATCAAAGATTTTGGCATCGTTTTCATTATAAATCACCCTACTATGCTGGAATGAGTTTATTTATATATTTGGCTCTATCAGCAACACACACCACTGAGGCCTGGTGGTTATTTTCCTTGTTTTTTGCTGCAAGGCATAGCTTAATACCGATATTTGCTGTCGATTTCATCATATTATTTAACGATATTTGGAATATAACAACCATACCAAAGATCTCTCACGACCCACAGACAAAAACATTATCTGCAGATGATTTAACAGAGTCAAAAAAAGCGATTTCAAATAAGATCAATTCTAATTCATCGGAGATCTCTCACGACTCACAGCCAAAAACATTATCTGCCTCTGATAAAAAGAAGTCAAAAGAAGCATCTTTTCCTGATCAAAAGATCTCAAACAATGGAGATCATCAAGGGTCGCTCATGAAACAAGGATAGACGCAAGGTCTGTTGCTGATTTAACGGCGACAAAAGAAGAGTCCTTAGAAGAGGGCTCTGAGCAGAAGAAAAACTCAAACGATCTAAAACATCAGATTGATGACCAGCATGAAGCGTTGCAATTACAAGATGACCTGTTTTAGATAGCTCCAAAGCAGTTTGAATGCTTTTTGATTCACGCAATTCACCAAATACCAAAATATCTGGATCTTGCCTCATCATAGCTTGCAACCACTGATCTAAATTATGTTGTTGCGCCTCCATCTGACTGATATTAGGGATTACTTGCTCTACAGGCTGCTCTAAACTCACCACATGCTTGCCTTTTTGTGCCATCAAGTGCATCCATGCATACAAAAGCGTGGTTTTTCCTGAGCCTGTGGGACCCGCAATCACAATCAGCCCCTGCTCTTTCAACCAATCATGTCTCATTTTATGAATAAATATGTCTGGAACACCCAATGCTTCTAACGAGTCATGAATCGTTCGATGATAGAGACGAACCGCCATTCTTTCTCCATGAACCATTGGACAAAGACTTAATCTTGCTCTGATATATCCATCTGTCCACATGCCTTCTTGAGGTTCGTGGGATATAGCAATATTCATACCTGAAGATGTTTTCAAATAATTGAATAATGCCTCTTGCTGATTTACATCAATCATAACACCTTCGGTTAATTGCCCATCAAAACGCTCAAAAACTTGCAAACATTGACTTTGAGGTGTTAAGTGAATGTCGGTAATATGGCGCTGATATGCACCATAGATTAACTTTAACCACAATGATTCAACGCCCTTGGACATAACCCTGAACCACTGCACCACCTGAAAGAGTCCACATAAGATGTCCTTGATCAACAGATGGTGTCACGTATAAATCATCTTTCTTAGTAAAACCATATCGAATTTTAGGTATTACGTGAATAATACCACCTTTTTTAATGGTTAAAGATGATATCAATCCTTGTTGAGGTACAGGCATATGAGGAATACTTTGATCACCACTTTGACACATTGATAGATCTTGAGTGACATAAAAACATTGGATGACAGCTAATTTTGCAGGCATAATTGCCTGCAAAACCTCTAGGTACCTTGCTTGCTTCATATAATGTTCATAAGTAGGCTTTAGTAGTGCCATTAAAATACAGACCATTAAAATAACCACCATCATTTCTAATAAACTGTATGCTTTAGGAAGTAATTGCATCGCGATAAGATGACAAACTTAGATACTTAAAACAATAACGTGATAACCAAAAGGAGCATATTAAGAAGATAAAACATCATTGGCATGATACATATCAATCAATAATACAGCGATTATCTATATTGATAAATGAGGATGGTTTCCAGCTTTGATATGGTGATGTAATATTTCTGCGGCCTTAATCCATTCACTAACTGAAACATTTTCAGGTCGATCACTCCCCTTAAAAGGCATTTCTAAATGTAGGACATCTTTCAGCGTAACTCGAAGCATTTTTCGGCGATGTAAGAAAGCTTTTTTAACTAAATAACTAAGTTCTTCTTTAGGATATGCTTGATTTCCCTTGGGCACTAAATGTACAAATGCACTGGCTACTTTAGGAGGAGGATTAAATACACTTGGTGGTGCTTTAGCTAATTCTTTTACATCAAATGCAGCTTGAATTAGTACCGTTAATTGCCCATAAGCCTTGGTATTAGGCTCGGCACACAGACGTGATACAACCTCCTGTTGCAACAATAAAACAACATCTTGCAATTGATTGATTGCCTCAAGGCACTCAAATAAAATAGGCGAAGTTATTTGATAAGGTAAATTACTTATAAGCCTGAAAGGTTGATCTTGATACCATGTTTTCAACGGTTGATCCAGAGCATCTTGCCACACAATGCGAACGTGCTTCCAAGCCTTTAAAAACTCTAATCTAGATCTCATATCCAGATCGATTTCAATTGCATCTAAACGTTTAACATGGGGCGCCATAGCACGAGTCAGTACTCCCATACCTGGTCCAATCTCCACAACATGGTCATTACTAGCTAACTTAACCTGATTAAGCACATCATCAATCAATCGAAGATCTGTTAGGAAATGCTGACCGAAATGATGCTTAGGTTTGACCATGATGAATCCTTATTTCTGCTTGATCAATGGCGTTTTGAGACCACTGTTGGTATAAATATTGAATACTCTCATCTTTTAACATTTGATATGCTTTATCAAGTGAAATACTGGCCTCTAATCGTATATCAGACTTTAATAACATCCAATAATGTCCTTCATGAAAATATATTGGTGTCACCACGCTTGGTTGTAATAAGTCATCTTGAACCGACTTAGCAAAATCATGAATACGCTTCCACCCTTGATCTGTTGCAATGATTGGAGCATGCACATTAGACAATCGTGGATGTGTTGACCAAGCAAGTAAATCATGTTGATGTTGTTCTGGAACTTGAATTAACCAGATGTGGTAAGACTGTGGGCGTTCATTCCAAGCTTGATGAAATGCTTTAATTTCATCATCACTAATGGTCAACAATGTCTTAAAATAATGGTGTCTCATGTAAGATACCTTTGATGATATCTCGAGCCAATGCTTTATCCATCGTGAATCAATGTTGGTGGATGCTAAAAGCATTATTAATTCTTGATCAGTGATAATACCTTGTTGAGGGTGATACAGCTCAAACTTTTGATGCTGCCATTCGCCTTTAAGGTCATTTAATGCATCGTATTGCGCCATAACTTTCACCCAATGTTGAACCCATGCGTGATCATCTCTAGTCAAACCATGAAGCCAGTGTTGCCAGGATTTAAGTTGCTCTAAATCATACGATGTCATGACATGCTGATTAACTTTAGCCAAAATATCGCCATACATCGTTTGTGCACATAACAACAAGCAAGCGAAACATAATCTTAAAAACCCCATCGACCTAACCCATCTAATTTTATCCATAAACCAATGTTAGGAGAAGCCCAAGCATCCCATTCATCACTCAATGCAACAGCACGCTGTGAAACTTTTATACCTGATGATGAACAACAACCTTGATAGCCCAATAACACATCGTATGAGATGGCTTTTTTATCACTGTTTAATAACTCTGCTGACACATCCCAAGTAAGTACATTATTATCAAAATGATGATCAATACCGATGGTAGCATGATCAAATAATTCGGTTACGTTTATCCCATTAATTTCATGAACAACATCATTTTTTTGAGCAATAAAAATACCTGTTTTGTTATGCTCATCGATGCTATATTGCAAGCGTATCAAACCTTGATGAATGTTATGTAATGATGCATCGTAGTTTAATTGATCTTGAATTAACCAAGATAAAGTGGGCTGCCATTCATGATGCCATGATATAGGTAGCCAATGCTCATGATTCACATTATTGCATTGATGACTCTTAACGCCTGGTCTTGTTTTCATACATACTTGTTGATCACCAAAACGATACCCTAAAGCAACATCAACCCACCAATAATGATCATCATCTTGATGACCAAACCCTAAAGAGGCAGTGAGATCATTGTAATTAGAGATCAAGTCATGACCATCATAAACATTAATATCAGGATGTAATAATCCATCAACATTAAATGTTGTCGTATCCAACAAAGGAAGATTATCCTGATTATGATAAGGTGTATAATGATAAACAATACTTGGATGAATAATATGCTTATCTATAACAATTGGCGGTGCTTGCCAAGAGGCTAAAAGCTCAGGTAAGACATCAGTTTGATGATCATTTCCATTGGTTTGTTGATAATCACGCAAATGACCAAGCATTTCTAATGTCCAAACTTGACCATCTTGATTCTGTGACCAAATGAATTGTGGGTGCCAGTATAAACGCCTATATTCATCACGGGTGTCATGTTTAAACCATGATGCCTCAAGATCACTTGCCAAGAATATTTGTGAACTTAACTGACGTTCTACATGGCTAGATATCTTTGGCCATGAAGCATACCTTTGAATATGATCCATATCATTAGGAATAGATAAAAATTGATAATCATGAATACCAACACGGATGAAATCATCGTCATTATGATAGCCAATTTGAAAATTTTGTGGCAAATTATAGTCGTGACTTAACTCTGAAAAAACTTCAAAATCTCTTATTATTAAAGGGTCTTCCAACCAATAATATTGTGATGTAAATGACCAATGATTACGTTCTGCTTTAATCTCATGACCAAGCCAGCTTCGGTGGGATGAGCCTGTACTTAATTCTGTCGACTGAGCATAACCACCCAATTCAGCAGACCCTTCGCCCCAAGGTTGCAAATAGCGCCACAACACAGCACCACCAAAACCATATTGGTCTGACCACAAACCATGTAATGTTGCATCGGTATTAGGTGCGATATTCCAATACCATGGAATATCAATAGCCCAGTGATGATCGTCATAACGCCATTTTGGCATTAAAAATCCACTTCGGCGTTGCATTGTTAGATCTACAGAGATAATAGGCAACTGAATTAAAGTATGATCTAACCACTTTAACTGTGCACCTTTAACATCAAGCTCATTGGTCTTTTGATTAAACTTTAGTTCTTTTAAGGCTATTTGCCAAGTAGGTTGATCCAAAGAGCATGAGCTATAAGTTGCTTCAGTGAGTACAATATTTTGGTCGTAGGTTAATTCTTTGGCACTACCCCAAAGAATTGGCTGATCTTCAAGATGCTGGATATTCGTTCGATATTGAACATCGTGGAGTTGAATGGTTTGTTGATCAACATGATAAACGCCTTTCGATGCACCAAACTGTTGATTGCCATATTGCATTAAAATAGGCCCTTTCAAAGTCACCCATTGTTTACCCTGTTCATAATGGATCAGCACACCTTGCTCAGAAATAACGTATAAATCTTTTTTTGTTAGCATTACAGGACCACTCATATCAATGACGTGATCGCCAGGCTTAATGGTGGTTTGATCGCTAGCAACAAGCTCAATATCGTTTCCTTCCAGTGGGTAGTTTTGTTTAACAGGAAGAAACTGCCCACCACAGCGCCCATCATTTGGCTCCCATGAAAAAACATCCAACGCAAACACGGCGTAAGGTACGCAGCAGAGTATGCAGTAAGAGTATTTGAGTTGATTGACAATGCGTGTTAGCATAAGTAAGTTCAATAAGGAAAGTTCATTACAGTGTACACCGACAAAACCTGTTCGTTAAGCAATATTTGGTTGAATAAAAATTTTGGCCCCATACAGCATCGAGAGCTCTTAAAAGGAGATGCTGGTCATCGACGATATACTCGCTTAATATCTGAGGATAGACAAGTTATTTGGGCTGAAGACAATCAACCTAAATCATTAGATCAATACTTAAATATTCATACATTATTGGCCCATAATGGATGCAATGTTCCTCAAATTTTCGCCATAGAAAAAACACAAGGCTGGCTGTTGGTTGAGGATTTAGGCACTCAAACACTCTTGGATTTATGGCCTTTAGATCATGGACATTATTTAGATAGGACATTGCAACAATTAGTTGCTATGAATCAGATCATATTACCACGCTCACTGCCTTTTTTTAATCAGAACCACATCATACAAGAATTTAAATATTGTAAGGATTGGTTTTTTGGATATGCTTTTTCTGCATTAAGCCATGATGAGACGCTAATATTTGACGCCTTCTCACACAGTGTAGCAGAACAATTGGTTAAATTTGATCAGGGGTTCATTCATCGAGATTTTCATAGCGCCAACTTAATGGCTTATCAAGATGACTTGGTTTTAATTGATTTTCAAGATGCGATGTGGGGGCCGAAGGGGTATGATGTTGCATCATTAGCTTATGATTGTTATATGGATTGGCCGCAAGATCAAAAAGAAAACTGGCTAAAGCAAGCTCAAACTCAATTATCATTAGCACGTGATGAGATTGACCTCATTGCTTTACAACGGTTAATCAAAGTTCTTGGTATTTTTAGTCGTTTAAAATACCGTGATCAAAAACCAAAGTATATGCAATATTTACCAAGAATGTTTGCATACTTGAAGGATCTTTTTACTCATTTTTCCGAGCATCATTCAACCGCATTATTATTCAAGGAGCGGGGATGCTGGTAAAACATGCCGTAGTCTTTGTTGCTGGCTTGGGCTCTCGTTTACGACCGTGGACATTGGCTACCCCAAAGCCTTTGTTAAATCACCAAGGACAGCCACTTTTGAGCTATACTCTTCAAGCTGCTGCCAACAATGGAGTGACAGACTTATGGCTTAATCCTGGCTATCTAGGTCAACAAATTAAGGATTATTGTGGTGATGGTGATCAATGGGGCTTATCGATTCATTATCATGATGAGCCTGCTGATAACTTATTGGAGACAGGCGGCACATTAACACAACTATCTTCATTGATCCAAGAGCGATTTTGGATCATTAGTGGTGATGTTTTTTTTGAATGGCCATCATTACCCCAACATCATGGTGATCATATCTGGCTTCATCAACATCAACATCATGACTTCTCTATCAATCATCATCAACATTTAAGCCTAGAACAACCAAACCTGACATATACAGGCATAGGCATATTAAGCCCCAAAACTGTGAATACTTTCCGTCACCGAACACTAGGTGGACTATTGAAGAATGCCATCGAAGGTGGGCATATTATTCATGCTTCTTTGCTCCAAGGATCTTGGCACAATTTCAACACGATCAATGACTTCTTAGCTTATGATGAATGCTTATAGGTTATCATTTTTATTTTAACACATGCTTTGAATAGAATGATAAGCTATCATAATGATACCACTGATTATCTTTCATATGGTGATTCTTAAATGATGATGCATGAGCACTAAGACTATATTGGTGCTTAGGACTAGTAACATAATTGAGTGATACAAAACCACCTAGCCATTGGTCATGCTCTTGCCATACGTGCTCAAGACCTAGAGAAGGCTGAATATGCACCACAGGACTACTGCGATATTTAAAGACTGTTTTTCCTTGCCAATGATGGTCATAACGAACATTTTCCGAGATGCTTATATGGTTATTGACGCGCCAAAACCATTGCGATTGCAAGGCGCTAAGCTTAGAATGAAACCGATTTTTAAATGAAAACAGCGGTAATTCAACATCCCATTGAATGGGCATGGAAAATACAGCATCTTGGTGAGTTTGTAAGAAAAAAACATTTTTTTTGTTTCGGCCGAATCCATACTTTCTTTGCTGCCCATCATCCCACTGTACTCCCTTTAATTTTTCTTCGGGCCATTGACCAACTAGTGTTTTTTGCTTTATATTTTGTCCATCTTTAAGATTCACACGACTAAACATCATAGGAATAGTCTCATGATCAGGATGAAACAGACCGACATCACCTACATGAAGATCATTAAAATAATCAGCATAACTGAGTAACGGCAGCATGAAAAAAGCAACTGTGGCAATCAAATATCTCATGCTGCTAGTGTTACAAATATAGCATTAAAGTGCAAATATTTATAATGTATATCGAATTGAGCTTTCAAAAACTTGCCCACTTCCAATAGCATTATGTTCATCAATAGCGTAATCATTATAAGCTAAGTTTAATGAGTAATGGTCATCTAACGCAATACCCAACTTCACTTGTTGATTTAGATACTCAGTTGACCAGTTATTATTCTGCTGCATAATAGAATAAGTAATATTGAATTCATCATCGCCCAACCCAATATATGAGTTTGATCTAAAGAATTCATTGCTATCACCAGTTCGTGTGTCATATTGTGATGCAGCACCAATACTGTAACCTGTAAACAATATATCATTTTGGTAATCGATACTTAATAATGCGCTTGCACCATTAAGTATTTGATCAGTATTATTGGTCATTAACTCAACAGATGGATTCATCGCTATGTAACCACCCTGAGCAGAAAAAACTGAAGATAATGTTAAATGATTAGATATTGCCATATTAAGACCAAAACTAGCTTGATTAACTAAATGACCTTGTGCATCTTTTGATGCACTGACCTCAATGCCCATACCACCTGAATCATCGCCAACAAGTAACTGTGTTAAAAATGCGTTTTGGCCATCAAGTAAAGGCTGACTTACTTGAAGATAGTGATTTTCTTGCCCAAATTTACCTTGGACATCAACCCAGGTTCTATCGATTGCATACATGTTGTTACTTTTCATGTATCGAGATGCAGATGAGATGAGGTTTTGATGCTTACCAACAATTAAAGAAGTTTCATCATCCCCAAACTGAAGATAAAAGCTATTATTAGGTCCGCCAAAGTACCAATCATCATAAACATAATGATCAACATTCTCAGTTTCACCATCATTAAGTCCAAACTGTAAGAAGAAAAGATTATTCAATGATATTCCAATCCATGATGGCGCTAGTTGACCTTTATTAAAACCATAATGAGTCCAGTATTCATTGAGTTGATCTGATTGTCTCACATTTTGTGTCATGGTAACATCAGCAGCAAAACCAACGTGATTATTTAGATTCTTCAATGATGTAAAGTCCTCACCACCTACAAAATCCATGATGTTGTTTTCAGCTTGTGCAATATAAGGTGCACTGAGGCCTAGTATTACCATTGAAGTTATTATTCTTTTCGAATATATCATTATTATCCTCTGTTATCATTGAAGTTATCATAACAGAGATATTATTATTATCAAATTTTTATTATTACTATAACAAAAAAGGGAGCAAAAGCTCCCTTTTTCATGATTATCTAAATAACTTAGAAATCTTTGGTATACTAGAATTTAAACCCGAGAGTTAAATTAGTAGAATTAGCACTCTCAGAACCACCATTAACTATCATCTCTTGATTCATAAAGACAGCACCTAAAGTCACATTGTCAGTTACAGCATAACTCGCATTGACTCTCATACCATTAGACTCTGCTGGTGTATCCACAGCATCAGCCGCAGCACTACCTACTCCTGTTACATGGTTCTCAAAAGCTCCTTTTGCAAAGTAAACATCAGCTCCAAGTTCGACTCCGTCAATACCTGTAAATGAAAGACCAAGAGCCCATGTTGAAACATCATCCATATTCATTTTAGCTGTAGCAGCAGCAACTGCATCAACACCAGTATTACCTTCAGCAGTTGATTTTCGACTAGTTATTTTATCACGTCTATAACCCGCTGTCACTTTCATACCATCAAAGCCAGTGTATTCTGCACCCAGAGCATATGAACCATCTGTATTGTTCTTACCTATTTCAGTATCAGCATCAGCTTCCGCTTTCTGAGTTCCGTTTCTTGAGTACTCTTGTTCTTTACCCATATGAGCAATACCAGCCTTAACTGTAAGGCCATCCATCACACCGTATTCACCGCTTAATCTCCAGTTAGGTACACCTTGATCCGTATCGCCTGAGTGGTTATTTGAAAGTGCAAAATTTAACACAGCACCAGCAACTTGGCCAGAAACACCAAGCTCAGATCTTTCAAACCCATCAACTAAGAAAAGACCATCTTGTGTATTTATTCCATAACTTGGGTAATCTACAACATTATTAGTTGTTTTAGTTTTACCTACAGAATCATAATCAGTAACACCCACTTCACCAAAAGCATTAGGACTCATACCGGCTCCTACATGTGTAACGCCGACAGTAACACCTTCTGCAACCGGGGCAGAAAATTCAGCCACTACGTGAACATTTTCTCCAAGCGAAGTAGCGCTGGTATCTGTTGAGGCTTTTGGATCGGTATCACCAAGACCAAATGTCACTCGACTACTAGCACCATCTTCACATGTGGAAGAAAAGGTCAAAGAACCAGTGGTATAATGAACAGCATCAGCATGGTTATCGGTTGAGCCTAAACCATATTTCAACGAACCTGTCGTTCCAAATGGAACACAGCCCTTTGAAGCTTCAGGACCTTGTCCCGCATGAACACTCACTAAACCAAACAATGCGGGCATCGCTAACAATGCTGCAGTGCTTGCAACTAATTTTTTATTTAACATTACGTAACTCCTATTTACCATTTGAATTCATTCTGTTTCCAGAATTGGATGCAAGCTCATCATCTCACTGCATTATCAACTTGTCAAACCAGGCCTTAAACTTTTCTTAAGTTTTCTTTAATTCCACTGGCAAACCCGATTAAAAACCCCTTAAACGCGCAAAAAAATACCTTTAGCGTATTTTTTAATGTGTTTTTGAAAATTTTTTAATTATTTCATGTCAAATTTTAAATTATGATCTATAAAGATTTCAGAGGTCGCGGTTGTTAACATGACAATCTTGGCGGAAACCTTATAGTGTGATAGAGCGTGAAGGCTGCATACGGTGCAGAATCCCAGTCATACCGGTCAACCGCCCCAGTAACCCACGTGATTACCTGCGGCCTCTTAATATTAACAAAATAGGAGTTTCATATGAATTTTAATCAGTATTTAATTGCAAGAATTGTTACCGCATTTATAGTTGCAATGATTGTTTTTGGTGTACACCATTACTTTCATCATTAATGCTATTTAACTTAAAAGTTCTCAATGAAAAATTTCGGCCCATTCCAATACTTCATTGCTAATCTTGCAGCCTATGCTGTAATTATTGTAGTGATTTATGCATTACATTATTATTTTCATCATAGTTAAGATCGCTTTTGAGCCACCTTAAGTTTCCTAGCTTCCTTAACGTCGATGATCAGTGGCACGTATAGCTCAATGCGGTCATTATGATTCAATACAGTATCTAATGTTGCTGTATGACCATAGATGCCAACCATAGACTCTTGCGGCATCTCTGTAAGCCACGGCACATCCTGCAGCACCATCCGAACTGTGGCACCTGGCTTAACGTGAGCGTACCATGTATGTATCTTTTCGCCATCCTTACTGTAAAACACCTTTACATTAATCATATATTTCCTTAGCCCGCTCACAAAATCGAGCTACCATGGTATCTAAAATACTAGTCAGCATTGGCTTTAGCATAAACATACCCGATGATATCTCAAAAGAAACTGAGAACTCAATAAGTGTTTGCTGGCCATCTTGTGTAAATTGCCAAAGCCCTTTGAGGCTTTCCAATGGTCCTGATTCAAAGCTCATCTCAATTCGGCTTGGTCGAGCCAAAACATTATTGGTTGTCAACTGAGCAGATAACATGCCTCTACCAAAAACCAATGATGCACACATATGATGTGAATCACACTCGTGTATAACACCTTGGTGACACAAAGGTATAAATTCTGGATAGCGCTCAACATCATTAACGAGATCATACATTTGTTCTCTGGAATAAGGCACAATTTGTTTACGTTCGATGGTTTGCATAAATGAATAAAAAACGTTATGATCAAAACAATCTAACACATATTAACCAGACACACCATGCATGAGTGACACCATTTTGATCGACAACCGTAGGAAAGCCAAGTTCAACTACCACTGGTTAGAGACCTTTGAGTGCGGCATTGTTTTAGAAGGATGGGAAATTAAAAGTTTACGACAAAAACATGGTCAGCTTGCTGAATCATATGTCACCATCGTGAATAATGAAGCATGGTTGCTGCAATCACAAATCACACCACTAGCAACCATACCCGCTTATCTTAACCCTGAACCTAATCGACGCCGAAAATTATTACTTCATCGCAAAGAAATTGACACATTACTTGGCGCAGTCACTCGCAAAAAAGCAACTATTATTCCACTTACCCTTCATCTACGTAAACAACGCGCTAAGCTCAGCATCGCATTGTGCGTTGGTAAAAACCAGCGTGATAAAAGGCAAGATATCAAAGAACGCGAATGGAAACGAGATCAGGGAAAAGCACTTAAAGAAGGTCGCTACTAACCTGGAGGCCATTGGAAATCGCGTCCGCCGAGAATATGAATATGTAGATGAAATACTGTTTGACCTGCTGATGCGCCGTGGTTAATCACTACACGGTAGTCACTCAATGAGAGCGATCGGGTTATTTGAGGAATACGAGTCATAAGATGCCCCATTAGTGCTGCATCCTCATCAATCATTTCATTTAACTTAGGAATGACTTTTTTGGGAATTAATAAAACATGAACAGGGGCTTGAGGCATAATATCTTTAATGGCAATGCATAATTCATCTTCATAAACAATATCCGCAGGGATATGACGTTCAATGATACGCGTAAAAAGGGTTTTATCTTCGTTGAATTGACTCATATTCCTCCTGATGAATTGGTCTTGCTTGCTCTTTGAGCAAAATGGGCACGCCTTGCTTCACAGGATAGGCACAACGTGCTGCTAAGGAAACAAGCTCAGCCTGATCTGGGAACCACAGCAAACGACCTCCTGTTTGAGGACAAACCAACAACTGTAGTAACTCTTTTTCCAGCAAAACATCCTTAATTTAATCTTAAAATCAGTTTAACTCAAGATGAATGGTTTTTAAACCTTTAGCAACGTAACTTGCATGAGTGCATAATAATCGCTAGACTGCCTTTCATGATTCAAATACCACATTACTTAATGCCCATCTCAAAATCTCATCAATTGAGGGCTCTTTTAATGGCGCTATTTTGCGACTCACCAAGTCACATTACACCTGTAACCTTATCTGATGATGTCTATACCTTAATCTCAATGCTTAAAGATCCATTGATGATTCAAATCAGTCACAATACAGCAACAGTAACGCCCAATGGCTGGCCATTTAAAAGCCAACTAGATGCTGGTAACTCGGGTATTTTATTAAGATTTGTTAGTGCGCTAGCTGCCACTCAACCCCACAAAACCATCATAACGGGTGATGCATCATGCCAAACACGCCCTATGGCCACTTTGGTCAATACATTAATTGATTGTGGTGCACAGATACAGTATTTAGAGCATCCAGGCTTTGCACCTTTAAGTATTCATGGGCCCTTAACTAACACATCGATAACCATTCATAGCGAAGACAGCCAGCCGATAAGCGCTTTATTATGCGTTCTTGCACTAACTAATCAACCGCCTTCATCGATTAATCTGCAACACGCTGGTGAGCGCCCTTTCATTTCAATGACCATAGACTGGCTACGCTTTCTTGGCCATCAGATAGTTCAAGATCACTGGGATTCAATTCGCATCACCCCCAAAACCAACACCCATGGCTTTGAGACCTCTTTACCCATTGATATTGGCTTGATTGGGCACTGGTTAGTGTGGTCAATACTACATCAAAAAGCCCTATCAATGCCCTATAGATTATCACAATGGTCACAACCCGACACTGCCATCATCAAGCTTTTGAAACAAATGGGGGCTAAGATAACAATACATGCACAAAAAATAAGCATCATCCCGCCAAAAATCATTGACCCCATTCAAGCAGATTTGAATGACAGCATTGACTTATTACCATTAATGGCCTTAATGGCCACTCAAGCCGATACAGGACCCAGCATGTTCTCTGGCATCCGTATTGCAACAACCAAAGAATGTAATCGCCCAAAGGTAATTCAACAACAACTCGGTTTAATGGGGGCTGCAATCGATTATCATGATGACACAATGGTTGTTTACCCATCAGCATTACATCATGCATCATTAGATCATTACCAAGATCACCGTATGGCAATGATGTTACATCTAGCTAACTCAATCTGCGCTGATGCAAAGCCGTTAAGTCACGATCATTGCATTAATAAAAGCTTTCCACAATTTAAAGAGACATTCACATGGATCAATCAGTATACATCGCCATCATTGGCTTTCCAGGATCAGGAAAGACCACACTAAGCCAACAGCTCAGCAAAACTTTACAACGCCCTGTTACTCACCTTGATAACACATATGAAATGTCACCAAGAGAGATAATCCGCCAGTATGGTGATAACTATTTTATGTGGCTAGAAAACCTTCAACTACATAACCTATCAAAAGATGGCATTTTGGATTGCGGTGGCGGCACACCACTCTTCACACCTAATGCACAATGGATAAAGCAATCATGTCGCTTTTGCCTTTACCTTGACCGACCGATGTCCTGGACACACGAACGATTACATCAAGACCATGGTCGCTATCCTCATGATTGGTCATCTTGGTGGGCACAACGACATGAACAATACATGGCCATTGCCACACATCGTTACAGCGATCCTTCTTGGCTGACTGCTGTTGAATGTTGATCTAACATCTTTTGCATGGATTGCTGTTGCCAGTAAGGCTGTAAAAGATCAATAATAGTTAACCAACACATTGCCTCAACCACCACTGTTGCACGAACAGCCACACATGGATCATGACGGCCTTGCAAAACCAATTGTGTTGGTTTGGCATCGTAATCGATAGTTTTTTGACTCAATCTGATACTTGATGTGGGCTTAAAGGCTACTCGTCCATACACTGGATCACCATTGGTAATACCACCTAACAAACCACCAGCAGCATTACTATCAAAGCCATCATGCTCGTTAGGCGAATCATTATGAGCTAAGCCTGTCATAGCTGCAGCGCCAAAACCCTGACCGATATCAAAGCCTTTACTGGCTGGAATCGAAAGCATTGACTGCGCTAATCTAGCCTCAAACTTATCATAAACCGGCTCACCCAAACCTTTTGGCAAGCCTGAAATCACAAAGCCCACACAGCCCCCACAAGAATTACCAGCCTCTTTAAGCGATTGAATATGATTTTGCATATCTTGAGATAGCTTTTGATCTGGGCAAGGAAATGATCCATTGATGAGCGCATCCTGAGCATCTTCAGGGCGCTGCTGCAAAACAGGCATATGAAAAGGTCCAACTTGACATAAATACGCCCAAACATCGATGCCCAACGGTTTAAGCAGCTGTTTGATCATACTGGCAGCAGCGACGCGTATAGCGGTTTCACGTGCAGAAGAACGACCACCACCTCGAGGATCATAATGACCATATTTAGCTAAATAAGTTGCATCAGCATGACCAGGTCGAATGAGCTTTTGAGGATAATCTTGTGATCTAACATCTTGATTCACAATACTGAAAGACAATGGTGCACCCGTGGTTTTGCCTAGATAAACACCTGAATGAATGGTCAACTGATCAGGTTCTTTACGGGCACTAACATCTTTTCTTTGCCCTGGCCGTCGCCGTTGCATATCCGCATGAATAACGTCCATATTAATAACAAGCCCTGAGGGTAATCCATCAATAACACCACCAATAGCATCGCCATGAGACTCACCCCACGTTGTTAGTGTACAGTATTGACCCAATTGATTCATTGTTACCCTTAAAATAATGATATTATAACGTGATCTAAACAATAAAAAAAGGGAAGCTTAACGCCTCCCTTTTTTGGTATTTCAACTTAAAGAGCAGTAATCACTTTACTGATTTCAATAACTCTTTCTGATAATCAGTCATATGAGCTTTCATTTCATCACTGTTAATGAAAACTATCCATGCATGCGTTCTTTTATTACATTCTTCTTGAATATTATCCAAAGAATCTCTTAACATTAATTCATCACCTTTATTTAAGATTGTTTTCCAATCTCTATAATACGCAACTCTCTTATCAGCCAACTTCTTTTTAACTTCATCGGTCAGCTCAACCATACTACCATCAACGTCTACTTTAAAATCATCTGGGGCTTCAATATCCAGACACTTTTGTATATCACTGTATGTAATAGGATATTGCCATTGCGATGTCATGCTTTTATTAATTCCATCATTTAAAGCGTGCACTAATGACGTCTTATTATCAGTTTCTTCCTTTCCTTTCTCATCAACAATAAGAATCTCATGATTCACTACAACACCTTGTTTTATTAAGTCGTTAACCTCATTAACTACAGGAACTACATGGGGGTGTCTTAATTTAGCATGTTGAATATCTTGTATTCCTTTACTGGCATTAATAATCTGATCAATTGTATTCAGTAATTCTTTTTTTGGCTTATCCTTTGCTTTCTCAACTCTTTTAATCTCGTTGATTAGTTCAATATGTGAATTGATTTGTTGATCCATAATCGATGTTACAGTCAATGTTTCATTAAACCAGTGATTATAACCATACCACCCTGCATATCCAACACCAACAACCAATAGACCTACTGCTGCAATCTTTAGCCCGCCCTTCATCATTGAACGACAACAACAATGCTGTTGACAACAATCATTGTGAATATCTTTTTTTGCTACCATAATTTACCTCTGTTATTTGTATCTTCCATATAGTACAAATTATTATAAAAAACATGATTTTTTTAAAATTATTTAACCGCACTCTTTAATTGCTTGACTTGATCTGATGTTTAAAGATAAATCCACAGGAAATACTCCTTCTCCAATGCCTTTATTGTTTAGAAATAATTGATTCATGATGTCTGCTGCTTGAATCAGGAATACTTACCCCCCCTTTTTAGGTATTTTAACTTAAAGAGCAGTAATCACTTTACTGATTTCAATAACTCTTTCTGATAATCAGTCATATGAGCTTTCATTTCATCACTGTTAATGAAAACTGTCCATGCATGACCTCTATTATTACATTCATTTACAATATATCCCAAAGAACCTCCCAACATTAATTCATCACCTTTATTTAAGATTGTTTTCCAATCTCTATAATACGCAACTCTCTTATCAGCCAACTTCTTTTTAACTTCATCGGTCAGCTCAACCATACTACCATCAACGTCTACTTTAAAATCATCTGGGACTTCAATATCCAGACACTTTTGTATATCACTGTATGTAATAGGATATTGCCATTGCGATGTCATGCTTTTATTAATTATTTCCTTTAAGTTTTTTACTAATGACGTCTTATTATCAGTTTCTTCCTTTCCTTTCTCATCAACAATAAGAATCACATGATTCACTAAAACACCTTGTTTTATTAGGTCATTAAACTCATTAACTACAGGAACTACATGGGGGTGTCTTAATTGAGCATGTTGAATATCTTGTATTCCTTTACTGGCATTAATAATCTGATCAATGGCATCCAGTAATTCTTTTTTTGGCTTATCCTTTGCTTTCTCAACTCTTTTAATCTCGTTGATTGGTTAAATATATGAATTGAATTCTTGATTCATAATCGATGTTACAGTCAATTTTTCATTAGACAAATGATCATCTGCATGTCCAATACCAACAAACAATAAACCTGCTACTGCGATCTTTAGTCCTCTTTTCATCATTGAACAACAATGCTGTTGACAACAATCATTGTGAGTATCTTTTTTTGCTACCATAATTTACCTCTGTTATTTGTATCTTCTATATAGTACAAATTATTATAAAAAACATGATTTTTTAAATCATTTAACTGCACTCTTTAATTGCTCGATTTGCTCTGATGTTAAAGATAAATCCACAGGAAATACTCCTTTTCCAATGCCTTTATTGTTTAGCAATGATTGATACATGATGTCTGCTGCTTGAATACATGATGTATAGATTGTGATATAGTCTTCTCCAGAAATAGTCTCGACAATTATTGAAGAACCATCGCCCATTAGCTTTGTTTTAAGGTCATTCTTTTCAGATATGTGATGCTTAACATGATTAAAAATATTTGTCGCTTCTAAAACTGAACTGATGTCATTAATCGTTATATTATTGCTATTAAGATCTTTTATCTTTTTTGATGAATCACTCAGTTGATTACCATTTTCCAATATGACTGCCCATCCTGGCAATAAGATACACTGTTCCATTCCCATGGCTGATTTATCTTCCTCTGTTAACTGAATCTCTTTAATAGCTTTAAATGCTGAAAGATAATCCTGATTAACCTGGTTTATTTTTTGAGTTAACGATTCGATATCTTGATTTAGCTGATCTTTTTCTTTTGGTTTTAAGTTGTTGTGATCAAGCTTATTGATTTTATCTTTTAACGTTAATTCATCACCATCTTGTTCAATAAATGCTTTTCTAAAGGGCTTAATATCTTCTAGTTCAAATTGACGTTGATTCATATGCTGGATATTCATCAAACCCAACACCAGTGCGTTGACATTATTGCTGGTATTTTGATCCGTTGTTTTTAAATCAACCAATGCATCAAACTGACGCTCTAATACCTTTTCAAAGTGAGTTTTATTATCTTGTATGTCACTCTGATCATCTTTTGATGGCTGGTCACGTTCTTCATGATCGGGATAAAAGTACCAAATCCCTACAAAAATGATAGTTGCTACTATCAGTAGGTTGATTAGTTTCATTGTATCAGTCATTTAACGCTCCAACATTGTGATTTAATAAACTATTGATCCAACAAAAGCCCCGTTTAATCGGGGCATTTGTTTTTGTCTCAATGAGTCATTGGGTTTATTTCATTTTTTGACAAAGACTGTCTATACCAGGATGTGCCTCCTTAAGACTATTTTTATGACCATCACTTAAATTTTTATTTTCTAATAAATGACAATAATTAACCACCAAAGAATAGGCACAACGTTCTATAATACTACTTACCTGGCTAACTGTGACTTGGTCAGCATTTATTTGTATGTTTTCCTGATAATCAAAACTTTCACTATGATCTTCAAAAACTTTTTTTGCATCATCTACAAATCTATATCCTTTTTCACTGGCAATGTCATGAGCCATACTCATCATGTGGATACAGCCAGCAAAGCCTAATGAACTCCTTCCATAGTCATCTAAATCTGATATGTGGACTATTTTGTCTGCTTCATCTTCTTTTAAACAATTAACTTCAGCAAAACCGATAATATATTTTAAACTAACATGGCCAGTCAGGATATATATAAGATCATTCTTGACTTCATCTAGTGAGATCTCTTCATAAATTTTCTCCATAACTTCATATCTATTGTCATGATGTTTTGTTATGTCATTTTCATCTAAAATGAAGCTTTCATCTAAATTGCAGCTTTCATCTGCAAAACCTGTATGCATCGCTAGAGATCCCAGCATAATCATTGATAATTTTCTCATCATAAACTCCTTCATTAACATTACTTTTTCTTATAGACCAAAAAAGATACTTTGTGTGAAAAAAATAACCCTTTTTTAAGATCATAATCACTCATCTTTAACGGCATCTTTAAATCGCTGAATTGTCTCATCAGATAGGTTTAAATCGATCCTACTTTGATCTGTAGCTGAAAATCCTTTGTTGTTCAAAATGCCATCATATAAGTAGTCAACGCTAGCAGAACAACTATTGTATAACAATAAATATTGCTTGCCTGTTATCTCATCGACTCCTATAAATCCCTCAGGAGATAATTCAAGTTCACTTGCCAATCTCTTAATTTCTTCAGGTTCAATCAATTTTGAATGCTTAGTATCATCATTCTTTCCCCAAATCAAGGGATACAAACACGTTTGAACCATTACTAAACTCCAATCAGATACAGACATTTCATGACTACCTTCTACTATGGTGAAAAATTCATTAGTTAACGCATCAACTTGACCTGTAAGCCTTTCAATATCATTATTTAACTGACTTTTAGTATCATCACTAATATTATCAAGCTTTAATTCTTTTTCCTTAGCATTAATCACTCTAAGATGTTCATCTCTTTTTTTAAGAATGTTGCTAATATTACTTGCCTTATCAAATTTAAACTTCCCAGCTTCAAGAATAGAAAAGTTATGAGCAGCAGCCTCAAGACTATTTATTGTAAAAGTTGCATCATCATTTAGATCAGAAATTTTTACTATTTCAGCAACCTGACTTTCCTTTTTCGCCCATTCATCTGTTTCATAAAAATTAACATAAAACATAAATGTTTCATAAAAAAAATAGGTTATCCACAATCCCAATAAACCTGCTATAATGATATCTTCCATTTTTTTCTCCTTAATTTATATTATTATTTCTTATAGACCAAAAAAGACCATTTGTGTGTTTTTATTTTTATTTATTATATATTTAGGATTACTATTACTCATTAATATAGTTAAATACAACCAAGAGGATGCTTGCACTCTTCTGGATTAACTTTGATAATCCTTACAAATAAACTCAATGTTGGGATATGTTTTCTTCATTTCTTTTTTTTGGTCATCACTTTGGTCTTTTGATTTTAACAGCTGACAGTAATGTAGCTGTATAGAAATCTCACAAAAATCTTTTAACCGTCTCATTTCATCAACAGGTATTGAGCTAGCCTTCATTTGTCTAGTATTTTCATCGTAATTGATCATCACCCTAATTTCGTCATGATGCCTTCTCAAACTTTGTAAATATTCAAGATTGTTGTTTACAGCAATATCATAGGCTTTTTTGATAATATTCATACACCCTGCTACTTGATATCTATCATTATAATCTAAACCAATCATACCCTTTGAGTCTTTTTTATTGATACATAATGGATCTTCAAGACTGATCAAGAATTTAAAACTTTTGAGACCATGATGTATATCTTTGAAAGAATCAACGTTGGTATCATGATCTTCACCCAACGTATCTTCCCAATAAATGATACGACTATCTAGATCTGTTGATAAAACTTTAGTACATTCACCTTCTTGTTCTGCAAATCCAGCCTGCATTGTTACAGCACTGAAAAATAACATTAATATGTGTTTAATCATACAATCCTTATTAGTATATTTCTTTCTTATAGACCATAAAAACGAATGTGTGTGATAAAAATATGCCCGAATGTATTCGGGCATATCTTTATTCATGATCATCACTCATCTTTGATGGCATCTTTTAATGATTGAATTTGATCATCCGATAGATTTAAATCAATTACCTCTTGATCAGCAGAGAAGCCTTTATTCTTGATTAAACCAGCATATAGAGTGTCAATCGCGGAAAAACAACTATCAAATAATGATACATATTGCTTACCTGTTATCGTATCAACACCAAGAACACTCATAGCGTCACTTACTGTACTGAATTCATCAGGAGCACCCATCATACTGCTTGCAGCAATGACCTCAATACAATAACCTATACCATCACTACCTTTATCATCATCGCTTAGGGCTATGCTTTCAATGCCTTGTATTGCTGTCTCATAGTCTTTCGATATTTTATTCACCTTTTTTGTTAGATCTGCAATATCATTATTTAACTGAGTTTTCTTATCATCACTAACGCCTTCGGCTTTTAGCTCTTTTTGTTTTGCTTTAATTGAACGAAGATGCTCGTCTCTTTCTTTAAACTTCTTTTCAAAAGGTTTGATATCATCTAGGTTGAACTGGAGGTCGTAAGCGTGCTTAAGACTCAAAATACCATTATTTACTGTTTCAAATGATGTTTGGTACTTCTCATCAACCGCATTGTAAATATCATATACCACGTCAAGCTGTCTTTCCTTTTCTTTCATTTGATCCGTTTGATAAACAGTAAATAATGCTAATATATTTATAACTATCTCCATTTTTTCTCCTTAATTTATATTATAATTTCTTATAGACCATAAAAACGAATGTGTGTGATAAAAATATGCCCGAATGTATTCGGGCATATCTTTATTCATGATCATCACTCATCTTTGATGGAATCTTTTAATGATTGAATTTGATCATCCGATAGATTTAAATCAATTACCTCTGAATCAGCAGAGAAGCCTTTACCCTTGATTAAACCAGCATATACAATGTCAATCGCGGAAAAACAACTATCAAATAATGATACATATTGCTTACCTGTTATCGTACAAACACCAATCTTGCCTTTATCGTCATCATATTTAAGATCACCTGTCAAACCAAGAACACTCATAGCGTCTAGTGTACCGGAGTCATCAGGAGCACCCATCATACTGCTTGCAGCAATGACCTCAATACAATAACCTATACCATCACGACCTTTATCATCATCGCTTAGGGCAATTGTTTCAATGCCTTGTATTGCAGTCTCATAGTCTTTCGATATTTTATTCACCTTTTTTGTAAGGTCTGCAATATCAGCATTCAACTGACTTTTCTTGTCATCACTAACGCCTTCGGCTTTGAGCTCTTTTTGTTTTGCTTTAATTGAACGAAGATGCTCATCTCTTTCTTTAAACTTCTTTTCAAAAGGTTTGATATCATCTAGGTTGAACTGGAGGTCGTAAGCGTGCTTAAGACTCGTAATACCATTATTTACTGTTCCAAATGCTACTTGGTACTTCTCATCAACCTCATAATAAATATTATTTACCACGTCAAGCTGTCTTTTCTTTTCCTTCATGGCATCGGTTAAATATAACTCCCCCAAAACACTCATTATTACTGCAAAAAACCCCATATCCATATCAATACCCCTTAATTAAAATATCTCTTTCTTATAGACCATAAAAACGAATGTGTGTGATAAAAATATGCCCGAATGTATTCGGGCATATCTTTATTCATGATCATCACTCATCTTTGATGGCATCTTTTAATGATTGAATTTGATCATCCGATAGATTCAAATCAAAAGTGTCACCTTTAGGATCCACACCTTTATTCTTAGTAAAAAGTTCATACCAATTTTGAATACCTGTATAACAGTCATCTAATAAAGATATATATTGCTTACCAGTCATCTTGTCAACGCCTATTGTTTTATCATCTTAAATATATTTTAAATCCTTCAATCGTATATCGGAAGCATTAGATTTTTGACCCTGAATAAGATCGTTTTGATCAGTATCTATTAGATTAACTGAAATTATTGGCGCATATGATGATATTAAAACACAATAACCCAAACCCAAAGTGTCTTTGTCAATATCATCCAAGTCAATACTCTCAATACCTACTATGGCAGTTTGATAATCATTTGATACTTGATCTACCTTCTTTGTTAGATCTGCAATATCATTATTTAACTGAGTTTTCTTATCATCACTTACACCATCGGCTTTAAGCTCTTTTTGCTTTGCTTTAATTGAACGAATATGTTCATCTCGTTCTTTAAACTTCTGCTCAAAAGGCTTGATCTCATCCCAATCAAACTGAAGATTGTACATGTGCTTAAGACTCAGAATACCGTTATTAACAGAACCGAATTGATCCTTAGAGTCTCCATCACCTAGTTGATAATAAATATCATGCACTACATCGAACTGCTTATCAACTTTCTTCATATTATCCGTTTGATAAGGTCCAGCTAGAAGAAAAAACCACCCTGCGGCACCTATTAATATAACTACGATTAACGCACTTAATCTAATGATCATTTGTTTACCCATTTTATTTCCTCAAAGTTAATTATGAAACGTATAGTACATATATGAAAAAAAACACGATTTATTTTTATTAATTTGATTTAGATATCACAAATAGCATTGTTTTTTGAAACACATTTGCAAATTGACATAAAAATAGCCATCATCAATATATGCTGGATAATTCACTGCCCTCAACTGTACATATCATCGGATCTTTTAATGATTTAGCTCAGCCATATCTCATTCAACAATACCCTCGAAGCATTATTATATGTGATCATCATACACAACATATTGCCATCAAACTGAGTATCTTAACGACTGAAGCTACCATTGTTATCCCTGCCGGTGAAACCAGCAAATCTAGACACACCAAAGCATGGCTTGAAGATCAATGGCTACGACTGGGCTTATGCCGTCATGACTTAATCATCGCTTGTGGTGGTGGCATGATTTTAGATCTTGTTGGCTTTACCGCCGCAACGTATTTAAGAGGTATTGATTGTCTATACTGCCCAACATCGCTTTTGGCCATGGTTGATGCATCATTGGGTGGTAAAACAGCTATTAATGCATGTGACGTTAAAAATGCACTCGGTGTTTTCTCAAATCCCAAATATACCCTAATCGTGATGGAAACTCTTCAAACACTTCCTTGGGTTGAAAAACGTAATGGCATCATTGAGTGCTATAAACATTTTTTCCTCACTGATGAAAAATACAGCTTGCATTTATTGAATAACCATGACCCCATTGAGACATTCTTAAACTATCATAACGCTGATAATATAAAACAGCAGCTCGAAATTAAGCAATCATTTGTAAGAGCAGATCCTTATGATCATAACCGGCGACAAATGCTTAATTTAGGTCATACATTAGGTCATGCCATTGAAAGTATCTATCACGTCCCCCACGGTGTTGGTGTAGCACTAGGACTTCATTTTATCGCACATGTTTCTGCTGAACTATTTAACTTCCCACAAGAACATGTGCATGCCATCACACAAGCATGGCAACGTTTAAATATTAAACCACCTTCAAATATGTGCTCAGATTTATTAATTAACGCATGTATGAATGATAAAAAGAGACAAAGCTCAACTTTAACCTGGGTATTACTTCATGATTTTGGCCAACCATTTCTTCACTCATTAAGTATCTCACAAAGCAAACACTTTATTCATCATTGGATCAAAAATCATGCGTATTCTTTGTCTTGATCATTTACCGCAAATACCTCTTCCTAAAGACATTAATGCTTATGAACTTCGTATGGATTTAATCAATAAGTCACTGGATGATATTCAACAATGGCACCAACTTCAACATTGTCAGTCGATATTGACATATCGTCATCATGAACCCTCTTCACCATCGCGTTTGAAATATTTTGTTGATTTAATTCAAAAAATACAGCCTGATTGGATAGACTGTGAACATGATGTTCCGCTGGCATGGGTTCAAATGATCAAACAGCAATATCCCAACTTAAAAGTCATTCGCTCCTTACATACCACAGAATCCATTAACAATATTGACGACTGGGTGAAACAATTACAACCGTTGGCGGATCATGTTAAAATAGTATTGCCCATACAAAGTGCATATCAAGCACTTAACATGATGCTTTATATCAAACAACATTCACAAGTCACTATTCTAGGCACAGGTTGTCATGGTCGTAGTTTACGCATCCTAGGACCCAAATGGGGGGCATTTGACTATTTAGGCTGGCATCAGAGCCTACATTCATCACAATTATTACTGCAAGATCGATATCTTAACCCAATATCAACAAATACTAGAATAAGAGCATTACTTGGCAATCCTGCTCATCATAGTTTGGGCCCATTTTGGCATGGCTTGCATCATCGCTTAACACAACAAGATGCTATTTACATTACACTTGAGGTATCGTCAGAATATGTAGCTCAACTCAAACCATTATTGGAAATATTGGGAATCCATCAATTAAGTATTACATCACCTCATAAACAAACAGTGGCGTCATGGTGTAATCATCAAGGACCTATCAATACATTAGCCTTTGATGGTCAACAATGGCTTGGGACCAATACTGATCAATCTGCACTCAATGAGTTGACTCAAGACTGGCCTCGCCAACGCATTCTTATTTTAGGTGCTGGCTCTATGGCTCAACTCTTAGCTCATCAATTAAAACACAACCATACTTGTTTTTTTAACTATCATCGAGAAGATGGTATCACTCAAAAACAATTGCTTATGGGCATACCACATTCAAACTCATTAAATAACTTTGATTGTATTATTAATACCCTACCAAGAAGTGTTTCATTGGATCATCTATCTGGCGTCATTTATGATGTTAATTATCATACCTCTGGCTCTTTTGGGCTTAATCTATTTGTCATCCAAGCTCAATACCAACAGCAATTTTGGGCTCTGTGGTCATGATTGTTTTTTTGCAACAATATCATCAACAGCAAAGCGGTCTACTTCACATTTTACTTTCTCTACCAACCCTTTAATAAAATCATGATTAATCATTTCATGCATAGGATTACACCAATCTTGTGCTGAATATTTAGGAACCAGTCTATCTGATTGTGGACCCGTATCTTTTCCATTAGCCAGTGGAATGATTAAAGTATCCTTGACTTGTATTCTTCTCATATATAATGATACTTTAGGCAAATAAATAAGCTGTAGTTTATTAAAATCTTGAGCTAAAGCACAAACAACGAAGCATTCTTTCAATTGCTCTAACTTATCTAATTCTATTGCCCATTCGTATAAAATAATCATAAACGACGCTAGTGACTCTGCACTTTGAATATATTCCAATAATACTGTCTTCTGATGCTTATCCTTAAATGCTTGAATAATGCTAATAGGATCCATGCCAAGTTGGTCGAGGACATGTCTATAATTATTTATTGCTTGATTATTGGGAAAACATGGGCCTTTTTTGACATGGCAAAATGTTTTAAAAAAATTATTATCAAAAGGTCGTTTAATTTCTTTCTCCATAAACCGACCAGAGAAAGGTATATAACCAATTGATTTCGAACCTCCTCTTTTATCTATCAATAATTCTAAAGCTTTAATAATCCAAGCCGGGCTTTGCCCTAAACCATAAATTCTTTCACCTTCAAAGTCCACTAGGAGTTGATTTGCTAGTTTGATCAAATCTCTTATATTTTCATTACTTTGATACCAATTTGGCCTTTGATATTTCTCTAAACACGGATGCGATAAATGACTTTTTTTGTTTTGTTGTTCTTTATGATTAAAAAAAGATTGAATCTTTAGTTTTTTCTGATGGTATAAAACATCATTTTGGTCAACATTATTGGGTATAACTTCAGGTGAATTATTATGCTTTATCATTGCAACTCCCTTTAAAGGATTATAATATAAATAACAATAACATATAACACTAACTTTCTCAACTATTGGAGGCGGCGGGATTTGAACCCGCGTCCATCATTAACTATTCATCGGATCTACATGCTTAGATCTGCTTTAGGCATTTAACAAGTCACCAGGCAGCAGTCAGCCCAGTTTCTTGCGAGTCTATAAAGAACTTCGCCATCAGCCGCTAGACGAGACGTCAAGCTAGCTTGTGTCAAATGACCATTCTAACTGCGCGCACAAGCACACATCAGCAGAATGGCACATTATGCAGCTTTAGCTACAAAACGTGTTAGTTTACCGTTGGCAACTTTTACGTCTTTCTTGGCAACTATGTTTTTTTGTCTTTTAGATTAACGAGATAAAAGACATACTCGACATGCACCTTTGAACTCATCAACAACGTCGAACCCAAGTACGCCCCCAAGTCATTGAATGATAAACCATTGAACGATGATTTGCAACTACCTCACGATAATCACCAACAGCAACATTACTTAGATTATAGAGATTCATTTAAAGTTTCACAAAATAATGCGCTTGTGATAATTTATGACCAAACAATCTCAATCACAAAAAGGTACTTAACAATGACTATCGAGAATGCCCATCGAACAATCATAGAAGCAGTAATAAGGTTTTATTTTGATTTTAACAATAATGAAACTGATCTTAGAGAAGAAATTATCCAAATCAAAAACAGTATAACAGCAACTGATGCATCTTATGAACAATATGACGATCATTTTCGCCACTACTTTCACAACCCCATGGCCATTAACGGCCTAGAAGAAAGAAGTGAAGCATCTATCACTGTTGGTGAGGCCAGACAAATAATGATTGAATATATTACATCGAGAATAGAAGGTACCATAGAAAAACTAACAAACTCACCTACTCCTCAATCCCTTGGCTGGGATGAGCAATCATTATTAGATAGACTACCGTCAATGAGAGATCATGATACCCCGATCATTACTCGGCCCCAAATCAGGAGCCCTTTAAATTCTATTGGCCTATTCTTAATTATCTTATGGATACTTGAAGGTGAATTTATTTTTCTTAGACCTACTGAAGTACGCATAGGATCAACCACCTTAAGATTTAACCCCATATCATCAGATCAATTACACAATAGCCCAACCACAGAACCTCAAGATACCGACCAATTATCTCGAGCACCAACACAAGAATCTGAAGCTAACCCGTCAAATAAAAGACATGCGGAAGATAGCTCAAACCACTCTAACCCCAAGAGACGCAGGTTTAATTGAACAAATATTAAATAGCAAGCGTCAATAAAATCGTAATAATCATTCAAGCAACTTAATACTTAGAATAGTTCCACAAAAGTTTTATCGCAAAATATCTCTTAGCAAGAATCACCCTATTCTTCCGAGTCAAATGATAGTATTAACAACGAGTAATCCCATCATTGTGTACGTTTTTCAATTATGCATGATTAAAGTTTTTCGGTATTCGTTCATTACCATCATATATACCTCCTAACTTTTAATCTCTAATACTATATCACCGGTAGGCACTATACCTTCATCAATATTAAAATCATATACATTTACTCTAATTAAATTCAATAAAGATACTTTCTTATTAAAATACTTTTTTGCTCTCTTTCCTCTCATAATCACTTTACTTGCATGTAACCTACCTCCAAAAGCATCCTTTATCTCTTTAAGATCCAATGCTTCAGAATGATTTTCAAAAATAATATTTAATTCAAATGATGGTGGTAGTTTCTTTGCCAATGCCAATAAAACAACCTTTTCACAACCCTCTACATCAATTTTACAAACACCTTTACTAAAACCTTGATCTTTCATGTTATTAAATAATGCTTCAAAAACATCTAAAGCTTTTTTCAATTTTACCTTGACAATCGTAAATTTTTCTTTAGATGATAATGAACATTGATGGGTCTTAATGAAAAAATCATCACCATACTCATTACTACCTGACCTAATAAAAGCCCCACCCCAATTATTTTTAGGAATATGTAAATCAAAAGATCCTTCTTCCAATCCTAAACCAAATTCATTCACTTCATATTGACCATTATTAAGTGTAATTGCTAAGTTAGTTTTTAGTATATTAGCGCACAGTGTATTAGGCTCAAAGCAAATAACTTTTTTAAAAGCTTTACCGTTTTGACATGAAGTCAGACCAATATTAGCACCAACATCTATAAAAAAGTCTGATGCGCCGTTAAGAGCATAACTCTCGATTAATGAAGTTAGCTCTTCTTCCCAAGGTGAACCAACTGCAGGTTTTCTTGAAATGCAATCATCTATCTTAAGAAATAATGATCCATTTTTAGTAGCCTTATCAAAAAGAAATATCTTAAAACACCTTTTTATCTCAGACTTTATATACTTTAATCCTTCAATCATAGAACACCTTTAAATATTTATTACTATAACAACCTTAAAAAAACATAACCAGTTATTTTAAACTATAGTTACTTCGATATCATCATTAATAACTGATATAAAATGATGATACTGATCATGCAATCTTTTCACAGCTCCATGCTGTTCAAACCGGTCATCAAATGCCTGCCAATCAATGAGGTCAATCGGCTGATCCTGCCAAGAACAAGCATAAACTGCCTTCTTTCGCTCACCTGTTTCTGGATCAATCTGCCACTGCAAACATTGTGCACATATGCCTTTCAGCATACATTGCATTGGCCCATGAACAGCCGCCTTAATACTGACATTATCAGATAAGCACCCAGGTGCTTGTTTTAAGAAATCTGTTGTTTTTCGTAACCAAGGCCATCGCGATAATGTTAGGACTAAATCAATTGCCTTTTGTTGACTCCAGCTTGGAAGAATCGCGCTAAAAAAGGCTTGCTGAGTAATGAATGGATGATAGGTTATATCCTGGATTTGCCAATGTTTTTCTGTTGCTAGTCCATCACATACATCAGACCAATGATGTGATAATACCGCATCCTCTATATCACCCTCCAAATATAGCCACACCACGTGCTTGGCTTTTTTCATAGCTCTTGCCATTGCAACTGCTTTTAATGCATGCAAAGCATCTGCAACAATTAATACTTCAGTTTTCTCATCTGGAATACGCATACGAACACCACTTGGCCCCATTAAATGTACTGCCATGCCTTTTTGCCATGATGCCGTATTCAATCGTTTATATGTTATTTCATCTAAGGTAAAGGTGAGTAATCCGCTCGATACATCAACATGATCTGGCCATAAATTAATATGACCTTGAATAGAGCCAGGCTGACTCAATCGATAAAACTGTCCTATTTGATAGCGTGCTACAAAAGCTTTTGCATGAATGGTTACCCTCACACCAGATCCAAAAGGCTCAATCTTATGGATTGTTGGACTCAAAGAATCATGGATATCATGACCTTTAAACCCTTGAAATGGTTTTTGTGGTAGGGTTGCTAATATATCTTCATAATGATTTTTAGCAGAAGCCATTGCTTTCACCACACTACCATGATAATGCGGATGTAAATCACCCAAAATACTAACAGACATCATACCTTCATGCTGACTACTCATGACACCTTTAGCTACTTTTTGATCTGGCTGATGCTCAAAAGACTGCCATGAATCATCTTCTTGGCTATAAATCTGATAGAATGCACCTTGCTTTTTCAACTCTCCTGGGTGCTCAAAATGATAAGCAATATTAGGCCTTGCACCGGTAGCAACCAATATTGTTCGCGCCGCTAAAGTCACTTCATCATCGCTGACAGACCAAACGCCATTCTCACATCTTGTTTGTTGAAAAACGCAAGCTTTAACATGGCCAAAGGCATCTTGTATGGTTCGATCTGGGCTTAATTGTTCAACATACATAAGCCCCTCACGTAATGCCTCATACAACTCATGTGGATTCGTTCGGTAAGCTGGTGAATCAATCATTCTTTTTCTGTAAACAATGCGTACTCCACCCCATTGTTTGATCCAATCAGATCGAGGACGGTGATGTCGATCTGATGTAAATGCTTGCCAGTGCTGTTGCATTTCCTCTAAAATACTTCGCTCAGAAGGAGAAAAACTTTGCCAAAATGCACTCTGCCCTCTCACTTGGACCACTGCCTCTATACGCTCAGAAACTTGTTTGATTTGATGCCAGTAATAAGCTTGTAATTCTGTTGCAGCATCAACACCTGTTAAACCACCACCTATAACAATAGCCGGCATTCTAACTTGCAAGTCAACAGAGGCTTTGTCTTTAACCGCACCACTCAGTTGTAACATCATGAGAAAATCATTAGCTTGCCTCATACCTGGCGTTAACGAACCTTTGATCTTTAACTCTTTGGGTAAACCAGCACCCAATGCCAATGCAACATGATCAAAACCCAGTTGTTTGGCATCATCCAAGGTAATTGTACCACCAAAACGCACACCGCCCATCACAGAAAAATGCTTCATTCTTGCAAGACACATATGGATTAAAGTAAGAAAATTTTTATTCCATCTAACTGTGATTCCATATTCAGCAACACCACCAAAACCACGAACAGGACGTTCTTCTAAATTTTCAGCAAAATCATTCCAAGATTTAATCGGCTTATTCAACCAATGTTCAGGCAATGACTCAATCGCTAGACCATCCATACCTGTTACTTGAACACCAGCCATCAGCAAATGATAAGCCATAGTAAAGCCTGCCGGCCCTTGCCCCATAACCAATACATGGTCACCTGAAACTGGTTGTGGCAAATATTGTTTGGGCCTTAAAGGGTTCCATCGAAGCAGCAAAAAATATAACTCAATACCCCAGGGCAATGTTAGCACATCCATGAGAATACGGCTTTCAACCTCTGGAATATTCACTGGCGTTTGTTTTTGATAAATACATGATTGCATGCAATCATTACAAATTCTATGTCCTGTTGCAGGGCATAGTGGGTTGTCCATCATAATCATGGCTAAGGCTGAAAGAATGCCTCCAGATCGCCTCAGTGCATGTGTTTCAGAAATCTTTTCATCCAATGGACAGCCCTGCAAAGGTGTATTAAGTGGGTTCTTCCGATAGCCTGAAGAAGGTTGTCCCTTTTTTTGATGAAAACCTGAACGACAATAATCAACCTTAGTTTGATGACATAAGGCACAATAGTGAACGGCATCATTAACTGCTAAGGAGCTTTGACCTCTATCAGTCAGCTGAAACCCTGATCGTTCTCGTATGTCTATTACAGAAATATCTTGTCCTTCTTTCTGATAACTAAATAAAGCATCATAGTCTATTTTTTCTGGACGTTTAAAAAGCTGCCAATGATCTACTAATGCTCTCTTAGTGTCATCTTGATGCAACCAAACACATGCCGCATGCCACCAATGAGCCTCAGGGTTATCCAAACACCAGCTAGCAACAGCATATTCATTGAATGGTTGCTCAATATTTTTTTCCCAATGAGTCAAACATTCTTCCCAAGTCATCTCAGGTGGTTTTTTAAGTTGTGTTCTGATGTATTTTGGCCACCATGAATATTTCATCCACATAATCGGCTGATCACTTTGAAGTTCAGCTCTCTTAATTGCTAAGTCATGTTCTATACCCATCAGACCCGCAACAAAATTTTCAAAACTTTCAGCCAACACAATCAACGACTCTGAGCTCATCAACTTGCCTTGACGATGATTCATTAACTCTTCAGCTAGATTAGGATTATATGTCTCAAGCCAATGGATAAATGCAGCATCGCATTGAGCTATCGCTTCATAAGAAAGTAAACTTTGATCATGGATTTGTTTTGTTTTTAACATCTTTTCTCCGTATCATACCATACACTGGCACCACGCAGAAAACAAGAAAAACACAAATCAAAACTTTCTCTTGAAAATCGTTTACAGGTGGGCCATAGTCAAATAATGAAAAATCGCATCTTTGTTACCTTAAAGAAAAACATCACTAGTCTTGCAGACCGAGTTCTGCAAAAGGCCCGTCAGGATATCCCTCCTACACAAAGCCAACTAAATGAATTAAACAAACACCAAAACATTTTCAAACTTCGAGATAAAAAGAAAAAATAAATCATGTTTTTATAGGGATTCTTGTCTATAAATGCTGCGAGGAGCATCGCAAGCATGAAGACACAAGAGGTTACATTAGTTATCCACCACAATAATACAAATGCTGCTTGTCTTAAGCATATTACTTATGAGCCTTTTTATTCATTAAAATATGCCATATTAAAAAATGTTGCAGTGACAATAATACCTCTTTGCTTGATTCATCTCAATGGATTCAAAATCTATTACCCATCAACAATCGAGGTGTTACATGGCCAATAAAACAATAGAAGAATATTACCAATTCATCAAACACCAAAACTTTGGCTCTGCTTTGGACTGGCTACAAGAAAATCATGCACTGTTAAAACCAGATGAGCATTTTTCAAATCCGAAGCAGAGCAAATATGGCAAGATACCCAAATATAAACAATATTACCAAAATCTTCAATTAACCCACGTAGTCATTAAATCACAGCAATCAACCGAAACATTATTTGCAAGTCAGCATCTTATTGAGGCATTTGAAACACTCCAAGAATACCCATCAAACCAACATACTACGATAATCAGCCAACTCAAATCTTTGATTCAAGTTTTGGTACAATTTGAGGACCCGATGACTTTGCCTGAGTATATCGCCCAAAACAAGATCAGCACAATGGATGAAGCCATTCAATATGGCAGAGAACAACAACATAAGGTACACCAAGCTTTAAAAGCTATTGATCAATTATTGCATATTTTTCCCAAGCATCCGCAAATTTGCATTAATCTATATAAGTCATTGCCACATTTATCTCCTCAATTAACAGTAATACAACAAGAATGCTCAGAAAACTTTCTGCCCATTTGGGAGAAAACTTTTGATCGCGATCAACCAGGGTGTTTTCATTTCCATTCGTGTGATGATTGGTTAAAAAACGATAAACCTGAAAACTCAGATGAGTATATTGTTGTGAGCACTGATAACGAACCCAATCTGGTAAAATCAGCTCAAAACAGAACCCGAGGCTCTTCACTAGTCAACCAACAAGAATCATTAAAAAAGTTACCCAATGATATTAAAAACTATCTTAAAAGCATAGATTTAGATACCCCAGCAAATGCAGTCACATTATTACAAGAAGATTGGATCCATCATCAAATGATTCCTAAATTATCAAATCACATCAACATCATAGGTATTGACCCTAAAAAGCAGAAAGTCGTTCTGTTGTCTCAAAAAAGTGTCACAGGTTGGATAGAGACACAACACGGAATGATCGTTAAAGATGATATCATGATAGCTAAATCTTGGGCCGAACAAATACACGTTGATCGCTTGAGTAAACTTAATGAGCAAGTAGCTACCATGCTTAAAAGCGATACACCATTGAGTAGTTACCGCATTCAACAAACCATTAAAAGCAATAGCGGTAAAAAATTAAGCTTCAAAACTGCAGCAGAAATAAAAACCATTGATGGGGGACTATCGCAGCGATTATTAATACAAGGATTACAACAAAATGCCAAGATGAGCTATAACTATAAGAAAAAAATATCGAAAACCCTCACCCAAGAAACGACTGCTGACTCGTCAGATAAAGAAAATATACCCCACCAAAGACGGCCTAGTAATTAAAGTAAAACAGTTTCAAGTTCTCCAGACTGGTACATCTCTTTAACTATATCGCAACCACCAACAAACTCACCTCTAATATACAGTTGAGGTATTGTGGGCCAATTTGAAAAAGTTTTAATACCCTGTCTCAATGCATCATCCTCTAGAACATTATAAGATTGAAAGGGTACATTCATTGATTTTAACACTTGAGCAACAACACTTGAAAAACCACACATCGGTGCATCTGGCGTACCTTTCATAAACAACACAACAGCATCTTGCGTGATATAATTTTGAATGGTCGTTTCAATGGTTTGCTTGGATTGACTCGGCTTGGAAGAGGTTTGAATGCTCAATGCATGCATACCCATCATTTCTTGCCCTAAGGCGTCATACACAGCCTGATGCTGCTGAATTCTTGATAAGTCTTTAAAACTTTCTGACGCAACCTCAACTGAAAAGTGAACATCATCATCAGAATGCAATGTCACAGAAGCGCCCGGAATGCTTTGTTGAATGGCATCAATAATTTCTTGTCGATTCATGGTATACCTTTGATTGAAGTTTTGGTATTGTAGCATGTAATGCGTTATAATCAATCAAAATTAAGGATATATAATGACTTATGTTGTAACTGAGCAATGTATTAAATGTAAACATACAGATTGTGTGGAAGTTTGTCCTGTTGACTGTTTTTATGAGACTGAAAATATGTTGGTCATTAATCCTGAAGAATGTATTGATTGTGCATTATGTGAGCCAGAGTGCCCTGTAGATGCTATCGTTGCTGATAGCGAGTTAAGTGATGATCAACATGATTTTCTGAATATTAATAAAACGCTATCCACATCCAGCCAAAGCATAAATATCACTGAGATGAAAGATGCACCTATTGATGCAGAATCATGGAAAGACAAGCCAAACAAAAGATTGTTGCTCACTGAATACCCGCCACAAGATTAAGCGCGCTCGGTAGGACTCGAACCCACGACCGCCTGGTTCGAAGCCAGGTGCTCTATCCAGCTGAGCTACGAGCGCGTAAGGACTACAATATAGCCTAATCAGATAATAGGATCAAGGTATTAACTTGAACGAATTCATGATATCGTCATCTAGATCAGGTAATGCTTGCTTCAACTCATGGAACCAAATGTGTTTTTTGAGCCCATAAATAGGATCGTAAAAAAGAGTTAATTCTTGCTCTAAATAAATCTGTGTTGCTACCCTCAAAACACAATACAATGCCAAAAAAGACCAATGAATATTTAATGAAATTAAAGGGATAATGAATTGAAACACACCTAGTTGACTTGATGTTTTATCAAAAAATGTAGCCACAGCAGTCACTAATGTCACGCTATGATCACAACTTGGCTGACAACGATATTGGCATAATGCATGGATACACGCTTGGTAAGATACGTATTCCTCTTTGGTTGTCACACTCAAAGATAACTGATGAAATAGTGCTAAAATATCCTGATCCACACAGCCCAGATTGTAGGTATCTTTAGCATTCATTACCCTAGGCAAACTTAAATCAAAACGAACATCATCACCTTGCTCTAATACTTTCTGATACAAACTACTCATTGCATCCCAATAACTGCTTTGTCTTATTAGCCCATATTCTGGTTGAGTGAGCCCATAATGCAAATGCTTAACAATAAGCATATCCTTATTAAAACTTTGTGGTTTAATCTGCATTTTTTCATAAAAATAGTTCATGACATCAGATGAAGTTAGCGATACTTTACGCTCGAGTTGCTCCTGCATCTTGCACAATTGTGTTACCAGATAGTGGGATTTTAAGAATGCATTAAAATCCTCAACTGGAGTATTATTATTCATTAACCCATATTGGCTTAGTAAGCGCTTATCCTCATCACTCAACCCTTCACTTGAATGACAAAGAATGCGCGCAATATTTTCGCAGTGCTCATTTAAATTATCGAACATAAATAGTTTATGATTTGAAAAGAGCTCATTTTTACGTGCATTGATATGACCCTGAATATCTATGCTAGTATTTTTTTGAGGTTCAGATATTTCCATGTAATGTTGCCAAGATTCGTCTGAGAAAGGTTCAAGCTGAAATATCTGTTCATTATTTGGATTAAATTGATAGACTAAATCATCGGCATGCAGTAATGCTGACCTCAATTGTCTCCATTTTTTCTCTTGGTACAATTGGTTTATGTCAGGAAACTTAAAAATAATACGATGATCTTCTATCGAATTGATGCCCTCAAAGAGGTTCTCAATATCATAGAGGGTTAGAGACAATCTTGATGGCGTCTGAAAATAAAAATCAATATTCATTAAAAAATACCCTAAAGATACCAACTCTCCAGATAAAGTCACTAACATTGGATCTTGGGGCAATGGCTCATTAGAATAAACGATACGATAAAAAATGCGATCGATAAGTTGATCGGCCATTTGCAAACCTGTTACGTAGTTACCTTTTTGGTTATTCTTTTTTAATCGAGCAAATATATTTTTTACTCTTTTTATCTTTTTCATCTTTTTATATTGATCTAAACTTTTGATGACTTCTCTAGCTTGATTCCAATCATCAAAACAGATCTTAAGTAATAAGTCTTCAGAAGAATTATCTTGATTAAGCCTATCTTTCTCAATTTGAATTGCTGTCTCCATTTGTTTAATGCGACCTTCATCCTTTATTTTATTTTTTTGCTCAAGCAGTTGATTTAATTGCTGTGATTGATTGGATGGAGAATGCTCTATCCATTCCATCATTGCTTCACGAAGTGTTGTATGTTGATTTTGAACTAATGATTGGAATTGCTCTTTCTGGGAGCAAGACGCCAACTTATCCCGCCATTTAAAATCACTGTCATCCAGTTTTTCTTGGCATTCTTTGTATATTTGATAACGCTTATACCACATGCTTAATGCTTCATAAGCTTTATGTTTCGTTATACTTTGAAGCTCAGACTGAATCCACTGATGTAATGTTACATCAGCAAAGGGGCATTTGATATCCTCTTCCAATAATAATGACAGCCAAAATTGTCTTAAGTTAACACCATAACCAGAGCTAACATTGATCTTATCATGAATATTTTTCAAAACTTTTTGTTGTGACAAAAGAGTTTGGTCAACTTGATCACTTAATCTAATCTTAATAGAAATATCGTCAAGCCATAATAATATATTTTGTTGTAATGCACTATTTTTCATGATCAAATGCTAACACAACAAATGGCTATTTGCAATCCTAAAACCTAAACAAGCATTGAAAAACAAGATCTTAGCGCATTAGCACCACCACCCTTTGGACGCCCTGGACGCTCAGTAAGGTGGTATGCATGAACATCAAAATGCATCCAAGCCACTTCTGGAGATACAAATGACTGCAAAAATAATGCTGCTGTGATCGCACCACCTAAACCAGTGCTGCCAGTTGAGTGAATATCAGCAACATTACTCTCTAATTGAGATCGATATGGTTGATACAATGGCATTCTCCAAACTGGATCCATTTGCTGTTTAGCGGCTACCTCCAATCGTTCAGACCATTGGTCACAACTAGAAAAGTAAGCAGGAATATCATGGCCTAGTGCAACCCTAGCTGCTCCTGTTAGCGTTGCAAAATCTATGATTAAGTCAGGGGAAAGTGTATCAGCATATGAAAGAGCATCAGCCAATACCAAACGCCCCTCAGCATCAGTATTTCCGACTTCAACCGTCTGACCAGAACGACTAGTCAGTACATCGCCAACGCGAAATGAGCGGCCTGAAATCATATTATCAACACAAGGAACCAGCAAGGTAATATCCCAATCAGCACGAGATGCCACCAGCCACGATGCCAAAGCTGCAGCATGGGCTGCTCCTCCCATATCCTTTTTCATTAACTTCATAGCGGTTGAAGGTTTAATATCTAAACCCCCAGAATCAAAGCATACACCTTTACCAATAATGACCAGCTTTTTCGCATTGGGTTTAGCCCATTGAACCTGTGTCATCACCGGAGAAAACTCTGAGGCGCGGCCAACCACATCAACCATTGGAAACGCTTGTTTTAACGCTGCTCCCCTCCACTCAGTATAACAACCATCATATTGCTGTGCCAAAAGCTCAATTGATTGTGCTAATTTTTCTGAATGCATGATGTTAGGCGGCTCATTCACCCAAGAGCGAACCAATTGAAAAGCATTCATCATATGCGATCTTCTATGATGGGAATCAGGAAGAACCAAACGCAACGGTCCTGTTTCAGCTAATAACCACCCATCAACAAGCCGATCAAAATAATCATCCTCACATGTACTGTAAGTATAATCACTCGGAAGAAGACTAGGTAATCGAGCAAAATCCCACAATGTCATTTCAGGCTTAACACAAACCCAAACACCATTAGGCTGACCCGCATCATCTGTTGATACAACAACATCACCAGGAGTGCGATCAGGTGATGTCCACGCAAAGTGTGTTTGAATATCGGGCGATAAATCCTTAATCTTATGATCTTCAATCAACCAAAGAGGTAATGTCGCTTTAAACACTTTGTAGAGCCTCTATCGGATCAACATAAGCCATCCCCAAGGCATCAGCAACTGCCGGATGAACAATATTGCCTTGATGCACAGTAAAACCTTGTAAAAGTCCGTAATGAGACTTTACTGCTTTAAGACCACCATCAGCCAACATCATTACATACGGTAAGGTTGCATGATTTAAAGCTTTTGATGATGTTAATGGTACAGATCCAGGCATATTGGCAACACAATAATGAACAACATTATGTTTGATAAATGTGGGTTCATTATGAGTCGTTGGTTGGCTTGTGGCAAAACACCCACCTTGATCGATAGCAACATCAACCAAAACAGCTCCTGGCTTCATTTTGGCAACATCATCTTCAGTTAGTAATTTTGGTGCTTTTGCACCGGCAACCAAAACAGCACCAACAATCATATCAGCCTTTTGACTGTATTCTGATATGGCTAATGAGGTTGAAAAAACAGTTTTAATTCGGCCAAAATATCGCTTATCAAGCTCATTTAATTTCGCTAGAGAACGATCCATTACAGTAACATTAGCCCCCATACCTAACGCCATCATTAGAGCATTTTCACCGACAACACCACCACCAATAATTAATACTTCTGCAGGTGAAACACCAGGAACCCCACCTAATAATACACCTCTTCCTCGATTATTCTTTTGCAATGCCACAGCACCAGCCTGAATGGATAATCGACCGGCCACTTCACTCATTGGCGTCAGTAACGGCAATTGCCCTTGATCATTAATCACAGTTTCATAGGCAATAGCACTGCATCCTGATGCAAGAAGCCCTTTAGCTTGTTGTAGATCTGGTGCCAAATGAAGATAAGTGAATAATAAATGATGAGGCTTTAGTAAATGATATTCTTGTGGTTGAGGTTCTTTTACTTTGACAATCATTTCAGCAGCTGCAAACACTTGCTCAGCTGTTTCCAAAACTTCGGCACCAGCATGGTGATAATCATTATCTTGAAAACCAATACCTGCTCCACACTGTGACTGCACAAAGACACTATGACCTTTTTGTGTTAATTCCAAAACACTATCAGGAGTTAGACCAACACGATACTCTTCTTCTTTGACTTCTTTAGGTACACCAATTAACATTGTTTACATTCCTTTAAAACTTCTGTAGATTAGGCCAAACTTTGCTAAAGGTCAATAGCACTGCAGTGGAAATCATTGCATTCAACGGTTATTTTTGTCTACAATAAGTAATGTCATGGTCATCAATACTTGGTCCTGAAAAGGAACAATCTTATTTCAAAAAGATAATGCATGCTGTTTCATTAGAGCGGCAATCTCATATTATTTACCCATCAACTGAGAATACCTTTAATGCTTTTAAATTAACTCCTTGGGAAAAATTATCTGTGGTTATTTTGGGTCAAGATCCTTACCACGGACCAAACCAAGCACATGGTTTAAGCTTCTCTGTGCCTAAAGGCATCCCAGCACCACCCTCTTTAAAAAACATCTTTAAAGAGCTGAAATTAAGTTTAGACATTCCTATTGCTAAACATGGGTGCTTAGAACAATGGTCTCAACAAGGCGTATTGTTACTGAATACAACGTTGACAGTTCGACAAGGACAAGCCCATTCCCATGCCAGCATTGGCTGGCAGCAATTTACTGATCGGGTGATCAGTCTTCTTTCACATCATGCTCAACCTTTAGTATTTTTGCTATGGGGAAAGCACGCTCAAGCAAAAAAAGCTTTGATTGATGCCGAACGGCATCTCTGTTTATGTGCTCCTCACCCATCACCTCTATCTGCTCATCGAGGTTTTATCGGTTGTAACCACTTTAAACTAACCAACGAGTGGTTAGCCCAAAATATGCGACCACTTATCAATTGGACGTTGGACTAAAACCAACCATGTTTAGGTCGTTTGCCATCATCCTCAATTGCATAGTCTTCTCTTAAACAAGAAGCTATTCTATCAAAACAACCCTGTCTCTTTGTATCTGTTGATATTTCAGCTGCGCTCACGCCTGTCATTAAACTTTCTTTACGGTAATGCTCAACATCAGGATCATCCCTTAAAGATGAGGCCAGTTGCTGAATTACACCAAACAGAGGTGTCAACGCAACCTTAATGTGATTGAAACACGATTGTGCTATCGTGGAAACCGACTTATCACCAACAATAGATTCAAATGCAGAAAATAACATATTCCCTCCTCCCGCAGTCATAGCAATCAAACCAACACCGCAACAAAAAACAGTATCATTAAACTCACCAAGATGATAGGCAACCATCAGAAATGAACACATAATGGGCATCATAAAAGTAATATTTTTTATTACATCAAACTTTTGCGGCATATCGATTCCTATTGTTATTGAGTGGTAACTTCTCGAGAAAGTGTTATTATTTGATCCAAAGCTTGATACAAAGCATCACATAAAGCAACTTTTAAGTCAACTGCAATTCGTTGCCTCTGTTGACCTTGACCATAGTGAAGTTCAACTGCAACATCACCTGGGTACTGCATCAAAATAGACTTAAGCGTAATGGCATCCTGTTTAAACGTAGCACCATCTTTAAATGATAGTTTTAAACATTGTTGCCAAGTTGCTCTTAATGCCTCCCATGAAATCACATGATCAACCAAAATACGAACACTTCCTGTAAAATGATCCGGCTTTACTTCTCCTTCAATATAAACCATCTTTTGCGCCTCTAAGATAGGTTGATAAAGGCTTACCCTATCTCCTAGTAAGGTTGCATTGATACTCCCTGAACCATCTACTAATGTCAGCACAATAAAACGTTTTCCACTTTTTTGAGTTCTTAATAAAACTGACTCAATCATGCCTGAGCACTTAATACGCCCAGATGTTTTTGATGTGATTGCCCTCATTGTTGGTAACCGCATGTGTTGGGCTTCTTGACGGTAAACATCGGCAGGGTGTTGACTTAAGTAACCACCCAATGCTTGAAATTCATACTGACAGCGCTTAACGGCAGACCATGGCGGCACATCAGCGTAATCACAATGCCCCAAATGGTACTGCTCTTGTGTAGCGGTTGCAAATAAATCTTGCTGCCCTTTTTGTCGCTGCTGAACCATTTGATCACGTCTGGCTAATACTGAATCAATGGATGCCATCATGATACCTCGATCAACACCAAAATCATCACAAGCGCCCGCACTTATAAGCGCCTCACAAATACGTCGGTTCATCTTGGTTTCAGCAAGTCGAGTACAAAAATCCAATAAGTCTCTGAATGAGCCATTCCTCCTCTCATGAACCATGGCTTCAACCCATTGTTTTCCGACCCCTTTAATAGCTCCCAACCCATACCGTATGGCATAACTATCAGGCATGACATCAAAGGCATAGTCACTCTGATTGACACAAGGAGGCAATATCACTAAACCTTCTGATTTAGCTGCCTGAATGGCAATCCATAATTTATCAGTTACATCCATGTCAGAGGTCATCAGTGCTGCCATAAACGCAGCTGGATATTTTGCCTTTATCCAAGCAGTTTGATAAGAAATTAAAGCATAAGCAGCTGAATGAGACTTGTTAAAACCATATCCTGCAAACTTCTCCATCAAATCAAATATATTCGCAGCAATGTTTTCATCAACATTATTTTTCTTGGCTCCTTGCATAAAGATAGTACGCTGCTTTTGCATTTCCTCGGGTTTTTTCTTACCCATGGCACGACGGAGCAAATCAGCTTCACCCAGTGTGTAGCCCGCAAGATCTTGCGCAATTTTCATAACTTGCTCTTGGTATAAAATCACACCATACGTGGTTTGTAAAATGGGTGCTAAAGCTGGATGTAAATACGTTACTTTAGCACGACCATGTTTTCTATCAACAAAATCATCAACCATGCCTGATTGCAATGGCCCTGGACGAAAAAGCGCAACCAGTGCCACAAGATCTTCAAAACAATCTGGTTTTAAACGTTTTATGAGCTCCTTCATTCCTCGTGATTCAAGCTGAAAAACACCTTCCGTTTTTGCGACTTGGATTAAGGTGTAACTCGCCTGATCTTTAAGAGAAATAGCATCAATATCAACGTCATCTTGATATACCCGAGCTACAATTTCAATAGCCCAATCAATAATGGTTAAAGTTCTTAGACCTAAAAAATCAAATTTAACTAACCCGATTGTTTCGATATCATCTTTATCATATTGTGTCACCAAATTACTTCCGTCGGCTTCACAGTATAAAGGTGCAAAATGAGTTAATGGTTGGGGCGCTATCACCACTCCACCCGCATGTCGACCAACATTTCGGACGACACCTTCTAGTTGTTTTGCAAGGTCGATTAATTTTTTAACATCTGGCTCACGCTGGTATCGCTCCAGTAATAAGGGCTCATCAACCATTGCTTTGGTTAATGTCATACCCACTTCAAAAGGAATCAGCTTTGCAATTTTATCCACAAAACCATATGGATGACCTAATGTGCGCCCAACATCACGAACAACAGCCTTTGCAGCCATAGTACCGTAAGTAATAATCTGAGATACACAATTTCTACCATAGCGATCAGCAACGTAATCAATCACCTTGTCACGGGAAATCATACAAAAATCGATATCAAAGTCAGGCATAGAAACCCGCTCAGGATTTAGAAAACGCTCAAAAAGCAAGTCATAAGCAAGAGGATCTAATTCAGTAATACTTAATACATATGCTACCAATGAACCTGCACCAGAGCCACGCCCTGGACCAACTGGAATATGATGATCTTTAGCCCACTGAATAAAATCGGCAACGATCAAAAAGTAACTTATAAAGCCCATCTTAGTGATAATATCAATCTCTTCATTAAGCCGATCTTGGTATTGTTTTTCTTCAGATATTTTACCTAATTTTTGCTGCATACATGCATGTGCATGCTGTTTGAAGTATACACTTAAAGACTGGCCTTTTTCTGGGGTTATTTCAGGCAAAAAGGTTTGAGAGAAGTCCATCACTAAATTACATTTTTTTGCAATATCAACACTATTTTTAAGTAATGCTGGCCAAGAACCAAATCGCTTCTTCATATCTTCTTGTGTGGCCAAATACTGCTCGGGGAAATAATTTTTTTCTCGGCGCTCATCACCTAACTCATCTCCATGTACAATACACACTCTAGCTTCATGTGCTTCAAACTGATCAGGTGATAAGAAGCAAACGGCGTTTAATGCTACCACAGGCATTGATGTTTGTTTCGCGCAATGTGATGCCCAAGTAAGCTGTGTCTCTAAATCATGATGACCAAATGAATGAACGCCCAAATAGCAAGCACGGGGTGCTATATTATGCCAAAAGGAGGCTGCTTTTATATGATCCTCTTGTGGCAATCCTAACCACCCATAAAGGCCTGGGCTGATCACAATACAGTCATTAAGATCTGCAGTATTTAACCAAGATACATCTAGCCAAGGTGTGTCTTCTCGTGATTCATCCTGATAGCATCGGCTGATTATTTTCAGCAATGATAAATAGCCTGACATGTTACGACACAATAAAATAATTCGATAAGTCCATTGCTGATGTTTGACCCAAAACTCACAACCTAAAATAGGTTTAACACCTTGACTAATCGCTTTCTTATAACATTTAATCCAAGCATATGTATTACACAAATCAGTGATGGCAATGGCTTTTTGCTGGTCCTCTTTGACCTTTTGTATCATACCATCAATACGCAAAATACTATCTTGGATAGCATATTCAGTATGGACGTGTAAGTGCACAAAATCAGTCATGATTACCTTCAATAAATTTACTTATTGGCGCAAAAGTTTTACGGTGTAATGCACAAGGTCCAAATTGTTTCAAAGCATCCATATGTTGTTTTGTGCCATACCCTTTATGTCGATCAAAACCATATTGAGGATATTGTTGATGTGTTTGAATCATTAATTGATCACGGTAGACCTTAGCTAAGATAGATGCAGCAGATATAGCAGGTACTTTAGCATCACCTTTAATAATTGTTGTCACCGGATAATCGCAATCAGGAGCGTGAATACCATCCACCCAAACCTCGTCAAAAGGTTCTTTGATGGCTAAAATGGCCCTTCTCATTGCCAGTAAACTGGCCTGCAGTATATTAAGTGATTCAATTTCAGCAACTGAAGCTTCACCAATAGCATAGGCAACAGCTTCTTGCTGAATCAAACTAACTAATGCCTCTCTTTTTCGTTCAGATAATTGCTTTGAATCTGTTAAGTTAAGAGCATGCTCAGCTGGTAAAATAACTGCAGCCGCCACAACTGGACCTGCTAATGGCCCACGGCCCACCTCATCAACACCCAACAAACATTGCTTGGTTTCTGTGAATACTTCTGTCATGATACCCTTATGAATACAACCAAACCCTTACTGATTTTTGACTTTGATGGCACTTTGTTTGACAGTCAACCAGCTGTCATTAGTAGTTTTCAAAAAACGCTATGCCATTTTAGCCACCCCAAACCCAGTTCAGAACGATTGTTACAACTGTATCAGAAAGGTTATGACTTAGCCACAACTCTTAAACATCTATGCCCAGAAAATACAACTCAAGAACACAAATTAATGGCTGATCATTATCTTACTATTCATTTGAATGATCTAATTCATTTAGGAGAATGGTATCAGGATGCATTATTCACACTTGAGACCTTAAAGCAGCATTACACACTGATCATTGCATCCAATAGAAATCAAAAATCATTAATTCCCATTATTGAGCATTACCAGATTTCAAATTGGTTTTCTGCTGTATTGGGAACAATGTTTGGCGCGCCCTTCAAACCGTGTGCAGAAAAATTTAAAAATCTATTACCTTGTGATTTACAAGAATTTCCCATTCGTGCAGTCATTGGTGACACTATGGTAGATTATCGCTTTGCTGAACAATTAGACTGTGATTTCATTTGGGCTGACTATGGCTATGGTCAGCGTCCGGTTATTATGAATCACATCAATCAACTCAAAGCACTAATCCCTATTTTGATTTAAAACTTCTTTTAATACATTAACCATCGAAGCAGGCTTGCTTTCTTGACCTAGAATCATATTGAGTTGACTAAGCTCTTGCACCATGTCTTGACGTGTTTTTTCTGAAGTTAACAATGGCATCAATGCATTTTTTAAAGCAAGTGGATAACATTTCTTACCAATTAACTCAGGTACAACACAGCGATTTAATAACACATTTGGCAAAGCAACATAAGGTGTTAATAACAACTTTTTAGCCAGCCATTCACTTAAGGCATTTAGCCTGTATGTAACAACCATTGGTTTATTTAGTAGGCCTGCCTCAAGTGTTGCAGTACCAGATGATATAAGTAACACATCACATGCTTGCATTAGCATTTGAGATTGACCTTTGATAACTTTAATATTAGGAAAATCTGCCAGATAAGGCCGAAAATAATCATCAGGAAAATGTTCTGCCAAAGATAAAACTATATATAGATTGTTAGTATGATTCTGTAATAAATTGACTGCATCTAGCATGACAGGTAATAGTCGTTTAATCTCAGAGGCTCTACTCCCAGGGAATAAACCAAGATAAGTAGCATTGTTTTTGAACTGAAAGAAGCTTCTTGCTGCAGTCATATGAGGTATTTTTTGAATAGCCGAAACCAATGGGTGACCCACGTAAGATACCTTCACAGGCAAGCGCTTGTATAAAGTAGGCTCAAATGGAAATAAAACAGCTAAATGGTCAACAACATTGGCATATTTCTTAGCTCGATGAGGTCGAGATGCCCAGATTTGCGGACCTACATAAAACAGCACAGGAATTCCCATAGACTTTGCTGCTCGAGCTAACTTGAGATTAAAGGCTTGAAAATCCACACAGACCAAACAATCTGGTTGATGTGTCTTTAATAATGACTTTAATTTAAATAATTTAACGTATAAACGAGGCAAGTCGATGACAACCTCAAAAAAGCCAAACGAAGAGTGCTCATCGATAGGGATATGTATATCACAGCCTGCCAACCTCATAGCAGGCCCGCCCATCCCAAAAAAAGAAACATCGCCTAACACTGTCCATAATTGAATACATTCTGCAGCTCGAAGGTCTCCTGAGCACTCTCCGGCAGACACCATAATATTCAACTTTTTTGACATTATGAATTAAAGAGAATGCGATAATGACTCATGCTTCTTAGCCAAAACCAAACAAATTTCACATGAAGTGAATACTTGATCGCCTTGAGATACTGAGCATGTAAACCAGTAAAATAAGCCTCTCTTTTTCTTGAGAGTTGCTTTAACAGTTAATGTGCCTACGTTAGGCAAAATAGGTTGGAAAAATCGATTGCCTGTACTTGACGCAAAGAGAAAATGAGTTTTATCACCTAGCATATGTGATAACAAACAACCCGAAGCTTGCCCCATAGCCTCTAGTGAAAGAACCCCAGGGTAGACAGGATTATCAGGAAAATGCCCTTTAAATATTGGGTCTTTAGGGTCAATATCCTTTTCAGTTACACAATCGTTCTCAGTTAAAGAGATAATACGGTTAATATGTAAAAAAGGTTCCCGGTGAGGGATTAGATCTTTAAGATTGTATGTCATAATAAAACTGTTAACACTCATTCAATGAGAAAGGGGGTCCCCCCCCCTTTCTTTAAATAGCCCAAAAGCAATTAACTGTTGAACTGTTTAATAATATCTTGTGTGATATCTTTAGCTGAACCAGGATACCATACTTGACCAGCATTAAAGACCATTTTGAAGCCTTGCTTTTTCGCAAATGCACTGACTTTAGCGCGAACATCGTCAGTCATCTTTTTCATGCTTGCTTCTTTCTGTTGAAAATACTTATCTTGGAATGACTTCTCAAGTTCAAGCTGTGCCTGATTATCTTTCTGTAATGCTTCAGCTTTAGCAATGTTTTCCTTTGTTTTTCTTTGCTCGTCAGTTAGCTTAGAAAATGAAGTTGCTCTTTTTTGTAAATCAGCACGGGCATCAGATATCTTTTTCCACTCAGCAGATAACGAGTCTTCTTGGCTTTTAAAGCTTGGAGAAGCAGTAATCGCTTGGGCAACCTTATTGATATCTATCAAAGCAAATTGATTGGCTTTCTCATCAGCCTGGGCTGTTCCAGACACCAGTAAAGCACCAGATAAGATAGCAGAAGAAATTATTTTATTAAAACGCATATAGTCCTCTTTCGTTTAAGTGTTATTTATCCTAGCATGTGGTCACAGACTCCCACAAGTACTAAACTATATTTTTCCAAACTTAAAATAAAATTTTTGTAGTTTGTCTTCATCTCTAGGGTTAATGGGATAACCAAAGCCAATAGTAATAGGACCAATAGGTGAATTAGTATACTGATACTCAACGCCCACTGACTTTCTAATCCACGCTGAATCTGTCAATCGACTGACGTTTTGTGTTGTTAAACCGGCGTCAGCATAAACAGCAACACGTCCACCTAATGACTTAACATCTGTACTTAGATCAATATGTTGCGTCCATAAATAATCACCACCCACAGTCACATCACCTCGTTCATTATCATCAATACTTCCTGGATAAAAACCACGGAGTGAATTCGGCCCACCTGCTTTAAAACTATGTATAACATCCAAGCTACCACCATCTAAGTCACCATATCCAAGGACTGTTTTTGCGTGCATGGTTAACATTGTCTGCTGCCAGTCGAATGACTTGTAAAAATCAAACTGAGATTCTAATCTAAAATAATTAATTGATTGATCATTAACATCAAACGCCTGAACATATGAAGGAGCCCATAACATACCTTCCGTTGGTTGGTAAGTTTGATCAAGCGTATTAAACTTTGCACCAAATGTTATGGCATATTCCTGAAAATCTGCCTGACCGGCATTATTACCACCCAATCCGTTTTGAATGCGATCTATCCTAGGGTCAGTGCCACCACCAGTATATGATCCTAATGTTATACTATTATCATACCATGAAAGCCCAAGTGAATAGTACCAATCATCGTCTAGCCGGAAAAGATAGTCTGCTGAAACGCCTCTCTTATCTAGATTATAATTATTTTCCTTAACATGTCTAGAGTCTAGTTTATGGTAATCAAGGGATAACGTCTGAACAATATCATCACCAAAAACAAACGGCTTAACATGCCTTAAACTAACTGATTGAGTATCTTGTGATAAGGCAGCATTAAAGCGAAGATCTTGTCCGGATCCTAAAAAGTTTGACTTATCGATACCAAAATTTAGCTGAGGTTGTTCTGCACCTATACTGTAACCCACCCCAAGGTTTAAACTGCCTTCATCAACTTCACTGAACATGAAAGTAACATCATAACTCTCATCTGATTGGTTCTCATCAAATCGTGATGATACCCCTCTAATATAAGATAAACTTCTTAATCTGCGTTCTGTTTGTCTTAATTGTTTCAATGAAAATAATTCTCCTTCTTTAAGCTGTGCAATTTGTGACAAAAGGCTTAATTGTGTTGTTGGCGGCAATCCATCCTGACTACTTATAAAACGCAATGATTTTATCGGTAGTGCTCTATAAAACTGAGGTTTTAAAATCAATGCTTTTGTTAATGGCAAAAAGTCATACTGAAACTCTAAATTATCATATCCTTCAGCCATAATACGTTTATTTAGTTGATTCAAAGATTTTCTAAATTCGCCCATATTAATTAAATCATTACCAGACACTGAAAACCAAGATAAAATTTTATCGCTATTTAAACCTTCTGGTAATTCATTCTGCTGCTGAACTGTTAGAGATTTAAGACGAGCACGCTCATTTTCAACGATTGAAAAAACCACTGTTTTTCTTTTGTCACCAGTAACCATCGCTTTAATCTCAGCCTTATCAAAACCATAATCATAATAAAGCTGCATTATTGACCGCACGCTCTCATCTAACAACGCTTTTGAAAAAGGTTTTGTTCCAAAAAGAAAACTAAGTAATCCGGATGATTGAAGCGGGGCAACCCGACTTAACTCAAAATCACTAAAAAAGTGATTGCCTTCAAAGACAACTTTTTTGGTTTCAATTTTATCACCTGCTTTCAAATGACACTGAATCGCAACACTATGATCAATTAATTGATGATCGCAAGCTATTGATGCCGTTGGATAACCATGATTAACATAATATCTTTGATAGTCAGCTGAGAACCTATTAAGGTTATTGCTTGAAAAAACATCGCCTTCTTCAAGTTGATAAGCATTTAAAAATTTTGGTCTTATCTTATCAAAAACATCATCACCATCAAAATCAATCGAACGTATGATATGGCTGTTAGCCATTACAGATGATGCGATTAATGTTGCTGCAAGTGAACAAATTACGGATTTATTTATACTCATAGTCATCTCCTTTGAAAATCTCTATCTAACCTTAACAAATCATCTGAAGAAATCAAGAAAGACTTTCTTCGTATTAAATGCTTAATATAACGAATAGCACAGGAATTGCCAAGATAAGTGAATCAAACCGATCCATCATACCACCATGCCCAGGAAAGAGGCTTGAAAAGTCCTTAATACTTAATTTTCTTTTGTACCAACTTGCAAAAATATCACCATAAAAACAAGCCAATGAAACAGGAATAGACCACGCTATTGCTTGCCATAAACCAACAAAAAACATCAGAGTAATAAATACCCAAAGCCAGCCACCTATAAAACCCTCATAAGTCTTCTTAGGTGAAATTGACGGCATGATAAGATGCCTGCCAAAAGCACGACCAAATACATAACACAAAGAATCAAAGCCACTAATTATGAACTGTAACTTAAAGAAGTTCCACGGTGACTGCACTAAAAAGCTAATATACAATGCCGATTGAAAAACCCATGGTAACACTGACAACTTTAAACCCATACCGTTTTTCATTCTAGGAATTAACGAAACAAGTATAATATTCATATTGGCCAACACCAACGCCACAAGCCACTTAGAGTGAGCATTTGAACAATACAAATAAAACCATAATCCAAGAGTAGCCCATAAGGCCATTGGCCATAACCTCTCAAACATAGGATATTGACTTTTTTGACAATCTTGCCACTCTTTTATACCTGTTACCGCAATGACAGATATAATCATAAATCTTGCTGAGATACTGTAAAAACCTAGCGTTAGAACAACAATGAAAAATGCCATCGTAATCAATCTTTTGTTCATACACCTCCTCCGTAGCGACGTTGCCGACTTTGGTACCATGATAATGCTTCTGTAATATGATTCACAGTAATTTCTGGCCAAAAAATATCTAAGAAAAGTAATTCAGCGTAAGCTAATTGCCATAAACAAAAATTGCTGATACGAAATTCTTTACCGGTACGAATCAGTAAATCCATTGGCGCAATTGATTGATCCATCAAATGCTCAAAAGTGTGTTGAGATGATTGCGATTGATGAAACATATTTTTTAAATGCCACTGACCACTATAATAATAGCACAGATTTAGCGTTTTAAGTGCTTTACCTGAGTATCTCTTTAAGCTTGTCGCACTCTCCAATTGATGACAAGTTTCAATATCCTTTTTAGCCATTAAACCACGATCACCAACAACCCTCACATGCACATGATGATCAATGAATTTAGGAAGATTCTTGGTTATAAAATCATTAAATAATTGACTAATACCAATTATCTCATGCTTAGGTCTCTGGGTATTTTCTAAGCTAAAAGCATAAATGGTTAAAGTATCAATAGTACTGTGATCGATAAAGTAATTCAAAAGCCTACTTAAAGCATGACAACCTTCTTGATGACCATGATTCGCTGTTAATCCCCTCTTCTTTGCCCACCGTCTATTGCCATCAGGAATAATACCCAAATGCATTGGCTATACCGTCATAATATCTTTAATTTTCTGGTCTACAATAGCTGATATTTGCTTTACAGCTTGATCTGTAAGTGTTTGAATATTATGCTCAGCCTTCTTAATATCATCTTCTGAAATGCCCTCTAATACCTTGAGTTCTGAGATAGCCTCTCGACGATGACCTCTAATTTGTATTTTAGCATCTTCACCATGACTTTTAACAACTTTTGAAAGCTCTTTTCGACGTTCTTCAGTCATCATTGGGATCGGCAACAAATGATGATCACCTTTATCAACAGGATTAACACCAAGATCAGACTGCCTTATGGCCTTTTCAATTGCCTCCATTGCAGTCTTATCCCATGGTTGAACCTTCAAAGTGTGACTATCAACCACATTAATAGATGCCATTTGTGTAATAGGTGTTAATGATCCATAATAATCAACTTTAAGCCCCTCTACCAGCTGTGGGCTTACCCGCCCTGCTCGTACAGCTTTTAATGTCCTTTCAAGTGCATCATTCGCAGAAGTTAATTGCTGTTGAAACTGATCAATACACTGACTTATACCATCAATACTCATACCCTATCCTCCAAAACTATTCTTTTTGATGACTCACTAATGTACCCAACTGATCTCCCAATAATACTTTTCTAAGCTGCCCTGGCACAGTCATATTAAAGACTCTAATAGGTAAGGAGTGATCCCTACATTGACAAAAAGCGCTAAGATCCATTACCGCATATTCATGCTTCAATGCCTCATCATAGGTCAGATGATCAAATAACTTAGCTTGTTCATCCTGCTTGGGATCACAATCAAAAACACCATCAACACTGGTAGCCTTCAATAACATATCGGCTTCTATCTCAATCGCCCTTAAGCTTGCTGCTGAATCAGTAGTTACCAGAGGATTGCCAGTACCACCTGAAAAAATAACAACAACACCCTGGGCTAATAGACTAATAGAGCGCTGCCGATCAAATGGCTCAACCATACCAGCAACAGGTAAAGCTGACTGAATAACACATGAAATCCCGGCACGCTCAAAGACATCCCTTAGTGCAAGTGAGTTAATAACCGTACCCATCATCCCCATGTAGTCAGAGGTAATTCTATCCATACCATAATCAGACAAACTTTGGCCACGAATAAAATTACCGCCCCCAATAACAACACCTAACTCCAAACCACTTTGCTTGGCAGCTAATACATCTTGCGCCAAAACGCTAAGAACCGATGGGTCAACACCAAAGGGGGTGTCACCGCGAAGATACTCTCCGCTCATTTTAAGTAAAATTCGTTTATTCATGCTCTACTTTAGAAGCTCGTTAACCTCATCTTTAAAGCTTTTTTGACTTACATCAATATCATCACCAACCTTAATATAACCAAAGTCTAATACTTTAAGGTCTTTATCTTTAGATGCTAAAAATGCTTGAACGCTCATTGTGCTATCTTTTACAAAAGGCTGAGACATTAATGCACCTTCACTTTTTAACTTATTCAAACGACCAAGTTTAATTTTTTCTTTAATTTGTTCAGGCTTATTTTCACTTTTTAACTGCTCAACAATAACAGCCTCTTCCTTTGCCAAAATATCTTTGGGAAAATCTTCTGGCGCAATACACTGTGGCTTCATAGCCGTAATATGCATAGCAAGATCGCGCCCAATTTCTTCATTATCCTGACTAATAGCAACATATGCAATAGATGACGCATCATGCTGATAAACAAACCAGAAGCCATCAGTATTTAATCTAAAGTGCTTCCTTAGAGATAAATTTTCACCAATAACGGAAATCGCATCTTTAAGCATGCCATCAACTTTAGCAACGCCAGATTCATGTTCGTCACTGTGATGAATCGTTTCAAAAATAGACTTTGATAACTCAATAAAAGAATCACTTTTAGCAACAAAATCTGTTTCACAATTAAGTTCAATGATGGTTAAACGCTTTGGATCATTATTTGTACCAATATCATAAACAACCACACCTTCAGCCGCTAAACGGCCAGATTTTTTAGCTGCTTTTGCAATACCCTTAACTTTTAAAATATCAATAGCTTTTTCTAGATGGCCGTCTGCTTCTTTTAATGCATTTTTACAATCCATCATTCCAGCACCAGTTATATCGCGTAATTGCTTTACATCACTCGCTGTTACCATATTTATCTCCTTAATTTACTCACTATCTGATTCAGTTACTTTGTCTTTAGCAACTTTTTTGGCTGCTGCTGGCTTTTTAGCCGCTGCTGGCTTTTTGGCCGCTGCTGGCTTTTTGGCCGCAGCCGGCTTTTTGGCCGCTGCTGACTTTTTAGCTGCTGCTGGCTTTTTGGTTGTAGCCGCATCCTGGTCAACATTTTCTTGTGCTATTTGATCATCCGAACTAATTTTCTTCTCAATGGTAATAACCTTTTTCTTTCGCTCAACTTGCTTAGGCTCTTCGCTAGATTTCACTACTTCCTTCGCAACTTGAGTTGATGCAGCTTTTTTCTTGACGACAACCTCTTTCTCTTTTGGAAGCTTGCTTTTTGCATCAACAATAACCTCTTTCATGATGTGACAGTAGAAAGAAATAGCCTTAAATGAATCATCATTTCCTGGAATAACATAGTTAATACCATCAGGACTTGCATTTGAATCCACAATGGCAATGACTGGTATACCAAGTTTATTAGCTTCAGCGATTGCATTGGCTTCCACATTAACATCAATAACAAATAAAGCGTCTGGCAAATGCTTCATGTTCTTAACACCGCCCAAACTATTTTGAAGCTTTTCTTTCTTTCTTCTTAACTGAAGAATTTCTTTTTTGGTAAGACCTGAAAAGTCCCCTTCTGAGAAACGATCGTCGAGACGAGTTAACTGACGAACAGACTGCTTGATGGTTTTAAAATTGGTTAGAATACCACCCAACCAACGCTTATTAATAAAGGGCATTCCACTGGCTTCTGCCATAGCTTGCAATGGAATCTGAGCTTGTCGCTTCGTTCCAACCATCAAAATATTACCGCGACCGGAAACAACCTTAGCAACAAACTTCATTGCTTCTTCACATTTGTGACGAGTGATTCTTAAATCAAAAATACTTAGATCTTCTCTAACACCAAATAAGTATTGACTCATTTTGGGGTCACGATAGGAAGGCTTGTGTCCAAAGTGGACACCTGACTCATACATTTTCTTTATTTCAATCATATATACTCCGGGTTATTACTTTGCTGACTGCTTGGCAGATTCATTGAAATAAACACCCTGGCACAAGCAAAATAGTATCAGCAATTGACATTTGGCCCAATAATACCAAGAGCACAGACCGATGACAAGCTTTTTTCAACAATTCATTGCAAAATAACACAATATTATTCCATAATATAGCATTTAAGTGAGGAGCATGATGCTTATTCAACTCATCAAAGATTACATCAAGTTTCTACATGTAGAAATGGACCAACATCAAAAAGATAAGCACCGTTTTAAAATTGTGTATGAATTTTTGCGTAAAAAAACACTCACAAAACTTGAAAAAGAATCGATGAAGGATACCACAAAGAATGTACTTGTTAAGGAGACAGTTTCTGCCTCTTTGCTCCATGGAACCCCACAAAAAAAAGATGCTTTTAAAAAACTACTGAGCTCACCTAAGATACTTGAATATACCACGTGGCCTGCCGACTATACACCACCAAGCAACCAGCTTACATGGCAGGAATGGCACCACTATGACGCACCCAACAAACAGCTTAGCCTCAACTACTTTATATTTAACAACATAAGCGACAATAATTGCATGTTTAATATTGATTTAGAAGAAGCTTTTATACCTGAGTGCGGCATGAGAGATATGCAGCATTTTAGCATCTTACTCATTTGTATTGGTGTGATACTTAACCTACTACCAATAATGATTCAAATACCTCAACTCATTTACCCATCCATTTCAGCAGGATGCATTTTCTTGATCAGTGGGCTATCACTTGCATGGTTTAACCACAACATAAAAATCATGACACATCGTTATACGCGAGTTAACTCTGTAGATTCAGACGCTTTGCAATATCAGCAACACGGCTTGCCTGCTCAAAGCATAAAGAGCGCTCCTCATCGGACAAATCAACCCACTGACCCTTTTCGCCCGTAACATGACTGGCGCCATAAGGCGTCCCACCTCTTTCTGTCTTTGTTAGCGCAGCCTGGGTAAAAGGAAGACCAACCATTACCATTCCTAAATGAAACAAAGGCAACATCATTGATAATAAAGTGGACTCTTGGCCACCGTGCATGGAAGCAGTACTGGTAAACACACCCGCTGGCTTATTCACGAGTTGACCCGATAGCCACACAGAACTAACCCCATCAAGAAAAAACTTCAAATGTGAAGACATATTCCCAAAATATCCTGGACTACCTAATAACAACCCCGAGCAATTTGCCAAATCTTCAACAGTAGCATACATAGGCCCCTTACTTGGCACCTTGGGCTCAACTTGCTCTATTGTTGATGAAACCTTCGGCACAACTCGAACCCTTGCCTCCAAGCCTTGATGTTCAACACCTTTGGCCATTTCATTGGCCATGCGTGCAACATGACCTGTCCCAGAATAATAAAGAATCAAAATATAATGTGAGTCACTCATTGAAAACCTCTCCTTAGATTGTCATAATGCAATTAACGATAACGATCATTAATGATGGATAACATATTAACACGCACACTCAAACACCTGAAGAAAAAAAGAATATTTCTATATACAGGGTCAATTTCTTTCGCGTCAATGTTTGCGCTGGTGCCCATGATGGCTATTTTCTTATTGTTACTATCGCACCTTGGCTTTTCTACAAGTCATATAAAACAATTTAAATTATCTTTAATAGATCATTTGTTTTCAGGGAACGATGACCCATCCATCAATAGCTACATCTCATCATTTATTGATAACCTTCAAACTCTGAGTCCCTTACTTATATTTTTTTGGATTGTTTCTTGCATTTTACTACTTTATAGCATTGAAGATTCTATCAATGAAATCTTTAACATTAATCGAAGGCGCTCACTTAAAATCAGCCTGTTACTGCATATAGCACTCATGCTGTTTTTACCATTAGTTTTGATGGCTTCATTTCTGTTAAACCACTATATTACACATATCTTAACCCTGAAAGTATGCGCCTCATTTACGGCACCTATTTGTCAGCTTCTTTATATCATACCATTTATCATTGATGTTTTGATGTGCTTGATACTTTATAGCGTTTTTCCTGCTCAAAAACCACGACTAAAGCCTTTAGTTATTGCGAGCACCATCACAGGCATTATGCTGTATGTCGCAAAATATGCTGTTAGCACTTACTTTACTTACACATCTACATATACAACCATTTATGGCACCATCAGCAGCATCCCAATCATCATGACATCGCTTTATGTTATTTGGTATATTATTTTTTTAGGAGCAGCATTGTGTTATTTACTCAATCAACCAAAAGATTGATCTTTATTTTAACTATATGTTTGTGGTCATCTTTAGATGCTTACCACTTTCATATTACGCCAACAACATCAATGGTTGGTAGACCGCTTACAACTGTGGTCGATAAAAATTTCAATATTCATGCGATTGCTCGACAATTTGATGTTGGCTTAGATAACCTTTTAGCAGCCAATGCACTCCAAAATAACCAACGTCTAAAAATTGGCCGAACACTCATCATACCATCTCAATACATACTCCCACCGCTACAACACAAAGGCATTATTGTTAATCTTGCTGAAAAACGATTGTACTACTACCCCAATCAAAATGAAGTTTACGTTTACCCCGTTGCCGTTGGCGTACTAGGGCGAGACAGCCCTATTCAAAGTTTTTATATCAGAAATAAAAGAGAAAACCCAGATTGGATTGTCCCAAAACAATCAAAAGAAGACTACTTGAAGGCTGGATATAAATTGCCAGATATTGTCCCTCATGGTCCAGATAACCCGCTTGGCAATCATGCCATGCGCCTTTCATTTACAAGCTTTTTAATTCATGGCACCAACCACCCCAATATTATCGGTACACGGGCATCAAGTGGTTGCTTTAGCATGTATCCGGAAGATATTGCCGAACTATTTGCAATGACCCCTGAAAAAACCAAGGTTACCATTATTAATACCCCTATAAAATGGGCTAGAATAAACAATCAACTTTTTGTTGAAGCACACCAGAGTCACCAAGAAACCCCTTGGACACCACCTCAACCTTTGCCCAAAGCGACTCATTTGTTAACACGCATGGGCATTCCAGACAAAGAAAGACCATCAAAGACCATTAAATCTCTTAATGATATTTTGACGCAAGCATCAACCATTCCAACACCTATTGACTGGCCTTACAATCAATGGCTCTAACTGATCTAACCATAGGCACCTTATGAATATCGACTTAAAAATACTTGATCCACGCATTGGCTCATTATTCTCAAAACCCAGCTATGAGACTCAAGGCGCTGCGGGCATTGACTTAATTGCTTGCTTACAAAGCACTTTAACGTTAGCCCCTAATGAAACAACCCTAATTCCAAGTGGCATTGCTATCTATATCAAAGACCCAAAATTATGCGCCCAAATTTTACCAAGATCAGGTTTAGGGCATAAACGCGGTTTAATTTTAGGTAATAGTGTTGGCTTAATTGACTCAGATTATCAAGGTGAAATTAAGATCTCATGCTGGAATCGCAGCCCTACCAATCAAAGTATTGAACCAGGTGATAGAATTGCGCAGTTGGTTTTTCTACCAGTGATAACACCATCATTTAACATCGTTCAATCTTTTGAAGCCTCAGAGCGAGGTGAAGATGGCTTTGGTAGCACTGGCATCAATAGCAAACAAATTAAAGAAACAACATAAACAAAAACCCAGTTAAATGAAACTTTTCCGCATTAATCAAGGGTTACTATTATCTGCTAGAGTATGCCAACGTATAAAACAACAGGCATAAATAATGAAAATATGCCGTATATTTGTAAAGGTTTTTTTATTCAAAATGCCGGATATTGAGTACTAACTACTGGCCTAGAAAACCATACGAGCTACCTAATATGACAAGCCTTATAACTCATAAAATACGTTTAGGATCTTGTGCACTAACTTGCCAAATAGCATCATAAACCAAATCATGTGATTCACCAGCAAAGGGCAAATACTGATGAGGCATAATCAAGCCCCACTTGGGCACTGAAACAGATTTAATATATCGATCATAAGCCCCACTCCCACGCCCTAAACGAACACCATTTTGGTTAATAGCTAAACAAGGAACAATACAAACATCAAGCTCTTCAGGCTGAATTGACAATGTTAATTTTTTGGGGATGTATGAACCATCGCTGATGCGCTCAAACGACTGCCCCCGCCATGCATGAAATATGAAACCATGATTTAAAACTTCAGGAAAATAGATACAGGCATTTGCATGCAAGCGCCAGTGGGTCAATAAGCCCATGCAATCTACTTCTGGATGTAAAGGATAATAAGCACCTACTTTTAAACCCAAAACTGATGGCATGATATCAGACAAATGCACAGGATTGGCCATTCTCATCAATGGTTGCTGCTTAATCCAGTATCTAGCTGCTTGTTTAGAGTTCATCATATCAGTTGCTGGATGCGGATGACTGAACCGATTTGTTCAGGTGGGCCAGTCTGAAAAACGCTTCAGGCTCATTAAAAAAAACGAGCACACCACGCCTTTGCCAACAGCCCTGTGTCATTGACATAGATAAAGTATACCAACACCCAGCTATTGTATTATGGATCAAATGCAATTATTTTTCAAGTAAGCGTTGAATGCGCTGCCTTAAATGTCCTGACCAAATCGTACAATCATCATGCAAAGCCTCATATCGATCCTCGCTCACCACGCCTTGATACGCAATATGCAAAGCAGCCATAATGACTTGTGTTAAATCATCTTGTTGTTTATCTTGCTTAGCCAACACAGTCTGTAAGCGCATAACCGCCTTATCAATTAACTTTAAATGTTGACGAGGACAATTCAATGACACTTGTTTGCCTAATATTGTCCATTGCTTAACCTCAGAACTCATGATGCATCCTTAATAAAAGCGATGACCTCTTTTATATCACTTTTCGCTTGATTCATAGCACCCAATAAATGCTCATAACGATGTTGAACGTCAGCTAGCTCTTGCTTAACTTTACTATGCTCCTTGAGTATTGAATGATACTTTTGATACAGCAAATCAAATTTTCGCTCAATATCCTTTTGTGCCTCTTTGAATGTCATCAGTTACCACCTTGGACACTATTGTAATGAGTCGTGTGAGATTATCAAGCCTAAAACGAATCATATTCTGGTGGCGGAGTGAGTGAAAATTCATCCAAATGATCAACCTTACTCAAAAGGCTTACCCCCTTTCGCTCAGGCGTCTTTAAAACTGAAGAGCTCTCACTATCTATTGAAGCATTATCAATGGTGACGTACTTTCTTGTTGACGTATAAAAGTACGTAAGAAAAAGTGATAAGGTAAATACCAAACGAAATGCATTGGAATAATATGCCCCACCGACACCTAGTAATAAGCATATCACTATCGATACATGAGAAGGCTTATAACGTCGCCATGGCTTCAGAATCGTTGAAAATGAACGTATATGTTGACCCTGTATGTGTCTTAAATAATGGAGGTCCCATTTATTTAATGGGTAAAACTTAGGATAAGCAGACGATAATTTCATTATTTTAATCATATCGCACAGAAATAACTCATCTTTTAAATAACTAAACCATTCTGCTGGCATTGAATACCAATAGGGTTCTGATAAGGTCACATTGTTAGAGCGATCTAAAAGTAATAGCCAATTTATTCGATGTTTAAGATCTTCATCTGATAAACAACCCCTTGCATGGCTAAGCATCTCTTTAAATTCATCTAATGATAGAAAAGATAATTGCTCAAGCAATCTATGCCAAAATATTTCTTCATTGTGACCAAATAAATTGAAAAAATTAGAAATATTAATATAATCATCAGCCTTAAGCATTAAATTATTATTTTTTACAAAATCATCAGTATATTTAAATACATTATACATTTTAGCATGAATAAAAACCTCTTGATTCTGCGACACTAAATTCCAGCGATCATGGGCATTTTTCTGATCACCTAAATAAGTAAACATTACCTTTAAAGATTCTGTATTTAAATCTTCATATACCATGAGGTCATAAACCAAAAAACATGTACTGAATGGATATTGGTTAATAGAGGCACCAAATTCTTTTAAAACTGTCAAAATTCTGCTGTGATAAGCCATGGGTGTAGAAATGAGCACGTCACACCAAGAAATAGACAGCTGAAGATCATTTAAACTTTTAGCCACATCATTTAAATCTTTTGCACGATAATGCATACACAAAAGCTGTTTGGATAACCGATTCGTATCGATGCTCTGATCAATATCAACATTGGCCTTATACTTTTGATACATCTCCAACCAGAAAATTCGTGAAGTTATATCATGATGCTTAAGCCATTTTAATAAAAAGCGCCACGAGGACACGTCAATATGATGACAGCATTGAAAAAAAAACTTAAGGCAATCTTCCCTTTCCATAGGGATGCTTTCAATAATAATATTAAAATCAAGTTGATCATCAATCAACAATGGACCTATAGCACCCAACTGCTTCTTTGCATATTCATCAGAACTAGCCCAATGGTCAACGTGATCTGATATAAGTTGATTTTTCAAAATTGTTGTAGATAGATTGGATGATAATACTTGCTTGCTGCAACTTGATAACCGATTATTTAACTGGGTTTCAAATTCAGGTTTAAACAGGTTGATAAACTCAATCCATCTAGCATCAATTTCATAGTGCGTCCTCTGAATCGATCGAGTAAACTTTTTGGGCGGCCCATCAACATAAACCATTTCATCATCACTGGATGATGAACATGGTAACTCATCCTTCTGAGCGTAACTCTGTTTCTTGTTCCTAGGCAATTCATTATCCCTAATTTATGGAAATCCATATACTATTTTAAATTACCTCATGTTCATAAATTTTTCTACAAAAAACTGTGATAATCATTGTATATCGACTACCATAAAGTATGGTTACAAATATTTTTCAAAAGCGGTGCCAAGCACTACTCAATCAACTTCCAGATGGCTCTGGCTTTATTTGCCATTCAGGCACCCCTGTTATTCGAAATCATGATGCTCATTACCCTTTCCGCAGCGATAGTAATATGCTCTATTTATCAGGGTGTAACCAACCAAATCATCAATTAATTGGCGTCAAAAACCACAACCACCATCAATTGTATCTTGTAACACCTAATATATCTCATCATGATATTGTTTGGCACGGCGTTGATTTACCAAAGTCATTTTCGACCAATCATTATGACGCCATATTATCTCTTAAAGACATAGATGACATTTTAGATACATTAGATATTATTTACACACCAAGTGCTCAGCGAGGTATGATCTCTCAATTTACCGAATCACTTGATCCTTTTATGGTAAGACTACGTCGAATTAAATCTGATGATGAAATTGAGCTCATACAAAAGGCAACTCAACTATCTGTCCTTGCTCATCAAGAGGTCATGGCCCATCGAGATCATCTTAATACCGAAGCTCAAGCATTATCTATTTACCTTGCCACTTGCTGTCAGCATCAATGTTTTGAGCAAGCATATCACCCGATCGTTGCAGGCGCGCATCACGCCAATATTCTCCACTACAATCATAACAATGGCACGATTCCTAATGGCGCTATGTTGTTATTAGATGCTGGCATTGAATTTCAAAGCTATGCATCTGATATTACAAGAACATTCCCCACCAAAAAACATTTTTCTAAAGAACAATCCTTACTTTATGAGATTGTTTTAGCTGCACAAGTTTCAGCTTTAGAGGCAGTTAAACCAGGTATACATTGGGCTGAATTAAATCTCATCGCTCAAAACAAACTTATTGAAGGATTATTATCATTGCAAATACTCTCACCCAATCATCATGATCAACTAATTAAAACTTTACATACTTGGTACCCTCATGGCATAGGTCACTCGTTAGGTATTGATGTTCATGATCCTAGTGATCGCCATCAACCATTAGAAGCAGGTATGACCATTACCATTGAACCGGGTCTGTATATGAGACCGAACAAAGACCTTGACGAACGTTGGCATAATATCGGCATTCGCATTGAAGATACCATTTTAGTTACTGAATCTGGCCATATTAATTTCTCTAAAGAACTCCCAAAAACCATTGAGGATATCGAAGCAAGCTGATGACCATTAAACGAATTGCCATTATTGGTACTGGACTCACAGGACTTAGTGCTGCCATATACCTAGCTACCCCCTCAACACAAGTTGAACTATACGGATTAAAATCCAAAGCACAGAATAGGCAACTTATACTCAGCATGCCGAATGCCACAATGTTAGCTCAATTACTAGGACAAGAGATAACAGGCACGCATTTAACACAAGTGCATCTATCAAGCCAGAATCACTGGGGGTTTTGTCGATTTGACTCAAACCACCACAACCTAAAATATTTTGGACAAATGATTAATGCCTCTCTATTACAAGAAACTTTATGGACAGGTATTAAACAACAAAATAATATCACTCATCATTGCAATAACTTAAATAGCATTGATGATTTAGATCATGATTGTATTATTTTAGCAACAGGTCAAAATAATACACTCATACCAGAGTCTTTAAGTCAAGTCCGCACTGGTAAAAACATTACTATCCATCAATCTATTTGGACGACAGAACAACACATTACACCCCATACAGCTTGGCAACGATTCTCATCAACAGGAGTTTGGGCTCTTGTACCTATCAGCAAGAATCAAGTAAAGTGCATTCATACAAGCACTCAAAATGTCTTCGCCGATCCATTACTAGCTTGGCGACCAATGATTACATTAAAAGACCTTGTTCACGAACAAACATTCGGCTATACCACAAGCATACGACCAAAAAGCACCTTACTACCTTATTTATGCCTGGGTGAATGCGCAATCATGCCGCCCCCCATTGCCGCTCAACACCTAAACTTTACCTTAAAACAACTCAAAATCTTAAGGGAGTCTATTGACGTTAATCATTTCACGAATGGATTAAAACAACTAGATATCAATAACGAAGTTTTTTTCAAGCAACAACATAGATTACTTCATCTACCCAAACATCTTGCTGGCATTGGTTTTTCACTACTCAATCAAAGTAAGATGTTTCAGCAATATTGCTTAAATAGATTTATGGGAGAGCATTATTATGCCGAATGATGTGGTTATTATTGGTGATGGGCTCACTGCAAAAACATTAGCGCTCACCTTAATGAAGCTAGGTAAGAACCCCACACTGATCCACCTCCCCAAAAAGAACAGTCAACTACCTCTTGCATTAACTTTAAGCCTTGCCAGTAAAAATGTATTAACAAACCTTGACCTTAATATCGAACCTTTATGCGCACCCATTACAAGCATGGTCATTTCTACCTCGAAAAAAAATGCCACACCTTGGCATATTAAACCACCAATCCAACAACCCATTATGGGTTATGTCATCGATCAGTCAGCACTTTATGAGCTGGTTTCTCAGGCCACTCACAATCTTCATCACATTGAAGCCAAGAGGATTACCTTTTCAAAAACCACCTCTTTCAACATTCAAATCGACGATAGAACCATTAATGCCCCTGAGTTATACATTACGCAAAGCATTATATCTCCACATATTACAAAACCTGAACAGATAATAGATCACCATCAATACGGACATATTGCTTTCATCAAACACCAACATCCTCATCATACGATGGCATATCAGTGTTTTTCCACTCACGGCCCAATAGCAACATTACCGTTAAACAAACCCAACGAAAGCCACCTTATTGCCAGCTTAAATCATCACACACCATTTAACATGAATACAATCCAGGACCACATCAAGACATTGGGAGATATAGAATTACAACACCCCATTGCAAGCATACCATTGACGACTTCTTTAAGAACTCACTATCAATATGAGGGGGCTATATTAATAGGCGATATCAACCACCGAATCCACCCACTAGCTGGCCAAGGCTTTAACCTAACACTTCTAGATATCGCAGCACTTCATCAACAGCTAACCGATTACAATCACTTATCATTCTCACAACATGCGATTGCCATTGAGCGTCAACGCAAGCCTCACAATGTTTTTATGGCACATTTATGTCATCAATTACTCAAAAAGTATACCAATCATGCCAATATTATGACATTTGGTCATCATTTTTTAAATCAATGCACATGGATCAACCACCAAATAATTAATGAAGCAAGTGGCTTGCAACATGACTACCTACTGAATCATTCGGTTAAATAATCATTCGTTGTGTATTTTTCTTGTTTATCCTGCAATAAACTTTTTACCTCATTAAAGACCTCTCCCACAGAAGGCTTCAATTGACCAAAGTATAAGGAATGCTGGCTGGTCAGTCTAAAAACAACTTTCGCAAGCAATGACATAACCCACCTTAAGAGAGGGCTTATTTGTTGACTTATCACCTTATGCTTACTAAAACATTTTTGCCATAATAATTTACGACGTTTATTTTTAGCATGTACATAGTATAGGTTCACTGTAGGCAACTTTGCTGAGGATGCAAGCCAACTTGACCCTGAACAAGCTCCAACAAGCACAGCACTTTCGTACATGAGTTGTGCTGAACTCATTAAAGATGGTGTTAGCACAGTATATTGATTCAGAATAATACTTGGAGTAATCGATTTTTCTGCATCTGTCATCAACCAAATAACCTCAAAACCATCTTCTAAGCAGCGTTGTGCTAGTTGATGCCATCGTGCTAATGCCCAACTTCTATGTACTTCACCCAAATGACTACCAGAGTAATAAGGTGCCAACAAAACTCGTTTTGAGTATTTATGATGCAACCATGATTGAGGCCACTTTATACCGGTGCTGACAATAAGGTTTCCACCTATTGTATCATCTAAAAAGTTTTGCCAAAGCTGAGGCATACTGGTGCATTGATGATATTTCCGACATAAGTTTTGCCCATGACAGGGTGAAAAAGGATGATTTTTTGATGGTAGCCAACTTGCAGTGCACTTATGATCAATACCAATAAGAACAGTTTTATCTTGATGATGTATATCCTGTGATTGTGTTGTCAAAATAACATCGCTCTGATAACAAGCCTCAGCACAATCATTACCCTCTGGCAACAACACTCGATAAGACTTTATTAAATGAGCAAAATGATGTAAATATTTACTGATAACCACAACTCTATAACCTGCTTTAGCCAGTGAATTTGCCAACATTGCATACACCAATGCATCACCTAAACCTATACGAGTATCAATTACGATATACATAACTTGCCATCCAATTTAACTTAATATTATTCATGCTTTTGAGTGAATATAATATTACGCATTTATTCCAGAAAGATATAATAAAACTTTTTTGAATTTTAAATATACCCTAATGACCATTAACAACATCTTAACATAATGCACAATATTTGCTAAGATAAGTTCTTTAGTCCACCCTAAATTATCATTCAATCTTTTTCATATGAAGCAATGGTCCAATACATTTAGTTTTATTTTAGCCACAACAGGAGCCGCTGTAGGTTTAGGAAATATTTGGCAATTCCCTGCACTGGTTAGTCAAGGAGGCTGGTTATTTATTTTGCTTTATTTATGTTGTGTTCTTATCATTGGCTTGCCTATGATGTTGGCCGAACTTCTTTTAGGTCAATCCAGCCAGAGTAATGCCATTGATGGCATGCAAAAATTGTGCCAACAAAGTCAATGCTCCCACAAATGGACATGGATAAGTTATTGGGGATTAGCAACTTTGTTTTTTATTGTGGCTTTCTACAGCGTTGTTTCAGGGTGGTCATTACATTATATTTATCTCACATTAACTCAACAATTGAATATTCAAGATCCCCTTGAGTCATGGTCACTTTTAAATCATAATCCTCATTTAAAACTGATTGGTTTAACTGTTTTCTTAGCACTTACAACATGGGTAATTACACAAGAACTACAAAGAGGCATTGAATGGATCTCCAATAGAGTAATGCCATGCTTCTTTTTTATCTTAATGACAATTAGCTGTTTGGTTATTTATCAGCAAGGTATATCTCCCATTTGGCATCAGCTTAACCAAATTAGCAGCCCCCCATTCTTTAAGACGCTGCACATAGCACTAGGCCAAGCTCTATTTTCTCTTGCGGTTGGTGCTGGCTGCTTATTTACCTATGGCGCTTATGTGACTCAGAAAAAACCCATCACTACAGCTACCTTCATAATTATTCTATTAAATGTAAGTGTTGGCTTGATGAGCACAATGACGTTATTCTCTGTATCAGGTCTCTCCGTAGGCCAAGGTGGACATAGCTTAATGTTTGTAGCTTTACCCAAAGCTTTAGCTGGTATTGCTTACCATAACATCATTTTACTCTCATTTTTCGTATTGTTATTTTTTGCAGCTTGGACATCTGCTATTTCACTCCTTGAGCCCATTGTACTAACACTATCCCAGAAATGTGGCCTACAACGAAAACACACAGCGATTATTTTAGGTTTATTAGCGTGGCTACTGGGTGCTATTTGCTGCTTTAATGAAAACATATTTACACTCATCAGAATACTCTCCACCGACTATATGTTACCATTAGGGGCTTTAGGTTATATCATATTTACTGGCTGGCGATTTAAACGATCACTGATTCAGCATCAAACCCCTTTTTTAAATTTTATTTTTGGTATTATTCGGTTCTGTGTCCCACCAATCATGATCCTTATTATTATCATTAACTCTATGAGGTACTTCTCATGAGCACTATTCGCGTATTGATTGCAGGTTATCGAGGTAAAATGGGCCAAACCGCACAAGATGCACTTTGTAATGACCCTGATTTTGAAATCGTTCCAGGCGCTCAATCCACTGACCAACTCCAAAAAAATATTCATACATACCAACCAGATGTTGTACTTGATCTTACTACGGCTAAAGTTGTCCAAACGCACGTTCAGTTATATCTTGACCTCAATGTTAAATCTGTTATTGGTGCTAGTGGCTTATCTCAAACAATGATAAAACAGTGCCAACAACAATGTATTCGGCAATCGTTAGGCATGTTTATTGTGCCTAATTTTTCGCTGGGTATGGCACTCATGCAGCAGTGTGCTGAAATCATTGCTCAGCATATGCCACATGCTGAAATCATTGAAACACACCATACGCAAAAAATAGACTCACCCTCAGGAACAGCCCTAGATACAGCTAGATTAATCGATGATCAGATGGCTGCTCCACATCATCCTCATCATCAAAGCCGAGGTGATCAAACCTTTAAAACACCTATTCACGCCTTACGATTGCCACATGCCATGGCTAATCAAGATGTTATCTTTAGCCAACCAGGTGAATCTTTGACATTATCGCATCAATGTTTAGATCGCCATGCATACCATCAGGGTATACGTAAAGCCATCCGTTACTGCATAAACTTATCTCAATGTGACATTGGCCTGCAAGCTTGCCTAAAATAATAAATAAAAAATGACACAATCGACTTAAAGTATACTATACATCACACATAGTTGATGAATCAGGAGAAACCATGTTGGTATTAATCAAAAATATTATACTCAGTATATATGATATATTGGACTCATTTAGATTACTTTTTGCCAGCAGCAAAAAGATAAAAATACAAACAGTCAAAAGTTTAAAAAGACTTAGTCAGCGTTACAATGAAAACCTCAGCTTAAGAAAAAAAGATAAAATAAGAAAAAAAAGTCTTAAAGGCTTAGAAAAGTTAGAATCCGCAATGCAAATCCACAGAGAAAAAATGAATTCAGGTAAGCAGTCACTTAACGCTGAACAATGGATGGAAATACAATCATACTGGCATGAAATAAAGAACAATCTATCTAAAAATTTGGCACAAGATCATCTAACAGAACAAGATAAAATTTTAATGAGCAAAGCTATTGAAATTATTGCTGCAAGAGAAGCATATAGAAATGGGCAAGCACTATTAAGTGACAAAAAATATGACCAACTTATTGAGCAAATCAAACCACAATTTAATGACTTATTAGCTTTGTTATCACGAGCTAACACTGAATATCTTAGTAATCAACCCATCATAGATGATGATGAATACTTTTTATTAAAACAATCTATTGTATTATTATTTCACAAAACGCATATTGCCAGCTCATTTGATCTCGTTGTAATGAAAGAAAAAATATTTAAACTGAAAGAAGCCAAAGCGGCATTCAAAAGTAATCATCCAATCATCACAACAGAAGAATACAATTTATTACGTCAAGAGCTTAAAACAATGGGTTATGAGTTGAATAATATGGTGGAAGATATCAACAGTATTTTTGAAGAGTTTGGTCAACTTATCGTCGTTGCAACAGACTCGTATCAATTAGCTAAAGAAATTTTAAAATTATTGCCGTAATGACTCCATCAAGACTTGATGAATTTGTTCCTTTGCTGTGATAAGGGTCTGTTTAGCTAATTGAGCACTATAATGCTCAATCGTACAGCGAATAACTGGCTCTGTTCCTGATGGCCTTAAGATTATTCTTCCTTCGTTACCAATACTAGCTTGTAACTGATCTTGGATATTATTAAGCACTTGTGTCGAGATACGCATACCCTTGGAAAGGTCAATATTGTGATGATGTTGTTGCACTTTATTAGTAAACCTTAATTCTGAAAACTTTTTTTTCTGTTTGATCACTTGCTGACATAAAAGGAGTGCAGCAATGATACCATCACCAGTTGTTGCATACCGGCCGTCAATAATATGACCAGATGTCTCACCGCCTAAATACCAGCCTTCTTTACTTAAAGCATGTTGGATATGACGATCACCTACTGCAGCGCGAATAAAAGGAATATTTGCTTTGCTAAAATAATTTTCGAGACCGACATTAGTCATCAAAGTACCCACAACACCTAATGGGTAATGAATATTTTGAGACAGCGCATAAAGAATGTCATCTCCATCCCAGATCATGCCCTCACCATCGATGACCATCAATCGATCTCCATCTCCATCAAATGCAAAACCCACATCCGCATTTTCTGAAATAACGCTGGCTTGTAAACTTTTTAGCGATGTTGCACCACACTTTAGGTTAATATTAATACCATTAGGTTGGTGATGTATCACTGTCACTTGAGCGCCTAGCTCTTTAAAAACGCTCGGTGCAATATGGTACGTTGCGCCATTCGCACAATCCAAAACGATTTTTAGATTAGATAGCATTAGTGTATTTGGCATAGCGCTTTTACACTTTTCAATATAACGTTGATGAGCGCCTGCAACACGGTAGGCTTTGCCAAAATATGGTGTTTGTGACACAGTCATGGGTTGATTCATGAAATCAACAATCTTTGCTTGGTCTTCATCGGTTAATTTAATACCACGACCATTAAATAATTTAATGCCGTTATCATAGTGAGGGTTATGAGATGCACTTATGACCAACCCCATTGATGCTCTTAGTGTTTGTGTTAAATAGGCTACACCAGGTGTGGGCATAACGCCAAGTAACTGCACAGAAACGCCGCCATATGCAAGGCCTGCCTCAAGAGCTGATTCAAAAATATACCCTGAAATTCGAGTGTCCTTACCAATCACCACACTGGGGCGATCATACTTCTCATTTAAATATTGTGCGATACCCCATCCAAGTTGTGTGATGGTCATTGGATTCATTTTAGCACCACCAACCAGGCCTCGAACACCATCTGTACCAAAAAACTCACTCATGAGAAAAAACCTCTGCACACATTAATGCTTGTCTTGTAACTGCAACATCATGAGTTCTTATCATCCGAACTCCTTTCATTACAGCAATCGCAGCAACGACCGCGCTAGGAAGAACACGCTCTTCTACTGATTCCAAGGATAATAAATCTCTAAAATAACTTTTTCGAGAAATACCTAGCATTACCTTTGGAAATTGCTGACACAATTTTGGTAGTGATTTAAGTAACGTAGAATTATGTTCCATCGTTTTACCAAAGCCAATACCAGGATCAACCCAAATACGATCAGCAGCAATGCCATCATCTAAACAATTTTGAAACTGCTGATTTAAAACCATAGTCACTTCATTCAATACATGATGATAAATTGGATTTTCTTGCATCACTTGTGGCTGTCCTTGCTTATGCATCAACACCACATCAACGCTTGTTTCTGATAGCATCTTCCTGGTTTTGGATAAGGGTAATGCTGACACATCATTAATCATTTTAACGGGATAATCTAAACACGATTGCATTACGTCATGATGGAACGTGTCAATTGATACTGGAAATTGCGATGCTAATGAACTAACAACAGGTTTAATGCGCAACCATTCTTCTTCTGGTGGTAACAATGTTGCTCCAGGTCGAGTTGACTGACCGCCTATATCAATAATATCAGCACCATCCTTAATCATTTGCTCAGCATGACGCATTGCTTGATCAGGATTAAGAAAAAGTCCACCATCAGAAAAAGAGTCAGGCGTCATGTTAAGCACGCCCATAATCGCTGTATTATGCACCTTCTGGGGATGCCTCCTCTTCATTAAAAGAACCATCGTCTCGACCGTCATCAGCCCAACCTTTAGGTGCTTTTGCCTCTTTACCTGCCATAATGTCTTTAATCTGAGCATCATCAATGGTTTCATATTTCATGAGGGCATCAGCCATCAGGTGCAATTTATCCATATTATCCTCTAATATTTTCTTCGCTCTATCGTAATTTCTATCAATTAATTTTCTGACCTCAAGATCGATCTGATGAGCAGTCTCATCTGAAAACTCTCGAGTCTTATTGACACCTTTACCTAAGAAAACCTCACCCTCTTCACTACCATAATTGATAGGACCAAGAGATGAAAGCCCCCATCTTGTAACAATATTTCTGGCCAATTCAGTGGCTCTTTCAATATCATTAGATGCGCCTGTTGTTACAGCTTGATCACCAAAGATAAGTTCCTCAGCAATTCGCCCACCATATAAACTAGCAATATTACTTTCAAGTTTTTGTAACGACATGCTGTACTTATCTTCCTCTGGGAGATACATCGTTACCCCTAGTGCTCTACCACGAGGAATAATACTTACTTTGTAGACAGGGTCATGATCAGGGACCAAACACCCAACAATTGCATGACCACTCTCATGATAAGCTGTATTTCTTTTTTCTTGCTCATTCATCACCATAGAGTGGCGCTCAGCACCCATCATAATCTTATCTTTAGCACTTTCAAGCTCGACCATACTCACTTTACGCTTATTTGTTCTCGCAGCAATAAGTGCAGCCTCATTCACTAAGTTGGCTAAATCAGCACCAGAGAAACCAGGGGTCCCTCTAGCGATCAATGATGCTTGAACACCAACTGCTTTAGCTACTTTTTTAAGATGCACCTTTAAAATTTGCTCTCTACCTTTAACATCAGGAAGTGGAACAATCACTTGGCGATCAAAACGACCTGGCCTCAATAAAGCAGGATCAAGCACATCAGGTCTATTGGTTGCTGCCATCACGATGACACCTTCTTTGCCTTCAAAACCATCCATTTCAACCAGCAACTGATTCAGAGTTTGCTCACGTTCATCATGGCCACCACCCAATCCAGCACCACGATGTCGTCCAACTGCATCAATTTCATCAATAAAAATAATACATGGCGCTTGACGCTTAGCTTGATCAAACATATCACGTACCCTAGATGCACCAACACCAACAAACATTTCTACGAAGTCGGATCCAGAGATGGTAAAGAAGGGCACATCAGCCTCTCCAGCGACAGCTTTAGCTAAAAGTGTCTTACCCGTTCCTGGCTGCCCAACCAATAGCGCTCCACATGGAATTTTACCACCCAAACGCTGAAACTTTTTGGGGTCTTTTAAGAAATCTACAAACTCTTGAACCTCAACCTTAGCTTCATCACAACCAGCAACATCACTGAAACGCACTTTCAAACGATCTCCATCAAGCATTCGAGCTCGACTACGCCCAAATGGCATACCACTTCGCCCACTAGAGTTACCTCCCTGCATCTGCCTTAAACCATAAATCCAGAGACCAATCAATAAGAAGATAGGTAAGTTCATCAATACATAACCCCAAATAGACATACCCTCGGGAGCTGTTCCACTGTATGGAATAGTATTACTATCGAATGTATCGATTACTTTGTTAAGGCCATCCTCACTGACAAGATAAGCTACCTTCTTTGTCCCATCTTTAAGTGTAATGGTAATAGACTGACCTCGTTTGACTAATGCCTCTTTTACCTTATCATCTTGAACATCTTTTTTGAGTTCAGAAAATAAAACTTCCTTGGGCGCACCAGCTGGGTCCATATTACCAACCAAAAAGATTATCATTAGTACGATGATACCCGACAACAATAGTGGCTTCATTTTATCATTCACTTTACGTCTCCCTTAAAATCAGTTGCAACCAGATAAACTTCACGAGATCCGCTTCGTGAAGCATCAGGCTTAACTATATTAGCACATCTAAATACCAGACGTACAGAGCGAATAAAACTATCGAACGCCTCACCGTGAAATAACTTTATAATCATAGAACCACCGCGTTTTAAAAACAACTTACAGTGATCTAAAACCATATACCATAGAACCTCGCATGCAGCTTGATCTCTAGCATGATCACCAGATAAATTAGGTGCCATGTCAGAGATAACAGCATCAACATGCTGACGTCCATTTTCCACAATTTTTTCTTTAATAAATTGAATAACATCCTGATTATTAACATCACCTTGAATCACAAAAACATTAGGGATGCTTGACATAGGTAACAAATCTACAGCCACAACCATACCACTCTTACCAACCCAAGAGGCCAAACACTGCGTCCAGCCACCGGGAGCAGCTCCCAATTCAAGCACTGACGAACCCTCTTGAATACAATTAAATCTAGTATTAATTTCTGTAAGCTTAAATGCTGAACGCGCTCTTAGCCCAGATTTTTGAGCTTTTTTGACATAAGCATCTGAACGGTGGCGTTTAAGCCAAGATTTTGTTTTCTTTTTTTGCGTCATTAAGGATACCCAATCCCAATAAAAAAGAGCCCTTTTCAGGGCTCTAAAATCAAACTTAATATAATCTTATCACCTAAGATTAATTTCTGTCAAATTACAACTCCTCAGCATGTTGAGTTAAGAAGCTTTTGACACCATCGTGAGACTCTTTCATACCGCTTTTCTCCTTTTGCCACCCCGCTGGGCATACTTCACCGTATTGCTCATGATGCTGAAGAGCCTCAACCACACGTATAAATTCATCAATATTTCTTCCTAATGGCAAATCATGAACCCACTGAGCTTTAATAATGCCAGCTTGATCAACCAAAAACGCACCACGAAATGACATACCCTGTTGTGATTGAACGCCAAAAGACTGACAAACTTGATGATTAATGTCTGCGATCAATGGATATTGTACTGCACCAATTCCCCCCTCATTGATTGGGGTATTTCGCCACCTAAAGTGGGTATGCACTGAGTCAATAGAAACTGCTGCAACCGCTACATTTAGTTGCTTAAATTGCGCTATTCGCTTATCTAGCGCCAATAACTCTGTTGGACATACAAATGTAAAGTCTAAAGGATAAAAAAAGACAAGTCGATATTGCCCTTCTGTTTCTGATATAAAGTCATATTGATTAACAATTTCACCACTTGGCAGCACTGCATCTGCTATCAACTTTGGTGCATTTAAACCCACTAATGTTTGATTCATCATTTTATTTCTCCAAATGAAAGCAGTGTAACGTAATCCCTTTTTGATCTCAATCACTTTTAAGATTCTAATTCCAAGCAACTCTAAATTGACATCAATACCCCAATTTGTCAGACTAGCTTCAGTTATTGATTGGGATTATTATGGTACACACACGCACCAAGTTACACTATGGACAAGATGAACTCGCTAATTTTGGCATCTCCTCAAAGACGGTTGATCTCCACTTTAATAAGCATCATCAAGCCTATGTTAGCAACCTCAATAACTTGATTGAACAATCTGACAAAAACCTTCATGACTTGTCTTTAGAAGCCATCATCACATATGCTAATGAGCAGCAAAATGCAGGAATATTTAATAACGCAGGTCAACATTGGAATCATGAACTGTATTGGAAAAGCATGTCTCCAAAAACATCTCTTCCATGCCAAGAAACCCAAAAGCTCATCGATCATAGCTTTGGCTCAATGGATGCATTGAAAAAGGCATTCTTAGAGGCTGGCATGACTGTTTTTGGCTCAGGATGGGCATGGCTATCTTTTGACAGCAATCACAAAAACTTAATCGTATCCAAAACAGCTAATGGTGCTCCGGTGTTTGTTGACAACCCAAACCATCAAGCCTTAATAGGTTGTGATGTTTGGGAGCATGCATACTATTTAGATCATCAAAATCTTAGAGCCAAATACCTCGAAGGCTTTTGGTCAGCAATCAATTGGCGCTTTGTTAGTGAGCAATTAGATCATCGAGCTTAAATTAAACATCATATTGTTGTCTGTTAACGCTTAGTATTAATCAGTATTGATTGTCTTTCAATAAATTCAACGTACTTTGGGTTATCATGCTTATATCATCAGAACCCTCTCTAGAGTCTAGCGTTTCTGGATACTGAGTGTTATTATCCCTCTTACCCAAAACAACTTCACGGCCTGGGGTTATATTATCATGCTTAGCCTCATGATTATGCTCAATAAAAAATGAACTTAATAAATGAATACAAATATAATAGGCAGCTACAACACCTACCATGTCCGCAATAAGTCCAGCTGCAACAGAATAACGCACACGCTTTATTCCCACTGCACCTAGATACATAGCCACTAGATAAAATGTTGTTTCAGTACTTCCCATAATCGTAGCAGAAACCCGAGCAACAACACTATCAGCACCATAATTTTGAACCATATCTTCTAACATAGCCAATGATGCGCTCCCTGAAAAAGGTCTAACAATTGCCATAGACACAATATCTGCCGGCAATTTAAAAATACCAAATATAGGCTTGAAGACCGCAATCAAAGAATATGGCGACTCTGGATTAAATGCTCCTGAGGCACTGAGCATACCGACTGCAACAACCATACCAACTAAAAATGGAATAATTTGTACAACAACATCAATACCTTGTTTTGAGCCTTGGACAAAAACATTGAAAACCTCAATACGCTTGATAAGCCCCCATAATGGAATACCAACGACTAAGGAAAGCAACATAAAATGACCGAATCCACTCGGTGAAATAATTTCTGGCAAATGAGTCAGGCCTAGATAATTATGCGATGCTAAATAATCATTCAACCTTTCTGGCCAAGAGGTTACTGAAGACATCATGATAACACCTTACCGTTAGGTCTGATACTACGCCACTTAGCACCCAACCACCTAAATAAAACACAAACACCAATCGCTGCTATGGTAGAGCATAATGTTGCTAATAATGATGTTGTCACAATATTAGAAGACTCAATGCCACCATTTTTCTGCAGAATTAAGATAGAACTTAATGGGATTAACTGAACACTCGATGTATTGACAGCAAGGAACATACACATCTCATCACTGGCTTTACCCTTATCAACGTTCAACTCATTAAGTTGCTTCATGGCTTTGAGTCCAAATGGCGTTGCCGCATTGGCCAGACCAAACATATTGGCTGAAATATTCATCACAATACTCGACATTGCTGGATGATCCTCAGGAACACCTGGAAAAATGATTCGCATAAAAGGCCGTAGCAATCTTGATAACCCAGAAATAACACCACTTTTCTCAGCAACATTCATAATACCAAGCCAAAAAACCATGCCACCACCCAATGTCAAAGCCAATTGAAAGCCATCCACTGCTTTTTCAGGTATCGCGTTGACAACTTCATCAATGGTGCCATTCAACAATCCAAAAATAGCTGAAAGCACAATGATGCCAACCCAAATAATATTCAACATATACAATCCTCAGTGATACATGTTAGCACAAGGTCTTAAGAGTACAAACAGTTATCTGTTGTCGTGAATAACTATTTCATGATATGTTGTTTTAATGAATAAGGTTAATTCAATTTTTTTTCTTGCTACAGTTAGTGTAACTATTTTCTTTTATATCTTATTTAAATCATCTACCGTCAATACGCTTACCCCTGATGCAATTGCATCTCAATGGCTGGGAAAACCATATCAATTTGACCCGATGCAAGATCATGATGCACCAAAACTCAACTTAGAAGCCTTTGACTGCTTTAGTCTTATTCAAAGCATCTTAGCAGTAAAAAACAGTTATGATGATGAATCACTATCACAACAATTGAGCACTATACGCTACAAAGATGCTATTCACCACTTTACCCATAGATATCATTTTGCCTCACATGAATGGATCCCGGCCATGATAAAAAAAGGTTATTTAAGTGAAGCCACCCATACATTAAACTTAAAAAGCAAACATATTTCTCAAATCGCTAAACCACTTGCATTTTGGCAATACCAAGAAAGATTACACCCAGAATTTCATAATATGATAAATACCATATCTCCTCCCCAGCAAATTACCCAAGAAATAGATTTTATCCCCACTCAAATACTGATAAGCGAGCCACTTCCATCTTCAAAACCAATGATTATCGCGTTGGTAAACCATAACTGGCCAAATCAAAATAACCCGATAGGTACACAACTACTGGTATCACATTTTGGCCTTTTATTTCAGGATGCTAAAAAACAATGGCAAGTCATCCATGCATCAAGCAAAGCCAAACAAGTTATACAAGAAACCTGGTCATCATTTTTAGCACAACGCCAAAACCACAACCATATTGATGGCATCGCATTTTATCACATCCTTTAAGGTGATATGATATTTCTCAATGGCTTTCTCTCTGGCGTTGAACTACTGGTTACAACAGCACACTCTTGCTTAATGGTATTCGATTTTAAAGGTTTTTCAGACTTCACCTTCACACTAACTGTAGATGCTATAGGTAAATGTTGAGATTGAGGAACTGACGATACGTTAAATATCGACAACATCATTCTCCAGCCCCACATTAATAATTGATCTAATCTATTCATGCATATCATGATATCCTCTGACCTCCTCTTTGCTTCAGCACTCGATAATGAATCTAAAGACAGCGTCTGATCAAAATCTTGATTATTCTCTTTATCCCATGTCCACTGCTTCATCATTTGATGCAATATTTGAGTGGATTTATAATCCATTGAAGACAATGACTGCTTTTCAATAAAAGAACGTATATTATCAAAATATTGATCATTAAAAAGGTCATGATTCTTTTGCCGTGGTGATAAAAAATAGCAAACAAAAGGAAATTGATCTGTTGGTAATAATGCCATTAATCGATAAAAATTATCCTGACCCCATCCGGCTTGACGCCATCTAGATGAAATTTGTGATGGTGTTAATTGATGATTTGCTTGGTTACTCATAAGACGTCGAAAACGATCAAGAGATAACCGCCTTATCCTTTGACCATTAATATGTTCAGGCCAAACTAATTTTTTCTTACTGATAGCAACCATATCATGTCTGGCTGATACCTGAAGCTTTGGATGTAATAACACGGCTTGATGTCGTCGAATAATACCTTTATTACGATAGTGATATGGCGTACTTAGCTTAACAAGTGTTTGTGAAATATCCGTACCACTTGAACGCCGTTGCAAGCGACTTATTAAATCGTCCATTGTCGGTATGGGTGAATTTAAATTAATGGCTAATGTAGGCTCTGAAAAATATCCCAGCGCACCATCAAGTTCTGCGAGTACATAACGTGCATAATTATCCATAGAACGCATTAACTCAGTCAATAACCATGATCGCTCAAGGTCTAACGATGAAAGCTCTGGTCGTGTCATCTTTAAGATTGCTTGTATTTCTTCAGCATGAAAACAATATCCACTTCCCATTCTCGCCATGGGCTTTTTACTTGTTAATATTTTTTCGACACACTCAGTTAAATGATCTTTAATATTAATGACATCAGCATCAGAAAACAAATGCCATGTATTCCTGCTGATTTTTTTCATTTCCGATAGTACTTGTTGTGTTAATGGGTGACCCAATAATAACCCTCTTGCATTGGAAAAAGGGAAACGCATATGACAATGAATTTTCATATTATAGGAGCGAACTTTTTGAGCTAAGGTAATGCCTTTGAGAGGCATTAAACCCCATATAAAGGGTATAACATAAATGTTTAATGCTTGTTTTTTAGCAAACATTACTAATCGATTAGCTTCTTGCATCATACGTATTTGCATTACTTTAAAATCATGATCATCAGAAGCAATGTCATCTTTAAGATTTAATCCAATGATAAAACTGACATGTAATGATTCATCGATTGTATTTAAAGCCTCAATATACTTTAACAGCCATGCCTTAGCTGTTAAGTCCGTACCCAACCCTTTTCGATATGGAAAAGGAATAAGACCTTGAATCATTATTGCTAAAGGAAGTTTTTTACGCTTAGGTTGTTTTTGAAGTACTTGATCGAACTGTATTGGTAGTGCACAAACATCTGTTTCAGGCCTCTTCTTACCTTGCTCCCTTTCTGGGTAAAGTTGGTAATAATCAATGATATCTTCACTGCTTGGCAATTGATCTTTTGGTGCTTCTAAAGTACCTAAAGCAGCTCGCATCAGACGTTGAGATCGTGGTGTTAAGTACTCTAATATGTGCACAAAGATACTATTAATACCCATCATTTTCTTCAATTGATTCAAACCCATCCCCTATTAATAATATAAAACTTAAATAATTAACCTATACAAAATTAAAACCCACTATTGTACCACAGCAAAAAAATGTTTACATTGTTATTACTCGATTTTAAGGATATAAAGTGTATATTGCATGTATTGGAAGTGGTTACGTAGGTTTAGTAACAGGCGTATGTCTAGCAAATATTGGCCATCAAGTAACCTGCATTGATATCAATAAACATAGAATTGATCAATTAAATAATGGCCACTGCCCTATCTTCGAACCAGGATTAAGTGAACTTATGGCTCATCACCATGACTCTCTTAACTTTACCACTGAACTTGACCAGATTGCGCATGCCGATATAATTATCCTAGCTATTGGCACACCTTCTAATCCAGATGGCTCTGTTCAATGCGATGATCTATTGAATGCAGCAATAACGCTAGCACCTCAATTATCCAACGATACCATTATTATCATTAAGTCTACCGTTCCTGTTGGCACAAACCAAAAAGTTGAACAATTACTAAAACCATTTTTAATAGGAAAGTCAAATATTCATGTTGTTTCCAACCCTGAATTTCTCCGAGAGGGTAATGCTATTTTTGACTTTATGAATCCTGATAGAATCATTATAGGTATTGAAGATAATATATTGATAGATCCATTAACACAGCTATATCAACCTTTTAAAGACAAAATTCAATTTACAAATAGAGCCACAGCTGAAATTATAAAATATGCTGCAAACAGTTTTTTAGCGACGAAGGTTGCATTTATCAATGAACTATCTCATTTATGTCGAGCAACAGGCGGTTTTATCGAAGACCTATCAAAGGCACTAGGCACTGACCACCGTATTGGCCCTGAATTCTTAAAGCCTGGACCTGGTATTGGTGGCTCGTGCTTTCCCAAGGACATCAGAGGGCTTGTTCATTCCATGAAATCACACAACTATCCAACAAAAATTATTGAAGGAGTCATTTCAGCAAATACAAATCACATACATGAAATGGCGAACTATATTGAGTCGATTACAGATGGGGCAAAAGATTTAACTATTTTAGGTATTACATTCAAAGCAAATACAGATGACATACGGGAAAGCGCAAGTTTAAAAATCGCACAAAAACTTATTGAAAAAGATTTCAACCTTCATGTTTATGACCCGATGTATCAATATATTGACACACAATGCATTCCCCAAGCGACTTGGCATAGTGAAATACATAAAAGTCTACTACCAACCGATATAGTTGTCATACTGACTGAATGGCCAATGTTTAAAGACTTTGATTGGTCATCACTATCCACTATGAAGAAGTCACTTACCATAATTGACTTAAGACATATTTTACCAGTCGATAAACTACCCTCTTTTATTAACCTTCATCGTTTAGATGGCGCTGTTAATTGTGGCATACTGGAAAGTTCTGATGAGTTTATTTAGTTAATATTTTTGCAAGTTCTCTTTGTGACTTTGTGCTACAAAATGAGCGCCAGGGCCCCCACCAGTCAACCATTTGACCCCGACCATTAATCCAATACACGTAATAATTCCATCGCGGTTTTGACCACCAACTTGCTTCTTTAAGAATCCACTTCATTACTGGATTATGAGATAGTTCCTGCTCTTTTTGAGTAATTATTACTGATTTAGCATAACCTTTAAACCATTCACAAAGATCATTATGTTCTAATGGTTCCTGTTCTGAAAAAGCATTAAATGGCATCGCTAAAATAACCCATTCTTGAGGTTCCACTAGTTGATGCAATAATTGTAATTGCTTCAATCTGAAGGAAAGACCACACGCTGAAGCTGTATTGATAATCGCAACACATTTATTTTTTAGTGTTATCATTTCCATCATTTCACCAGAAATTAATGAGCATTTTAGCTGATAAAAATCTGACATTTTATATACGCTCTTTGGGGGCTATATATGTTAAGAAACATGGAACAATAACCATTACCATTAAAGCTGAAATCAATAAACCAAAAATGATGGACACCACCATTGGTTTCAAAAATTGCACCGCATAAGTAGTATCAAATAACAGTGGCACAAGGCCAAATACTGTTGTAACTAGTGTTAAAAACACAGCCCTTATACGACGACAACAACCTTGAATAATAGCCTCATGCCATTGTCCTGAGTGTTCATATTGAGCATTAATTTCTGTAATCAATATAATAGCTGTATTAACCACAATACCACTGAGTCCAAATAAACTAAACAATGACAAAAACGTCATATCAATACCCAATATTGCATGACCTAGAATAGCACCAATACCAGCAAAAGGTATCGATGTTAAAACAATCAATGGGATTAGGTAGGAACGCAAGACCCAGGCAACGGTCAAATAGATTAAAGTCAAGGCCAACCAAAATCCTTTGATAAGATCAGGAATGGCTTCTCGCTCATATCTATCTTGATTGACTAATGACAGTTGAATATTGGTATTTTTGAGCAAGTTATCTTCAATATATGAAAAAATCTCTCGCTTTAATGCTGCTGCATTTACTTTTTCATGATCGATTGATGCTGTAAGGGTTAACCCCCTTTTACCATCAATACGTGGCAATTGAGAAAATGAACTTTCGATTGATTGATCAGCAACTTCTCTTAAGGGGTAAGTCTCGCTTCCTAAGAAAATCGGATAATTTAAAAATGATTCCAAATCAACATTTTGAGCCTGAAGATGAATTGGCGGATCAAACTGATCAAAGGTTGTACCTCGAATTGCTTTTTGCATTTGATAAGCTAAATTTGCTTGTGTTAAACCTTTAAGTCTATATTTCTCTTTAGGCTTAAAAATATTTTCATCAATCTTACTAATTTTGGTAGCAATATTAAACACCCCCTCTTGCTGATGTAAATATGAAGATATTTCATTGAGTTTTTCATATAAAAGCTCATAATCATCATCAAAAATAGTGATATAAATATCTTTTCCTGGTGGCCCTACATTCGCTGGGCTGATGGTAATACGGTTTATCTCATCCGGCAATTGTATCATTGAGTCATACATCTCACTTATAATTTTTTCAGCGCCTTTTTGCGCAATACTTCCTTCATCAAGCCCTAAAACAATATAACTGGCTTTGGGTACACTTATTTTATAGCGAACAACATCACCTGAGATAGCAGGTGAATGCATATTAAAATAAGTAGTTGTATTGACAATATCATCTCTCATTCGAAGTGACTGTTCAATTTTAGCCATTCTGTCTTGAATTTTTGAATCACTAATGTTTTCAAAAAAAGCAACGTCGAGATAAGCAACGTCACCTGGAGGAGAAGGAAAAAAAGTAAATGTTATAGCACCAGAATACAATATTAACCACGTCAAAGTAACCAAAAAGCCTGCAAACATCCATGCCAAATATTGGTGATTTAATAACTTTTGATACCATACCTTACAGTGATGGTTCTGAAAATAATGAAAAAACCTTTCTATTTTTTGATAAATACCTGAACGATCCGTATTCTTTTTTTGAAAAGATAGCTTTAAATGATGAGGTAAAATAAGAAAGCATTCAATCATTGAGCCAATTAATACTGAAACAGCCACAATTGGGATAACAATAAGAACTTGCCCTAATAATGATTTAAGTGACAACAACGGTATAAATGCAAAAAGCGTTGTTAATGTTGCTGCGAGTACAGGCAACCATGTTTTTTTTATCGCCACAGAGACTGCATCAAACGGCTTAAGTCCTCTCTGTGACTCATAGTAGGCTTGTTCAGAAATAACAATAGTATCATCCATTACCAGACCAAGCATCATGATAAAAGAAAATAATGTCATCATATTTAAACTGATTCCCATAAAATACAACACAAAAAGAGCTACTGAAAATGAAATCGGTATGCCCAATGCAACCCAACCAGCTAATCGAATACGCATGAGAAGAAATAATGATATCAAAACCAAACCAAAACCTTGAAAAGCATTTTTGACCAGTACGCTCATACGATCTTTAATTAGCTGCCAGTGTTGTTGTGTGATGTTAAAATCTAAATATTCAGGATAGTCAAGTTGATTTTGTTGTGCTGCATCAACCCATTTGTGAAGCGATTTAGCAGCTAAAATAGTATCATCAGATTGACTTCGCCTAATCTCAAAGTCCAAAGCAGGCTTACCATTAAAAAGCACAACATGATCTAAAGATTGTTGGTAAGAATAATCTTTAACCAAAGATTTAAGCATCATTGGCACATTATCTTGCGACAAAACCAATAAATTCATGATATCGTCGATAGTTGTAAAATGATTATTCAAGCGAAAATATAATGACTCTGATGGCAAATCAAGTTTGCCAAGAGGCCAATGCCCCAATTGAACACTCAACTGATCTTCCAAGGACATCATTGATACTTTTAGTGCTGCCAATTTTTCAACAGGTATATTGAGTTGAACCAAATTAGGTGGGAGTCCATTCACATAAACTTTGGAGACCTCTTGCAATGATGATAGTTCGTGTTCAATATCATGGCCAAATGCCCTCATTGACTCTATGTTATCAAAACCCGTCACAACGACATGAGCTACAGGATCATCTGTTGTTAATGTGTAGAGTTTTAGTTGTTTAACCTCATCAGGTATTTGCTTTGACTGGTCAACATCGTTCTTTTTTTTATTTAATAATTCAGATATATCTACTCCAGGAGAAAACTCTGCTCCCATTCTAAAAAAACCTGGAAATGACCGTGACTCAAGATGCACAACATCTTCACCTTGTTGTAAAATTCTCTCAATAGGTGTTGTCACTAATTTTTCTACAGCTTCGCTGCTGGCACCTGGCCAGTAACCTTCAGCAAAAATAATGGGCACATTGAATGTGGGGAAAAACTGTGTGTTGATATTTAATGCTGCGTAACCACCGAGAAACAAAATACATATCATCATGATATGACTTGCCACAGGATGCTCAATTAAATAATGGATAAAACTTGTTTTATATTGGCGTTGCATTAACGGTCATGCTCTCATTGATATTACGGATACGATCAACCAGAATCTCTTCACCATCTTTAAGTAAATGGCTCCTGATAATAACTTGATCAGGTTGCTCGTCGGGATTGCGGTACTTTGCAAGTACATCAACTTTGATCTTTGTTAATCGGTTTTGTTTCACTTGGTAAACATGGTCACCTGGATAGAGCGCTGTTAATGGTATGACTACGCCATAAAACTTTTGATGAGATCGCCGGAGTACTGGAATAAGGTCAGTTACATCTGCTTGATAACCTTTGTTCAACAAATACTGCCAATGCAATAAGCCATTATCGTCCTGAACTACATTATAAAATTGTAAAGGTTGATTAGGTTCAGCTTTCAAAAAGATATCCCATTGATCGGGTGAAGACAACATATTGGGTATAAAAACTTGCAAAATCAAATCATCATTCGGTGTCATCTCAAACAAACTCATTCCAGGTTGAACCAATTGACCATTTGAAACAAATATCTCAGATAAGCGTCCTTTTGATGGTGCCAAAATACGATGATAATGATCCATTTGGTTTAGTCTATTTAATTCCATCTCTAATTGCAAAATACGTTGTTTTAAGAGCTCTCTAGCGGCATACCATTGATCTGTATTATCGGTTGAACGATAGAACTCCAAGTGCCAAACTTTCCGCCAAAATGGTTTTTGATCGAACAATTCATAGTCATTAATCTTATTATCCAGAATATTAAGTTTTGACGTCAAGTCTTGGACTTGACTAATAATGGTTTGTTGAGAAGGCACCACAAACCTATTATCAATCATCGCTATAAGATCACCCTTATTCACAGAATCACCAACGCTTTTTTCAATATTAATGACCCCTGATGTATATGCGAATAAATAATTTGCTTTAGATTTAGTTACAAACCCTATAGCTTGTTCTTGTGCATGATGAAGCTCGTACTGAACCTCTTGAACATGAACATTAATACTTTGTTGAGAATAGGTGTCGTCCACAACAGCAGGTGGTGGCAAAAGCAACCAAACAACACCTAAAACGATCACAAAAACAAATACAATGGTAAATAAATAGTGACGTCGCAAATCCTTCCTTGAATCGATCTAATTTAGACTAACTTATTTTCAGATTCATAGCAACTAAGAAGGATAAACAAGCTCGCCAACTGGTTGAATACTGCCGCCAGTTATTGTTGATAAATCCATGGCTTGATCTAGATGTCTTTTTTCTGCCAACCAAGCAAACCCTATGGCTTCTAACCATTGTGCAGGCAAACCCAACTCGTCAGTGGTCGGACAAGGGTGATCAAGAACCTCACGCAATGAGCTCATAAGGACTTGATGGTAAACACCACCTCCACAAAAATAAATATTCTTTAGACCATTTAAATGTTTCTTCAAGAGCAAAGCTGTCCAATAACACAAAGTAGCTGCAATATCCTGAGGTTTTTCATGGCTAGTAAATGATGCCAGCCATTTTGTATTGAAATAGCATCTGCCAGTACTCTTCGGTGGTGCTATGTGTACAAATGGCTCTTTCATCAGTCTTTGCAATAATACCTGTTGAACAACCCCTTCTGATGCCCATTGACCATCTTGGTCATAAGGCTGTTTGAGATAAGTTAATGCTAACTCATCTAATAAACCATTAGCTGGGCCCACATCAAAGCCAATGATGGGCTGCTGATTTAATAAAGTAATATTAGCAACACCGCCTAAATTCACAACCGCATCTGTCTCACAAGGCAATAATGCTTGATGAAAAAGTGGTGCTAATGGAGCCCCTTGCCCACCCGAGACGATATCACGTTGTCGAAAATCACTCACTACCGGTAGTGTTAAACGATTGCTCATTGTGATGGCATCAACACACTGCCAACTAAAGGGATACTGATCATTAGGAGCATGGGCCAACGTTGGACCGTGAACACCAACAAGAGTGATGGGTTGTGATATACTTTGAACAGCTTGGACACATAACATTGTCCATTGTTGTTGTAAAGCCCCCATCTGATAAGCAGTAATTTTTTTACCTTGAACCACAGCTAATGTAAGCAAACGCAGTTCATTGGGAATAGGAAAGCAATGACTATCGATTAGTTTTTTCTCATGAGTATCATAGGCAACAACATCAATACCATCTAAGCTTGAACCCACCATAACACCAGCAACAAGCATTTAGACCACCGTGACGCTTTCCACTAAAGCGAGCCAATGATTCCTATTGGCATAAAAACGCTTAAATTCATCACCTGTAAGCTGTTTTATTCCAGGAATGTTCTCTTTCAATGGATCAACTGGCTTTCCATCTTTCCTAATTTCAAAATGTAAATGAGGCCCTGTCGCTTGACCCGAAGCACCAACATAACCAATCAACTGCTGCCCTTCAACCCATGCTCCTGATTGAATGTTTTTTGCAAATCCAGATAAGTGTGCATAACGGGTGATGTAGTGTTCATTGTGTTTGATTGCAACCATTTTACCGTAGCCACCATTGCACCCTTTAAAAGAAATATGACCTGCTGCAGATGCATAAACCGGTGTCCCCATGGGTGCAGCTAAATCAACTCCGTGGTGAGGTTGCACTTTACCCGTGACAGGGTGCTTTCTCTTTGGGTTAAATGGTGAGCTAATACGTGAGTATTTAACTGGCTTTTTAGAAAATGCGGTACCAATTTCATAACCTGATGTGTCGTAGTAGTGTTTTTTACCAGACGGATCTCTGTGTAATACAGCTTCATACTGCTTATTATTTAGCTTATTAATTCTTGCAAAAATAATATCTCCAACGTGAGTGTTTCCAGACTTATCAATCATTTTCTCAAAAAGAATAAAGACTTCGTCACCAGCATGCATCGTTTTAAAATCAACTTGCCAAGAAAATATTTTCACAAGATCATTGACCAATGATGCAGGCAATTGATTTTTCTTAGCATCTTTATACACCCCATCTTGGACTTTAAAGCGAACGGTATGCCTCGTTTTCTTCAATGTATTTTTGATTAAGCTCACAGAATACGTTTGATTATTTTTCTCAAATTCATAAATATTTTGCTCTTTATCTCTCAATTTGATTGAAGTAATTTCTTTACCCTCTGTAGAAAATGAAACAAATTGACCAAGACGCAATTGAGTTAATAAGGGATGATTCATCGGATACAAATATTTAAGATCATGTGTTGGTAAGTGATGTCTTACCAAAAGTGTTTTAAGCGTATCACCTTTGCGTACAACTGCTGTTACTTCAGCTGAATAACCAACTTGACTTAAAATAATTAACAACAACACCAATAATCGGCTCATCAAAGGATCCTTTCTCATTCTCATGAACTACAGTATAACCGATCTTTCAAGGATCGCAAATTGAAATTGTTAGCTTATTTGTATAGCATACAATAATCATGGCTCTAATTCCTAACCCTAATATGCAAACTAATACAGCCCTTAGTGTTGGTGAACTGAATCGTCAAATCAAATCAATATTAGAACATCATTGGTTAAGCGTTAATGTTACTGGAGAAGTTTCTAATGCAGCATTACCTCGATCAGGCCATTGCTACTTTTCTCTTAAAGATGATACCGCCAGCATACGATGCGTTCTTTTTAAAGGTCAATCCAAGACCCTTCCCAGCAATGGTCAAGCCATAACCATTCAAGGCCAAGTAAGCTTTTACAGTGCTCGAGGAGATTGTCAAATCATTATTCATCATTGGCAACCTAAAGGTGAAGGAGACCTTCAAGCAGAACTCAAAGAGCGATTTAAACGCTGCCAAGATCGAGGCTTTTTCTCCGAGAGCATCAAAAAAAACTTACCCCGCTTTCCTGAGCACATTGCAATCATCACAGCTGCCCAGAGTGCAGCTTATCAAGATGTATTAAAAGTACATCAAAAAAGGTTTCCTCATACTAAACTTTCATTATTTCCATGCCTTGTTCAGGGTTTTAATGCCCCTGATGAGCTTATAAAGTCACTTAAAAAAGCAGATCAATGCGGTGCTGATGCGCTACTTATTTGTAGAGGAGGAGGCTCCCTTGAGGATTTATGGTGCTTTAATGATGAAAAGCTTGTTGAAACTATTGCTCATCTTTTAACTCCTTGCATCACCGGGATTGGCCATGAAGTAGATACAACCCTAGCAGACTGGGCTGCTGATGCTAATGAGGCAACACCTACTGCTGCTATGGAGCGTTTGCTTCCAGATCAGCATGATCTTAAACAAACTCTTGATCATCATCAAAAACAGCTTACTACGTTTATCCTTCATTTCATCAAACAGCAAGAATGGAAACTCAAACAATACATCAGCTCTCTATCCATCAAACATCTCTCACCACTCACATGGAAGCTTTCTCAACTCAATGATACATTGCTTTCCCAGATGATTCGCTTCACCACTACGATGAGAAATAATCATCAAACGTTGCGGTATCAATTGCATGCAGCACAACCCTGTTTTCACCAAGCTTCTTCACTACTATCATTAATGAGTCATCAGCTAGATGATGGTTGTCTCAAAATACTTGAACATAAACAACAAACCCTGAATCATTTAGTAACAAAGCTTTCAACGATCAGTCCACAGGCATGTTTTGAAAGAGGCTATGCATTGATTGCACAAAAACAGCTCATCACTTCTGTCCACCATGTACAACAGGAACAAGATATTTATTTAGAACTAAAAGATGGTCAAATAATTGTTAAACATTATCAAATCAAGTATCAATAATTGAATATTATCTGTTACCTTTGAGGCACTTAAGACATCAGTAAATCATTTTAGCCTTCATGTATTTTTGAAACATGCATGAAGGCTTTCTCAAAGCTCTTCTGTGCATTGAAGTAAGCAAAACCTCTTGGCAACTCGGTCACTACAAACCAAGGTATCTTCATTCCTGAAACCATGGCCTTCATTAGGAAAAACCATTAATGTTACGTTACAGTTCCATAATCGTAACTGAGCGGCTAATCTTTGACTGTATTTTAATGGCACAACGTCATCTTTACCGCCATGAAATAGCAGTAAAGGCGTATTAACTTTGTGATGTAAAGTTTTGCATTTAGAACTCAATAATCGATCTCCATAATACCGCTCAAATCGGTGGGTATCACTCAATGATGACACATCTGTTACAGGATAAAATAAAATGCCTCCAGCAAATAAAGAACATTCTTGCATAACACGCAATGCTGTTAAACCACCTGCACTTGACCCCCTAATAAACAAGCGTTTTTCATCAATATTAAATAGTTTAACAACCTGTTGTGTTACATCAATAACATCATCAACATCCTGTGCGCCCCACTGCCCCAAAAGCGCCTGACGATGATCCCGTCCAAAACCTGATGATCCTGTATAATTGATGGCTAATACAGCATAACCATCATCCAACCAAGACTGTTTTTTAAGATCAAAAGAAGGCGTTACCTGAGCAGTTGGCCCACCATGAACCCACACGATTAAGGGCATAGACTTCTTGCCTTTAGGGCGCCACAACCAACTACATGCACCCTTATGAGGGATGCAATAACATTCATAAGGATTGTCAACAAGATCATTATTAAACCAGTATTCTGCAATATAATGACCTTCTTGATTAAGTTGAATAGTAACAATATGATCCTCACCAGAAGCCGAAGACCCCCTCAGCAAACAACCACTGCCCCATGGCAAAATTTCATTTATTTCTACCAAAGGTTGTTGAATGACAACATCATCTGCATACAAAACCCATTGACCTTCAACACTTCGTGCAACCCATAGCACTTGGTGATAACACCAATGCTGATAACCTATTTGCCATAGCGGAGGTAGTGCGTCATAAGGCAAAGATGACAACTCTGTTACTTTTTCCTCCTCCACTAATAATGGTTGATAGTAACCTTGCTCATCTGACATGACGACTAACCCTAATGGTGTCGATTGAGGCTGTAATAGACTTGCACCTTGTTTTATTTTTTGATGAATCCATTGATCACCATTCCAGTAGCCTTGATATAAAGTTGTTTCATCCCAAGGCATCATTGGTGCCTGCCAACCAATCCAATACCAACAATGTTGGTGGTAAATAATATCAAGATATCCCTCACAATCCGAGTGAAGAATCTGAATGTCATTTGCTGTAATTTTTACCAGTTCCTCTTGGTCATTCATTTCGCGTACTGCCATGATATAGTCAGAGTCAGTGGACCATGATAACCCCCCCCACTGATAACAACCTGGCTTCACCCAGCATTGCCAACACTCATCACAATAGACCCAGACAGCACCTTGACGAGTAATGGCCCATAAATACGAATGATGAACACCAAGCCATTTACCACCATAACCACGAATATTCGTTCCCCAGGGTTGATCAGGAAGTGAAATACTTCCTTTCTGCCCCTCATATTCCGAATACCAAATAACCAGAGGCTGATCTGCTTCAACCCAGTAACATCGTTTTGTATTGCTGACAATTATTGCTATCTTGCTCATTTATATCCTTTGAGTTGGCTTTCCTCTATCCCTATGATACACTGATTAAACAATCTAGGGAACGGATGATGAATCGATCAATGAAGTTTATTTTCGGTGGTGCTGCAATCATTATTGTAAGCGTCACTGCATTGTATTTTTACGGACAATATCTTAAAGAAAATAATATCCCCAAACAAGACAATCAAAAGGACTCAACACCTAATGGTCCTGATCCCAATTTCAACTACATTTGTATGACACCAGATGAACTTAAATCAGGCCACTTTGATTACTGCCCTAGCCCTAGATCTTTATTTATTGACAATAACCGCGTTAAAACAACGCCTAATGCACACAATCAATGGAGCTCATCTGCACCCATATTTTTTGATAATACTAGCGATGTTTTCTTTAAAGGAGCAACATTCGAAAATAATTCTATTATTTGCTCTTATGAGAAAAAAGAAGGTAATGGCTTTACCTCTTTTAATATTAAAAACACCAAAACTATTGATCGCCCATCTTCAAAACTTGGAAACTGGAGTAATTCTCAAAGCCAACCACAAAAAATGACATGTATTCCTACAGCAGGCACATCAATTCCTGTCTGTGCGTGTGTATTTCACTATCAAGAAGACTTTATTCTTGATGGTACACCACTTAGTCAAGTGATCAAAGAAACGCCAAAATCTTATTATAATAGCAATCTTATCTTCCAAGTTTTTCAACAAACAGGCAGCTCTATAGCCATCAAAAAATAGCTATCAAAAACTTTATTATATCTCACATACATATTAAAGAAAGCAGTCAAAAACCTATTTCATGAAAAAAACTTTAGTCGAATAAATATTGTTCAGATACATATTACCTTATCTAATAAAAAAGCTGGGCATCAATGATGATAACCCAGCTTTTAATACCTAAGCTAATTAAGATTAAGACTTAGCGTTTGCTTCAGCTTCCTCTTGCGCTCTCTTAGCAACCAAAGCATTATACAACTTACTAAGTGCACCAACTGAATACAACCATGCGACACCCATGACTATTAATACCACTGATAAGTAGGGTAAAATGTCAGTTTGCTTAGTTGTAACACCTGTAAATAAACTAGTGACGAAGAGTAATGATGCCTGAATTAACGAACCACCAGACTTACCTAGTCGACCACCCACACCATCTGCTGCGGCTTTACCCGCTGTTCGCTCACTGTGTTCAAGTGGGATAAATGCCATTTCTTTGGTTGGGTCAAAGAATGAGTATTTTGCACACTTACTCACCAATATACCAAAACCACCAGCACAAACTGACCAGAACAATAACGCCGTTTGATTCAGACTAAATAATGTGGTCATTGTTCCAGGGAAGATATTAAACAAGAAGAATAAAATACCTGTGAACAAGATCATAATGGGTGTTATTGCAGCACTAAAGAGCCATCCAGCTTTACGTATTATACCTTTTGAAGCATAAATGAAACAAATGGAAACACAACCTGTAACAATAGTGTATAGGGACATGTTTTCAAGGTATTTGGTTTTTTGTAAAGATTTCACTTTATTAAAGTAAGATGCTTCAACCAATACTGTTTTTATCAAACTATCGTTTGAAGAGCTTAGAGTTAAGAGCGCTTGCAGCTTATCTTTACTTGACTGTAATTGCGCATTCTGTTCATCCTTACTGAGGTCTTTAAAGCCATCATTAATATGCTTCTTGACAATAGCAATTTGCTCATTGAGTGAATCATTCTCAGCTTGCTTGCTTACGATTTCACTTTCATGACGAGATAACTTATTTTTTTCAGTATCAGTCAATGATTCTTTTGCCTTCATTACATTAACAGCATCCTGATCTTGTTTAATCAAAGCATTATTGGCTGTAATTTGCGCTTCTTTTCGCTGAACGACTTTATCTAGTTGATCAGCATTGTAGATATCTTCCTGAATTTGGGCGATGGTTACCACATCAAGATTGATTTCATGGATAAGCTTATCAACATCAGCACCAAATTGAGTCTGATACTGCTTATAAAGCTTTTGATCATCTTCTTTACCAACATAATCATAACTAGTTAATGACTTAGTAACTTTACCTGATTTAATGGCCTTAAGAACTTTAATTATCAATGAAACATCAGAGTTGACTACTTTCTTGATATCAGCATTATTAGCATTAAAATCTGCTTGATTGGTGTAACTGCTTAACCACTTACTTGCATCACCATAATAATCATTGACATTTTGTTGGTACAAAGAACGTATTGAGCTCTTTTCACCCTGCTTATTTGTATAAACCATTTCAACAGAGTCACCAGAATACCGCTTTAACTGCTGCTTCCAAGTGACTTCAACAACATTAATCAAAATACCGTAACAAAGAACCAAAATGGCAATGTAACCAATGTATGGAGATTGGAACACTTTCTTGAAACTATCCATTAATCCAAGCTTAAGCTTTTGCTTTTTAGCTTTTTTATCTGCTGGAAGAAATTTATCATGAATCAATACTCGACGTTGCATCCAATAGAAAGATGCCATGATAACCAAGCAAAGAACCAATACTGAAATACAAGTAAAATACATATTAAATGCATCACCTAATTGCATTTGAGTGATTGAATATAAGGATAAACCCACAGCCAATACACCAATATTACCAGACAAGATCATTAACGGATAGAATCTTTTTGAATCTGATGTGCCAATAATATCGTTAGCAAACTGCCAGAAAAGAATGGAAAGAACAAATGTTCCCCATAACTCAGACGCAGCATAAAATAGACTATAAGTCCAATTACCTAATAATGGTATTAGATGGGCAATAGAAGGATATCGACCTTGAATTTCTCTAATACTGTCAACATTCATGTGCAAATAATTGACACCAGATCCACCTCCAGTGTATGGATACGCAATCATGAACAACAAGAAAAAAACAAAGAAAGAGCCAATGATACGGTTAAATGTTTGTTCAAAAGTTTTATTCTTTCTTAATGATAAATAAAGTACTGTAGTGACAATAGTTAATGGAACCACAATAAATGTCTTTAAGAAAGTAAGTGATTCTGCACCAGATGCAGGAGCATTAACTACCAATGTATCTTTCATATTTCTTAGCAGATTGAACCCAAACAACGTACAAAATATCATTATTGCCATTGGTATGTACTTGGGCAGTTCCCAGTTATGAATGGGAAACAGTGCTGCTCTTATTCGGGAGAACTCCCTTACGTCTTGACTCATATAACCTCTCAAAGAAAAAAAACAAAGACAAAAGCCTTCGGCCGAGTTTTTTATAACACAGCCTCAAACTAATCGCAACATGTTTCTAGAGCGAAATAAGATCACCTTTTTGTTCCAGCCATTTTTTACGTTCTTGGGATCGTTTTTTTGCGAGTAAAACATCCATCTCTTGCGTCACAAGATCTTGATTTTCAATAGTAAGCTGAATTAGTCTTCTTGAATCGGGATGCATAGTTGAATCTCTTAATTGGCTGGGGTTCATTTCACCCAAACCTTTAAATCTTTGTATCGATAATTTAGCATTGGGGTGTTTTTGCTTGAGCAGTTGAACAAGATCGTTTTTTTCAGCATCATCAAGTGGGTAATATATTTTTTTCAAGCAATCCACCCGATACAGTGGTGGCATCGCTACATATACATGACCAGCCAAAACCACTGGTTTAAAATGCTTTAAAAATAATGCACAAATCAATGCAGCAATATGAGCACCATCGGAATCCGCATCGGCTAAAATACAAATCTTACCGTATCGAAGCGATGACAAATCATCACTATGTGGATCCATGCCGATGGCGATAGCAATATCATGAATAGTCTGTGAAGCCAATACTTGATTACTTGAAACCTCCCAGGTATTTAAGATTTTTCCCCTCAAAGGTAAAATAGCTTGTGTTTCTCTATCTCGAGCAGAACGTGCTGATCCACCAGCTGAATCACCTTCAACCAAAAAAAGTTCGGTTTCAGACAAATCCTTTGATAGACAATCTGCTAATTTTCCAGGCAGTTTAGGCCCAGTATTTACACGCTTACGCTCAACTTTTGTCTGCATTTGCAAACGTTTTTGGGCTTTTGCAATAATACGCTCAACCAGAAGAACTCCACCCTCTTTGTGTTGGTTCAACCATAAGCTTAATGCATCTTTAACCATTGACTGAACAAAGGCAGATGCTGATCGTGAACTTAATCGCTCTTTAGTCTGACCAGAAAACTGTGGTTCTTTCATCTTAAATGACAGCATAAACTGCATACCATCAACAACATCTTCCGCTTTAATTTTTAATTGCTTAGGTAATAACTGATGAATTTCACAAAAGTCCCTGACTGCATCAAACAAACCATTTCTTAGGCCATTAACATGAGTTCCACCTTGTAATGTTGGAATCAAATTAACATAACTTTCAGCACAGCGACTGCCATCCTCAAGCCAATTAATTACCCAATCAACTTGCATGTCAGCCTGATGGTGAACACCTTCTAAGTGCTTCTCGAATAGCCACTCATCATCATCCGCAACTGCAGATAAATAATCATACATACCTGATGCATAACACCATGTAGTGGATTGATCTCTTAGCTGGTCATTCAGTGTGATACTTAAACCTGGACATAGTACAGCCTTGGCTTTAAGAAGATGAATCATAGCTTTAACTGAAAACTTAGGATCATCAAAATAATCTGCCTTAGGCCAAAAACGAACCGTTGTCCCTGATTTCCGTTTTGATATTGTATCAATCACGGTTAGGGGCTCACTTACCAATCCTTCAACAAAAGACATTTGTGATAGCACACCATCTTGTTTCACAGAAACAACCAAACGGCTTGATAAAGCATTCACAACAGAAATACCCACGCCATGAAGCCCACCTGAGAAAGAATACTCTTTTCCAGAAAACTTAGCGCCAGCATGCAATCGTGTAAGAATTAACTCCACACCTGAAACCTTGTGAACAGGGTGAATCTGAGTTGGCATTCCACGCCCATCATCGACCACTTCAATAGAATGATCATCATATAGTGTTATGGTAATATTTTTGGCATATCCAGCTAATGCTTCATCAACACTGTTATCAATAGCCTCCATAGCTAAATGATTGGGATTCTCAGTATTGGTATACATACCTGGTCGTTTTTTTACAGGGTCTAAACCTTCTAATACTTCTATTGATTGTGCGTCATAACTCATATTTTTTTCCTCAAGATGGCATATTGTAGCTGTTTTCATTCGCTTTGCCAAGCATCAGGCTACCATTCTTGCTGAAGGCGCCGATGATTTTGTTGTAACCACATCATTCCAATCCAAGCAGCACTATGATTCATACTGCCCTCATATAGGGCTTGTATGGCTTCTTGGGTACTTAATGAGAAAACTCGAATATCCTCTTGCTCTTCTGGATTACCAAAAATACCAGATACTTCTTTAGCATCAACATGAGCGCACAGCATATGAACACGTTCATCCATACACCCCGGATTCACCCAATAACTGGCGATGACTTCAAAGGACTTAGCAGTAAGGCCTGCTTCTTCGAATAACTCCCTTTGAGCAACTTCATGTATTTGCTCCCCTTCTCTATCCATAAGCCCCGCCACAAATTCAATCATCCAAGGACTTTGCTGGTATCCAACACACGCAGCTCGAAATTGCTCAATCAGGACCACACGATCTAGTTGTGGATCATATGGAATAACCACAACAGCTTCTGGTCGATGCAAAATCTCTCTTTGCACGTTCATAATACCACCATGAAACTTAGGTATGGATAAGTTGTATGTTGTCATTCTATGATAACCTTGATAAACCTGTTTATCCTGAAGAACTTCTACATCTTTTTGATTAAAGCTTGGGGTTAATTTAGCCATAAATGTGTCTCAATGGGTTGAATGATGACGTTCGATCCAGTAACTTATTAGTATAAGGAACATTATGCATGATAGCAGATCAGCCCTAATACGGCAATTACAAGCATGGAATATTCAGCAGCCAGCATTACTGGATGTCATCAGCACCATTGATCGAAAGCGCTTTTTACCCGATGAGAAACATTTTCTTGCTGATAAAGACGTCTTTATAAAGCTTGAATGTGGTTACAGTATGGTACCCATTCACTTTACCGCCAAACACCTCAATGCTATTGATCTATCATCTATTAATGATGTTTTATGTGTTGGCTCTGGTTGTGGCTTTGAGCTCACTCTTCTGGCTATGTTAGGCGTTAATGTCATGGTTGCTGAACCTAACACCAAACTTCATCAATCATTACAGGATATATTAAGCCCAAATGTTCTCAAGCATATTCAATGGACTGATATTGATGCTCACAAAATGCCCATTGAAGACAAGCTCTTTGACTTAATATGGTACCAAGGTGCGATCAATAGTATACCGCAGCATCACTCCCTTCACGCTCAACCCACTGCAAAACTTTTAGCAATGTTGGGAAAAACGAAGGATTTACACCAAGCAGCTGTCGTATCAGTTACAAATGATAACATCATGACACTTTTTGATGCATCCTTTCCTCATTACCCACATTTAGATCAAAAAGATGTCTTTACGTTTTAAAATCAGTTTAGCACTTACGCTTAGCTTATCATCAATAGTGAATGCACAAGATAGTTTAGATGCTTGGTTCAATGAAGCCAAATCATTTGATCATGATTATTTAGCTGCCAAACATCAGCTCAATCAAGCCACACATGCGTATGACCAAGCAACAGGCCAGTCGTTACCTCACTTGACTCTTTCTGGTCAGCATAGTGATCTAAATATCACGACCCACTACCAATCTGATCAAGCTACTGCAACAATAACTGAAACACTTCGTCCAAGTAATATTTATCGTCAATATGCTGCAGGATCAAAACAACACCATGCAAGCCTTGGTTTGCAAATTGCTGAACAGCGACTCATTACTGAATTATTAAAAAAGTACTTTAAAGCACTCTATCATGCTAACGCATTAAAAGTTGCAGAATCATCGGTATTATTTTGGTCAGAAATGTATCGTTTAAATTCAAAAAAGTATGAAGCTGGATTAGTCAGTAAAGAATTCCTCCTAAATACAGAGACTGCTTACCAACAAGCCATAGTTAAAAAAAACCTATTTCATCATCAAAACTTAATTGCCAAACAAGCATTAGAGCGCTTAATTGGAAGACGCATTCAGCACACCATTTATTTAAGTAAAATTGATCAATGGATTAACAATAATCATGTTATTCCTCTATCTGAAGCATTGTTGATCTTGCCTAACACTTGGCTGGCCAGTCAACTGACTGACCACAAAGAACAATTTAAACACTTATGGCAAGCGCAACAGTCAGAACGCTTACCTTATTTGAGTGTATCTGCCTACCATCAAGATACACAATACTATGGCGATAAAGGCTCGCTAACTAACGCACACGGCCTGGGCGCTCAAGTCGCTATTCAATGGCCATTATTTTCAGGTGGAAGTCAAACTGCTGCTACATCGATTGCACAAGATCAATATACTCAATCAAAAGAGAATGAAAGCTATCATCGTTACCAACTACAACAACAGCTAGAAGCCTTGTACAGTCAGAGACAAGTTGACATGGATACCATTAACGCATTTAATATTGCTAAGCAAGCCTCACAGGAAGCACTCAAAATTGCTCAAGAAAAATACTCAAGTGACTTAGTTTCAATCTCTTATGTTTTAGATAATCAAAAAGAGTTTGATCAAGTACAACTCGACTTAATGGGTGCCAAACTTAATTACTTAGAAACAGCTTTAGATATTCAATTCATGCTCAATAGCTTAGATGAAAATACATTGTCTGCTTATGACTTTGCGTAGTGCTCGGATAAGATATCATCCTTCTCTACCCATGTCTGTTGTAGAGTTCTTTTTGACAAATCATATGCACCTACTTCATGCAAATGCATGTGCACTGTTATCTTCTTAGCTTGTGTTAATAGTTGCCACATAGACATGTAAGGTTTTGGATAACAAATTGTTAAATCAATAACCTGAATCTCTTCATTAACTGTCTCTTTAATTAATTGCATACCCTTGATATTAGGTCTTAACACATGCTGAAAAGGTGTTTTTTTCTTACCGTCATTTCTGGTGCCTTCAGGAAAAATAACCCACCCCGTCACCAGAGATTTATTTTGCAGCACAGACTTTTGTATGCGTTGTTGATTCACATGCTTAAGCCTTGGGTTAGCCTTTACCTGAGCTAAAGTCAGTTGTTTGACAAATGGGTAGCGCCGAATAAAGCAAAAGGTACCAAAAAAAGGCAACCATTTTAAAGTATCTTTTAAAACAAATTGAATTTCACCACATCTTTTAAAAGAGCTAAGTATAGATTTAGTCAATATTGTGTCAAAAAAACCCTGATGATTGGCAATAAATATTTTTTTATGCTGCATATCAATAGCAGCACCTGATTGTTCAATATGTATATTAATATGACAAAAATCTGTCAGAAAAATCCACCAACCTTTAAAATAGAACCAGTGTATCCACTTTAATTGACTATTTAATAGCTTGATCGGAATAAAATAATGCATCAATGCAACAATGGGGTACAAAATAATACAAGATATGATTAAAAAAGTAGCCACAATCCCAGCTATAAATCTGTAAATAAAACTGAACAGTATCTTCATATATTACCCTCTCTAAATGCATCAATTAATTTCTTCATCTTTTGAATAACTGCGTCTTTTTGACCGCTGATTTGTTGACAAAAGTGCTTATTCTGGTGGAACCATTCAACATCAAGACAAATACCACCATCTTGATAGACCGCTCTAACTCCTAAGGGCATTTGGCAATCGCCCCCTAAGTATGCCACAATATTTTTCTCAATGAGCATTAATTCTGTTGTTTGAAGATCCATTAATGTTGGCAATGATTCACGTAAAGGACTATTCTCTTGAATAACAGCCGCAATCATTCCTTGATTGGCTGATGGTATGAATGGCAAATCGACTGAACAATAAGAGTCTTCTAACGCCAAGCGACTCCAAGCTGCTTTAGCCATAATAATGGCATCATAACCTTGTTCTAAATACTCAAGACGTCTAGCAATATTTCCTCTAATACCCATGGTTTTGTAATGGGGGGCATACTGATTCAGTTGATGTTGACGACGAATACTTCCCGTCCCTATAATTGAACCCTCACTAAGATTTAGCCAACAATCCATTTTTTTTTGACTGACTAATACATCACCTCGATAAGGACTTACTGGCAAGCACCCCAAAAGCACGAGGCCCTCAGGCATATGAACCCCCATATCTTTTGCCGAATGAATGGCCACATCTGCAGCACCTGACTTCACAACCTGATCAATTTCTTTAGTAAATGAGCATTTATCAAATGCAGATAGCGGCTTATCTAAATGCCTATCGGGCACCGTTGTTTTCGTCATCAAAAGAGTATCAATATCTGCTGTACCCAAACAATGTCTAAATTGCTCTGCTTGATAGACCGCTAATGGACTTGATCGAGAAATAACTTTAACCGTAATTTGTGAACTCATGTTGCTGACCAGCTATATCATCGTTAGCACCGGCATTTCTTTCATCCATGCGTCTCTGTGCAGCTTCTGCCCGTAAATCACTAGCTTTTGTTTGCCTTTTATCTGCACCATAAATACTATTCGAAACAATATGACAAAATTTACGACAATCCAAAGAATCTTTATAAAGTAGAACGAAGGAAATACATGTAGCAACCATCATGCTTGCTACAACGATGATTTCTGAAGTTATCCTTGCGTTGGATAGCACCAATAGTGAAGCTGGAACGCCATGAGTCAATACCAGACAAATAGCTAAAGACAGCGGAAATAATGCTAATATCATTTTTAAAACTAAGTATAAATGCTTATTATCAGGCTTTGAGTATAGTCTGTATAACCCAAAAACACTTAACCCAATTAATGCAATTGCCCGTATATCGGAAAATGATTGAAAGCCTTTAAACATGACCAATGGGTGAGATCCAGAGGCAAGAAAGAGCAAATAAACACACAATATTGAAAACAGTCCTATTACTAACTTCAAACGAAGTGATAATCTATAAGCTGGAGAAACAATTCGCCTATTTCGTCCCTCTGTTTTCATTGATGCTTCAACACTTAATCCTCCTTCATTTGAAGTGTGCTGGAGTGAAAGTACTGAGGATTCTTTTTTAAGCTCTTCAATAAGTATTACTGGGTCAAAGGCTTCAGCCGCCGAACTCTGCCACAAACACGTCTCGTTTTCATGCTTAGGCATCCAAACATTTTTAAAACGCTTGGCACCATCAGCACTTGCTTTTATCGCATTGTACAAACCTTCATGATGAAAAACAACGTATGTCAATGAATCATTTACTCTAAATTTTGCTTTTCCACCTTGATTCTTGGGTGCATGAAAATGGACTGTTTGCTGAAACAAGGAACGAAATAGTGGCTGTTTATTGCTAGAATGACTTCCAACTTTGTCAGCCTCCTCAGGAGTTATGCGTGCTACCATTGCTTGTTCATCATTGAAAGATCTATAAGTATTAAGACCTGTATGATAATGTTTACTTACCATGGTAACTGTTATCTTATTTGGATCATCATCATGAAATGTAAAATGCAATTGCTCAACTTCACGGTGCATTATAGTTTTGTTCTTATATTTTTTGAGAAGATGAGGCAAGAAACCAGGACTTTCCGGGTATAAAGTATCTATCAATAGATTGATGTTACTGGCAATTTGCGCAAAGCTAGCAATATGAAAGACATCCTTAGCATGAAACAAATACAGCAAGTGGATACGGTTCTTCATTTCTGGTTTCAGCTGTTTATCAGCACCCATGAAAAGCGCAGCAGAATTTTTATCTTCATTTGAGAACTTATATTCAACATGCCCACTACCAAGGCATGATCCGCTAAAAGTAATCTTTGTATTAGCGTTACGCTGATGCGGTTTCGTTGCATCTCTTGGTAGTTCATCGTGAAGACTGAACCAACCACCACTAGGTGTCTTCCATTCCGACGGGTTCTCCGTCATATCCGCTGTATCAATATTGCTAATTTTTACGCTTAAAGGATCAATGCCAAGAATCCTACACCCTCTTTCGGTAAAAGAATCATCGATTTTAAAAACATCCTGATCAACGGCTGCAATTGCATGAACTTGACTGTTATTCTTCATAGGTTTACCTGCATGTTTGTTTCTATTACTATGGATTATTTAATTTTTCGCCAATACTCTCTATATAACAGATAACATATGACTGATAAAATTGCAACATAAATAAGGACATAAGGCGCCATTGATAAACGCTCAGCTTGCGTTGGCTCTCCCGCATAATTTAAATAATTGACCAAATCATAAATATAGTCATCAAATTCTTTAGCATTTAAGTGGTATTCTGACTCAATAGGTCTCAAAGCATTACTGACAAAATTAGCCTCATATCCTTTTTTAAAATCCTTTGATAACTTGTAATCATAGGTTTTATTAATATCTGCTAGTAAAAATGGGTTGGGCATTGAATTACTCACTACCAAATTACCATAGGTTCCATCCTCTTTAAGGTAGTATGATTTAAGATACGTGTATACCCAATTAGCAGATCTAGAACGAGTAATTAAAGATAAATCTGGCGCGTTACCTAAAACGGGCTGATCAAACCATTCACGATCATCATTACCAACCAGAGCCTCTCTAGCCTTTCTTGTAACATCATCAAATTTGAGTTGTTTCATATTATGACACATAGCACATGCGGTCATAAAGTAGTGAGCACCACGCTCGACTGACGCCTTATCTGAAGCATTAAACGGCGGATGCTCCAAAACAACCCACGGCTTACTTACCCCACCAGCTTCTGCGGCTTGAAGAGAAGATACCATAATGCAGCCAACACAATAGACCAACACCAAAAAAAACTGAATCAATTTAAACATACAGCACCATTAAGTTAATTGCTTGGGCAATGGTTTGACATAATCGTATTTTGATATAAAAGGAAGACCTAGAAAGAAAATAAAATAAAAAGCCGTACATACTTTTAAAAGTATGGGATATTCAGTTGTAATAACCCCCAAAACCATCAAGCATAGAAATGCTAAGATGAACAAACCGAGCCAAATACGTGATAACCAACCTCGGTAGCGCATTGAGCGTACTTTTGCACGATCTAACCAGGGCATAAAGAACAACAGACCAACTGAGGAAAACATTGCCAACCACCCCCAGTCACCAGTTGCTTTAACAATTGAGTAAAAAGGAGAAAGATACCATACAGGCTTAACATGCATAACTGGAATCAATGGATCAGCAGGCATAAAATTCTCTTTTTCAATAAAGTAATTAAAAAAAGTTGGTGCATACATAACTATCGCCAAAAACACAAACAAGAAAACAGCTGCACCAAAAATATCTTTCACTGTATAATAAGGATGGAATGGTACAGTTTGCTTATTCTTACCCTGCTTTTTAGGATCTTTCTCAACATCAATACCATCAGGATTATTGGACCCTACTGTATGAAGTGCAGCCAAATGAAGATAAACAAAACCAATTAGCATAAGCGGCATTACCACAACATGAAATGAGAAGAATCGTTGAAGAGTTGCACCTGATACTTCAGGCGAACCTTTAACGAGTGTCATAACAGCATCTCCAATGAAGGGAATTTTTTCTAGAATACTCAAAATGACTTTTGTTGCATTGAATGACATCTGCCCCCATGGAAGCACATAACCAGTGTAAGCCTCTGCCATCAAAAGCAGAAACAAAAATGCGCCAAGAAGATACAAGAGTTCTCGCGGCTTTTTGTAAGAACCATACATAAAAGCTCGATACATATGAAGATAAATGACCACAAAAAACATTGAAGCACCTACCGCATGTAAGTATCTTAAAAACCAACCAAATGAAACATTTCTCATAATAAATTCAACCGAGTCAAACGCCGCTTCTTCTGATGGTACATAATGCATGAGTAAGAAAATACCACTGATGATTTGACTGGCAAAAACCAAAATAGCAAGTGATCCAAAATAGTACCAAAAATTAAAGTTTTTAGGCGCTTGATAGTTTGATAGATGATTTTTGACAAAGTTAGATACAGGAAGTCGATCATCAATCCATTGGAATACTTTGTTCACTTTAGACCTCTAGTTGGTTTAAACCGATTACCAACTCTCCTGTTTTTGGATCAAAACAATGAGGTGGAATCTCTAAGTTAAGGTTAGCAGGCTTGCCTTTAAATACCCTGCCCGCAAGATCGAATGAAGATTGGTGGCAAGGGCACAAAAAGTAGTCAGTTTGGCCATCGGGATTATAGTTGGGCACACAACCCAAATGCGTACAAACACTAAGCACAACAAGATAGCGCTCATAGTCACCCTTGTGTGAGCGAAAATCTAAATGTATATCCTCTGGCTGTTTGCTTTGTAAAGATTTAGCATCGACTAGGTCTTGAGTATTACTTTTCAAATCGGCTAATTGCTTGTCTGTACGATGAAGAATTGTAACCGGCTTTCCTTGCCATAAAACTTGATTGAGCTGACCTGGCTTGAGCTGAGAAATATCAACACGCACGGGTCCCATGGCATCCATGGCTTTTCTAGATGGAAACATTGAGGCCACAAAAGGTGATACAAACCCAGCAACGCCTACAACACCAGCGAGTGCTGCTACTCGCCTTAAAAACTTACGTTTATCCTGATCGACTACGTCATTCATCCTTTAATCATCCTTGATGTTTAATTTATGTTAGCCTTTATTGAATTAAATTGCAAAATCAATTATCAGCAAATATTGAGGCCTAGTTGACACTATAGAATCACAAAGTTAGTATAGATCATGCTTAAATTTTTATGCCCAATACTACTATTATGTCTTAACAATATAGCTTTCGCAATGGTGCTTCCTGAGCTAGATGAATTTAGTCAAAATAATATAATTGCCATATCCATAAAAGATTTACAAAACGATAAGTACGTTTTTCAATTCAATAATCAAATACCACTTCCGCCAGCCAGCACAATGAAATTAGTCACAGCAGCCGCTGCAGCTGATTATTTCACTGATAATAAAACAATAGCAACAAAACTAAGTGCTTTTGGCTCTGTACGTAATGGCACTCTTCATGGCAACATTGTACTTTTATTTGACCAAGATCCCAACTTTAAAAGAGAGACGCTTGTCACATGGTTTCAAGACATAGCGAAAAAGCTTCACATTCACACTATTGATGGAACAATCTATATTATTGACCAAAAACACCCACTGCCTGGTGTCTTTCAAGAGGAGTCACCAGACTGTTACGCAAGCTCTCCTCATGATGCCATTATCAACAAAAACTGTATTACCATCAAAATAAAACCTACTCAAAATGGAAAAAATGCTGATATAACTCTGTTAAATACAGCTAAAAACAGCCTATTTACAAATAACATCATAACCAAGGATGAATGCACCAGCGATGGTAATACCAGCGTACATACCTCATGGTCTGACTCAACAAGCGAAATAATAACACTTCCAGGATCACCTATGGAGCTTAGTGGTTGCATCAGTACGAATCATTATCCCATTATGATTAAAACAAGCCCAGAGCATCAATCTTTTATCAGCCACCAAATACGTCGCTCGATGAAAGATGCCCATATTGAGCACATTGGCAACTTTAGCTGGCGCGATTCTTTAATATCACAACATACCAAAAAACCATTATATGAAGCCACTCATCACAGCAAGCCTATTTTGTCATTGCTTCCAAAAATGTTGGAAATCTCTAACAATCATTTTGCCCATACTTTATTTAATCATATTACGCCCCATGAACGCTGGTCTCAACAGGAAAATGATATTAAAGCACTGATTTCTAAACATAACATCAATTTTGATAATGCAAGTATCACTGAAGGCTCTGGATTATCACGTTATAATCTTATCACCACAGACCAACTGGTTGAGCTGCTAAGTGTGATTCATAAAAACCCAAGACTTCACAAGTTGGTTGAGCTCCAATTACCAATTAATGGTCAATCCGGCACCCTTAAAGACCGGCTTAAAAATCTAGGGCATAATACCCAATTACAAGCTAAAACTGGAACATTAAAAAATGTAAAAAGCTTAGCTGGCTTTCTCACAGTTGATAAAAATGTTTATGCTATTGCCATCATTGCATCAGGGGATAAAACAACTCCAGATGCATTTTTAGAGATTGAAGACGCTCTTTTTGGCAGCATTGTAAAGACCCTCACCTTTTAGCTCTTTAGGATTTGTTGAAAGCCATTCTGAGACAGCAGCCACTTCTTCATCACTTAACTCGCTCCAGCGAGCTGGATCAAGAATACAATCTATAGATAATTGCTTCATGTCCTTTTGTGATAAATTGTTCGATTTATTAGGCCGCATAGAAAAATAGACCATCGTGGCAAAAATGTATAGATGAGCAAACCCAACCACAGCTAAGCCTGAAATAACCAATAATGACATTTTTTCTCCTTTTTTTTCTATTATAATAACCCAAAAAAACACTTAAAGTCAACAACTTATAATATTTAATCATATTTCAATTAGGGCACTACAACATAAATGCTCCTTTTTATTATTAAAAATTAAAATAAACACTCTAATTAAGATCTATCGGGGCCTTTAAAGTATATTGATGAGGCTTATCCCAACCAAATTTTATAATGCATAATTCTTGAGTATGATTAATCGACCAAAAAGGAATATTTAACCACGGCTGAAAATACCCTTTCTGAGATGTATAAATCTTCTTGGTCGCTTCTCGCCATTCAATAACCCTATTTGAAGTCTTGAGTCGTGAGCCGCATTCAAGTACCCCCTCCCTTTTGATCACATACGCAATCTGCTTAAGATCAACAATACGTTGATAGCGCTGCAACCATTGATTGGCCCATTGCATATTATCCGAGACCAGTTTTGACAACCCAACAATCAATACAAAAGACAATAAATAGTACAATATATTTTCTGAAAGCATAGCACCTCTATTGATCATCATAAATTGATCAACAGCAAAAGCTATATCGTTATACATTTTGTGCTAAGATGACTCAATGGGCATCACAATAAAGCATCATCAACTTCATCTTGGGCTTAATCATCAGCCGTCAGATCATCACCCTATCCTGATCAATGATGCTGAGCAAATAATATTAACATATAATATGCTCTCCCAACCCTACATGATGAACCAAATACGGGACTTAGATGCATTTAGGCGCATCCTTCATGCCTGCAAAACACCCTTAACACCGCGTGAGTTGCAAAACATGATTGCCTATTACCACGGTCATGGAAATCAACACCATCAATTATTACTTCACGCTCTAGAGTTAGAAAGCACTTCAGAGCTTCAATACTTAATTCAAGAATGCTTCAATAATTGGAAAGCGTTACAACAAACAAATAACATCAATCATCCCATGCACTGGTCAAATCGAGCAAAGCTCACCCCATGGAACACGCTATTACAGCATCAACCTGATATCATAACCTTACAAGAAGTTTCAAGTCTCAGTATTATAGATCAATACATTACACCCTATTGCAATGACAGTTTTAACTTAATACATCACACAAACAGTACACCCTATGGAGAAAACTCCCTTATTCTCGCCTTAAAGAATAAAGCCTTTCACGCCTTGGGCAATCCCCATATATTACCAATTACAAAGGATAAACATCATGCTTGTATCTTTCAGTGGGCACTGAATCAACAGAAGCAACTCTTATTAATAGGATGTATACATCACCCTCGACCTGAAAAAAACACCACAAGCAAGCTATTTACTCTCATTCAGAAACTAATAACTTACGCTGAAAAACAATCCTGGTTCCAGCCTATTCATAGCATCCAATGTTATGGTGATTTCAACACGGACGCTGAAACCTTTTATCAAAATAATCCTGTAACCATTATGCCCCATCCTAAAGAAATAACTCACTTTAGGGGCTTAAGGTCAACAGCTTCACCTAGGTTAGATGGCTCCCAAAATATTGATGGGGGCTTTAGATTAGATTACCTAGAAAATTTGAAGCACAAATTAGATATCACAACCTATGTATGGTGATATCTCTAATCCGTGAGAAGTATCTTCTATAACCAATCTATCAGAACCATCATTTGAAGATTGATTATTAACACTCAGTCTAAATATATTCGCAAAATAGTTTGATGATTTAGCTTTCTCACCAGAATTATGGGAAATATTAGAATTGAAAACGTTGCTTTCCCAAGCCATTTGGCCTAAAACTTTAAGGGTATTAAATATGAACCATGTCATCGCAACAGTTAAAAATAGTGTCCATAACGTGCATGTGAAATACGGCGTCACTATTGGCGCTGTAAACGGATGAAGTAAATACTCTTTCCATGGAAGTAGTACAAACAATGATTGATCAAGCATCATAACCAAGCCCTTAATTTAAGTTTTTTCAATATTTTAATCGAAAAAACCAGCCTTATCAACTAAAAACTTATTAAAATAAATATTTTACACTTAACGTTACCTTAAAGAGGTGATAGAATTGTTAAAAGAGGTTAATATATGGATATACTACTTACTGGCAGCACCCAGATTGCCACAATGTTGGCCATTCAATTAAGCCAAGAAGGTCATAATGTAACAGTAATGGATGATAATTATCCTCGACTTAATGCGATTAAAGAAAAAGCTGATGTTGAAATCATTGTCGCTCGCCCAACTTATCCACAAAGTTTTAAACAGGCCAATGCGCATCAAAAAAATCTACTCATTGCTGTACATGAGCTTGATGAAATGAACATGCTGAGCTGCCAGGTTGCACACTCACTATTTCAAATACCAAAAAAAATAGCTCGAATTAGCTCTCCTCATTACTTAGTCAGGCATGAACTTTTTGGCGATAGTGACTTACCCATCGATGTATTTATTAACAGTGATGGCTTGGTCATCCAACATATTGAGCACAATATTCATTACGACGCGCATATGTCCGTCTCTCCTTTTGGCTTCAATGAATTATGTATCATAGACTTAACATTGAATAAGCTACATATTCAACATAGACCTTCATTGTGTAATATCACTCCCTTTCTTCCAAGCAAGCTGTCCAAAGTTATATCAGTAGTGCGTCATAGCAATGTACTTACATCAAAAAACATTGATTTTTTACCACAAGATAGGTTGTTTATTTTAACAGAAAAAAGCAATCAGAAATCGGTTCTTAAATTATTCGATATTCATAAAAAAGATAAACCCAACATTATGATTGCTGGTGGTGGCAATATTGGCGCTACATTAGGCAAAAGACTCAGCACTCGTTATCATGTGAAGCTTATAGAGCAAGATACCTCAAGGTGTTATGAGTTGGTCAAAACAGCTCCTTACCTAAATATTTTAAATGCAGATGCCACAGATAAAAAGTTCTTAATTGACGAAGGCATTGATAACATTGATTGCTTTTGTGCCACAACAGGTGATGATGAAGATAATATTATTAGCTCAATTCAAGCCAACCACCTTGGTGCCAAGCAAACAGTTTGTTTGATCTCACGTGATAATTACCTTGATATATTTAACCAAGGAACACCTAACCGACTAATCTTATCACATAGATTAATTAGTCAGCATATTTTTCAGCACATCCATCCAGGTCAATTTATTGAAAACAAACCATTATTACATGGATCTACTCGTCTTATTCTAGCAGAAGTATCGCGTCACTCAGCCATTCTCAATACGCTTAAACTACCCAAAAACACCACTTTACTTGCTATTCGAAGATCCGGCAGATGGCTAATACCAAATGATGAACTACAAATAGACGATCATGTATTACTTTTATCATTAAATGAAGATGATATATCTGCACTGGACCTCTTGTTTCAATAATCAATGCCTGATACACTGCCCTCATGTTTGTTCGCCAAGAAAATATACGCAATTTCTCAATCATTGCCCATATTGATCACGGGAAGTCTACCCTTGCCGATCGTTTGATTCAAGCTTGCTCTGCGGTTGCCGACCGAGATATGAAAGATCAACTATTAGATAACATGGACCTTGAACGAGAGCGTGGTATTACCATCAAAGCACAGAGCGTAACACTATACCATCAGCAAGATGGCGAGAATTATCAATTCAACCTAATCGATACGCCAGGTCATGTTGACTTCTCTTATGAAGTATCACGCTCGCTCGCTGCTTGTGATGGTGCATTATTGGTGGTTGATGCAGGGCAAGGAGTGGAAGCACAAACAGTTGCCGTGTGTTATACTGCTATTGAGGAAAACCTAGATATTCACCCTGTTTTAAATAAAATAGATTTACCGCAAGCAGAACCCGAGCGAGTAAAACAAGAAATTGAAGAAATCATTGGTATTGACTGTAGTCATGCCATTGAGGTTAGTGCTAAAACTGGACTAGGTATTGATCAACTTCTCCGACATATTGTTGCACAAATACCAGCACCAGTCGGCGATGAAAACAAGCCGCTACAAGCCCTCATTATTGACTCTTGGTTTGATAATTACTTAGGTGTCGTTTGTCTCATCCGCATTAGAGAAGGCACACTCCGGCGAGGTGATAAAATAATGATGATGTCCAATAAAAACACTCATCTAGTCGATGAAATAGGTCGATTTTTACCACAAAAAACCGCCTCTGAAACTTTAAAATCTGGAGAGGTGGGTTACTTAATTACTGGCATTAAAAACATTCATGGCGCTCGAGTTGGTGATACCATAACATTAGCTAAAAACCCGGCTGATGAACCATTACCAGGATTTAAAGCCATTAAACCTCAGGTATTTGCGGGGCTATTCACCACTGATTCAGATATGTACCAGTCATTTAGAACCGCTCTAGAAAAACTCTGTTTAAATGATGCTTCATTATTTTATGAGCCAGAGCATTCTGAAGCTTTGGGCCATGGGTTTCGTTGTGGCTTCTTAGGCATGCTGCATATGGAAATTATTCAAGAACGTCTAGAACGTGAATATAATCTTGATCTCATTACTACTGCCCCAACAGTTATTTATGAGCTCATCACAACTGATGATGAAACCATTTATATTGATAATCCTTCACAACTGCCAGAGCCTCAAAAAATCAAGGAATGGCGCGAGCCAATTGCTAAGGTCAACATTCTAACGCCTCAAAATATGGTTGGAGATGTTATTCAACTCTGCCTAGATCGACGCGGCATACAAACCAATATGGAATTCACAGGTGGTCAAGTATCACTCACCTATCTTATACCTATGAATGAAATAGTACTGGACTTTTTTGATTGCTTAAAGTCGAACACTAAGGGTTTTGCCTCATTAGACTATCAATTTGATCACTTTCAAGCATCCAAATTAATCAAATTAGATATTCTGATCAATGGTAAGCCTGTAGACGCTTTAGCAAGCATTACCCATAAAGATAGAGCTTACCCATTAGGCAGAGCCTTATGTCAAAAACTGAAAGAGCTCATTCCCAAACAAATGTTTGCGATTGCTATTCAAGCAGCTCATGGCAGTCATATTATTTCACGTGAAACCATTAGTGCTTTACGCAAAAATGTTACCGCAAAATGTTATGGTGGTGACGTCTCTCGTAAACGAAAATTACTTGAGAAACAGAAGAAAGGCAAGAAGAGAATGAAACAAATAGGACAAGTTAATGTGCCACAAGAAGCCTTTTTAGCCATTCTCAAAATAAGGGACTCATAAATTAAAACCATAAGGATGTTGGTATGTTTCGAAAAACTTTAAGTATCTTTGCTCTGATTCTTGATTTAGGCATTCTGTGTATTTCTATATACTTCTATCTTAACCCTGTTAAGATTATGCTCTCATATCCTTGGTTAACCTTTGCGGCATTTACTGGGGCACAAATTGCTTTGTTTAACATCTGCAGTCACTTACTGTGGTTCCTGCATCTTTTGGGTACACAGCAAATCGATTTTCGTTATTATTCATGTCTTCAACCGAATCGCTACCCCTTATCATGGCTAAGATTTTTTTCATTACAAGTACTCTTCTGCTTTATTGTCTATACATTGCCTTACCTCATTATTCCATCTGCTCATTTGGGCCTTTGGAGCATACAATGCTGGATTTTTAGTACCATTATATTATCCAGCATCCAATTATTGTGGTTATGCACTTACAAACTCTATCAAGTAGATCCACACACAAGTACAATGAAACATTTAGTCAACGTTTCTTTTTGGCTAACCTCTCCCATCTACTTACTCCTACACCCACATATAATTTCACAATTATTAAACTTTCGTAATTGGGAAGACACCCCTAGAACAATACTTTCAAACCTTGGTGGTGACTTTAGCCAAAAAAATGCTGATGGCTGGTCAGGGTGGCACGTCTACCTAGCAACGAGAAACTATGATGTTGTTAAAATATTGACAAAAAAAAGAAAGCCAGGAAAAGCTTTTTTAAAACAGAGTGAAATCCCACAAATAAAGTACGACCATCAATATCTAGGCAAGGGAACGATGACTTTTTATGAATTTGCTCAGCAAGCTTGCACAGAGCAATGGAAGCAAAACATCAATAAACGAGGGTTGTTTGGGTACAAAAAATCAACATATAAACACACAAAACAAAACTTATGGTTTAATATTAGAGCTATCATTTTCAATGGAAAACAAACCACACTTCCAAGCTACCCCAAGAAAAACTCAACAATCGATCGTATCGTTAACTCAAACAAGGAACATCAATTAAATCCTAATCATATGTTTTATAATGGTTCTCAATACATACAATCTGATAAAAGCACTCAATATAAAGGACAAAGAAAACAGGCCAACAAAAAACAATGGTGCCAAATTTCTTAATATCACATCATTATTCGACCTAGATCATAACCTTGACTATCATTGTGTCACAATCTACGTTATGCTATAAGCGTCTTTAAATTAGAGTACTTATGCCCATATCCATTTTGATTATCGCCCTCCAGTACATAGCTCCTTTATGTATTGCTGTATCAGTTTATGGTCTTTACCAACATCGCAATGACCACGCCGACCCTGTGTGGCTAAAATACACACAAATGGTAGCACTCATTACCAGTTCATTCTGGATCATTCTATCTCTTGGCGTGCCTCATTTTCTGGTTGCCCTCACCTCATTTGTTATTCTTGTTTCATTATTAGATATTACCATCCTAGCTAAAGCGCGTGCATCCCTCGGTCAAAAACCTTCCGAAACAGTTGACTTCTCCAGATCATTTGTATGGATTGCAGTGATTATTTTTATCGTTAGACAGTTTATCATACAGCCTTATCATGTACCAACTGGATCATTGTTTCCAACTGTTTATCCTGGTGACTTTCTTCTTGTTGCACAATACCCTTATGGCCTTAAAGCACCTATTACCAATAAAACAATCATCCCTATTGGCCAACCCAAACGTGGTGATATTGTGGTTTTTGAACCGCCTGAAGCATACTTAAAACAAATACAAGAAGATAAAATCTATGTCAAAAGGGTTGTTGGCCTTCCTGGTGATACCATTCAATTCATCAATGATGTACTATACATTAATGGCCAACGTCAAGAGCAATCGCCTGACCCAGATCAACACCCAGATGATAATAAACTATATCGCATTGAGCACCTTGGTGATATTGATCATAAAATTGTTATCGATCCAAACCCACTTAGAAGTCAATTTAGAAATTTCCCTCTATATCAAGTCCCTGAAAATAGTTATTTCTTGGTTGGTGATAACCGTAACAATAGTTCTGATAGCCGCGTTTTTAAAGCTATTCATGAATCTCAGCTCATGGGTAAAGCTTTATTAGTTTGGATGAATTGGGATAACTTCCACATCAATTGGTCACGAATTGGAGAAACACTCATACCAGAAAAACACCCGCACTCATCATGAACGCAACAATTGGACACTACACATTCACAAACTCGAAGCTTTATCAATTGGCCATAACACATAGTAGTTCTGGTAAAAATCATAATGAGCGCCTTGAGTTTTTAGGTGATAGCATTTTAAATGCCACTGTTGCTGACTTATTATACCAACAGCAACATTTGACAGAAGGCGCTATGTCTAATATTAGAAGCCAGTGGGTCAATACCAAAACACTCTCTCTACTTGGCAAGCACCTTCATCTTGAAGACATTATTATAACAGGTGAGAGCCAACCACAGATCACCACAAAAATTATTGCCAATACGTTTGAGGCCATTATTGGCGCTATTTATCTTGATAGCAACTGGATCACCGTCCACTCATTTATTGAAGAATGCTACCAAAACATACCAAACTTAACCCAAGTTCCTCAAAAACATGCGAAGGCTGAGCTACAAGAATACTGTCAAAAGAATAAATTACCACTTCCCAAATACACCATACTTTCTACCACTGGCACAGCCCATAACCCTATCTTCGTCATTAATTGCACTGTTAATCATCATAATACTCAATCCCCACCGGTTGAGGCTAAACAAAATGGTGAGACCCTAGCTGCAAAAAAAATGCTTGATCAACTTTATGGTAAACAATCATGACCCAATATTGTGCTAAAATTGCAATCATTGGCCAACCCAATGTTGGCAAATCAACGTTATTAAATGCTTTAACAGCAAAAAGTATTGCCATCACTTCTCCTAAGCCCCAAACGACAGAGGTGCCTATTTTAGGCATACTAACTGAATCTCCTTACCAATTTATTTTTATTGATACGCCTGGTATTCATGAACGAATATACCAAAGCAAAAACCGCAGCATGAACCGACATGCTAAACGCTCAATATTAGATGCTGATCTTATTTTATGGCTCATAACACCTTATCTAAATCGACAAGACTATCATATTTCAGAGTGGCTTAAACAACAAGAATCCTGCCCTCCTCTTTGTGTTTTAATCAATAAATCCGATTTACCACATCAAGAACCGGCTCTATCGGAATTAACGCATGGCATTGATGTATCAATGTTTTTGAATATATCAGCTAAAACAGGTCTTCATGTTGAGCAGCTTAAAGCCTGGTTGTTACTGCATTGCCCTGAAGGAGCATTTTTATTTAACGAGAATGAATCAACCACACAGTCTGAAGATACACAAATAACTGAGATTATTAGAGAGCAACTATTGTTAAAACTCAACCAAGAAATTCCCTATCAATGTCAAGTGGGCATCGAATCAGATCGTGTAGAAACCAAAGGTAGAATTTTAAGGGCTTATATTGAGGTCAAAGATTTAAATCATAAAAAAATGATTATTGGCAACCAAGGTCGAACCATTAAAGCTATTAGCCAAGCGGCAAGACAACAGATGCAAAAAAGGTTAGGTATTGAAATACACCTTATGCTATTTGTTAAATGCCAACATTAAAAACTTTATTTAAATATTTTTTTTGATCCGTTAAATTAATGCCATGAAACTTTGTAATTCTCGCTGTTATATTCTTCATAAACGACCTTTCAATGACCGGTCTATATTACTTGATTTATTCTCGCCCATCTCTGGCATCAATCGAGTTGTAGCAAGAATCAAAAAACAACAGCATCTTCAAGCATTATATCAGCCTTTTCAACCTTTGGTTTGTACATGGAGCATTAAAAATGATCTTGGCAGCTTAAAAATGATCGAGCCCACTAAAGGGTTTCATCTTCTGCAGCCTAAACAACTATTTTGTGGCTTTTATGTTAATGAACTGTTATTGAAGTTATTACCCTCTGGTGAACCCTGCGAGTCTATTTATGAAGCATATATCATCTTTTTAAATACTGTTAACACACAAACAGAGCCAGCGCTCAGGGTCTTTGAAACTCAACTTCTCGAACATATTGGTTTAGCACTTTATCCACCTAAAAATGATGCACACTACCACCTTACAGCTGATGGCTGGCAAAAAAGTGATGACCCTCAAGCATTTTCCAGTGAAACCATTATGTATATTCATCAACAAGCATGGGATCAACCCAACATATTAGAAGAAGCTAAACGCCTCAACCGAATACGAATACAAATAGCAACCGACTATAAAGAATTGAAATCAAAATCTATTTTCAACTAAAAACACACAAAATCAAAAAAAATACTATAATACAGGTATGAGTGTATTACCGTTAAAATATCAGCATATTTGGGCATGGCTAGATCAAATTTCAGAACAATACTGCGATCAAATTGCTTACAGTAGCTTTGGTCAACATCTAAGCTATAAGCAACTTAAAGATAAAAGCTTACAATTGTGCAATTTTTTAAAATATAGTGGCATCAAACCTCATGATCGAGTCGCCATTATGTTACCAAATTGTCTACAACAACCTATTAGCACATTTGGTGTAATCGCATCAGGTGCTATAGCTGTCAATGTAAACCCTCTGTATACTGCAAATGAACTAAAGCACCAATTGAATGACTCAGGGGCTACATCAATCATTGTTCTCGCCAATATGGCTCATATTATTGATCAAATTAAACATGAAACACCACTAAAGCATATTATTGTTACCCATATAGGTGATGAATTACCTTGGTATAAAAGCTGGATAATGCATATTGTACTCAAATATTTTAAAAAAGTTATTCCACCATTTGATAGTGATCATGTGCAATGGCATCAATGTTTTAATATGCCCATATGCAAAAACCCACACCAACCTAAACCAGACGATATTGTTTTATTACAGTATACAGGTGGGACAACAGGACTTGCTAAAGGTGTTATGCTTAGCCATAGAAACTTACTTTCCAACCTTGTTCAAATTCCCAGTAGTATGCCTGAAAAATTATATCAAAATGGACATAATACGATTTTAACCGCACTACCATTATATCATATTTTTGCCTTAATGGTTTCCTGGGTTACCTTAGATCACGGAGGTCTAAATCTTTTAGTTGCTAATCCTCGAGATTTAAATGCCTTAGTTGAAATATTGAAAAGAAATAAAGTTCATGGCATTCCCTTATTAGAAACACTGATGCTCAAATTATTACAACATCCCTCATTTAAAGATATTAATTTTAATCATCTTGTTGCAACCATTACTGGAGGCATGGCTACTCAACCATCAACAGCAAAGAAGTGGCAACGTCAAACTGGCTGTGTTGTTCAACAAGGTTATGGTCTCTCAGAAACATCCCCTGTAATTAGCATCAGCCAAAACAAACACTCATTTGAAGATCATGTGGGAAAATCATTAACCATGACTGAAATTATGATTATGGATAGTCACAAACAATCACTCCCTCCTGATCAAATTGGAGAAATATGGGTAAAAGGGCCTCAAGTAACAAGAGGATACTGGCAAAATGATAAAGAAACAAATGAAGTATTTGAGGGTCATTGGTTCAGAACTGGTGATTTAGGTTTTATCGATCAATCTGGATGCTTAAGCATTGTTGATCGACTTAAGGATATGATCATTATTTCCGGTTTTAACGTATACCCCAGTGAAATTGAAAACATCCTAACCAAACATGCCAATATTGAAGAAGCATGCGTCGTTGGTGAAAAACACAAACATACAGAGGCCGAGTATATTATTGCCTATTATGTTTCATCAAAAAAATTAACCGCTGAATCTCTAAAAGCATTCTGCAAACAATACCTCTCAGCCTATAAAATCCCTAATCGATTTATACGAACACAAGAAATTCCAAAATCAGTCATTGGTAAAATACTTCGGCGTTCATTAAAACAAGCTTAGAAACAGTTCTTTTGTTCTTTACTACTTCCTGGGTTGGTAATCTCTTGACTCATAGCCCAAAAGCTTTGTGATTTTAGTAATTTCTCTTTTGTGGCGTGAGAACATTCATATGCACCTTTTGACTCTTCAAATGATAAATCGTAAGAGATATAATGTGATAATAAAACCATTGCCCTTTCTACCATGGTCTTTAATGATGCGTTCATAAGTGAAGATGTACTTAAAAAATCAAAGAAATTTATCAGCATCATGTGCATAATTCGACTATTCAAGTCAGAAACATTGACGCATTTGAACATTGGTAAATGCTCCTTAAGAAGCTCACGATTACATAGCGAAAACTCATAAAGATCCGTTTTACCCAACTGCTTAAGCTCAAAAAGAGAATTTAAATTCATCCCCTGAATCAAGTGGTAAACACCATTATTTAATTCATTGCTGAAGCGATCATTATTAAAGTCTGGTAGCTTTTTTGTTAGACTTAAAACATAACTCATTATAGGCTCTAGACGATATAAGAATTGACTCAATGCTTTTGGACTAGTATGTGGATCCAAATAGAATGAATAAAGTGATTTAATAAATGAACTTAAATTACCTGGAGATAATTCAAATAATGAAAAAAACAATCCCCCATAGTAATCATCAATTCGAGCAGACATAACAACTTGCAAGTCACTATCATTAATTTGTTCGATGCCAGAATGAAGAGCAAACCTATAAAAACAATGCAAATCATCAATATATGGATTTATAAATAATGGCTTGCGTTCTTTATTAAATTTTAAAAAAGTTTTTACCAATAAAAACGATTCGGTGACACGAGCTAAATAATCCTCAGACTGTATATCGACTGTATTTAAACATGCATTTCTAAATGCTACAGATTTCATGCCCTGTAATGTTGACATATTATCTTCGAAAAACAAGTCTGTTTTGCCATCACTAGTTTGTTGATCACGAATTGCATCAATATCATTAATCTCAAAAGCACTTAGTTCAATAGTATCAAGTAATTTGCTCATGTTAACCCAATAAGCTAATACTGGATTAGTGTATATTCGGTAATTAACATTTAAATCTGCTACGAAATCACTTCCTAAGAATTCAAAATCTTTTTCATTTTCGAAAAAATGGATACATTTATATTTATGCATATAAGGAGGACTCTTAACATTAACGAGGAATTTTATTAAGTGACTAAACTTTTGCCAATGTTGACAAAAACAATCTTTATCTATGCTATCAATACCGTGAATTTCACAAATTAACTGTAACTCATGGTAAATGATACTGGCGTCGTCGTTGCTTGATACAATAGTCTTTAATTGCTTGATACCTTTGTAAGAGGTCGTAAGCAACAAAGCGATAAAATCAAAAAATGATTGCATATTATTCTGAATGTTTCATTTAACTACATTTATTTTAAACTGACCACCCAAAACATCAACAATATAAACCCTTTCAAATGTAAGCAAAATCTCAAAATAATTTATTTAGCGTTACTATTGCGCTACAAACAACGCTTTACGATTATTTAGGCTTTACATAGCTCATCTAACTTATCCTGATGGCTTAAACCTTTTTGACACTCTATTAAGGACCATAGCAAATCTTGAATCCATTTATACTGTTCTTTTGAATCAACTCTTTTGAGAACTCCTTTGGCAGATTTATATTGTCCTAACTTAAGATAGCATTGAGCCCTTAAAATCAATAGTATCGACCAATCATAGTCATTTGCCCATTGATTAGCCTTTGCAAGCATTCCTTCAACATCCACAAAACCCACATCACACAATGCTTCTATCCAGATAGGATGTGGGTCTTGAATCATTTTAGTATCTAACCATTGCTCGGCCATTTTATCACTTTCATATTGTTTTAAAAACTTTACATAAAGAACATCATACGACCTCTTATTGTGTGGCATGCTGTCTTTGATAGCATTATATATTCTTTCAAAATAAGTTTTCTTATTTAAACATAATGATAAAAATTGATGACCTTGTTGCCAAAAAACATCATGAGCTTTTTGCTTTTTTAACATGTAAATAATATCTGACGAGCAACTCATCAACAACTCTACATCTTGAATTGACTTTACTTCAGCAAGCGCCTTCTTTAACATAAAAGTATTACCGTATTGTTGCCATAATCCAAACCATTTCTGACTTAGGGGTTGTTTAGCATCCTGAAGGCTTTGGATGTGCAAATCAAGAACTTCACCCAGCCACGGGTGCTCGCTGTCTAAGCCAAGATCAGACAACATATTTCGAGCTTGTTCCCACGCTTGTTGGTTTAATAAATGATAAAACTCTACCCATTGAGTGTTTTTTTGCCGTGATTTTAGACTGAGATCAGGCATATTAAGCACTACAGATAACCATAACTGATCTTCTTGCGATTTGGAAAGCATGTCATGGTTCTTATGCTGTTTGAACCATCGTTTTGGCATCTGAAATAATTGGATTATACTTGAGCGTAATACTGTATAACACTCACACACAAACAATAAAGCACCCAATAAAACAGCAGTATTAATCCAAACCTCGTAATGAAATAAATGGCTTATTTTTATAACATCATTCATAACTGGCCATACAAAACCACTTGCATAGAGAGCTAAACTTGCTAATAACAAAAACCATAATCTAAACATCTATTGACTCCTGTTTTATTAAACACGAGATATATTGATCTTCTGAATTCATTTTTGGTAATGGTTTAATATTTTCCACCATTTGTATTAATGTCTCTTGGTTAGATGCCTTTAGAATATGCAGCAAGTGTTTTTTAAGATGCTTAAAATCTTTTAAATTAAATGATGTTGCTAGCATTTTTAAATTAAAAACATCCTGCTCTACTTTTATGTTACTTAACTCAGTGGACGTTGAAGCACTTTCTTCGTCATTTGACATAGCTCGCCATGAAACCCACTGACCTAAACCATGAACTGATTGATCATCATGAGATGAATCGGTTTGTTGAGATAATACATTTTCAATACGATCAAGCGATTGTAAATAATCATACCGAAGTCTAGCATTTACTTGAACTTGATGAGCCCATCTATCCAATTCATCATGACACTCAGCGATATTTCGTTTAATCCAACTCACCTGCTCATGGGTAGGCTCATGAGTAATCACAATAGGAACCATCACTTTTTGATGATCAACAAGAATGTCTTGATCACCCTTAGCCTTAAACACATGATGCCAATTGTTTCTAATGGCATTCAACCATGACTCCTGATACCAGTAAGCACCTCCAACCACAATAAACAGACACATAAGCAGCATTGTTTTTTTAAAAAATTTATAATATTTCATAAGTTTTTATCTCCCTTATTTTTTGTGCAATATCCTCTAAAAGAGGGCTTTTTGCACGGTATACATTCATGTAACCATTCTGATTCAACCATAATAAACATGGATCACTACAAACAATAATCGTTGCGTCTTTTTGAAAGTGATATTGATATTTCGAATGCAACTCCACAAGATATTTTGCAGCCGCTAAACTGGTAATAACCCAACCTTTAATATGAAACATCGGTTCATTCAATGACAAAACATCTCGCTTAATACGTTGATAGACACAACATACATTGACACCATGGCACATAGAAAAAATAACATTATAATCATGCGGTATTGGTGTGCCAGTTAGGATAAGCAATGATTGCCCTTTTAAAAAATGTTTGAAATGAGATGCAATGCCTTGAATGGAAAAATCTTTGGGTAGTTGTGCTTCAATATTTTGTGAGCTTAATGTTTTTGCTGTTGACGGCCCAACTGCAATCCATGATGCCGCCAAAGGCCATTCCTTTACAAAAGATGCTACATGCTGACTGGTAACGATGACAACATCATATTTTTTTTTAATAGCAGGATAATCATTGGCCTCAAAAGAAAATAGTGGTAGTGATACCAATCGACTTCCTACTAAACGACCTAAAGATTGAGTGCTTTTAAAGTCTTTAGTGATACACCACATGATTATTCAACCACCAAACTGGGTAAAATAGGCTTATTCCACCGGGGCAATGCAGCCATTGAAACCAAAAACTCAATAGCTAGTGGCGTTTCAAAAGATGATAGCTCACCTAATGGCATGCGATATAGATGATGTTTTATCTGATTGAGAAGTGCTGAGTCGCAAGGATAAATCTCTTGCTTTTTAGAGCAGTTGTGGCAAAAAGTGTGTGTCATATTGAAAATAGCACCTAATACTGGAATACCTAGGTGCTCATAAGCTGCTTGTGCTTTAATCGTATCTTTCAGTGCTAATCGCTGTTCTGTTGTCACCAATAAACTTGCAGAGAGTGGTGCCTTTTGGGATAAGGTCATCCAAACATCTCCAGTACCAGGCGGTAAATCAATCAGTAAATAGTCCAATGCCCCCCACTGAGTATGCCATAACATTTGCGCCAGAGCTTTATGCAACATTGGGCCACGCCATAATACAGGTTGGTGCTCGTCTAATAAATAACTTAAACTCATCGTGGGAATACCATCAGATAATATTGGTAAATAACGCTGATCCTTGATTGCTGCTTGCTGATGATCAATATTAAAAACATCCATAATATTAGGACCATAAATATCCGCATCTAGAACACCCACTCGAGCCCCCATTGCTTGCAATCCTCTAGCTAAATGCATGGTTATGGTTGTTTTACCAACACCTCCTTTACCAGCACCAATCGCAACAATATTTTTGATAGCAGCAAAAGGGCTTTGCTTTACAGGCGCCACCCTTGGCACAAAACCTTTACATGGAACACCAAAAAAATCAGTCAAAAGCGTCTCATAAGGCCCAAGTGGCATAGCCCAGTGCCAAGCATCATGCTTTTTGTCGACAAGATATTCACTTTCTACTTTGCTGTGTAATAATTCATTTATGTATTTCATCTTTTTATAATAACAAATTTATATTTTAATCTAAACTTTTGATTCATTTTTATTTAATAATAGTCAGGTACGATACCAACATGTTAGCTTTGCCATATATTATTTATCCATTATCAAAAGGACTACTATTAGCAGCAGTTCCTGGCCCCATAACTTTTGAAATGATTCATCAAGGCGTCACCAAAAACAGTTTCCATGCCTTTCTTATTAGGCTTGGTGCTAACTTAAGCACTCTTTGTATTTTAACAGTGACACTGATTGCTAGTTACTTAAGTGCTGATTTAGCACATACTTTGGCCTACCAAATTATTGCAGGCGTTCTTAGTGGCTTTGGATCATTATTCATTATGGTCAAAGGTTTTAAGCAGCTGTACTCCCCAATTGAACAACAGAAAACTCAACCCAAAAGCGCATCAGCAGGAACTCTATTCATTGGCATGAGCTTTGGCATTGCAAATCCTATAGTATGGTTTTCTTGGATAGCATTGTTTCAGTACTCAGCGACACAAGAACACATCAGCCTTACTCAGCAAGGTTTAGATGGGTTGTTAATTATTGGTGGCATGACACTATGGGGGTTACTACTTGCCAGAGCTTTGAAATATGTTCAACACTCTCATATTTTACGCCTCATCGCTCGATTATCAGGTGCATTCTTGTTTATCATGGGCTTCATGATGTTCTACTATCTCATCCAGCAATATATTTAATATAGCCAGAAAAAAATTTCATCGACGCTCTGGGGAATTCGTGCTACCATGTTCAAAAACATGAGGAGATAAAATGACCACAGGTATTCTTTCAGATCGCTGGATCACCAAGATGGCAAATGAACAAGAGATGATTTCACCCTTTATTGCCCAACAAGTAAAGCAGCACAAAAATGAAAAATTAATTAGTTATGGCGTTAGTAGTTATGGTTATGATGTTCGTTGTGCACCAGAATTTAAAATATTCACCAACATTCACTCTGCTGTGGTTGATCCCAAAGCATTTTCTGAAAAAAGCTTTATCGAAATCAATGACGATAGCTGCCTAATACCCCCTAATTCATTTGCACTTGCCAGAACAGTGGAATATTTTAAGATTCCTCGTGATGTACTCACCATTTGTCTAGGAAAGTCAACATACGCACGATGTGGTATTATTGTTAATGTCACCCCCCTTGAACCTGAATGGGAAGGACATGTCACACTTGAGTTTTCTAATACCACTAATTTACCTGCAAAAATTTATGCTAATGAAGGTGTGGCACAAATGATCTTCTTACGAGCAAATGAAGCATGTGAAACCTCTTACCGCGATCGCAAAGGAAAGTACCAAGGTCAAGAAGGCATTACTGATCCAATGGTTTAAATCCAACAGCAAAAAAAAAGGGCCTTTCGGCCCTTTTGAACTCAATGCTATTAAACTTCTTCAGCTAACTCTTCCTTATTGGAACGTGACTTCACTTTAGCTTTAATAGGAAATGCTTTTCCTTCGTCAACACGCATTCTCAATGCTTTTCCAGGCTTAAAATGCGGTCTATATTTTGAAGTTGTTGTTACCTTTTTACCATTAGAAGGATTGTGTGCAACACGCTCTTCACGATAACGCAATTTAAATGAACCAAAGCCTCGAATTTCAATGCAACCACCTTCTACAAGTGTATTACTCATGATATTAAGAATTAGATTGACACCATATTCAACATCCTGAGAAGGAAGCACATCACCAAGCTGATATGATAAAGAATTTATAAGTTCGGATTTAACCACCATAGTTGTTTCTCTTTCGTTTAGTTAATCGGAATACGCACAAGGCGTTGTTTCTATATAGTTTCTTACAGTACCACCCGGTATTTACAAGGTCAATGAATAATTCACTTTTTTTATTGTTATTCAGAACTACTCTGAGTTAATATAATAGTATCTTTTAATTGGGTTAACATGATGTTACGCTTGTTTGTCATTATTTTTGCTGGGATGCATTTAACACTTATGGCAAAATCGTCAATTTTTATCACTGATACATCTTATAATCAACAAAAATCATTACAAGACAACATTTTCAATGCTTTCATTGCTTCTGTAAAAAAAGCAACCAGTCAAATATCACTTGATGAAAGTCTTTTTGCCGATATTGCAGCTGAATCTATTCCTGTGGTCAAATACCAGAAGAAAACTATTAATGATGAGCTACGTCTACTGGCTGAATTTTCAGAACCAGAAATGAAAAAACTGATCACACAGATGAACTTGGCTGTTTGGCCTGAATATCAAAGACCTAAAACATTACTATGGCTGATGCAATCTATACCAGATGAAAAGATTGCAATACTCCATACAGATGAAGATACTAAGATCACCACATCTTTTCAAAACAAAATGGATGAATATGGTTTTCAATTGGCATTTCCAATGGATGATATCGAGAACCAAAAAATTGCACAAATCCTCAATCATCAAATAAATAATAAAACCCTTAAACTCATCCAAGTAAAATATGGTGTTGATGCTGTTTTACTCGGTCGCTATGAAGATATTGATTCATTTAAAAAGATAAAATGGACTTTGTATACCGACCAAAATAAAAATCAGTGGCTAGACCGAACACATGAGTACGATGAACTGGCAGAACACAGCATTAACCATCTCATCAATCAATTTTTTCTTATGCTGCGACCACAATCTAAAGAGTTTCACACATCAGATATTGTTATCCACCAAATCAATAACTACAAAGTTATTCAATACATTCGTCAGAAACTAGATGCCAATAACTTTGTCAAAAGCACCCATATAAATAAAATTAACAACCACCAACTCACATTAAAAGTGTCATGGCATGGTGAACACAGCCAATTAGAAAACATTCTAAGCCAAATTGGACTACATAAAGTTAAAGACAACCATTATGACTTTAAATTAGACTCATGATAGAGATGACAAAACAATTTAGCTGTTTGAATCGTATCGTATAACGCTCCATGAGCTTCTTCAGCATCATAGCCAAGCTTTGTTCTAGTTAAGGCTTTAGCTAATACAGACACACCCAATTGAACCATTGACAGTGTTACTGTATCTAAAACCCTAAAACGGTGAAATGGACTGCAAATACCAAGTCGCTTACAAACAGCATTGATAAAATCAAGGTCAAAGTGAGCATTGTGTCCTACCAAAATAGCTCTGTGACAGCTTTGCTCAACACGATGTTTCTCTACAAATTCATGAAGGGAAGATAAAGCATCACACTCTGTTTTCGCAAATCTAAGTGGATGATCTGGGATAATTCGATTTATCAACAATGCCCCTTGATCTAAATGAGCCCCCTCAAAAGGCTGAATATGTTCATGCCAAATAGGGCCTGGTACTAATCGCCCATCGTCGATAACCAAAACACAGGCTGCCACCTCTAACAAGGCATCTGTACTAGCGTTAACACCCGCAGTTTCAACATCAACTACCACGGGTAAAAAGCCAGCAAACAAGTTTTTTAACTTTCTGGTTATCATCGAAAAATCCTGACATTAGTCAATTTGTTTGTCAAGGTTTTTAAGAACTCTAAACTTTAGGTGTTTTATTCCCTCTTACTTCTGTGAATACGCCTTCTCTTTTAGGTTCTTTTCTGGCGGGTGTCCCATAAGGACTTTGATGCTGATCAACTTTTGATTTAAATCGACTAGAAGACGGTGTTTTAGAGAATCTTTGTGTCTTTCTCGTTGGGGTTTTTGGCGAGAGTGTATTTTTTTGAGGTGCTTGGCTTTTTGAAGCATCACTGACACTTTTTCTCTTTATCTTTTTGCGTATACTACTGTTTAAGCTTGCATGAGAATACCATAAATCATCATTTAACTCATAGCCAATATCGCTGTTGTCAATAATGATGTCTGCATCATGAACGAAATAAGCAATTCGCCAATCGATAAAAACCTGATCCTGAATAGCATTGTTTGCTGTAAGAACTTGAGCGCCCATCAACTTTGCCTCGAGTACCATTGAAAAATCATTAACATCAAATTTATCACTAATACCTGAAATAATTTTAGGATCATTCTTATCTGGCTGTAATACTAAATGACGTTTAAACCATGTAACAATTTTTTCTTTTGATTTGTCGTCCCTAACATTGGGGTATCCCATCTTTTTAAGCTCTTTTAATAATTTTTTATGACATGATCGTACCGCATCAACACTTGGTAATCTTTTAAATACCCTTGTCTTTTGAGCACCCTTCTCTATCTTTTTCTTAAAATACCTAACATCAGGAACAATCAATAATGTTACAACTTCTTTTAGCCATTCTGACATTTTATTTTCGACATTTAGCATTTGGTCTAATTGATGCTCAGACAGTGCCTGCTCAATTATTGATCCAGCGCTATCGATCATCTCAGAAAAACTGACCGCCATATTCTCTTGATTATGCTGCCAAAAATTATATAATTTTTTATATTTTTGCCATAAATCTCTGTGTTTTTTATTTTTCTTACCCAATATCTCTGGCGTACCATCTTGAGGGTTTGGCCAACCAAGCATCGTTGCTAAAGTTACAAACTGATCAAATGTAGTTAGATCATTAAAAGATAGCTCATTTATACCTTTAATGACCAACTTCCCATGCTTAAATCCTTTTTTATAGATTTGATCTACAAATTTCTCCATGTTTTCCTGTCTTACCTTTATCTCTTTAGTCAATTGCTTTTCAAATTGCTCAATATCTTCAAATGTTACTTCATCATGTATTTTTTGTATTTCAACCAGCCAATTAAATGAAGCTAAAGTTAAATGAAGATGATGATATTTATTAACCATCAACCGAATAGCAGCTGTGCGAACATATGGGAAAATTTCATTGTAATAATATCCATAGTCTTTCTGATCAATATCATACATATCCGAATCTAACTCTTGATTCACAAATATTCTATAATCATCTCTAAATAAAATATTATTACCAAAAATACATTTATCTGGATAATGCTCTATAAAATAAAATAATACTGGAACTCTTAAATGGCTTTCCACCAAATCACACAATGTTTGTTTGTCGTTCTTTGAAAGCTCATTTTTGCTTCTTAAAAAATGATAAACTTTTAACACCAGCAAATAAAACTCATCATTTTTTTCATACAATGACAAAGTATCTTTCAACCAGTGGCTAATCTGTTTTCTAGCATGAGATCTTACAGGCTTGCTTTCTATATACGAATCTGATCCTATTGGTGATTTTTTTGTATCCCAAGCATTAACCTCCAATAATGATGCCAATGAAAATATAGCCTCATAGCCCTCATCCAATAATGTTGTTACCGTATTAAACCGACTGACCATATTACAATCTAAAACGCATATCTTTTTATTTGATATAGCTTCAATAATAATACTCGTTAATGTTTCCTCTAATACATCAACACTATCTAGATTTAAAAAATGATATCGTTTCTTAAGACTGTTCTCATCTGGAAACCCTTTTTCCTCAAAGTTTTTTAAATGAACCATAATCTCACTAATAAGTTGATTGGCATCAATATCTTCAGATAAGCTTTTACCACCAAGTGATAAAGGTAATAGCCTGATCAATCGACTATTATCACTCAAAAAACGTATAAAATCTTTTAACCATTGGATACTTAGTTCGTTATTGGCATTTTTATTCTTTCCCATACCGCACCTATTCTTTACTTATATATCTATATAGCATATTTTTATAAAAATGTTTTAAAACAATTAAATATAATTATTGCCTTACATGAACAACTATGATAACTTTGACTCATGACAACTGAGCAAAAGAAATATTTCACCATCCAAGAAGCTAATGACCTCATACCTTCTGTGTCATTATCATTTAGGCGCATTTTTCAAATGAATCATCAAGTCAGTAGCTTGGTGAGTAAACTAAAGAACAATCAAATTGATCCCAGTATTATTATGATTAACCAAAATGAAGAGTATGATGAGGACACTATTGATTACATTAGTAGCATAAAAATATTACTCTCTACGATCCAAAAAGAAGTTGATACCATAAAAAAACAAGGCATTGTTATTAATAGTATTGAAAAAGGCTTATTAAGTTTTAATAGTAAGCATGGTGAAAAAGACATTACATTGAGATGGCAGGTTGGTGACCAAGAAATTTGCCAGTGGTTAGATCATAAAGACAATGAAAAATCTATTTCTGAGCTAACTATGCCCTCTAATGAAAGTCCATCTTAGTTGTAGTTACTCCATTATCTAGCCAAACGCCGTTGGGTATTCTTTTTGCGAAAAGACCATGACCTACGCAACCTGGAATATTGTTAAGAAAGGCCTCTAAAGCCAGAGGTTTTTGAAAATCTAAACCTTGAAGATCAATAATATGACAACCCTCATCAGTAATTGAGCCAACGCGGTAATTCATAATACATTCGGGAAGCTCTGTTAAAATATGTCGTGCAACAGATGATCGAGCACTCGGAATAACTGCAATAGGGAGTATATGATCGAAAGTAAAATGACCAAATTTACTCGGTTGAATCACGCAATAAAAAAGTTTTGCTTGATACGCCAATACTTTTTCAAATACCATCGCACCTCCAAGGCCTTTTAATGTTAAGCCTTGGTGATTGATAACGTCTGCGCCATCAAGATACATATCGATTCGATCAGATAAGTTATGATTTACCAACTCAAGTTTATCTTGAGTAATCTTTTGTATAAATAAGGTTGTCCGTTGTGAACTGGAAACACAGTTTATTTCCTTTAAATGATTTTGAATCTCTTGATCATTCCACAACCTTAGCAAACAAGCTTCGACCGTTCTACCTGTACCTATCCCGAGAACTTGTGTTGCTAAAATCTTTTCTTTAAGATCATCTATTGTTTGGTCACAAATTTTAATGTCACTCAATTATTCTCCTCATTAATAAAATCTAGAAACATCATGTCTTATGCCACTTGAGATGTTTTCAATGATTAATTTCCCACCATGAACACAACCACCATCTATAGAAATACAACTTAAATGCTCACTTTGTCCAGCAAGTAAGGCCCAGTGCCCAAAGTATATTTTATCGCTTTTTTCTGGGTGCAATTGATACCAAGGCTGCCATCCATCATCCACAGATCGTTTACTAGGGTGATCTGACCGCTTAGCATGATAGTGAACACCTTGATCCGCCTTTTTTAAATATCTTGCTTTTGTTAAAATAAACAACGCAGTAAAAAGTTGATTATTATCCCACTTTTCCTGTGAACTCCAAGCATTATCCCAAAACAAACGTCCACTGTAGTTTTTCATAAATTCATAATAACCACATAAAAATTGCTTAATATTACTACTCATTTCTTGACTAATATCGCCAACTAATCTTTGTAACATCTTAGGTTTCCACGTTGAATTGATCGCAGCATGAACCATTTGAATATGATTAGGCAGCTGAACCCATAGTGGCCATTGTTGCATCATATGAAGCCACTTTGATGCATTAGGATGAGCTAATATCACATCAAATGACTCTGAGATAGGGGCTAAAGGAACCTGATTAGCATAAGCTAAAACATGTATATCATGGTTACCCAAAACCACTGTGCTGCATGACTTATGCGCGAGCAACCAATCAAGTATACCACAAGAGTCCATACCACGATTCACAATATCACCAGTAAAAAAGAGATGGTCCGAGTCTGGATTAAAACGAATAGTGTGTATTAACTCCAAAAATTCCTCAAAACAACCATGAATATCACCTATCACGAAGTCAGTCATAACATCCACCCTACCAGTGTCATGGTTTTGAAAATACAAATCGTTATTAAAGCTCCAGCAGGCAATGTAATAACCCAAGACATAAATATACCTTTTACAACATCAAAGTTAAGTGCTGCAATACCACGTGCGAAACCCACTCCAACAATTGCGCCTACAAGTATTTGGGTTGTTGAAACAGGAAAACCAAAATAGGACGCAATCATAACAATGATCGATGTTGATAGTTGGGCACAAAAACTTCGTGACGGTGATAAATACGTAATTTTCTTACCAACTGTTTCTATGATTCTGTAGCCATAAATAGCAAGACCACTCACAATGCCTATTGCACCAAGGGCCAGAAGATACCACGGTACCACGGTTACATGGTTACCCACTAAATAATCAGGACGATACAATGCATCAAGCACGGTTGCAACTGGCCCAATCGCATTAGCTACATCATTTGAACCATGAGAAAATGCCATCATACCTGCTGTCAGCACCGTAAAGATGGTAAATACATACTCTATTCTTTGATAAGGATCCATTTTAGTATGGCTCATGATATTAACTTCATAGCGTTTATAAACGAAAACACTGATAGTACTAATCATTAAGCCTAAACTGACTGAATACCAAGATAATGCCCATAAACCATGAAAAACAATCATAGAATAAATGACATACGTAATGATAAAAAGGTAAACAGGTAATACTTTTTGAGCAGATCTCAGTGGGTCGATTTGATTAAACAACTGTTTAACCATCATTTTCATAAGCAAGTAGCTGAACACCACAGCTATCAATGGAGCTATCAACCATACAACAGTAACATTCTGAAAAAAAACAAAATTTATATTATGAGGAACTGTCATTAACGCAAAACCTAATAATGAACCAATAATAGAATGCGTTGTTGATACAGGCCAACCATATCGTGTTGCTAAAATGAGCCAAATGCCAGATGCCAAAAGCGCGGAAAGCATCCCTATGACCAAGACCATAGGTTGATCACTGAAGTACGAGAGTGAAAAAAACTGTCCACGAACGCTTTCTGTCACTTGAGAACCAGCTAAAAAAGCACCCAAACCTTCAAAAATAGCTGCTAAAATAATGGCATTTCGAATAGAGATAGATCGAGATCCAACTGCTGTACCCATTGTGTTTGCTACATCATTAGAGCCAATAGCAAATGCCATAAAAAACCCAATCAGGAGAGTAATAATAAATAATAATTCAGAATAAGGCAACTTTACCTCGCCAGTAAAATTAATAACTTTGAACCAACCCTCTGTGACCAATCAGCTAAATTACCAATCTTTTCAAGAGCTTGATACCAAAAAATCACATCAACAGGAGACATTTCATTCTCATGAGCTCTGAGTTTTTTACGCAGAGAAATTTGCATTAAATCAGTTTGCTCTTCCAGTTTATCCAAAGACTGAATTCTTAACTCAGTATCTTGAACTTGACGATCACCAAAGCCCGTTTCAACTAATCTCGTGAGATTTTGGACAACTTCATAAGCATTCTGACATGCCTGAATAGTCAAAGAAACAAAAGCAACTAGATCTTCTTTAAAAAACTCCGGAAAAGCCATATCACGGCCATAAAGTATCCCTGAAACATCCTTACATGTATTAGCTATATTATCTTGTGCAGTTAAAATGCTTAATATGTCTGAACGGGAGACAGGCAGGAAAAGACCTTTGTGCAAATGAACTTTGAGCTTGTTTTTTATATCATCGGCGTCATGCTCTTTTTGAATGATTTCACCATAAGTCAGTTTAAGTCGATCATCTTGACAATTCTGATAAGCAATCATAAACTCTTCGAGAATTTTAACACTCTCTAAACAACTTCTCATATGTTTGTTCAATAAATAAAAAGGAGATCCCTCCATCACTCCTAAAACGCTAGAGACTTGCCTTGAATTTGGTCTAAATGGCCACATTAATAACTCCTCAAAAACATAACCATTACATTTATTACTAAAAGTAATAAGCAAGCCAAAACACCTAATACCATTAACGATTTAGATATTGAATCAGCACTGAAAAAATCCCTACGACACTTTATGCCTTGCCACAATAAAAAGGCAGCAGCAACCATCAAAAGGACGATAATGAATGACTCCACTACGACTCTCCTTTTATTTCTATTATTTTTAAAGTATTGGTTCCACCAGATTCTCCCAATGCATCACCTTTAGTAACCATAACGATATCACCTTCATTGATAATATTTCGTAACTGTAATTCTGTTAAAATCGTTTGAGCAAGTTTATTTTTCTTGTTATCTGGAACCACTATGTGGATAGGATAGACACCACGAAATAAACACATTTTACCGATAGTTATAAGGTGCTCACTGACCGCAAAAATAGGGATATCTGTGCGTATTCGAGATAACATTAATGGCGTCATTCCACTCTCTGTTAAAGTGACAATCGCTGAGATTGCATAGCGATTAGCTGTATACATTGCAGCCATGGCTATTGCTTCATCGATATGACTAAATCTAAGCTTTTTAGATAGCGATGGATTTAGCTCACTTAAATGCTTCTCAACCTCTGAAATAATATTGATGGCCATTGATACCACCACAATAGGATGTTTTCCTACAGCTGTCTCTGCTGACATCATGATCGCATCTGCACCATCCATAACTGCATTGGCCACATCAGATGTTTCTGCTCGAGTTGGAATTGGGTTTTCGACCATGCTATCAAGCATTTGCGTTGCTACAATCACAGGCTTATAATCATAACGTGATAATCTGATCGCTTCTTTTTGAATAACAGGAACCCTTGCATCACCAACCTCAATAGCTAAATCACCTCGTGCAATCATAATGCCATCAGAAACATCAATAATTGCTTGAAGATCATCAACAGCTTCAGCACATTCAATTTTTGCAATAACACCTACTTCAGGATAATCTTTTAAATGATTACGAACCAATACTATATCATTAGGGCTTTTCACAAAAGATACGGCAACGTAATTAATACCCCATTTAAGACCAGCGGCTAAATTCTTTAAATCTACATCGGTAACAGATGGTGCCGATAATCCACCACCGCGAACGTTTAACCCTTTACGACTACTCAGTATTCCACCCACTAAGACTTTAGTATTTAACGTATCATGTGTCTTATTGACAACCTGAAGCTCTATGCGGCCATCATCCAAACATAACACTTGACCAACATCCACATCAGAAAATATAAAATCATCAAAAACTGCAACCTCTTTTGCATTTCCAGCATGAGCTGGAACACTTTTACTCAACTTAAAATCAGCCTCTGGTAAAAGTTCAATACTATCATTGATAAATGATCCTATTCTAATTTTGGGCCCCTGAAGATCAAGCATAATACCTGTTTGCACACCCAATTGTTTACTCAATGTTTTAAATTGTTCAACACGATGGTAATGTTGCTCAAGGGTCCCATGTGACATGTTAATTCGAGCTATATTAACACCTGATTTGATGATTTGATAACATATATCGGGGTCATCGCAGCCAGGTCCTAAGGTTGCTATGAGTTTACATCTATGGTTCAAGAGACACCTCCAATTGACAGTCTTTGAGGCTCAGGAAAAGCACCATGTTCGAGCAAATATAAGAAAGCTCCTCCTCCTGTAGAAGCGTACTTAAAAATATCTGGCTTGGAATGACCATCTGGCATACTTATTTCTTTAGCATTAATCATTGCCAAAGCCCTTAAGCTATCCCCCCCACCTACTAGCACACTTGCGGAAGTTATGTCTAAAGCTTTAGCAATTGACAACGTTCCATTTGAAAATTCAGTTCGTTCAAACCAACCCACTGGTCCATTCCAAAGTACCTCACTGGCATCATCAATTAATGATAAAATAGTTTTCACTGAACTTGGTCCTAAATCATAGATAGCTTCATCAGCCTGAACATTCTCTACTAATTTAGTAACGGTATTTTCCAGTGTATTTGGTCTAGCAACGCAAACGTCATGGGGTAATACAATGGTCTTTTGATGTTTTTTGGCTTCATCCAAAAGCTCGTTGGCAAGAGCAATATGATCAGCATCATATATTGAAATACCAATTTCATAGCCCTTTGCTTTTAAACAAGTATTGGCAATACCGCCTCCTAAAATCAAGATATCAACTTGATTGAGCAAATGTCTGAGAAAACCCATTTTGGTATCCATCTTACTACCGCCAACAATAGCGATTTTGGTTTTTTTTGAATGATTAAAAACCTGACCAATACGCTGACATTCTTTTTGATATAGCGCTCCTAATACGCACTTATCATCATGTAAATAAGTTTGAATACCAAAATTCGAAGCATGTTGCCGATGAGCAACAGCAAAAGCCTCATTTACAAACAAATCAACACCTTGAGCCATTTTTTGAGCAAGATCGGTATCATTTTTTGTTTCACCTTCTAAAAACCGTACATTTTCCGCCAAATATAATCTACCAGGTTGATATGTTTTCGGTTTAGGCCAATCAGATGCTAACTCAACTGATCGGTTTAATAAATGACTTAAATGTTTTTGAATTGGCTTGACACTTAAAGCGGGATCAAAGTTTTTTGGCCGCCCTAAATGCGTCACTAACATGACACTATTGTTGTCTGTCAAATAAGTTTGGATTGTTGGTAGTGCAGCCTGAATACGTTGATCATCGACAACAATACCGTTTTCAATAGGCACATTAAAGTCAACTCTAATCAAAATATGAGGCATAAGGCAACCTATTTATGAATTTACCATTGAACGAGATGACACCAACATAGCAGTTGCTGTATCCAACATGCGATTTGAAAAACCCCACTCGTTGTCATACCAAGCCATAAGCTTGACCATTCGTGGTCCCATCATACGCGTTTGCCCAAAATCCACAATAGAAGACGCAGGGTGATGATTAAAATCAATAGAAACCAAAGGCTCTTCATTAACTGCCAATACACCTTTCAATGCATTATTTGAGGCATTTTTTAAGCATTGATGTATCATTTCCATGGTACAATCTTGCTTTAGAGTAATGGTCACATCTACAATTGAGACGTTCGCAGTTGGCACCCTCACAGCCAGACCATCAAGACAGCCAGACAACTCAGGTATTACCAAACCGATAGCAGCTGCCGCTCCTGTTTTAGTAGGAATCATTGATAATGCTGCCGCTCGAGCTCTCCTTAAATCCTGATGAGGTGCATCGGTCAAAGCTTGGTCATTGGTATAAGCATGAACTGTTGTCATCAAACCATGCTCTACACCAAAAGCTTCCTGAATTGGCGCCAATAAAGGAGCCAAACAATTTGTTGTACAGGATGCGTTAGATATTACTTTCATATCATGAGTTAATACTTGATGGTTAACTCCATAAACAATTGTCGCATCAACATCACTACCCCCAGGAGCTGAAATAAGCACTTGCTTTGCACCAGCATCAAGATGAGCTTTGGATTTTTCTTTTGAGGCAAATATACCGGTCGCCTCAAAAACCACATCAACATTTAATGCTTGCCATGGGCATGACGCAGGATTACGCTCATGACTAACATGAACAACATGGCCGTCTATTAATAACTGATTACCTTGAATATCTATTTTCTCTTGTAATCGCCCGTGAACGCTATCATATTTTAGTAAGTGAGCTAATGTCTTAATATCGCATAAATCATTAATAGCAACAATACTGATGCTGGGGTGTTGTTTTTGTAACCACGCCCTTACAATATTACGCCCAATGCGTCCAAAACCATTAATAGCAACTTTTAACGTCATTTTTTCTCCTTTGCAATATTTCTAATATTCTGGCGGCAATCTTTGATGAGGTCAAGCCCATTGCTTCATAGATCTGCTCTGCTGGTGCAGAATGCCCATATTCATCACATCCAAAAACCAAACCTTGGTCAACAAATCGATACCATGACATCATTTCTGCAGCCTCAATAGCACATCGCAATACATTTTTTGGTAATACTTGATGTTGGTAGGCTTCATCTTGTCTTAAAAAAGCTTCCTGACAAGGCATGGAAACCAATCTAACACTGTTACCTCTAGCGATTAAAACATCGTAGACCTTTTGTGCTAAAGATACCTCAGAACCTGTAGCAATTAAAATAACTTCAGGAAACGTCGAAGATTCCTGAAGAATATAACCGCCCTTTGATACAACATCCATATCTCTATCACCTAAATGAGGGCAACTCTGACGACTCAATGCTAAAACATGAGGGCGAGATGATGCATTCAAAGCACATTGCCATGCCACTATTGTTTCCACATCATCTGCAGGCCTCCAAACATCAATATTAGGCATGGCGCGCAGTGATGATAAGTGCTCAATGGGCTGGTGTGTTGGACCATCCTCACCTAAGCCTATCGAATCATGCGTTAAAATATAAGTAACTGGTAGTTTCATCTGTGCCGCAAGACGTATCGCATTTCGCCCATAGTCTGAAAAAGTTAAAAATGTTGCACAGAACGTTTTCAATCCAGATAAAGCTAGGCCATTGCTGATTGCCATCATTCCGAACTCACGAACGCCATAATGAATTAGTTGACCTGAGTAATCTGATGGCTGAATAATCTTAGCAATAGGAATACCATTGGAGCCAGCCAAATCTGCCGACCCACCAATCAAACTCTTAACTTGTGCCAAACAATAAGTTAAAACGTCTTTTGAACTAACACGTGTCGCTTGGTTTTTACCGATTGCTAAATGGCTTAAAGATATTAATGGTCTCTGTTGTTGAAGTGCTTTAAATGAGATGGCTAATTGTGGGTATTGCTTTTCATAACTTAGCCACTTTTCTACCCATTCAGCATGTGCTTCGCCTCCTGAATGAGTTTTATTCAAAATGTCGTAGCAGGAATGTTCCACGTGGAATGGCTCTTTTGAAACACCTAATTGATGACGCATCTTTTCGATTACATCCTTTCCTAGTGGCGCTCCATGACACTTTGAGCTCCCGGCCAAATCAGAGCCAAAACCAATAACGGTTTTGCAGGCTATTAATGTTGGTCTATTATCAAGATGTGCTGCTTTGATGGCTTCATTAATAGCATTAATATCATGACCATCAACGCTAAGTGTTTGCCAACCATAGGCGTCAAAACGTGATAAAACATCTTCCTTTGATGCAATACTTACTGAGCCATCGATGGTAATATCATTATCATCCCATAATACAATTAATTTACCCAGCTTTTGATGCCCAGCAAAAGCAGCTGCCTCATGTGATATACCCTCCATTAAACAACCATCACCAACCATGGCATAGGTATGATAATCAATTAACTCATCTTTAAGATGGTTAAAACGACTGGCATGTATTCGCTCAGCAAGAGCCATACCCACTGCATTTGCCAAACCCTGACCTAATGGTCCTGTCGTGGTTTCAATGCCTAACTCAATATCATACTCAGGGTGTCCGGGCGTTTTAGAGCCCAACTGTCGAAATAACTTTAAATCATCTAATGTTATCGCTCCCCCTGATAAATGTAACAAAGCGTATAACAACATCGAACCGTGACCATTAGATAAGACAAACCGATCTCGATTGAACCATTGAGGATTCTGAGGATCTAATTTTAACCAATGATGCCACAATACCACAGCAACTTCAGCCATACCTAGAGGCATCCCTGGATGTCCAGATTGAGCTGATTCAACAGCATCTGCAGCCAACATACGAATGCCTGATGCAGCATCCTTTAATAATTTAATATCCCTAATCATATAACTTACACCTCAGTGTCGTCTTTTTTACAAAATTGATACATCTCTTTCTTAAATGTTAATAAATAAGATTGATTTAAACCAAGTGCTGATAATGTTGCTTTTTGTAACCATCCTAAATGATGATAATTTTTTAAATTGTTGTCTATTAAAGGAACACCATCACCCTGACCACAAAGCTCTTTATGAAAAGATACCACTCTATCATTTACTGTATCTTGCTTTGGATAACGTTTGCGCAATGCTTTTTTAAAAGCCTCTTTAGAAGCAAAACAAGCTTTTGCTCTTTGCTTGGTCAATATTTTAGGAATGTAATCACAAACAACGTTAATACAAGAGCTTACATCTCGGCCATTACAATTAAAATATTGATCCATTGAGCTTTGAAGCGCATCGTCTTCTTTAATATTTAGTGACTCATCTATTGTTCTAACGCTTGTATTCTGAGCACCTTGTAAATATCCACTCAAACCAAGAGCGAGAATAAAAAACGGCAATAATAAATAACGTAATGACTTAGGCATGAGCTTCCTCCCAATGATATCCATATCCTAATGAAACCCTTAGCGGTACTGAAAGAGGTAATGCCTGTAGCATAAGATCCTGTAAAATTGGTGTCCAATACGCTTGCTGATCAGAATCCACCTCAAAAATAAGCTCATCATGAACTTGCAAGACCATTTTTATACTGTTTTCACCGTGTATTCTTTGATCAATATTAACCATAGCTGACTTAATGATATCCGCTGCTGAACCTTGCATTGGCGCATTAACCGCCGCCCTCATTGCTGCTTGTTTTGCTCTTGGATTATTGATGGACTGTACAGGTATGTGACGCCCCAATACGGTGGCAACACTTCCCTCATTTAATGCTTGCTGACGAACTTTATCAAGAAATATAGCCACACCTGAAAAGCGCTCAAAATATGTATCCATATAATGCTTTGCATCACTGCGTGAAATATCTAATTGTTTCGCTAAACCATATGAAGACATGCCATACATCAATCCAAAATTCACTGCTTTTGCTAATCGTCTCATTTCAGGTGTCACTTCACTTAACGATACATGATGAATTTCAGCTGCCGTAATGGCATGAACATCTTCACCCTGATCAAATGCACTAACCAATGCTTTGTCTTGTGAGAAATGGGCCATGATTCTAAGTTCAATTTGAGAATAGTCTAGCGCTATCAAAACTTTTCCCTCATCTGCGGTAAATGCTTGCCTGATTTGACGACCTTCAGATGTTTTAATTGGAATGTTTTGTAAATTTGGATCAGTCGATGACAATCTACCCGTTAAGGTAATCGTTTGATTGAAAAAACCATGAATCCGTTTTGTTTGTGCCGATATGGCTTTAGATAAACCTTCAGTATACGTTGATTTGAGTTTGGCCAAACTTCGGTAACGACTTATGATTCTGGGCAATTCATAATTTTTACCTAACTGCGCAAGAACTGCTTCAGATGTTGATGGAACACCTTTAGGCGTTTTTTCAAGAACAGGTAACCCCAATACATCATACAATAATTCTCTTAATTGCTTCGTTGACTGTAAATTAAACACTGTTCCTGCAACCAGATATGCTTCTGACTCTAGCTGACTCATTTCTAGTTCAAAATGTTTTTGTAGTGTTGCTAAATGATCACCTGACACGGCCACACCATGCCATTCCATTCTGGCTAATACACGTATTAAAGGCATTTCAACATCAACACAAATAGCCATCAATTGCTGAGCATTTAACTGATCCACTAAGTGATCTTTTAGCATATTAATTAACGTTATTTGACGAGCAACATAAGGAATTCTATCATCATCAGCAAGCGATGCCACAGATGCCATTACTCCTTGACGATTGAGTGCTGAGGTAACAGGAACGAAGGGTTGATTCAACAATGGCTCTGTGATATTTCCTAAATGGGTAATAGCACGACTAGAATCTAGAACATATGCAGCACACCCAACATCAAATAAATGACACATGACATTCATGTGCTCCTGCAAACAAAAACGAATCATTGCTTTCAAGCCATAGCCATACCATGTGTTTTCTGTATGACTTAACCAGGCCTCTAACCACGGCTTAATATCTTCAAAAGTCATCAAAGCATCATGATGAGGTGCCAGTGGAATGTAAACTTGATCATCATGTATCTTAATGGTTAAACCAACACATTGTTGTAAAGGCTTTTCAAGCTGAATTAATTCTAACTGAATGATAGCATTTTTCATTTGGCTAAGAGACAGTGCAAAACTTGCCCAATCATCGGGGGCTGTAAGCCATCGCACTGTTAAGTGTTCAAGCTCATCAGAAATTTCATTCGACCAACGCTTAAAATTTAACTTTTGATACCAGCTTTTCAACTGTTGTTGATCAGCTGACTGCTGAGTAAATGCATCTGGGTTTTGCGATAAAGGAACATCTTGCTTGATGGTGATCAATTGCTTTGAAAGATCCAATTGTTGGTAATGCTCTCTAAGGGACTCGCCAACCTTACCTTTAATCTCTTCTTTATGAGCCAATAGTCCATCTATAGTTCCATACATTTGCAACCATTTAACAGCTGTTTTAGGCCCTACTTTAGGAATGCCAGGAACATGATCGGATACATCGCCTATTAAGGATAAATAATCTATAATTTGATGCGGATAAACACCAAACTTTTCATAAACCCCCGCCTCATTCAATCGCTGATCTTTCATGGTATCAATAAGCTCAATATGCTCATTGACTAATTGAGCTAAATCTTTATCACCTGTTGCAATAAGGACATCCGAACCTTTATCAACATAATGTTTAGCAAGAGTTGCTATCACATCATCTGCTTCATAACCAGACTCAATCACCAAAGGCAACCCCATGGCTTGAATCATCGCAAATAATGGCTCAATTTGTACCGCCAATTCATCAGGCATCTTCGCTCGATTGGCTTTATAATCGGAGTATAAATCATGACGAAAGTTTTTTCCTTTCGCATCAAAAACAACCACCATTTGATCTGGCTTTAGTGACTCCATGGTATTTTTTAACATATTAATGACACCATAAATAGCGCCAGTTGGCATGCCATCACCATTCGTTAATTGTGGCATCGCATAAAAAGCTCTGAACAAGAACGACGAACCATCAATTAATAAAATATTTTCCATGGTCAGTTCCGCCAAAAAGAAGGTAACAAAAACAAATAGAACATCATAATCTCAACTCTGCCCATAATCATAAGCATGGACAATAACCACTTTATTGCAGGATCAAGAACAGAGTAGCCCAACTCTTGTCCGATACCTGATAATACAGCTCCAGTATTGGTTAAGCAAGCCCAAATCAATGGGAAGGCATCAGAGACAGGCATATGATAAATACTTGTAATCATTAAGCCAATCAAAATAGTAATTAAAAATAAGCACCAAAAACCTCTTATGGTTTGCCTTAGATGATATGGAAAAGGCTTTTCTCCTAAATAATACTCAGAAATACGCTGTGGATGACTTAAAATAGACAGCGTTTTCTTTATTTCTTGTTGCAAAAAAACACACCGATATAACCGAACTCCCCCGGATGTTGAACCCGAACACCCACCCATTAAACACAGTATAAACCAAATGACAACACTCCAAACAGGCCATAAAAGCTGACCATGAATAAATAATCCCGTAGTTGTTATCATAGATAGACTCGCAAACAACCATTGTAAGGCTGAGGTGTATGGCATAAACCAACTGACGAAACATGAGCCCACTAATAAAATCATCACTATTTTCAAATAGAGGCGCGTTTCGTAATCATGCCAATACTTGCCCCATCTACGGTACAGCCAAACACCTAAGTGTGTTTTAAACCCAATGGCACCGACGACCATAAATATCATAGCTACACATGAAACACCAACATCATTATGAATGGAAAAACCTTCATTGTAGATATAAAAACCTCCGGTTGATGTTGTACTCAGAGCGGCACAAATAGCTTCGAAAAAACTCAAACCAACGCCCCAATATGCCAATGAGCACAATACAGCTATCAAGATGTACCACACAATGATGATACGAGTAGTTTGACTTAACCTGGGCGTAATCTTATCATCTTTAAGCTCAGCTTGATAAAGGTAATGACCTGAAACGCCAAAATACGGTAGCACAGCTAATACCAAAATAATAACACCAATACCACCTACACCTTGTAACCATTGATGGTAAAATAATAAAGATTGATGCCATCCAGAAACATGAAATATCTCTGCTCCTGTGGTTGTGATGCCTGAAACGCCCTCAAAAAAGGCATCAACCCATGAATGAGCCATACCAGATAAATAAAATGGTAATGCAGAAAAAAAGCTAAGACTGAGCCAGGTGATGACAACAACAATAAAGCCCTCTTGTCGACGAACAACTGCTGGTGGATGTGGATAGGAACGACAAATCAATGATACCGTCATCACCAATAAAGTTTGAATAGTAAAAATCATAACATTACCATCACCCAGTACCCATGCATATATTAATGGAACCAATAAAGTGAGACCAAAAAACAGATAAACATAGCCCAACAAATAAAAAATGGCATTAAATCTCATTGATTTGATCCTTCAATACATAATAAACAGGCTCTTCATAAGGGTGAGCATCTTTAAGAGCTCCAAGCACTGCTTGAATTGAGTGCATATCAACGGGGCATTCAAAACGCATTTCTGGCACTTGTGAGGCCTTTCCCGGCTCGCCCAAATAAGGCTTTGCTGATGGCTCTGGTATAAATTGTCCTTTCCCTAAAACAGACCAACCACAATGACGATAACCGCCTACTTGACCAGCGCCTGCATTAAATAATGCTTCAGTTACCGATTTAAATGCATGTTCGGGTATATAAACAACCAGCAAAATTCTCATGTTGTTTTCTCGGTATAGCAACAATAAGACTCAATCAAACATTGATTACATAATGGTTTGCGTGCACGACAAATATATCGCCCATGCAAAATCAGCCAATGATGAATACCTTTTAAATACATTTTGGGAATAACATCAAGTAACTTAAGCTCCACCTGATTTGGGGTTTTACCACTGGCCAAACCAAGGCGATTTGAAACTCGAAAAATATGTGTATCAACTGCAATAGTTGCCTCACCAAAAGCCTCATTTAAGACAACATTTGCGGTTTTTCGCCCTACACCAGGAAGTGATTCAAGAGCTTCTCGATCACGTGGCACCAATCCTTTAAAGTCATCAAGAATTTTTTGAGATGTTAACCAAACATTTTTTGCTTTTGTTCGAAATAAGCCTATACTTTTAATCTGATCCTCAATCCACTCAACACCTAAATCAAATAGCTCTTGAGGAGTATTGGCCTTCGCAAACATAACTTGAGTCACTTTGTTAACTTGTCTATCTGTGGCTTGTGCTGATAACATAACTGCAATCAATAACTCAAAATCAGAGTTAAATATAAGCTCCGTCTTAGGATTTGGGTTAGCTTTTGCTAAAATAGCACAAACAGTCTTAACTGTTTTTGGTGTCATGACCTTTCCTACGTTTTATTGCTGCTAAAAAAGCTGCTTGCCGTGCTTTTTTGGTATCTAAATCACTTGATTGAGTCTGCTTAAGAAACTCATGCTTAGAGTGTTTGATGGACTGTTGATTGGCGATACGTTTTTGTTTTGCAAGATAGCGATCTTGATAAATACTTTTTTGTTCAAGCCTGTTAGCATGACTTTCTTCACTTTTAGGCGTATTGATACAATCCATAGGGCATATTGGCAAGCAAAGACCACAACCATTACAATGAACAGCATCCACTGTAGTTAGTGTGCCTCTGATACCAACAACGGCATCTTGTGGACAAATATCAACACATTTATAACAGCCCACGCAGCGCTTTGGATCGATAAATGCTACCCATGGATCAGACTGCTTTTCTACAATCTTATTGGACACATCAGGTTGAACTGGTCTATCCAGATAGTTAGCTAACGAAGCATACACTTGGTGACCGCCAGGTATACAACGATCAATATCAGCTTCACCACTCACTATTGCTTCAGCGTAAGGTCGACACCCCGAGTAATCACATTGTTGACACTGTGTTTGTGCCAACAATGACTCCACATGATCAATCCTATCGTCACATCTTTTATTCATAAATACAGCCTAACAAAAACCAACTATCATTGTCATTGAATTAGCATAGTAATTAACATCAACACAAGAATTATTGGTTTATTATTGTACACGGGCTTTCAATACGCCAAAAGGTTTTATTGACCTTGCTCCCAGATGTTCATAAAGAGTATCCCACTGAACATGGTCAATATTAAGCAAAGCAAAAACTTTTTTTGCTGTCTCAGGTAAGACTGGACTTAACATAACCATAAGTTGAAAAAATGATTGAATACCAGATGATACAATTTGATGAACGTTTGTTCTTTGATCATCCTCTTTTATCATGACCCAAGGCTTATGTTGATCAATATATCGGTTGGTCTCATCAGCACAATGCATAATCTCTTTCATAGCGTCAGAGAAACGCCTCTCATCGAAATAAGTTGCCACCTTTTCAGATTTTTCTTCAATATACTTCACTAGCTCCTCATCAATAACATCCGATAACATCCCGTTAAAATATTTATGAACAAACGAGGCACAACGACTGCCAATGTTGATGACTTTATTGACAACATCGGTGTTATTTTTTTGCTTGAAGTCATCCCAGCAAAGATTAATATCAACGATACTTTGGTTTAATTTTGAAGCTAAATAATAGCGTAAAAACTCTGGGTCATATTGTTCTAAATATTCATCAGCAGCAATAAAAGTCCCTCTAGATTTTGACATTTTTTGACCATTAATAGTTAAAAACCCATGAACATTAAGCGCATCTGGAGGAGTTAACCCCGATCCGATAAGTAATGCAGGCCAAAAAACGCCATGAAAAAACACAATATCTTTTCCAATAAAATGGTGAATGGAGACATCACGTTGTGGGCTAAGGAGTACATCTTTAACATGATCACGCCCTAGCATTTGAGACAGGGCTGCTAAATAACCAACAGGAGCGTCAACCCAAACATAGAAATATTGATCACTATCAGGAATTTTAAAACCAAAATAAGGGGCATCTCTGGAAATATCCCAATCTTTCAAACCCGCATCAAACCATTCTGAAAGCTTATGCTTTACCTCTTCAGGCATCTGCGCCTGTTGAATCCAATCACCAATTCTCTGCTCATATTTTTGCATACTTAGGAAGAAATGTTTTGTGTTTCGATATTCGATTGGCTTACCTGAAACAGATGAGTAAGGATCAAGCAGGTCCCTTGGGCCATAACTAGCACCACAAACATCGCAATTATCCCCATATTGATCTGCTGCCCCACATTTTGGGCACCCTCCCTTAACATAGCGATCTGGCAAAAACATTTCCTTTTCAGAATCATACGCTTGCAGGACTGTCTTTTGGTGAATAAGGTCACTCTTGACTAGCTGAGCATAAACCCATTCAACCCACGATTTATTCTCCTCTGAATGCGTAATATCATAACAATCAAATGCAACAAAGAATCGCTTAGTAATCTCAATATGTTTACGCTGCATAAGCATAACCAGTTGCTCAGGCGCGACACCTTCTTGTTCTGCTTTTAACATGATTGGTGTGCCATGAGCATCTGCACCAGAAACAAACGTCACCTCATGGCCCTTCAGTCGTAAGAAACGAACCCAAATATCTGCCTGAATTTGCTCAACCAAATGACCTAAATGCAAAGAACCATTGGCATATGTTAGCGCAGTAGTTACCCAATATTTTTGCATGTCAACCCACCTAAAATTTCATAATAACCTGTTGCATTGTAAACAAAAACAAAAAAAAATCCATTAATTTATTAAGCGTTTAAGTAAACAAACATATAAAAGACAATTTTTTCAATTGATTATGCTAACAGATTAGTTTTATAATATCTTTTGGTTCTAATATGGAGGATTTTCGTGCACGATGGTACTCGAAAACGGCCAATAGACTTAATATTCAACTTAACTGGCAGTCATACAGATGCGCCTGCAGTTGAAAAAATAAACGTTGCGATTGCTTCGCTCTTTAAGCTTTCCCATCTCAATATGGACCACCAGCATCTAAACCTTTTAATTCAAAACCTTCTCAATATCAGCACAAAACTATCTAATAATATACTGAATGAAAAGCTAATGAAGTCTTATTTACAATTGCTGGAAAGTAAAGGGCTTTACTACTTTGATAGAATGCCCAAAACAAATAAACATGAAACTCAACAAACTATTATTGCTGAACGAGATGCATGTCTTAGAAAACTACGACATGAACTCAAAAGACCCATTTATTGGAACAATGAAAACCGCATTGACAAAAATGGCAGCTATCTTTTCATAAAAGAAAAATGGGCCTGGGCTGTCAACAACGACGATGAAGTTTTGATTTTTAACAACACCATTGATAAAGATTTTGACTTTCATACACTCAAGAAAGCCTTACGCAACATAGATCTTGTGACACTCAAACATGATCAAGTCATTACACTTTTACCCAAACGTAGGCACGATGCTAAAATATTTGGTTTGCCTTTTTACGAAGAATGGTCAAAGATGAGAGATGATTTTATTGACAAGCATTTAAATAAAAGTTTGCTATGTGATTTACTTCATTGTTCCTCCAATGCCGTTGTTTATTTTCACTCAAGAATTGATGACTATTTACATTTTCTGTCGGGTAAATTACTAAGACAATACCAGTTAGAAAAAAAAGAAAAGAAAATTAGATATGAGGATGAAATATATATTATCGATCCTGAAAATACTCTAAAATTTGAACAAATGTGTCTAAAAAATTATAAGCATACGCCAGTCCAACTTAAATATTTGATGATGAATAAGCCGAACGGCTTTTTTAGCGGCCATTATAGTAAACCCGCGATAGCCTATCGAAATTTGGATTCAGGCTACGAAGAAACAGTTAACGAATTGCCCTATTGGAAAGAGTGGGAATTTAAGTGCCATTATGCTATGTATCTAGAATTTATTGAGCAAAAACTCAATCAAGATATTATTGATGATCAACTCAAAAAAGAAAGCAACAGTGAAAAAAGAAAAAAAATACTCAATCAAAAAATTACAGAAAAAGATCGCGAGAAATATTTTAAAGAAAAACACCCTAAATATGGATTCTACTTAAGAAAGTGTTTTCTTGACCTTAGAGACCTTAAAGATCATTACACCCTTCATGACTCAAGAGGCGTAGCCTTATCTGAGGTATTTAAACATCCTTTTAAATTCACATGCAGGCAGTATGGCAACGATAAGCCCTTACCATTTAGTGATGAGTGGAGTAAATACCTAGAAAACAATGGCGGCTTTATATCTTCTGAGGACAAAAGGAAAATTAACTTTCAAAAAAACTTGTTGCAAACCTTAAAAGAATGCATTAATCAACTTGGATCTGTTTTACCAGATCCAATAGTCTCTCACCTGTCTTGGATGAAAAACCATAAAATTGCTGAGCACTTTTTTAGCGCTCAAAAAAGTGAAGTAGCACATAAACAGCTTTCTCATCTTTTACGCTTTCATGCCAGGTATTATATCTATAATCATATATTGAGCACCAATCATGATGATGGAGAAAGTGAACCAACGAACGGTTTAATTGCGTATGGTGTTAAACATGACCTTTTTAATCAAAAATGTTTTCATGATATGGTTTGGGACTATTCTAAATACATATTTCAATCCAAAGACTTTAAAGAATACATTAGACACATAAATTCGATAGCCTCTTTAAATGAAAAACTTAATTTTGACTGCATTAAGACACTTTTAGAAGATTTCCAAAATCCAATATTAAGATCAGTCTATACAACAATAACCAGCCATATTCCAAAATATAAATTAGATGCTGACCTTAACATTGTTTTAAACGATGACTTAGATCCTAATGCAGAAACTGCTGCAAAAATAAAAGCAAATATTGACCTTACTATTGTTTTATACGATGACTTAGATCCTAATGGAGAAACTGCTGCAAAAATGAAAGCTGTTAAATTAATGCCCGCACTTCTCCCTAAAAAGCCACCCAAATCAAATACTTATGGCGAAACCTTAGTCATATCTAGAGTAGAGTCATTACTTCTGATGCAATATGGAGAGTCAAGAACCGAAACATTGAACGCTTTTATTCTTAGGGATATATGCGAACATTTAACAGTAACAGAAGCTGACTTTAAAGCTAATTTATTGAATGGTGATACTTACTTACAATTATATACATATGGCTATGATAATCATTGTAAAAAAATTAAAACATTAGAAAATGAAATAAAAACATGGGAAAAAGAACTATATCGATCTAATCAGCTAAAAGCAGCTGCTGAACAACACCCCGAGCAAATAAAGAAAAACGTTTTCAATGACCGAATACAAGAACTAAATAACCAAATACGCGAAGTATCTAGAAAAATAGAAAAATGCAAAGATAACACCTACATGGCACAGAAACAACAAAAACAGCAAGACCTTAAAAACTGTACTAATGAAACTGAGCGTGAGAAAATTAATTTTGAAATAATAGACTTAAACACCATTATACAAGACTATGAAGCCAACATACTAAATAACACTATTGAAGGACTGGAAAAGCAAAAAAATAATATTATAAAAAATGGTATGGCACATAAAGATCTCTTGTCATATCATATGCGTCAATGTAAAGCCGCAAAGCGCGAAGCTGAAAGCAATATTAAAGAGCTGAAAGAAAGAAAATCTAAAGAAGAGCAAAAGTGGTCATCTTTAACTGATAATATCAATAGTTTTGTGAAATATTTGGGATTTACCATCATTTTAAAAAATGATATTGAAACTTTAAAAACCAAGCCAAGTGAAGCCAATCAAATGGTTGAAAAACTAATACCCTATTTTCATAATCCTGAATCACTATTAGAGTTCAACAACTTTTCCACTTATCTTGATTATGTGGATACTGAGGAAAAAACCATACGAGCTTGGCTTAAATATGCGAAAGATTGCATCAGAGGTGAAAACCTTATTGCTCGTCGTCTAAATTCAAGTAATTTTAATATGAAATTAATTTCTCATAAACGTGTAAGACAGGATATATTGTCAAATTTACTCAAATTTGGTAAAGATGCTTTCAACCAAGATACACTACCTGTTATAGACAAGGTTGAGTTAGGTAAAAGTGCATCGATTAAAAATCTTTTAGAAACTGCCGTGAATCAATTGAGCTCAAAATCTCTCTTAACGCTTATTAGTCTAGAAGAAAGAAATATTGAACTCCCTCATTTTTATGATTGGATGATATCTGATAAAGAAATAATATCAGATGATGCTTCTAAAGATGTCCACTGGAAGCATTATGTTAATTACCTAATTTGTGGTGGTAACGCTAATGCAGCTGACTTAATTGACGCAGAACCCTATGCGTTTATTTTAGCCTTGCTGAAACACCCTTATTTATTAACCAACACACACCCAAGCCCAAAAGTACCAATCTATGATGAAGATACTGGTGAAACTAAACGAGTGCCACTACCCAAAATTCAAGCCTGGAGAAAGCAAAAAAACATACTTGAGCACAAAGATGTAACTCGTACTGCAATGGCTATTGCAGCAAAATCAATGATTGATATTAATTCAGAGTTTAGCAATACAAAAGATGAGTTACCCATAACCAAAAATCAAGTGCTTATCGATAAATATCCCATTTATAACATGAAACTCCTTGAACAAATAGATAAAGATAGCATTCAAATGTTTACTGCAAAATACATACCCGATGCATATGAAAAAGCAAAAGGAAAACAAGAAACAGAGGTTAAACAAGATAGTGAAAGTCAAAAAAAGCTTGCAACACAGCTTTTAGATAACTTGAGATTTGATTTGAGCATACAGCATGATTTTTCTTATGATGGCAAGCAAACAGAGCGATACTTGCCTGTTAAATTAAATCAATACTACGACTTTATTAAGGAGGATATCCTCGTTATTATTCAAGACATCATTTCATTATTAGGCAAAGCCAATCACGAATGGTGCCAACGTTTTTTCCATTGGCTATGCGCAAGCCCAAGAAAAATACAAATTAAGTTTTTTAAAGAGGCAATTGATGCGATTAAGCCAGATGGTGTTAAAGCTAATGGGGATGATAATCCTAATTTGATTTTATGCAATAAACTTCAAAGTCTTCTAAATTTTATATCTCCTGAGGATTCATCACTGGATGAAGAAGAGCCAACCATTTCTGCTTTTACAAAACATTGCTATAACTACTTAAAAGTGACTAGTCAATTAAGGTATAACTTTAATAGGTATTGCTTACCTTCAGAGCTCAAGAAAAAACATATTGACTATTTTAATTCAAAAACATTTAGTTATGAAAACTTTAATTCAGAAGAACGTCCTATATCGTTTTTTTCACATCCTGTGTCAATTAAGAGTTTATCATTGAAGCCTCAACATCAAAGAATAATAAGCGCCAATATATTCTATACAATTAATAGAATAGGATTTGATTTATACTCTAAAAAGCTTGATCTATCATTTCAGGAATCGCCTCATTACAGCTGTAATATAGATGTTTTTGAGACAATTGAAAAATTATTACAACAAACACCTGATATGAATACAATGGATTTACCAGAGATACTGCAAGACTATAGAACTTATTGTAATGTTGAAAATGGTGACCTATTTAATGATAAGATTACCCATGATTTAAGTAGAACGCCTGCACAGATGTTTGAAGGAGTCATTGTGGAGAGCACAGAAAATCATAGAAGGAATGAACAATTATTCCAAAGTTATGAAATTGATTTTTGGAATGATTCGCGAAAATATTTAGAACTAAAAGATAAAAGTAATAATGAAGATGACAAGGGCTCTAGTCGCTGTTTTGATTCCGTAACTTCCTGGAATCGGCCCATTTTATAGCGTTAAATCTCAGCAAGATTTTAAACTGCCTGAAAACCATTGCCATAAAGAAAAAGGCATAAAAGCCGATAACTAATGCTGGAATCGAGTGACTGCTACCTAGCGCTACGCCAAATAATAACAATGCTAAAATAACAGAACTGTAAACAAATTTTGAAGGCACATTTCTATAAATATAGATGGGATATGGTAGAACCATTAGAGTGCAAGCGATACTAAAACTGATCAATAATGGGAATACTGAAATAACTGTTGATTCTGACAACATACCAGCATAATAAAAGGGAAGTAAAGCCAGCCCAGCACCAAGTGGTGATGCAAGACCAAGGTAAGCATTTTGAAAGTTATGCTTAGTCATTGTACAACGACAGATACGATACACTACTGCAAGAACGTAAAGAACACCAATAACGAAGGCAATAGATTGATAGTCACTATTCAAGCTGTATTGCCATAAGATAATAGTAGGTGCTAGTCCAAAACTAACTACATCAGCATGATCATCAAGCATAGCACCTAATTTAGATGAAACAGATAGTGCCCTAGCTAATCGCCCATCCATAGAATCCATAATAGCCGCTAGAACAATACAATAACAGGCTTCATGTACGTATCCATTAAGCGCTAAAAAGACTGCGGAAAGCCCACAAACAGCATTGGCAACCGTTGCTAAATTCGGTAATGCCTTGACCATCACTCGTTACCCTGAAGGGTAGCAATAATGGTTTCACCCGCGGTGACTTTCTGACCAATCTTAACCTTTAACACTGTATCGGTCGGCAAATACAGATCAACACGACTTCCAAACCGGATTAACCCAAAGCGCTCTCCTGAGCTAAGCTTTTTATCTTCTGGGATCCATTGGACAATTCTTCGAGCAATAAGGCCAGCAATTTGAACTAAGCCCACTTCTTTACCGGATTCGTGTACAATACGCAGCGCATTACGCTCATTATGTTCACTGGCTTTATCCAATGATGCATTGAAAAAAGCACCCGGGATATACTGCTGATGTATCACATCTCCTTTAATGGGCGAACGGTTTACATGAACATTAAATACGTTCATAAAAACTGAAACTTTTGTGCAGTTCTTACTCCCTGAAAAACCAACTTCAGGTGGTGCTTGAGCTGATTTAATCTGACAGATCACACCATCTGCTGGTGAGATAACAGCATTTTCTTGTTTCGGTGCCACTCGTTCAGGATCTCTAAAAAAATAGAGTGTATAAAAGCATAAGACGAGTACAGCGTAGGAAATTGGTGGATATAATAGGTAAATGAGTGCAAAAGCCACAGAAAATATGAAAAAAAATTTCCACCCTTCGTGATGAATGCCCAATGTCTTCATAAAACAACCTAATTAAATAAATTTAAGTATATAATTATCTATGATATTTGTCTAGTTTTTAGATTTAAAATAATTTGTTACTAATGCCTGATGGCCTTGCTTAATAGCAAATAACCTATCAACCCCAAGAGCCACGCCTGAACAATCAGGCAAAGTTTTTAATGCATTTAGGAAATCACTATCAATAGGTATTTGTGATAGCTTGTTTCTCGCTCTAAATTCATTCTGCTCACAAAACCTTAGCCGTTGTTCCTCGGTATTATTTAACTCTTCAAAGCCATTGGCTAATTCGATTGAATTAACATAGATCTCAAAACGCTTTGCCTTACCATCAGGGCCCACTTTAGCTAAAGATGCCTGATCACTCGGGTAATCTCTTATCACTGTTAAACCGTTAAATCCTGGCTCAAGAAGCACTGCTTGTAATGCAAATAAACAGTCATTAAATGACCAGTGATGAGCAGCCATATCATATTTTATGCACACCGCCCTAAGTTCTTGTAATGAGATATTTTTTATATCTATTGATAAGCCTCTCTTAAACATTTCATCATAGCTCATTGTGGTTACAGGAAGGGGCCCTAAGACTTCATTTAACAAGAGAATAACTTCATCAATAAGACCCTGCATAGAGGTTGCTAAACGATACCACTCTAACATAATAAATGCTTCTCTATGCCAAGCTCCTTTTTCTTCTTGACGAAACACGTGGCATATTTGAAAACAATCTCCTCCTCCTTGAGAAAGATACTTTTTCATTTCAAACTCTGGTGATGTATGTAAAAACCCAGCCTCACATTTTAACGGCTCAACATATGGATCAGGATTACCAAATGGCGATAGTGGATGGGTTAATAACTCTAGTGCCTCTCTACCATAAAAAAATTGGCGAATGGTTTTCAATAAATCAGAAAACTTTTGTGCATCATTTTTCATTGACACGTTCAACATATTGATTGAGTTCTGTATCGATTTTTATTTTCTCTGTCTGCTTAATAAAAGCAGGTACTTTTATCTTAGTACCTGTCTCAAGAACCACCTCTTTGACAACATTACTAACGGTATTGCCCTTAACGACATCATCTGCTTCCACAACCTCTAAAACAATAAACTGAGGTAAACTTATGCCAATGATCTCACCATTAAACTGAACAATCATGACTTCTTGATCTTCTTTTAACCACTGCAACGTTTCATCAGCCACAATACTCCGATCAATATCATATTGCTCAAAGGAGTTTGGCTCCATAACATGCAAATACTGCTCATCCATATATAAAAAACTCACCTCAAACTCTTTGACTTCAGCTTCCTCAAATGATTCATTCGACTTAATCGTCTTCTCAATAAGTTTATTACTGATGTAATTTTTTAACTTTAAACGCGCAAATGCTTGCCCTTTTCCGGGTTTTACAAACTCAACTGAAACAACATTATGTGGTTCATTATTGACCATAAGTTTTTTGCCTCGTGATAAATCATTCATTTTAAGATTGGTTGCCACAGTACCCTCCAACGTGATATAAAAAACTACAGTATAAGGAGATGTTCTATTGTGAACAAGATAAAATGGCAATCAATATTAAAAATGGGTTATCGGGATAGCCATCAGTTACTCAAAGATTTATCTTTAGATGCACATGTTCCAAGCATTCAATCATTTCCACTTTGGGTACCAAAACCCTTTGTTGAGCGCATGATGCCTGGGAACATAAATGACCCCTTATTACAGCAAATATTGCCAACTCAAGCAGAACTACAAGACTCAACTTTTCTCGAAGACCCTCTTCAAGAACTTCAGCAGTCACCTGATCAAGGACTCATACACAAATATCATAATAGACTTTTATTAATGGTCAGCGGAGGCTGTGCTCTGCACTGTCGCTATTGCTTCAGACGCCACTTTCCGTATGCTCAGCATACATTAGATCTAAAGACTGTTGACCGCCACTTAACTCAACATCCTCATATTGATGAGGTCATCTTAAGCGGTGGTGACCCCCTAATGCTACATGATAACAAACTTGCAGCATTGCTAAAACATATTAGCCATTATAAACAAATCAAATTCATCAGAATACACACTCGGTTACCGATTGTCATACCCGACCGTATAACGCCTGAATTCATTCAGGCCCTTGAGTGCTTACCTACTGTTACCAGCATTGTGTTTCACATTAATCACCCCAACGAAATTGACCATAGTGTTCATCAAGCATTAAAGCAATTACCATCTTCTATATTGCTTTATAACCAATCTGTCCTACTTAAAGGTATTAATGATTGTCCTAACACATTAAAAAAACTCTCACACACCTTAATTTCTTCAAGAATACAACCCTATTACCTTCATCTATTGGATCCTGTGAAAGGGGCTCATCATTTTCAAACTGATTTAAAAAATGCCAAAAAAATCTACCAAAAACTTCAAGCAACAACACCGGGTTATTTAGTCCCCAAGCTTTGTCAAGAAGTTGCGCACCAACCTCATAAAATCTTAATCGGTAATCGTTAATTTGCCCTCATATACGAATGCAGTAGGCCCTGACAACCATCCGCCATTACTGTCGGGTTGGATGTGTAGGCTGCCACCAGGCATTTTTACCATGCTAATTGCTTTACTTCGCTGATGTGCCGACCAATACGCTGCCAAAGCACCACTTCCACATGCTTGTGTCCACCCAACGCCTCTTTCAAAGGGCTTTAATATCAAACCCCCTTCTTGCATCGTAACTTGATGCACATTAGCATCATACTGCTTACTGAGTGATTCTATATTTTGTATTGTTTCATCTTGCCATAAAACAAGATGGCGATTACCTACCTCCACTAAATCAAAATGGCCCATTTGTATTAAATGACTTGGCGATGGCATTAAAACAGAGTAGCATCCATTATTTTCTACAAAAGGATACAGCTGATTACCAATTCTAATTTGTGTATAGATCGCACCCCAATGGTGATTGACATAAGCAGCAACACAGCGTAAGCCATTACCACAATTAAAAGCTTGAGAGCCATCAGCATTATAAATCATCATATTTACAATATCGTGATCTTTCTCTATCCATAATAATTGATCAAAACCTATGCCTGTTCTACGATTGGCTTGCTTTAAAAAGATGTTTAAGTTTGTATTACTACGCGAAGCATCAACAATGACAAAATCATTGCCACAACCATGCATTTTTGTAAATGTATTATTCATATATTGGGCCCGGCAGGACTCGAACCTGCGACCAATGGATTATGAGTCCACTGCTCTAACCAACTGAGCTACAGGCCCGGTGTAGCGTATTGTGACCAGTTTCCTTCCTATTTGTCAAGCTTTCTGTATCACACACTAAACTTTTAGCTCTGCCTTGAAGATCTTGATCAGCAACAAGGTATTGAACTTTTTTGCCAAGTGGCTCACTTAAAGGCATGATAACTGGAAACATAAAACTCAAAAAAAGTGGCATAAAGCCAACACTTAAAAACATTCCAGGCGAAGAATAAAAAAGACCTAAAGTAAATAACTGCTCATTAATGCTGGCATAAACGAACCCCATGAGCGATAGAAAAAAAGTTGAGTACAATGAGTTTTTAACCATAACCTCACCCATAAATACAAAGCACTCAGCATTCAAACCTAAGTTGAGCGACGACTCATTCATTTGAAGTTGTAGCAAACTTGATAACCACTGAGAAAAGATAAAAATAGCACTCATTTGGAAGTAAGGGAATGGTAAGAAATGATACATAGCAAATAGTGAAAAAGCTAAAACAACCCAGAGCATTAAAGTCAAACTAGCCAAAACATCTTTTGGCACACGCTTACTGAAAAAATAAGTGCTGTACTGAATTTTATTGTGTTGCGTTGTGCTATTCATCATCGACCTTAGAACACAAGGTAAACCATCAGCCAACGTTTGTCAAAATCTATGTTAATTTTTTTGCAACATTATCATCAACTTCATTCTCTAAATTACTCATCTTAAAGCGCCATCCCATGGGTGTAGGAACAGGAAGTAAGGATGTTATGTTGGCATAAGACTGATCTTTTGCTGGCAATACGTTAGTTAATGATTTAGTACACTCTACGAAATACATAAATACCAATAGCAACCCAGGTAACAAAGAAAGCCAAAAAGATGTTTGCAAAACTGGAAAAGTTAAAACCAATATTGCCATTGGCATAACATAAATTGGCTCCAGGAGCAAAGTGCTTAAAAGCATTGTGTAAAGGTATGGATACACACTAGAAGATATCATTTTCAATGGCATCAAGAAGCTTTGATGCAACATGAAACCAGAGCCAATACAAAACAGCATTACAAAAAAAGAGGCCATAAATAAAGATGATGCAATATAAGCATAGTGATCTGAAACATAGGCTAAATGGGTTAAAAAACTTCTTTGGCCATGACGTTCATAAGGGTTGTGTACATTGGGCAAAAACTGAATGGCAACCAAGGATGCAAATAAACTAACAGTCCATGTTAAATGAAGTGATGTGTAGGGTAAAACTATGCACTTAATTAAAAAGAATAGCCCAGCAGTTGCATGAAGCCCTAAAAACAATCCACCATAAAGTGCTTTTCTGCTCAGTGTTTCATCCGATCTACCACTACCCATATCACTCCTTACGTTAAAACCAATCAAGCTTCTTCATCTTAAGACTGATCTCGCTTTTCTTTAATCTCAGCAAACGTTTTACAATCCACACACTCTGTCGCTGTAGGTCTTGCCTCAAGACGCTTGACCCCAATCTCAGATCCACAACTATCACAGTAACCATATTGTTTATTAATAATTTGCGTGATGGTATGATCTATTTTAGCAATTAACTTTCTTTCCCGGTTGCGCCTTTTTAACTCAAGATTACGCTCCTCTTCGTGTGTTGCTCTATCCATAACATCAGAAATAACTTCAGCATCTTGATGTAAAAAATCTATCGCTCGATCAGCTTCTTCCATCAGCTGATGCTTCCATGCAACACACAGTTCTTGGAAATGTTTGAGCTGCTCTACATTCATGTAAGCTTCACCCTCTTTTAACTCATATTCTGGGATACCAATAAACGTCATTCCTTTTTTTTGTTGTTCGGCCATGATTAACTCCTATTTAAATTCATAAAGACAACATTAGGCTACCACGATCATCAGACATTGCAATAATATCTTGACAATTTTACTTTAATTCTGTCAAATATAGCCCATGGCTATGTAGCTCAGCTGGTTAGAGCACAGCACTCATAATGCTGGGGTCGGTGGTTCAAGTCCACCCATAGCCAATTTCCCTTTAGTGCTCTGTTAATGTTTAACTCTTGTAGAGCTTTATTTTTACTAAGCTCTTTACCTTTTACCGACACTAATATACATTGAAAGTATATTTGAACAGGATGTCGTTTATGGTAGCTTCTTCTCTTTACTTAAGTGCAACGGATTTTGTGGGTGTTTCGTTTTTTGTCATATCCATGGCAATGCTGGCCACAACAGCTTTTTTCATTCTTGAACGCAATGATGTTGTTGTTCATTGGCGGACTTCGATCTCCATAGCCGCACTTGTTACTGGCATTGCTTTCGTCCATTACATGTACATGAGGGGCATGTGGATTGAGACCAATCACTCACCAACTGTCTATCGTTATATTGACTGGTTCATTACGGTTCCTCTTCAAATTGTTGAATTTTACATTATTCTAAAAGCAGTCGGTTATAAAAGCACACAACTTTTCTGGCAGCTGCTTATTGCGTCTATTCTCATGCTTGTCTTTGGTTTTATCGGCGAAGCCTATGCATATCAGCCACTTATCATGTTCACTCTTGGTACTATTGCATGGCTTTATATTATTTTAGAGCTATTCTTTGGCCAAGTTAATACTGCCAAGAAATCCATCAATGACCCAGCTTCAAGTATGGCAATTAATGGGCTCCGCTGGATTGTAACAGTTGGTTGGTCAATTTATCCTATTGGCTACATTCTTGGGCATCTTGTCTCTCAAAACATCGATGCATCATCGCTCAATATTGTCTATAACCTTGCTGATTTTATAAACAAAATAGCATTTGGGTTAATTATCTGGTCAGCTGCCAAAAAAGCAACTCAATAACCCCCTGTTGACCTCTATTAGGACATCTACTATGCCACGCATTTACCTTGCCATCACTGTTAGCATCTTAATATCAACAACTTCAGCAATAGCCAAACCACAAAAAATAAAAGTTTTTTTTGACCGTCAAAATATCCAGTCATCAACAGATAAATTGTGCGGATTAAAGAGCTCTGAAGATATTTTATTGGTTGATGATCTATTCTCACTGCCTCTTCTAAAACGCTTACAATACCTTCATAATTATCATGATTGTATCCCAAGTTGGTATGGCGCAGATCAAAAAAAGATGGCAAAAACCCCTACGTTTGAAGGTTGGAAAAGGGACATTAACCCCATCAAAAGAACTGTAACATACACTAAAGACACAGATACAAAAACAGTTGTAGAGGTGTGGAAGAACTTATCATCTCAACTGAGCGATCGTAGTGAAGTTCTCTTTACCTATCTTTATGAAGATTATAACTATCCAGAGAATCATACAACTTCCTGTGAGCTGACAACTAACCAATTAAACTTCCATACGACTATACTACCTAATGACTTAGCTAAGTTATATGATTTCCCAGAAAATTTAGGACGTGGTAACGTTATTGGCATTCTGACTGATGGAAGTGAGGGTGATGCCGCTGCTTATAATCAAGATATATTGTCAAGTTATGTACAGAGCCAGCATAACTCACCAATCCCTCCAATTAAGATAAGTGAAGTAAATCAAGAACCCTATGCTAATAGTGAAGCCGATCTTGATCTTTCTGTTATTGCATCTGTCGTTCCTGAAGCTGAAATCATTATGATTTCGAATGATCCACAATATGGTTATTTTTTATATGATATGTTTGAAGAAGCCATTCACTACGGCCGAAACCAAAATAGTGAAGAGCACCCCATAAATATTATATCTTCCTCTTATGGTGACCCTGATTTCTTTGGTGATTACAACCCTCAAAAAGCCAAAATATTCGCTTTACTCATGGAAGATGCAGCATTGCGTAATATCACTATTATTGCAGCCAGTGGTGATCGAGGCAGTGCAGGTTATAATGAGAACGGTCTTTTTGGGCACTACATAGATGCTTCTGCACCTTATCAACTATCTGTAGGAGGAACTTCCTTTTCTAATGCATTACAAAATGCTATAAGCCGTGATGACGATTTAGAATCTCTAATGTCTCTTCTCAAAAAAGGTAACAATGAAGTGTGGAATGAAAATTCATGCCCATATATTCATGGTTCTCGAGATGGTGATAAAGACTTTAACGACAACCGCTCTTCTTCAGGAGGTGTTGCCTTAAGCTTTAGTAAGCCTTTTTATCAGTCAAACGTTGTTGATGGGCCTTACCGTAATTATCCTGATGTAAGCTTTTTAGGAGGAGGAAGTGTCTACTACCAAACTTTTGACAATTCTGGAGCAGCTGGTACTAGTGCATCTGGACCATTAATGGCTAGTCTTGTCGCAAGAATCAACACAGCACTATTCAGTGATGAAATATCACAACACAAAAGCTTAGGCTTTATAAATAAAATCATTTATGATGCTTATCAGAATAATAAAGGTATTTTTATTGATACACAGAGAGGTCATAACTGCCAACTGTGGAATGATCATTCTAATCACTCACAATGTTTTAACTGGCCTGACCCTCCTTACCACGCCAGAAAAGGCTATGACTTAGCTACTGGCCTTGGAGAAGTCCTAGGTAAACCTCTTTTAAACTTTATTCAACAACACATAAGTAATTAGTCATTGCAATTAAGCCTCATTAGTTTAATATCAGTGGATGTATAAGTTTATTTTCTACCTTAGCCACCATCTATCATATACCTGCTTGAATGCATTTAAAAAAAATCAACTACAAAATCTTCTAATGCATGCCAATAACGAGCAATACATTAGTGATAGAGTAAACTATTATTTCAACCATCACAAAAGCTTTCAGACCTCTCAACATGCTTTGCATTTAAGTGATATAAGATTAAAATTTCGACCTATGTCATCATTTAACCATGATACAAAAATGAATTCTTCATACTTTTATGATTTACAAGCCATAGCGCAATACTTCTCTGAACATTTACGTTTAGATTATGCAATGGGTGATGTTAGTCATTGCCTCCCATCTTTTGGCTTTTGTAAATCAAGGCCTATTGGCGCCAAAAATAATATTATTTTAAAGTTAGACTCCATACGTCACTTTATTTTTGTCAAAGATCCCTTTATATTCGAAGAAAAAAAGAATGAAGCTGTCTTTAGAGGTGCTTGCTATCAACAACATAGACAATTATTTATCAATAATACCAGAAATGTATCTAACGCCAATATTGGTGATACCGCTAGAGGATCTACTTGTACCAATAAAAGGCCAATGACAATTAAAAAACAACTCAGATATAAATACATTATTAGTCTAGAAGGCAATGATGTTGCATCAAACCTAAAGTGGATCATGTCATCTAATTCACTCTGTTTTGCCCCCAAAATGAAATATGAAACCTGGTTTATGGAAGGCCAACTAAAACCTGGGGTACATTATGTTGAAATCCAACCAGATGGAAGTGATTTGGCTGAAAAAATTGACTTTTACAACCAAAATCCACAAAAAGCTAAAGATATTATTAAGCAAGCCAACCTTTGGTGTGAGCCTTTTAAAAACAAAAAATTAGAAAGACTTATAGGGCTAAAATTAATGCATAAATACTTTCAGTTGACTGGTCAAATTGCTTAAGGTATAAAACTAAAAACCATATATTATTCTAATTTAATCAATACTTTTTATTGAATAAAATCCGAACAACCAACTTCTGTCTGTTTAGTAAAATTAGATAACCAGAAATATTATCAACCTTATAGCTAATGTTATCTCTTCTTCTCCATCATCTCTAATATATTATTCATGAAGATTAAGAGTTCTACAATCACTTATCTAAATCTTTTGAGCTCATCGAAGTACTGCTTAAACTAAAGCTACTATTTTGATTATCTCACCAGTATTAAGATATGCTAATCATTTTTTAGCTAGTCTCAAACTCCCATTTAAAGAAAAAATAGCCTAAATATTAGCTATTAATGTTAATAATATCATTTAATCTTTAATTTTTTATTGATTACTCTAGGCAGTGTATCGAAAAATTCACTTCCTGGCTTTTTACCTCCATCAGGTGCAAAAAATAGATTCAACTCCTCTAGTGAATCATTATGCTGTAAAGCAACTGCCAACTTCTCTATACCATTGCTACTTATTTTATTATTCCAAACTAAAGACAATATCTTTAAGCCTTTATTACTCGTTAGAGCATTAGCTAAATAGCCTACTCCTGTATCGCTTATTTCATTATTATTAAGTACAAGTTGGGATAGTGTATAATTGCTCTTTAGTAACTCTGCTAACGCTTTTGCCCCATCATCTTGTATTGCATTACCGGTTAAACCAAGGGTATTTAATGTTGTATTATCTTCTAGAGCATTTGCCAACGCTACTGCGCCTTTTTTAATATTATTGTTAGCCAATATTAACTCATCTAACTGCCACTGATTAGGTTGATTGAATCTTTCAGCTAACATTTTTGCCCATTCTTCTCCTAATTTATTAGCATCTAAATAAAGTTTTTTAAGTACTTTATTATCTTTTAAGGCATCTACCAATATCGTTGCTGCTTCAACGCCCATAGAATTGACACCTAGCTTAAGATCCAACAGTGTCTCATCTTCATTTAACACCTTTGCTAAATCCTGCATTCCATCTAAGCCTATAGAGGCATTACGTACACTAAGCTTGGTAAGTTTATTTAACTGAATCAGTTCCATTGCTCCCTTAGCGCTAACTTCATTAATATCAAGAATAACTGAAGTTAATTGCTCCATGTTTGGTAGCCTTTCAGCTAATGCCTTCACGCCGTCATAAGTTATGTTATTTGCAACAAGATCAAGCTCAATCAGGGTCTTATTTCCACTAAGCGCATCTGCTAACTGGCGAACACCTTCATTTTTTAATTCGCTAAAGGGAAGCCTTAGAACTTTAAGCATTGAACCATTACACAATTCTGCAATGCTACTGATATCAATGCTGTTTTGTCCAAGATTAATATCTTCAAGCGTATTATTTACCGCTAATGATTCTTTTAAATACTTGACACCTGTATTACCGATATTATTCCCACTAAGATTAATTTTAGTTAATGCCTTATTTTTATTCAATGCTTCAGCTAATTTTTTAACATCGTCATCTACCATCGAATTATTGCTAAGATCAAGAGAAGTTAGTGTCTTATTTTTATTCAATGCTGCTGCCAACTGAGCTGGCAAAATTCTTATAAATTTTGGATTTTTTTCCAGAAGCTTCAAAAATTCTTTGTTAACTTCGGACCCTATACCAGAATAACTTAAATCAAGAGATTTACAGTCACTTGGTATCGAGATGATTTTACTAAAATACTTCCAAGACCAATCTTGACTCACATCATCAATCCTGCAATCTTTTGCACTAATCATCACACTGCTTATCAGCATTAATGCCAATCCTATTCTTTTAATCATCTTTAGACTCCCTTTTATCTATCTCATTGATATTATAGTTTATTAATTGTTTTTTGGCTGGTTTTTAATGAAATTAATCATCAATATTAAAATACGCATGTCCTTATAGTGTCATTGTATTTACAAAAGATTTTTATTCTTCATCATAAAAGTAAAGTCTCAGTGTCTTATTTTTATTCAATACTGCTGCTAGCTCTTTAACACCTTTATCTCCTATATTATTCCAACTAAGATAAAGCTCAGTCAGTGTCTTATTTTTATTCAATGCTGCTGCTAGCTCTTTAGCGCCCTTATCTCCTATTACATTCCCACGAAGATTAAGCGAAGTCAGTGTCTTATTTTTATTCAATGCTGCTGCTAGCTCTTTAGCGCCTAAATCTCCAATACTATTCCAACTAAGATAAAGATCAGTCAGTTTCTTATTTTTATTCAATGCTGCTGCTAGCTCTTTAGCGCCCCCATCTTCTATTTTATTCCCTCTAAGATCAAGAATAGTCAGTGTCTCATTTTTATTCAATGCTGCTGCTAGCTCTTTAGCGCCTAAATATCCTATTTCATTCGCGCGAAAATTGAGCCAAGTCAGTGTCTTATTTTTATTCAATGCTGCTGCTAGCTCTTTAGCACCCTCATCTCCTATATAATTCTCATCAAGATCAAGAAAAGTCAGTGTCTCATTTTTATTCAATGCTGCTGCTAGCTCTTTAGCGCCTAAATATCCTATTTCATTCTAACGAAAATTGAGACAAGTCAGTGTCTTATTTTTATTCAATGCTGCTGCTAGCTCTTT
>JBMHDW010000001.1:0-356902 GCA_049889175.1 Candidatus Comchoanobacterales bacterium | reverse complement strand
CTGCTAGCTCTTTAGCGCCTAAATATCCTATTTCATTCGCGCGAAAATTGAGCCAAGTCAGTGTCTTATTTTTATTCAATGCTGCTGCTAGCTCTTTAGCGCCCTCATCTCTTATTTGCGAATAAAATAAATTGAGTGAAGTCAGTGTCTTATTTTTATTCAATGCTGCTGCTAGCTCTTTAACGCCTTTATCTCCTATATTATTATTAGTAAGATCAAGCTGAGTCAGTGTCTTATTTTTATTCAATACTGCTGCTAGCTCTTTAACGCCTTTATATCCTATGTTATTGTTAGCAAGAATAAGATTAGTCAGTTTTATATTCTTATTCTCTTTCATAGCTGTTGCCAACTTTTTGGCATCTTCATCATCTATATCTGATTCACTAAGATCAAGACTGATACAATCCTTTGGTATCGACCATTCATGAACATCAGACTTATTATTGATGTCCTCATACTTGCAATCTTTTGCACTTATCATCACACTGCTTATCAGCATTAATGCCAATCCTACTCTTTTAATCATCTTTAGACTCCCTTTTATATATCTCATTGACATTATAGTTTATTAATTGTTTTTTGGCTGGTTTTTAATGAAATTAATCATCAAATAAAATAGTCAGTGTCTTATTCTTTAATAATGCTGCTGCTAGCTCTTTAACGCCTTTATCTCCTATGTTATTATAACCAAGATCAAGCGAAGTTAGTGTCTTATTTTTATTCAATGCTGCTGCTAGCTCTTTAGCTCCTAAATATCCTATTTTATTCGCAAATAAATTGAGTGAAGTCAATGTCTCATTTTTATTCAATGCTGCTGCTAGCTCTTTAGCGCCCTTATCTCCTATTACATTCCCACGAAGATTAAGCGAAGTCAGTTTTATATTCTTATTCTCTCTCAGGGCTGCTGCTAGCTCTTTAGCGCCTAAATCTCCTATTTTATTAACTCTAAGATAAAGCTCAGTCAGTGTCTTATTTTTATTCAATGCTGCTGCTAGCTCTTTAGCACCTAAATCTCCTATTTTATTCCCACTAGGATCAAGCGAAGTCAGTGTCTCATTTTTATTCAATGCTGCTGCCAGCTCTTTAGCGCCCTCAACTCCTATTCTATTCCAACTAAGATTAAGCGAAGTCAGTGTCTTATTTTTATTCAATGCTGCTGCTAACTCTTTAGCGCCCTCATCTCCTATAAAATCCTCATAAAGATAAAGCGAAGTCAGTTTTATATTCTTATTCTCTTTCATAGCTGTTGCCAACTCTTTCGCTCCTTTATATCCTATGTCATTACCATAGAGCCCAAGAGTAGTAAGTGTCTCATCCACCAATAACGTTGCTGCCAACTCTTTAGCTCCCTCATCTCCTATGTTATTCCCACTAAGATAAAGCTTAGTCAGTTTTATATTCTTATTCTCTTTCATAGCTGTTGCCAACTCTTTCGCTCCTTTATATCCTATTTCATTAGAACTAAGATAAAGCTCAGTCAGTGTCTCATCCACCAATAACGTTGCTGCCAACTCTTTAGCGCCCTCATCTCCTATATTATTATTAGTAAGATAAAGCTTAGTCAGTTTTATATTCTTATTCTCTTTCATAGCTGTTGCCAACTCTTTCGCTCCTTTATATCCTATTTCATTAGAACTAAGATAAAGCTCAGTCAGTTTTATATTCTTATTCTCTTTCATAGCTGTTGCCAACTTTTTGGCCTCTTCATCTCCTATGTCATTATCCCAGAGATTAAGACTGGTACAATCCTTTGGTATCGACCATTCATGACAATCAGACTTATAATTGATGTCGTTATAATCGCAATCTTTTGCACTTATCATCACACTGCTTATCAGCATTAATGCCAATCCTATTCTTTTAATCATCTTTAGACTCCCTTTTATCTATCTCATTGATATTATAGTTCATTAATTGTTTTTTGGCTGGTTTTTAATGAAATTAATCATCAATATTAAAATACGCATGTCCTTATAGTGTCATCGTATAAACAAAAGCTTTTTATTCTTATTATATTTTAACTTATACCCAAACTCGGCAATTTTCTCTAATAAAGCTTTTTTGATAAGGTCATAGTCTCTAATTAATCATCAAAGTAATTAGTTAGCTGCTTGGGCTTATTATTTTGCATAAATTTCCTTATTTTATCTCTGAAGTCATTGTCACTGAAATTTAAATTCTCTACGGTCTTATTACCTTTCAATGCTGCTGCTAGATATCTAGAGTCTTATTTTCCGGCTGAGTTTTTATCAAAAATTTCCTTGTTTCATCATTATATTTATTTCCTTTTAAATTTAAATATTCTAGAGTCTTGTCATCCTTAAATGCTGCTGCTAGCTCTTTAGCGCCCACATCTCCTATGTTATTATGACCAAGATCAAGCGAAATCAGTGTCTTATTATTATTCAATGCTACTGCTAACTCTTTAGCGCCTAAATCTCCTATACTATTCCTACTAAGATAAAGATCAGTCAGTTTCTTATTTTTATTATTCAATGCTGCTGCTAACTCTTTAGCGCCTAAATCTTCTATTTTATTCCTACGAAGATCAAGCAAAGTCAGTGTCTCATTCTCCATCAACACTTCTGCCAATGCTTTTGCTCCCTTATCTCCTATTTTATTCCCTATAAGACCAAGCTCAGTCAGTATCTCATTTTTCTCCAGTGCTGTTGCTATCTTTTCGGCCTTGTTATCATCTATATGAAATTCAAAAAGATTAAGACGGGTACAATCCACTGATATCGACCATTCATTAACATCTATGGTGATGTCCTTAGAGATGCAATCTCTTGCACTAATCATTACACTGCTTATCAGCATTAATACCAATCCTACTCTTTTAATCATCTTTAGACTCCCTTTTATCTATCTCATTGATATTATAATTCATTAATTGTTTTTTGGCTGGTTTTTAATGAAATTAATCATCAATATTAAAATACGCATGGCATTATAGTGTCATTGTATTTACAAAAGCTTTTTTTTACTATATTTTAACTAACACCCACACTCGGCAATTTTCTCCAATGAAGTTTTTTGATAGGGACATAGTCTGTAATTAATCATAGTCAATAGTCAGTATATTATTCTCTTTCATAGCTGTTGCCAACTCTTTCGCGCCCTCATCTCCTATTTCATTATCACTAAGATAAAGCGAAGTCAGCGTCTCATTTTTATTCAATGCTGCTGCTAGCTCTTTAGCGCCTAAATATCCTATTTCATTCCCACTAAGATCAAGCCAAGTCAGTTTTATATTCTTATTCTCTTTCAAGGCTATTGCCAATAATCATCTTCATTATTCCAATAATCATTTTGATTATTTTCTTCATTTTCATTATTTTTTTCATTTTCAGACAATTGGAGTTTTGGATAGTCTTTAAATTTATCTTTGTTTATCTTTAAATTATATTTCAGGTTAATAACTTTCAGTGTATCATTTTTCTTCGACGCTTCTGCCAATGCCATCGCTCCTTTATCTCCTATGTTATTATTCAAAAGATCAAGATGAGTCAGTGTCCTATTTTTCTCCTTCAACGCTTCTGCCAATGCCATCGCTCCTTTATCTTCTATGTTACTGTATTGAAGAACAAGCTCAGTCAGTGTGCTGTTCTCCTTCAACGCTTCTGCCAATGCAATCGCTCCATCATCTCCTATGTTATGAGAAGTAAGATCAAGATGAGTCAGCATGCCATTTTCCTTTAATACTTCTGCCAATTTCTTCGCAATTGGGGTGCCCAGATTTTTACAGTAGTAGAGGCATCCTTTTAAACTAAACCAAACCACGTTCTCCTTCTTTAAGTCATCTGCCTTTTTCTTGGCATTTTCAAGTGTCATTTGCCAATGTTCTTCTTTTTTAAGACAGGGGGAGGGGTCATAGTATCTTTGATGTGCATTTACACCAACGATTGTAGCGGGGCATTGATAATACATCTCGCAGTTATTAGTGCTGCAACTCCAATAACTCAACTTTTCTTCTGCACTAAGCATCAAGCTACTGACCAGCATGAGTAACATACCTAACTTTTTTATCATCATTCACTCCTTCTTAACCTACTTGATATAGTACATTTTTGAATACTTGTCATGATTTATTTATGCTCATGATACGCAATGCCTTTAAAAACCATAAGGGAATTACTCTAAGCTTATTATTTTTAACCCAAGGTATAAAATAGATCATTCATGACTTTGCTGATTCAACCATAATGCGTCCATCACCTCATTAAGAACTGCTTCTTTTTTATTATTACTTTGAAGATAAAGCTCAGTCAGTGTGTCATTCCCTTTCATAACTGTTGCCAACGCTTTTGCTCCTTCAAATCCTATTCCATTATTCTGGAGATTAAGACTAGTTAATGTGTCATTCACTAACATGGCTGCTGCCAACGCTTTTGCTCCTTCATATCCTATTCCATTTCTAAAAAGATTAAGCTCAGTCAGTTTTATTTTCTTATTCTCTTTCAAGGCAGTCGCCAACTCTTTTGCTCCCTCACCTCCTATTTCATTTCTACCTAGATCAAGCTCAGTCAGGGTCTCATTTATCAACAAAGCTGCTGCTAACTCTCTTGCTCCTTCATATCCTATGTCATTCTCATTAAGAATAAGACTAGTCAGTTTTATATTCTTATTCTCTTTCAAGGCTGTTGCCAACGCTTTTGCGCCTTCATCTCCTATGTAACTAGTATAAAGATTTAGCCAAAGCAGTGTGTCATTCTCTTTTAATGCCGTAGCTAACAATTGTGCTCCTTCAGCTCCAAGTCTATTCTTACTAAGATTCAGCAATTGACAATGCTTTGGTATCTCCCAATTTGTCCAGAACCACCATCCGTCTTTATCAATATCATCAAATGTGCACTCACTTGCACCAATTGTCATACCACTTGCTAGCATCAATATGAATCCTATTCTTTTTAGCATCTTTAGACTCCCTTTTATCTATCTCATTGATATTATAGTTTATTAATTGTTTCTTGGCTGGTTTTTAATGAAATTAATCATCAATATTAAAATACGCATATCCTTATAGTGTCATTGTATAAACAAAAGCTTTCTAATTCAAAATGAGACTGATTTAAATGAAATCTTATCATTAAACACACCTTGCTGCTATAACCCAATAAGCCATTTAAAAGCAAATAACACGAATAATCTGTTAGGTTAAAAGTCATACAAGAATATATTCAACTGATTAATCAACTAGCCTATGATATCGCCAAACAACAATCGACTATTCTTAGTCTTTATTTAACATTAATATTGATTGTTTTTAATTTCTAATTTCTTATTATGTTCATTAGATTGATTCAGCTCTTTAAGACCCTTTTTTCCAATTTTATTATGAGCAACTCCAAACCATTCAAGTGTCTCATGGTTCATCAAAGCTTCTGCCAAAGCTATAGCGCCACTATCCTTAATGTCATTACCTTCAAGATTTAACTTTTTGAGATGCTTATGGTTATCTAGAATTTTTGCTAAATATCTGGCACCTTCATCTTTAATAAAATTATTTAAAAGCAAAATTGTTTCAAAGTTAAATGTCTTATTCGGATCTTGCTCCACGAGCTTATCCATTCCTTTTATTAGATTATCGTCTATTCCATTAAGACTAAGGTCCAACTCAAAATCATCTTTATGCATTACAGATTTTACTATCTCTAAAGCACCATCAGATTTTATAGTATTATTTGAAAGGTCTAACGCTTTAAGAGTTTTATTATGATTCTTCAAAACGTTTGCTAAGGCTTTAGCGCCCTTTAATCCAATTAAGTTTTTATGTAAACTCAAAAATTTAATAGAATTGTTATCATGAAGCATATTTGCTATCTTTTTCGCTCCATCATCTCCTAACAATAGCCTCTTTTTCTGTTCAGAAGAAAGTGCATATAGTGGGGCAGGTAGCGTTGGAGACAAATCTAACGAAGTACATCTAGCAGGTATTGCTTTAAGGTAAGTTCCATCATCTTTTGTAATATCTTCATGTTTACAATACTCTTGTGAAAAAACCTGTGAAGAACAAAATAGTAACAAAATAATGATTCTAGTCATGCTTTCACCCAGAGATAATCCATTAGCATAATAATTGCATAATATAATTTGGTAAATCAAGTCTTTTAATTCAATCAGTCAACAGAGCCTATTGATTTAACCACAACACATCTAACTTAGCGGTAAATCATCTAAGGAGATAACCATACTCCATTCCATACGCCATCTTGACAAGTCAACCTAGATCGAATATGCCCCTGATGATGTAAGTATAAAATATCGATAAATGTAAGTTTTAAAGTCACCATAGAAAAAAATGCTTTACCATTAGCTTTGAAATGAGGGGGGCTTGTGATTTCAGTTGCAGGTGCATGTTCAATCTGATAACAATGCTGCTGAGATGGCGTTAATTGATCCCATTTATCTAATGCAGTTTTATCCATGTGATTAAAAACAACACTTCCTTGATAACGAACTTGAATGGGCAAGCCTGGATAGTAATGCATGGCATTCATTAACTTTGCTTGCATTTTCATACTGCGACTATCGGTATGAAAAGTTAGTGTTTTTTTTATTGGATCAAAATGGCGTAGCACAACAGTAGCCATATTAATCAACTTCTTAGAATCCTCATAGGCGATACTTAACGTATGATATGGGTCCTTCCACTTAAGATAATGATCTGCAATATATTGACTGACCATAAGCCAAAGATCTTCAGGTGTTTTACAATTTTGATAATCAATCATGTTCATTATCAGCTTGCTTGCCCAGTCTTTTCACTTTATCCCATTGCTCAGGCGTTAATGATTTAAACCAGTGATAAAAAGGGCCTGCACCACTGGTGAGGGCAAAAGCACCATCTAGAGGAACAACTGTTCCAGTTAAATAAGGACAACCATCAGATAGCATTAGACCTATAAGTTGATTCAATGCATCTTGCGTACCCGCCTGCCCACTAGGAATATAAGTGTCCATAGCTTGCTCATCGGCTACTGCAGCAAATAAATGTTTCCAGGCTCCATCGGTATGAATCAGCCCAGGTGATACAGCTAAAAGTCGAATATCTCGATTTCCCCACTCCACAGCTAAAGAGCGAGTCATGGCCTCAACTGCAGCTTTGCCCATAGCTGATGGAACCACAAACGGACCTGCACCACTTGCATATGTTGTTGACAAAGAAACAATGACACCCTTTTTTTTATGTTTAAGCCAATGCTTTCCCATCGCTTGTGTCATATAAAATGTGCCCTGTGCAACGGTATCAAAAATGGCGTGAAACGCATTTTGAGACAACTGTTCTGTAGGTAACGGAAAATTTGCGGCAGCATTGTTGATTAATCCATCCACAGGATTTTTGCAACAAGCTTGTATTACATGATTAACCTGCTGATAATCTTTAATATTGCACGGATGAACCTCAACAGCATCACCAAATTGTGTTTTCATATCGTTTAAACGTGCAATGGAACGACCCAATAAAACAACATTAGCTCCGTGATTGATCAAAAAGATTGCAAGGCTTTGCCCTAGTCCTGAACCACCACCTGTAATGATGAATCGCTTTCCAGCAAAAACACTGTGATCAAATAGCATGTTCATCCTGAATGAGTGCGTTGGTCAGCAAACTCAATGCGGGCAATAACCAGGGCACAAATGCTTCAGGCTGCTCAGCCAAGTCTAATATGAGTTGTGATAATGGCATCCACATTGTCTCAACAACTTCATCTGGATGTGGGTCCATCTCAACATCATCAATGGCTAAAAACACGTGATCCACTTCATGCTCTAAAAATGAACCAACACGACTACAATACTCAAAAACGCCAATATGTTTTAAATGTGCCCTTACACCCATTTCATAATGCAATCTATTTTCAGCCGCATCTAATAATTCTTCATTTGGCTCAGGATGCCCACAAGCAGTATTGGCCCATAAGCCTCCAGAATGATACTTTTCTGGGTGCCTTCGTTGCATTAAACACTCAAAACCATTTTGCGTCTGTCTCACCACAAAAACAGAAAAAGCCCTATGGCGAAGCCCTTGTTGATGAACTTCTAACTTAGTTGCTTGTCCAATAGGCTGATCCATCGCATCTACTAAAATGAGCGGTGCATAAATATTGGGGTCATTGAAAGGCATATCATTCATACGACTAAGGTTAACTAAAAGACTTACTTATTGCAAATATAGTTCATCATTTGATAACATTGTGATTCTATTTTTGGAGGATTTCAATGACGACGCTCGGTGTTATGATCATTACTCAAAATGAAGCTCTCAATATCAAACGATGTTTAGATGCAGTATGCTGGGCTGATGAAATTGTTATTGTTGATTCAGGTAGTACTGATGAAACACTTAATATTGCAAAGCAATATCCTCAAGTGAAAATATTTCATCAACCTTGGCTAGGCTTTGGCCCCCAGAAACAGAAAGCATTATCATATATCACATCAGATTGGGTGCTTTCAATTGATGCCGATGAAGAAGTAACCCCTGAACTTAAAGAGGAAATTCAAGACATATTATCATCTAACCAACCTAACGATTTATTCTTTATACCCCTAAAAAACTTCTATTGTGGCATACCTGTTAGGTTTGTTTGGCGAGATAACAAGAAGTTACGATTATTTCGAAAAGGTTATGCCTCGGTTAACGATAAAATAATACATGAAGGAATTGAACCTACTCAAGATAATTCATCAATTGGACAATTAAAGACCAAAATGAATCACTTTAGTATTCACAGCAGAACTCAATTCATAAAAAAAATGAATCACTATTCATCATTAAAAGCACAACAGAATGCACTCAATAAAAAGAAAATAATATTTCCACTAACAATCATTAAACCTTTATTTGTATTTATTAAATTTTATATTATAAAACTTGGATTCCTAGATGGACGTGTTGGTTTTGAACTTTGTGTAATGCTCTCTTTCTTAACCTTTATGAATGAAATTAAACTGCACTACAATGAAAACTCAGCTGATTATCAACATAACAATTAAGCACAAGAATAATATCGTTTTTATGAAACCATGTCTCGCGCTTGAAGCCTAACACTTAATTGATTAAAGATGATTTATTGTCATTTATTTGTATCTTAGTTCGTTATTACCTTTATAAAATAAAGACATTTGCAACTTAGTACCACATCAGTATAATGGGTCTACGAGATAGTTATGAAAGCATTATATAAATTGTCCCAATCTGATCGAATCGCTTACTTAGTTAACAGTGGTCTTTTAACAGCTAATGCTGCTGAGTATTTGCTGAATAGCGCGCCAGCAGAGTGCTTATCACTAGCAGATGACTGGATAGAAAATTGCATTGGCGCCCACTCTTTACCTTTAGGTATTGTGAATAATATCCCCATAAATGATGCACAATGCCATGCCGTTCTTGCTGTTGAAGAAACCTCTATTATTGCAGCATTAAATAAAACAACGAAATGGGTCAGAGAAGACGGCAAACTGTCAACTGAAAGTGATAATATATTGCAGATAGGACAAGTGATTGTGCCTGGCCGACTGACCGCTCAAGAATCCAAATCTATAGAAGAGAACATCCCTTCATGGGTTCAAGCACTCAATACAACTGTTGCTCACTCTTGGCATCAACGTGGTGGCGGAGTGCAAAACATTACCATACATTCTTTCGAGGATTTTTTTCAGCTTCATGTTCATGTTAATACACTGGATGCAATGGGTGCAAATCGTACCAACCAAATTTGTGAAGCATTAAAGCAACTCTTTGAAAGTCAATTTGATCATACTGTATTAACATGCATCCTCAGCAACCATACAACAACCTGCTCACATGCTCAATTAACTTTAGACATTGATGACCCTATTTTAGCTGAGCGCATTGTATTCTTAAACCAAGTTGCCAAACAAGATATTTCCCGTGCTGCAACACATAATAAAGGTATTATGAATGCCATCGAACCCATCATGATTGCTACTGGTAATGATTGGCGTGCTACTTCAGCAGCCATTCATAGTTATGCTGCTCGACATGGTCGTTATCAAGGTCTTACAGAGTGGTCCTATAATGGCAATCAACTAAAAGGGCGCCTTAGCGTGCCCATACCATTGGGTATCGTAGGCGGCATCACCAGGCAACATCCAGGAGCACAGTTGGCACTCAAAATTATGAATATCAAACGTGCAACTGAACTTGCCGAAAGAGCTGCTGCTTTAGGCCTACTTCAAAACTTAGCCGCTTTAAAAGCACTTGTTACTGAAGGCATCACCCCTGGTCATATGCGCCTACATATTGATAATATCCTACAAGATTTTAACCTATCTCAAGAGCACGCTTCCTACATTAAATCTTTAGCACTGGATTATTTAGCTCAACACAAGCAAATGAATCACAGCATTATCGCAAACCTTATTGATCAACATCAATCATGCAATTAAGAGCCCCCAGTAAAACTTTTTTTCTTGGTGAATATGCCGTTTTAAAACATGGTCAAGCCATAGTAATGGCTACAACTCCCTACTTTACGCTTCACTTTGATGACAGTGAAAAACCTTGCCCATTAGAAGGCCCCATTCAACAACTCTCCTCTGACCTCAAATTAACAGGTTGGAACTGGTACGATCCTCATCAACAACAAGGTGGCTTAGGTGCCTCAAGTGCTGTTTTTGCTATGATACTGTATTACCAACAACTCATTCAAAAGCAACCCATAGATTCCGAAAAAATTTGGTCAATCTATCAACAATACCACCAATCTCAAACCACTTCTCCCAGTGGGGCTGATATATTATGCCAACTTCATGGTGGGCTAACTGTCATGAATACTCCAAAAGCGACAGCTCAACCATGGCCATTCAAACAACTGTCTTGGTCTGTTTATCGTACAGGTCTAAGCAGTAACACACATGATGTTTTAAAGCCCCTTCCTGAATCTAGTGCCAAACACATGAATGCTATTGTTAACGATGGTATTGATGCTCTCAATCAGCAGAATAATCAGCTCTTCATCAATAGCATTATCAACTACCATCAAGCCATGATCAAAGAAAACTGCTATCACCCATCTTTAGCCCCCATCTTTAACATCCTTTCTGAACACGAGGATATTCTTGCTTTCAAAGGATGTGGTGCCCTAGGTATGGATACCTTTTTAGTGCTTTATGCAACAGAGTCAACACCATTAGTTCATGCACATTTAGATAAACTATTTACTAGAATCGCCCATACGCCTGACATCGCTCATGGCGTTCACCAAAGTCAAGGATTACATCATGTCTAGTTGGACTGCCACCATGCCTGCAAATATTGCACTTATTAAATACATGGGTAAACAACCAGGTCAGATCCCCACTAATCCCTCATTATCCATCACTGTTCCTCGCTTTACATCAACAGTGACTTTAACAACAGCACACTCTGATCATTGGGACACACAAGATTGGTCAGAACCAGCAAAAAATAGGTTCCTTAATCATCTTAAATGGTTAAAAAAAACCACTAATTGCAATCAATGCTTTAGCATATCATCCCATAATCATTTTCCTGACACGTGTGGACTTGCTAGTTCAGCCTCAAGCTTTGCAGCACTAACACACGCCTTTTTCTTAGCCACTCAACCTCAAATGCCGCTTGAAGAACAATCATCTTATAGCCGCATGGGCTCAGGCTCATCATGCCGAAGTTTTCTATCACCATTGGCACTATGGGATAACACAAATGTTAGCGCTATTAACAGCCCCATTCAATGGCGTCATAAAGTCATCGTAATTAATGCATCTAAAAAGAAGGTCTCTTCCTCTGAAGCACATCAGCGGGTAACAACTAGCCCATTATTTTTAAACAGAGCGCAACGAGCTAAAGATCGACTCAATCAACTCATCACAGCATTGGAACACAACCATTGGGAACAATTGTTTTTAATATGTTGGGATGAATTTCAAGATATGCATGATTTATTTAAAACGGCAACACCACCTTTTCAATACATTGAAGAGGCCACTGAACAAGCCCTGAAAATATGCCAACAATTTTGGCATCTTCATGGAACAGGTCCAATTGTTACCTTAGATGCTGGGCCCAATATTCATCTTTTTTTTCAGTGTGAAACCACCGAAAAAAAATGTCTAGATGCACTTAAAGGCTTTACTTTGTTATGAATGATGTCACTTTATGGTATCAAAATATTAACGCCTCTTCACATTGCGATTGGCGTCAGAAAGTACAACATTTTAAGCTTGAAGTACTACAACATCAAATCCAAAGAGACGACTCGATTATCCTAAAAACATCTTTAGGTAAACCCTATCTTGATCCATCGTATAACACTGATCAGTGGCACTTTAGTTTAAGCCACTCACGCAATATGGTAGCCATGGCATGGGCCAGAAACAAAGAAATTGGCTTAGATATTGAGCACTTGGATCGTAACATTTCAACAGCTGTCATCAATCGCATGTTCCATCCTGATGAAATCCATTGGCTTAAACAACACAATAACCTTCCTCAAGCCCTTCAATTTTGGACGGCCAAGGAGGCACTAGCAAAAGCAACGGGGCTTGGAGGGTATCGGTCATTCAAACAACTCCCCTTATCTGTACCACTTTCCTCCAATAAACTTATAGCACCCAAACCCTGGAAGCTTCATTATCTCGAACAAAACAAGCACGCCATACACATAGCTCACAGCTTTCTTAGCATTAATATTAATTTAAACATATTAACATGATGGTTTGGCATACAGTAATCTTAAGTCATATAACATGATTCACGTGAAACATGATCATATGATCTGACAACCAATAAGATCATCCCTGCTTTCATCAACCACTTGTTCTTGTAATAATACATTGCGCTGGAATAAACTCATTCTACCAAAACAATTATCTTGTATTTTTGTGTAGCTTATCCCGCCATGATAACTCCACAAAGAACCTTGACTAAAAGATAATAGCCCCGGTGTGTTTTGTCGATCTCTGAAGAAAAAACCCAGGCGTCTATAATGCCTTTCTGGATAAACCTCTAAAACTAAATCACCATTGTTTTTCTCACCAACGTCAGAAAAAGCCAAAACTTGATACTCATCCCAAGAAATAGGACTCAATATGTCATACCCATCTGATGATATTAAGCTAAACACATCTAAATCACTTAATGCTTGATGCGTTCCATAATACCAACTTACAGCCTTTTTAAGATCATTAAACCGAAACATTAAACCATAAATAAGCCAAGAATCTAGTAGATTCACGATGGGTGAGTGACCAAACTTCAAGGATAAATCGTTTGATAGTAAATGACAAACAGGCTGATGCATTTTTAATAAATAATGAAAAGATCGTAAATGACCTCTTTCATCCATAGATAATAGGAAGCACATAATCATGGAAATCCGACCCATATGAAAAGACCACTCGAACTGCTTTATGAAATCACCTGCCTGATCGATTGAACCAACCTTTGGTGGCAGGATGACATCATGAAAAGAAGTAGATAATATTCGAGTTAACAGCCGTTCATTCATTGATGATAAAACACTATCTGCATCAATATTATACAGCCCTAATTGTTTTTTTCTCAGCTTTATTTCACGACTTACTCTATGCATTAATGCAATAATCCAAGATCTTTTCCAAGGCTTATTTTCCTCAAACTGATGGTATTGCCTCACCCATTCACAGTGATTTAATTGTCTGAATAAATCTTGATTTATTTGATATAAAAACTTTTGATATTGATACCATATCATTTGTGTTTTAAACCAAACATTACCTTGTCTTTGCTCTTGATGCATCAGTGCTCCTAGCGGCAAAGTAACAAATACATTTTTGTAAGGCAAGGCCTTGACATTGAAGCCATGACACATGAGGATAAGTCATGCTTTCATTGTCAACCCCAGCAAAATGGATTCTCAGTGGTGAACATGCCGTTATTCGCGGCTTTCCTGCAATTGTATTTCCATTACACCACTTTCAATGTACTTTATTATTTGAGCCCAATACTAATGAATTAACTTGTGACTGCCAAACACATGATGGCTTGGATAGTTTTGTTCTTGGCCTTATCCATAAAGTCATTCAAAAACTCAATATTAAAATCTATGGCGCTATCACTATAATAAATACCATACCTATTGGACAGGGCTTGGGTTTTTCAGCCAGTCTAGCCGTTAATATTGCTCGCCTGCTTCAAAAACTTGGTCATATTAAACAGCCTGAGATTTTAAAGACAGCTACTTTTATTGAAAACATTATTCATCTTACATCCAGTGGTATTGATGTTCATGGTGTTTATTCAAATCAAGTCTTACATTACCAAAATGGCCAAGGTAAACCCATTAACCACTATAATCTGCCTAATTTATGGCTGCACCCAACAGAACAAGTAGGAATAACATCAAGCTGCATCAAAAATGTATCTCAATTGCACAAAAACTTTCCTGAGAAGGCTGCTTTAATTGACCAAAAAATGGGCACAACAACCGAGCAACTTCTTGAGGTTATCCAAAACCCTCATCACCACGATTGGGTAAGAAGTATTCAACAAGCTCAAGAATGCTTTAGAGACTGGGGTTTAATCACTGACTGCTTAGATCAGGCAATGAATTCTCTATCTCAACAAGGATGCCTAGCCCTAAAACCAACTGGTTCAGGAAAAGGCGGTTTTCTTATTGGTTTGTGGCCAGACCATCACCACCCTAAAAATGCAATTCCTCTTCAAATAAAGCGTTAAATCGCTTATTTAAACTTGATTAAACAACAATGTTCCTCTATGATGAGCTCAGTTAATTAGAGGAAGCACATGCACCCGTCATCCACCTGCCACAAGGTTTATTCAAATCTAACACCTGAATCATTACAACAACATGCACTAGAAAACAATGAAGGTGTCAATGATTACCAACACGTTTTAACCGTCACTACGGGTAACCGAACTGGTCGATCTCCTAAAGATCGCTTCATTATACAGGATGAACTGACACAAGATACTGTTGACTGGGGTAAAATCAATCAACCTTTCTCAAGTGATCAATTTAATACAATATGGCAAAAAGCTTTATCGCTACTGGATCAGTGCAATCATTTTCATGGTCAATACTACGTTGGTCATGATTTAAAAAATAGCCTTTCCGTAGATGTATACACCGAAATGGCATGGCATCAATTATTTGCACATAACATGTTTAACCCAACTAAAGAATGGCCTGTTAATGAACTTGCTACTTGGACGCTTATCAACTGCCCTAACCTTAAGTTAAACCCAGAAGAAGATGGCAGCAATAGTGATGGCGGCGTTTTTATTGATTTTACCAACAAACGTGTATTGGTTGCTGGTATCCGTTACGCTGGTGAGATGAAAAAAGCTATGTTTTCTGTGCTCAACTACATGCTACCTCAAAAAGATATTTTCCCTATGCATTGTTCTGCAACTAAAGATATGAATGATACTGTATCATTATATTTTGGCTTATCCGGCACCGGAAAGACGACACTATCTTCAGATCCTAATAGCTTATTAATTGGTGATGATGAGCATGGCTGGAGTGCCGATGGTATTTTTAACTTTGAAGGCGGCTGTTACGCAAAGTGTATTGATCTTTCTGCAGAGAAAGAGCCCATCATTATGCAGGCTATTCGCCAAGGTGCCGTTATGGAAAATGTTGTTTTAGATGATCAGCAAAAACCTAACTTTAGTGATACATCTTTAACACAAAATACTCGCGTCGCTTACCCACTTACTCATATTGATCAGCGTGTATTGTCTGCCCAAGCACAGCATCCTAAACACATTATCTTTTTATGTTGTGATTTATACGGTGTTTTACCACCTGTTGCCCAACTCAATGAGGAGCAAGCCGCATATTACTTCTTGAGTGGCTATACAGCTCTTGTGGGTAGTACTGAAGTTGGTCAAACAGGTATTAAGCCTACTTTCAGTACTTGTTTTGGTGCACCTTTCTTCCCCCGTTCCCCACTGACATATGCACAATTATTACTGCAACGCATGGAGCAAACTGGTGCCAAAGTCTACCTTGTTAATACTGGCTGGCATAGTGGACCCTATGGTCAAGGAAGCCGTTATGATATTAACTTCACGCGAGCCATTGTTAAAGCCATCAATGAAGGCGATGTAGCTGCTGCAGAAAAACAGAAATTACCTGGTTTTAATGTAGCGATACCAACGGCTCTTCCGAATATCAACACTGATTTATTAGACCCAAGAATTAGCTGGGATAATTTAGAAGCATATCAACAAAACGTTCAAACACTCATTCAACAATTCCAAAGTAATTTTGAACAATTCAGCCAAGCTGAAGCTTATAAAAAAGCAGGCCCTCAGCTGAAGAAACAAGCATAATTGACTTTGACATTAATCCTTTGTTAGTGATACTGTAAATGAGAGCTAACAAAGGATTATAATGTCATCTGCGATTCATCATCTACTTACACAGTACCCTTCAATGGCTGATTTATTTCATAAAGATGATGTAAAACCGCTTAGTTACATACTTCAGCAAAATGACAATAAATCGAGTCATTACTATCTTGCTGGATTAGCCTACAACCTTTTATTCCTACCCTATAAACTATCTCATGGCTTGAACATTTTTCAGAAAATGACTTCAACTCAGGAGAAACTTGATAGAACACAGTACCAAAGAGGTTTCAGCAACCTAGCTCTTGGAAGTGCAGGGTCCTTCATTTTAATCATTCGCCATGTCATTCAGTCCTTTCAACGGTATTTACACCTCATGAATCACTATCTTATTAGAGATAGAAAGCCTAGCGACTTTTTAAAACCATTAACTTACGCACTACTGATAAAAGATTGTCTCATTTTTATATTTATGCTGATACCTACTAGTCTTCAACTGGTTCTAGATATTGCACTCACATTACTTGAAAGCATTAACCGAATCGCTTTTGGCGCAATACAAATAGCACTCTTCCCTCTAAACTTTTGCACCATAGCCATCCGAAGTCTTAACTTTAATGACGATGCAGCCCCCAGAAACTCACTATCACACCCGGTCAATACTATCTTTATAGAGATTTACAATGACCCCAAGAAGTCCTACCCCGACATACCTAACTATCAATCTAAAGCAGTCAAAAGCGATTTGCTTAACAACATTAACAGCTACAGAATGCATAGCTTACACATGGGTGATGCCGACCCCGATGGTAATGAAGTTTTGATGAAGGCATTAAATAGCCTTACTTAGAATGGCTTAACAACAACTAATGGGATAACTATTAACAAGATTAATGTAGGTATTTCATTAAAAAATCTAAAAAACCTCTCTGAATAATGACTCGTTCCACTCGCAAGTTTACTCTGAAAAAAGCCACATGAAAAATGGAAGATAAGCAAGAGAATAACCAAACTTAGTTTAAGCTGAAACCAGGTTTGTGCCCATACACCTAGGATTGATGCTAGCCAAAACCCAGAGAGCACTGTGAAGATCATGGATGGCATCATGATAAAATAATATAACCGGTAGGCCATTAATGAAAAGCGCTTATGGCTAATATCATCAGTGGTACTAGCATGATATACAAATAACCGAGGTAAGTAAAAAAGGCCAGCATACCAGCAAATTAGCGCTATGATATGTAATGATTTTATGTACAAATAAAGCATAGTATCTCCAGTACTATACTGCCAGAATGCTCACCACACTGCAATTACTTTACAAAATCTAAGCATTATGCTAGTTTCAATGATAATAAACTCGTGGTAATTTTTGTGACTCACAATCAAAATACATCGCCCAATGAAGCGATTAAACAATCCTGTCAATCAACTCACCCAACAAACTTTTCATTTACTGAAAATGCTGCTGAGAAGATACATGAGCTGGTTGTTGATCACCCTACGCCCCTTGCCCTTCAAATCTACATTACAGGCGGTGGCTGCCACGGCTTTAAATACAACTTTAAATTGGCAGAAGGAAGCAAACCTGATGACATCATCATTAGTCGCTCTTTAAGCCAAGACCCCGAAACCACCATATGCGTTTTGATTGATCGAATCAGCCATAAATACCTTAACCAAGCAACATTAGACTTTAGAATTAGTGCCACTGGAGAAGAGTTTGTGATTAAAAATCCACAAAAAACCACCTGTGGATGCGGCCAATCATTTGCATAACACATCAAGGAAACTGTATGCCACTTATTACATTAAGACAACTTCTCGATTATGCTGCCGAACATCAATTTGGAGTGCCTGCATTTAATGTCAATAATTTAGAACAAATACGCGCCATCATGACTGCAGCAGATAAAACACACAGCCCTGTTATTATTCAAGCATCTGCAGGCGCTAGAAAGTATGCTGGCCCTCAATTTATTCAAGCTCTGGCCAAAGCTGCTTCCGAAGAGTGGCCTCATATCCCAATCTGCTTACACCAAGATCACGGTGCATCCCCTGCTGTTTGCCAACGCTCTATACAACTTGGTTTTACTTCCGTTATGATGGATGGCTCCCTTCATGAAGACATGAAAACACCCGCAGACTTTGCTTATAATACTCAAGTGACTCGACAAACTGTTGATATGGCTCACTCATGTGGTGTTTCTGTAGAAGGTGAGTTAGGTTGCTTAGGCTCACTTGAAACCAATAGAGCAGGTGATGAAGACGGCTCTGGTGCAGAGGGCGAACTCAGCATGGACCAGATGCTAACAGATCCTGAGGAAGCAGCACAATTTGTAAGCCAAACACATGTTGATGCATTGGCAATTGCCATTGGCACAAGTCATGGTGCATATAAATTTAGCCGACCACCAACCGGTGATATCCTTGCAATTGAGCGAATCAAAGCCATCCATCAGCGAATCCCTCAGACCCACCTTGTCATGCATGGCTCATCTTCAGTCCCACAAGAATGGCTGGCAATCATCAATGAACACGGTGGTAATATTCCTGAAACCTACGGTGTCCCTGTTGCCGAAATACAGGAAGGTATTAAGCATGGTGTTCGGAAAATCAATATTGACACTGATCTCCGCTTAGCTGCAACCGGTGCAGTCAGACGTTACTTGAGCAAAAACCCTGATCAATTTGATCCTCGTGGCTATAATAAAGAAGCGATAAAAGCGATGCATGATATTTGTGTTGCACGATTTGATGCCTTTGGAACCAGTGGCCATGCATCACGCATTAAACCATTATCAACGGAAGCCATGTGGCAGCGCTACCAATCGGGAGAACTGACACCCAAAATCCATGGAGCTAATGCCATTGATGTCTAATACCTTTTTAAGACAAGCAACCTTTACTCTATCAGCTCCAAAAACTCGCTTTTTACCTGAGGATACTGGAGCTGAGATTGCTTTTGTAGGTCGATCCAATGCTGGAAAATCAAGCACGCTCAATGCCCTTTGTGGTCATAAAATAGCCAGAACCAGTAAAACCCCAGGTCGAACTCAAGCCATTAATGTCTTTACAGTTAGTGAAAACCAAAGACTTATTGATCTACCAGGCTATGGTTTTGCAAAAACCAGCTTACAAATGCGCCAAGCATGGGATGAACTAATTACCAGCTACTTAGTCCACCGAGCCTCTCTTCAGGGCATTGTCATCATCATGGATATTAGGCACCCACTAAAGCCATCAGATCAAGCGATGATTGCCTGGACCGAAGAACATCAAATACCTAGCATTCTCATCCTTAATAAATCAGATAAATTAAGTAAAAACCAACAAAATAAAACACTTTTTTCATGTAAAAAACAATATCCTGAACATCATTTTTTACTATGCTCATCACTCAATATGGGTGGTATTCATGAATTAGCAACATACTGTTGTGATTGGCTCACCCCTGCATCACCTAATTAACAACCGTTCACTCTTTGACAAAACTTGGTGTCAATATTAGCTAACCACCTAAGTGACTTTCGCCACGTTGCTTAGCTAAACTCATTTGTTTCTGACGCTCTTCAAAGCGTCCTTTTTGCTCTTTAGTTGTTGTGTTAATGCACCTGTGACAACTTACACCATGCTCATAATGGGGAGATGTCATCTCTTCAGGTGTTAATGGATATCGACAAGCAAAGCACTGTCGGTATCGACCTAATTTCAGGCCATGTGTCACGGTCACGCGCTCATCAAATACAAAACACTCTCCTTCCCACAAACTGTCTTGCTCTTCTACTTCTTCCAAATATTTCAGAATACCACCTTTAAGATGATATACCTCCTCAAAGCCTTCAGCCAACATCCATGAAGAAGCTTTTTCACAACGAATCCCACCAGTGCAAAACATGGCAACTTTCTTATGTTTTTTAGCATCAAGATTATGGTGCACATAATCAGGGAATGCTCGGAAAGTTTCAGTATTAGGATTAATTGCACCACGAAATGTACCCACATCATATTCATAATCATTACGTGTATCGATAATCAACACTTCTGGATCATTTAATAAGTCATTCCAGTCTTGCGGGTTAACATAAGTACCTACTCGACATTGAGGCTGAGCACTGGGTTGGCCCATGGTCACAATTTCCTTCTTCAACTTTACCTTGCTTCGTAAAAATGGCTGTTGTTGAGCAAAAGAAGTTTTCCATGAAGGATTAAAACCTAGCTGTTGCGTTAATAATTGATACAGCAAATTGATTGCATGGTCAGAACCGGCAACTGTACCGTTAATTCCTTCTTCTGCAAGCAAAAGCGTACCAACAACATGGTGTTTATCTAGAAATTCTTTTAAGACTAATTTAATTCTTTCTGGTTGATCAATAGCTTTAAACTCATATAATGCAGCCACAGTATACGGCAATTCTTTTGGCAAGCTAAACCTCCTATCACTAACAGTATTATGTAGCACATAACCATTGGACAATTTCGCACTATTTTGACGTAATTTATCGAGAAAAGTCAATAACCAATGGTATCAATTCTTGCAAATATTTTATTCTTCATATACCCTAGATTTATGTTTTCGATCTTATCACTGCCAAGATTCGCTCCCCAGCAACATTTTGTAGTTGCATCACTATGCTTATTAGCAGTTGCTACCATTGCACATGTTTATCTTCATTTGAGCCCCTTGTTTTTAACTGGCTGTGCAACTGTTCTCTTAAACCAATACATCTGTGCTTATTTCTGCTTTTCTGAACAGCGATCCGGCTATATCAAGCGATCCTGGAACAAGATATTAATGGCAAAATGTATCAATTATTGCCTTTATGCCTTAATGCCCGTTTTATTATGTCAAAACAACAGTCATTGGTTTGACTACATCATTGGTTGCACTAGTGGCCTAATTATTTATAATCTTTGTTGGCTATACTCTTTAAGGAACTAACCCGATGGCAGGCGATCAACTCACCAGTACTGAATACATTCAACACCATTTGCATCATTGGAATTATGATCTAAAACAGGGTGCGTGGAATGTAAAAACTGAAGGATTTTGGACCCTACATATCGATACACTACTTGTTTCTTTGACATTAGGATTGGTTTTCTTTTTTATTTTTCGTTGGGTTGCAAGGCGTGTGACCGAAGGAAAGCCTGGACGCCTACAAAATGCTATTGAAATGGTTTTTACCTTTGTTCAAAAGCAAGTAGTTGATAACTTCAAGTGTCGTGATCGCTTTGTTAGCGCTCTTGCGCTTACTATCTTTGCATGGGTCTTTTTAATGAACTTTATGGATTTGATTCCCGTAGATTTACTTCCAGAATTATTCAAATCAGCTGGTGTTCCTTATTTTAGGGCCGTTCCTACTGCTGATTTAAATCTTACTTTTGGCCTGTCAATTGGTGTATTCTTACTAATCATTATTTATAATGTTAAACATAAATCACTAAAAACTTTAATCAGTGAATCTTTTGCTCACCCCTTTCCATGGTACTTATTTCCTGTCAATTTCCTCTTTAAAGTAGTTGAAGAATTAGCGAAACCCTTATCATTAGCACTGCGATTATTTGGTAATTTATATGCTGGAGAGCTCATTTTCATTCTTATCGCTTTAACACCATTTTACATGCAATGGTTGTTGGGCGGTGTATGGTTAGGTTTTCATTTATTTGTTATTACTTTGCAGGCGTTTATTTTTATGATACTAACCATTGTTTACTTAAGTATGGCTAAAATGGAACAACACTAGGAGGAAGTAGCTATGTCAACAGAAATTGTTAATGTTATTGGTAACTTACAGGGGCAAACTGCCATTGCGGCAGCGATTATGATCGGGCTTGCAGCTTTAGGCACAGCCATCGGCTTTGGTATATTGGGTGGCCGACTGCTTGAAGGTGCCGCTAGACAGCCAGAACTAGCTGGCATGTTACAGATGAGAATGTTTATTGTTACCGGTCTTTTAGATGCTATCCCCATTATCGGTGTTGGTATTGCTTTATATCTTTTATTTGCGAACCCAATGGTTGCTGAAGTAAAAAAGAGTGTTGCGTACATCACACCTTACAGCAATCAAGAACTTGTTTTAAGGGGTTAATCGATGAACATTACAGTGACCTTATTCGGTGAGATGCTCATCTTTATGGGCTTCGTTTGGCTTACGATGAAATATGTTTGGCCACCCATCGAAAAGGCCCTGGATGCTCGTCAAGAAAGTATTGAGAAAGCGCTTGCAAATGCTGAAAAAGCTCGTGCTGATGTGCTGCATGCTGAAAAAGAAGCTAGTCGAATTTTAGCTGAAGCTAAGCAACAAAAAAATAATATTGTTGCCTTAGCTGCAGACGAAGCAAAACAAGTTGCCAAAAGCATCACACAAAGCGCTCAAGAATCGGCTCAACAGCTTATCAACCAATCTGAAGAGAACATTCAACAACAGTATGATCAAGCCAAACGTACGCTAATGAATGATATCAATACATTAGCACTTGCACAGGCGAAAAAACTCTTAAAGCCTCATCATAATGTGCTTCATGATAGTATTATTCAAGATCTTGAAAAGGATGATGCATAATATGGGAGTTGCACTTATTCGCCCCTATGTCCAAGCTTTATTTCATTACAGCAAAGAACAGGAATGCTTGACATTAACAATGCACTATTTATCCGATTTGGTTAGACTGGCACAACATCCTGATGTATCTCACCTGATTCAAACTCCAGGTTATTCAATAAGCAATCGCATCAGTAAAATACAATCGCTTATTTGTGGTATCAACCCGTTATATTCAGAATTTAATGGTTGGCTTGCTATGTTTATTAAGCACAAACGTTTTAACATGATTGATGAGCTTCAACGTGAGTATCAAAATGAAATCCGAAAAGATAGAAAAGAACTCAAAGTCACTTTATCAGCGGCATACCCACTAAGCGATGCTCAAACTGAATCAGTACTGAATTATTTAAAAATGTACCGTCCAGGCTGGACAATTAACATTGATCAAACCATTAACACTCAACTTTTATCTGGAATATCGGTTCAATTTGATGACAACATATTAGATTTATCACTTGCCAGTGGATGGAAACAATTAAAGTCATCCTTAATGAATATATAGGAGCAAATATGTCACACAATACACTTAACGCTGATGAAATAACTCGTTTAATACACGAAAAAATGAACAATACTGAATTTGATAAAAGTGTTACCAATGTTGGTTATGTATCGTCCATTTCAGATGGTGTAGCATATGTATACGGCCTTAGTGGTGTCATGAGTGGTGAAATGGTATCTTTTGGTGAAGGACTCATGGGGCTAGCAATGAACCTTGAAGAAGATTGTGTTGGTGTCTCATTGCTCGGTGATAGCAGTCACGTTGAAGAAGGGCATTTAGTCAGCTGCACACACAAGGTATTGGAAGTTCCCATTGGACCTGAGTTAGCTGGCCGTGTAGTTGACGCATTAGGACAGCCTGTTGATGGCCAAGGGCCTATCAATGCACAACATTTTGGTTTGGTAGAACATCAAGCACCTGGTGTGATTACACGACAATCGGTCGATGAGCCTTTAAAAACTGGTATTAAATCTATTGATGCAATGACCCCCATTGGAAAAGGTCAAAGAGAACTCATTATTGGTGACCGTCAAACAGGCAAAACAGCCATAGCAATAGACACCATTATCAACCAGAAAGATCAAGGTATTCACTGTATTTATGTTGCTGTTGGTCAAAAATCATCGACCGTTATGAAAGTAGTTGAGCAACTTAAAGCCAAAGGTGCCATGGCATACACAACCATTGTGATGGCAACAGCAGCTGAGAGTGCAACCAAACAGTTTATTGCACCTTTTGCTGGTTGTGCCATGGGTGAATACTATCGTGACCGAGGTGAAGATGCACTCATCGTGTATGATGACCTCTCAAAGCATGCCGTAGCTTATCGTCAACTATCATTGCTCTTAAGACGGCCACCTGGTCGTGAGGCATTTCCTGGTGATATTTTCTACCTTCACTCTCGATTACTTGAGCGATCAGCTCGAGTTAATGAAGCTTATGTTCAAAAGCAAACCAACGGTTCTGTCATTGGAAAAACAGGCTCCTTGACGGCTTTACCGATTATTGAAACACAAGCAGGTGATGTTTCTGCTTTTGTTCCAACCAATGTAATATCAATTACGGATGGTCAAATCTTCTTGGAGACTGATTTATTTAATTCAGGGCAACGCCCGGCGATGAATGTTGGTTTGTCAGTATCCCGTGTGGGTGGTGCAGCTCAACCAAAGCATGTTAAAAAAATATCAGGGAACATAAAACTGAATCTAGCACAATATCGTGAGCTGGCTGCATTCGCCCAATTTGGATCAGATCTTGATAGCTCAACACAACAAACTCTTGCACGTGGACAACGACTAACTGAACTAATGAAACAAGCGCAATATGCCCCTATTTCCAGTGAATTAATGGTCATTAGCTTTTATGCTGCTGAAAATGGCTATTTAGATGACATCTCACCTAAATCAGTTTTAAAGTTTGAACATGAGCTCCATGCATTTATCAAAGCCCATCATCAGACCTGGTTGGAATCTTTCAAGCGAGATGCCACCATTTCACCAGAGCATCTCTCAACAATGGAAGATATTCTACAATCATTCAAGCATCAATTTGTGAGTGACTAATGGCAACATTACAGCAACTAAAAAAAGGCATTGCAAGCACCAAAAGCATTCAAAAAATCACCAATGCAATGCAAATGGTAGCAGCTTCCAAATTAAAAAAAGCACAAGAAAATGCCGAAAAAAGTCGTTCGTATGCTCAAGTTATCCAGCATATTGTTAGTCATTTGGGTGAAACAGCTTTATCACACCCTTATTTAAAAAAGTGTACCAGTGAGGAAGTTAAGCACGAAGTTTTCATTGTTGTTAGTAGCAATAGAGGTTTGTGTGGCGGCTTCAACAATAACTTATTTAAAACACTTTTAACAACACTGCGTCAAAAAACCAAGAATCATCAAGTATCACTATGTATTATAGGAAAAAAAGCTGCAGACTTTTTCATACCTTTACAAGATAGTTGTGGCTTTAATGTATTAACAACCATTGATACGCCTGCTACTAAAGCACTTAATATTGCTGATCTTATTGGCACAATGAAAACCATCTTCGATGGTCTTAATGATGGTCTATATCAAAAAGTTCATTTAGCCTTCAATCGTTTTAATAACGTTATTAGTCAGACACCTGAACTACAACAAATGATACCCATTGATCATGAAATTGAGGAACTAAAGTCTCCCAACCAACAACATTGGGATTATCTTTACGAAGAAGAGGAATTGACATTATTATCACAAGTACTTAAGCGTTATCTTGAGTCTCAACTTTACCAAGCTGTTGTTGAAAGTGTTGCTGGTGAGCAAGCTGCTCGAATGACAGCTATGCAACAAGCTAAAGACAATGCTGGTGATATGATTGAGCAATTAAATTTGGATTATAACCAAATTCGTCAAGCCAAAATTACACAGGAAATTTCAGAAATCATCAATGGATCTGAATATTAAAGGGGGAATTATGTCACAAGGTCACATTACACAGGTCATTGGTGCTGTCATCGATGTACAATTTGAAGATTCATTACCACAAATACATGAAGCATTATTAGTTAATGATACTCAATTAACTTTGGAAGTTCAGCAACACTTAGGAGACCGCAAAGTACGCTGTATTGCTATGGGTTTATCTGAGGGTTTACGAAGACAAATGCTCGTTACAGCCACTGGTCGTGGTATTAACGTGCCGACAGGTGAGAAAACACTCGGGCGTATTATGAATGTTTTAGGTGAGCCTATTGATGACTGTGGACCTATTGAAACAGAAGAACGACGCGATATTCATCAAGCCCCGCCATCCTTTGAAGAACTCAACCCCCGCCAAGAAATTTTAATTACTGGTATTAAAGTTATTGACCTTCTATGCCCTTTTTCTAGGGGTGGTAAAGTTGGCCTATTTGGTGGTGCTGGTGTAGGAAAGACTGTATTCATTATGGAGCTCATTCGTAATATTGCTGCGGAGCATAATGGATATTCTGTATTTGCTGGTGTTGGGGAAAGAACTCGAGAAGGTAACGACTTTTATCATGAAATGGAAGACTCAAACGTGCTGAAACAAGTAAGTATGTTTTTCGGTCAAATGAATGAGCCCCCTGGAAACCGTCTTAATATTGCCCTTTCTGCCTTAGCTAATGCTGAAGCATTTCGAGATCAAGGTAAGGATGTTTTAATGTTTATTGATAATATCTACCGCTACTCATTGGCTGGTGTTGAAGTATCAGCTCTACTGGGTAGGATGCCATCAGCAGTAGGTTACCAGCCTACTCTGGCTGAAGAAATGGGGCAATTACAAGAACGAATTGCATCAACCAAAACAGGCTCTATTACATCTGTTCAAGCGGTTTATGTCCCAGCTGATGATCTCACAGATCCATCACCTGCAACAACCTTTACTCACTTAGATGCCTCTGTTGTCTTATCAAGACAAATTGCTGAATTAGGTATTTATCCTGCTGTTGACCCTTTAGACTCAACCAGCCAACAACTAGATCCTCATATCGTCGGTCAACGACACTATGAGATTGCAAGAAATGTACAACGTATCCTACAAAAATACAAAGACCTTCAAGATATCATTGCAATCCTTGGTATGGATGAACTTTCTGAAGAAGATAAACTTACAGTAGCTAGAGCGCGTAAATTACAGCGCTTCTTTTCTCAGCCATTTTTTGTTGCCGAAGTCTTTACAGGTAACAGCGGTAAATACGTTTCAATTGAGCAAACGCTAGATGGCTGTGAGGGCATTCTAAACGGTCAGTATGATGATCTTCCTGAAGCTGCTTTCTATATGGTGGGTGATATCAATGAAGCCAAAGAAAAGGCCAAAAAAATAGTTAAAGATACCGCATGAGTGACATGACTAAGACCTTAAAATGCAATATTGTAAGCCCTGAAAGAGCAATGTTTTCAGGCGAAGTAACACAATGTCAAATCAATGGATGTTGGGGGGGATTAAGTATTTTACCCAAACATGTACCTCTAATAACAACCATTAGACCTGGCACTGTTACATTAGCACTCGCTAATGGTCATGAAGAGGCTTTCTATATATCTGGTGGTATTTTAGAGGTTCAACCCAATCAAATCTGCATCCTTGCTGATACCGTTAATCGAGCAGATGATTATGACCTAGCATCATCAGAACAAGCTTTAGAGAATGCCGTTCGGTTAGCTCGAGAGAACATAAAAAAACAAAACCAAAAAACCTATACTGAGGCCATGCTTGAACTGAATCAGTCCATGGCACAACTTAACTTTATTAAACGACTTAAACGCAAATGAGCCAACTATCAATCATTATTCTTGCCGCTGGTAATGGTACTCGCATGAAAAGCGCAACCCCTAAAGTGTTAATGACTTTAGCTGGAAAGCCATTATTACAGCATGTTATTGATCAGGCTATTGCTCTTGGCCCTAAAGACCTTATCGTTGTTCACCAAGAAAGTCATTTGAATGCTCTCAAAAACAGCATTCAGAGCACTAAAACCATACAATGGGCTAGGCAAAATGAACAAAACGGTACAGCAGATGCTGTATTATCGGGACTACCTTTTGTTTCAGGCGACCGTGTTTTAATTCTTTATGGCGATGTTCCATTGACACCAGCACAATTACTTACCCAAATGGTCAAGGACTGTCAAACATGCATCTTATTAACGCATCAACACCAAAATCCTTTTGGATTTGGTCGTATCATCCGTAATGATACAGGCCAAGTTATTCGTATTGTTGAGGAAAAAGATGCAACAGAGCAACAAAAAAGTATCCAGGAAATTTTCACTGGTATTATGTGCATCCAAACAACGATTCTTCAAACGCTCTTACCTAAAATACAAAGTAATAATGCTCAAAATGAGTGGTATTTAACAGATTTAGCTGAGCTTTGTGGTACCACACAAGCCCTAGTATGTGACCAGGTTATGTGGATTAGCGGTGTTAATACTCGCAACCAGCTAATTGACCTAGAACGACAATATCAACGCTCATTAGCTGAACATTATTTATCACAAGGTATCCATATTCTTGACCCTAACCGAATCGATATTCATGGCACATTAAATTGCCAACCAGATACCGTTATAGAACCTAATGTTATCATTAAAGGCCAGGTAACTATTGGACAGCATTGTACTATTGAAACTGGTGTCGTTCTCGAAGATGTTTCTTTAGGTAACCATGTACACATAAAAGCTCACTCAATTATCACCAAAACCACGATTAAGGATCATGCTACCGTTGGTCCTTTTGCTCATTGTAGGCCTAATACATCAATTGGTGAGCATGCTAAAATTGGTAATTTTGTTGAAGTCAAAAATACACGTTTAGGTAACCATGCCAAAGCCAGCCACCTCAGTTATTTAGGTGATGCAACAATAGGTAACTCAGTTAATATTGGTGCTGGCACCATTACATGTAACTATGATGGTGTACAAAAACACCAAACCACTATTCATGATCATGCTTTTATTGGCTCACAAACCTCTTTAATTGCACCTGTTAATATTGGCGCACATGCTACTATTGGTGCAGGGAGTGTTATTGTGAGTGACGCCCCAAGTAACACATTAACGCTATCAAGAGCACAACAAAAAACCGTTAAATCATGGGTAAGAAAAAATAAGCAACCCTATGAAGAGAGTAATCAATATTAATCATATTATGCTTTGTGCTTTAAAGCCTCTAGATCGTTGACAGATGACTCTTCAGAACTCAAAGATTGTTTAAATATTCCACCCACAAGATTTGCCGAAACTTGAATCCAATAAAACATCATCGCGATGATAACACCATGCGTTACTGACTCACCAATTAGTGGCATTAGCGTTAAAAAAGTAACCTCTCGTGTCCCAAACCCGCCAATGCTTATAGGCAGCAAACTTACCATTGAAGATAGAAGAAAAACAAAGCTATAAGTGTACCAACCTTCATAATGGCCCAATCCTGACAATAATACCCAAACAGCAGCAACCTGGATTAATTGTGCCAGTAAAGAGCAGAATAACAATTGAACTAATGATTGAAGATGGACTGGTAATAGCCAATGATGTAAATATTTAAATACAATCATACTAATACTAATCAGCACTAGGTCAATCCACCAAGATTGAAGCCAAAGCGGTATGAAATCAACAAACATTGAAAGATGTAAAAAGACTAAACAAAGGCATAAAGCTGCATACAAACCATTAAGTCGATCCATTAAAATAATCGACAAAAAAGTTTTTATTGGTGCATTAAAACGTTTTTTTAAAATCAGCATTTTATAGCCATCACCACCAACACCGCCTGGAAGAAAAATATTATAGAACATGCCTATATAATTTATCTTTAAGTTCTCGAAAAACTTGAGTGAATAACCTTTCTCTGCAGCATAAATACCAAACCTAAATGCGGCAAAACATCGTGATAAATGGTAAAGAACCCAAGCAACTAGAAGATATACACCTTCCATTTGCTGAGAAATTCTTAAAAAAGAATGCCAATCAACATTATAAATAATGATAACAATAGCCAAACATGTTATTACTAGTTTTAAATATTTAAGCAACTGTTTTTTCATGTTCTTCTGAGGCTGCTCTGCTTTCAGATTCATGTTTAATACGATACGTTTTTTTGTTTTGAGATTCATAATATGTTCTCATAACCAACTCTGAAACAAACCCCATAGACACAAACTGAATACCAGCAATAATACACAATATACCAGCTGAAAATAATGGTCTTGCACCAATTGAATAACCAAAACATTTTAAGGCTAGCAAATAGGTTTCAATACCACCACCAATTAAGAATAGAAAAACACCTAATGTCCCAAATAAATGCATTGGTTGATTGGCATAGCGTTTTAAAAATAGCATTAACATTAAATCACTAATAACTTTAAACGTTCTACCAATTCCGTACTTTGATAACCCATGAATGCGCTCACGATGGTTGACAACAACTTCTTCAATTTTAGCACCATTAAAATGTGCTAAAACAGGAATAAACCGATGTAGCTCACCATATAATTGTAAACTTTTAGCCACACTACTCTTAAATACTTTTAACGTACATCCATAATCATTCAGATAAACACCTGTCATTCTTCTAATTAAATAATTAGCTATTTTACTCGGTATCTTCCTTAAAAATACACCATCTTTTCGATTTTTTCGCCAACCTGCAACAACATCACAATTCCGCTCTTTCATGATCGATAACATCATCATAATATCATTAGGGTCATTTTGAAGGTCACCATCTAAGGTGACAATAAAATCACCCGCTGCGTGCTCAATACCCGCGCTCATTGCTGCTGACTGACCATAGTTCCGACTAAGCTCAATGATTTTTTCATGATCTTTAAGAACAGATTTAGCTCGAGGTACTGTTGCATCAGTAGACCCATCATCTACTAAAATTAATTCATAATCTATTTGATGAGTTAATGCCTCACGAACTTGATCAATTAACTTGAGTACATTATCTTCCTCTTGATACAATGGTATTACAACTGACAACTTCATCACTTTACCTCTCCAAGTTGAATCAAGACTATATGATTTTCTCTAAAAAGTACATTGTAAATGTTAAAATCAGCCAAATTTTTGTCTTTAGTAAGTATAATTTGACCTGGAATTATTGTAGCTTGTTTCAGTGGTAATTCTCGATAGACTGAAAATGATGGGTGACCAGTCATACGATAACCAAATACATTTAAGTCATTGTCTTTTGCAAAATGAGCTGCATGCTTGATAGGCAATTGTTCAAAAGTTGAAAAAATAGGAATCACTAACAAATAGATAAAACCCATCATGGTAACCACTTGAGACCAGAGAAAATAGCTCATTCTCTCAATATAAAATAAACTCAATAACGAACTTGCAATTAAACAAAGTAAAATTAAAACATGCCATATTGTAATATTTTTAATTAAAATATCTATATCTTGAATATGAAATAGGTTACCAGGCAATAATATAATCAAAAATAAAAGAAGTATGAATAATAAAGGCGCTGTAATCCACCAACGGTTAACTGATTTTAAATGAATAGCTGAAAGTATAAAAATAGGTGTTAATCCATAAAGTAGGTAATGAGGTAACTTCGTCTGTGCAAAAGTAAACAAAATCAATACAACCATGAACCAAGTCCATAAATAATGTTCCAATGGTTTACTGGATCTTATTTTTGAAACTTGAAATGGTAACAAAACTAAACGAGTTAATGGAATACTACATAAAATTAAAACAACGATGTAATAACCAACTCCACCCGAATGACCCTCAAATGATTGATTAAATCTATCTATATTATGATGCATTATAAAACCATTAAGAAACGCCCAGCCATGTGATATATATTGATAGATATACCAAGGTAACGCAATTACCAGCATCACAAGCCAGCCTTTAATAGAGGTAATTGATTTTAACCAAAAAAGGTAGTGTCTATGGTATATAAAATATATAAAACTCACCAATAATGGAATGAGAACAGCAACAGGACCTTTAGTTAGAATGCCCAAACCCAAAGATCCATAACACAGTAATAAAGATGCCTGATCTCTTGTTTCAAAGTGATGCCACATACTCAATAAACTGAGACATAAAAACATATTAAATGTAGCATCTGCTGTTGCAGCTTTAGTAATAATCATAAACAATAGTGAACTCAGTGAAAACATAACTGAGTTCATAGCAATTTTTTTATTAAACCTATAATTAACAAATGAATAAATAGTATATAGCCATACTAAACCTAAACATGCTGAAGGGAAACGAAGCCCAAATTCATTAAATCCAAAAATTTTAGTAGATAATATTTGTAACCAATAGATAAGAATAGGTTTATCTGACCTTAACGTACCATGTAGATACGGGGTCAGCCAATCACCACTTGATAACATTTCTCTAGTTGCCTCAGCAAAAGCACCTTCATCCAAATCAAACAAGGGAAATAACCCTATTGGAATAAAAAATAAACTTATTATTAGTAGCCAAAAATATTTTTTTGATATTTTAGTCATAACTCTTTCTCTTAAGGTACCAAGATTGAAAAAGAATTAAAGAAATAAAGGCTCCCAATACCCCTCCAATGATAACATCACTCAAATAATGTTTACAAAGAACAATACGACTTAAAGATATGAGACCAAAACAGGAAATAAATATATAACGATACCTTGGATAAAGCATACTTAACGAAAGCATTAAAGATATACTGGTCAATGTATGTCCAGACGGAAATGACCAATAGGCAGATTTTGTCTTTAAAAAGTAGATGCCAAACTCACTACGACTAAATAATAACTCAGGCCTTGCACGACCAAATAATACCTTTATAAACGCAACTATAATACCACCTGTTACAAGTACATATGCCAGATATTGTGACTCTAAAAGCCTTTTTTTGTCATTGTAAATATATGCATAAAGCCACAAGATGATTGTAGCGCCAGCACCGTAAATACCCTTACCAAACTCAGTAATTTCGCTCATAATCAATATGACAATATTATCTCTTTCTATTGAGTGAAAATACCATGCTAATATTTTATCAACATAAAAAAATGATAATATTGCGGTAATACTTAATAAAATAAATATAAACCTATGATCTTTGGTATTGCTCAATATCATAGCCAAACCTCCTAAATATGAGATAAATCGAGTGAATCACAAACCAAGTGACCAACCATGAGAAGAATACATCACTGAAAAAATGTCCTCCTTGCATCATTCGAACATATCCTATCATCCAGCCTAATGAAAAAGAACTTATAGCTATTAAATAACGTCTTCTAGGGTAAACGTATGCCAAGGCTAATAATACAAAACCCACTGAGGCATGCCCGCATACAAACGAACAATTTTTTTGGCACCCTTGACTTATCACAAATGGTAAAACAAATGATTCATTACCTTGAAAATGGGTTATTTCTGACGGTCTCGGTCTACCCCAATGGTCTTTAAATACAGCATTTACAAAAAAACCAGGGCCAATAATTAAACATACTAATAAAAAAATAACACTAACTTGCTTAATCGTTTTTTTAGGAGACCATACTGTATAAAACCATAATGCTAGTAGTACGAAAAGAATAAGTGGTACTAACCAATTTACTGCGTTATAGATCAATCCAGGCCATCCAATCTTAGGGTACCATCCAGGCATCCAAAAGTAAGAAGATAGTTCTATGTCTATTTGAGGAAATATGAAAAAAAAAGATAAACCAATAATACCTATCAAAAAAAGCATTACTAGTAATGGTGAGAAAATAATCATAAATAACCTCTAAAATCCATCAACTGATAAATGTAATAATGATAAAAAGTATTACTACGTTTGTTTTCAATAGTCTTTAAATACTGGCATTCGGCAAAATAAGAAGCAATTTCTTCAACCTTCTTGGGGTTCTCTGTTACGTAGATAAAGTGATCATGAACCCTTCCACCCAAGGTATTAACCTGGTGAAAATAATTTTTTATTTTATGATCTGGGTTGAATAGGTGAATATCTACTGGATGAGGGTTTATGTAATAAGATAAATTGCTTATAGTTTCCCGGTTATCAACTATAAAGCCATAGTTAGGGTACTTTTTATGCAGTATTGATAATTGATTTCCCAGTGTCTCCCATCCTAATACATGGCGAAATGGGTCTTTCGCAAATCGAGAAGAAATGAGTACAGAGGCATGATACACTAATACCATAAGGATAATATTTACAATAATGGCTCTTTTTAGCCACTTTATTTGTCTCAAGTTAAACATAGTTAAAGCAACCCATATTGATGCCATAATGTAAGAAGGAGCTGCCCAATTCGCATATGCTCTAGAAAACAAGGCCTGGGCTGATATTGTCACAAGAAAGACAAGGGTAAATGATACACATAAACCCAGCCATGGCATCATTGTATTTTTATCATTTAATTTTATTAATGATAATATTAATAATATAAAACTTACAGGGCCAAAAACAGCAAACTGAGCCACTAAAAAAGATAATAAACTTATAATATTAATATAAGATTTATCAAGCTTTGAAATCTCATAAACATGTTGAAATGTTATTCCTGAGTGTTGATATACCCACAATAGATTAGGTAACCAAATAATCAACGCAAGAAGTGAAGCTAGCCATATACCCGGCTTAAACAAAAGATATCTATAATGCCGGCTTAATATGAGAAAAAAAATAACGCTGGGAAAAAATAATATCATGGTATATTTTGTCAAAAGCCCAGCTCCGGAAAAAACACCTGATAAACACCAATATTGTAGCTTATTTTTCTGAATAGCTAAAACAAACATCCATAATGCAAGAGCCCAAAATAACAATAAAAAAACGTCTGTTGTAATCGCTTGAGATGAGAAGGAGATCCCGGGCGAAGTCAAAAAAAGTGCTGCACTATACCAAGCCACATTACGATTAAACAAATTATTACTCAACTGATAAATCACCAAAGTTGTTAATCCATGTACAACAACACTCATTGATTTAATAGCAAAAACACTATTTCCCCAAAAATATGATTGAAAAGCTATCATCCATGCAATCATAGGTGGTTTAGAGTAATAACCCCAATCTAAGTTTTTAGACCATACCCAATACTGAGCTTCATCATAATGGAAGCCCCAACCATTGAAACTTAGAACAGCAAACCGATAAACCAGCAGTAGAATAAAAGCCAGCCAATACCATTGATCACTTATTATCCTTTTAATTTTGTATATTTTAGCAAGCATAGATTTGATTTTCTTGTTTAAGATAGGATTGATACCAATCAAACAAAGACCGTATACCATTAGATAGATCAACACGAGATAGTGGACCAAAAGTATCATTAAAGTCCGTCATATCAGCCTCTGTTGAAACCACGTCACCTTGTTGCATTTCATGATAATGCTTAATTGCAGATCGCCCAACTACTTCCTCAAGTTTCTCAATAAATGTCATTAATTTAACCTTGCTCTGACCTCCAATATTAAAAATACGATATGGTGCGGAGGAGTGGTTTGGTTTTGGATCTAGAGGTAACCAAGTTGTTGATTGGGTTGGCGCATTATTCACAACTTTGTAACAACCCTCTATTATGCTATCAATATAAGTAAAGTCCCTATACATTTGTCCCTGATTGAAAATTTTTATCGGCTTTTGCTTAAGCATAGCATCCATGAAAAGCATAGGTGCCATATCAGGCCTACCCCAAGGCCCATACACGGTAAAAAATCTTAGGCCTGTTATTGGAATACCGTAAAGGTGGCTATAAGCATGTGCCATCATTTCATTTGATTTTTTGGTGGCTGCATAAAGTGAAACAGGATGGTCTGTATGGTGACTTGTTTGAAATGGCTGAGCCTGATTCAACCCATAAACTGAAGAGCTTGATGCAAAAACCAAATGTTTCACGTGAAGCTGTCTGGCTCCTTCCAGAATATTAATAAAACCACCGATGTTAGAATCTATATAAGCATGAGGGTGACTTAATGAGTAGCGCACACCTGCTTGAGCTGCTAAATGAATAATCACATCAAAAGTATGGTTTTTAAATAGTTGGCAACACTGATCACGATTATTTAAATCCATTTTAAGAAATGATAAATTGTGGTGTATATCGCTTTCATGAATCTTTCTATCTTCTATATTATTAAAACCCTGATCCAACAAACGAGCGTGCTTTAAACGAACGTCATAATAATCATTAATATTATCAATACCTAATACTTCATGACCATGCTTAACACACTTCTTAATCAAACTATGGCCGATAAAGCCAGCGGCCCCTGTAATTAGCAACTTCATATTCTTCCATGCTTAAACCATATCTAAAATACACTATTCAGCTCGTAGTCTCTAGGAGATATTAATGATTTGGGAAAATATTATTTTTTGGCACAAATATTTCGAAAACCAAAAAACTACTCTTTGGCAACATCATTTCCTAATTTAGCCATAATAACATACGTACAGTGAACTACAGACCAAGTAATCAACCAAGCAAAGAAAACATCACTAAAAAAATGTCCGCCTTGTACCATACGAACATAACCAACCAGCCAACCAAGTAAAAACGCGCTTGCTACATAAAGATATCGATAACGAGAAACAACATAAGCCAATGCTAAAAATACAAAGCCAAATGAAGAATGACCTGACACAAATGAGCAATCTTTTTGACATGCGTCACTTATCATAAAAGGATATACATAATCTTCTTGGCCATTAAACTGAATCATTTGCTCAGGTCTAGGCCTTCCCCAGTGATCTTTAAAAATACCATTGACAACCAAACCTGGTCCTAAAATAATACAAAGCATTAAGAATATTATCGCTTTTGACCGTACGTTTTTGATTGGATGAAACATAGAGACTAGCAGCATAATCATTAATACCAACAAAAGAGCAGGAGCTAACCAATAAATACCATCATGGACCCATGCATACCAACCTGATTGCCCGCCCCACCCTGGACCCCAGAAAAGAGATGCTATAGTGAGATCAATATTAGGAACCAAATTAAAAAACAAAAGTCCTACAATGCCTATTACCAATAATGCTCGATTCATTGGCCACCGTATTATCACAAACAATCTTCCTTTAACTACTCATAAATACCAATAAAATTCAGTAAATCATTTACCAGACTTGATGTCAAAAGATAAGTTATCCACTGAAGACCCACCTTTAATTTAACTTTCTTTCCGTTTGGGCTTATAGAACTGCATTCCATACCAGTGCCAATGACCTAAATCATCACGGTGAGTGCAGTTGATGCGGTTGAAACCTGTGCTCAGGTCTAGTGGTGTGATTGTCATCTGATACTCATCACGCCACGATATCAGGGGTTGAGAGCCATTTGCTTGATAACAAGTAACTTGATCTTTAATGGCATCCTTCCATTGAATATCGATGGTTTTGGTATTAGCCCACCATGGGTCATAGGGTGCATCATTGACAACCTCAAGAGGTTGATAAGATAATATTGATTTAAAACGATTATTTGAACCATAAACATTATTCATGGGAAATCTTGGTACATAATAAGCGTAAGACTCTGTGGTCACAAAGCCTGAATGTTGACCAAATGCCATGTTAAACCCTTGTTGTTTTAACATAGGCATCAATGCTTTTGATGCGCCTCCATAAGGAAATGCAAAAACTTTAATATCAGTACCAAGCTTGTCTTTTAAGACACGACGGTTAGTGATCAGTTCCTGCATGATCCTCTCAGGACTAAGTTGTGCGAGATTAGGATGACTATATGTATGCCCACCGATTTCAACCAAACCGCTACTAACCATTTCATTTAAATGATCCCAAGAGACATAGTCAGGTTGACGTGCCTCAATAAATGAGGAGACAATAAATGCTGTAATGGGAATGTGGTTTCGTTGAATGATGGGCCAGGCAACATCATACATAGATTTAAAACCATCATCTATGGTAATAGAAACGACTGGGTGATCAAGATCTTTATGAATATATTCAGTTATTTCAGAGGCTTTTATAAACTCAAAGTTATGATCTTGAAGCATTTTGATGTGTGCTTCAAAAAGCTCATCTGAGATATTACTCTCAGGGTATTGATGCTCGTTAAAGCGATGATAAGACAAGACCAAAACCGGCTGACCCCAAGCAAATAGATTTGCTCCAAAAGCCAATAAAAACATTAAATGCTTAAATGTAAATCTCATTATCGCAAGTTATCATGACCAAAATATTAATACAATAGATGTTCTTGTTAACATTGGCCTACCACGTTATGATAAGATCATTTTCAAGGACGTCAGCCATGATTTTACGCAGTCTTATGATCGTAATATGTTGTTGCCATCATGTATCCTTAATGGCAAATAATGTTTCTGCCTCTGAGTTGAATCATGTTGTTAATACCCAAAAGCTCCCTTTGGAACTCAAAACCATCCAGGACAGTGCAGAAAAAAAACGACTATTTATCGCTTTTTTAAAGCCATTAATTCATGCTGAGAATGCGGAAATTCTCAAGAAAAGGGACCATTTAAAAGAAATACTCAGCCAAAATAAACCATCAAAAGCTGATGCAATATGGTTAAATAAACGTTGTGATGAATATCTGATTTACCCTTGTCAATTACAAGAATTATCCTTACGATTAGACATCGTTCCAGTATCATTAGCTCTTGCTCAAAGTGCGGCTGAAAGTGGTTGGGGAAGCTCACGATTCGCACAAGAAGGGAATGCTCTTTTTGGACAATGGGTTGCTCATGGTCAAGGAATGGACCCTAAACATAGAGATCATGGTAAATCACATCAAATCGGAACATTCAACTCACCTAAGGACTCTATAAAGGCCTATATGAAGAATTTAAACACGCATAGGGCCTATCATGATTTTAGGCACCAACGGGCTAATATGAGAAAACAAAAAATCTTACCCAATGGCTATCAATTAGCAAATACATTACTTTACTACTCCGAACGTAAAGAACTTTATGTGAATCTTATCAAAGATATCATTAAAACCAACCACCTCAACCATGATGATGGATGACCTTAACAGGCTGAAACTACTTTAGATATTATGTATTTTTCCTACTTTTGAGCTGTTTTACTATTTTAAGACTTAAAGGAATCCAATCCATTAGTAGAATACCAAGATGATTAAAATAAAGTACACTTGATGTTTTACTAAGAGCGTTATTCATTGATGAATAACGTTTTTGTATTGAGTTTCCTGATGTAATCTTGAAATGAACAGAGTCCCATGGCTTAAATTCTGTACATTCGATGCCTTGATACTTAAATGATTTGGTATAGCCATTCTCATCGTAACTAAACGTCAAATGATCACCAATAAAATTATTATAAGATGAACGTGAACAAAATAACGTCATGGCTTTAATAGCAAAAACCAATGACCACAGGCCAAAATAAACAGCAAGTGTTAGCATTGGCAAAGCTGTTATATAAATGATTAACACTAGACACAAGTAAATCAAGGTTGCCTGGGAAAAACTAGCAACAGCAAAACTTAAATTCTTTTGTGACCATTGACTAAGCCTTTTAGAGAGCATGACCATGATAGCGAGAAATAGAACAACCAACAATACGGTCAGAGATGCGAATACATCAGTATTGTGGATGTGGATTTTTTGAAGAACATAAATAACAAAAGGGCCAACTATCTTGTTGATGATAAACAACATATTTTTAATTAAAAATAGACTTATGGTTAGTATTAATATTGAGCTTAATATTTTAGAAAAACCCAAAAAAGTGTTTTGTCTTAAAGCGTTCAAATCTCGAGATGCTTTGTCTTTATCTACGGGTACAACATGCTGTTTTTCTTTGGGCTCACCAACAAATTGAGGGCATAAACGTAGTACACGAATAACTCGCTGAACAGGGGCACCAATCTTTTCAAAACAGAGTTTTGCTATATCAGTGTGATCTGGATCATCACTACAGATAATAAGCTCACAATTTGTTATAACACCAAACGTACTAAAAATCATAAGTCCTTGATCAAATGACTGCCAGTGAAGTTCTTTAGACAATGGCACTGTTCTACTGTAGCCAGGATACGATACAGTAAAACTACTTTCTGATAGATGAAGTTCTGGGTTTTGAGATCTAAAAAATGCTATGGCTTTATTATATGCTTTTAGCGGTTGGCGACGTGATCCTAATTTGGGTTTGAACAACAAGATCAAAAGGGTTACAAGCCCAGCAAAAAGCCATATAGCAACAAAAAAAAACATTAAAAATGTGGTTATTGATTGTGTCGAATGAAACAATGAAACGGAAAGATAACAAAAAGCACCTATTAAAACACTAGGTAATACCAAGGGCCAAATTGCTTGGTTTGGTTGTGTTGAGTGCCAAGCCTTTATCAGGGCATTGGTGTTACTTTCCTCTAAGAATAATGGTCTTTTTTTATGCATTTTCAAACTCCTTAGTTTGTTATATATTAAGCTAAAAAGTTATTTTTATCAACCAAAAAGCTTTAAAACTCTGATAAGACCCTCTAAAATATCTCATTTGTTTTTAATTAAGTCTTGAAAAGCTTATCATCTGTGATACTGTGAAGATTGAATCTTACTGAAAGGATCGACAATGGAAGAAGTAAAAAAACTAATCAAAAATTGCAACGAGACAGAAAATATTACTTTTGGCGAACTGCAGCAATTAATTTTTTCAACAGAAAACAAGTCACTTATAAATCCTACGATGCATGACCCTTCTAGTCACTATTATCACGATACCCAAGAACTAGAGAAACTTAAACATTTAGCACAGGTTCGCACGCACTATATCGTCATCAAACAGTTAAACACACCCATAACATTCTTGACGTATTGCATTTACTCTTTATTGCCATTTGAATCCACACGTATTATCGGAAATATCTTCAACGCGATCATCCCTTGTCTTTATTTGATGCTCTACAACCTGATTTGTTTTTCGACGATTAAAATTGCATTAAGATTGACCCGTCTTATTTATACTTTGGTGACCAAATGCCTTTACAGTGTTTGTGCTGTAATTGGTTTAGGGGTTCACCTAATGTTCACCATTTGTGCGATGACTTTTTATGGTTTACAAGCTGTTGCATACTTACTCCTCGGTCAATTTAATAATGTCACTAAAGCGCTGGTTGACTTTTGTTGTACACCCATTAAATGGTTTTATCGCACTACATATGATGTAATTGGTTTTTTCAAATGTGATGAAATTATCGCTTCTTCTTGCAAGGAACTCACATGGAGCAAACTAAATGATTGGCCAGATCCTTTAGAAAAATACTCAGGTGAACAAGAAGACATTATGCACTTAGTGATCAAAATGGGCTTTGATCTCCTTCAGCCTATACTTACTACTTCAAAAATATTCATATATGAAATTGAATCAAGCATATATGCACTTGAAGAAAAGACCATCCCTACCGTTCGAATTGGTAATAGCCCATATAAATATCACCCTTCTGCACCACCACTTCAACAAGGAGCTTTCTCTCCAGTTAATACTCAACAAGAGAAAACGAACCAAACACAACAAAAAACTGATGTTGCCGTTTGTAGTTATTGAAACACCAAGGTAACCAACCACAGGACTTTGTATTATGATCCATTACCCACTGATGGTGAGCTAGAAGCGTTGCTTGCTGTTGTTTTATAGGGATAAGCTGATCAACTTTTAGTGTATTTTGATGTGGCAAACTCTGACCTTGCTGCACCCAAGATAAGTCAATTTTTTGCTGAGTATCAAGCCACCCATTATGGTAGGATAGTGGCTTAACCGACCAGTTAAATAAGTTCGGTAATGCAACAGAGTGATGAAAAAGGCTTCCCTGTTCTATAAATGTATGTTCGTGACTATGGTTAATATGACCGGTTTCTCCCAAGGTAATGAGCAACTCATCATGACTTAAAATGTTGGCCCGCCCATCCGAAGACCAATCACGAAAAAGACCGAGAAGTTCTATCCATGATTGTTTTAAAATAATATGGTCCATTTGTTGCCAGTCAATACCAAGTTCTTCTAAAGCCTCTTCAGTTATCCACACCATCATCATCATAAGCTTCATAACTTTTTCATGATAATCACAATCGTGAATCAATGACTCGTACCTATCTATCTCATTACTTTGGCCAATCAGCATAATGTGATGATCATCAATGATGAATCTGCTTTTAGCTGGTATGAGTTTATTTAACTTTTTACTTATTTGATCACTTGTTTTATGAGTTATTTCAATAACACGATGTTCCTGATGCTCCTTCATTAGGCTTAAGGTTAATCTATGATCTTGATGCCCACCATGCCATGGGCCAAGAGAGAGCAATAACGCCTCTAAGTCTTGACATTGTTGAGGCTTGGCATGGATAGAGACCCTACCTTTAATTGATAAAGGTATGATAACATCTAAGTCGCAAACATGACCAAAAAGATACCATAAGTCGCGCACAGCAATAGACTGTGCATCAATACCAATACCTTGATCTGAAATATAGAAGGGTTTAATATTACCCAAAGGCTTAGCTACACAGAAGCTACAGAAGAGTAATAAACTGAAAAAACCAGTTTTAACCATCCTATCTCCTTGGGTTTAATCGTTATACTTACAATGTTATTATCTAAAAAAAACTCATTCAATACAGTGATTAATTGAGAATCATGAACCTGTTTAGTGATATTTTTTTGGCTAAAAAAATGTTGTTGCTCACCTGAGTTTGGTTGTTGGCAATACTGAACTGTAATCATAAGCCAATAGCATATATTCAATATTACAAGAGTATATTTAATCTTATTTTGCATTACATTGCCAAGATAGTGACGTTAAACGATCCCATGGTTTTCTCAACTTAATCTCATCAAGCAACTCAACTTCAACACCTTTTGCTGAAAATTTTAATGTTTTAATCGCGAATAAGCTTGATACTTGGCATTGGTCCCACATGGACCTCCAGGACTCTTTTGATAATAAATGAGGATGATAAACGTGCTCTGTAGCATTGATTGGCGTTTTATCAACATGAGGCAAACACCAGCTTATTAAACTCATGAGGACAACGAGTCGCCAAGATAGCATAGCCCCCCTAATGACTGAAAATACAGTTGATGCTGATGTTTCTTTCCGGTTGACCTAGAGGGGGTAACATGAGTAATATCACTACCATTGTGTTCGATGCACCATGATCGATTGCCATCTCCAAGCTCAAATGGTGATACCAGCTGAACTCCCTGTTTTACAATGCCACGAAAAAATGTGGCCAAAGGACAAAAACACATAAAAGGCGCAGCAGGAAACCAACTTGGTAAAATTGGTTTCACATGAAACCAGCGCGAAAACTCACCACCGTCTTTGTGATAGTGACACTGAGATAGCGGTGGTATAATGGCTAGGTCACTTTGAATATTCCGCGCCCGAGTGGCAGAACGCCACCACTGAGGATGATGTACCGACTGAAACAACAGCCATGAGTGGTAGAGTGTGCTCTTGATCCGATAAAAGATCACAGCTTTTTCTCTTGTCCATGCTAAACTACAAATCTCCATGATCGTAAAATAGCATTCTATTCTGGCAACAACTATACAGTTATCGGCTTTTCTTCGATGAATTAGACATCGATGAATTAGACATCGGTGAATCACTCCCCAAGTCAATGCCAGGAATAATAGGGCGGGCTTCTGTGGTGTTGTGGCTTTCTGTATTATCCGCTTGAGGCCCTGTGGGGATAAATTCATAACCGATGTTGTGGCTTTCTATATTATCCGCTTGAGGCTCTGTGGGGATAAATCCATAACCATGGAATTTTGGCATGATGATATTAAAAAAATCAACCAACTCACCAACCACACTAGAGAGAATAGAAAAAACATACTCAATAGGGGTTTGCAAAAAAGATATAGTAATCATTAGTGTATCTTGACAAAATGACCACCATGTTTTATCAAATGATTTACCCAGAAGCCTTATCAATGGATAAGCCAACATAAAAAAACAATTAATGGTCAACCAAAATAGATGAGATATAAGATTCCAAGATACCTTCAGTGTAATATCAATTAATCGAAATACAATCTGAAACATCGTCGGTAAAATAGCATTAATAAAAGCCTGTGGTACCTTTGCCATCCAGGATGTCATTTTAGTGATGGGAAAATTAACCGTTGCTATCACATGGCGCATGCCATCTGGTAGTGGCTTTCTTAACTCTTCTCCTAAAAAAAATAAGTTTAAGTCAGCGCGCAAATGATTAAACTGATCTTGAATGGATGACATAACTAAACTCCTAATACAACTATATTAGCGCTTTTAATGCTTAAATCAAACTCTATCTTGGTATTCTTGATGGCTTTTCTTGATCATAATATTTAACAATGATAGTGCTGCAGGTGTCATCCCCTGAATTTGACTTGCCTGAGCTAGTGTCACTGGCTTTATGGCCTGAAGCTTTTGAGTTAATTCATTTGATAAACCAGATACAGAGGTATAATCAAAATCATTTGGTATGGCTGTTTGTGATCTTTTTTGGACCTGCTTCATGGTTTTTTCTTGGCGCTTGATATAGCCTTCATATCGACTTTCAATCATTAACTGTGCCAAAAGTTTATGATCATCGGCGCGGTAACCTAAATCCATCAATTGTTCAATCGTTACGTCTGGTTGCTTTATCCACTGCCATACAGTAGAAGCCTCTGAATGCCCTTGAGTATAAAGGCGCTCTTTGAGTTCATTAAGCCTACTCATTTTACGACAAAAGCGAGTATACTGACCTTCTAGAACACAACCCCACTCATAACCAAGTGGTGTTAATCTCTGGTCAGCATTATCTTGTCGTAAACACAGTCTAAACTCAGCCCGACTGGTAAACATACGGTATGGCTCATTTGTCCCAAGGCGAATCAAGTCATCTATCAAAACCCCCATATAACCCTGATCTCGACGGATAGTAATCGGATCTTTTTTCTGGATTTTTCTGGCCGCATTTAAACCAGCCACCAAACCTTGTGCTGCTGCTTCCTCGTAACCTGTTGTTCCATTGATTTGACCAGCTAAAAACAAACCACTAATAGCGCGGGTTTCTAGCCAAGGAAACAACCCTCTTGGATCAAAATAATCATACTCAATAGCGTAACCAGGCCTTGTAATTATGGCATGTTCACAACCTTTAATGGTTCGCACAAAAGCTTCTTGGACAGCATAAGGTAAACTAGTAGAAATACCATTCGGGTACCATTCTCTGATACCTAGACCCTCTGGCTCTAAAAATATTTGATGACTCAACTTTTCAGAAAAGCGGACAACTTTATCCTCTATCGATGGACAATACCTTGGGCCTACACCAGATATATTGCCTGAATACATAGCTGACTCATGAAGATGTGCACGAATAATATCATGGGTTTTTTCAGTGGTATGAGTCATATAACAAGACACTTGTAACGGCCTATCACCTTCAAAGTTATTTGAAAACACAGGAAGCGGCTCATCACCTTTTTGAGCGCTTAACTGGGTCACATCAATACTACTTCCATCTAACCTAGGCGGTGTGCCAGTTTTTAATCGCCCCATTTGAAACGGCATAGCACGCAACCGCTCTCCAAGGGTTAACGCCGCTGCATCCCCCATACGCCCACCAGTTGACTGGTCTTTACCAATGTGGATACAACCGTTTAAAAAAGTGCCTGTCGTTAGAACCACAGCTTGAGCATAAAAAGCAATGCCCATATGCGTCATTACCCCAGAAACCTGCTGGTCTGATAATAAAACATCATCGACCATAGCTTGAAAAAGAGTGACATTTTCATGTTCATCTAATAGGCGTCTAACAGCCATTCGATATAAACCTCGATCCGCTTGCATTCGGGTTGCTTGAACGGCTGGTCCTTTACTGGCATTTAGTGTGCGGCAATGAATACCTGCAGCATCTGCTGCTTTTGCCATAATACCACCAAGTGCATCAATTTCTTTGACTAAATGACTTTTACCAACACCACCAATTGCTGGATTACAAGACATTTGTCCGATGGCGTCAATATGCTGAGTCAACAAAAGCGTTTTTTGCCCCATTCGAGCAGAAACAGCCGCAGCCTCAACACCCGCATGGCCACCACCAACAACAATTACATCAAAAGAATGATTCATAAATAACTCCTGGTGATATTATACATAAAAACAAATGTTTTACAATATAATGAGACACTTATGTTTTATAACAAAGAAATAGTCTATTCTAGTCACAGGCTAAGTAAACATCGTGAATAGCAATGGTATTATTCAATCCTATAATGATGTCAAACAAGCATCCTTTATTTTTTGTAAAAAAGTTTGCTTTTTCACTCAATCACTTAGTCTATTTTTAACCCTTTTCATGTCATTTACTACTTGCATCCTTTAAAAATAGCTCTTAGACTGTGTCACAAGAATACTAAAAAAGGACAATATGCCAAGTGCACCAACAAATAATGATTCCTCTGGAAAATATCTGGTACCTATGGATACTTGCCCTCTAAATCGATTGCCCAACAACAGCAACATGGAAAAAAAATGAAAAAAGCAAACATAATCTCCATCACCATTGCATATGCACTCATATCACAAAACTCAATGGCATCGTTTCATTTTAATCCCTTTAATAGCAACAAATCTCACAAAGAAGTCACGCCTGTTATTGAAAGCAAGACAGCCATGCTCAGCCCGCAAGGTTTAGAACAGGATTTCAACATTAAACTACATCAGGCATTAGATAAAAATCAACATGACCAGTATAGGTCATTGCTTAAGCCTTCGTCACTCATGAAAATCATCAAAGATAAAGAGCACGGAAAACTTAAAACGCTCATAGAGTATGTGCCTGAAGCCATTCATTATCAAGATGCTGATGGCAACTCTGCTCTTCATTGGGCTGCTAGACTCAATGATATAACTGCTATCGATATTCTGCTTGATCATGGTGCACCACTCTATTTAAAGAACCGTCATGGATTTAACCCCTGCCAGTGGGCTGACAAAAACCACATTGGTAGAAGTTATGGCTACCTGACCCACACAATGGCCAATCTAGAGCATCAACTCATTAGTGCCATCATGAATCATGACCTACCAACTACCAAACGTATCGTTAACAATGGTGCGAATGTCAACTTTCAAGACATCAATGGTAACCACTCGCTTAACATAGCAATACAAAATGGCTACACAAACATAGCCCTTTTTCTCATCGACCATGGCGCTAATATTAACCTTGCTAATTGGCAAGGATCTACCCCATTACACGAAGCATCATTTCATGGCAGGCTTGATATGGTTAAAGCATTAATCAGAAAAAATGCAAAAATCAACCTATTTGATGAGCAAAAAATGACCGCTCTTCACAATGCGGCACTCAATGGTCATCACCAAATTGTGCAGTTTCTTATATCTGAAGGGGCAAACACAGAAACAAAGGATATCTACAATAAGACACCACTCGACGATGCTCGAAGAAACAACCACTCGGTTGTCATAAAACTACTCAACCCTAATGATGATTTGGATGATAAAAACCATTTTGAGTGGCTCTACAAACAAATCAATACCCTATCCTGCAAGCAGTTGGAGCAAAAAGTATTACACTTGAGTGCTCACCGCTTGCAGGAACTTATTAATCAGCCCGATGATCAAGGAAGAACATCACTTCATATTGCAGCAGCCAAAGGTGACCATGAAAAAATCGCATGGCTCATTAAACATGGTGCTCAAATAAATGCTTTAAAGCATGACCAAGAAAGTCCCCTTCACGAGGCTGTTTGGGAAGGACAGACATCATCAGTTGAAGTTCTCTTAAAAAATGGGATTAATGTCGATCAACCCAACAAGTTTGGCCTTACTGCTTTGCATATTTCAGCCTGGAAGGGCCTCGACAATATAAGTAAGTTATTGGTTCAACACAAAGCCAACCCCAATGCTTTAAATCAACATGGCTGGACACCATTACATTACGCGATCAAATATAAAAACAATAAGGTGGCTAAGATGCTATTGCGCCATGGGAGCAATGCTGGTATTGCCGAGAAAAAACATAAATTAACTCCTGTTCAAATGGCAAAAGCTGTAGATAATAGGGAAATGCTAAAGTGGATTGAAAACCATAATAAATCACACTACGAGAACATGTTGAAACTGACAAGCCGAGAGAAAGATAGGCGAGAAAAGAACATTTAAAGCGTTGGTTGTTGGGCTAGCTGTCGTAAAGGATGCACAAATTAATGCCAGCCCTACCAACACTAGTCACGGAAAAAACCATCAACAAAAGCATACACATCATTCATCGTTTCAAGGTTGTGTGCTGCATTAACAAGCTTATCTGAACGATCATAATGATAGTATTTTATCCACCTTCTGGCTTGCAAAACAGCATGCTTCTCTGAGTTAATCCAATTTGCCAAATGAATGATATGCTCTTTGGCCAATCGTCCTTGCTCTTTCAAAGAAGGGAGGACAAAACTTTTGGACTCCAATGCGGCCTGTAATTGCGAAAAAAGCCAAGGTCTTCCCATGGCCCCACGTCCAATCATAACCGCATGACAACCTGTTTGAAACATGCGCTGAAGGCTATCTAAACACTTAACATCGCCATTACCTATTACTGGCATCGTAAGATGCTTAACAAAATGGGCGATTTGATCATAATGAGGGGGTATCGTATAATCATCCAAATAATGTCGGCCATGAACAACAACAGCATCTGGCTTGGCTTCATTAAGGGCCTCTATGACTTTATGATTATATTGGTCACTGCTATGCCCATCAACACGAATTTTAACAGTCACAGGTTTATTGGTACCCTGTTTCATTGCAAGAACTAACTCTTTCAATAATGAAGGGTGCTTTAAAAGCCCTGAGCCCTCCTTCTTTTGTCTAATCTTTTTCATTGGACAACCAACATTTAAGTCGACTAAGTCAGCCTGATGAGAAATAATGGCAACAGCTTTTTCTAAGCGCTCAGGATCATGTGATGATAATTGAACACAAAGTCTTTTTTCTTCAGGGTAACGGTCTAGTAAGCGATGAACGGCTTCTTCAGGGCCATTCAAAATAGTGTTAACAGAAATCATTTCTGTTGTTGCATATGCCAATGATGCTCCGTAATGCCAAAGAAAATGACGAAATGGTGCTGAACTAACACCAGCAAGTGGGCCTTGAATAAGTGATGATTTGGGTATTAAATCTGTAATCATAGTAACAGAAAAATAGCAACAAATAATAAAAAATTCAATTTATTTCATGATTTTATTTAAAATCTATCCTATATAAAAATTAAGAAACAACAGGTATTTGGTATGAATAAATTATTTAGTGTAGCAGCGCTTATAGGCTTGCTTTCATCATCATTGTCAGCACACAGTATTACCCAGCCTATTTGGCAAAAGAATATAAATGACAAACTTTCAACGGTACAATCAATTTCCCCCATCATTGGCGACACCTTCAAAACCATTGATGATACAAATCAAGAGATACCATTTGATGAAATGGTAAAGGATATTGATACATTGATGAATGCTTTAGGTTTAGCATATAGCGGTCGTAATGAACCCAAAACAAAAGATGCTGTTCATAAAGTTTTAACTGAACTTGAGGCCATGAAAAACTCAACGTCAGAAATCGTGATGACTTACCGTTCATTTCACAAAAAAATTAAATCTTTGATACAATCTATTCCGGATAACCACCTTTATGTCATGGATATAGCTATAGATGATGATGACTTTGATGAGCGTATGAATGATGATGTTATTGATGATACCGATCGAATTGTTAACCTAGCATCTGGTTCTGATCTATTTGAGCGTCATGACATCAATCTAAAAAGTGGTAAAGTTGTCGCTTCTTTTGATATTGACTCTTTTATGATTGATCCACATTCAGTGAGTCAAGCAATTGACGATGCAATGTCTGATGATAATGTCAAAATGGTCATGATCAACTTGGTTGATAATGGTGGAGGTGCTATAAATATGGTCTTTGAAATGTGGGAACATATTCAAGGTGGTTATAATGGTGAGCCCGCTTATTTTATTATTGAAGATGAAATCAATCCCCTAAGTTATCGACTTCAATTAAATCAAAATTCAGTTTTTAGGATATACTATAATGAATTAATCGATCGAATCGATGCATTATTACCACCAGATAAAGATGATGAAACTGTATTAAAGCCACTAGATAGTTTAGTCAGTAGTGCCTACTCAAGATTAATGCCAGGTTTTGAGAGTGAAATGGTCAATGGCGTTTTAGCTAATCAAATCATCGAGGAAAGAATGGATCAATCAAAGCTTTCTAGAGATATTGTGCTAGATGCCAGTCAATCAACACACAGTCAAGATGATCTTATGATCATTGGTGGCCCTCATGAAAATGCTCATGCTAAAGTGAATAAACTTGGGCAATGGGAGCTAAACAAGCCATTGGTTATTATTACCAACAAAAGATCTGCATCAGCGAGTGAGCTCTTTGTCCTAGGATTTAAGCACACCCAAAACGTCTACCATGTAGGGCAAAGTTCAATGGGATGCTTACACTTCATGAATCCAGCTACATTATGGCTCAAAAACAGTTCAATGATCTTGTCTGTGCCTACAGGAACATTCTCTTTTGATGACAAGGATAAAGATATTGAAATACGAGGTATTTGTCCGGATAAATCAACACCAACTAATGTTGACTTAAATGCTTTCATTACATCAGTGCTCAGTGATGAAATACAAAAAGATGTACCCAATAACATTTGGCATCATTTAAAAAAGTTTGTGATCGAAGAAGTTATTAGAGATTTTAAGGATTTGAAACAATAGTCTATAAGAGGTATTGTGATGATGGATTATCAATCCTAGTAGGAGATTAAGTGTCATTTCACCGTATTGTACATTGGGTTTGGCCATTTGGTAAACAAACGAATAAGGTAGGTATCAAACTGCAATCATTCGTACCTTATGGCCCCCATGTACATAATGACCAAATATTAAGTATGGCTAATATAGAAAAAGACATACATCACTTAAGTTATGCGTTAACACATGCTTATATCGGAAGACATTTTTGTCATGATTTTTTTAATAAAATTATTGCTATGCATAGAGTTAAAAAGCCCTGTTTAAATCGAGCTCACCTCAAAAAACATTTACACAATACTCTGACTCAGTTTAATGATCGACATTTATGCATTCATCAGCCACAAAACCTAAGATTACTAAAACCACACATATCATGGTTACCACATCATAAAAGACTAAATGTATTGATACCATGTTTTTATGAGCATGGTCATACTTGGTCAGACATGATTCAAAAGCTTGATCACTACTTACCCCAAGCAGATTATCTAGTGATTGACTTGAGAAACAACCAAGGTGGCCACCGAAAACTCATGTATGATTTGCTCAATATTATTATCGGTAAAGGGAGTGACTTAGCTCCTAATCGAACGATTACACGAGAGTCTTATCAAGACCCCAGTAACTTTATTTTACAAAGAAACCAAATGTTAGTACAAGGTTTGGTGAGGCCAACACTAAATGCTATTAACCCACAAAAAAACCACCAAAAACCCTCAATTCAACTTAAAAAGCACTTTCTGGAAAACATTCATTTCAAAGGTAAAATCATAATACTCATCAATGAAAATACAGCATCTACAAGTGAACACTTCATTCTTTCATTACACCATCACCCCAATAGACTCTTACTTGGCACACCAACTCAGGGGTCGTTTACAAATTATGCACCGGGTTTATGTGTTTTACCAACAACTCATTTACTGGTGGATATACCATCGACACACATTGCTTATGAAGGCATTCAAAACAATCAAGGAATTGTTCCAGATATTTATGCACCAACAATTACAGCACTTGACCAAGCCATAAAAGACATTATTAAATGAGATTTATTTACCAATACAAAACTCACTGAAAATGGTGCTTAAAACATCTTCTTGTGTTACCTCTCCTGTGAGCTCTGACAGCGCTTGTTGGGCGAGCGACAGCTCCTCGGCAGCAATATCTAACTGATGGTCTTCGATTGGCTGATAAGCGCTTTCAATATGTTGTTTAACCAGCTTTAGAGCATGAAGTTGTGATTGCCTAACTGAAATGGCTCCTTCTTGAAAGGAAATGCCATCCGTTAGTGTGGAAAGCAAAGACTCTTTTCCCTGGTTATTAAGCACAGAAAGCGATACCGTATCGTCACCATAATTTGATTGGACTAAGTCCACTTTATTCATAACAACGGTTATTTGATCATCAGGCCAGTCAACCTTAGGAAAGTTCTCTACCCAGAAACGTTTTGCATCATCAGGGGTATATTGATCAGCAGGTAAAACCAGCCAAATACGATCAGCTTGCATCACCTCGTTTTGAACTCTAGCTATGCCATGCTGCTCTACAACATCATCACTTTGCCTTAAACCCGCAGTATCAATCAACGTAACCGGTATTCCCTCAAGCACAACTTGCTCTTTGATAACATCTCTTGTGGTGCCTGCAATGCTCGTAACAATGGATGTGTCCATTTGGGTTAACCAGTTCATCAACGACGACTTTCCTGCGTTTGTTGGGCCTATAATGGCTAACCGTAAGCCTTGATTTAATAAGTGGCCAGATTGTGCTTGTTGAAAGATACGCACCAAAGATTGTTTCAGTTGATGAAGGTGTCCTAGAAAAGCTTTGTCACTGAGTAGATCAACCTCTTCCTCACTAAAATCGATACTGGACTCAACATACATACGCATGGTCATTAATTGTTCTTGTAACTGTTTTACCTGGTCTGAAAATCTACCCTGCAAAGATTGAAGTGCAGCTCTTGCTGCTTCTTTGCTGCGAGCATGAATTAAGTCACACACAGCACCCGCTTGAATAAGATCCATTTTTCCAGCATGAAAAGCACGCTCAGTAAATTCACCAGGCCTTGCCATGCGTGCGCCATAGGTTAAACAGCTATCCACAACTTGCATAGCAATAATATCACTGCCATGAATATTTAATTCAACAACATCATCACCTGTATAAGAGTAAGGAGCGGGGAAAAAAACAGCCAAACCCTCATCTATTTTGGCCCCATCTGAATCACAAATCGTTGTTAGAACAGCCACACGTGGTTTAATTTCTTTGATATCTGTAAGCTTGAGGCCGATTTTAAATGCCTCAGGTCCAGATAGACGCACAAGAGCAACGCCGCCTGTACCACTAGGCGTTGCTCTTGCAACAACAGTATCTTCTATCAGAATATCAGACATTAACTCGACGTATGATGTAAGCCTGTTGTGCCATTGAGGCTAAATTGTTCATAACCATGTACAAAACCAAACCAGCAGGAAGTTGAGAAAACAACACAGTCATCATCACAGGCATAACATACATCATTGTTTGTTGCATTTCATTACTCTGACTTGTTGCTGTCATGCGTTGCTGAAAGTACATTGAGACACCAACAAGTAATGCTAAGATATAGTAAGGATCGGCCTGAGATAAGTCCTGTACCCACAAGAACGGCGCATATAGGAGCTCATAAGACTCCATAAGCACCCAATATAAAGCAAGAAAAATGGGCGCTTGTAATAACAACGGTAAACACCCCATTAAAGGATTAACCTTTTCCTCTTTAAATAACGCTACTAATGCCTGGTTTTTAGCCATATTATCATCAGCAAACCGCTCTTTAATCTCCTCTTGTCTCGGTGCTATTTTTTTCATTTTTGCAGTAGTGCGATAACCAACCTCTGAGAGTTTGTATAAAAGCAGTTTCAACGTGAGTGTCACCAAGATAATGGCAATACCCCAGTTTGGTATGCCAGAATAGAAGAATTTCATGAGATTAAGTATAGGAAGAGAGATAAAATGTAACCAGCCATAATCAATAGTTCGGTCTAAATGGCGACCAAATTGATTAAGATATTTATGTTGCTCAGGACCAGAGTATAGCTGTTGCTCTGTTGAAATGCTTTCAGTTCCTGAGGTAATAACCTCTGGTGTTGATTTCTTAAGTGTCATATTAAAATATTGAACATAACGATCATCGTCTTCATTTGGACTCATATAACCATTAGTCCAGTACGTTGAAATATCATATGTACCGCTATCGCTTGGAACCCAACCGGTAATAAAATAACGACGCTGAATCCCCATCCAAGCATCATTGATTTGTTTCGATAGTGGTTTATCGCTAATTTGGCCGTAATGTAATTTCACATAATGGCTATCTTCATCCCAATAGGTAGCGCCTGTAAACGTATTAAAATGGAATAAGCCTTGTTGAAAATCATCACTAAGTCCGGCAATAAAACGATCAGGCTGTGGAATATCCGCAATAGCTGGGGCTTTAACTTCTCTTTTAGCAATAAAATCGGCAAATGATCGAACAGACATTTTCTGGGCAACTTGACTTATCGTGGTTTTAACTTTCAACACAAAAGGGTTGTCTGCGTCAGTTTCAAAAGTTTTCATCAGTGTATAATTAGGGCCCTCATTAACCAATTTAAGAACAACATTATCTGAACGCTCATTATCAACTCGGGTCCAAGTACCCTCACCGTTTAAAATCTTATTACCATCATCAGCATTCAAAAACCCTGTGCGCGCGTAGAATGGTGATGTGCTATTGTTAGACAGTAGTTGTGTTGGTTCACTTTCGTTGATACTAATTGGTACTTGTGTCAACTGGTTTGATATCACATTTCCATTGTGCGTATCAATAACAAACTCAGCAACATCTTTGTTGTCTTCTTGGGTCTTTATTTTAATCTGATGAGCCTGATCATCGACATGGAAAGCTGAAAGATATTGCTGCTCAACCAACAGCCGCTCATGTTTACCATCATTAAGGTTATTTGTCTGCCATCTAGAAAACAAAGTAGATATAATAAATATCATAACGGTATAAAGAAAAATGCGTTGAATGGATATATTCATTGGACCACCTTAATGGAATTTATAAGTCGTTACTGTACAAAACTATATGTAGACTATACTCCTACTGTTAAACTTAAGCAAGTATTGAGACTAGTTATCCTTGTGAACTCTAGACATCAGTTTTACTAAGTGTTCTAATTTTTCTAGGAACAGGGTCACAACCACCTGAATGGAATGGATGACATTTCAATAATCTTTTTAAGACAAGCCAAGAAGCTTGTAAAAACCCAAACTGCTGATAGGCTTCTAACGCATATTGAGAGCAAGTAGGTTGAAATCGGCATGACTTAGGCAGCCATGGGCTGATACAATATTGGTAGAACCGAATCAAATAGTAAGGGATGATATTAATCGGTCGCATATTTTTTGAACTTCTCTAGACTGTTGAGACTGATCAATGGATCTGAAGTTATTTCTAACTTGGAAAACATAATCACCTGAAAGCAAAACATTTTTTAACTGATAAAAAACATGCCTGATGACTCTCTTAACTCTGTTTCGATCATGTGCTTTAGGAAAACTTTTTTTGGCTACCATAATAGCAAGACGATGATGAGCGCTGTCCTTTCGATAGATCAGTAAAGTCGATGCTTTGAGTACTGGCGGTTTTCCACGAATAGCTCGTATGTCCGCAGACTTCTTTAAGCGGCAATCATGCACTTAAAACTTTTCGCCCTTTGGCGCGTCTTCTGTTAAGTAACTTGCGTCCATTAGTAGTGCTCATTCTAGCTCTGAAGCCCATGGTGTTTTTTCGCTTTCGATTACTGGGTTGAAAAGTACGTTTCATAATCATCTCTGGTCAAATGTTGGTCACATAGTAATTGAGTAAATTGTTTTTGTCAACCATTCTACCAAAGAATTTGTCTACATAATGATGGTATCTACCTTAATTTAGCTATCTTTTTTACCCATAAAGACAGCTTAACGAAGTTATTCACATCGTGTTAAAATAACCATAATGAAAATATCAATAATCTATTCACAATAATAATACTAAAATATATATATAGTTATTTATAGTTATTAGTCTTGTTAACAATGTGGAAAAATATACTAAACAACTGATTCAATTTAATAATTTTGGTTTATTATTTGTGGGTAAAAAAGTGGAAATATAGGGTGTTAAATTGTGGGTAATAAAACATAAAATGTTATTCACATAGTTATTAACAGGACCATAACAGAGGTATTATTCTGTTTGCTCACAGATTTATCCACAGAATCTAACTGTATGATTAACTATAAATTTTATGAGAAGGTAGCTGATATACTCTTGAATAACTTCTTTTTTTGTTTTATTGTTTGGATTGAGTTATTGTTCATGCCAGGCTTATTGTGCCTCTATTAAGGATTTATGTATGTTTTTTAAAGAGTTGCCTTACTCTGAATCTCGTCAATGGCTGCATCGCTTTGGCGATGAAGATAAATGGGTTTGGCTCGATCGAACATCAGCTAGCGAAACCTATGAATATGTTTGCTTTTGGCCTTACAGTGAGCAGGTTCTTAGCTATGATCAAATGTCTTTAGCTACTCATTATTTGCGCCAAGGCTTATTACCTTTGCAGCCCAGGCTTTGTCATCTTCCCCCTTTCCAAGGAGGATGTATTGGTCTTTGGCATTACGATGCTGGGGTTGACCTGGACATCAAACGTTGTGATCATCCATCCATTTGCCTTCGTTGGTATGATGTAGTGATGGCCTGGGATCACCACCAGAAGCGTTGCTTTTTAGTGTCAACAGGCGCACCTGAAGCTGATCTTGAGAAAAAAGCGGCTAGAGCACAAAAGCGACTAGATCAAGCGTTATCATGGCTTGCTTTGCCATACTCCATACCAACTATTGATAAGCCGTCGCTACAATTTACAGAAAGCCTAGGTCGCCAAGGGTATATTGATGGTGTAAAGCTGGCACAGCAGTGGATTAGAAGCGGACATTTGTTCGAACTAAATTTAACCCAAAGCTGGGTAGCCCCAAGGCCAAGCACTTGGTCATCACTATCTTGTTATCTTGATCTTAGACAAAAGCATCAAGCACCCATGTCCGCTTACTGGTCAGGCAATCAAGCCGTGTTGTCATTTTCCCCTGAGCGATTTGTTCAGGTGACTGATGGCTGGATACAAACCCATCCTATTAAGGGTACAATTCAGCGGCATTCCGACCCAATAATTGATCAAAATAATAAAGATATTCTTAAGCGAAGCACAAAGGATATAGCTGAAAATGCGATGATTGTTGATTTAATGCGTCATGATTTATCACTCTTATGTGAACCTGAAAGCGTCCAAGTAGATGGTTTTTGTGTTGTGAAAACACACGCATTTGTTCACCACCTGGTTTCATCTGTAAAGGGGCGGTTAATTGACCCTGAATGGGTGGTGGAAGTGATGGCTCGTATTTTTCCTGCGGGTTCTATTTCTGGCGCACCAAAAGCTAAAGCAATTGAATTAATTGACCGCTTAGAAGCCCTGCCAAGAGGTCCTTACACTGGATGTTTAGGTGTTTTTTCAACATCTGGAGATATGGACTCATCTGTGTTAATTAGAAGTGTGACGGTTGATGATCATCATATTGCTTGCCATGCAGGAGGCGCTGTGACACTTCTATCAAAGCCTGAGGAAGAATATCATGAGGCTTGCGTTAAGGCCCAAGCATTGGTAGAAGCATTGAGTGGAGAATCCTCATGATTTGGGTCATTAATCATCATGATTCTTTTGTTGCAAATGTCGCTCGATATTTCATGTTGTTGGGAGAGAACGTAGTTGTTTATTCTGTGGATAACTTTGTGGAAAAGACCAGAAATGCCGACCTACCCAAAGCCGTTATACTATCTCCTGGGCCAGATTCACCAGCTGATTACCCTCAGACACTAGAGTGGATAAAAAAATACTACACACAAGTGCCCATGTTGGGTATTTGTTTGGGGCATCAGATTTTAGCTTATGCTTTTGGTGGGCAAGTTGAGTTAGCTAAGGAGCCTCGTCATGGTCTATCAACGCCCATCAACCATCATGATAGTGGTTTGCTTTCAGGGCTTCCTAACGGATTTTTAATGGCCCATTACCACTCTTTGGTGGTGACTCATCCAGGGATATTTGTTATTGATGCCCATAGTCAAGAGGGTGAAATTATGGCCATTCATCATCCAGACTATCCTTTGTACGGTGTGCAGTATCATCCTGAGTCCATCTTAACTGAATGGGGGCTAGATCTTTGTCAGAATTTTTTAGACCGCCTCAATAATGATTCTCTTAAAGCAATGTGATATAATGTCGACCATAATGAATAATTGAGGTTTTAAAATGGCAAAAGTTAGAGATATTGTTCAGTTCCCAACAGCATCTGTACTAAGAAAGAAAGCAACCGAGGTATGTGCTAAAGACTCATCTGAAGAGGTAAAGCGGATTGTTGAAGAGCTGAAAGCAACTTGCCTTGCTTATGATCACTGCGTGGGCTTGGCTGCCAATCAAATCGCATACACAAAACGCGTCATTGTTGTTAGACCAGATACAGAAAAACAAGCCGTTTTGGTGTTGATTAACCCTGTTGCTGAGCCTTTGTCTGATGCGGTATTAGAAAGTGACGTCGAGGGTTGTATGTCCATAAAAGAGCTGCAGGCATCAGTGAAGCGATTTAATAAAATAAAAGTAAATTATTTAGATGAGTCCTTAACACCACAAGAGCTAGTCATTAATGATGATCCATTTTTTGCACGAGTCATTCTTCATGAGATTGATCACTTAGATGGTAGGTTGTTTATTGATCGACTGAGTCCCATTCAAAAGCTTCGTGCTAACAAATTGTTAAAAAAGATTTTAAAGGGAAGTAGTTAATGAAGGTTATTTTTGCGGGCACATCTTTGTTTGCGTGCCCTACTCTTGAGGCATTATTAAACAGTGAGCATGATGTTTTGGCGGTTCTAACCCAGCCAGATAGGCCTGCTGGTAGAGGCCTTCGTACCCAAGAAAGTCCAGTAAAAAAAATCGCAAAGAGAGAACGGGTTCAGCTTCATCAGCCTGTGGTGCTGGATGATGTCATGATGGATGTTCTGGAGTCTTATCAAGCAGATGTTATGATCATTGTAGCTTATGGGCTTAAAATACCACCACGGCTATTGGCTATGTTTCCTCTTGGTTGTCTTAATATTCATCCATCTAAGTTGCCACAGTATCGTGGCGCAGCGCCTATTCATGCTGCCATTGTAAATGGTGATAAAGAAACAGCTGTTTGTGTGATGCAAATGGACGAAGGGTGGGATTCTGGTCCCATTGTTGCTCAATCACCTTTAGATATTGGACCACAGGAGACCACTCATGAGCTGTTGGGTCGAGCATCAGATATGGGTGCCACAATGCTATTAGATGTCCTTAATATGGACGTACCTTGGCCTTTGCACCATCAGAGTGGAGAGGTATCATTTGCTAAGAAAACCATTAAAAGCCAGTTAAAAGTTGATTGGACAGAAAGCGCAGCTATGATTGAGCGAAAAGTAAGGGCCTATGGCCATGAGGGCTTGTATAGTGTTATGAATGGTGTTCGCGTAAAAATACATCAGGTTTGTTTGAGTGATATAAATAGCACTGGGCAGGTTGGTCAGATTCAAAACAGTATTGTTTCTTGTGGAGACAAGAGCTTAAAACTAGTAAGTTGGACCCTTGCTGGAAAAAAGAGGGTTTCTCCAGGTGAGATGGTTGTTCTAAATGGTTTTTTTGATAAACAGTAAGTTGACAATTTGTTCGGAGTACATATAATGAGCAAAAAACAAGGTATAATATGGAAAGCATGAGTTTGTTGTCGATGAGTCATGTTCTCATCTCAAGAGCTAAAGATAGCTTAAGGCACTCTAGAGACAGTCTTGCCAGTTGTAACATCTTAGAACTTGGTCTTTATCACCCAGACCCCGTTACTGGCGTCGTTATGTTGTTGAGTCTACCTTTGCGTTTGCCCTTAATGATTTTGGATGGGTTTTTATCAATACTATGTGGTGAAAGTAATGTGACCAGGCGGTTCATTAGATTGTTATCTAGGTGCTCCGCTGCGTTTGTTTTTTATATTATAAACTTAACTGCAATGGTTTTGGTTTCATTATTACATTTACCAAGCATTCTTAGTGATGTGTTTAAGTTTGCATGCTTGATTGTTGTGGGTGCTGTAATATTGGTTCCCATATTAGTGACAGTTTGCATTTTGCCAGTTGTGGTGTCAATAAACGCAGTTCTACTGACCCTCAAATCGTATGTGTTTAAGATCATTGGTCACGTGCTATCTCATCTTGTTTTTTATCTGCTGGGGCTAACCGCCCTAATGTCTTTAATATTGCCAATTCAGATACCAGCTGTTCTAAGTGGCGTAATTCTTGTGTGGGACTTATCGCGGTGGGCATATGATAAAAACAGTGGCTACTTAGGTATATTTGGTGGCATTAAAGAGGCACTGTCTCTTGTTGGGCTTGATGTACTTAGCTTACTTGGTGTTAGCTCTGCTGTCTTAGCAATTTGTTTTATATTGGGGCTAGCCCTGGTACCTTGTGTTGTTATTTATGCCCTTGTTTTAGCTTTTTTTGGTGCTGATACAATGTTTTATTCAGAATGGATGGATAGCAAATCCGTATTTAAAAATATTTTTAGTAGTTTGGGTGCAAATCTTGACGATCTTCTTGATTCGTTTTATTACTGGTTTATTCCTGATACCCCTAAGGTTACCTTAGAAGATACTTGGCATGGTAGCTTTTCATCCCACTATCTAGGTTCTCTTTCAAGGGGTGTTGTTTTTGAGCCATTTAAGGCAGCAACAATGGTTGTGTGTGCAGAGGAAAAAAACAACGAGGGGGGTAAAAATGTCTCACTTTGAACAAGAATGGTTCGCTAAAGTAGATCTTTACCAGTTGGTTGAGAGTGGTGGAGCACCATTGTGGGTAAAGATTGTTAATGCCCCTTTTCGATTTGTATTAGGTGTGGTGTTTAATGTTTGTAATGCGCTAATGCTTTTTAACATCATGCCCCCATTTATGCTGAAAGCCATCGACTTTCTAGGGTTTATATTAGCTCGTTTAGTGCCCTTTAGCATATTGTGTATTGCCCAAATCTTTGAAACATTTTTTTCGGTAATATCCAAAGCCATTTTAAGGTTTTCCGTGTTGTTGTTAGCTATTATTTTATCAGATATCGTCAGTAAGTTGTGTGCACTTGTGTTAGTGCTTGGGTATGCTTTTTTGGTTCTCATAACCCAATTAACAATAAGTCAACAAATTCCTCTTTACCAAGAGCTTTATTCAAAGTTTATTGATAACAAGCTTGACTCTAGTGACGAGTCAGATTCTGTTACGTTTCTGTCCATGGCTTGTTATGCGCTTCTATTGCTTGTGTGTGGGTGTTTATTCATGTCTGATCTGCTGGTGTTAAGCGCGACAAGCCTGATCTTCATTGATACGCTGCCTTTGCTGTTTCTTGTGCCATTAAATAGTATTATTTTCTTTATTAATGAGTCCTTTTCCTTTAATCAGTTGGGTCATCAATCTTTTGTATCACAAGGTTATACAAAAGTGCCTAGTGACGTTTTTGCTGAAGGTTGTACACCTTTTCCTCAAACAGATAAACGCCAAAGCTCAGCACGGAACATGGCTGAAGAAGATAAAACAAATAATGTAAAAACTGTTTTCGCTTCTTCAAGAGGTTAGGGTTAAGCCTTGAGTAACAATATTTTTGATCAATATCATCAGCATAAATTAGCCAGTTTTTGTTATTCAACAAATCCAAGTGAATGGAACAATCTTAAGCCTACGCGGTTAAAGTGGATGTCCCAGCTTCTGAGGTTGTCTGTATGGTTGTTATTATTAGAGATTTTGGCAACATTGTTGGTTATCCCCTTTCATCTATCTTGGACATTTGGTGTTAGCATGTCTACTCTTGCAACATTTACCTTGGTGTTGGTTGTGATCAATGCACTATCATTGTTGGTGGTATCCCCAAGGAGCTTACCTTTTTATGTTCGGTTAAGGCTTTGGCTGCAACAAAAACGATGGTCAAAAATTACAGATGAAAATTATCAAGTTCAACTTAATCAAATTCGAAATCATGATGTGATTCGAGGCTTTTTTAGATTAGATGGGTTTGAGTGCCCTGTTGCTTGGGTAAAAAGTAGACAGCCCTCTTCTCATTGGATCATATTTATTCCAGGCGCTGGAAGTCTGCCCGGGGACTATACTGATATTAAAAAAGCCGTTCATGAAATTAATCACTTATTTGGTGATCATCAGCATATTTTGGTTGTGAATCGGCCCACCACAACTTTTTGGCAAAGGGTTACAGGGAGGTATCACTCACAAACGCCTGTTGACTCTATTAAATGTGCAGCATTATTTGCGTTTCATCACAAGGCTACACAGATAATATGGTACGGCCACTGTATGGGCGCAGTGCTAATGTCTGAAGCCTATTCGCAAATGAAAACACAGAACTTGTTGGGTTCATGTCACCATAAAATGGTTCTAGATCGCACATTTAGTTCTGTCAGTACGCTTTTAAAAGGCATACCTTTGTTATCATTTTCGATCATGCTCTCGGGTTTTAACTATCGCATTCACCAAGATATACCCAAAGAATGTATGGTGATTATTGGCAAAAATGATATGGTTATCCCCCCTTTTGCTGAGCCTAGTGACTTAACTAATGCTCAATATTTGTTGTTGCCACTCGGTCACTTAGATCCTATATTTCGTTTAGACCCGGAAATAACCAAGCCACTGAAGTTGTTTTTATCAGACCACACTGGTAGCAATACGGTTACTTAATAACAGTGATTTTGGTTGGTTTCATGTTATTAACCCCATCATCACTCGTTTTGATAACTTGGGTTTGATGTTTTTCGCACCAATCCCTAAACAATGTTTTAAATTTACTCGGTGTAAAGTTTTGGATATGAGCATAATATTCAGCAAGGTTCAAAGAGGGTGTTAATGAAAAAGCATCTTGAATATACGGTACAATTAGTTTAGATAATTGTATTGATGGCGTTTTAAGGTTTGTTAAAATGTTATGATGATAGTCTTTTAAGTCTTTATCTGAAAATTCATTACTACACATATGGTCAAAAAACGCTTGGTCAGCTTCGATAAGTTCTTTCTCCGGTTTCTCGCTCTGAACAAGGGTTATAAGTGTTGGTGAGTAAGGAAATAAAGAATGCGCTAAATGAGCTATATAACCCAAATTAAGGTTGGTTCTAATTTGAGTAAAGTATCTATTGCTGAGAATCCAATCCATCATTTGATATAAATAATATCGGTCATAATCAACAAATGTTTCTGTATCCAGGTGTCGCCATATTAGTATGCCGTGTTGTGAAGGATCATTATATTGAATTGTATGTATGGTTTGATCCTTGTAGTCGTAAAGCTCTAAAGAAGAAGCAACAAAAGAGGGGGGCTGTAGTTTTGCATTTAGAACATCCTTAATATCTTGGGCTTCAGCATCAGAAAAAATCAGTGCACCGCTGTGACTTTTTTCATGGTAGTTAATTACCTCTTGAATGTTTTCTTTAGTTAATCCATGCAGTGACTTAAGTAGCTGCTCTCGGGTATAGAACTGGTTGTTACGTAAAGCACTGTAGTGCTGTTGAAGGGCACTGGATAGATTTATTGTTTGACTGTATTGAATGGTTAAAAGTCTTTTGATTTTGTCAAAATCTTTTTTCAATGACGGTTCATCTAGTTGGTTGATGATGGTCAAAGCTTTTTCCAGACTAGGGCTTAAAAAATCGTAAGGCCCCGATAGGCTTAATTGTCTATTATTAAAGATAAGATCTTGGGAGACATAGCTTATTTGATCACGAAGTATTTCTGTATTAAGGTTATACCAGGTATCAATAATATCATCAAAGAGTTTATATTTTAGGTTTTGAGTTGATTCATTCCCCCATTGGATAACAACGGTATGTATAGGTGATTGCCAAGAAGGGCCAGCAAAGTGTGTCCACTTATCTGTTTTTTGGTACGGAGGGAATGTATAAAAGTTTTTTAAATCAAGCCATTTATCTTGTGATGATTGGCGATCCATAAGGTTGATGCTATTTGGGTTAATGAACGTTGAAGATACATGAACCGGTAATGTGTCAATCAGTTTAGGTGGATTAGAAATATCGATAAAAGGGTTTTTGGGAATGCGCCAAGTATGAGGTTGCTCAATTTGTTTTTCATTGTCAGAATTTTGAGCAGTATATTGAAAATAAAAATTGTAGTATTCATCTTTTTGACCTTCAGGTGCCTTTTGCTGCAATGACATGGCACTATGCGTAATACTTTTTTGTAATGCCTCTTTAGACGATGCAATAATCTTCTCATAATTAATAGGCTTAAAGATTTCATCTAAAGGCATGTGATGTCTCATTTTATCAGCAATACTTGGTACCATATTTTCGATATAGCCGGGATCTTCCTGCTGATAATATCGTTTATCAGATTTGTTCATTAGGTCAATGAAGTCTTGTGGTATCGAATCAAGTTTGGCTAAAAACTTGAAGTAATCATCAATAATAGATTGAATTTTAGAAATATTATTGTTTCCTTTGTCTGTTAGAAAAAAGATTAAGGAGTGCATTTGTTGTTGTTTGTTGGGTGTGTTTTGATGGTATGCAGCAGATTCGATGAGGTCTTGGTCTTTCAGTGCCCTAAAAAGAGTACCGTGATCATCTTGGGTAAATAGACCATGTAGTAGTCTCCCAGTATGATAAAGGTGTTTTGACCAGGGGCTAACCCAGTGCACACTAAAATACCCTGGTATGGTTTCTGTTGTGGTTAATTGAGCATAGCGAGGTTTGATTGCTATCGGTGCTGGTGTTGTTGGTATTGAGGTTTGTTTTGGTCTTGAATCATGTAGTTGAGTCATTTTGTCCAAGGTTTCTTTTTTTAGTGGTTCTAAAGGTTGGCTTGTTAAGACAACGCCATAAAAAGAGCCTTGTGTATAGTTCAGATCAAAAAATTCTCGAATAGTATTTTCGTCGACATCACTGAGTGTTGATTGATTACCCGTATGGAACTTACCTCTGATTGAATCAGGAAATAACATTGAGCGTGCAAAATATGTTTGCATCCAGCTTGGTTGATTGGCATTTTTTTGATGCTCTTGATTGACAGTATGGATGGCTTTTTTGATTTGATCTTCCTTGAGAAGGGGGTTAAACATAGCTGTAAATCGCTTTAAAGCTTCATTTAAAAAAGCATGATCAACAACCATATAATAATTAGTAGTATCGGGCAAAGTATAAGCGTTCGTATACCCACCATGTTTACCTAGCCAATGACTCAAATCGTCTTCGTTTGTATATGTCTTATTGCCTAAAAAAAGCATATGTTCAGTTAAGTGTGCCAAACCAAGGTGTTTACCATCATTAAGGCTACCAGATGAGACAGCAATGGAAACGATGCTCTTTTCTACGTTAGGGTCATGGATGATTAATATTGGAAAGGGTTGCTTTGTGAAAGAATAAGTTCTGCTTGCGAAACGTTTGTCCTGAGTTTCTGTCCATTGAGCAAATACGCAAACAGGCAAACACAAAAGTAAAATCCATCTCAATAATTGCATTGTTCTTCCTTGATTAAATACAGTTTTATTATAGTTGTATCAAGTCACATATTCAATCAAAATAAAAAACAAGGTATCTCTTATTGAGTTCACTTTGACAAAACAGAGGTTCTTAATTAAATTAGTAATAGGAAATAATATAAAGGTAGTCATGTTGGTATGCGATGTTCCTGATGCACAGCCTGTAGATGAGGTTGTTGAATTATGTGTTACTGATCAAGTAGAGCTTCAGTGGCAAACACAGGCGCTACCTGTAGAACAAACCTTTGGTGAAATATTTAATGAGCAATATTCTAAGCCATACCCCGGCGCAGTGGTAACCCACCATATTACTTTAGATAATGCATTACCCCGTGTTTTTCAGTGGCGCTATATTCCACAAGATCCCAATCAAAAAAAGATCATTAAAACAGCGGCATTGTTCCCTGAAAGCCACTCAAAATGTCAAACAGTAAAGGCTTGTAGTGTGGTTAATTTTGCAAAAAAAAACTTTAGTTAGTGCTCATTGACATTAGGGATAGGTGGGGGTAAAATTTTCAGTGTTTGTAATCCTTTCGCCATGAATGATGTAATCAAAATCCTATCTTTGTTTTTGTTTGATGACTCTTTAAATGAGTTTTGTGATGAGTCTGTACCCCCGTATGATAAGGTATTGGATGTTCTCGTTGAGTTATTGGAAAGCGTGAAAGTTGACATACGCACAGATATTAAATACATGATTGATCGAGCTAAACTCATCCGAGAATGTTATCGCTCAAAAAAGGCTATTCCTGATAAGAACGGCCTTTTTTGGTTACCCATTAGTATAAAAAGAAATCTTGGAAATAATCATTTAGTTATATTGCATGTTCAACCTAAAGAAAACAAAATGATTATACTTAATGTTGGTTATGGTGCTACCTTGAATGTTGATTCTTCTAAACATTTTGATTCTCTTAAAGTTTCTTTTAAGTGCTATCAACTGTTATCTTTTGAATTAAGTAAAAAACTTTCAAATGCTATGACAAAACTTGATGCCAGATCATTTTATGATTTTGACGCTTTTGAAAAAGAGTTAATGTCCTTGTTGAATGCCAGAAAGATTGGTGACAAGAAATCTCCTAGAAGTCAACAACACTCTGGAACATGCACTGTAAAGTCAACGATGTTAGCGCTTCGTTATGAGCATAGAACTCGAGCAGCTAAAATGATACAACCATATATAAAAATCGCATGCATCAATTATTATCTAAATGCTAAATTTGAGTTTAAAAATATGATGCTGCTGGATCAACATGATGCTTTTGTTCAGCTTTTAGGGTGTCGCAAAGTATTATCTAATTTGTTACTAAGGCTAGATAAAATAGGTGTGAAACGTGAATCATCCATCAGCATGATTTCAGATATTCAGCATCGATTAAATAATAGGTTAAATCAATTGCAGCAATTGAGGTGTGGTGACGCCTTATTAAACTTTAAAGATATTAAAGGACATTTTCCCGGTGAAAATTTGAAAAACAATATCGCTTCTGCTGATGAGCTTTGGTCTGAGTTTATAAATAAAAATAATTGGATTGATCGATATACCTACTTTATGAAGCAAGTGTATGCAAATACGCATCCAGTCATGGTTTATATGGCAAGAGAGCTTATGATGGCTTTTACATCTGTTGATACGGTTATTGAAATTTACCAATTAAATCAAGAGAAAATTAAGGAGTTATCAAGAAACTTGATAAAAATTGAGCGTCGTAATAAAGGGTTTTATTGGAATAATGTCAATAATACGTTAACGCATGCAACTGCAACGATGATGGATGCAATATATCACTTATCTTCTCTACTTTACCTGTCATTAGATGAAAGTGGTCTTCTGAAGCCTTTATTGAACTATTACTACTTGTGTTATTTCCATAAACAGGGTAGTTCAGTTTCACCAAATGATCTAACTTATGCCTATCGTTTTGCTAATCAAATGATACTATCATTAGGTATTCAGAATGAGCGTTGGCGTAAGTGCTGTCATGATTTAATATCTAGCTTTGGAGGCATTCAACAAAAGCAGATAAAGGTATTGTCTGATACTAAAACATACTCACGATCGAACTTTAGTCCTGAACAACATATTAATAGTTACTTAATTGACACATCACTTTACTCTTCCAAAAATAGAAAATTTATACCGTTTCAAATTAAAAGTGTTATTTTTAATTGGAGTATTGTATTTAAAGGTGTATCTGATTGTTACTCTAAGGATAAGTTACCACCACGTGCTGAGCGCCTAAACCAAGTGAACACCCCCAATACTTTTCGTTGGGGAGGGAACTTACCCTTGCTTTTTGATAGTAAACCTAATTACTTTGCTGTAATTGCTACTCAGGGCGGTCTTGGTGTTGGTGAGGGAGCCACTCATGAACGTTGGACATCTCAAGATTTACCGAATAAAAGTGAGCAGTGGTTGCATTGGTTAAGGGCAATGCATCAAGAAGAAATCTATTGGCTAAAATGGCGTGCTGTCATTGATCATTTTCACCGGATATATAGTCTGCCAGAACAATTTCAAGTTCCCGGTGGAGACCCTGAAGACAAGAGATGCCCTCAAAGGCATGTGTTAAGGTTTTTAGCAGTAACATTTGATTACCAGCTAATGCATCTGCAACCAAAGGTTGAAGAGAGTGTTGTTTTTTTGTCTGAAATTCATAGTAATAGCAGGCTTGGAAATGCGATAAAATACCGGTCATTGTGGCGATGTGAGCTTATTTGGGAAATGACCTACAGCATTCTAACTTATCTTTCTAATCAGTACAAAAGTACTGTTGATGTTGATCAATGGTTGATGTCAGGTAAGAACGGCTTATCCATTGTTGCTGATGATATAGATTTCAATTATGCCAGAGCTCGTTGGTTGATGGGGTTAAGAATGGTTGCTAAGCCAGCACATTATGGGCCACTAGAGCTAGCAATAACTGAGCATATTCTTGCATTAAAAAACGACGTTTTTAGGGATTTTTTGATATCTGATTATACAGTATCAAAGTGTGAAAAAATAAGAGAATATACTTTTGAACCCCTCTATGAAACTCATCTAAAAGGTAAATTTTCATACGCCAATGAAGGCATCATCAAGTTAGATAATAAAGTTATTATCAGTAAATTAAAATGCCATAAACCAAATATTTTTAGTTTACCCCCATTCAGCCGTAGTCATTATGAGACGATATATCAGATGATATTTACTAGAGATCAACTAAGTGAAGTAAGGTTTGAGGAAGAATCAGAGGTGATCAAAATTAGCTTTAATACCGAGCGTTATGAGCTGTATGCTAATGGTTTGTATTTTTTGCATGACAATCATTCATACCGTTATCGGGAAGAGCAGCGTAATGAGAAGGATTTTTTAGTATTTTTTAGAGAAAATTATGTATTGTTTCTTTTTAAACATAGTCGTTTTATTGTTTTGAGAGATCACGATAATAGTTATTGTTATTGGCATCATAATACCAATAAATGGTTGGGTTCGACTTCACAATTTACAGCAAAACAATGTCGTTTAGTGAATATGCTGATAAGACAAGATTATATATTTGCAGTCATGGACTTTGAAACGGGTCCTAAAATGATCATTCCTAAAATAGGATTGATAATTAATAGTCATCAAAATAGTTATTCTATAGAGGGTCTTACCGGGTGGGAGGTGACCGATAGCCAACCGAGGTGGTTGAATGGTTTAGGTTTTGGTAATTGGTTGGTTATCCATCGAAAAAAATTCTTTCCTCATTGGGCATTACTCATCAACAACGATCAAGGCTTATATAAAATACTCTATTGTGATGAAAAGGGGCTTATTGATACAACACCTCAAAAAAGCCATTGGTTTATTCATAGTTTATTAAACCAAAAGCAAATAAATAAGTTTAAATTTCATGAAGACGTCAATTGTGCTGTAAAAGGTTCTAAAAAAATCGAGCATAAAGTTACTTTTTCGCAAAAATATTGTCGTTACTTATACGTACTGAAACTCATTAAGCATCAGTCTTTATATATTGATGAAAAGGATAAAGGCTTATTTCAACAATATCTTGATGATTATGCAAGTGAGAAACATTTTTTAATACAAACGTTTTATCACAGTATTAATCAAGTACTAGGTAACAAAACAAGCATTAAAAGAATGAAAAATATCCCAACGCCCCTGATCGATGAACTTGTTATATACCACCCATTAAAAGATGCAAAAAAAAGATTTAAATTATCACACAGGTCAAAAAAGAAAACACTGAAGAATGCTTTTTTACCACTAAAATTAAATGATTTACCGCTAAAGATTACCAATGGGCAAAAGGGGACAGCTTGTCTTCAAACAGTAGAGGAAGGGTTTCAAGATGCTCAAGCTCAGCATCAACATAATCAAAAACATTATGATTTATTTTTAGAACAATTAAAGAAACACAAAGAGGCATGGAGCGCAACACTTTCAGAACAGCATGAAAAATGGACCAAAAGCGCTCGCAATCAACTGTTAGAGATAATGCAGTTTCTTAAGTATCATCGTTGGCTAATAGATCATTTATCAGGTTATTACCCACCCTACTTTCATGAGGACTATGATACTTTATGGCATGTTTTCCAATATGATGATTCGAAAGTTTCATCTAAGTTAATGATCAATGAAAAAGATGTGCCAGCATTAAGGTATTTAGTTTGTGGTTATTTATGGTTGAAAACAGAAATTAAATACTGTGAAGATATTCAACAGGCATTGAAAGAACAAAAACAAAAAAATCTTTATGACTTAGTCTACCATCAGAGGGCTTACAATGCTTATGAGTTTAAGTTCTATCCACTACTACTATTAAGTTATTACAAAGGGTTTAGGCTAAGGCCTGTTCAGGTTTTAATGTACCAAGATATGTTGAAACCAGGTAACGTTGTTGTTGTTGAGCAAGGTAAAGGTAAAACAACAATTTTACTTGCCATCATAGCCAGAGCACTGCAACAATACTCAGATAAACACTGCGTTATTGTGGTACATCAAGCCTTATATCAAACACAAGTTAATGAACTTTCAAAAGAGTTGATGAATATTTATGGTTTGAAGTCATTTCATTTTGAAAATTTGATACAGCGTTACCAACGCATGGAAAACATACAACGTTTTCATACACCCATTTTTACAACCCGAGAAAGCTTACAAAGAATTGAGCTGATGGTATTGAGAATGGAGTATGATAAGTATATAGGTGAATATGCCCATTATAAGGACTTATACCAAACGTTTTTTCCAAATATGTTTATGATTATGGATGAGATGCCTTGGGTTTTAGATCCTACAATATCAACTATTATACCCTTAAATCAGAGGCATAGGGTTGAAGATAAGAAAATAAAGTTTATGGTCGATTGTTTTAGGTGGTTATTAAAAAATAATCTTATTCAATCGATTACCTCTGGTAATGTGATTGATACGCCACATGGTTTAAGGGTTCGTGAGCATGATCTTATCGAACGCTATCACTTAAATATATTGCCAATAATACAAAAAACATGGTTGGCTCAGAAGAAAAAGCATAAGCCCTGGATATCTACAAAGGAGCACATAAAATTAAAGCAGGTACTTGCAAAGCAAAAACTAACACTTGCAGAGAGAGAGGCCATTTCGCAACGAAATGATCGATGTTCTTGGTTTGTTGATCTATTATATAACCTATTACCGAGTACAGTTAATTTAATTTATAATCAATCATATGGTCCTGGTGATGATCCGGTAATTATGATTCCTTATCGGGAGGGAGAGCCAACAACGTTGCAATTTACGTCAGTCATGCAACAAGTCGTTCTTTCTATTTTAGCAGCCCATCGAGAGCCTTTAAAACTTACTCAATTCGCCACCTTTTCAGAAAAGCTTATTCTAAAGCACTTACACTGTTTAAATATTATGCCTCAATTTCAACATTTATCAATGTTGAACAAGTTATTCAATAGGGATGTTTTTAAAAGTTCTTTTAAGTTTGTTCATTACCCGTTAAAGAGGAAGCAAATCATTCAGAGCTGGTATCAATTACTAATTAAATATTCTTTGGGTCATGATAAAAATAAACTTTATTTTTATAGACAAGTATTTGATGCGGTGCTGATAGATCAATTATTGGGTAAGTTTTATGATACCGGAGATCATTATGAGGCAGATCCTGAGAACATGCGTTTTCATTCAATATTACCAGCGTGTCTTGCTGGCTCTGCTCAAAAGCATTTAAGTTTGTCATACCAACAGAAATTATACCCTGGGTTAAGTAGTACGGGTCGTTTGGTTTGGCGTTTAACACAGTTAGAACGCGATAATAGACTGACTATTGAAACACAGCAGGCATTGGATGATTTTGACTTTGTTGATCAGGCATCTGCCATTGTTGATGGAGCATTTATGATGACCGCAACTAATATTCCTCAGCATGCAAAAAAGCTTCTTAGCAAACTAAGAAATAAAGATTATCTGTTGTTTTGGCATGAATACTTGCCAAAATTATGGCTAAAACATTCAAATGAATTAAAGATATTATCGGATGTATCGCCATCAACACTTAAAGCTGAAGGTGTAGATGACCCCAAACGTTTATTTATTTGGTTTGATCAAGCAAGGGGCGGTGGTACTAATGTTGTTATGCCTGAAAGCGCACATTTTTGGATAACTGTGAATGAGCGTACAACGTTAAATCAGTTTCATCAAAACTGGGGCAGAGCTCGAATGACCGATTATGGACAATCAATTACATTAGTTTTATCTTTTGGGTTAGAGAAAAAACTGAATGCATATAATAAGAATCGTGATATTAACGTTAAAGATTTATGTTTGTATTTGGAAGCAATGGATCAAAAAAGACAAGTTCGAACGATTACATTAACGGTTTTTCAACGTTTGAGGCATATATTTCGTCAAGCGTTGATTAAGAGATGGTTAGAAGGTGGTTTATTTCAAAAATTAAGAGAGGTACTTTGCCAAGAGCTAACTAAGAAGCATGATCTATTGATTTCTCGTAAAGACATTTTAACTTTTGATAAAATTAAAAAATCACTTTCAATCTGGCAAAAGCATATTGATACTAAAGCTTTTACTCAAGAGATAGATGACTGTTTATCAATAATAGAGACATATAAAGTTGATGAAGATCCACAAACCAGTCAACGAATCAAAACAACGTTAACGTTAAAAGTTAAAGAGCAACTCACCATTAACCATAAACTTCATCAAAACACATCCTACTTTCTTAGTGATTTACCTCTAAAAAATTGGGGTGTTAATCGGTTAAATAAAAATCCATTGCTCGATAACTCTTTTGTTCTGATTAGTAATAATGCTTTAAATAGATTGAATGACTCAATCAAAGGCATCATACCAACACTCAAAATAGCCATCAATCAACATAGTCAAAAAAAGCCAAACACAGTTGTATTGATACATGAATCTGAAAAAACGATCCCCAGTTATTTTAAAATTATGTGTTTAATGGATTTAACACCCAAGGATATTTGTGGAACATGGGATCATGTTTTAGAGGCTTGGTTAATGGGAGGGTTATTTGAAAAGGTAATCAATTTTTACATTGAAAACCCAGCTCATAAAACTGATCAATTATTTAACAAAAAGTGGCAAATGATCATAACAACTATTTACCCTTCATGGACGGGTTATAATGACATTTATCAACAATTCGATTCTATACAGATGATGAATAATGCTGCAAATACAATAAAAGCAGGTTTTTTGAATCTTTTGCGCAAACATTATTATCAATTACAGCAGTATCCATTAATGGTCGTTGATAAACCCAAAGATGTTAATAATATTATGGCGTTGCGTTATGTAATAAAAAAATCTTTAATGCCTCTCATAAAAATTCAATCTTTAATAAGGCAATACATAGATCAAAGGCGATATATTAATCAGAAGTTCATCATTATTCGCCATCAAAAAAACATCAAATCTTGGTTTAAAAATAGGACAAGTCATGCTGTTAATATACAGTCCTTGTGGAGAAGGTTTTTTCTTCGCAAGGCGCTCACTAAAATACAATCTTTGTGGAGAGGATTTTATGTTCGCAAGACACTACAGCTGCTTAATAAAATTGCTATAAAAGTACAATCCTTGTGGAGAGGTTTTTATAAACAGCTTCTTAATAAAAGTGCTACAAAAGTACAATCCTTGTGGAGAGGATTTTATATTCGTAAAAACCATAAGCTTGGTGGTTGGGGTGTAAAATTAGCAATGACAATATTACTTACGTTGATATTAGTTTCATCCTATTTCATACCTGGGATTCATTACCGTTTATTTATTTTTGCTTCGTGTATGGCATTATTTCTAGTGACTTCTCTGTATCGTTTGGTTTATGACTATTCTATTAAGCAACCTAAAGTTACTCCCTTAAGTTCTGATGGTCTTAATGAGGTTGTTTGTGAGGGCCAATATGATCATCAAACAACTTTTGATCCACCGTGTCAAAATCCTAAAGTGTTTGAAAAAGTGGCTCTTAAGAGAAACTCATTGTCTCATAATAGTTCTTTATTTATCGTGAAATATTGATTTTTATACGGTAAAGTGTTAATATTTTTATAAAAATTTATATTTTATCATTTTTTTGGAGGTTTAATATATGAAAAATTTAACATTACGTAAGGCCAGTGCCACAACACATGCTAACCTTAAAAGTGGTTTGGAATACATTGCTAATTATCAGCAAGAAGTTGCTTTAAAACATGCTAAGCTTTCAAGAAATATTCAAGTTACACTTTCAGAAAGTGATGAGTTTTCTGAGGGAAGTACTCAAAAACTGGTCGATAATGTGAAGACAAAGGCGATGCAATCAATAGATTTCTATAAACAGTTTAACGAGGAATATAGACAATTTTGGGATACTGATAAGCCTGGAAAAGAGTACCCCGTAAAGTTTAATAAACAGAGCATTTATTATCAGAGAGTCATACAAGAAGCTGAGAAACTTGTTCCTAAAATAGTGTTTTCAGAAGAGGGTGATCTCAAAGATCCATACTCAACATTTCAGCGTTCGCCTGAGTATCTTCCCTGGCTTGGTGGAAGTGATGCAATTAATAAAAAACTTTGTAGTTATGGCATGACGGATGCCTTTATGAATAATGGCTGGAATTTTTGGGGTACAGCACGAGTTGCTACATGGCACATGACACAAAAATTAGTCCTTGAGGCGCTGACTGACAAACCACAGTATGCTTTTGATCTAAATGATCCAACTCAGCATAATCATCAGATTCCAGAGGATATAGTCAAGAGACTACCACAATCTTCTTTTATCTCTCAAAGAAAAGGTCTTAATGTCTGGACAGGTGATTCTGGAGGGGGCTATGTCTTTGGTGGTACAGGTGAGCAGGATAGGGTGCATAATACCATTAAGAGAAGCCATTTATGTGCTACAGATTGCAGTGAGTTCATCAATGTTATTAATAGCTATCAAGTACCACAAGGGCAATGCCGTTTAAGTACAAATGATTTTCATCAGTATTTGGAAGGTGGTGCTGATGAACGTGTGAAAAAGGCATTAGAATCACACTCTGTTTTTAGGCCAATGTTTCCGAAAAACAAGATGATTGTCCAAACCATTGAAGCTAATCGAAATATTGATACACTTTCAGAGTCAGGCATGGATGGAATTGGCTTGAATGTAAGGTGTTTATCAAGTGATCAAATAAAGCCCATTTTTGTTGTTAGAAATGCGCGTGAAATTCAGGAAAAGACCATTAAAATTGGCGATACTGTTGGTTCACGGGGTCATGTGTTTGGTGTTCTCAATATTATGCGTTAGTCTGATTGCTTGGGATTTTAAGACTCTATCCATAGAATTTAATCTAATTAAGTAATTGACTTATAGTCTTTTTGTTAGATATGATTAAGTATTAGATCTATATAAGGAACAAAATGATTATTGCAGATGATATAACTTTACCTGTTTCATTAAGAGAGCAGAGTAAAAAAATACAAAACCTGATGGTTCGCTTACTGTCTAATAGCAATGAAAACGAGACGGTTCAATTGATGCAAAAAGATGTTTTAGAAGAGAGTGATCTTTTAGCTAAGGAATTACATGCCTATCAGGAAAAAAGCGTAGGTGGGTCGTTTAAGGATATTATAAATATTGAAGATATTGAAAAACTAATTATTGATTATACTGGGCATCACCCAAGTGATTACAGCAAAGCGCTTTTATTAAACAAGGAATACAATCAATGGGCCTCTAAAAATATTATAAAGTACTCATTTCAAAAACCAGTTCAGGTGGCTGTTTCATTTTATACGAGCGTTTTTTTGGATGAACAAGGACAGATTGTTGTTGCAGGTGTTCATCCTGCAATAAATGATGAAACAGATAATTACAGGCCAGAAAGTTGGGAGATGATGCCCCCTAGTTATCTCAAGACACCACCAAGTCGTTTAGAAGCTGGTGAGCAATTTATACAAGTGGGGGTGGGGCACCCCTTTATCGCCGGGTTAACAACACATGGTAAGTTGTTTTTTTGGGGTGAATTTCTCGGAAAGAGAGGCATCAATCCCCATCTTAAGACTGAAGTGTTCTCAGAGCTACCTAGAAATGATGACACAGGACTTCCACCGATAGATGAGCTAGGTATAAAGGGAATCAGTGCAGGTATAAATCAATTGTTTATCTGGGGTCGAAATCTATTAGACAATAAGCTAAGATTATTTGTTTATGGCATCAATGACTATGGTCAATGTGGTATACCCTTTGAGGAATCGTTAAAGAAGTTTAAAGAGGTGCCTTTGCATGATTGCTTTCAAGATATACTAAAGATAGATGTTAATGAAGACCACTCAGTTTTTGTCATCAAAGATTCGCACAATGGGTCTTTAAGGTATGTTACCTCCCAAGAATGTCCTGCAGAGGATTACACCTTGCCTGAGTACTTGACAAATAATATTAGACATGCACCACATGGTGGATCCTATTATCTGAAAAGTGTTCATCTTGGTACACCACTTGTTACTGGTGGCGGTTTCCATGTGTTTTGGCTTTATGATGGCATTCTTAAGCACAGAATTATCAATCCTAATCAGGTTGAGAAGGTTTATCATCCAACTGGTGAGGTAAAGAAAATAGCCTCTACTTACAGAAATACATATATTCTATTACAGAACGATGGCTGCTCATATAATCAGATTTACGTTACTCACGATAATTCTAATACACTCATAGAAATAGAGGCTCTTAAAGGTACTACTGATCTCTATGCTCATGACTACATGGCGTTCTTTATATTAAATGATGGCCGTGTTAAGGCAATAAGACACCAGCTATTTCCAGGTTCGTTAATACCAGTTCAAGACCAATTAGTGGATGTCACTATTGAGCCACTTAAGCATAGATTTATTAATGAGAAACCACGATTGCAGTTAAGCTTTTTTGAGCGCGTTGGTCTAGTTGAACCACGACATGGCTTATTTTATCGTTTAAATAAAGCCATAACTCAGGAGCAAACAAATAGCCCTCAAAATAATCAAAGAGTTTGCAGTATTCAATAATAGATTAGTTTTTAGAGTTATCATGAAGAATGAAGTGATCAAATACAGCCCATTTTTGTTGTTAGAAGACCATTAAATATGTCATGTGTTTGGTATCCTCAATATTATGAGTTAGTATGATTGCTTGGGATTTTAAGACTCTATCCATAGAGTTTAAGCTAATTAAGTAGTTGACTTGTATCGTTTTTATTGGGTATAATTAAGTATAAGATCTATATAAGGAACAAAATGATTGTTGCAGATGATATAACTTTACCTGTTTCATTAAGAGAGCGTTTCGCTTACCAGAGTAAAAAAATACGAAACCTGATGGCTCGCTTACTGTTTAATAGCAATGAAAACGAGATGGCTCAATTGATACAAAAAGATGTTTTAGAAGAGAGTGATCTTTTAGCTAAGGAATTACATGCCTATCAGGAAAAAAGCGTAGATGGGTCGTTTAAGGATGTTATAAATATTGAAGATATTGAAAAGCTAATTATTGACTATACTGGGCATCACCCAAGTGATTTCAGCAACGCGCTTGTATTAAACAAGGAATACAATCAATGGGCCTCTAAAAATATTATAAAATACTCATTTCAAAAACCAGTTCAGGTGGCTGTTTCATTTTATACGAGCGTTTTTTTGGATGAACAAGGACAGATTGTTGTTGCAGGTGTTCATCCTGCAATAAATGATGAAACAGATAATAGCAGGCCAGAAAGTTGGGAGATGATGCCCCCTAGTTATCTCAAGACACTACCAAGTCGTTTAGAAGCTGGTGAGCAATTTATACAAGTGGGGGTGGGACACCACTTTATCGTCGGGTTAACAACACATGGTAAGTTGTTTTTTTGGGGTGAATTTCTCGAAAAGAGAGGCATCAATCCCCATCTTAAGACTGAAGTATTCTCAGAGCTACCTAGAAATGATGACACAGGAATTCCACCGATAAATGAGCTAGATATAAAGGGAATCAGTGCGGGTATAAATCAATTATTTATCTGGGGTCGAAATCTATCAGATGATAGGTTTAGATTATTTGTTTATGGCATCAATGACTATGGTCAATGTGGTATACCTTCTCGGGAATCGTTAAAGAAGTTTAAAGAGATACCTGCGGATGTGGTATTCCTCAAGGATGATCAAGCAGTTATAAAAGTCAAAGATTCGATCAATGGGTCTTTAAGGTATGTTACTTCCCAAGAATGTCCAGCATCGGTGTACTACACCTTGACTGACTTCTTGATAAATAATATTAGACATGCACCACATGGTGGGAAAAGTTTTCATCTTGATGCACCACTTGTTACAGCTGGCCGTGTCGATATATCTTGGCTATTTGATAACATTACTAATTGCAGAAGATTCGGACTTAATGGGGGCGAGATGTATCGTCCAACTGGTATGGTAAGGAAAGTAGCTTCTACTGATGGCAATACATATATTCTATTACAGAACGATGGCTGCTCATTTAATCAGGTTTATGTTTTGCATGATGATTCTAATTCACTCATAGAAATAGAGGATCTTAAAGGTACTACTGATCTCTATGCTCACGACTACATGGCGTTCTTTATATTAAATGATGGCCGTGTTAAGGCAATAAGACACGCTCAATTTCCAGGTTCGTTAATACCTGTGCAAGACCAGCTAGTGGATGTCATTATTGAGCCACTTAAATATAGATATATTAATGAGAAACAACGATTGCAGTTAAGCTTTTTTGAGCGCGTTGGTTTAGCCGCACCACGACATGGCTTATTTTATCGTTTAAATCAAGCCATAACTCAGGAGCAAACAAATAGCCCTCAAAATAATCAAAGAGTTTGCAGTATTCAATAATAGATTAGTTTTTAGAGTTATTATGAAGAATCATATCTAACAAGATCCTAAGTGAATAAACTAAAATAATTTTTCTATTGATTATCTTGAGTAAGTTACAGAAGCAGAGATTAAAGAGTAAAGTTGTCATGATAAATGCAAGATAATCTCTAAAAACTGGATAATTAGTGGTCAACATGAAAACATTAACCATCAATAGGTTTCACGTGAAAAAATTGTTATAAGTGACAGATATACATTTGAAAAGATCGTAAAGCCAAAGTCGTTATCTGTACTTGTGTGAGGTAGAGTTAATAGGATTCACTGTAATAATTAAGTATATTCTAGTAGATTATGGTCACCAGTAAGTTGGATAAGGGTTAAGGTGTATTAGGATTTCTTGCATTTTGATTAGTTGGTGAATCATTATAAAGAGAAAATATTAATTGGCTATTGTTATGTTTAAATAGTGATGTCATTTAAGCTATGAGTCAAAGATATAGTACAAGTCAAAAAGTGAAGCATTAAATCTTCCTAGTATTTAATAAACAATTGTTTTTTAATTTTTTTAGTGTTATGATTCAAAAAAATAAGCCAGGGCAATGAATGGATCAACTCTTAAAATTATTAGAATTATTTTTGTTTGATGATTCCTTAAGTTTTTTAGAAGGTACCTCAAAAAGCAAAGATAGGTATAAACGCAAAGTTTCTTTCCCTAGCCTTGATGTTGTACTAAAGACTATTCACTCTTGTTTAGGCAAATCCAAAGCTTTCTTAGATAAGAATAATGCTGAAGATACCAATGGTGTCGATCGCATGATTGAAAGGGTAGCTTTAATGATGGGCAATTACAATGTAGTCTCAAAGAGACATGATAAACAAAATATCTTCTGGATTCCTTTAGCCCTAAAAAGATACTATGGTTGCGGCCATGCAGTTGTGCTTAGATGTGTCTATGAAAATAACTCATTGAGTATTATTTGTATTAATCTTGGTTGGGGCGCACCGACTGGGCATTACCATCATTGGAATATTAAAAATGTAAAAGAGTCAGATTGCCACAATATCATTAATGATTTTATTAAAAAAATAACGGAAATCGCTAAGCTTCCAGATAGTAAAATCCCCCAAGATGGGCTTGTATTTGAATTTAAAAACACGCAACCTACATATATATCAACACCATGGAAAAAGCAAAGCTCTGGAACTTGTATGGTTAAGTCTACTATGGCTGCCTTGCGCTTTGAAGGAGGAGAAGTAGCTCAATTGATTCAGCCCTTAATCAAAATAGTGCTGATACAACGTTACCTGGATGAATCAAAAATTCTATTTAAAAATCCAGTTTCAATTAGTAATGATGCTGATGCCCATTACGCACTTTTAATGTTGTTGGGTGAGCGTAAAATACTACCAAATTTAGCACGTCGTTTTGAAAAGCATCAGCTAAATCTCGATGACCAGATACTGGTTGACTTGCAAGATAGAGTCCACGAAAGGTTAGCTGAATGTACAAAGTGGCTTCAATCATGTACGAGTATGAATGTTCCTATGAACACAAATAAACCCCTTTCTTTTAAGGTGGATCAAAAGGCCATTCATTCTGATCCCAAAGCATTAATTGAGGGCTTTAATCGAAACGAAGAATGGATCGATCACTATGAGTTTTTGATGATGGCATTGTATCAAGAAGAACACCCCGTAATGATTAAGATGATGACACAAGTTATGGCGCACGTATTAGATCTAAAAACTAATAGAAGCGTTAATACCCGAGACATTATTGTTGATCTTTATATCAAAAATCGTGCACGATTGGAAAGTTTATTAGAGAAAATTGAACAAGAAAATGGGGTAAAGGGTTTTGGATTCTTAAATCAGTTTGGCCCGGAATTTATATTTCTTCGTAAAACCATTTCAGATGCATTTTTTCACTTATCCTCTTTACTTTATCTTGTTAAAAATGGAAATGAAGCCAAAGCATTAGGTGTGACTGTAGAGGAGCATTCTAGGAATTTATTGCATTATTACTATTCTTTTTACTACAATGCTTCATATAGTAGATGGAGGAGAGGTTTAACATTAGCTTATTGTACAGATTTCCCCAGTGTATATCAATTAGAGAAAATAAATATCATTATCCTAGGGGATTTTACTGATACACTTTTTGAAATTCAAAATCGTATCATAGCAAGTGATGAACACATCATCAGTAAACAATATGATGAGGCTAAATACATTAATAGTGCGATCATTGATTTTTATATAGCAAGAGGAGAATTTGAAAAGATTAGCAGGTTTTTACCAATGTTTGGGGTTCCTCAAACCTTATTTCAATGGTCTCATGTTTATTTTGACTATGATGCTAATAATCGTGATATTTATTCGGGGGATTATTTACCTCCAAATGTGCCCAGATACAGAAAACCAAAGAATCAATGGGTATATAAATCTCAGTTATCATCTATAGATAATACTTTTTTTACATACAGACCAGAAAATAACCGCTTTCTGATTGAGGTGGCTTATCTAGAAGGTTTGGAGGATATGGATTCATTGGTTTTATATGTGTTGGCTAGATTACAGATTTCGGAGAAGAAGGGATCTGACAGGATTGAAAAATGGAAGTCTTTTTTGGTCAACCACAAAAATATTTTTAGTGCAACCTCATTATTTATTCAGAATAAAAACATTTCAGAACGCAAGTTAAAAGATATCATCATACTAATTTTTAATTATCATGCAGAGAACTTATTTGAACAGTCTCGAAAAGAGTTTATTAGCTGGTTACATGGCCCAGAAATATTGCAAGCAGCAATACAACGTAAGGACATAATTTATTGTGAGTTGATTTGGCAGCTTGTTTACATTTTGGGCGGCTACGTTGAGGGTGAGATTGATGTGGATTACAGCTCATGTTTAATAGATGGTTTAAAGCTTCAATTAAACCCAAACGCCTCAAGATCACGGTTAAAATGGCTTATAGGATTAAGATGTATAACCTCAAAGGTTGATCTTATTGCTAAACTTGAGTTGTCTATTGCCGAGCATATTGGTATTTATATAAATTGTGATGCTGAGCATGCATTAATATTGATGGATGTTTTTTGGGTAAGAACAGGTAAAATAGATGGTATAAAACATCAATTTGAGCCCTTATCTGGATCTACCTCAGGTACACAATACAAGTATGATGATGGTATAATAAAAAATATACATAGTATTGTTTATGTTGAAAAAAATCTTAAATTGGTAAAAAAGCCATATGGTCTTCCAGCCACTAAAGACGAGTTTTATAGAAGCCTTCATCGAGCCAAAGTTAAAGTTTATTCAGAAATCTTGGATTTATTTAAGTATGATGAGACAATAGAAACATGGACATTTAAAGATGAATATAACAATGATTTCAAGTTTACCAGAGGGAGAAAGCTTTTATTAAAGTATGATGATAATTGGTATCAATATTGTGATCATATTCATCAAAAACAATTGACTGTTTGGCGTTTTAAAGAACAGTATTTATTGGTTTTTAAAGAAAGCCAGTTGAAATTATTGACGAATCATAAATTTGAAGACTTAAGCAGATCTATGTCCACGCCCGATATGTATCAAATGAAGATAGGCAAAAAATATTATGACTTCTTGTATTGTCATGAGGAAGTTACAGAAGTACTATCACATTGGGATAGTAGAATATGTGAGTTTAGGTTAATTAATAAAGAAAAAAACATCATTGTGTACCCCAACTTAAATCTTATTTTGAAAAAAAATGACTCTAATCAGTGGTTTTTGTTTGGGAGGCCAGGGTGGCAATTAACCCATGAGAGACCAAAATCCTTACTGGGGTATGGCTGGGGTGATTGGCTTCTATTTAAACATAAAGCCAAGTTAAAACACTTGGTGTGTTTTATTAATGGTAATGGTAGAGGACTTTCTTTTCATGAGTTTCACAGTACGAATCAATACATTTGTGACAGCAGGAATCCAGGTAAGGGTAAAAGTTTTTATTTCAATCTTTATTTACTCACTTTTCTGGTGAATTGTCAGACAGATTATTATGCCATAAACTACCTAAGGTGTCTTGGTATACTAGAGTATTATAATGCTAAAAAACTTAAAAATATCCCCAAAAAACCAGAGGAACGAGGTATTTCTTTTGTGGTGGATAGTGTGGGATCAGTTATACTTAATGAAGAATGTAAAAATATTAATAGGGTAAATAATTTACCACGGTTTTTAGTGCCTCTGCAGAATCGAAATTCTCATTTATTGCCAACTTTAACTGATGCAACATCATTTTCTAAATTCAAATTACCGAATACGGTTGATTTTAGTTTATGGTTGCCAAAATCATGTGTTGAAAAGTATCCCCTTAAAGAGAGTAAGAATGTTCCTAGAGAGGGTCAATTAGATTATGAGTATCAAGTAGCTGATGTAAAAATAAAAAGAATAAACACAATTATTAAGGACTTCAAAGATAAGTTTGATGCGCATAAAGAAGGGTGGTTAAAGGAGATAAACGGGGTTAATGAGCAGTTAGTGCAGTTTGGACAGCACTGTTTGGAGCGAATACACCAGGCACTTAAAGAGTTAAGACATCCGTTAGTTCAAGTTTCTGGAAGCTTTAGACCTTATTATAATGAGGATATGAATAGTTTATATCATGTTTTTATTCATAATGATGAGGATATTGTTAATGAACTTAATATACAAGATTTATCAGTAATTGATCTATTAAGAAACTATGTGTCTAGTTATTTGTGGGCCCAAACAGAATTACAGCATTTGAATAAAATTCATGCATTACTAGAGAGTGATTCGAATGGCTCAGACTATACTATTAAAACTGTTTATGAGCTAATGTCTCAAAGGCGCATTTATCAATATGACCAAGTTGAAGACTACCCGCTATTATTGCTCGAGTATTTTAAGGGTCTTCGTTTACGATCAGTTCAACGTACGATGTATGACAATATGTTGAAACCAAGTAAATTGATTTCAGTTGAACAGGGAAAGGGTAAAACTACGATGTTATTGCCAATTTTGGCTCGTTCTTTTGTCCAGTCTCAGAAAAAGAGTCAGTTGGTTATCATGGTTTTGCATGACGCACTTTATAGTACACAAAGTAATGAACTATCAAAAGAGCTGCAACGTATTTACGGGATTGAGTCACAACATTTAGAACGTGCGTTATCTGCATATTCAGTTGATGATTACTCTAAGCATGCTCAAGTGTATTTTGCAACAAGAGAGTGCCTGCAAAAACAAGAGCTATTGACACTTACAAAGGGTAGTCCAGATCATTCATTTTATACAAAAGTTTTTCCAAATGCTTCTTTGATTATTGATGAGATGCCTTTGGTTTTAGATTATACGGTATCAACCATTATGCCTGTGGGTAAAAAAATACCATTATCAAATACAAAACTATCATTTTTTGTAAAGTTTTATCATTTGCTGATTCACTCTAAAATACTGAATGATTTTAAAAACAACATGATTTCAGGTTTGCAGGGTGTTAGAAAGAAAAGTTTACTATTGCACAATAGTTACTATGAAAAGTCTTATAAAAACCTCATTAAAAATTTAAGTAAGTTCAGTAAAACATTACTCAGTGTAGAAGAAGTGAAACGTTTAAATGAACTTTTAAAGAATCCTATTACTGGCGATAAAAGAATCGAGCTACTCAAAGAAGAATCAAAAGTTGCTTGGGCTTATGAGATTATATTTGATTTAGTGCCATTTAAATTAAGTTTAGTATATCGATCAGACTATGGGCCAGACTTAAAAAAACCACATTTAATGGTGCCTTATCGTGAAGGAGAACCAACAAAGCTGCAGTTCTCAAAAGTAACCCAACAGGCTTTTCTAAGTATTGCTGTATTGTTTGATGATCATTCTTTTGATAGTCGCCAATTTCAAGACTCTTACAGAACTTTCATTAAAAAATTAGTTGACGATTATTGCACGCAATTTGTTGCTGGTTTACCAGTGGAGCATACAACACTCAAACAGATTTTTTCAGCTCAGCGCTTCTCTCCACTATTCGATTTTTTGAATAAGGATGTTCAATGTAATGACAAACGAGCACAGTTTGTTTCAGAGGTTATACAGTTATTATATTCAAAAGATATTCACCGAAGTGTGCGAGATAATTTTATTTATAACTGGGTATTAGTTACACTCAAAAAAGATGTATTTAGTTACTATGAGAGTCATTACGAATCTGATCCTGAAAATATTAGACTGCACAGTACACCATCTTGTTTTGCGGGTTCAGCGCAGTTCTTTTTAAGTCGTGATTATGACCAGATACGTAGTCATGACTTAAGCAGTAGTGGCCGCCTGGTTAGGCATTTGGTTCAAATGGAAGAACAGGGGCACATAGTTTTCAAAAAGAGTGAGAGCCTTAATAGCTGGGATGTTTTCCAGGATGCGTCTGCAATGGTTGATGGTGGGTTTTTTATAACTAAAACTGATGTTAAAGAACATGCTCGAAACATGCTAAGTGCACTCAAAGAAAAAACTTACTTACTATTCTGGTTTGATAATAAGCCACATTTATTATCTAAGACTGATTTAATGGTTTTAGATGATGTGACGCCAGCATCATTAAGTGATGCTGGCGTTAATGATATGAAGCAATGTTTTGTATGGTTTGATCAGGCTCGAAGTTCTGGGACAGATGTTGTCATGAATCGTGATGCACATTTCTTGGTAACGGTAAATATGCTGACATCATTAAGTCAATTCCACCAATATTGGGGCAGAGCTCGTCAAGCTGGTAATGGTCAAAAGCTAACCTTGATACTATCTGATGAGTTATGGCAAAAAGTCGAAAAAAATAATAAAATTTCGATAAAAAATGTATGCTCATTTTTGGATAGACAAGACCAGAATCAAGAGCCATCTCAGCAGCGTGAAATGGCTTTTCAGCAAATTAGACAGATCTATCGATCTAAGATGATCAAAGAATGGCTGGAACAAAAAAAGGTATTAGATGAGTCATTATTATTGAGTCATGTAGATGGATGGACTAAAGGGCAATTCAAGGAAAGTTATTCAAAATGGAAAGTTAATTATCTGATTTCTGAGGATGATGAAAAGTTCATTCAGTCCCGTTTAAAAGTTATTGATGGGCATCAGCAAAACAGTATTCCAGGTAAGTATACGGTTCAAGCTTCACTCACCGTAGAGCAAAACACCTCTCAATCTGTCAATGTTCAGCATGTATTAAGTGATAAAAAAACTTTTATACCGCGTGAGCTAGGAGATTGGAATATTATAACTTATGAATGGCCACATCCAGAAGATCAAAAGGATTACTCATCAAGAGGTGATTTTCGTGCCACAGAAAACTTTCTATATCGTATCGTTGAAAAGGTTGAGTGCAAGCAAACCAAAATAATGTTTATCCCAGCTCTTTGGGTTGTTTTTGATAAGCATGGTGCTATCTTTATTCATGATCACGAAGAAGTTCCAGATGCATTTTTAGGCTCCAAAAAACCGATTAGAGAGCTAACAGAAGATGATTTTAAATGTTTTGATCAAGAGGGTGATCAGCATAAAAAACAACTTCTCAAGACCTGGATAGTTGGTGGTCAGTTTGAGTTGGTACTTCATTATGTTAAAAATAAAAAAAACCATGATATTTTTAATAAAAACCTAGAAAATGCTTTCAAATATTGGGTCGCCTTTTACTACAAGGAGGCACATAATTATACCGAACAATTAAATAAGATATTCTTGTCTAAGCACATTAATGACGCCACAGAAAAAATTTCAAAGTTTGTTAGTACTTCAAATTGGCTCATAAAACTAAGAAAAAGAATGTTCAAATATGCTCATCGTATTCAAAAAGAATATAGAAAATTTGCATCAAAGTTTTTGAGAAATTATTTGAGTCAATTTTTTAACTCAGAAGAAGATAAAGCTAAATCAAGCGCAGCCAAATTACGAAACCACTTTCTGATAGAAGCTGGTATGAGTTTAAATAAATTAATAGAGCTAAAAGATAAAGCTAACTCAAGCGCAGACAAATTACGAAACCTCTTTCTGAGTCGTCGATTAAAAAAACAGTTTTCTAGATTTAAATTTAAGGTAAAATTCAATCAAATATTACATAACATAGCAGGTTGGTTGCCATTTATGGCTCTTTTTCTTTATATAGCTTATGACAAACTGATAACTCAAGCTATCAATGTGACATTCTTAAATCTTGGTGTTTGGCTGGCAAGCAATCCATGGTATTTTGTGGGCTTAACACCGTTAATATTTTTTGTAGGTATGTTATGTGCTTTTCGATTAGCTGATTATCTTATGGTGTTTATCAAGGCTAAATTAACTGATAGCAGAGAGACAATGTATCAAAGCTACTATGAATCCATCAAGAGAAACTGTTCTCAATATAAGGCAGGAGATGTGGAAAATTTAACTAAGATTGATATTAAAGTCGATTCATTAGATCGTTGTGAAGGTGTTCCATGTGAAACAAAGCCTGGTAATGGATTATAGAATTAAAGCAACCCACCGCTCACAGAGTTGAATGCAACCCAAAGAGCAAAAGCAATCAACAGCGTATTAATATGTTTTGAGGTGTGTTGCCAGGCAAGCACTGCGGGCAATAAAATTAATAACATGGCAACAAAACTACCAGCAATAGCGAGTCCGTTGATGAATTGAAAACCAAAATAAACCATGATGATTGCAGGAATATTAATGATCAATGCTAAGTAAGCTCGTGGTATGTTGAGTCGTTTTAGACCATCAGTTGTAAAGTCTAGTAAGCATAAAGTTACGCCAAGGAAGGAAGTCGCAATTGCAGTAGTTGAAAAGATGCTTGAGAGAGCTGCAAAACGTGGCATAGCTTCAATGAGGTGTGTGATGATCTGATGATCCCAGCTTAAGATGGTATCTTGTGGAATATAGGCCATAACCAAACTAATCCAAATAATATACACTAAAAGAGTAATACAACTTCCAATCAGAATGGATTGATGCAATGCTTTCCTTTGATATTGAACGTATTGTGCGATACTGGGTATGATAATTTGATAGCCTAGTGAAGTAATCATTAGCTGCAAACAAGGATATGAAATCGCTGATGAAAGTGATAGGTTTTGAGCGATAAGGTTTTTGGGGTCAAATACAGAAGTAAGTATCAATGCTAAAAGTATAAATGAGGCAACCATTAAGATCATTAACCCACGGTTTGCCCAATCAATACAGCGATAACCTATTATCATGATCAGTGAAAACAATAAAGCAATGAAGGTCAAGCCTAATAAAGGTTGGGCTTGATCAAGATGAAATACTTGGGTAAGACCATTAAGGTAAACAGCATTTAAACATAATAGCAAAGCTAAATAGATTATGCCTGTGATACACATACCCCAAAAACCTAAAGATTGAAAAGACATCGATAGAAAGTGACTTTTTGGGGGTGATGCTAGTGTACAAGTCATCATATTACGGGCAGAAAGATACATGATGCCCCAATAGACAACGAAGGCGCATAAGGTGAGGCTATACCCCATTTTTGCTGCCATGGTGGGCAAAGTCAACATGCCGCCACCAATAGAAGTGCCTGCAACCATTAAGGATGCGCCTAAAATGCGAGTATTCATTCGACACTCAATCGTTCAAATAAGCGAAAACCTTGCGGTATTTTACCACCTCGTCTGCCACGTTTGCCTTCGTAGAAACTAAGTTTTTCAGGGGTTAATGACAGATGTCTTTTGGCTGTATGAAGGGTCAGAGTTTGATCTTGTTTTAGGGTAACTAAATGCGTGACTGCATCATTGGTCGAGTCAAGTGCAATCAGTTTGTTACCCTTACCTTTGCTGAGTTGTGGCAGGTCATTCAGTGGAAAAACCAAAAGACGATATTGCTGTGTAAAGACAGCCAGTAAAGTATCGTCTGCTTTGGGTTGATGTGTAATCGCAATACCAGGTGTGCTTAAGTTAAGTACAGCCTTTCCTTGTTTGTATTTACTGGTTAGAGACTCAATGGTTGTTCGAAAGCCATACCCTTGTGCGGATGCCAGTATAATATTTTGTTGGTTTTTACCAGTTATTAATTGGTTGATTTGACCTTTGTCAGGAGGCTGAATGAACTTTGATACTGGGTCACCTTGGGTACGGGCGGAAGAAAGTTGATGCGACCACAGGGTGTAAGCTCGCCCGTGTTGATCCATAAGAATAATAGGGTAGTCAGCATAGCCTGGTGTAGATGATCTTAAAGAGTCACCCGACTTAAAAGACAAGTGAGTAGCTTCGATTTGGTGGCCTTTAGCCTGACGAATCCATAAATTGTTAGATAATATAATACTGATGGGGTCATGACTAAGAACGGGCTGTTGGGTGATTGCTTTTGCAGGCTCTTTTTCAACACAACGGGTTCTTCTTGGGTTACCAAAGCGGCTTTTATCTTCGATGAGCTCAGCTTTCATACAAGCATCAAGTGCTTCGGCATTTGCCAGTAAATGGTTCAGTTTAGCTTGTTCGTCTAATAACGATTTTTGTTCATCTTTAAGAGCTATTTCTTGTATTTTGGCTAATTGCCGCAAGCGAATATCTAAGATAGCTTGAGCTTGTATTTCGCTTAATGAAAATTGTTTGATCAGCGCAGCCTTTGGATCATCTTCTTGACGAATAATAGCAATCACTCTATCAATATGAATAAATATGGTTAACAGACCTTCAATGATATGTAAACGGTCATTAATTTGGTTTAATCGATGTTGACTTCGCTGACGAATGCTGTTGCGGCGAAAATCTAGCCATTGACTTAAAATGTTTTTGAGTGATAAAACCTTGGGCTTACGGTCTAAGTCAATAATATTTAAGTTAACGCGTACAGATGTTTCAAGATCTGTACTGGCAAATAATTGCTCCATGATATCATCACTATTGAGTCTTGATGATTTTAATTCAATCACCAAACGAGTAGGGTGCTCATAATCAGACTCGTCACGAACATCAACGACGCCCGGTAGTTTTTTAGCAAGCATCAGGTCGGCAATTTGCTTGATGACTTTACTGCTAGTGACTTGAAAAGGTAGTTCATCAACAATCATCAGCTTTTCTTCAGAAGTGAATCGAGCGCGTAAACGTAACTGACCATGACCAGTCTCATAAAGGTTGCGGATATCTATCTTTCGGCTGATGAGTTCACCGCCAGTCGGAAAGTCTGGTCCTGGCACGAATGTCATGAGCTTATCTAATGATGCTTCAGGATCATCAATCAAGTGAACACAAGCATCAACAACCTCATTAAGATTATGAGGAGGAATGTCTGTTGCCATACCAACAGCAATACCATGTGCACCGTTAAGTAAGATATTGGGCAGTCTGGCTGGAAGCAACTTGGGTTCGGTGAGACTACCATCAAAATTAGGCACCCACTCAACAGATCCTTGGTTTAATTCTTCTAAAAACACCTGAGCATACTGTGCTAACTTTGCTTCAGTATAACGCATAGCTGCAAATGATTTAGGGTCTTCGATTGATCCCCAGTTACCTTGCCCTATGATGACGGGGTAACGATAATGGAAGGGCTGAGCCATCATAACCATCGCTTCGTAACAGGCTGTATCACCATGAGGGTGAAATTTACCAATAACATCACCAATGGTACGAGCAGACTTCTTAAAGGCGGCAATATGTTTGAGTCCAAGTTCAGACATCGCATAAATAATACGACGTTGGACGGGTTTGAGCCCATCGGCCAAGTGAGGCAATGCTCTGTCCAAGACAACATACATTGCATAATTTAAGTAAGCTTGCTCGGTAAATTGAGCTATATTCATCGATTCTTCTGTTTGCAAATCATGCTCCTTTTGGAGTTAGCGTAATGAAATAGACGCATAAATGCAAATATTATACACAGGATTGTCACTTTATTGGTGCTTGTGAGATATTATCCATGGTTTAACCCAGTTAAAAGATAATAAGACATGTATTTCAATGCTGACTATTGACCCGAAAAACAAATACTATTAGTTTGGTGTTTAATAGCTATTTCATGGAGTATGAATGTCGGTCGAAGAAAATAAATGGAAGTGTTTGGGCCTTGATAGCCAACCTTTTCTTAAACAGAGTGGAGCACCATTATCTCGTGTCAGCTCAGTCGATTTGGTACAAGAAGATTTACGAGAGTTTTTAGCAGATATTGATCCTAAAATTGCTGTTATTACTGGCCCTAGAGGTGTTGGTAAAACCCGAGTTACTCTTGATTTCATTAATAACATTGATAATCGACACATTCGATATGTTGCTGCTAACCGCGGTCTTGGCGTTAATACAGTTTTAAAATTAATTGCAGATATTGCTGGTATTGAAGAAGTGGGTGAAGGTTTATCACCTGAGATAGCTGTACATCGTGTTGTTGAAGCAATTAAGTCATCACAATCTAAGTTCGTTATGATTATAGATAATGCCAGCGAGCTTCCGATCCAAGCGTTATCATTAATCACGATGGTATTAGCAAAATTACCATTGGAATTGTACTGTAAGTTTATTGTTATGGGGCAGCCGATCATGTTTGATCGAGTGACAAAATTGGCTTATGCAGATAGCTATCAATTTGATATCAAGCATATTCATATGAAGCCATTTACTTATTTGGAGACACAGCAATATATTTATGACAATTTGTATGCTTGTGGATGGCAGGGGCAGCCCAATAAAATCAATGAATCAGTCATTAAGCAAATTTATAATTTGTCGCATGGTGTGGCGCGTCAGATTAATTACATTGCATCAGATGAGCTGCTACGTGCACTATCAACTGATCAAGAAAAAATAACGCAAGTAAATACGAGTGGTAAAAAGTTTAAAAAAGCTTCAGTTGCTGTTGCGGGCCTTTTGGCATTGGGAAGCACACTGTACGCAACAAACCTATTCTCTCATCGAAATAATAATGCTGAACAAATAAAACCAGCACAGTCTTTAAGCAGCCATACTTCTGATGCCGTTACTACACAAAATGCGGAACAAGAAAATACAGAGGTAACTTTGGTTATTGATCAGAGTAAACCGATCGATGCATTTGCTTTTAAACAAAATCGTGATGATGAGCAAGCAAATCCAGATACTACAGAGCAAACCTCAGATACAAGTGAACAAGAGCATTTATTAACATACGACACTATTTCAACACCACATGCTGGTTTTAATATTTTGGCTGATCAGAAGTCATCCAGTCTCACTGAGGAACCAAAGCCTCAATCAGAAAATGTAGTAGATGATGCGTCTACGCCAGATATCACATTTGACAACGCCACTATTCAGACAGAACAGTCGAGTATAGTAGCGTGTTCATCATCGCCGGTCAGCAACAAGGTTGTTCATAGTTGTTCCATTCATGATCAAGGTGAAGGTGAGAAAGATCCTAAAGATCCTAATGAGACTAAGGCTACACAACTAGATGAACAAGCACATATAGAAGATCAGATATCAGAAGGTGCCTGGACATCTGTCAATATTCAAGATAAGTTAGAGATGGATCGAGCATATTTAAAATCTGCAGATGGTTATGTTATACAGATGGCCGCATTAGATCACATTGAAGATATGGCAAAGTTTTTAAATAGCAAACATATTACCAGTCAGCAAATTCGTATTTACCGTGGTGTAAGGGCTGGTATCATGAAGTATATTGCTGTACTTAATGCATATACTAATTTAGCTGATGCGCGTTCTGCCATGAAGTCGTTACCAGAGCAGTTAGCGAAGGTTCACCCATGGGTAAGAACCTCAGCATCTTTGCGTAAAGACATGCAAGAGGTTGATACTGTACTAAGCTTATAAGAGATGATACACTGAGGCTCATATTGGGGAGTCTTTATGTCACTGTTTGATCCATTATGTGTTTTTGTTGAAAAAGTTCTATTGGCAGTCAATCGCCCTGTAACCAAACAATCAGTGGATGATACATTATCTGCTCAAGAAAGAAATGAAGTTGGGCGACTCATGCGTATCAATCATGTCGGTGAGGTATGTGCTCAAGGCTTATATCTGGGCGCAGAATATGCGGCTAGAGACAAAAAAATACAAAAGGTTATGTCTGATGCGCGTGAAGAGGAGGTGCCCCATATGACTCTTTTAGAGCGTCGATTAGGTCAGCTTGAGGGTCGAGTAAGTTATGGCTTACCCATCTGGTATTCTGCTTCATTTGGCTTAGGCTATATTGCGGGCATTGCCGGTGATGATTGGAGTTTAGGTTTTGTGGCTGAAACTGAACGGCAAGTGGCCAAACATCTTGAGGATCATTTGAGTAAAATTCCTGATCATGATCAGGAGAGCAGGTTAATATTAGAAGCTATTTTGGCGGATGAAATGGCTCATCAACACGAAGCTGAGCACCATGGCGCAAGAACCTTACCACAATGGGTAAGACATGGTATGGCCTATGCAGCAGAGTTGATGAGACAGGTGGTTTACAGGGTATGAAATTTATAGATTCTCATTGTCATCTTCATAGTTTGCCTCAAGATATATTTTCTGACGTTTCGTCTTGGGTTGAGGAGACACAAAGCGAGGGCATTCATCGTGTGCTGTCGGTGGCCATAACACTTGATGATTTACCTAGGTTATCATCCATATCAAGGCAGTATCCAGGGTTTATTGATATCAGTGCGGGCATACACCCGAGTGATGTACAAACATCATCTAATGCCTGTATTCAGGCTTTGCGTCAATGGGTATTACATGAACGTGTGGTTGCTATAGGGGAAATAGGGTTGGACTATTTCCACACCAAAGAGCACATTCAAAAGCAACAGTGGGCCTTTGAGGCACAGATGCAAGTTGCTAAAGAGACGGGTTTACCTGTTATTATTCATACTCGTGATGCAGTTGATGATACCCTAGCAATTTTAAAACAGTTTCCGACAGTAAAAGGGGTATTGCATTGTTTTACAGAGTCCTTTGATATGGCAGAAGCGGCGATGAATTTGGGGTATATGATTTCATTTTCAGGTATCATTACGTTTAAAAAAGCTGCAGCTATTCGTGAGGTTGTGCAACAAGTGCCAATGAGCCATTTATTAATTGAAACGGATTCACCATATTTAGCACCAGTGCCACACCGTGGTCGTGTGAATCAACCTAAGTGGGTTAAGTATGTTGGTGAAGAGGTAGCCAGAATACATCATAGATCGTTAGAGGAAGTTGCTGCAATAACCACACAGAATTATTACCGATTATTTCATCCAAATGTTTCATATGAAACTTAATCCTCGTAAAAGTAATGTTTTATTTGCCTTTTAAGAAGGTTATAACCCAAAGAAAACTTAGTTTTATATTCAGATGATAAGGATAAAGGAGAGTGACCATCCAAGTCATAAATGTTGGCTTGTCCATTATTTTTTGTCAGTAGCTCAACAATATCATGATGATTATTGATGCCAGCATAATGCATTGCACTTCGACCATTATACATAACAGCATTACTATAGCTGCCATAAAAAAGAAGGGCTTGGGTGGTAAAATAATGACCATGATAAGCAGCAAGTATCAGAGCTGTTTGGCCTTGGGGTAATGTTTCATGAATTAAATCTTGTTGCTGGTCTTTGAGTAGTAATTTTATGATATTGGTTTTTCCATTTAAAGCAGCTAGATGGAGTAAGTTATGCCCACTTGGCAACTTTTGGTATCGCTCATTATGGTGATATAGAAGTTTAAATGAATCTGCATGACCTTGCTCAGTTGCGATGTGTATGGGACGTTTTTGTTCATGATTGAGCACATGCTTTTGTAGTGGGTCTAATTGAAGAAGATAGTCAATGATTTTAGGATGATTAAAATAGGTAGCGACATGAATAGGTTGGTTACCAAGCATCATTGAGTCACTCAGTAATTCAGGGCGGTGTTTTAGCAGTAGTGACACAATGCTTAGATTGCCTTCTTGTATGGCTAAATGTAAGGGTGTGGCTTTATGGGTGTTTTTTGCATTCAAGTTGGCGCCATATTGAATAAGTGTCTTGACTGTTTGTCGCTGATTATTTTTGGCTGCAATATGAAGAGCTGTTTCATCATAGCCATTCATTTGATCAACGTATTCGTTGTTATTTATCAAAAAATCAATAATATCATTGTTGCCATAATATGCTGCAATATGAAGAGCATGATGACCTAAATTTAGCATTTGATTAGATTGACTAAGCTTAAAAAGCAATTCAAAAGCTTCGAGGCTATCACTAGCAGCCGCAATTAATAGAGGTGTATAACCACCAGGAAGTGCTTGATGAACCACATTGGGGTCGAGATTGTAGAGTAAATTAATAATCTCTGTATTATTGTTTTGAGCAGCCAAGTGTATGGCTTGATGTTGGTGATGAAGAGAGGCCTCTTTATTAATATTAGTTGCTTGTAACATCCATTGAACAATATCAGTTTTATTCAAATCAACAGCAAGGAGAAAGGGGGTATGACCGCTAGACAAACGTTGTTCGATAAGCTCAGGTTGTTCATGAAAAAGATTTTTGACATACTCGAAATCATTGGCTTGAATGGCAATGTGAAGAGGCGACCAACCGTGTCGAGTTGTGGTCTGTTGTTGATGCCATCCCATGAATGATGCTGATAAATGAGTGAGTGTTGGCACATCATTTTTGATAATATTATGTGATGAAAGATATTCGGGAATGCTTTGAGATGATAAGGGTATTTCGGTAGCCTTGGGATAATATTGAAATAACGAGTCTGTCCATGCAACCTGGTTGAGTAAAAACATCAATAGAACAATAATTTGTCGCATAATACCTCGCGACGGTAATTATAGTCTAAATTTGTAAGTTGTGTTGAAAAAAATTACTTTTTTCTGCAAAGTTAGTGCTGGGCTTAAAATGAATTGATGAGTGATTGGCCAAGTTACGATAGCAATTGTGATAATGATCTTGGTGCAGCCACTGTTCAAGACGTTGGTTTGATACGCTGTTATCAGGCTGGTCAATCAAGGAATTAAGTAGGGGGATGATTTTATGAGAGGGTTGATGGCAAATAATAAGGGCATCTAAATAAGGTAGGGAACTGATGATTTTTTGACGTAAAGATTGTTCGCCACCACCTTTCATACATAAACAGTCAGAAATAAGGGCGCCAGAAAAGTTTAATTCTTGACGCATGATATTGTGCCATCGAGGAGAATAAGTCACAATATGCTCAGGGTCTATTTGGGGAAATAGTATATGTGCTGGCATTATTGCATGAATTTTTTTAGACTGATTAAGTTGTTTAAAGACTTTAAAGCATTCTTTCTCAAGGGTTGACTTATCTCGGTGATCAATAGGTTGTGTCAAATGAGAGTCTTGAGTCACAGCGCCATGACCAGGAAAATGTTTCAAACAGACAGGAACATTCGCTTGGTGAAGGCCATCAATTAAATGGCCTAAACGCTCAATAACCTCATCAGCATTATGTCCAATGCCTCGCCCAAGAGAAGCAATGATGGGATTATTAATGTGATGCACATCAGCTACAGGTGCTAATGGTATTAAACCATATTCATTTAAAAAAGAGCCCATATCATGTCCAGCTTTTTGAAGCATATCAATAGCAGCAGCAGGGTATTTTTTGGCTATGTGCTCATACATATTACCAAGCCATTCTTGTGAAGGGTGATTGGGAAACCCACCTCTAGAGAAGCGTTGAATCCAACCACCTTCATGGTCAATGAGTAACGGAATGCCATTTCTTTTTCCAGCCAGGATGGCCGTTTTTTGCACGTCAGCAACCCATTGTTTGAACTGTTTGGTATTCTCAATATTATACGAAAATACCACAATAGCAGCAACTAATGGATGTGCAATAATGGCTTGATGTTCAGGCGTAATGGTTAGAGCTTTGGCATCATTTTCTGGGCATAAACTCACACAAAAACAAGGTTGCATAAAATATCTCCTTAAATAATATTTGCACAAAAATGTTAATTTTTGTCAAGACTTTTCATGGTCATATCTTGTTTCATGTGAAACCAAAATGATAATTGAAAAAAAAACGGACAAAATCCTAAATTTGAACTATATCTTCAAGGGGAGGAGATATGGGCTTTTTTGATGCTGTTGTTGACGCAATTTTAAAGATCGGTGATTTTAACAGCCGGACAACTCGAAAAGGTTTTTGGTACTTTGTTTTATTTCATATTCTGATGATTTTGTTTTACCTATTGGTAATTATTCAAACAGCCATTAAACATAGTGTTCATGGTATTACTGATATTCAAATAACATCTATTTTTACTGATGTAGCTCAGCTTATTCTTTCAGAACCATCACTAATGGTTATCTCATTGGTCTTTTCTATATTAATGCTGATTAATATTATGTGTTTTATCTCTTTAAGTGTTAGACGGATGCATGATATTGGTTGGTCTGGTTGGTGGGTGATGCCTTTTCCACTATTATTGCTGGTGGTGGTTGTACTGATCATCTATAGCAATATAGTCTCGATACAACTACTTCATTGGTTATGGATCTTAGCGATTTACACAGCACCTTATAAAATCTTTTTCCTATTATTATGCTTGAAACCAACAGCTACAGAAGAGTCAATAACCGATATTGAGAAAATTGAGTGATGAAACACAATAATTTAAATTTAGGGAGCAATGATACGTTTAGGTAAAGCTATTAAAAATGGTTATTAAAAAATGTTTGATTGGCAAGGTAGAGAAAGCAGGAGGTCATATGCTTTTTGGGTTTTATATGAATTTATTTTAGGGCCTGTAGTTATTATTTGTTTGGGTATTTTATTATCAATATACTATATTACTGATGATCTACTACCTGAAAAGCAATCAATTAATCATGATAGAATACATTTAATGGCTCAATCTCATCAAACAATCAATAAAGTGGAAAGCCCTTCATCTCAATTAAACCGAGATCTAGAAGATCAGACAAAAAAATCAGAAGAAAAAAGTGATAAAAACATTAAAAATACCAGTGACAATTTAGTAAAAGATGAAGATTTAAAAAAGCTCATCGAAGATTTAAATAGTACATTTGAATCTCTTAACGACCTAGAGCCAACATAGGTTGATGAATCACCCAATAAAATATTGGATCAGGATTCAATCAATGAAGAAAGCAAACAAGTTGACAAGCCAAAAGAATCTTCTCATCTCTCGGATCATGATAAGCAGCAGATGGAGCATTTTATCAGGATAATTGTGGTCATATTCTTATGGTATATAGTACATTTTATACCTCATTTATCGTATTTAGTGAGAAGAGCACATGATTTAGGCGAAAGTGCGCTGACAGCAATTTCGACATTTATTCCTGGCTGGGGAACTGTTCTATGGGTTGAGATAATGATTAAACCTGGTGTTGAGGATACGAATCATTATGGTCCATCACCCATGGATAAACATTTTAATAATGTTCAAGATCAGAGCATGATTTCTAAAAAAAGAAAAATTTATTTCGAATAATCAACATAAAAACAAAAATTATACTATAATTCAATAAGTAGAAAGTAGTAAGGGAGTAAAACATGCCAAAAAAGTTTCAAAAATCTATTAAAAAATCTATTACTAATTTACTTAAAGGAAAGTTTAAAAAACGTTTGTCTGATAAAAATGAGTCAAAAATTTCAGAAAAAGATATTATCGAGCTAATTAAAAATATAAATAATTGCCCTACTAATGAGGTTGATCTGATGTCTATTAATTTTTCTTTAATCCACCTACTAGGAATAGAAGAAAAATATGAAAAAATATTTGAGGAAACCTATGAAAAAACACTAGAAAAATTTAAATCTCAAGAAGCTACGCAGCGTTTAACATACTTACCTGCAGGATTACAAATAGTTATAAGAGGATTCTACAAAAGCATGAATCAGTTATCACATCTTAATGAGGCGCTCACAGAGGCAAGTGTTGCTGTTAATTCCAGCATTAAGACTGATATTGAGAATGGAACATTGGGTGCTCTTTTAAAAAGTCAGCTAAAAAATAAATCAGATAAGGTTATACAGCACGATAGGAAACAAAAAATATATAGCTCATTTCGTCATGGTGTTCAATGTTTAACAGAGATCAGTCAAGATGAAGATTGGAGTGAATTTATCAATAAATTAGATGAAAGTGATAAAGGAATTTTAGCTAAGAATAAAGAAAACCTCAGTAAAAAAGATGAGATATTGAAAAGTATCACAACTGAACATCCTGTAGCTAAGGACGTAGCAAAGACTATTTTGGATGTTGTTTTCCCCCAAAATAATCTGGGGACTTCTTTTGATGGAGAACTTAAAAGAGAACTTGACGGTTTTATCAAAGGTATTGATCCTCATCAAAGTGAACACCAGCAGAAGTCCGTTAATCAAGCATTATTGTCTAATATCAAAGCAAATGATGATACAAAAGACAAGTTTAAAACGTGGTGTGAGGTTTTAGGTAAGACAGAAGAAGAAGCAATTTTATTACTTGATAAGAAAATAAAATTTATGATAGACAACGGTGCTACAAGAGATTATAAAAAACTTTTTCCTGATGCAATGGCCATTCCAGGGAGAATCCAAGTCTTACATAATTTTAAAAAGCTTAGAGAAGCAAAAAATGCTAAGTTGGAAAAACTTACAAGGATAGTGAAAAAAATCACTAACAAAGAAACTAGTCCTAGTGAGGTTCAAAATTATGTTACGGAATGGATTAAGAGTGTTTTTAAAAAAAGTGAAACAGTAGATTTTGTTCGAGGACAGGTATTGTTGGATGAAATATCTGAAAAAAATACTAGTCTAGTGGGCACAATGGGTAGGGCTCTGAATATGGCTGGAAGGACAGCAGTTAGTTGGTTATTTATGGGCGGACTTGGTGTGGCAGCTTCTGGAGTAAGGTTCTCAGGAGGGACTATTAGAAAGAAAGGGTTTGGGCGATTTGGAAAGGAAACGTTTCAAGATTTTGTCAAGAATCAGCAAAATGGTCCTTCAATCACCCCCACTAATAATGCCTAACCAGTTGATTGGAAGGCATTAACTAATACAACACCTATCGTGATTAAAGTAAGGCCTATAATGGCATAAATGTTCAGAGTTTGTTTATAAATAAAATAGCTCGCTAATGATATAAGAAATATATTTAGAGCAGACCAAATGGCATATATAATGGCTAGCGACATTTTATTAGCAATAAATGATAATGAAAATAGAGCTATTGCATTACAAGCAATCATTAAAGTGGTTGGCACTAATTTGGTACAAGATTGTGATGCCGGTAATAGAAGAGTCGAAAAAGATGAAAGAAAAACTGCTGAGATGATGTAAAAGTAGGTTGACATTTTTAATACTATAAGGATTAAAAGCCATCTTCTTCAAGTATTATTTTCATTAATTATATTGAGCGGGTGTGATTTGTCTATTCGTATTAATAGATGATTTTATTTTATTCAATTGCTAGATAAATATGATCATTTAACATAGATTGAAGTACAACACATCTTTGAATGAAGACTATAGCCCATTTTATTGAGATAACTTTTTATGGGAGTATTAAGGTTGGAATCAATATCAAGCTTATGATCTTCTATCGATATAACCTTAGGCTGTACTTTACTGAAGTCAAAATCTTGAATAACTTTTTCATCAAGTCCTTCGATATCGATAGTTATATAATCAATAGATTGCAAATCATACTGACTCGATAGATCTATAACTGATAAGGCTGGAGTAGATATTATTGATACATCAGTCGATACAATCTGGCCATATTCAATGACCTATAGAGGATTTCTGGTGTTTTTATTTCATCAGTTGAATCTACTCAACCGTGAACGATTTGTGGGGTTGTGTGGGTTTTTCTTAGTACGGAATTCCCTCTTCAACTCTCCTCTTTTTTATTTGACTCCCATCAAGGTTTAACTTTTTCACTACAGGGTGTTTTTCATCAATAACCCTCCAGTAAGGAAAATTTTCATCATCTTTATGCTGTTCAATTGCCATTCTTATAAATATCCCAGTTGTTACTGGGCAAGTATTATCTGCCCCTGCTTTTAATGCCAGTTCTCGCCTTAGTTCTTTGATGCTTAAATAAGAACCCTTGGGTATCGCAAAAATAAACTCTGAAATTTTTTCTGGCGAAGAAATCAGCATTTTCTCGCCAGCAGAGATATCAGAAAACCCTTTATCTAGTATTTTTACAATATTTCTGCTCAATAATTATCTCCTAAAAACCACATAACCCCATCATTCAACCGTAACGCATTTTGCGAGATTTCTGGGTTGATCAATATCTAGTCCTTTTAGTTTTGCAACATGATATGATAGCAGTTGTAATGCAATTGAGAAGGCAATAGGGGTGATGTGGCCATGCGTTTCAGGAAGTGCCAATGAGTAGAAAGGCTTACTGAATTTTGGCGTGATTCGTTCATCATGTATGATAAACATAGGACCACGTCGTGCCAGAATTTCTTCAATATTAGCATGCATTTTTTCGGGAAGACAATCGGGGTGAAGCATGGCAACAGTTGGACATTGTTGATCAATTAGTGCTAAGGGGCCATGTTTTAGCTCACCTGCAGCATAACTTTCGGCATGAATATAACTAATTTCTTTTAGTTTTAGGGCGCCTTCCATCGCAACAGGGTATAAAACATCACGACCTATAAAAAAAGCATGTGGAAATGATTCAAGAGAACTGGCCATGTTTTTAATTGCGGATTCTGTTTGTAAAATAGTTTCAACAGTGCTGCTCATCAATCCACTTAAGTTAGCATGCTTTGTGGCTGACGCTAAAACTGATAAGGCAACCAGTTGCGATGAAAATGACTTCGTTGCGGCAACACTTTGCTCTATACCGGCTAGGCATGGCAATACATTGGGACTCATATTGGCCATAGTGCTGGTCATTACATTGGTTATGACCAATGTTTTCTTTGATGATTGTTGTGCCAAAGATAGAGCAGCAATGGTGTCAGCAGTTTCTCCAGATTGTGAAATTGCAATAATTAATGTGCTGGGGCGAACAACAGGCTGTTGATAGCGAAATTCACTAGCAATAGAGACCTGAGTTAAGATGCCAAGAGATTTTTCAATCCAGTACTTTGATACTAGTCCAGCATGATAACTTGAGCCACACCCGATGATGTGAATATCACTGGTATTTTCGAGGAGTGTTCGCAGACTGTTGCGATGGTGGCTTTCCAAATCGCTCATTTGTTTTGGGAGGCGATCTAGCTGTTCAAAAATTTCCTGATGCATGAAGTGTTTGTGTGTTTCAAGTACACGCTTGGTTACTTGTTGGTCAAGGGGTTTAGGTGAATGCTGCGTCAGTTTGCCTGTATGATCAAAGGTTTTCCATTGAGTGGGCGATAGTTGTATGAGGGTGTTTTGATGGAAGAATACATATTCTTTTGAAAAACCGGGTAAGGCGACTATATCACTAGCGAGCCAATAACCATTAGGCTCTATTCCCAACACGAGTGGCATATTATGCACTGCAGCAAAAAGTTCTTCAGGTTTATGTTGATCAATGACTACCATTGCAAAACTACCTTTGAGTTGTTGAACTGCTTGTATCATGGCGTCTTTCATGGGGTTTTTTTGGCGAAGAGAGTGCAGTAAGTGCGCAATAACCTCAGAGTCTGTTTCAGATTCAAATAGATAGCCTTTGGCTAAAAGTTCTTCGCGAATAGATTCATGATTTTCTATAATACCATTATGAACAATTGCGATGGTTTCATGTGAAACATGAGGATGTGCGTTTTCAATGGTAGGCAGGCCATGGGTTGCCCAACGTGTATGAGCAATACCAATATGGCTGTGTGTTGTTTCCATCATCTTGGACTCTAATTGCTGCACCTTGCCGGCTGCTTTGATGACTTTCAAACCATTATTGACAAGCGCCATACCTGCTGAGTCATAACCCCGATAAGATAACGCCTTTAAGCCTTCTAGCAAAGTTTGTTGAATAGAATGGTGTTGAGATAATATACCCGCGACAATGCCACACATCTGAGAACTCCTCTTTTTTATCGCATGGTACCAACATGTGGTTTGACGCTCAAGTATTTTATCACTAATATTGTTTTTTAGGTGGTAGAATAACAGTATGATTTTGTGTGCTTAGATAGGGGCTGTTGGCAATTAAAAAAATGGTATTAGGGCAATATGTCCTAAGGGATGTCCAATAATGATGTTGAATGGCGATGGGTATGTGCGAACAGGATTGATTGATAAGGCATATAGACGGATTTTGAAACATAACTCTTGCAAGTGCTAAACGTTGTTGATCACCTAGTGTTAACTGATTGACTGATTGATTTGAAATTAACTGATCAAGATCAGCTAGCATGAGTTGTTGGTAAACAAGTTCGTAACGCTGTTGATCGTGATGGCCGTTGATAATAATGTCTTCTAAGCAGGCGTTAGGAAAGTATGGTTTTTGTGTTAAGCTGTGTATGGTATTAAAATAAGTATCCTTTGGATGAATCTTGTGATTAATAAGAACCAAAATATCATGCTCATTGGGCTGGTTATTAAGTGCATATTTGAGGGCGCAGATATCGTGATCAGACCATTGAAACAAATGATAGCTTCCAGGTTTTATGTGTACACACTCATTGCAGGAGAAAATCATCATTATGGAGTAGATGCGATCTTTAATAACCGTTTGCACTGATTGGTTGTGTGGCCATATACGCTTTAATCGAAGGTATTTTTCTAGGTGAGATGACCAAGATTGCATTTGTTTTTGTGTTGATTGCATTAAAGATCTTCCCGTCAGAAGTAAGGCTAGTGTATAGTTTTGAGCATAATAACTACACCAATAAAGTAGTCCTAGTTGAAAGATGATTGAAATCATACTGAGCAGTTTATTTTGTTGTTCGTATTGCCGGTGTAAATGATGAGCTTGTTGGTTAAGCTGGTCGTGTTGATGGTGTAATTGACGTAATTGTTCATTGTGGTGGTTTTGCTGGCGGATGGTTGACCATTGTTTATGAAGATCTATATGTTGAGCATGTGCTTTTTGTTGGTTTAAATGTTGCTCGGCCAACGCTGAAGGTAGATGATGAAAAAAACGCATGATGATAAGTTGGCATAATACACAGAAAATATATAAAATGAGCAATTCGGTACCATATTGATAGACCACAATCATTAGAAAAATCAGCTGCATGAAAAAGTAGCTATAATGAAATAGCAGCAGTGATAAACATTCTGCCACAAGATTGGGTAATTCAAGTTGCTGTTGGTGATGTAATTGAGTGGTATGCAACTGATTTTGCCATGATGACCAGATATGCTGCTTGATAAGGTGTTTAACTTGGATAAATAAAGGGGTGGTAAGCCACTGTTGTATGAGCATTAGCATTTCATAGAGTAACACAAACATACTTATCCATAAAAATGCATAATGATCTTGACGATGCCAAAGGGAAAATAGCCAAGGAAGTGTCAATGCGCAACCTGAGCACCCAATACCACATAAAAAAACCACAAATAGAGGTTTTTTTATATGAATGAGAAGGGAATAGAGCTGTTGGATCATTTGAGCAGTGTTCATGGATTCAATGTTATTTGCAATACGGTTGAGTTTAATCATATATTTACTTGACATAAGCGCTAAAGATTTGCACAATATGACCATTATTGGGGTGTAGCCAAGCGGTAAGGCACCGGTTTTTGGTATCGGCATGCGTAGGTTCGAATCCTACCACCCCAGCCATTTTTTTACTATGACATCAATACAACAAGCTCAACGAATCGTCCTATATGGCTTAGGTAATTTTGGTTCTCAATATGAACAGACCAGACACAATGTTGGTCATTGGGTTGTTGATGGCTTAGCTGATGAATTAAACGCCACATGGGCAAAGTCCAAAATGGCACCAGTACAAATGGCTGAAACTTTGGTCGGTGATATTCGCATCATGATGATAAAAAGTCTTGGTTACATGAACTTAAGTGGTCGTGCCATTGGGCCAATCATGAGGTTTTATCAGCTTAACATAGAGGATTTGTGGGTATTACATGATGAGCTTGATTTCTTGCCTGGAGTTGTGAAGTATAAGCATAAGGGTGGGGCAGGCGGTCATAATGGTCTCAAGGATATCATACAGCACTGTGGCAATGCTTTTCACCGTTTTCGTATTGGTATTGGTAGACCAGTGTATGGTGAGGTAAGCGCATTTGTATTAGGTAAGCCATCACCAGAAGATCGTGATGCAATCACTTGTGGCTGCCGCCGGTTGATTACAATACTACCAGATCTTTTAACATCAGAGCATAAAGAACGATTGATTACAAAGTTACACGAACAAAATGGAGGCACTCATGGGGCTTAAGTGTGGTATTGTGGGTTTGCCAAATGTGGGCAAATCTACGTTATTTAATTTATTAACTGATGCAAAAGCAGAGGCATCAAACTATCCTTTTTGTACTATTGAACCAAATGTTGGTATGGTGGTTGTTCCTGATCAGCGTTTAGAGGCTATTCATCGTTTGGTAGAAACTGAAAAAGTGATACCGACAACCATTGAAATGGTTGATATTGCTGGTTTGGTTAAGGGCGCCAGTCAAGGTGAAGGTCTTGGAAATCAGTTTTTAGCCAATATTCGAGAAGTTGATGCGATTGTACATGTTGTTCGATGCTTTGATTCTGACGATATTGTTCATGTTAATGGTCAAATTAGCCCAATAGATGATATTGAAGTCATTGAAACTGAGCTTGCTTTAGCTGACTTAGCAATGGCAGAAAGAATGTATGAAAAACAAAAAAAGTTGTCAAAATCAGGCGATAAAAAAGCACTATCATTAATGAATGATTTAACCGATTGGATACAACAATTATCGGGTGATGGGTTAAAGAAATGCCCAGAAAGCTTACAATCTTTTGGGTTTTTAATGGCTAAGCCAATGCTGTATGTTGCTAATGTGGATGAATCTGTTGACAACAGTGATCGAGTAAAAAAAATGCAGGATCATGCAGCAAAAACCAATGCACAAGTACTGTCTCTAAGTATTCGATTAGAGGGTGAGATTCAACAATTGCCATCTGAAGAGCGTGCCATGTTTATGGAGGAATTAGGGGTAAGCGAAACAGGTTTAGCACGCCTTGTTGGTGCTTGTTATCATTTATTACGGCTAGAAACCTTCTTCACTCAGGGCAAGCAAGAGATCAGAGCATGGACGATTCGGCAAGGGATGCGTGCACCAGAGGCTGCTGGTGTTATTCATACCGATTTTATCAAAGGTTTTATTAGAGCTGAAGTCATTGACTTCGAGCAGTTTGTTCAACTTGGTGGTGAGCAGCAGGCGAAGGAAAAAGGGCTTTATCGCCTTGAAGGTAAAGATTATGTTGTTAAAGACGGTGATATCATCTTTTTTAGAGTTAACGCATAAAACTTAATTGTCCATCAAGATTTGGATTATTGACTCGCCGTGAAGTAATGTCTGGATCTTTTGCCATCAAGTCAGTTGAGGTGATGGGCTTAACATGCTGATGACTTTTTTGGGGTTGAATGACTTTTGCGGAGATAATTTCATCAGCTAAGCAATTTAAACGTCCAAGCATATCCTGTGATAGGTTTAAAAAAGCGTAGGGTTGATCTATGGCTTGTTGTAAGTGCTTCAAGTGAACCCCCTCATCAAATAAAAACTGTAACCAATCAGTTAAGAGATCATCAATGTGTTCAAAAAAATTATTTGTATGCTGATCTGAATGAATCATGTTTATATTGTTAATAAGATTATCGACAGCTTTAATCATATGATAATGATGAGTGATAATGATGTTGTTTTCTAGGGTATTAATTTCATCGCTTGAGACGTCTACTTTAAATGATAAAAGTTTAAGGAGTTCATGGTGGTTTTTTGTTCTGAGAAAACTTTCTATTGTAGTATTGATATATTGTATTTTTTCTAAGCGACTAGATTCCTTTTGATGCTTCGTCATTATATTTTTGTTGAGTTGTCTAAGATGATTAATATCTTGTGAGAAGATATTAATCATGTGGTCACCAAATGGGATACTATTTAAAAAGGTTATGACTTTACTCTTCACATCTTTTGTTAGAGGTAGGTCTTCAGAAATATAGGAAAAAACTTTTTGAAGGTATTCAAAGGAGCCACAGAACATTGAATGACTTAATTTGATTCGACATGGGATAATCTTTTGAGATGTTTCTTTGATTAAATGAGATAGAATTTCAAAAGTTGTGGCTATATTTTGGCAGAAATTCTCAATATTGGTGATGGCATAATTTTTTAATATTTCGTTAGCATTGGGTTGATTGAGTATTTTGAATTGCTCAGGAAGCATACTAATTAAACGATCAAGAGTTATTTTGGTATCAGTTACTGATTTGGCATCATATACTGATACATTTAAGTTCTTAATAGTTGTTTCTTCATGTCTTTGAACTAAGCAGAGCTGATCAAAATAAAGACTATCTTGTATTGTAATAATTTCTTTTACATTATTACTTTTAATAATGTCATTGAGTATATGCTGGAGGCAAGTTAAGAAATCAACAATATTTTGGTTGGATTGTTGGAGGATATAGGTTTTTAAAGTGAGCATTTTATCGGTAAAATGTTGAGCTATTTTATGCTTAACGAGTAATAGTTGCTCTTCTGAATCACTATTTCTTTGATCTAAAGCATTATCAATGACCCGCTTGATAGATTTGATATCATGTTTGTTAAGATCATTTTCAGAAAATTCAGAGAGTATCATTTGAAATACTTTAAGCTGAGATTTTTGAATGCTAAATTGTTTATTTATTAATAATAATTGCTTATTTAAATGTTCTCTCATTGTGTATATCCCTTGTTATAATTGTTTTTAAATTTTTTACTTAGTATGTTGGTTGAGTAAAATTTTTGTAATCTTCGATGTTTTTATCTGTCCATGGCGCAACATGAGCTTGATGGGGGTTATTATTGTTATGTTCGCTATGTATAAATTCTTTTGGGGCACTTGTATTATCTAGTCTTCCTTTGCCCAAAACGCTTAAATCGTTTTTATTATAGGTCATAAAGGTTGGTGGTACTGATATTGCTTTTATTTGGCTGAAGTTTTGAGTGTAGCTAATGGTATCTATTGTTGCGTATAGAGTGATGAGTGATAGAGCCACAATGGGGTGAAGGTGCAACGATACCATACTAATAACGATGAGACTCATAATAAAGTAATAAGGTTTATATGATAGTTTTTGTTGCATCATGAGAGGTAGAACCGCTAGAGCTTGTGGGGTAAGTAATATTGGTAAATTTAATGATATAGGCTTAATAATAGAAAGGCTAAAAATTGCCAACCATGCGCTACCTGAAGGCATAATAGCGACAGGGTATACGGATAAAGCGTAATTGCAAATAATAGTGCTTATTACCATGCACGAAGACAGTATTATTGCACCAATGAATAACCACAAGAGTGAGAATAACCAATGTTGAGGTTCTTTAGAAACCGTTGCATAATCGTAACCGGTCATTTTAAAAAGCCAACCAAGTGGGCTAATAGAGCGAGCGCCAACAATCTTTGGTACAGACGTCAACGTGCGATCAAGAATTCTATAGATTGGCTTGTTGTCAGGATTGCTGTCACTAATAATGGCAGTCGCTTCTGCAGTAATAGCACCACCCATCGAATGACCATGAAGGACAAATGAGCTAGCATCATTGTCAATTGTATTGATGTACTCCCATAAACCAACTGTAGTGCTGATGGGCGTTTTATCATGATAATAATCAAACCAACTACTGACAATATCCAGATTAGGTCTGCTGGTCATTGCGATATTTTTGCTTGGATGTAGTTTGACAAGTTCACTAATATAGTCTTTGTTGTCAAGAATGAAGCTAATGTCCTCACCAATACCATGAGTATAGATAACCCATTCATGTGTTTTTTGGTTATTGAAACATACTGCTGTTGAACATTTTAAGCCATTAATGTTTAAAAAACCACGATGAGTTGTTTTGAATGTGCTGTTTAAATATGATGAATCTAGTGTAATATTTCTCTTGTAGATAGACTTCCAACCACGTTTGAATGCCGTTGTTCTTAACCATTTGAAGATCCCAAGACTATTAGGGGATACCACACCAATCATGATGGTTTTGATTAGCTGTGTGACACAGTAGATTACAGTCGTTAATATCAGTGCCCAATAAAGACTTGGTAACGCAAACATGATGTGAGTCATGGCTGATGTTGCTGTTAAGGGTAGATAAATCAATAGACCATGTAAGACCACAATCAACAATAGGGTTGCGAGCCAGAATTTCCTAAGTAAACTTCGGAACTGGTGAAATCGCGATGGTTTTAAGCGATCATGCAATACACTTATTTTGTTATTAATATTATTCGTATTGGGTGTCTGATGACTCATTATATTCTCAAGGTTTTAGCATCTATAATATATTATTATTTTTAATAAAAGTCAAGTATTTATGATTTTTACATCGGGTAATGATCAAAATAGATAGGCGTTTAGTTATTTTAGTCACAACCAACTAATTCAAAGTTATTTACAAGGTGAACAGAATCAATGTATTCAGTACCACCTTGCATGGTTGTTTTTTGATATTCAGCGTAATTTTTAATGTTATCGTTTGTGCTTGTGCTTGTTAATTGACATTCATCATTTAATTGAGCACATTCAAAAAAAGCGTTCACAACACTGTCTGAGGTGTTATTTCCACAATGAAGATAAATTGATTTTAGCGTTTCCAAGCATGTTTGTGTTGTTGAGTAAGGATAAGAACTGATGTTTTTTAAAACTTTAGAACGTATACTATCTTTTTGGGGTTTAAGCGTGTTGTCTACAACCCTACGACTAACATCTTGACACCATGGATTAACCTCCAGGAGGCTATTTATTTTATCTTTAATAATATCCACGCTAGCATAGTTAAGTATAGGCGAACAAAGCATAGAAATGCAGATAAAACGGATAATTAGACGCATTGTATCTTCCTTAATCAATTAGCTACAGCCATTATACTCTGAAGAATCAAAATAAGTAAACATTATATCTGATCATCAAGTATATTGAGAATATATTGATATTTTTTTTGATGAATCCACTGACTGATTTCAGGGCCTTTTAAGCTTTTTGGGAGATGATTTCCCCAAGGGTGTTGGCTTAATGTTAGCGTTTTATCACGTATTAAGGATACGGGCCAGTGTGGAAGCTTATTGGCGGCTAGTTTCATTGCGGTTTTGAATCGTTCAGGTCGACGCCACAGATCGGTTTGGTCGGCAAGATTAAGCCAACACCTGGCTGAAAAGGATGGATTATCTGTATGTAATGCGTTAATGATGATCAAGGTATTAACCAACTCTTTAATCACATTTGGTGCGGCAATAAGGGCAAGATATTGCTGCGCCTCAATTCGTTCACAGTGCCAATAGCCCATAGCCAAGCGCTCCATAGGGTCTTGCGTTTTAACTGTGGCGTCTTGCACATACTGAGGTTTAAATGATTGAGGAAAAAGCTGATGATGGCCGCCAACTTCAGTCATTACCTGAAAGAAACGAAGGGGATGATCTAAGTCAGCTACTCTGTAAATCTCCTTCCAATATCGCTCTTTAGCGAGATGTTTTAGCTCACCTTGGATCACCATGCTTTGCATGAGACTCAAGGTGCTGGGGTGTACTTTAAAATAAGGTAGCTTTGCAGCAAAACGGGCAACACGTAGTATTCTTAAAGGGTCTTCTATAAATGCTGGTGAAACATGACGAAAATACCCTGCTTTTAAATCATCTAAACCACCATATGGATCAATAATATTTCCCTGACTATCTTGTGCCATTGCATTAATGGTCAAATCACGTCGAAGCAAGTCTTCTTCAAGAGTTACACTAGGGTCAAATTTACATGTAAACCCATGATAGCCTTGACCTTGCTTGCGCTCAGTTCGAGCGAGTGCAAATTCCTCTTTGGTTTTTGGGTGTAAAAAAACAGGAAAATCTTTACCAACTTGAGAAAAACCTCGTTTAAGCATTTCTTTTGGTGTTGAACCAACAACAACATAGTCTTTTTCATAAACAGGAAGGCCAAGTTTTTGATCACGGACGGCGCCACCAACCAAATAGATCTGCATTTATTTACCTCTTTTGTTGGTTGTAGGTTAGCTAAATAACAATGATAAAGCTAGAACTATTGAGAGGTATCAGGCGCACAAGCTAAAAAGAGTTCTGGGATGGTGCTTAGTGTATTGAGATTCATCGTAATTGGTAAAGAGAGATAAGTCTTTAGTATCTTCATGAAAACCTGTTTGTGGATTGGATTTGTGTTTTTTATGTGCTGGCCCTATGGGAGAAGAGGGTGGTGTGTAGTCACTAACATCATCAGATAAATGATAACAAGATTGAAAGAAGGAGAAGGTTTTGGGATTAATGTTGATAAAATAAGGTAATGTGTTTTGTTTGCTATTGATTGCATTATTGATAAAGTTATCTAATGCTTCTAGCGGGTAATGGTTGTTTTTTAATAATAAAAACCAACTCTTTAACGGTTGCTTAATCTTTTCTAAACTTTGGTCATGCTTACTATCATCAAAGAAATGACTAAGAAAATGTAATATGTAGATATTGATTTTATTGATTTTAAAAGGGCATGTGAGCGTTATTGCTGTGTTAATATTTACCTTAAGAGAATAATACATTATGTCATTTTCATCCGAGAATATAGGTGTATTATTAGCTGGCTGACAGGGGTTTATTATCTTTTGTAAGCCTTCCAGTATCGATAAAAAGTCTCTTATGTCGTTGGATCGTAAAATGTTAATGTCATAATTGTGAATAATATCTTTTAACGTTTTGATGTAACTATGAAAATCAGAGAATGATTGATCTACTTGGGTTAATTCATCCAAAAGATCTGTTGTTGATTGAAGTAGGTCTTGCATAAAATGATACTTTGAGTGTAAGTGGAATAAATGATTAGCTGATATGCTTTTTAATTGATCAAATGTTAGGTTTAAATTGATAACAGCAGCAGTAGCAAGGTGCTCTATGTAGGCAATGACTCTAGGGATGGTAGCTGCATTTTTTTCGGTGTTTTTAATGGCACTTATGCACTCTTTAAATTGACAATAAAACTTAAATATTGGAATTGCAACAGATAGTTGAGACTTGAGTGACGTTTGTTTTGCTGATTTTGGTATATTGGGGTTGAATTGAATGGTATCTTGGCAGTTATCTACCATAGAATAAAGCTGAAAACATTGTTTTTCGGTAAGTCCAACAGGGAAATGATCAAGCTCCATTTTTTGCGACTTAAAATAGTCATCAATCTCAGTTATTTCCTTGTTTTTCATAATCATATCATGTTCTTATTGGTCTACCTATGTTATGTTATTTTGTTTTTTTTTTCAAGTGAAAATTGCATTTATATCAGGTCAAGTGCCATTTACATGAGGTGGTAATTTTGATAAGGTATTGTTATTTTTTAATATGATGAATTCAAAGACCAAGCCTTTAAGTGTTTTTTCTCTGGTCATGATCAATATTATTGCCATCGATAATATTCGTTCATTGAGTGGAGGCTCATCCTTTGGTTTATTGATCATACCCATCTACTTAGTTTTAGGTTTATGTTTTTTTATACCAGTGGCATTAATTTCTGCGGAATTAGCGACAGGGTGGCCCAAAAGAGGTGGCATATATGTTTGGGTTAGAGAAGCTTTAGGTCATAGCTGGGGTTTATGGGTTATTTTTTTACAATGGATTTACAATGTGATTTGGTACCCATCACAAGTAATGTTTATTTTGGGTGCTCTACAATACTTAATGGGTTTTGAGGTAGATGGGTTATCACCCTTGTGGCACATCGTGGTAACATCAGGTATCTTCATTGCAATTACAATGATTAATATCAGAGGCATGCGGTTATCAAGTTTGTTTTCCAATATTGGCGCTGTTATTGGAACTTTAATTCCGATCATGGTTTTGGTGGTTCTGACGGTTTTATGGTTGCTATCAGGGCACCAACCAGTGATTCATTTAACGGGCTCATGGTGGCCGAAAAATATTGATGTTTCAGCATTAGGTGGATATTTAACATTGGTTATTTTTGGTTTGGTGGGTATTGAGATGTCGGCAGTCCATGCTGATGAAGTTGCCTCGCCACAAAAGGCTTACCCTAAAGCGATTATGTGGTCAATGCTGGCTATTTTAGTCAGCTTAAGTTTAGGAACCTTAGCATTAGCTGTAATGTTGCCAGCTGCAGCCCATGATGAGCGTTTTGCAGTCTTTGAAGCTCTAAAAGTTGGTTTTGCCTCTTTCACAGGAGCGTTTGTATTGAGTAAAGTTCTGGTTGCAATGATTATTTTTGGAAGTGTTGCAGCGTTAGCTGCATGGGTTATTGGGCCAGGTAAAGGTATTCATGCTGCGAGTTTAGATGGTGTTGCACCTCGCTGGTTGGCACCCGTGAACCGCTATGGTGTGCCCTATCGCATGATGTGGTTGCAGGTTGCTGTTTTCATTGGGTTAATGTTGCTTGAGTTTTTAGTGCCGCAAAGATTATTATTCTACGTGCTTACTGCGATGACCACACAATTAGCTTTAGTGGCCTATATCGTGATGTTTGTAAGTGCTATTGTGTTGCGTTTTACTCATGCCGAAACGCCGAGGTTTTATAAAGTTCCTGGTGGCAATATTGGCATCATCATTTTATCAGTATTGGGCATCACCAGTTGTTTGGCTGCAATCACTACAGGATTTTTAATACCCACTCAAATTCTTGATGATCAATTTAACCCATGGGTCTTACGATGTCTCATGTTGACAGGGCTTGTATTGATTTCTTTGGTACCTTTGTTTTTTAAGAAGAGGAGTCGCTAAGTGGTTGCAGTGAATATTAAAGGTTTGGAAAAAACCTATCATAATGGTGTTAGTGCATTGAAAGGTGTTGATTTGGAGATAAAAGAGGGTTCATTTTTCTGTCTCCTTGGCCTTAATGGCGCGGGTAAAACGACTATGATTGGTTGTATTACTTCATTGGTACGAAAAACCAAAGGCATAATTGAGATATTTGGTTATGATACAGAAAAACAACCTAATTATGCCAAGCAAATGATGGGAGTTATGCCTCAAGAAATTAACTTTCACCCGTTTCTAAATATTCGTCAGGCTTTGATTGATCAGGCTGGTTTATATGGTATACGTCGAAAAGATTGTCAGCAACGAGTTGATGAGTTACTTGAGATTATGAAGTTAACACAAAAAAGTGATAAAATAGTTCAGTCGCTCTCAGGTGGTATGAAGCGAAGGTTAATGTTAGCAAGAGCATTAGTACATAACCCAAAGCTATTAATATTAGATGAGCCAACAGCTGGCGTAGATATTGATATTAGAAAAGATATTTGGACATATTTACGAGACCTTAATCAGGCAGGGACTACCATCATTTTAACAACACATTATTTGGAAGAAGCAGAGAACTTATGTAATGAGGTGGCAGTCTTAAACAATGGTATGATTGTTGAATCAGGCCCGATGAATACTATTAAGAATAGTTTTAATCATATTACCTATGAAATTCATTGTAATGCAATGCCTCAAAATCTTGATTTGAAGCAATGGAATTTGACACCAACAGGCGATACTCAGTTTAAGGTCACTTTACAAGATGAACGAGATTTTACATTGCTGATTAGTTTATTGCATGAGGAGAAGATTATTATCAAAAAAGTTGATAATTGCTCGAATCAATTGGAAACATTTTTTTTAGATACCATTGAGGAGAAAAAATGATTGCTTTACTCACTATATTGCGTAAAGAGCTGGTTCGTATTTTTAGGATCTGGCCACAAACCTTGGTCCCCCCTGTGATTAATACAAGCATGTACTTTATTGTCTTTGGTACGATTCTTGCACAACGCATCAATATGATTGATGGCGTAGCTTATGTGAAATTTATTGCTCCAGGCTTAGTCATGATGTCAGTGATTATTAATAGCTATTCTAATGTTTCTGGTAGTTTCTTTATTGAGCGCTGGCATGGTAGCCTCAATCAATTATTAGTGGCACCAGTTTCTGTGGCTCACATCGTATTTGGGTATATTTTTGCTGGGGTTTTGAGAGGATTATTGACGGGTTTGTTTGTTTATGTCTGTGCATATTACTTTATTACCGATGTTAATCAACTGCCGATCAGCGTTCATCATTATGATGTTGCCATTGTTGTGGGTATATTAACAGCAATGATTTTTTCTACATTAGGGCTAATAAACGCTATTTGGGCTAAAAACTTTGATCAGATCAGCATTGTGCCAACATTCCTATTAACACCATTACTGTATTTGGGTGGTGTTTTTTATTCTATTTATAACTTACCACCAACATGGCAACACATAGCACGTTTTAATCCCGTTGTTTATATTGTTGATATTTTAAGATATGGTTTGGTTGGTTCAGAGTTACACTATGGCGTTTGGTTGGTTTTGGCTATTCTGGCGTTGGTCGCTTTTGGGTTGTTTATGCTGGCGGTTTATTTTGTTGAGCAGGCACGGAGCATTAGGCCATGATACTTCATTTGAAAGGGCTTTCTGTCGAGTTGAGATTGGGTGTTACAGAGGCAGAAAGGTCTTCGAGACAGGCTGTTTATATTGACTTAAGCTGCCAACTTCCACAGGGCGCTGCTTTGGATGATAATATTGAAAAAACCATTGATTACGATCATTTAAGTAGGTGCTTATTTGATTATTTTTATCGACGAGAGGTGCGATTAATCGAGCACTTAGCGATGATGTTTAAACAGTGGTGGCTGACTCAGTATCCAAATGTTCCCATGTGCTTTGTTTTGCGTAAAATAAGACCTAATTCGTTGATTCAGGAAGCCCAAATAGAAGATAGCTATGATTGGAAAATCACATCATAATTGGTTGATCAATTATTTTAAAAAGCATGATTTTTTACCATTTGATGTTTTCATGTCTCAGATGTTGTACGCACCTGAAATTGGATACTATATGCGTCCTGATAGCCCATTTGGGTGTCAGGGAGATTTTATCACGGGCCCTATGATGACACCTTGTTTTGGTGATATGGTTGTCCATACGTTGTTAAATCAGGCTGATTTCGATAATTGGCTGGAGTGGGGCCCTGGAGCAGGTCATTTAGCTGTTCAGGTAATCAAGTGTTTGCACGCTATGGGGCGCTTACCCAAGCAATATTATTGTATTGAGTTAAATCCTTATTTACGAGAGAAGCAAAAAGCTTATTTTGAAGATTCTTTAGGGCCATTGGCTAAGGTGATCACATGGGTTCAGAATGTTCCTAATGGTTTTAAGGGGTTCGTGCTTGCTCACGAAATATTAGATGCCTTACCTGCAAAGCGTGTGGGCTACCATAAGGGTCAGTATGTTGAACATGGTTTTAGTTGGCAAGATGGATTGACTGATGTGATCTATGATGTTGATGATGTAACTTCAAAAATACTTAGTCAGTTAAAAATACCTAAAATTGAAGGTTATACAACAGAGTGGCGGCCAACTCAAATAGAGGATTGGTTGAGTTGTCATGATGTTGCTGATGATATTGTTATGATGTTATTTGATTATGGTTATGAGCGATTAGATTATTATCACCCTGATAGAAGAAAGGGTACGCTGAGGGTATATAGCCAACATCAGGAGTGCTCTTCTGTTAAAGATCATTTAGGTCAAAAAGATATTTCAGTGAGTGTGGATTGGAGTTCTGTGGGGGAAGCCCTTATTAAAGGAGGGTGGCAACCTTTATCATTACAAAATCAGGCTCAGTGGTTTGGTCAGTATGGCGATCGTGTTGGTAGACAGATTGATGTTTCAGGGTTAAATACTTTGATTCATACCTCAATGGGTGAGGTAATGAAGGTTGCTTTAGCGTTAAAAAAAACCTCCTAGTTAACATTATTGTTCAATAAGCTAATGCTTTAAGTATGTTAGAAAAGTAAAGAAATAATTGATTAAATACTTACGATTATTGAGATCATGAGTATTTACCCGTTTATTGGCGTTATTATTTGTTCTATCTGATGATCTATGAGGGGCGAAAAAAACAGCTTTTTTAAAAATAAAAAGCGGTCAATATTGTCAAAGAGATTTGGTAGATACGAGAACTAAAAAAGTAAGGGGGCTTTTAGCCCCCATCACAAAATCATATTAGGTCTGATGCACCCATCATCTATTCCCTTAGTGGACCCAACATAAACTTAGGGTAAACGCTTTACTAGCTATTTTAATAGTAACATGAGTGATGGCCGAAAGCTACGAATTAGGCTCTGCAATATGTAAAGATGCCCAAAACTTGGACATGCTATACGTCATTATTGTGTGTTATTTTTTCTTTTGCATCTCAAAATACAAGGATTTGTAGCTCTTCTACAAAAAGGTATTCATCATGGTAGGGTTATACATTCATTGATTTGGGTTCCGCATCAAAGTACCTGATGGATAGGGTTGCGCATCAACCCACTTTTCATCATCTGATTCTTCCGAATATTCCTGTTCAGAGCTTGAAACATCGGTAGTTACTTCCTTTAGATTAGTTTTTGTATTTTTAGGCCTTTCATTTGAAACTTCTGAATCGTCCATTTTAGGGTTTGGAGTATCGACAGTTTTTTCCTTTGAATTAGCTATGGTACTTTTAGGGTTTTCATTTGAAACTGTTTCATTTTCTTGCTTATTGATTAGTGATTCGGACTTAAGGTGATCATTTTGATTTGCCGAATGGTCTAAGTTGATGTGACTTTTGCTATTTGTAGCCATGAAACACACAATAAGAATTGGGGGAGCAAAAACAACAGTTGATAATACAGGAAAACTCATAATACATTGTAGGATACTAAGGTTTTCTAGATAGGGTATGAATGCCAAACAAATAGTAGTGCTATACAAACTAAAAAATTGCCTTATGTAATCACGATATGGGCTTTTGCTGGGGAAATAATAAACGTATAGGTAATCAACATAGTATCGCATAATATTATAAGCGATATAAATAGTTGCAGCAGCCAAAATAAAATGCCATATAGGAAGGGTGTGTTCTATGTGAAGAAAGAAATGTTCCCACTTTAATTGAATGAGGTCAAAAGGTAGAGACCCTAAAGAAAAAAATGAATTTATATTAATGCTATGTACTACATTAGCAGGCCATAGCCATGGTTGAAAAAACTTTAAAATGACTAGGAATACATAGATGAGACTCACTGTGCCTAGTATCATCAATAAGCTACTCAGCCATGAGGTGTGAGTATCAATAGCATGCTTCCTTTTAGGTAAAGGATCTAGAATTCTATTCTGAATTAGTTCAGCATTTGTCTTGGCCACTTGATTCCCCTAAATTAAGCCAGGATTGGCGTTCTAGTAATTGTTCTATCGTGATATTAACATTTTTTTGCTTTTTTTCAAGTGATAACTCAGCAACATGTTTTGCAATGTTATAAGTGACTTGATGTAACTGAGATAAATCAGGTAGTAGAGGGTTAGTCACATCTTGCAAAATAGGTGAAAGATTAGCCAATGCATGACATGATACGGTAAGCATTTCATCTGATATTTTGGCTGCTTGTGCGGTGAGAGCACCTAAAGCCAAACCAGGGAATAAGTAAGCGTTATTGCATTGAGCAATGATTCGGTCGTTACCGTTAATATGAACCTTATTAAAGGGGCTGCCAGTAGCAATAAGTGCATTACCCTGTGACCAATGAAGGATGTTTTCAGGGATAGCCTCAGCACAGTGTGTGGGGTTCGATAGTGGCATAATAATGGGTTGGTGAGTTTGCTGAGACATAGATGTTATGATTTCTTCTGAAAAAGCGCCAACAACGCCGCTACAACCAATGAGCGCAGCAGGCTTAGCGGTTTGAATGGTTTCAAGAAGTGATAAATGAGCGTTCTTATGCTGAGAAAAAAACTGTTGAGAAGGTGTCATATTCTCGCTTCCATCACCCAGTAGCCCTTGTCGATCAACCAGCCAAATTCGTGCTTTTGCATCCGTATCACTAAGGCCTTCATGTCTAAGTAAATGATACCATTGATTGGCAATGCCACAGCCAGCAGAGCCAGCACCAAAAAAAACAATATTCTGTTCAGTAATATTTTTTCCCAATGCTTTAAAGCCTGCAAGAATACAAGCACACGCAACTGCACCGGTTCCTTGAATGTCATCGTTAAAGGATAAGATTTTTTCACGATAACGATTGAGAATAGTTGGACCATTATCTCTAGAAAAATCTTCCCAATGGATCAGAGCTTTTGGCCAACGAGTATTCATTTGATGAATAACCTCATCCAAAAACGCTGTATAATCGTCATGGTTGATTCGGGGCTCTGCCCAACCAAGATAATATGGGTCATTTCGCAATGTTTCCCTGTTGGTACCAACGTCTAGGTGAACAGCAAGAATATGATCTGGGTTCATGTTTGCAGCAATGCTGTAGACTACTTTTTTACTATTGCAAATAGCAATACCACCAACTCCCCAGTCACCAATGCCTAAAACACCTTCACCATCTGAGATGATAATTATTTTGATGTCACTTGAGCACTGCTGTAGTATTTCAGGGATTAAATGGCGCTGAGGATAAGACAGATGAATACCCTCAGGTATTAAATAATGTTGGCTGTAAGTACGAACTACTTGACCCACGGTGGGTGTGTAAACGATGGGAAGCAATACATCCAAATATTGATGCATGAGCTGATAAAACAAAACAGGATGATGGACGCGTAGGTATTGCAGGATGTAATACTTTTGACGCTCGCTAAGGACTGTTTGAATGCTATCAAGAAGTCTTGCTAGGTGTTGCTCATTTTTTTCAACTTTAAAGGGTAAAAAACCGATAACTTTGTGTGATAAGCGATCTTGTTCAGGTAAAGAGCTGTTTAAATTAATATGGCTCATGATGTGGTTCCAAGCTGTGTTAAAAGATAAGCAATTCCAGCGACTGCAGCTGTTTCACTACGTAAAATATGTTGCCCAAAACGAACTTGTTTGGCGTGATGTTCTAGAATAAGGCGATCCTCTTCTGCAGAAAAACCACCTTCAGGCCCAATCAGCAACTGGTGTTGTCCTTGGAGTGCAAGTGCATGTTGCGTTCCACGTGGATCAAAATAAACGATGGGTAGGTCTTGGTGTGAAAGCCATTTGTGTAGCGGTTGAGGCGTATGAATGTCCATGAGCATATCTCGCCCACTTTGCATGCAAGCTTGAATCATTGTTTTATGCCAATGTGTTTGCTTTGCTTTAGCGTAGAAATGACCTTGAGTACGCTCTGTAATCAAGGGATAAAGTGCATCACAACCCAACTCGGTTGCCTTTTGAATAACCCAGTCCATATTGCTAGGTTTGATGATTCCAAGTGCTAAACCAATACCTGTATTATGTATTTGAGAAGTTTTTGCTACACCAACATCAAAAATAATCTGTTGTTTACCGAGTTTGATGAGTGTTGCGTTAACATTTGATGAGCCGTCAAAAAACACAAATAAATCACCTTCATGGCAGCGTAGTACATTTTTGATATAGTGCTCAAAAGGGCCTTCATAGATCCAAGTTCCTGGTTGAGGTAAATGAGTGGTGTAAATACGCTTCATTCCATTAATATAGCTGAATTTTATTTTGAAGTACAATATTGATGACATTGACAAATTAATCAAAATATTCATATGATGAAACGAACAAAGGAGGTTTTATGATGAGTAATGATACAGGTGACCAGAACAATACCTCAGTGATTAATCCTGGTGCTATTGGTAATTCTATAGTTGATTTTATGATTGATTTTTTTAAGAATCCGCTAATTAGGTGGTGGTTGTCAGTTGCATTTGCAGGGCTGTTTGTTGTTGGTATTATTTTAACCGTTTATTTTGGTGCTGTACTAAAGACCCAAGGTGCTATGTATATCACCGGTTGGGTATTTGCGGTCTCAGGCTTTTTGTTATTAATGTATCAGTTAATGCTCAATAAAATTCCAGCAGAGTTTGTCATCAAACAAGAAATATTTTCACAACTAACGGACTTACAAAAGACCAATACGGACTTACAAAAGACCAATGCTCAGTTAAAAGAGCGCAATGATGAACTTAATCGAGTTGTTGTAAAAGCACAAACAAACAATGCTGAATTAAAAACGCAAACTTTGCAGTTAGGTCAATTGACAGATCAGCAAAACAAAGCAAATAAATCCATGAAACTACAGCTAGGCATGATGACGGAGTTATTAAATAGAACGGCTAGTCAGAATCTATCATTGGAAGAGATTCAAAAAAGCCTTGGTTCAAGCTCACAAACATGTGTTGAATTAGTAGAAAAAAATGAAGCATTAGGAACGCAATTAAATGAAGTACTTAAAAAGTTAAACAATACTTTAAATCAAGTGCAACAAATGAAGTTAGTTCAAGGTATAGATGATGAACAAGATGAGATGAATTCGCCAAGAAATCGTGCAATCAAAATCATCGATGAAACATTAAAAAAGCTTGACCCAGCAAATAACTCAGTGACAAGTCAAGACATTACTCTTCAGCTAACAGTTGATGAAGCTAAAGCAATTTCTCTTGCTTGCAAAGGAATTGATGAACTAAGTGATGTGTTAGAGGAAAAAGTGCATCCTTGAAGAACAACTTCTAAATCATGGTTTCTGAATATAGTTCAAAAGGGTGATTTGGGTTGGCTGATGGCTCACCAGTTTCAGGATTTGTGCGTATGCTTATAATGCTTTCAGGGCGAACCAGAGTCTTCTCGTCTGTGTCTGTAAGGACTGTTTTCATGAAATCTATCCAAACAGGCAATGCTGCTTGACTGCCATAAGCATTCAAATGAATGTTTTGATCATAACCCATCCATACAGTGGTTGTGTAATCTGCAGTAAAGCCAGTAAACCAGGCGTCATGCTTTTGATTGGTTGTTCCTGTTTTTCCATAAAGGTCATGTCTTTTGAGTGACTTTGCTCTTCGTGCAGTACCTTTTTGAACAACATCATTAAGGACATCGGCTATGAGAAAAGCAGTCTCAGGTGATATGACAGGCTGATTCGCTTCTTGTGCAAAGAAGGAGAGGCCAGGCGCCAGAGAGGTTTCTTTAAATTGCTGCTTTAAATCAGGTGTATTGGTTGAAGATATGTGAGTCACAAGGAAAGGTGTGACAGGCTGACCATAATTTTGAAAGAGGCTAAAAGCACTATTAATGGTTAAGGGAGTCGTACTCATACTGCCTAAGGATAAGGAGAGATCGTTTGGGATGTCATCGGAGTTAAAACCCATTTGTGCTAATGCGTTTTTAACATTAGGAATGCCCATCTGGTCGACAATTCGAATTGAAACAAGATTTCTAGATTTTGTTAATGCTTGCCTTAAGCTCAGTGCGCCTGAGAAATTTCGATCATCATTATTCGGTCGCCACTCAATATTTTGACCCCCACCAGATTTAATGATCGGTGCATCATTAATGATTGAGGCAAGGGTATAACCATTCTCTAAAGCTGATGCGAAGATGAAAGGTTTAATTAACGACCCTGGTTGGCGCTTGCCTTGGGTTACACGATTAAATGGGTTGATGCGGTAATCAAGACCACCTTGCATAGCAACTAAGGCACCATTTTTTTGAGTGCTGACTAAAGCTATTTGTGCTGGAGAAATAGGTACTAAATGTTGATCGCTGTTGAGCAATACAACAGCGCCGATAAATAAGTCTTTCTGTGCTGATATTTGATCGGTTAAATTGATATCATAAGTTTGATTGTGTGTTTGTATCGTCGCCACATGATCATCAGAAAGTGTTGTAACAATACCTACTTGATAAGGTTCAATGTAAGGTAACTTCCGCAAATAAGATGACCACTCAGAGGGTGAAATAGGGCTGGGGTTAAGGTGCCATAGATGTTGTGATTTGGCGTATTTAACCAGTTGACTTACGGCTGACTTATGAGCAGATTTTTGGGCGATAGGGTCAATTGTTGTGATGACTTCAATGCCTGTTGTGTAGGCATCCTGGCCAAGTTTTTCAACCAGCTTTTGACGAATGAGCTCTGCTGCATAGGGTGCACTAACGGCAGGGTTTTGATGATGGAATGTCGCATGATCCTCTTCCTGTATGGCATTTTGATATTGTGTATGATCAATAAAGCCTAAGTTGTGCATGTTACTCAAAACTTGGTTTCGTCTAGCAATGGCTTTTTGTGGTCTATCTATGGGGTTATTACGTGATGGTGCTTTGGGTAAGCCTGCCAGCATTGCTGATTCTGCTAAGGTTAATGCACTGACATCTTTACCATAATAATTTTGTGCTGCAGCTTGAATGCCATATGCTTGTTTACCAAAATAGATTTTATTGAGATACATTTCTAATATTTCTTGTTTGGAGAAGTGTGCTTCAATATTAAATGAAAGGAGTATTTCATTAATTTTTCTTAAGTAAGTTTTTTCTCTACTTAAGAAAAAGTTTCGGGCAACTTGCATCGTAATGGTGCTACCACCTTGAGATTTTTGACCAGAATGAAAGAGGTTTTTCGCTGCTCTTGCCAAACCAATAAAGTCAACACCATAATGATCATAGAATCGGTGATCTTCAATAGCAATAATAGCTTGCTGCATGGTTTTTGGGATATTATCTAAGGTGACTGGCAAGCAATCACGATGACCAAATTCGGCCATTAGTTGATGATCGTTACTGTAAATCCTCATTGGTACTTGGTATTGGTAATCAGCAAGTTTCTTGACACTTGGTAGTTGTGCGAAGAGATAGATGAGTAGTAAGCACAGAGCAAGGCTGCCCCAGCTAAAAATCATGAGAAGCGCCTTTAAACCTTGCCTAAATACCAAATTAAACATTGCTTTGATCCATCAAATAGAATAATTATATATAATCTCTAAAAAATGTATAGTTATTTTGTTTAGGTGTAAGGCTTTTTTAAGTGAATATGATGAATCCTTCTGTTGTTATTGGTATTGATTTTGGCTCAAAACAAATGGGTTTAGCAGTAGGTGATGTCGTTTTTGAGACAATTCAACCTTTAGGTGTAATCAAAACCAGCGAAGATTCGATGTGGCCTGCTTTAGATGAGGTTGTTGTTAAGTGGGCACCTGATGCATGGGTGCTGGGGCTACCGTTGGATACATCTGGAAATGATCAAAAGATTACAAAATTAGTGAGATTGTTTGCACAGCAGTTAAAGCAGCGCTATGATAGGGAGGTGCATTTGGTTGATGAACGTTGGAGTAGTGCTGAAGCACGAAGTCGTTTATCTGACAAACGTGCTCGAAAAAAGAAAATAGATATGATGAGTGCCGTGGTAATTTTAGAACAATGGTTGGGGGCCCCCCGTTGAGTGAATATACAGTAAAAAATAAACAGTCGAGTGATGTGCCATTCTCACAGGTTTGGGAGATCTGCATAAAACAATTAAAAACACATCTTTCAGAAGCAGAATTTAATACTTGGATTATGCCAATTCAATTGCATTTTACCCAGACACACATTGAGTTGTTGTGTCCCAATGAGCATGTAAGGCGCAGGGTAGAGAGTGATTACTTAGTATACATTGACCAAGTTTTGTGTGAGCAACCTGTTGAACAACGCCCAATGCTTCGATTGCGTGTTGGTAGTTTAGCCTCACAAAGTACTCAGAAGGTTGCTCCTTCAAAACCAGATACTCTCCCTGATAATAAGAGTATGGATCACTATTTAAATCGAAAATTTACCATTGATCAATTTGTTGAAGGTAAGTCAAATGAATTAGCAAGAGCTGCGGTTATTCAAGTCGCTAATCACCCTGGTTCAAGTTATAATCCTCTGGTAATTTATGGTGATGTGGGATTGGGTAAAACTCACTTAATGCAAGCTGCAGGTAATATTTTTCATGCTAAGCATCCCAATGAACCTGTTGAATATATTCATTCAGAACGTTTTGTTTCTAGGATGGTCAGTGCATTACAAAAAAATGAAATGGAAAAGTTTAAGCAACATTTTCGATCATTAAAAATTTTGATGATCGATGATATTCAGTTTTTGATGAGAAAAGAGCGCTCACAAGAAGAGCTATTTCATACTTTTAACCACCTCTTGGATAATGGTAGTCAGATTATTTTAACAACTGATCGCTATCCCAGAGAGCTAGATGGTATAGAAGATAGACTTAAATCGAGGTTTAGTTGGGGGTTAACGGTTGGTATTGAGTCCCCTGAACTGGAAACAAGGGTGGCTATTTTGATGCAAAAGGCCGCTGCTTCGAATGTGGTCTTGCCTGAAGATGCAGCCTTTTTTATCGCGCAAAATGTGACATCCAACGTTCGTGAGCTTGAAGGTGCGTTAAAACGAGTGATCGCTAATGCTCATTTCATGTCTCGCCCCATCAGTTTGGCATTTGCAAAAGAGGCCTTGAAAGATTTATTGCTTGTTAATGCACGTTCTGTCACCATTGATATGATTCAGAAAGCGGTGGCACGACATTATAAAATTAAATTAGGCGATTTAAATATTAAGCGTAGAAGCCGCTCTATTGCGAGACCAAGACAAATGGCTATGGCCCTCTGTAAGGAGTTAACCAATAAATCTTATCCTGAAATTGGCGATGCCTTTGGTGGTCGAGATCATACAACGGTAATTCATGCAGTCAAAACAGTAAAAAATCTTGTTGAAACAGAGCGAGATTATGCTGAAGATTGGGAGATATTAGTAAGAATTTTAACAACATAAGTAGGAGATGGTATGGAGAAAGTATTGGTGCAGACTATTCAGGTAATGCGTGATGATTTATTAGGAGCACTCAAAAATATCAGTGGCGTTATTGAGGCATCGAATACAATGCCTGTACTTGCATGTGTTTTGCTTCGCGCATCAGGTAATCAGATGTCATTGATGGCAACCAATACAGAAGTTCAAATTGAGGCTAAGTCACCCATCACAGGCCTTGATGGTGATGTTGCTGTTGTGGTGTCATGTAAGAAGCTTATGGATATTTGTCGAACCATGAATGGTGATGCATTGATTGACTTAAGTATTGAGGGTTCATGGCTGATAATCAAGGCAGATGGGTCTCATTTCAAACTCGCGGTATTTGATGAACTGTTACCACAACACCAGGAAAATGCTTGGCAGCATGAATGGACATGTACTCAATCAGAGTTAGCATTATTATTAGCATCTTCTCAATATGCAATGGCAAGCAGTGACCCAAGACACTTTCTCAATGCTTTATTGCTTAACCGCTCAGCTAGTCAACAGGCTGCTGTGGCAACTGATGGGCATCGGCTAGCATTGATGTCACGTCCTATTGAGGCTTCAGGTGCTGACTTCCAGGCCCTTCTCCCGCGAAAATCTGTTGTTGAGCTTATACGATTACTACAAGATAATGACGATTTAGTAACGTGTTATTGCTCAGATGCAGCGCTTAAAGTGGTTACTCATGAATTTACCTTGATGACCAATCTCATTGATGGAAAGTTCCCGGATTATCAACAAATTATTCCTAAAGATCATCAGTTTGAGGCTGTGGTTTCATTAAGTCAATTGAAACAATCACTGTCTAGGGTAGCTATTATGGCTGAGAATAAAAAAACAACATTGGTTTTCGAGGAGCATACGCTGGCATTGCATACCAAAAACGCAAATAATGAGCGTGCAGAAGAGCGCATGACAATTCATTACAATGATGAGCGCATAGAAATCGCTTTGAATATCGCCTATATGATGGATGTATTAAATATTATGACGTCAGAGTCCCTTGTAATTCAACTAAGTGATTCAGGAAAGCCCTTGGTTCTTAAAGAAAAAGATGGACAAGAAGGTGGTGTTCACATCATTATGCCTCTTCTCAGTGTGGATGTTCAGTAATTTATGTACATTAGTCAACTCGAGTTGACCCACTTTCGTCACTTTGACCAATTAAGTTTTAAGCCTGGCAACCACATTAATGTGATCCATGGTGGAAATGGTGCTGGAAAGACTAGTGTTCTTGAGGCTTTATACTGGATGTCCCACGGGCGCTCATTTAGGCAATGTCGAGGAATGCAGCTTATCCAAGATAATGCAAATATGGCCACCATATTTGTTGGTTTTAATGATGGTCAAAATCGTTCGATTGGTTGGCAGAAAAAGCGTCAAGGTGCATCCATTTGGAAGTTAGATCGTCAGTCTGTCGATGCTTTCTCAAAAGTGGCCAAAAGCCTACCTGTGCAGTGGTTGGATACCAGTTCTCACCGTGAATATGCTTCGGGTCCTAAGGTTCGAAGGCGGTTTTTTGATTGGGGATTGTTTCATGTGGAGCAGGATTTTCATCACGTTTGGTCATCCTATCAAAAAGCACTTGTTCAACGAAATGCAGCACTGAAGCAAAGGCAGCTTTTGGCGCAGTGGGATCAACAGGTTATTACTTGGGGTAATCAACTTCATCAATTACGACAAGCTTATTTTGAGCGATACCGGGCTGTTTTTTTAACTTATATTGAGCGGCTGCTGTTGAGTGAATTAAAGGCTGATTTAAACTATGATCAAGGCTGGGGGGCATCATTATCATTGGAGGAGGCTCTCAAGGCATCATTGCAACAAGATCAGCATGTGGGTTTTACAACACAAGGCCCTCATCGTGCTGATATTATTATTGAAACGCCAAATGGGCCAGCTCATCAACGTTTATCTCAAGGGCAGCAGAAGATGCTTGCGTATGCATGGAGGCTTGCACAGGGTGAAATGTTGAATCATCAGCGTGGTAGTTACGGTGTTTTATTAATTGATGATTTAACAGCTGAGCTTGACCCTGAGCGGCGATCGTGCTTATTACATTGGGTGTCAAAGCAATCATGGCAGTGCTTTATCACAGCAATTCACCTGAAAGAGGTTCTACCATTTTTCCCTGATGGTCAAGATTATGAAGAGCTTTGTCTTTAGTTAAGATGTTGACTTAATGGTTTTTTTGGGTTAGTTTAGGGCTGGTTTTAGGGGTAAAATAATGAGAGAGTACGAAGAAAGCGAAAACAGCCTGTTAACACACATTCAAACAGCATTAACAACAGGGTATATGGATGATATAACTGCACTTGGCCCGGAGCAGGTATTTCCAATTAGTGAAGAGGCCCAGAAGATAGTTCAGGCTATTATGACAAATGTTGTCATTGAAAAACCAGAAATCAAAGATGTTAAGAAATATCTAAGATCAGTTGTAGATGATCGTATTGATTTGTTGATGGGGTTACTGACACCCACAATTGATCAAGGAAAAGAGCTTGAACAGCTCCTAAAAGCATGTGTTGATGCAAAAAAGGGAGTTAAAGAAATCTGGTTAAAAAAAGTGCAACAACAAACACGTTTAGCTATGTGTTTAGAGAGTCGCTATTTATGTTCAATTCCATTAAGTGCTGCTCATTATCATCATTTAATGACAATACCTCAGCTGATGCTGTTTTTACCTGAGGTCGCAACAGAATGGAAGGTTTGTACCACCGATGTAGATGAAGAATGGAATAGTTGGATATATAAACATAAAGATTTATCAAAACCAATGCTCAGTCCCAAGGATAGGTTTGTAGAACATGTAAATAAAACAGTTGAATTAGATGGTGATTTTGGGACTAGCTATGCTAGTGCTTATCAAGATTTTATAAATAAAGCAAAGGATAGAGATCAGGCACAACTGGTATTACATGCATTTAAGAACCCTCATTATTGCGCTTTTCGCTTGTTAGCCCAGAATGAAATCTCTGAAGAAAAAAAACAATCTTGGATTAAAGTGATGAGTTCTAAAAAGCATCTAGATGTATATGAAGAATGTGTGATGACTTTGTCGTTAAGATCAAAGAACTATGATTTGGTTTTATTGCTACTCAATAATCAGTGGCCAATAAGCTGCCAATACATAAGGCCCAAGTCTGCATGGGTGCAATTTTTAGCCTCAAGCGATCATTACGATCGTCTTCAGGGTGATGATCGTTTGTCAGAAGCCATTAAGCAGAAAATTAAACAAATATATGACCAGGGTGCGGCAGACATCATTCGTCAACCAAAGGCGGCTGATCTACCGAAACAGGTGGGTGTTTTGCATCATTTTGCTCGCTTAGGAAAGCATAAGGAATATAATACATTGATTAAGCATATGGTTGACCAAGCACCCAGGTATGCGTTGGGTGCTATTGCATCACAGCCAGGCGCTACAGATGCGGATAAGCGTTTAGAGTTTGGTGCTGTAAAATCTAGGCTATTAGGTCGATGGTGGTTGCATACTGTCGTTTGGTTGGCTATTTCTCTATTACTACCCTTGTGTTTTGCCCTGTTGACGCAGCAATTATTTGGCTGGCATCTCATGAGAACTTGTTTTATGGTTGGTTTAAGTCTATCTGCATTGGTTGTTTTATCAAGATCAAAAGAATACTATCAATTGTATCAATTAAATTATGAATCATTAAAGCATCAACCTATTTCTTCGTATGTTCTCGAGGTCAAGCAAAGATCACCAAAAGAAGCATTATTAGTTGCATTAAATACAGTTCCAGATACACCAAGTCAATCATATGGTCACTAAGGCTTAATATTACGTAAAAGTTTTGCGTAAACAAGCCATTTGCGTTATACTATTTCCATCTTTGACGATAGGAAAAAAAGTGAGCGATATTGATAAACAAGAATATGATTCTTCGAGTATAAAAATATTAAAAGGCCTGGATGCTGTCCGTAAGAGACCTGGGATGTATATTGGTGATACAGATGATGGTACAGGATTGCATCATATGGTATTTGAAGTTGTGGATAATGCTATTGATGAAGCTCTTGCTGGTCACTGTCAGAATGTGTTAATTACCATTCATCAAGATGAATCAGTAAGTGTTGAAGATGATGGTCGTGGTATTCCTGTTGATATTCATCCAGAAGAAGGGCGCTCAGCCGCAGAGGTTATTTTAACTGTTCTTCATGCTGGTGGTAAGTTTGATGATAATGCTTATAAGGTCTCTGGCGGTCTTCATGGTGTTGGTGTTTCAGTTGTTAATGCACTGTCTGAAGAGCTGATATTAGAGGTGTTTCAAAATGGTAAACATTATCAACAACGCTATGTTCATGGTGAGCCACAAGCCCCTATCGAAGTCATTGGTCAAACAGAAAAGCGTGGTACATATATCCGTTTTAGACCAAGTGCTCAAACTTTTTCAACCACTGAATTCAGTGTTGAAGTTCTTGAGAAAAGATTGCGTGAATTGGCATTTTTAAATTCAGGCATTCGCATCATATTGAAAGATGAGCGCGTTGACATTGAGCATGACTTTTACTTTGAGGGTGGTATTCAGGCTTATGTGGGTTACTTGAACCGTAATAAAACAGCTGTCAACAAAACATTCATGAATGCTTCAGGTGTTCAAGAACATGTTCAGATTGACGTATCATTGCAATGGACAGACGGTTATCAAGAGAATATATATTGTTATACGAATAATATTCCACAGGGTGATGGCGGTACACACTTGGCTGGATTCAAAGCAGCTTTAACTCGGTGTGTTAATAAATATATTGAAGAAGAACAACTTGCCAAAAAGGAGAAGATTGCGACAACAGGTGATGATGCCCGAGAAGGCTTGACTGCTGTATTGTCTGTTAAAATGCCAGACCCTAAGTTCTCATCGCAGACTAAGTCTAAATTAGTTAGTTCAGAAGTTAAGCGCGTAGTAGAATCTGTGGTAGCAGAAAAACTCACAGAGTTTTTCCAAGAAAACCCCAAAGAGTCAAAATTAGTGATGGCTAAGGTGATCGATGCCGGTCGTGCTCGAGAGGCAGCCCGAAAAGCGCGGGAAATGACTCGTCGAAAAGATGCCTTGGATTTAGCTGGGATGCCTGGAAAACTGGCTGATTGCCAAGAAAAAGACCCAGCCCAATCAGAAGTATTTATTGTTGAGGGTGATTCAGCGGGAGGATCAGCAAAGTCAGCGAGAAATAGGAAGAATCAAGCTATTCTACCATTACGAGGTAAGATTCTTAATGTTGAAAAAGCTAGATTTGATAAAATGCTCGGTTCACAAGAAGTGGCCACATTGATTACAGCTTTGGGATGTGGGATTGGCAAAGAAGACTATAACCCTGATAAAGCTCGCTATCATAAAATCATTATCATGACGGATGCGGATGTTGATGGAGCACATATTAGAACTTTGCTACTCACCTTTTTCTATCGACAAATGCCAGAATTATTGGAGCGTGGCTATATTTACATCGGTCAACCACCTCTCTATCGTGTTAAGCGGGGCAAGCGAGAGCAATACATTAAAGATGATGACGCATTGAACACCTTTTTATTGAATGAAGGCCTTGGTGATAGCCGAATAGTCGGTTCTGATGGACAAGCTTTATCAGGTGCTCTTCACCGCACATTATGCGAGGCTTATTTATCAGCACAGAAAGTTGTGTTACGTATGGCTAGGCACTATCCTAAGGCCTGGTGTGAAACTTTACTACAGGTTGCGCCGATCACTTCATTAGATGACTCTAAGGCCGTAGTTGAGTGGTGTAATAAGATTAATCAATACTTACAGCAATCATCACAAACCGGAAGATCATTGGCATTACATTATGATGAGTCATACGCAGAGCCAACACTGATTAGTCAACAGCCAGGCGCACAAGATAAAGAAGTTGTGATTAAACCAGGTTTCTTTGAAAGTCATGATTACCAAGAAATTCTCTCACTTTGGCAGCATATTGGTGCTTTATTTGATGGCGAATATCAATTCTTTATTAAGGAAAAGGCGCTACATCCAGCTAGTATTGTTCAGTGGGTTGAGCGTATTTTCTCACAGGCTCGAAAGGGGTTATTTATTCAGCGCTACAAAGGTCTTGGTGAAATGAATGCTTCTCAGTTGTGGGAGTCTACTATGGACCCAGAAAAGCGTCATATGTTGCAGGTCAAAATTGATGATGCTATTGAAGCCGATCAAATTTTTACAACCTTGATGGGTGATCATGTTGAGCCACGAAAGCACTTTATCGAAGAGAATGCTCAGTTTGTAGAAAACATTGATACTTGATCATGTATTGTATTGTATCACCTGCAAAAAAAATTGCGAAAGTACCTACGGTTTTATCTGGTGCAACTGAACCCATGATGTTGGATCAAACACAAATACTGGTTGATCAAATGAAAGCTTATTCTGTCAACGAATTACAGCAATTAATGGGTATTAGTACAGCATTAGCAGAATTAAACCGATTTAGATTCACGGCGTATACACGGGATCACATTCATCAGTCATCTGCTGGCCAGGCCATTTTTCAATTTGAAGGAGATGTTTACCGATATTTTGATGTTGACTCGTTGAAAGAGCATCAGATTGAGAATTTGAATGATAATTTAGGTATTTTGTCAGGGCTTTACGGTTTGCTTCGTCCATTAGATTTAATGCAACCATATCGTTTAGAAATGGGCACACCTTTAGAAACAACCTATGGTAAAGGTTTGTACCGATTTTGGGGTAATCGAGTCACAGAAAAGGTACAATCAATGGTGGGTCATGATCATGTTGTGTTGAATCTAGCATCAGAAGAATACGCTAAAGTCATTGATTGGAATATGCTTAACCATTGGACAGTTCAGTTTAAAGAGAACAGAGGTGGTCAATTAAAGACTATCGGCGTGAATGCTAAACGAGCGCGAGGATGTATGGCTCGTTGGGTTGTTGATCACAAGCCAAAGTGTATAGATGATTTATCAACAGCCAAGCCATATGATTATCAGCTTCAGTCAATTGATGCTAAACATCGAGTCATTTTATTTGTAAAGGGATAATTTGTTTGGAACAGTAAAATAATATGAGATGTTATTAAATAGTCTATGGAGGTAAAGGGATGTTGATGAGATACTTCATTATTTGTTGCGTGCTAATGTTGTGGGGATGCCATACATCATTTGATGACCATTTAAAACATGTAAAAAGTCGTTATAATACATTTGAGGACCTTCCTGTTAACCATTTTGGAGACGAGCAGCTTAGGGTTGATCATATTGAAAAAATATTTCCAAAACTTTTAAAGAAAGTAGATCAAAATAGTTTCGATAAAATTGTTGCCACTAGCAAAATTATCTCTAATAATCAAAATGTTTATTATTCAGAGGATTATTATTTATCGACCTCAACGGAGAAGAAGAAATTATTAAAAGTGACTTATGAAGTGGGACTAGATTTAGCACTTACTTTGATATCAGTGAATGACGAATGATCATGATATTATCTTACAATAAATCGATGAGACTAGATTCTTAATTACTAGATAATATCAGAGGAATATTATATTTTGCAGCTTTTTTGTTATAGTAATGTTAGTAATATATTTGTGGGTAATAATGTTGATAAGAAATGAAAAAAATTATGACATGCTTTTGGGAATACTTGTGCTGAATTTTATATTGTATATCTCACTACCAACATTTGGTTGGATAAGCATAGTTCTCTTTGTATTTAATATCCTATGGATCATATTATTGATAGAATATAAGTTATATCAAAGGCATAAAGCAGTCGAACCCACCATTATTGAGAAGGTGAGCCAGGATGGACTTGCACTGAGGCATGCAAGCCTAAAGCAGCGTAATGATAAAAAAGTAGTTTTAGCAGCAGTCAAGAATCATATTGGTGCATTTGAGTATGCAAGTAATTTCCTTCAGCACGATCAAGATATTGCCAGGGCAATAGTGAATACGTTCGGTTGGAAGGAGGCGGCGCTTAAACTAAATAACAAAAAAAGTGTAGTTTTAGCAGCAGTCAAGAATCATATTGGTGCATTTGGGTATGCAAATAAAGACCTTCAGTGTGATCAAGATATTGCCTGGGCCATTGTGTGCAGGCACGGTTGGAAGAATGCAATGCTTGAATTGAGTGATAATAAAGCAATAGCTCTGGCTGCCTTAAAATACTATCCAGGGGCACTAGAGTTTGCCAGTGAAAAATTAAGGGATAATAAAGATGTTGTTATGGCTGCAGTTGTTAAAAATAGCGATGCACTGAGTTATGCTAGTGAAAATTTAAAGAATGATAAAGAAGTTGTTCTAGCAGCGGTGAGCTATTTTGGTAGCTCATTGAAATATGCTGTAGTATTTAAGAGTGATAAAGAAGTTGTTCTAGCAGCGGTAAAGCAGAATGGTAATGCACTTAGGTACGCGAGCGAAGATCTTAGGGATGATAAAGCTATTGCTCTAATAGCTATGGATGCGATAGGTGCTCATGTAATGCCATATTTAGGTCTTAAATTACGTAATGATAAAGATTTTATGTTAAAAGCGATGGAGTATCATAGTGGTTATGCATTTGTTTTCGCAAGTAAAAAACTTCAGAGTGATGAGGGAATTGTCTTGGCATCACTAGAAAAGGGTGGTTTTATGTTGGAGTATATTGCTGATGGTTTTAAAAAAAATAAGAATGTGGTTTTGGTGGCTGTTCAGCAGGATGGTTGTGCGTTGAAATATGTAGAAGGATTTAAAGATAGTGAAGATGTTGTTATGGCAGCGGTAAAGCAGAGTGGCGTGGCATTGCAATATGCTAGCAATAGATTAAGAGATAATAAAAAAGTTGTTATGGCGGCGGTAAAGCAGAGTGGCACGGCATTGCAATATGCTAGCGATAAATTAAGGGATAATAAAGAAGTTATTATTGCCTCTGTAAGGCAGAATGGTCGTGCATTTGAATACGCTAGTGTGAATATTCAGGGTGATAAGGATATTATCTTGGAAGCAACTAGGCAAGATGTTAAAGTATTCTCCGTTATTGAGGAGATACGTGTTAAACAAGCTTTAGTGGCAGTATCAATTAACTGTCAAAGTGTTAAGGGTTATTGGGATAATTTTAAGCAATATTATTCAAGTAAAAACGCAAAACAATTGAAAGATCTCATTGAAAATAAACGCATTACTTTATCGGAAATGGCACTAGATGATGAACCAGATAGGTTAGTAGAAAAGTTTTTATCATTACTCACAAAAGATAATCAAAGAACACAATTAAAGACAATTAATTTTAATAAGAATATATTAGATATGAAAGACCAGTATTTAACCTTTATGGAGAAAATGAGGTTTTTGCTCTCACTCAATGATCCAAATAAGGTCAAGGATGAACATCACTTGTCAAACAAAGATGACATACTGCAACAAGTACTAGTGCAGATGAATCATGACCCGTCATTACCTCAGAGCAGAATCATTAAAGGATCTTAGTAAATTTAGTTATTATGGTGGCCATGATTGATGTTAAATAAATAATCAAACAAAAAAATGATCATGTCTACGTTTAAAGCATTCAATAACGAGCAATAATGGAAGCATTTTACGAACAATGTATGAATGAGGGATGTAGTTGTTAACTGTCATTTTTTGATAAATATACCATAACACATTGATTTAAAAATTTAATGTGTTATATTGTAGGGACAAATATAAGGAGAAATATGTTTCATAAATTGTTGTTTACTTCCAGGTTTTTAATAACTTTGGGTTTTGTGATGCTTTTTACAGGTGTTGAAATCTTTCTAATAGCCGGTGGGGTGATATCAGGTTCAATATCTAGCTCTTTACTTTTCTATTGTGCTCCTTTTGTTATCTCATATTTTTTTGTGAGATTCTTAGAAAAAAAATTTTTCATGAATAGCTTTAAAAATGGTTCTGAGGTTCCTGACTATTTAAGAGACGATTATGATTTTGTCAAGAGAGCTGTAACAGATTATGCGCAATCATTTAAATATGCCTCTGAAAGATTAAGAGGTAACAAGAAGATAGCACTTATCTCAGCAAAAGGGTCTTGGAAAAATGCTTTTACAGCAGAAAATGTATATGAATTTGTAAGTGGTGAACTTAGAAAGGATATTGACGTGGTGAGAGCAGCATTTGAAAGCGATAACAGTGACGATCTTCATATAAATATTTTCATTGATGATTTTGATAAGGAAACACAAAAGCAAGTATTACTTATCATGATGAAGTACCGTCCAAAAACGTATGAAGATTATTATATAGGCGCAAGAGGAGATACAGCATTCATACTCGATGCTGTTGAACAAAATGTTGAAGTATTGAAATATGTTGAACCAAATTATAAAAATGATGTTACTTTTATATTGGCTGCTAATCAAAGAGGCATAAACATAACCGATACTAAGGAATGTGTTGAATCAAACGCAAAGCTATCAAAACAGTCATTAGGAGATTTTAAACATAATAATAAAGGTGTCTTATCAACCACCATGCCTAAAATTCAGCCCGAAACATCACAAAACCTTAGGGCTGAAATGAGACCAAGCATTGATAGTGAGACTAGCAAAAGTAATTACAGTCAAAATTTGGGTGATCTTTTAAATTTCTCTGATGATGAGTTTCATCAAAATAGCGTGGGATCATAGTTGCTATCAATCATCAAGCGCTATTTGGATCAACTGACAACCAAACCGATACTTGTTTATTATTTGTCAGCGAGGGTGGAAGTCCTCGCAGTGACTGATGAAGAGTATGACGTGCTTTAGCTGTGATGAGTAGCTGATAACGATACTCTCCTTGTCGTTTTGTTGTTAAAGCTGGAAAAGGGCCAAGACAAGAGACATCTTGATGGCTTATAAAAGGTTTAAGCCAATCTAATACCTGACATGCCATGGAAATTGATCGTGCTTTAGCTGTGATACTTGCCTGAAAGGAGATGGGTGGCAGATGGTGCTGTTGACGCTCTTTAAGGAGATGTTGCGCAGCCTTAGAATAATCACCCTCAGTTAAGTAGGGCATGAGTGCATGATGAGGTAAATAGGTTTGTAAGTAGACATGCCCTTGTTGCTGATGACGGCCGCATCTACCAGCAACTTGAATGGCCATTTGCATCAAATGCTCTCCAGCACGATAGTCTGCTGCATAAAATCCCTGATCAATATCAACCATAATAACATGGTTTAAATGAGGAAAGTCGTGTCCCTTAGCAATCATTTGCGTGCCAATAAGTATTTTTGCTTTTCCGTTATGAATATTATGTGTGAGTTCATTAAGATGATTAACTCTTTGAGCCGTATCTCTATCAATTCTAATGATCATTTCATCTGGGAACCAATCCTGGCATGCTTTGGCAAGTTGTTCTGTGCCTATGCCAACATGAACCATGGTTTCCTTTTGGCATTCAGGGCATATAGGGCTATAACGAATGGAATGAAGACAATGGTGGCATACTAATCGCTCTTGTTTTTGATGAAAGGTCATATTGACATCACATTGTGTGCATTCATATCTAAAGCCACAAGTATGACATAATGTGATTGGTGCAAAACCTCGGCGATTAATAAACAATAATACTTGTTGTTTTTGATTTTTGATTAAATCTGTAAGTAAGCTTTGTGTCATAGGTGCGAGGCCATGTTTTAGACGGTGACCACGACAGTCAATAATACTTGTTTTTGGCATAGGGTGATGATGGCGGTGGTTCAGCTGAATCCAGTGGTACTTTTTTAATTGAGCATTATGTAATGCGTGAAGTGAAGGAGTTGCCGAACCCATGATAACAGGAATGTTTTTGTGTTGAGCCCTGAAGAGTGCCACATGTCTTGAATCATAGTGAGCCCCTTGATCATGTATAAAGGAAGCATCATGCTCTTCATCAATAATGATAAGGCCTAGATGAGGAATATCACAGAGCGCAGCAGATCGTGTCCCAAGAATAATTAATGGTTGCTCACTATGTGTAATGGACCAAAGATAAGATCTTAAGGTAGGATTTATTTGTGAGTGAATCATCAATACAGGGCATTGATAAGCTTGGAGTAATCGCAAATGTGTTTGGGGGGTCAAGCCAATTTCAGGAACCAACATTAACACTGTTTGTCGTTTTTGAAGTGGCTTAAGCATGGCATGAAGATAAATTTCAGTTTTACCACTTCCAGTAATGCCCTGAAGAAGATTGACGTGAAAACCTTCTAAATGACAGTCATTGAAAGCACTTTTCTGATGATCATTTAAGTTTTTAAGTTGAAAATGGAGTTTAAAACTTGCGCTACTTTCTCGAATGAGGCCTTTCTGATGCCAAGAACTTAGACTTTTTGAACTAATCCCTTGTTGCAATAGCTCATAAGAAGTCAGGTGATTTTTCCTGCCTAATTGAGAGAGTTTTTTTTGTTGGTTTGTGGTGGCTTGAGTAAAGAGATTATCCTGTAGATCATAGAGACGAGAAGTTTTAATGAACCAATCTTTTTTTAAGTAGGTTTGAAACATTATGAGTAGTATTTGATTGAGAGGGGTATGGTAATAACTGTGAACACATTGAGCGAGATAAAGCATGTCTTCAGTGAGTATGGCTCGATCATCAAGGACTTGTTTAATCTTTTTGACTTTATCATTCGGCAGATGACAATCATTCCATTTAACGCTAAGCCCAATTAACTCTTTTTGGCCAAATGGTACCAGGACTCGATGACCAAGAGGGGTATTTTTAGGGGCTAAGTAAGGAACCAAAGAATGATCAAAGTGGTTTAAACAAACCCAGAGCGCTTGAAATGACATGGCATTAGCTTAGCGTGTTTAACCTATGAATTCAATTAAAAAAAACAACACAAAATCTAAATTTATGCTATAATAAAAGTGAGGATAACATGATAAAAGTGTTTGGCTTAAAGCTGGTTAAATAATGAACACTTCAGCATCTCTTGGTGATATTTGTCCTCATGATATATTGATTTCGATGGGGGTATCGGAGTGTAGCTGAATGGAAATTAATTCATTTGATTCTGCTGCAAATAACTCTTGAAGCTCTCCAATTTCCACAGGCTTACCTCTTTTAGTTGCTACATTTCTTAATGGCACGCTAACAACGTTAACTGCAGCCAACGCTTGATCTGTCATAAAAATATAATGCGCACTCAGGTGTGTTCCGTGAGATGTTACAATATAACCATCTTGAATTTTTGGCAATGATGAAAGTTGATGATAGCCCATATCAATGATGTTTTGTTTATTGTGCTTAAGTAGAGAGATTACTTTTAAGTCACTGAGATCATATCGATTAAAGTATTGTAGGGTAAAATGATGTATCAAGCTACCTTGTTTGGCGTAACCAAGATGTTGAAATGTAATGGGCTGACCATTTCCAAGAACCAATAAAGTATTTTTGGTTTTATCAGGTTGGAATAAATCAACATCAAACATAAGTTCAGCATGTTCATTTGAAGCATAACTACTGAGCAATGGTAACGTAAATAGATGTGGATGGCTTTGGTTCAGCTGTTCATATGGGTACTGATTAGGCTCTAGCCTATGCTCTTGACGGCTGAGAAAAAATGATGGATCTAATGCATCACCTAAAAACGGGTTAGCAACAATCTTAATATTGTCATGATGTCTACTTGCCTGTTTAGATTTCTTGGTTTTTTTGATAATGGGAGAATGTAACTGTTTTTGCATTTCTTTTCTTGGGGCACCTGAGATTTTCTGAGGGTGATGAGGTTGAGGTGATGATTGCGAAAAAATTACAAAAAGTGCAAAAACACTCACAGCTGCTAAAACAGCTATGATTATGGATCGATTAAGAGATTCATTCATCATTTTGACGCTCCTGGTTGTCGCCACCAAGTCATGACATCGTGTCCATAGGGTGGTATGTAGTCAGTATGTGTTAATGGATACCAAAATGCAAGACGTCTGTAATTAAGGTGCCAATGAGGAATAACATAATGACCCCAAAGGAGCATACGATCAAGCGCCTTGACCAAAGGCTTTTTTTCTTCAATCGAAGGTGTATTCATAATGCGCTCAATGATGCTATCAATGGCAGGGTCATTCAAACCTACATAACTTGGCAAGCCAGATTGATCCTTATGCTTTGAGTGCCAATACAGAGCTAATTCACTGCCTGGATTATGTGTGCTCATTAAGGTGGTTACGATCATATCATAATCAAAGTTTTGCACTCTCTGGATATATTGGGACTGGTCAACAATGCGGTAAGTTGCCTCGATTCCAAGTTGTTTAAGTTCTTGGATAAATGGAACAACAACACGCTCAAAACCAGGGCTAATCAGTAGAATATTGAAAGTCATGGGTTTTCCTTCAAATAGTCTGTGTCCATTTTTCATCGTGAGCCCAGCATCATCAAGAAGTTGGTTAGCTTTTACCAAAGCAGCATGATTATTGCCATCCCCAGCGGTCATAGATAATGAGAATGGTTCATGAAATAGCCTAGTTTTTAATGTATTTCGATAGGTGATAAGCGCTTTGAGCTCTTCATCAAGTGGTATATCGTCACTTGCAAGAATTGAATTTGAAAAGAAGCTCGTATTTCGAACATATTGGTTATAAAAAAGGTGCTTATTGACCCAGTTAAAGTCAAAGGCCAGGCTAATGGCTTCTCGAACAGCGATATTTTGAAAGATAGGTTTTCTTAAATTAAATACAAACGCTTGCATGCCTTGAGGCTCTTGATGTCTTAAGGATTCTTTCTGAATCATATGAGGTTGTATCTTAGGTTTATCGTACCCAATGGCCCATTCTTTAGAATTATATTCTTCGCGATAATCATATTCATGAGATAAAAATTGATACAGAGATAGTTTTGGATCTAGATAGTACAAATACTTTATTTGGTTGAAGTTATTAAACCCTTTCCTAACATTTAAGTGTTTGCCCCAATAGTGAGGCACACGCGTGTAAGTAATATTTTGACCCATTTGATAATCTGATATTTGATAGGGACCACTACCTAATGGCGGGGTTATTACATCTTTGTCAAAAGCTCGATTACTCCAATAGTGTTTAGGTAATACTGGTAGCTCAGCCAGCAGGAAGGGTAATTCTTGGTTATGTGGGGTTTTAAGATGAAAAGTAACTGTATTGTTATGCGTTGTGGTATGGGTGATATCCTGATAAAGGCTGGCATAAACAGGTCTTCCTTTTTCTTTTAGAAGATTAAACGTGTAGACAACATCTTCAGGTGTAATGGGGTGACGATCATGAAATTGTGCATTTGGATTTAATGAAAAGGTAATGCTATCATCGCTAACACTGATATCATTTGCAATGAGGCCATAATAGGTTTTTGGTTCGTCTAGCGCGGCAACCATTAGTGTATCATAGGTTCGTTCAATGCCAGCAGGTGCAACACCTTTTAGAATAAATGGATTGAATGAATCGTAGTGATTCATGGCATGGAGTGTCAATGTGCCACTTTCAGGAGCATCAGGATTGGTGTACTCAAAATGATCAAATGTCCGATTATATTTAGGTTTATCATGAATCGATAAGTAATAGTCTGCACATAAAGCTTTGGACACAAGACATATGAAAAGTGTGAGATAACGAAGTTGAAGGCGCATTTCCTATCCATGGAATATTCACTTTACGGTAACATCATTTATCTTAAAGAGCAAGATTACTGAGAGGCTTCAATGAGTTGTTGTGTTAAAGGGTGTTGTGGATTTTGCATTAATTGATCACATGATCCTTGCTCAACAATATGACCTTCATGTAACACAATAATATCATGGCACATTGCTTGGATAACACGCCAATCGTGACTGATAAAGAGATAGGCTAATTGATGATTCATTTTGAGTTTTTGCAATAGTTCTATGATTTGAAGCTGGTTGTGACGATCAAGTGCAGATGTTGGCTCATCTAATAATATGATTTGTGGTTTTAAGACGAGTGCGCGTGCGATGGCAATGCGCTGTCGTTGTCCTCCAGAAAATGCATTGGGAAATCGATGAATACAATCACCAGGTAAGCCAACTTCAAGAATAGCTTTTTGAATCATTTCTTTGTGTTTTGAAGTATCGTTGGGTGCATGAACGATTAAACCTTCTCGTAGAATATCAAAAACACTCATGCGAGGGTTTAAGCTGCTATAGGGATCCTGAAAGACCATTTGGATATGGCTTCGTAGTGGGCGAACTTTTCTTGGGCTCATGCTATGCCAAGGATGGCCCATAACATGGATACTACCTTGAGATGGCATGATTTTTAAGATTGCTTTAGCAAGGGTTGATTTACCTGAGCCACTTTCACCAACAATACCAATACACTGACCTTGCTTTAACTGCAGAGCAATATTGCTCAGAATGGGGTGTTGTTTGGCGGATTGAAAAAAAGACTTTTGTGCACCAACTGAAACTGATAAATGTTGCGTTTTAAGCACTGTTTTAGCTTGATCTAAAACAGGTTTTGGTTCGGGTAGTGGCTGCCTTATCAGTAATTGCGTGTAAGGATCTTTTGGGCTTTCAAGAATGTGTTGGGTATCACCCGATTCAACCACATGACCTTGTTTCATAACGATGGTTTCATGGGCTAGTTCTTTGATAACGTGTAGGTCATGACTAATCAAAATAATAGCCATATTAAGCTCTTCTTGTAATGAAGCTAATAATTGTAAAATACTTGCTTGTGTGGTGACATCAAGTGCTGTTGTTGGCTCATCAGCAATCAATAGTTGAGGCTGGTTGATGATGGCCATTGCTATCATAATACGCTGTCTTTGACCGCCTGAAAATTGATGAGGGAAGTCATTGATGCGTTCAATAGGGCGATCAATGCCAACGCGATCAAGCAAAGTAATAATTTGTTCTTGGCAGTCAGAGTAATAACGTTTGTGATGAACTTGCAAGGTTTCAGCAATTTGTTTGCCGATGGTTTTAACAGGGTTTAGAGCAGTCATTGGCTCTTGAAAAATCATGCCAATGTTTTGACCTCTAATGGCTTGCCATTGCTGAAGATTAAAAGTTGTTAGATCATGATTACCAAATTGTAGCGTTTGTGCTTGGACATTTAAGTGTTCTGGTAGAAGGTTCATAATGGCATGACCAATCAAGGTTTTTCCAGCACCACTTTCCCCAACAAGACCAAGCGTTTGTCCTTGTTTCAAAGTAAAGTTAATGGGATGAACAAGTGTTGTATCTCCTTGTATCGTAAGCTGTTCAACAGTTAGTAAGCTCATGTTCGTTTCCGATGTTGGTATGGATCGTGGGCGTGCCTTAAGCCTTCGCCAACAAAAATAAAGCAAATGAGTAGGGTTGCTAACGCTATGATTCCAGAAAAAGCAAGTGATGGCACAGCAAGATTGTCTTTACCATCCCGTAAAAGAATGCCAAGTGAGGGAAGGCTTTTGGTACCAAAGTTTAAATAATCGAGAGCAGCCAGTGTTGTTATGGTACTGGTAAATAAAAATGGAAAATAGGTGATCGATGCTGTTAGCGCGTTGGGAAGAATATGTCTGATGATAATCCTCAGATGGCTAACCCCTGTGGCTTTTGCAGCCATTACATAATCAAAATTTCTAACTCTTAAAAATTCTGCCCGGATTAGGCCAACCATGGGAACCCAACTAAATAGAAGAATAATCAAGAAGATTGAGAAAAATGACCCACCCATGATAGAGGACAGTAAAATCAACACAAAAAGCATTGGCATGCCAGACCAAATCTCTACGAACCTTTGTCCAATTAAATCTGTTAAACCGCCTAAATAGCCTTGAAGTGCACCAACGATAATAGCAATCACGAGACTGAATAATGTCACTGAAATACCCATAAAGAGTGAGACACGAAGGCCATAAACAATTTGCGCGCCAACATCGTGTCCTTTACTATCTGTCCCAAGCCAATGATCAGTGCTAGGCGGCGCGGGGTTTGTGAGGGTGCTATTGGTAATGGTATCCCAACTGTATGGAATAGGAGCCTTAATCATCCAGCCATGTTTATTAACTAGATTAATCACATATGATTCAGAAAAGTTTGCAGGGCTTCTCATGCTTGGGTGCCCATCCAAATCGGCTTCAGAAAGTGGTTGAATAATCGGAAATAGCCATTGTCCTTTATGAACGACCAATAAAGGTTTTTCATTGGCAATAATAGGCGCAAATAAGCCAATCAGAGATAAAATAATAAGAACCATTAAAGCTAATTTAGCCAATGGTTGTTGAGAAAAGCGTTGCCAAAAATTCACGATCTACTCTCAAAGTCAATTCTTGGGTCGACCCAGCAATATACTAGATCACAAATAATGTTTATACTGAGTCCAATCAAGGTAAAAATGTAAAGAGTTCCAAACATCACTGGAAAGTCTCGCGTGACAGCTGCTTCATAACCAAGGAGGCCTAAACCATGTAAATTAAAACATTGCTCAATTAAGATAGAGCCAGTAAAGAAAATACCGACAAATGCAGCTGGGAAACCACTAATTACAATTAGCATGGCATTACGAAAAACATGTTTTGTTTTAATCATAACTTCGGATAACCCTTTGGCTCTAGCGGTAATAACATAGGGTTTATTTTTTTCTTCTTGAAAAGAGTGTTTGGTAAGAAGTGTTAGCGCAGCAAAGCCTCCTAAGGTAATGGCAATAACAGGTAGGCTGAAATGTTTGAGGTAATCTAAAATTTTGCCCCAAAGGCTTAAATCAGTTGGTTTGCCAAACCATTCCGGTACACCACCTGGAGCTAACCACTCAACATCCATAGCAATAATCAATAAGCCAATACTGATGAGGAAACCTGGAATGGCATAACATGCTGAGATGAGGATGCTGGTTAAGGTATCGAATCTAGAGCCTTGTTCATAGGCCTTACGAATACCTAATGGAATGGATATTAAATAAATAAAGAGCGTTGACCACAAGCCTAAACTGATGGAGACAGGAAGGCAATCACCTATTAAACCAACAACTGATCGGTGTTTATTGAAGCTTTCACCAAAATCAAACATAAGGTATTGCTTCAACATAGTGAAATATCTTACTAAAATAGGTTTATCAAAACCATACATGGCTTTGATACGATCAATTTGCTCTTGAGAAATACCTTGGTGTTGAGCATCCCCAGTTTGATTCAATGCACTGCCAGAGCTATTTAGAGTATGATTATGGCTACCAGAAAGACCTTGCATATGTGCAATAGCTTGATCAACAGGCCCCCCAGGTAAGCATTGAGCTAGAAAAAAATTGATGGTTAGAATGCCAAGCAGTGTAGGAATGAGTAACAACAGTCGCTTAACAATATAATGTATCATGGCGAGGTGGAAAAGGGTTTTCCAAAGGTTTCGCGTAGTTTAAGTGTGATTAACCAAGCAGCAATAAAAGTTAAGGGGATAAGCGCATACGCTTGTTGATATTTATTAAACCAAGGCAATAGCATGGCAACAGGGTGATCAAGTATCCAGCCAAAAACGGGTAGACTTAAGGCACCAATTCCCATAATAAGAATACTGGAAATTGACTCACTAGTCCCTACTATATCAGCTGGATTGCTTTCAATAATCATAGGGTATGAAAGAATTTGCGCACATGTGCTGATGCCAATTAAAAAACAAATAGATTTTACCATGATGAAGCTTAATTCAGGGCTAAATGTCGCTTGCCACGGGATGAAAAGCATTAGGGATAACGCCAATGAAATGACTGCACCCCATTGCATGGGAAGACGACGTTTACAGATGGCATCTGAATATCGGCCGATAAGTGGTCCACCAATGATGGCACCAATGAAGATAATACCACAGCAACTAAATGCCTGGTCATCAGTTAAGCCTTGAAGTTGAGTTAATACTACTTTACCCCATGTTGCAGCCATAACAAAAATATAAATATTCATAAGGCTGGTGTAGAGGCCACAGCGCCAGTTTTGAGGATTTGAACCTGCTTTTTTAAAAGCTTGAGCCACGGCAGAAAAGGACTGTGTTTGACGGTGCGGTTTTAGATGTTTTTGTGATGGTGTGTCGCGGATAATTAAGAACATTATTAGCCATAAGACAACTCCAAAGCAAGCGTCATAAAAAACGGCTTGTTGCCAGCTCATACCGATGTGATTCAACATGAAATTAAAAGGACCATTGGCTAAATAGCCACCTAAAAAAGCCATAGAAACAATCAGGCTACTGACTAAACCCATTTGTGCGCTTGGAAACCAGCGTGAAGATAGTACTACGGCACTTAAAAAGCAAAACGCCCCAGTTGCACCAACCATAATGCGGCACAACACAATATGTTGAAAAGTATTTGCTTGGCTGAGAGCAAAGGTCATAGTGACACAAACAAACATTGCGGAGAGTAATATTTTACGAGCCGAAAATCGGTCAAGAAGGGCACCACAAGGCAGTAAGAATGCAACGGTCGCAAAGTTATAGCAAGAGGATACCAGGCCAAATTGAGTATCTGTCAGTGAAAAATCTTGTTGAAGTGTATCATGGATAGCATTCATCATACTCATCTGGATGAAATCGTATAGGAAAAATAGTGAAGCGGAGATACAAACCAACCATTTAAACAGCTTGATGCGTGGTTGAGTATCTACATGCGAGGTAGAAGTGGTAATTGTCATGATAATCTCCTCAGTAGATTAGCATCCGTGCCTGGCCAATCCATATATAGAATATGACATAGATTTTTCCGTTAAGCCAGGTGAAAAAGACAATTTTTCAGTTTATTTTAATATTTCAAGCGTATTCAGTGGCTTATCAATTTGAGAGCGCGCCACTTGTTATTTTTAATGAAAATCAACAGCTTAATAACATGGTGAAGCGAGCTTCTTATCAACAAAGCGGGTAAGTGATTAAGCTTACTTGTTTTTCATGACTTTGAAAAACTCATCTACAGATTTCGTTTTTTTAAGTTGTTCGAGTAGTAACTCGATAGCAGGTACTTCGTCCATGGTTTGAAGGTATTTTCTCAGTACCCACATGTTCGCCATACGATCTTTATCAACCAAGAAGTCTTCTCTTCTTGTTCCTGAGGCATTCATATTAATGGCTGGATAAATGCGTTTTTGAGCAATATTTCGACTTAAATGAATTTCATTGTTACCGGTACCTTTAAACTCTTCATAAATTACTTCGTCAGCCTTAGAGCCTGTATCAATCAATGCGGTAGCAATAATTGATAGACTACCACCATTGGCAATATTTCTGGCTGCACCAAAGAGTCGTTTTGGTTTTTGCAAAGCATTGGACTCAATACCACCGGTAAGGACTTTGCCAGATGCAGGAGTGACTGTGTTGTAAGCACGTGCAAGACGTGTTATGGAGTCAAGTAATATGACAACATCATAACCATATTCGACAAGTCGTTTAGCCTTAGCCAATACCATTTCTGCAACTTGTACATGTCGTGCTGCAGGTTCATCAAATGTACTAGCAACAACCTCGCCACGAACATTACGTTTCATTTCTGTAACTTCTTCAGGGCGTTCATCAATGAGAAGGACCAGTAATTTAATTTCAGGGTTTTTGTCAGCTAAAGATTGAGCAATATCCTGAAGCATCATGGTTTTACCGGCTTTGGGTTGCGATACGATTAAACTTCTTTGACCTTTACCAATAGGAGCAATCATATCAATTATCTTACCAGTAACACTTTGTGTTTTTGGGTTTTCAAGGTTTAGCCATTCATTTGGGAATTCAGCGACTAAATCACGAAAAGGAATAATGCGTTTGCTTCGATCGGGCTTTTGGTAATTCAGTTCATCAATTTGAGCTAGAGCAAAATAACGTTCATTGTCTTTAGGGCGTCTTAGCGTCCCTTTAATGGTGTCTCCTGTCTTGAGACCCAGTCGTCTAATTTGGCTGGGTGAAACATATATGTCATCTGGTCCAGCTAAAAATGAGCTATAAGGTGATCGTAGGAAGCCATAGCTGCCATCTTGAACAACTTCAAGAACACCTTCAGTGATGATATCATAACCATTAACTGCTAATTTCTTTAATAAGTTAAAGATAATTTCAGGTCTAGAGCTTCTTTGGGAGACTTCCATGCCAGTGCTAACAGCATAAGCATGAAGCTCTTTAAGAGGTTTTTCACGTAAATGTTTAATTTCAATGGTTGGTTTGGGTTCGCCATTGGGTTGAGTATCATCAGAGCGTTCGGCTTCATTAATATTACTATTCTTTTCAGAAGAGTCTCTTTTTGCACTGACGTTTGGTCTTTTTTCACCCATATTTCGTTGACTATTGCGTCTTGATGATGATCTGTTTCTAGAGTTAACTTTAGTATTTGTATTTAAATTAGGCGCATCATCTGCAGTTTTTTGGGGTTCTTTGGGTGCTTCACTTAGTTGTGATTCGGAGCCTACAGGGTTGTTGTCAATGTTGTCTGTTGCCATTGTGTTACCTTCAATTGGTTAGTCGTGTAAATTTTTATCGATAAAGGAAGTAAGATCATCTTTATTGCATGCACCGATGAGCATATCTTTAAGCTCGCCTGACTTAAACAATAGTAAAGTTGGTATTCCGCGGACATTATACTTTTGAGCAATAGCTGGGCATTTATCAACATTGACCTTGCAAACAATAAGTTTGTTGGTGTATTCAGCGCTAACTTTCTCAAGAATAGGGGTTATCATTTTGCAGGGTCCACACCATTCTGCCCAAAAATCAACTAAAACTGGGTGTTCATCATTTCGGATATGGTTATCAAAATCATCTTCTTTTTGGATAGAAATTATAGTCATAAAATCCTTGGGTAATTTTCTAATAGGAGTTCGGAGACGCCAAGCAAAGAGCCTGATTTTCAAAAACTAACACTAAAGTTGGTGCATGTCAACATTTGTTTGGAATTAAAAGATGTCATTGACTGGAGCTGTGATTTTCTCTCAGTAAGACTATCACGAAAAAGTGGATGGCACCAATCTGCCCAGCAGTCAGCAGCTGGCCATATTGCAAATGCGCGTTGCCAAAAAAGGGGATGAGGTATTACCAATTGTGGTAAGTGAATCATGCGTTGATCACAAAGCAAAATATCGATGTCAATACATCTTGGGAGATATAATCCTTTTTCTATACTAGATCTGCCAAGTTGTTGTTCGATTAATGCACATTGTTTGAGAAGATCTTGTGGTGCTAGGTGGCTTTGACAGCGAACAGCGGCATTGATATAGGGATTGTGTTTAGGGCCTGTATAGTCTGTGGGGAGCATTGGCTCTGTTTCATAACTTCTTGAAACCGCGATAACACTACCTAAAAAACTAATCTTATCTATAGCTTTTTGAATTTGACTATGTGGATTATTAAGGCATGATCCCAGGCCTAAAACATAATCATGCGTCATGCTGCATTGCATTAAGAAGTATCTGCAGTTCCCCTAATGAATCATAAGGAATTTGTAACATGCCTTGACCACTGTTTTTATGCTTGATATGCAGCTTTTTATTGAGACGTTTGCTCCATTCTTGTGTGATCTTATGTATTAAATTGGCTTGTTGTTTAACGTCGTTACCATTCTGTTTTTTTGATTCAGGTTGATGGAATTGTTGAACCATGCGCTCGGTCTCTCGTACAGACCATTTTTGTTGTATAATATTATTAGCAAAGCGTTGTTGATGTTTGTGTGGTAAAGATAAAAGTGCTCGAGCGTGACCCATATCAATAGCTTTTTCTTTAAGCAGTTGCTTAACGTCATCACATAGCTGAAGTAGTCTAACAACATTAGTGATGGTTGATCGAGATTTACCCAGTACTTGGGCAATAACTTGGTGAGTCATTTGATGCTGGTCGATTAGAGCATTAATGGCTTCGGCCTCGTCAATTGGGTTTAAATTTTCTCGCTGGATATTTTCAATCAGTGCAATAGCAGCACTATCTTGTTCTGAGAAAGTTTTTACTAAGCATGGGACTGTCGATAAGCCTGCTTTTTGGGCGGCTTGAAAACGTCGCTCTCCAGCGATGATTTCGTATTGATTGTCCTGAAGAGGGCAAACTAATATAGGTTGTAGTATGCCAAAGCGAGTTATTGACTCTGCTAATTCACATAAGCTTTCTTCATTAAAAATCTGTCTTGGTTGAAAGCGGCCAGGTGTTAGTTGTGAAATACTAATTTCCTCAATATTTTTTTGATTGGGTGTTTGATCTAAATTGGACAGTAGAGCGCTAACACCTAGATCAGATAATCCTCTTCCTAAACCCTTTATTTCACTCACGCAGCCTCCATTTGTTGATGTTTACGAGCAAGCTCACCTGCTAATGCTAAATAAGCCATTGAGCCTTGTGAGCGTTTATCATGATACAATACTGGTTTACTGTGGCTTGGGCTTTCAGCCAAACGAATATTTCTGGGGATGACAGTATTAAAAACCAGTTGTTTGAAGTGATTTTGAAGTTGTTCGGACACCTCTTGTGCTAAGCGATTCCTCCCGTCATACATGGTGCGTACGATGCCTTCGATGGTTAAGTTTGGATGGCAAGCACTTTTGAGGGTATTTATGGTTGTGAGTAGTTGTGCCAATCCCTCAAGGGCAAAATATTCACATTGAACAGGTATCAGCACAGCATGAGATGCGACCAATGCATTAACGGTTAAAATATTGAGCGAGGGTGGGCAGTCAATAAGAATATAGTCATAATCGAGTTGCAAGGGGGTTAAGATATTCTTGAGTTGATACTCACGTTGATCTTGGTGTAATAACGACATCTCTGTTTTTGTGAGGCCATAATCAGCAGGAATCACATCATAATTGAAAGGTGTTTTATAAATAGCGCTAGCAACAGGAGATTCACCAGAGAGAACTTGAGCAATACCTTTCGGGTTTTGAATACCACTAGCTGATGAGGCGTTGCCTTGAGCATCCAAATCAATCAGTAAAACGGAACGATGCATCGTAGCTAGAGATGCTGCTAAATTCAGGGAGGTAGTCGTTTTACCAACGCCTCCTTTTTGATTCGTAACGCAAATAATACGTGTTTTTGTTCCACTCATAACCATTGTTCCACGATAGTATATTGATCATATCAGATCAATATATCGATGGCTATCATTAGAATCAGATTATTTGCATTAAGGTGGAATAGGTATCATCTGATCATATTCATGAGGCAACATCACTTTGACTGAAAAAAGAGGCGCATTCAGACTCATGAGTTTTGTCTAGGTAAAGCGTGAAATAGAAACGTCCATAAGGTTCAGTAAAAGCATAGTCATGTTGGGAGGAAATTGTTGAAGAATCTCCTTGAGATGATGTAAGGATGAAACAATTTTTTTTGTGTGTGTAAACATGTGGCGTTGCGTTGTACAATAATTGAGATGGAGGAACAGTCATGAGCGTATTGGCGTATAATTGGTGATCTGTAATAATGATATTACTATCTGCAATAATATGCTCTGGTATTTTTTTAAAGGTGGGCATGATGGGTAGGGATAGTCTAGAAGTGCTGATGAAAAAGGCAACAAACTTTATTTGAATGAGCCTGATAAAAACGATTAATATGGTGGCAATGGCACTCCAAGTAAAAAATCTTTTTAAAAATGCATGAGAGTAACCTGACACATCTAATTTTAGAAAGATCCAAAAGGGCAAAAGATAGAAAAAAGGAAATAAATATCTTTGCTTGAATCCTATTCCAACAGCCATGCAGATTAAAAATAAAAGAAGCAGAATGAGGTGAGCTCTTTTAAATAGATTTAAATATATGTGGTTATCAGAAGCATGAGGGGTGATCAGAGTGCTTTTTTCAGGAATAAATAGCCAAATAAATGGAGTTACAAAGAGTGTGCATTCAAGTAGATTTTGGGCGATTAGATGGCTTAATGAATTTGATTTGTTGCCTTTTTCCGCTATCGCTTGTAATGCTTCTTGATAATTTGATAACCACCATCCAATTAAAGGTAGCGTAAGCACCAAGACAACGAATATTGAGATTAAAAGACGTTGATTAAAGAATTTAAGTCGTAATTCTTTTAAAGATAATGTTGTAAAGAACAGAGCAGATATAAAGATAATATAATTATATTTAGAATAAATGCCCATAGCAATTGCCAGTCCAAATAAGGCAAAGTGGAGAGGTTTGTTATTTTTGATAACTAAGCAGTATGTAAGAAATGTGCATGATATGGCATTGAGCAACAAAATAGTATGAGAAAACCCTACATGTACTTTGTGTGCGTATATTGGCATTAATAACAAAGAGACAATAACAAGAGTTGATGATGTTGGCCGTTGAAAAATGGTTCTGCCTGTGAAATAGGTTGAGATAACGAATGTTGCAAGAAGAATGTATTTTAATAACGTAAGCGTTAGTAGTGATGAACCTAAAGTTTTGATGCTAGATCAAAAAAGCGAGTCATATAAAGGCGGTTGAGCCGTTATATTGATAAAGTTTGGTGATTGGCTGATTATTGGCTGTTCCTGAGTATCAACATCTATATTGACAGAGAGCAGTGTCATTAAAAAGTGACATAAGAGATATGTTGAAATGGCTAGAAAAATAATTTGTTGATCACTAAAATATGAGTTGAATCGTTTTATCATTCTTTGCCGCCACAAAAATAATCATCAATATGTCGCAAATAAAACATTATTGCAAGGGCTAAATAATAGAAGCAATGATGGATTGAATATACTAAAATATCAGCGTATTATTTAGATTATTAGGAACGGTTATGAAAAAAATATTGATTGTTAAAATGTCATCATTGGGTGATATTTTACATGTTTTGCCTGTAATTTATAGTTTGTTGCAACGTTATCCAGGGTTATGTGTAGATTGGGTTGTGGATCAACGCTGCAAAGACCTTGTATCCTGTTTCCCAATTATTAATAAAGCGATCATATTTAATACGGCGGCTTTTAAGAAAGGTTTCTTTTCATCACAATGGTTTAGAGAGATACACAAGACCAAGCAAGAGGTTCAATCTGATGTTTATGATTGTGTCATTGATTTTCAGGGTAACTGCAAATCATCGCTGCCCGTATTTTGGGCTAGGTCAAAAGTGAAGGTTGGATTTGGTAAAAAGAGTGTTTCCGAGTGGCCTAATATATGGGTGACCAATAAACAATTTGAAATAGATGATGCGATAATAGAGGTTAGAGAGCGATATTATGGACTGGTGAATAGGTTTTTAGGTGAAGATCTGCCAAGGGTGGATTTAGATCTAATAAGATTTAAGAATGAAGAACATGATAATGCTGAAGCTCTTCGCTTGATCGCGCCACTTTCACTAGAAAAAAAGCCTATTATATTACTTCATCCTGGATGTTCCACGTGGAAAAAAAGGATGTCTCAATCTCCATTGTCATTTATATTAAGCTCTTTGAGATTAGAGTTGGGTTGTCAGATAGCTTGTGTTTGGTGGACACAGGAAGAAAAAGAGTATCTTAATTATTTAGCATCACAAGATCCAGATCATATTCATTTGATTAGCAAGGTTAGTGTTGGCTTGTTGAGAAGTTTAATGAGGCAAGCTGATGGTATTATTGCTTTTGATTCATTTGCGTTACACCTAACTGGTTTTGTATCAACACCTACTTTTAGTTTTTTTGGTCCTACTTTAGCAAAGGCATACGCTCCTCGAAGTCAATATCATCAATCATATCAAGCAAAGTGTCCCTATAAAATATCTTTTGACAAAGCAAGGGGATCAAAGTGTGCGATCAGTCGATGTAAGACCGCTAATTGCTTACAAAGCTTAAGTGATGAACAACTTATAAATGAAATGGTAAGGTTTTTTAAAAAGCATGCTGTAGTTTTTCAAGATCCTGCTTTATCATTATCCAATGATTAGGTGACGTAAATGCCTGTTGTGTTGCAAAAAGATCAAACAATTCCTGAAAGCATTCATTTTTGTGGTGCTGGTTGGCGTTTGTTTTATTATTTGGGCTTCTGTCATTATCTTCAAGGACATTGTGATGATTTGTTGTTAAAAAAAGTTCAGTGGTCTGGCGCATCAGTAGGAGCCTGGATGGGGTTAATGATGTTCCTTGGATTTCCAGCAGAGCTGGCACATGAGTATTGGATGGTAAGAGCGCGATACCAGCGTAGTCAAAAATCTTGGCAGGAGCAAATTTTCACGGGTAAAAGTATGACCCAAATGTTTATGTTATTGAATGTGTCTAGTCATGATGTTCTAAGAATCAATAACGAGAAAAGCCTAAAAGTATTTATCAATAAACTATCAGGTCCATTTGTACAATTGCAATTTAAGTCGATTGAAGATCTCCATCAAGCCTTGATGGCAAGTGCATTCATTCCTTTGATTACACAAAGATCACTATTTTACCGTTATCAAAATGGACGTTGTTTTGATGGTATGTGGAGAAATCCGCATCATGAACCTGATCTTTTTGTATCCATAGATGCTGTAAAAGGTTATAACAATGTTGTGCTTTCAAAAAAAATAGGCTCTTCATTTTATCCACCTATTAAAAGTGATGGTGATGCATTATTTTCACAAGGTTTTAACGATGCATGCTACTATTTTTCTCGAAAGAAATTGTAGCGTGTTGTCAATATATATTTACCACTTGAACAACATGATCTAGTGTGTTTAAAACCAATGGATTGGGTATGTTTAATTATTTATGTAAAGCTCTTTTGTTGTTAGCTATGGTCTTCCATGCTCTAATCATTCATGCAGATTCATGTCCTCTTCGAGGTGGGTTTTGTAATAATTGCGAAGGATTGATAATCAATACTATACGTTAATGATTCTAATGAAGATTGTTTAAATAATATTTAATTATTAATCGACCATAGTTAGTTTCAGAAAGGAGTAAGAGTAAGTTTGGTTTTGGATCGAAAGAAATCTTACATAGAGCTAATCATCACTACTTATCATATGCCAAAACGCTAGATTCTTGGTATAATAATATTGGTGATTGGCCAAAATTGACAGATTTTAGCGATTCATTCAGAAGATTGTGGGCGTATTATCTTTTAGGATGTGCTGCGTTTTTTGAATTAAGAATAATAGGTCTTTGGCAAATAATTTATACTAAATTGCCAAGTAATAGGCCAGATGACTGTCATCATATCAGAATGTAATGGTAAGGGGCTGTATCGATTGTGAAAGATACAGCTTCATTGGCTTCAGTGTTATCAGTTAATCATCAAATTATGCCTAGATAATTTGATTAGAGTACAATTAAACAATGAGATTCTAAATAACGGCTATTTCTGTAACATAATGAACAAAAGCAATGCCTGTAACCAAAGCAGTAAAAAAATATAAGCTCTACAATGACCTTGTGCATCGTTTCTTTACATCAAAAGAGTATTGTAGCCGCGAGTCATGCCAGAACAATGATAAAAAATGAGATGCCAACCATGTCATACTTGAGAAAATAGCTTTGCTGATATATTCAATTTGCTTTTATGGTTAAAGTATTATGCTATTTTAAACAACAAGGACTAAATTAAGTTTTGGTCTGCTGTTGATTAAACGACAAAAAACGTGAAAAACATCTAAAACACAGTTATATTTATAATAAAAGGGTTGTATCTTAAATTGTATTCAGACGATGAAAGATAACAATAAGTATAGGAGTGCAAGATGAAAAAAAACATAATAGAATTATTCGTACAGCATGAGGTTTTTGGCGAACACACACTAAATATTTTGAATAAAGCTCAACATCAAGGGCGTGCTGAGCCATTGCTGAAAGAAGAAGCAAAAAGCATCATGAAAACGCTTTTATCTCCTTCAATCAATGTAACTCTTCAAAAGATGGTTGAGGAGTGCTGTTTTAAGCTTGTATTGGTTTTTTATCCCGAGACCTTTAAAGCGATGGTACTCAATAATAACAAGATTCAGGAACTGGTTGTTGCTTATACACAGCATGAGCCAGATTGGTCACGTTTGGGTCAAATGTGTTTTACGGGACAACAAATGAAGTTTTACCCTTTTGGTTTTAGTAAAGACAATAGCATACCAGGATCCACAATATTATTGTTATGTTTGTCCAATACATGGCAGCTGTCATTATCGGAAATATCAGAGCTCTACCCAGACAAACAGTTCATCAGTGCTAATGCCAATGATATATTTGAAAAAGTGGCGCAATGCTTAGCAAAGGCACCAGAAGGCACGCAAATTTATGAACAAGATTTTATTGATTATTACATGGTTTACCAGCTCAATTTTGTTTTATTTGCATCTCGATACTCGTTAATGAATTTAAGCACTATACTACATTATGTAAGTCCAAAGTTGATGGATAAAGATATGATGCTTTTAGTCAAACAACTGGGTTTTGCACATCAGAACTTGCATTATAGCAAAAAAGTAAAAGGGAAGAGACGCCTAAAAGTGAAGGAAAGCCACAAAAAAAAGGCATCAAAAAGTTGCTATTTGTTAAAGAACTATAAAATTGATCATGATTATGAATCATCACCTAAGAAAACAGAGAATATCTTATCAAATGGCAAAGGGGGCTTATTTGAAAGGGCTGTTTCGCTCAGAAATCAATTTAAAAAAGAAACAGAAGAACATAATTTAAATGTTCATTTAATTAAGAGCATCATTGATGAACAGTCACGCTTCTGGGAAATGTATGTTTACAATATGTCAGAGGTGATAACACATTTTGCTAAGCGTTTGATTCATTTTAATGACTATTACATTTTTCGAATTACGTTACTTAAAGTTCATATATTTGTTGATGAGGCATTCAAACGTTTGGCAGAGCATATACAGTCGATAACAACAGTTGATCAATGGCTTAAGCAGCCGTTTAAAGCGTCAAAAGCATTATTGAATCAAGCACATGGTGTATTGCAAAGTTTACCTGATGAACAGCAAAATACTCGTGCCATTTTAATCGGTCGAGTGGACTTTTTATTGAGTTTAATTGATCAATATGATCAAACTATTAAGCGCAATATTTATCAAATAGAAGAAGATAGAAAACAAAAAGAACATAAGCAGTTAGTACAAGTAATGAACAGTGCTAATGCTAAAATGATGGTGGCCATTAAGAAGCGTGATGAGCTCAAAAACAAGATTAAGAAGGGCTTAAGTGGTCAACAAGCTTTAATGGCCGAACATCAAATGCTTCAACAGCAGAATATTTTGCTGCATCAAAGTTTAAAAGAGCATCAAGATATAACGATTCTAACATTAGAAATAGAGCGTTTAAAGAAGAATAAAAGTCAGAAAGAGCGAGTCATTATTAATAGTGCAAAAGCCATTGAAACTTTTTTTAAAGGTCATAGTTCTAAAGAGATAACCATGAAAAATGTTGATCAAATATTGGCAACTTTTGAACAACATTGTCATGATATTCATCAACAATGGCAGAATCGTCTTGGGCGTATAGAAAGGGCTAATCAAAAGAAACAGTTTGTAAGGATGTTATTGATGCATTATGGTGTGGTTACAGACGGTCTTAAGTCTTTACCCGAATATTTAAATGCTTTGTGCGATTTTACAGAGCAAACTAATGCTGATGTGTCCTTTCAACAAGGGCATTATCACCATCATTGGGCAACTTTCTTCCATCAAGGGGTATTTGATCATTCTATTCAATCGTCAGTGACTCAATATAGTCAAGTTGAAATACAACAAGAGTCTCCTGTGATCCATCAAATCAATCACAATCAAGTTGAAGCTCCGCTGTATGATGAAGAAAGAGAATCACAAATCTCAAAAGTCAGTGGGGTCGAGCCCTCTTTTCAGTCAAAGGCATCTTCTACAGATCAAGACGCGTTGTCAGATACATTGGAGGCATTGCGAAGCTTGACATTAGAAATTAATGAACTGAAGACCAAATTGGTGGACGGAAAAGCAGAGGTAGCTAACTTAAAGAATGATATCGTTCAAGAACAAAAGAGTATTAAGCATTGTCATGAGCAATTAGGTCAATTTGATAGTCATGTTTTGGAACGTTATTCACAATTGCATGATGAACTTGATGGTGTCAGGAAATCAATAAACCACTTAAATAATCTAAAAGACCGTATCAACCTATGTTGTGATGGTTTTTATCATCGAGGGACTATTAATGAAAAAATAGATAAAACCCTTGAGATTATTGAGGACAGGGCTAACCAAATGGATCGATGGCAGCGACAAAAAAAGGCTGTTCAAATCAAAATGAGGCGCATTAAACACAGAATGTCTTTATTAAGTGGAATAGATGATGAGCTTAGCCAGGAAGAACTCATTACAGGTTTAGCCAACCAGTTACATTATTCTATTAGCCAAATGCATGGCATTCACAATGCTTTTCATGAAGCTTATATGGCGGGATATTGCCAAGAGGCATACATGATGGAAAACAAAAAAGAATATAAGCAGTTAGCACAAGTGCTGGCCAGTTCCTATGCTAAGATTTAGGGAGCGTGATGAGCTCAAAAATATAGGTTTAAGTGATCAACAAACGTTAATGGTCAAGCATCAAATTCTTCAACAGCAGAATGTATCTCTGCATCAAAAACAAAAGAACATTTGAAACTTTTTAAAGGTCATGCCCCTAAAGAGATAACTATGAAACGAGTTGAACAACATTGTCATGATAGTCATCAATAATGGCAGAGTTATCTTGAATGGCAAATCAAAAGAAACACTTTGTAAGGATGCTGATGATACATTGTGGTCTGGTTACAGAAGGCCTTAAGTCTTTACCCGAATACCTTAGCTTTGTATGATTTTATAGAGCAAACTGACTCGATTTGACACATTAATGATTGGCAAACATTTTAATCTAAAATATCATTCCACACATGGTTTTTATATGCAAAGCAATAACATCGAGGAACATAACGACTGCGTTGGAATAGTCGAGCAAAAAATTGGTCATTAGTTAGCTTTCATTACTCTGTATTGAACAGGGTTAACCCCCACACTATTTTTACAGTCAATCATTAAATTGTGCTTAGATGATTTTGATTAAATTACAATTAAACAACGAGATTCTAAGTAACCAGGTATTTCTGGGAGTTTAATGACTTGGTGTTTGCGGTCTAGAGGCATAATATCTTGTATGGTTTTATAAGCGATAATGCGGTTGGAGTCTGTTTTAAGATGTTGAGTCCAAGTAATAATATTGTCAATAGATGTAAGTGCTCGGCATGTTATGAGCTCAGGTTTTTGGATTGGGTGATAGTCTTGGATGCGTTGGTGAACCAGTGAGACATTATTAAGATCTAATTCGTGACACACTTGTCTTAAGAATGAGATGCGTTTTTGTTGAGCATCGAGTAACACAAACTGTGCTGTAGGCTTGATAATGGCTAAGGGGATGCCGGGGAGGCCTGCGCCACTACCAATATCCAATATATCCCGTTCAGTAAAAAATGATGCTGCTAATAATGAATCAACAATATGGCCGTAGATTTGAGATTCTGGTGAGGTGATTCTGGTAAGGTTTTGTCGTTGATTCCAGTCATTGAGGAGGTCTAAATACTTTAAAAAACATTGAATGTGGTTTTCAGTAAAGGGTATATCTACTTGGGTGAGTGCATCTTTTAGGGGTTTAGACAGTCTGGGCATGACGATTAGGGGTGGGTTTGAAATAAGTGTCAAAGCAAGCGGCTAAAAGTCGGGATGCTTGTTTGGCTTCAGGGTGGACGGTAATAATTGAGTGACTTTGCATCAGAAGACCATCGTTAATAAGTGGTTTAATTTGCTGTATAATAGCATCGGGATCAATGAAGTCTGGCAGTGTAGATAAGTCAATGCTTAGGTAGCACATAATGTGCTCAATAACTTGTTTGCGTTGAACATCTTCTTGTTGAAAGCTATAACCGCGATACCATGGGTTTTCTTGTTGCTCAATGGCTTCTAAATAATGTTGAATATTGGTGTGTGCTTGTGCGTAGCCCCAGTGGTATTGGCTAATTGCTGATGCGCCAAATGCTATAATGGTTTGTGTTGGTTGATCGGTGTAACCCATGAAATTTCGATAGAGGTGTTGCTGTTTTCGTGCTTTGTATAGGGAGTCGGTTGATAGTGCAAAATGATCGAGTCCAATAGTATGGTATGGTCCATCTAATAGCGATGAGTTCGCCATTGCAAAGAGTTTAAGTCTTTCCTCTGGGCCAGGTAAGGCGTTCTCTGGAATCAGTTTCATGTGTTTCTTCATCCAGGGCACATGGGCATAACCAAATAAAGCAATACGACTTGGGTTAATCGAAAAAGTTTTTTCTAAAGTTTTCTCCATATGGTTTAAAGTCTGGTGAGGCAAACCATAAATCAAATCGATATTAATTTGATTGATACCATTTTTTCGGCAAGCTTGTATTTTATCATCAACCAATTCATAGGGCTGAATGCGGTTGATTGCTCGTTGAACGTCAAGATTAAAATCTTGAACGCCAAAGCTCACACGGTTAAAACCATGGTCAGCATAATGATGAATCTTTTGATGGCTTAAAAAACGCGGGTCAAATTCAGCACTGATTTCAGCATTTTTTTGTATATTGAAATGTTTCTGAAGCGTTTGCATTAAGCGATCTAAGTTGGTTTCACTCATAACGTTCGGTGTGCCGCCACCTAGGTGGATGTGTTGCACTTTTGGCTTGTGGTTAAAGCGGCTGCTGGTATGCTCAATGTCTTTGATTAACCAATTCATATAGCGATCTATAACGCTTTGTTTTTGAGTTATTTTAGTGTGGCATCCACAGAACCAACATAATTGGTGGCAATACGGAATATGACAATAAATGGCGATCTCCTCATCAAGCCATGTATTGGGGATGTTGGGGAGTGTATCAGCAGGTTGTTTAAAATGAGGTGCGGTTGGGTAGCTGGTATACCGAGGAATATTGTCGTTGTGTTTCAGAAGTTTTTGATACATACGTCAAGGCTAGCATAGCCCTATCCCGGCAACAAGCAAAAGTGTGATGTATTATCGGTGTATTAAGGTTTTAGAGCTGGTATAGTCCAAAGCAAACATTACTGTATTTTTTTTCTCGATGAATATGCCACTGATGGTCAAGAGGTTCGCGTGCATGGCGCTCAAAATAAATCAAGGTTTCAGAATGAACATGTTGATGTTCCTTTACCCACTGTATGATTGAGGATTGTGATATGCTATTGAAAGGTGGATCAATAAAAATGATATCAAAAGGTTCAGTGTGTGTTAGTGGGTTAGGAAACAGATGTTTTTGAGTTGAAAGATTATTGCAGTTAAAGAGGTCTGCGTGCTGGCTAATGTGTTCGATACATTGAATGCTGCGATCAAGGCAGAGGCATGACTGGGCTCCTCGAGAAATTGCTTCAAAAGCCAAAATCCCAGTTCCAGAGAAGATATCTAGACATTTTGCTTGATGAATGTAGGGTGTTAACCAATTAAAAAGGGTTTCTCTAGTGCGCTGGCCTGTCGGTCGAACATGGTTTGTGGTGCACGTGAGAATGCGGCCTTTGAGAGAGCCTGCTTGAATGCGTATCGTGTAGTTTTGGGTCATTTCTTGCGTTTTTGGGTGTACATTAATTCCATCATTGTTTACCATAGCGAATAGAAGACTAGGATAAAAGTAATGTTTCCATTTTTTAGACGAACCAAAAAACAAACAGAAGCGCCAGTGCCTAAGGAGGCGTTGGAGGCCCGACTTGCAAAATCCAGAAAAGGTATCGCTGACCGACTATTTGACACCATTTTGGGTCAAAAGACGATTAGTGAAGATATTTTGGCTGACATAAAAAAAATTTTAATTGCTTCTGATTTTGGTGTTGATGTTACTGAGAGCATTGTTTCGGAATTGCCAGCGTTGTTGTCAAGGAGATCATTATCAGATGCCTCTGTGGTGCATATGGCACTAAAGGAGTGTTTGCTCAATCGGCTGCCAGATGGCAAAGCTCAGGAGATAAGCTTTGATGATACGCCAACAGTTTTGGTTGTCATAGGTGTGAATGGTGTTGGTAAAACAACCACCATTGCAAAATTAGCTCAGCGTTACCAGCAGCAGGGAAAATCAGTTTGTGTTGCTGCGGGTGATACTTTTAGGGCTGCGGCAATTGAGCAATTAAAGGTATGGGGTGAGCGTCTTGATATTCCTGTGATTGCCCAGCAATCAGGTTCTGATAGTGCGGCCGTGGTTTATGATGCCTGGCATAGTGCTCAAGCCAAAGAAAAAGATTTGCTCATTGCTGATACAGCAGGTAGGCTTCATAATAAAGACCACCTGATGGCTGAGTTAAGTAAAATAAATAAGGTTTTGGCTAAGCAAAAAGAGGGGCTTCCTCATGAGGTATTTTTGGTGCTTGATGCCACAACAGGCCAAGCTGGCTTAGATCAAGTAAAGAAATTTTATGAGCATTTACCTATTACTGGTATTGTTCTTACAAAGCTTGACGGTACTGCGCGTGGCGGTATTGTTTTTAATATTTATTCACAATTTAATATACCCATCAGATTTATTGGTGTGGGAGAGCAGGCTCATGATCTGCGTGTATTTGATCCAGAGGCATTTATTGATGCCTTGTTACTGAAGAGTCAAGAACATGATTCAATGTGACGATTTGTGGTATGCGTACCGTGATCAGATTCCTGTCATTCAAGGCTTTACAGCTAAGTGGTCATCTGATGTGATTAATGTTGTTCAGGGTGTGATGGGTTCAGGTAAGACCACGTTATCACGGCTGATAAGTGGTGCACTGAAGCCTAGATCTGGAACCATAAGATTTGGTGTTGATGATCCAAAATTGTGGACCTCAGCTAATCAATCTCTTGCATTGGTACCTCAGGTTGGTTGTAGTGTGCCTCATGAGGTATATGAAGTTATTCAGCAGGTGCTTTGGTCTGATGGTATATACCGTAATAAGGACGAACGTATTGCTTCAGTATTATATCAAGTTGGCTTATCGGGCTATGAGCGTCGTACAGTTAATACCTTATCGGGCTTTGAGTTAGCTCGTTTTCATTTGGCTTTGGCTCTGGTTAAGTCGCCGCAGTATTTAATTTTTGATGAGTCGCCATTTCTGGGGGATCCATCTTGGCGTGCGTCTTTTGAGGGTTTGTTAAGTCAGTTATTATCTAGGGGGTGTACGATTGTGTGGCTAGCTGCTCAAAAGCCTTCCTGGTCATTGCCATCTCAGGTTTTTCGTTTGCATCATGGGGGGTGCCATGCAGGCATTAGTAGGGCACTCTAGGTACGCTTTGTTAAGTATATACGATGGTGCTTCAAGGTGGGTTGTTCGGCAGCCCTATCAGTTTTTTGTTGGGGTCTTGATTGTTTCTGTATTGCAGTTACTTGCTATTGTGTGGCTTTTGTCTATGCAGTCGTTCATCTCTGCTCAGCATGATATCCCCAAGCAGTACCCACTTCGCATTGAATTGCAAGGTAAAGATGATGCTTTAATGCATTGGTTGGGCTCTTTAGATGGTGTAGAGTCTGTCTCTGTCAGAGGGTCAGAGGAAGCATCTGCTTGGTTGTCATCTCAGTATGGCTGGAATGATTTAGAAGATATTGTTCAATGGGATCAGCTGCCGGTTCAGTATCATATATCTTTTAATCAGCAAATGAGTTTATCTCAATTACCTAAATTACTCACTCAGATTAATAGCTACCAGCCTATCAATACTCAAATAGATAAAACAGGGTGGCAAACCCAGGTCAAGATGAAGCAATCTCAATTGAGGCTGCTGTGGGCGCTTGGCATTGTTGGTGAGATCTTGATATCGGCTTGTTTATGGGTGCTTATGGTGATGGCTTTAAAGCAGTCGGGTGATTTGTTGGTATGGCGTCAGCTTGGCATAAGGCAGAATATACGGCGATGGGTTTTACGGTTCTATACAGGTGGTATCTGGTTGTTATCTGCACTTGTTTCATGGTTGGTTGTATGTGCTTGGTTTTACGGGTTGGCTGGTGGTGATGTTGGTGATATTGGGCGCTCATTCTTGCTGTGGTTTTGTGTTTTTCATGGTGTGCAAGTGGTTGTTTTGGGTGCATTAAGTCGTTTTATAAATGTGCAATAACCTTGACAAATAAATTTTTTTTGATATAATAAATACATGAGTACGAATAACAAATACATGCATTCAATGGTTCCTCAAGGTAGTTTGGAGTCATTTATTGCTTGGGCAAATTTAGTGCCTATTTTAAGCGCAGAAGAGGAAAAAACGCTGACTCAAGCTTTTTTTGAGCGTCAGTCAGTAGAGGCTGCTAGACGCATCATAACAGCGCATCTTCGAGTAGTCATCAAAATCGCTCGCTCTTACAAGGGTTATGGGTTAGCACTAGGTGACTTGATTCAAGAGGGAAATATTGGCTTAATGAAAGCGTTGAAGCGATTTAATCCTGCTGCAGGCGTTCGGCTTGTGACTTATGCGTTACATTGGATAAAAGCTGAGATACACGAGTTTATTTTGAAAAATTGGCGTATTGTCAAAGTGGCAACAACCAAAGCGCAGAGAAGATTGTTCTTCAAGGTTCGTAGTGCTGAGAAAGAAAAAAGAGCTTTTTCACAAGAAGAAGTTAAAGATTTGTCTAATTATTTAGGTGTATCAACAGATGTGGTCCGAGATATGGAGATCAGTATGGATGCTGTTGATCATGCTTTTGATCCTGTATTGGATGGCGATTACAATGAAGATCAACCACAGTTACAACTAGGTGATTTACGCTATGCGCCACAGCAGGCGGCGGTTGATGCGGATCGTGCCTTGGTTCACGATAATATTCGGCAGGCGTTAAAAACATTGAGTGACCGCGAGCGTAAGGTAATTGAGTTGCGGTGGTTAGATGAAGATACATCTATGTCATTAACGGATCTTTCAAAAGACTGGGGTGTTTCGGTTGAGCGTGTTCGCCAGATTCAAAATCAAGCGATGCAAAAAATGAAAAAAGTGTTGGCAAAAAATAATGTCACCAGCATGCAGTGTTATTAATATATTGCATCCAAGAGATAAGTTGATAGAATGAAAATAATTGAAACAAACAGGAAGATCATTATGAAATTGAAGTCAACCTCTCTAGTACTATCAGGTATGATATTAGCTGCAACAGCTGTTTATGCGCAAGTTGCAACACCTGAACAAAGTAACCTAGCACAACAAAGGTCATCAACCTTTGCTGTCACAAGTGAAAAGCAATTTGACAACTTAGTACACCAGTACATACTCAAGAATCCAGAAGTTGTTATTGAAGCATTCGAAGCATACAAAGCAAAGCAATTAAAACAAGCAGAGCAAGAGCAAGCTAATATGCTAGAGCACGTTGCAAATTATTATCCACAAGAGGCCAAAAATCTGCTTGAAACAGGCATTAGGATTGGCGAGGCCAATCAATCTAATATTATGGTCGAATTTATGGATCCACTATGTGGCTATTGTAAAAAAATCAGCACAGAGTTAGACCAGTTAACTGATACACAGTTGGTATTAAAGCCATTGGCATTATTTGCACAAAGTGATTCAAGTTTGGGCAAGCCATCATTAGCATTGGCTGCAGCTTATAAGCAGTTTGGTGCAAAAAACCCTAAGGCTTTTAAAGAATGTTATAAAGCGATTATGACAGCAGATTACCAACAAGGAAATATACAAAACAAGCTGGATGAAATTCAGCAGCAATATAAGCAGTATGGTGCTGACTTTTCTGAGCAATCTTTAAAGGCTTACCAAGCAGACTTAGACCAGAATATGAAGCATTTTCAGGCGTTGAAGTTTCGTGGTACCCCTGCAATGATCATTCACCCAGCAAATGATTATGCCAAAGCGATTGCTATTCCTGGTTATGTGCCTGTTCAGAATATTCAAGCTATGATCACAGAAAAATTTGCAAAAAATGCCAATAAAGTCAGCTAATCCGCTTACGTTTCAAGACATGATTCTAAAGCTCTCTCAGTTTTGGGCTGAGCGGGGTTGTGTCTTGATGCAACCTTATGATATGGAAATGGGTGCAGGAACTTTTCATCCTGCAACCTTCCTTAAAGCCATTGGTCCTGAACCATGGTATGCGGCTTATGTACAGCCATCAAGAAGGCCAACAGATGGTCGCTATGGTGAAAACCCCAATCGTTTAGGGAAATACTACCAATTTCAAGTGATACTCAAACCATCACCTTTAGACATTCAACAATGGTATTTAGATTCACTTATTGCTCTGGGGATTAATCCTTTGGTAGATGATATTCGTTTTGTAGAGGATAATTGGAAATCTCCAACTCTTGGTGCATGGGGCATGGGCTGGGAAGTATGGCAAAACGGAATGGAGATTAGTCAGTACACTTATTTTCAGCAAGTTGGTGGTATTCCATGTGAGCCAGTGACTGGGGAGTTGACTTATGGGTGTGAACGTTTGGCCATGTATTTGCAAAATGTTGACAATGTCTATGATTTAGTGTGGTGTCATGGACCTTTTGGCCCTGTAACCTATGGTGAAATTGCACAAAGAGATGAGTTTGAATATTCCTCATATTGTTTTGAGCACGCTGATGTTTCTGATCTGTTGAGTGCTTTTAAAGCTGCACAATCACATTGTGATGATTTGTTGGCGAAGGATTGCGTCCTTCCAGCCTATGAGGCTGTGTTGAGGGCATCACATGGTTTCAATTTATTAGATGCTAGAAAAGCGATTTCTGTTACTGAAAGGCAAGCATATTTATTAAGAATAAGGAAGATGGCAGAGGCAGTTGCCCATGCCTATTTAGCGCAGCGTGAACGTTTGGGCTTTCCATTGTTAACTAAGGCATAATGTATGGGAAACTGTTTTATCGAATTGGGGTGTGAAGAGTTACCCAGTTCAGCGATACAAGGATTAATGAGTCATTTTGAAGCACGCTGTCGTCAGCTTGGTCATGAGTTCAAAGTTCCAATTGGTCATCACCGTGTGGTATTGACGCCACGCAGAATTATTATTGAATTGAGTGATGTGGCTTCTTGGCAACAAGTATGGTATCAGACCATCAATGGACCTAAACTTCAACAAGCAACCTTACCTGATGGTAGCTTAAGCCCTGCGGCTAAAGGATTTTTGGCTAAGTATGGAACTACTTTTGAGCAAGCTGAGGATAGGGCTCAAGGCCGTTTGGTGCACACAATTGAGCATGGTGGTGCGCAAACACAAGATTTATTACAATCCATAATTACGTACATATTTTCTCAGCTTTCTGGAATTAAGGGGATGCGCTGGGGTGATTTGTCTTATGTCTTCCCTAGACCTGTTCATTGGCTTTGCGTTCTTTGGCAGGGTACTTGCGTACCCGTAACATTCATGGGACTTAAAGCATCGCCCTACAGTTATGGGCATCGGTTTCTTTCGCCTAATGCATTTAAAGTTCAACAAGATCGTTGGGAAGATCAATATTTAGAGCATTATGTTATGGTGGATGCTTATAAGCGTCAAGAGAGCATATTAGCGCAGGCAAAAGACTTGCTCCCATCAGATGTTAGGATGGAAGACAATAAGGACTTATTGAATGAAGTTGCTTATTTGGTTGAGTACCCCGTGGTATTCATAGGTGCCTTTGATGAAGTTTTTCTTACATTACCAAAAGAAGTATTGATGTTAACCATGAATATTCATCAAAAGTGTTTTGCATTAACGGATTCCTCAGGTCAGTTGGTACCCAAATTTCTAGGTGTAAGTAATCTTAAAAGCCAAGATGAAGCGCAAATGATTTCGGGTAATGAGCGAGTGGTACGCGCACGATTATCTGATGCTTTATTCTTTTATGAGCAAGATAAAAAACATACATTAGCAAGTCGATTAGCAGCCTTTGATCGTATCATCGATCATGAGCAATTGGGTACAGTATCTGCTCGTATCGATCGCGTAACACATATTATGGCGCAGCTGAATCAGTTAGGCGGATTAAGTTTTCAGCCTGAGCACAATGAATATGCCATGTGCAAAGCAGATTTGCTAACAGAAACAGTAGGTGAGTTACCTGAAGTCGAGCAAACAATGGGGTATTATTTTGCATTAGAAGAGGGGCTTTCTGAATCATTGGCTACGACTATTAGGGATCATGCCAAACCAGTATCGCATGATGATTCACTGCCAGCAACACGACGTGCGGCATGGGTTTCACTGGCTGAGCGCTTAGAGCGTATTGTTGCTTTTTACAGCATTGACTTGCCTCCTAAAGCAGATAAAGATCCATATGGCATTAAACGATATGCTGCAGGTTTGGTGCGTTTATGTGTGGAAGGAGAATGGTCTATTGATTGGTCATTAGCTATTGAACAAGCTTTTTCAATCATGCCTTCACACAAAGATATTGAAAGAAAAAAAGCAGCGATCTTGGCGTTATTTAAGGAGCGGTTCAAAACATATGCGATAGCACAAGGATTTAATCATGATGTGATACAATCAGTATTGGCTTTAGATTCAAGTAACTTATTGGATCAATGGTTAAGGATAAAAGCTATAGCTCAATGGTTAGAAACACCACAGGCCACAGCATTTTTGGCTACCTTTAAACGATTATCATCACTGATTAAGCACGATACCATAGGTGGGTTAGGAAGTTCTGAGACAAAACAGGATGAAGATATGTATCAGTATTGTCAGGAGCTTGTTCAAAAAGCACAAAAGCATACTCAAAAAAACAGTTATACTGAAGCTTTAGAAGTGATGGCATCCTCTAGCACCATTTGGACTGATTATCTTGAAAACGTACATATTATGGCAGATAATCCAGAGGTGGCTAAGTATAGATGTTCAATGGTTCGTTTAGTGGTTAAGCAATGTCAGCTAGTGGCTGATCTTAGCTATCTTCAATGGGATAAGGCAAAGGCATAAGCTTAACAGAGTGGAGACAACACAATAAGATCAGATAAGCAAGCATACTCAAGGAGTATTGAAAAATACGTGTCTTATGAACATTAGGAATGATACTAAGACAAAATGAGTAGATGACTTATATTGTTTTTAACAATGATGATGCCATACAAATAGATGTTTTTATTTCAATAGCTTACTATTTGATGTGATGGTCAAGTCATAAAATGGCAAAGATTTATTCATATATGCCGATATAAATTCTATCATTGTTATGAACGTTATAAAGATATTATTTTATGACTATCATGTTGTGATTAATTGCTTTAATCTTTCCGCTAAAATCCTATAATCATACCCATTGAGGACCAGTAATACATGGTCCTCAGGGGCTGGTTTTATTTAAATAAAAACAATTGAAGGCCTAATCAAGTTGACCTTTATTCAATTAATGGGGGTTTTAATTGGAGACATTGAGTTTGGAGTCAATGAACTAATTTTATAACCATCTTTATCCAATTTATCACCACCTTTATCCAATTTTTTTATTGCTGAATCAGCTTTTTTACGAGCTAATTTTCTAGCCTTTTTAGCATTATTAGGGTCCATGAATGAGCCGATTGGTAATAATGTTGTCTCAAGTTGGCGTGCGATAGAAGAAACGCTTTTTCCCTTAAGATTAGGAATTATAGTTGAACTAATGGCGCTTACTGGATCAGTTTGTTTTTCTGGAGCGTTTTTTCGCTCAACTGATTTCATCCACTCTATATTTTTTCCAATTTGTTTGGCAAACAATTGAGATTCTACGGCATTATTGTTTTTGTATTGTTCTCCTGTGTTAACACCATTTTGTGTACCACGTAATGAACTTGACCATTTTGCAAGTTTTAAGATTGGATTTTTTCGTGTTATAACTCCTCTGGCAATTGACTGAAATTTCACCACTGCTGCTTTTAATTTAACAAATTTTGTTCGATCTTTATAAGCTTTAAATGTTGATTGAATTAATTTTGCGGATATATTGTTTTTTATGTATCGGCCTCCTGTGTAAACACTTAGATACCGTTTTGCAAGTTTTAAGATTGGATTTTTTCGTGTTATAAATCCTCTGGCAATTGACTGAATTTTCACTACTGCTGCTTTTAATTTAACAAATTTTTTTCGAGAGTTGTAACCTCTAAACAATGACTGAATTAATTTTGCGGATATGTTGTTTTTTATGTATCGGCCTCCTGTGTAAACACCATTTTGTGTACCAGGTAATGAACTAGACCATTTTGCAAGTTTTAAGATTGGATTTTTTTGTGCTATAACTCTTCTGGCAATTGATTGAATCATTTTAGCTGATATTGTTTTTATATCGTTAATGTCTTTAGCGATTGTATCGAATTCTGTCTTTAAGACATCTGTGTCATTAACATATCCATCTTGCTTTATCCAACGATCAAAAGAGTTCAGATATGCCATTTTGTGCATGAAGAATATGCCTAATATAGATGCGGTTATTATTGGTAATAACTGCATGATGATCGCACTGCTTAAAAGTGTTGAAGTCATTGTAGTAGATGCAATTAAGTATAGTGTTGTAAAAGCGATAAAGAAATAAGTTGCGGCTTGGAGAAACTGACTAAATTTAGCTTGGTTGACATAGAATGACACCGCAGGTTCTTCTCTAAGGTTGCTCAATACAACAGGTTTCTTGGCAGAGATTAATTGGCCTATTGCTTTATCAAGATTTTCCAATTCTTCTATCTTTTGTTTTAAAACTTTGCATTTATCTTCAAGTATTGTTAACCGTTGTCTAGCCATAATGATATTCCCAAGTCTTTAGTTGTTTTATTTTAAATTAGTATTCCATAATGTCAACCATGATTGTGAGATAAGTCTTAGCTTCTACTGGGGTATTACGCTATGATTATTTTAGGTTATGATTATATTGGTATTGTAGTGGCCTTGATTTTTAAAAAAATTATTACAATGTTAGTAAGTTGTTTGGATAACGAGATAAAAAATATAAGTCTATCTGATAAATATTGGGTGATTATTGTTTGTTATTTGAGTAAATAGTAATGTTAAAATATTATTAAATCATAGGTCAGTATCTAATAATATGTCTATGAAAGGGGTTTAACTATTGGCCCAAACCAGTGATTATCCTATAGAACCCTGGGCTCCATTCCTTCTTTTATTTTTGTTGGTATGTTGCCTATTTTTAGCTTTCTTTCTTTTTTTCTTTTTTTTAAAAACGGACTTTAGTAAACCCAAACCTTTCTTTGTACCTTTGTGGTGATCTGGTTTTTCTTCAGTGATGGAATTTGTTGTCTTAAGTTCTTTTGAGCTTAATGGTTGAGGATAATGTTGTAATGAGCTTTCCAAAGTATGATCATCGCCAATGTTGTTCTTTTTATCGTTGAGGTGATGAGTATTTTTAGGCTGATTACTGCCCCCTTTTGAACTAGGTTTCACATGATACTGTGGATGATTGTCAGTGATTGTATCTTGATTTTGATTGGCTACTAAATAAGCAGTTTTATTTTTGTTAACACCATTTTGTTTGTTTTTAGGGACAAGATCTCCGGCCCATGTGTTTAATTTGTCTAACACTAAATAAGCAGTTTTATTTTTGTTAACACCATTTTGTTTGTTTTTAGGATCAAGTTTTTCGGCCCATGTGTTTAGTATTTTTATTGGGTTTTTTTGATGTTGTTCTCTTACAATGATTCGAGCAGTTAAAAATAAGAAGATTAAGTCGGCTCCAATCAGTAGCTTCGCTAAGAAGGGGTTAAACAATAAAGAAATCATTACATTGGATACTGATAGATAGATAGGAAAATATATGAGCGAAATAATTATCAAAATCAATGATGTAATCTTGATGATTTGATGAGGATATGCGTGTTGTGGAGACAGGTATTCATTTATATTTTGAGGGTTATGATCAGTGATTTTCTCTTTGTTAAAGGGTGTATGAGTTCCAGTCATAATAAAATACTCCGTTTCCGTTATATTAATGTATATCAATACTGGTTAATGTCAAATAATAATGTGAGATATATGCTTGTCTTTTATGCTGTATATGAGTGATTTTTTGTGCAAAAGGCAAAAAAGTATGTTTTTTTCCTCATTTTGGTCTATACAAACCTTGGGAGAAAGAAATGTATAATCCTGTAGAAAGCTTAAAGTATTTGGCAAAAACATTGTGTTTGGATCGTTTGGTGTGCCGTAAAGGTGACTTTTCAGATGAGTTTTTGAATATTGAGGTTGAAGCAAGTGATGATGAGTTAAGTCAAAAAATATCATCGTTAAATCCGAATAAGCTACCAGATGGTTTGAATGGAATCAGATCATATTTGGCTCAATTAGAAAAAGATGATGTTTTCTATTTCAATATTATAGCACAATTAACCGCTGTCAGTAGTTTTGCTGATTGGAACGAACAAAGTAAATTAGATCTATCAGCAATTCTAGTAGAAGCAACGAAAAATCATGATGATTACTACGAGATGGCTTTATGTCTTTTCGACATACCTGGCATTGAATGGCACATCAATAATATTGAAACATTTGATGTGTTATTGATGATGCTATATTCATGGAGTGATAATGACATAGAAGGAGATACTGATTTAGAATACAATGATAATGCTTTGACCATCGAAAACGTGCAAAATATTAATGATCTAATCGATGATTCTGATACCACAATAAGTTATAATACTAGTGATGATGATTGGGATAGTGACACTGAATCAACATATATTGGCCCTGGTCAGGATTTAGATGATCAGGTTAATACTAAAGAGATAAATATAAAAACTATTTATGAGAAAATGTATGATTTTCTTATCAAATTGCCATCAGATAATTATGATCAAGTGGCATGGGGTAGATTGCTTCGTGAGCCTTTTTTAACAAGTTTTTTTAAGCGATTAAGAAAAGAGATAATTGAAGATAATATAGTTGGTGGTGATGATACCCTTTACAAGCTTCAAGGTGTCAATAAAAAACTGGAACAACATATTGAGAAGCTCGTTGATAACCGTCAGTGGGAGGATGTAAAAACAATTTTTGCTGATAATGATTTGGTTGAAAAAGAATTTCGTAAAGCTATTTATCAAAAAGTAACTCATAAAGATTTAAGTGTTTCTGCAGATGATTGGGGAGTCATAATTGATATTACTGAAGGCATGACAAACAAGCCCTCTGTGTTATCTAAGGACACTCTAGACATAGTGAGACAAATAGTAGGTGATCAGTCTATAAAGTTGGATCAAATGCCTGCTGTTATCATGATTTATGAAGGTCTTTTTGAAAGAAAGGACGCAACTCAAAGCGCATATAAACAGTTAGGTGGTTTGTACGAAGAAAATATAAATAAAATTCATGATAGTTTACAAAGTGTCTCAGCTGAAGATAAAATGATGTGGCAATACCTAGAAAAAGGATTAGAAACATATGCAGATATTCAAGTGGATGATCTTGAGAAGATAAAGTATCAATATAAAAGGATTAAACCTTATTTAGATCATAATGAAGACTTACAAAGACTCTCAGAAATTGATAAATCTCGATACCTTTGGAAAAGTGTAAATCAAGATTGTGTGGACCAGGGAGATGTTCCAAAAGACATTCAAGAGTATCTTAAGGTTTGTGAATCAAGACAAAAGCTAATAGATGATTTAGAAAGCCCTAAACTGGATAACTTGATTAAGTTCATAGCTGATCCTGAAAATAAATCATTCTTAGAGGGTTTAAGCATCCCTGAGGATGCACTTTCATTGGTAGAAAAAGATTCTCATTTTATCAATCAGCTGTCACAAAGTAAAAATGATTTAATGGAACAGTTGATGTCAAAGGAATTATTGTTTAGTGAATGGTTGATGATGTCAAATTTTTTAGAAGGGGTAGCCCCTATATTCAATCCCATTTTCATTTACAGCACCAGGGTCAGTATTGCTACTCAGATTGATGTTAAAAAACACAAAATATCTGGAAAGCAGCTGATTGATTTTGCATTGATGTATAAAGGCAGCCTTAGAGAAGATATTGAAGATGAAGAGTCTAGACAAGAAAATAAAGAGTTTAGTCAGAACATAAAAAGAATAGCCATCAGTTTAGGTTACAGTAAGGATGATATTGAGCGATGGGCCATGCATAAGGATTTATCATTTAATATGAGTCAAAGAGGTCGTCGAAAGATTAATTTTAATGATGTCATCAAAGAGAAAAAAAGGATTGATGAACAATTTAACAAGATTTCAACAAATAAGGAACTGATCAATGATAATAAAAATGAAATTTACCAAGAGCTCATCAGATTGACTGAGTATAAAGGTAACGACGTAACGATAAGGAGCGCAGTTCCTCAATCAATACGTGTTAGAACATTAGATCAAATACCACGTCTTTTAGGAGTAAAAACCGAATTGGATTTTAAGATTAAAGACACTTTTACTTATCTTTGGCGAAATTCAAAATATTGGCATGTAGAGATAGATGGCGTAGAGCCAAAAATCAAGGGACAATTGGGTATCATTACGCTTCCAGAGAAGATTCAAAAGTTAATGTCAGAACAGCATTTACGATCTCAAAATAAATATAAAAGTCGATTAAAGTTAATGGGTATTCCAAATGGTTTGAATATACTGATAGGTCTATTGGTTTTATCATCCATCACCTTAGTAACATTAATCCCTTTGGCAATATTGAGCCCATTTATATCATTGATTTTGGTTGGATATAGTGTGGTCATGACTGGTATTTTGCTTTACCAGCGAAATAAAATTAAAAAATCATGTTTTTTATCAGATAATCAGTGGCGGTCATGGTTTAAATTATTTAGTTATTCAAATGATAAAGTTAAAGTTAGTGAAGGAAGAGCCAATATTGATCAAGATTTGGTCGATGAAACATTATTGGAGTTCTTTGAAGAATATGACCTTTATCCACAAACTAAAGGTGAGTTATTCAAGAAGGCATTAAGTAAGTCAAACTTAAAGAATATTCTGGGTAAAAAATTAGGGCTTGGAGGTTACATTTATCATGATGACTTAATGGATGATGCTATTCATCCATATATAAGACATGTTTTGACACTTAAGCCTTTTGAAAAAGAGCATCACAAGACAATAAAAAAGCTCAAAGATGAAAAAAGAGTTTTTGAACAAAATAATCAAACATGTTTAACTCATATTGAGGCATTTAAACAAAAAGGTGAAGAAAAATTCCAGAAAAATATTGAAGCTGCGAAAAAGGAGATAGAAGCAAATAATAAAGTTTTAGAAAACATTGAGACCCAGATCACAAAATTTACAGAAGATCCATTGATCAACATGACATTTCAGCAATGTTTAAGAGATCGTGTATTTTTAAAAAGAGATTTATTAAAAAGTCTTCAGGAAGAATTGCCTGAAGATATGATAAATGAATATATTGATAGAGAGCTAAGCGATAAGACATTCAAAGCTGGTAATGAGATTTCCAAAATAACATTTAAGCGTCTTGTGGATGAAATTGATCCAAGCCATACATTAAGTCATTTAGAACTCATAACCACCGATCAATGGAGGCAACTTTTAGAAGCCATAACCACCGATCAATGGAGGCAACTTTGCATAGCATCTTTAGAATCAGATGACCCAAAATTAATTAAGTTTATATTAAGAAAAGAAATAATGAATATTGATGTGATTCTTTCCTTACTTTCTTCATCTGAAACTAAAGTAGATGAAAGAGCCCTTAAAAATCTTAAGAAAATAATAGAATTAGATGAGCAACCTCATAATTATGATCATATTGAAAATTTGATAAAAAAAATGGTAAGACGAGATGAATCAGATCCAACTGATTTGTTACGATTGAAAGCTTTGTTATCTGAATTTGAGATCATAGCTGAATCAGACTTTTATCCAAGCGTAAGAAATAATAAACCATATATTTCACAATCTCAGTGGGATGTTATTTGTCTATTGTTAAACGCTGGTATTAAGCCACCGATAAATTGGCAGGATCGCATTGCTCAAGAAGCTAATAAGAGATTCCAAAAAGAATATGTTATAGAGTGCTTGACTGCAATGAATGATGTTGATGATTTGATAGAGAACGTAAAAACCACCAGTGTTAAAATTGTAGATGATGATGTAGGCACGATGAAGGTTTGGTTAGACAAAGAAAATGTTGAAGTTGATGAGAATTACAATCTTAAAGTTGGTCTGAGCTATGCAAGCCTTCCAATGGGAATGAAGAACATTATAAAAAAATTTAGAGAAGAATCTTTAAAAAAACAAAGATCTGATGTCATTTCAGGATTAATGTTTTCTTTACCAATGTTGATAGCTGGTATTTCAATGATCGGGTTTTCAGCTTTAGGACTGGCATCAGTCTTAGTGGTGGCTATCAATCCTTTTTTCTTATTGGGTTTGGGTATTGCTGTCTTAAGTTTGGCTGCATTGAGTATCGGGCAATATTCAAAAGGCATGTGGCAATTGAATAAAAAAGATGACATTAAGTTTTTAAAGCACATTAATAATCATGATATTAATCAATCATTAGTATTTGAGAAAGGGGATAAGCCAATAGAACAAATGGTTATTGACTATATGTTAACACTTGATGTTGAACAATTGAAGGATTTAAATATACCTAATAGCATTCGTTTAATCAGAAGGTGTTTTGAGTTAGGTGATAAAATGGCTTTAAATAATATTATTGTTTCTAGTGCTAAACAAGGAAAGCTTGACGAAATATTGGATGGTTTTGAGAGTTTAGATCAAATAAAACCGATGTTTTTTGAAGCATATTATTCGAATGTTGATCCTTCTCAATATATAAAAGAGAGTCTATCGTCAGATAAGAAAATGAGTCTAAGTCAAAAAATAAAGATGAAAAGTGTGATATTAGGCTCTAAGATTGAAGATAAACTAATAGTAAACAATATTGACATAAAAGAAGGTGATTCTGAGATAATTAAAGAAAATAAATTTACATGTGTTGAATTTTTAGTAGAAAGTGGCAATGTTCAGGTCTTAAATTGTCAGGGTATTCAGCGTTTGGCAATTTCATCAGAAGATTATTACAATAGAATTCAAAAAGTGCTAACTCAATTAATAGAAAATGATAGCGATGATACGATCAAACATAATGCGGGAGAATATCATGAATGGTTCAGAAATTTAAGAGAATCACACAGCAATGATAAGATCAAACATAATGCGGAAGAGTCTAAAGATATGTTAACAACTAATCCAGTATCCAGAAGGAAAGAAGTTGACCCTATTCGTGCAGTAGATTTGGATGCTCAACTTAAGGTTAAGAGCGTTGATAAAAATAATTTAGATGAGGAGAAAAAGGATTTAAAGGGTCCTCAGACATCCTCTAAGAAACGACCCTAGTGCTAAGCACAGGGTATTGAAATTTGAAGCCAGCTTCAAGTAATCGCTCTGGATAACTGTGTTGACCAAGGTGAATAGTCGATTGTGCCATTTCACCTAATGGCCAAGAAAATATCTTTGGTAGCTTCAAAGAAAACAAAGGTCGGTAATGGGTTTTTAGGACACTATATAAATCACCAAAATGAGTATGTTGAGGAGCTACACAATTGATTGGACCATAGAGTTTATGGTCGATAATATAGCGAATAGCGGCAGAAGTATCACTCAAAGCTATCCAAGATAGTGGTATGCTTTTTTTGTTAAGCTTAAGGCCGATTTTGAAGCGAAAGGGCAGAGCTAGTTTTGGTAGTGCGCCCCCAAAAGGTGATAACACAACCCCCAGACGTAAGAAGGTGATATTAGGTAATGCTAATGATGTTGCATTTTCTTCAAGTCGTCGTGCTAACTGACAGAAAAAATGGTTGTCATTAGCCAATGTTTTAGATTCAGTCCAAGTGGAATGATCACTTTTGTATAAGCCATATACAGAACTACCAGATGCAATGATAACCTGCTCAAGTTTAGGGGCTTTTTTTAAAACTAAACTGAGTTGATTTAATGTATCTGCACGACTGGTATATAACTTCTCTTTGAATGAAGTTGACCAACGCTGCCTGGCGATGTTTTCACCAGCCAAGTGTACAACATGAGTGATGGTTGAGAGGTCTAAATTTTCCAGTTGATCCCAAGTTATACCCATTGATTTTTGGCGACTAATATTCGTGATTCGTGCTGTACTGTTATCTTGTATGAGCTGTTTGCCTAATAGTCCAGTGCCACCAGTTAATAAGATATGTTGAGTCATTTGTTCATCCTTGTAATTATTATTTTTCCTTAAATACATAACCAATGCAAGGATATCTTGAGATTTAACCAATGATGACATAAAATAGCGCCAAGGTTTTTATGTTTAATTTATTCAGTCGCAAAGATATTTCGGTCAGTGTTCCTAATTACTGGGATATTGCTGCCGGCGTTGTTATCATTTCAAGTTTATTGCTCTTAGCATACAGTACACATCATATGGTTGAGCGACAAGCACTGCAACCTGATGATATCTCACTTGATCGCTGGTATTTGTTGGGATATGCCATTCGAAGTTTATTTCGAATGGTTTTAGGTATTTTATTTTCGTTAGTGATTACTTTGGTGATTGGAACTTTAGCTGCCAAGCATAAATTTTCAGAGATGATTATTTTACCTGCTATTGATATTTTGCAGTCAATCCCTGCATTGGGGTACCAACAAATGGTAGGGCTGTTTTTATTTACATCTTTTAACGGCGGCGTGATTGGATTTGAGTGGGCTGCTGTTTTTGTGATTATTACGGCTCAGGTATGGAACATGATTTTAAGTTTTTACCAGAGCTTGAAAACAGTGCCAAAGCAATATTATGAAGTTGCAAAGATAAATGGTTTGAGTGCTTGGCAAACCTTTTGGCGTATTGAGTTTCCTTTTGCTTTGCCCTTGTTATCGTGGAATATGATGATGTCATTATCAGCGAGCTGGTTCGTTGTTGTTGCTTGTGAGGTTATTGAAATTAAAAAGGATATGGTTTTTCATTTGCCGGGGTTAGGATCTTACTTAGATAAAGCAAATGGCCTTCAAGATACCAGTGCTATTTTAGCCTCTTGGTTTACTATGTTTTTAGTGATTATTGTCTTCGACCAGTTGGTTTTTCGTCCTTTGAATTACATGACACAAACAGAGGGCAAGAAGAAAAAGCCATGGGTGGTCCGATTATTCAGTAACGCAAAGTGGGTGTCCAAGGGTGGTAAGAGCTTAGTGCGCTGGTGCCGTGATCATTGGCTGCGTGGGCGTATCGTTGTTCGGCCCAGAAAGGTTCCATCATTGCCGAAAGTGCGTCGATTTATGTCATTTGTGATGATTTGTATCTCTGGATTTTTATTGATCAAAATGTTTGTAATGTTGTGGCAATTATTTCACGATGAAGCTGTCAATGATGTTTGGCAAGACATTCCTCATGTGTTGTTACTCGGTTTGTATAGCTCTCTCCGTGTGATGATATTTATTGGCCTAAGTACATTGTTATGGTTGCCTATAGGTGTGTGGATTGGTCAACGACCTAAAGTTTCCAATTGGATACAGCCTATTATTCAGTTTTTGGCTTCTATTCCACCTAATTTTCTGTATCCCTTTTTTGTCAGTCAGATCATATTGTTTCAATTAAATCCATCTATTTGGTTATCACCACTGATTGTTTTGGGATGTCAGTGGTATATTTTATTTAATGTTATTGCTGGTACTCAAATGCTACCTAAAAATTTGCACCAGGCGGCTAAAATGCTTAAATTAAGTGGGTGGTTAAAGTGGAAAAAGCTTATTTTGCCCGGCTTATTCCCATCCATTATTACAGGTATGATGGCTGCCGCAGGTGGTGCTTGGAATGCCACTGTTGTTGTTGAGGTAATCAAATATGGTGATCAAAGGATTTCGGCTGCAGGATTAGGAACGTATATTGTTGAGGCAGGTGACCATGGGCTGAAATTGACGCTGGGTGTTATTGTGATGTGTTTGTATGTACTCTTGATCAATCGATTAGTATGGATGCCATTATATCGTTATGCTGAGCAGCATTTTAAACATGAGGGGTAAGATGAGCGAAAAAAAAATACTGATTGATGTTGTTAATGTTCATAAAGCCTTTAAAAAAGAAGGAAGGGCTATTGATGTCTTAAAAGAAGTCAACTTATCGCTTTATGAGGGAGAAATTGTAGCACTTTTAGGTACATCTGGGTCTGGAAAATCAACTTTATTACGCATTATTGCCGGGTTAATACCACCATCATCAGGTAATGTTTTGCATCATGGTGAGGTGATAAATGGGCCAATGCCTCATTTAAGTATGGTCTTCCAGCATTTTGCACTCATGCCTTGGTTAAGCGTATTACAAAATGTTGAGCTAGGTTTGGAAGCTAAGGGTGTGAGTGCTTCAGAATGTCGGCAGAGGGCTCTTGCAGCAATTGATATGGTAGGTATGGATGGTTTTGAATCCGCATACCCAAAGGAGCTTTCAGGTGGTATGAAGCAACGTGTGGGGTTGGCTAGAGCTTTGGTTGTGGAGCCTGAGGTGCTTTTAATGGACGAGCCATTTTCAGCTTTAGATGTTTTGACAGCAGATAACTTGAGAAATGATTTATTAGATTTATGGCACAGTCAAAAAAGTCAATTAAAAAACATATTGATGGTTACCCATAATATTGAAGAAGCAGCCTTGATGGCTGATCGAATCATCATCTTTTCTCACAACCCTGGGCAAGTTCACAGTTATTTAGAGGTAACTATTAAGCAACCACGATGGGATCATGAGCAACCTATGCAGCAATTAGTTGATGAGATTTACAGTCGAATTACTGAAGCAAATGCAGCAAAAGCGGCGAAGCGAGCACAACAAAAAAAATTAGATTTGGGGTATCGGCTACCGAATGCTGATATTGCCAATATAATCGGTTTATTAGAAACATTGGTTGATGATTTTGATGGTGGTGCTGTTGATTTAGCAGAGTTAGTTGAGCAGGTTCATTTAGATTTAGATCAATTGTTACCCATTACTGAGGCATTAGAGGTTTTAAAGTTTGCATCGATTAATGATGGCGAAATTAAAGCAACTTATGTTGGTCAAATGGTTGCAGAGTCTAGTATTTTAGAAAGAAAACAAATTTTTGCACGACAAATTAAAGACCATATTCCTATGATACGTCATATGGTTAATCAGTTGAAACAATCTGACACTCATTGTGTTCATGAAAAGTATTTTCTAGAGGTATTGCAGCCCTTTCTAAGTGAGGATGCGGCAAACGATGTGTTAAAAACGCTGATTAGCTGGGGGCGTTATGCTGAATTATTTGCCTATAACGTTCATGATGGTGAGTTGAGTTTAGATAACCCTCAATGATTCGATGGCTTGTTTTGGAGAGTCATGATTACAAACATAAGAGCCAGATACCACACTGTTGACTGGCAGAGCACTTAATTGATGAATAGTTTGGTTGTTAATGCCACCATCAACAACAACATAAGGCAGTTTTTCGGTCATGGCCAATTGTTTTAAGCCTCGGAGAGGGCTATTAATAAAGGTTTGCCCAGATTGCCCAGGCATGACAGTCATGACCAAAAGTTGATCCAGCATGGATTGCTTGAGCCATGGAAGAATGATATCAAAGGACTCATTTGGATTGACAGCCAGGCCCGCTTTCATGCCAAGTGACTTGATGCTTGCTAAATCTTCATCAATGTTTTGACTACAGCTAGGATGAAAAACAACAGTTATATCGAATGAATGTGACATAGTTGCAAATACATCAAAAAAATGATTGGGTTGCTCTGTCATTAAATGAACATCAATGGGTAAGTGATGATGTTCGTCAAGCGCACTGAGTAAATGTTGACAAATAAGAGGGCCGAAAGAGAGTTGTGGAACATAATGACCATCCATAATGTCAAGGTGGATACGATCAGCTCCTGCTTGAATGAGTTGCTTGCAATGTTTAGCAAGGTGAGCAAAATTTGCAGATAGTAATGATATTGAAATGTCCATATGCGTACTATACGTGAATGATAAAAGGTTGCAAGTGAAAGCATGAATCAGTTAATATCTGATCATGATATTAACGCAATTGAGCACAAAGCATCTTCTTTGGCGTGTGGGTGTTCCCAGCATGTTGGGAATTATTTTTCAGTCAGGAATGCAGTTGATGCAGGCCTCAATGGCTATGCTATTTGATGCAGAGTCAGCACAAGCTCTTGCTGCAACTTTTCCTATTTTTTTCTCATTATTGGCATTGGGCAGAGGGCTTTCTAGTGCAGCATCTGCACTCATGGGGCATGTGGTGCTCAAGCAGCCCAATCAGCAACTGTCCTTAGTTGTTCAGGTTATTGCTTTTGCTGTATTCATGTCATTTGTTTGGTTATTTTGTATAGAGATTTTTTCAGTAAAATTATTACATGCGCTGCATGTTTCTGAGCATAATATTGCGAGCGATCAACAGTTTTTACACTGGATGGGGTGGGGCGCGCCTGCCTTTATTTTAGGTATGGTAATGAATGGATTGTTGATCGGTATAGGTCAATCTAAAGCCTATCAAAAAGCATTGATGTTGGGTTTATGTTTAGAGGGTGCGTGGGTAGCCTGGGGTTTATCACATGGTTTTGGTTTGGTTACTATCCCAGTCGGTTTTGTGGTGGTCCAGTATAGCATTTGTATTTGGATGTTTTCACAGATCAGGTTGTATTTTTCAGCGGAAAAGAAAGTTCAGTGGAGGGGCTTTTGGTGGGAGAATATTCGCTTATCTTGGCCGGTCTTCTTTGCTTATTTATTGGTAACGCTTGAGTTGGCTTTATTGGAGCATTTAATACATGATTATGGCACTGAAGCAACACTTAATGGGTTTTTCTTAGGGCAAAGAATGGAGGTTATAGTTTTTACCGCTATTATTGGCCTTGGTAATGCATTGATTGGCATTATTGGTCAGCATCATGCAATCAAAAACTATGAGCAAATTCGGCATTTATTTTCAAAGTTTATTCAATTTAGTTTATTGTTTGTCGTATTGTGTATGGTTTTAATTATTGGAATAGCTGTACCTATAATAAAGTCATACCCATTGACTATAGCCATGAAAACAACTTTAGATTATGCTCAATATATGGTGCCTGGCCTAATGATTTATCCATTTATGATGTTGACGATGTCAGCATTTCAAGGGGTTAAAAAGCCTGAAATTGTGACCATTGTCGAAGTGATTCGCTTAACAGTTGTTCGATTTTTGATTACCATGGGCTTGGCATCATCACTTGGATTAAGTGGTATTTGGTTATCAACACCCGTGTGTAACATGGTTGGTGCTGTCGTATTTTTGATGTTGTGGCAGCGTTATTGTAATTTTCGTTCTCGGCAAATAGCCTCATAAGCATCTTTAATATTTTGAAATTTTTCCTGAGCTGCTTGAATCATTTCTTGAGGAACGCCCTGGGCAATGAGTTTATCAGGGTGATATTGACTACGTAATTTACGGTAAGCACTTTTGATTGCTGCATCACTAGCATTTTTTTGTAGGCCTAACACTTGATAAGCTTTTTGGGTGTTGACTGTTTGATAATGCTGTTGTTGGTGATGGCCATTTTGTGAGGTAAATGGCATGGGGCGATTTAAGTATTGGCAAAGGTGTTCAATGAGTGTTCTTTTTTGTGTGCTGATCTGGCCATCAGAGGTCATGATGGTTTGTAATTGAATATGAATGAACGTATCGAGTAAAGCTGGGTTAAAAGGTGCCATAAATTTTAGGCGATCAAGCGTTTCATTAAGATTGAAATTAGCTGATTTACCAAGATAGTAGGCTTGAATTGCTTCTTGGCGAAACGCTGGTGTTAATTTAAAATGGCGCATCCAAAATTCAGCTGTATTGATGTCTTTTTTAGAAATATTGCCGTCTTTTTTGGCAATATAGCCCATTACGGAAAATACACAATGAAAGAATATGGTTTGTTCAGGGCTATGCCGTCCAGCTTGATGATATCGGTGTTGAAATGATGGACCATTCATTTGTGTTGATGCACCAAAGATATAACCCAATAGAAACCCAAAAAAAGGGTGACCAAGGTTTAATGTAGTCCATAAGATTGCACCAAGAATACCAAATGTAAAGCGAGACATAATATAGTCCAAAGAGTTAATTCAAGATAAAACAATCAGCTTATTATTGCAAGTTATCAGATTTAATTGGGTTTGCCTGTCATATCAGGTGAAGATGTTGAGTCGTTTTCAGGAGGTGTTGAGTCGCTTTCAGAAGATAGTGAATCGTTTTTAGACAATGGTACTATAGATAATTCTTCTCTCTTGGTGGGCGTGCGATCACTTTTTAGTGTTACTTCATCAAGTCTTAATTGATTTAAGTCCTCATCGGTCTTTTGTAAAGCAATAGAAGCAAATGAAATAAGGCCAATAGTTGCAGTTGCTACAGCAGTTAAAATCAAACCGGGGAGTGTTGCGATAATCATGTATTGAATAAGTATGATACCAACGCTTGTATAGATCATATTAGTGATAGGGATTAGCCATATTTTATTTTGGGGTAAGTTTTTATAAATGATAAAGCTTGATATCCCAATAATGATGGGTATTACTGAAAACGCGCTAATGGCTAATACCTGTGTAATAAGTGGAATTGCCGTATAAGTAGCAATGACAGAACTTGTAGCAATACTAACGACAACACTAGCTAACATTACACACAAAAACCAAATAGCCCTATATAAGCCTGAGGCATCACCGGCTGAGTTTATTTGGTTTAATAGCTCTGTAAAACGGTTTGGATTAAGGTGCTTCAAACTTTCTGGATTGTCATTAATATTACCCTCTTCATCCCAGCGATTTAAACATTCAGAAATGCCACAGTAGCGATTATAAATATGAAAAATAATGATGGTAATTTCAATTAATGTGTAGATCAATGTCATGAGTAGAAGAGACATCACAGGCGATAGAACAGTAAGTAAGATGATGTTTTGAACCAATAGGTAACCTGATAATGCAATAAATAATCCCATAACGAGATAAATGGCATATATAATAGGTATGCCAATAATATAAGTATAATAAAGTTTGGAGCCAATATTCCAAATGCGTTCAGTACTATCATCAGAAATGCCATCAACAGAATGATTGATTGCTTCTATAGTCTCTTTTGAGAATGTTTCAGGGTTTTTAATAAATGGAATAGAGCAGGAGAGGTATTTATAAAATGTGTTGGGGTCGTCATTAAGTTTTTGAACTAAATATTGAGAGAGTTCTTTATAGGGTTGGTACTTTTCTGAGAGAGTTACACCATCTCCTTGAAGAGAGGTTTTAATATAAGCAGGAATTAGGGGATTTAAATCCTCAAGTAATGGCTTAATTTGACTTGGTGCTTTTTCTACAAGATTACCATAAAGTGCGGAGGCATTATTGATAGTCATTTCACTTTTGCCAAACACAATGTCCCCAATTTGAGATTGACCGTTGAAATCTATTTTTAGTGTTCTTTTGTCGAATAAAGGCGTCAACCAAGTCAATATTTCAGGTTTGTTCAATAAGGACATGAATCGTTGGTATTGTTGATTGGGTTGATCAATATTAAGAGTGTTATTTTCATATTTTATTTTTGCTCTAATTTGTAATAATGTATTGACCTTTTTCATATGAGGTGAAATTAATTGGCCTGTTTTTTCAATCCCAGCACTAACAAATAAAAGTTTGGTTAGTGTAAACGGGTTAATGTGAGAAGAATATTGATATTCGTTTTGATTGGTAAATTGATAACAAGTCATGATAAAGTTATACAATATAAATAAACCTGAAAATTGAATTAAAAGATTAGGTGTGGCTGTATAGCCTTTAAGTTCATGATCAAAATAATGCTGAGAGAACCATTGATATGTTTGGAAAACAAGACCTGTAATCAACGCGGTAGAGTATATGAAAACAAATACATCAATACCTACACTTGGTTCGTTACTGCTAGTAGAATAATGAGTTGTATAAGAGTTAACAGGTGGTCGTGGATAGCCACCAGGATAATAGGAGAAATGATTTGATGATTTGTCTTCTAGGTTATATGAATCTGTGAAGTCATTTATAGCACCGCCATTAAATAACCACCCAGCAAATGAGGCTGAAAGTTGAGTAAACTGATAGATAGCCAATGGTGCTGTGGCATAGGGTAATGGTGTTAAATTATATTGTTTCCTTTTCATCTTTATCTCCAATGTCATTATAGCATTAAATTCCTTTTTTTTCAATAATTTAATTGGTTTTGTTGTTTGTTTTTATGAATATCTTGCGAAAATAGTCGTTATAATTATAATAATGACATGTATTACATATTATTTAGAATTTACATGGTAATAATGCGCTTTATTGTGCTCTGTGTTCCAGCTTTTTTATGTTACCGTTGGTGCTCTTGTCTGACAGTCGTTATTCTGCCTTTTCTTCGAAAAAGGGTAGCCATTATGCACAAGAACTTAGCATTGGTATATCCTCAAATGACAACAAAAGAGAGAGAGAAGCGCATCCAAGAAAATATAGCTGATTTTTTAATGATGCCATACTTTCAGGCATTATCTTTTTATGGCTCATCAAGACATTTCAACAAAATAAAACGAAAGGGTTTTGAGCAAGTGGAAGAGTGGCTTAATACTGGGGAGCGAGTTATTTTGGTTTGGCCACATTGGCATAGTTTAGAATGCGTTGGTCGTATTGGTGGGGAAGTGACAGGTTCGTTTGCCAGTGTCAAACGTAATTTAAAAAACCCATTAATAGATGCTTATGTAACGAGAGTGCGTGAATATTACTGTGAAGACATCAGTCATAAAGACATGAGGTCTATCTACAGGCATTTAAAACAGCCAGGCAGTATGTTAGGCATATTGCCCGATCAATACATGAAAGGGGTGCAAACTCATTTTTTAGGTGTTAGAACACAAAGAACGGATAGTGTGGCTCGTTTAGCAAATCGTTTTAATGCCAAAGTTGTTGTGGTTGATATAAAGATGGATGTGTGCCAACAATCAATGGCATTGGTTCCATTGGCATTAACCGGTGATATAGCTCAAGATCATCAAGCACTATTTGACTTAATGAGTCATCTTATTTTAAATAATCCTAAACATTACTTATGGTTTCATAATATGTTTAAATGTTCTGAATTATCGAAAACAATGCTGGAGAATAATTTATGAGATCTCTATGTTCTTATTGGGCATTTAGATTCTATATGTATCTAATGATGGTAATGGTCTACTGCCTGTCATTTAGGATGGCAAAATATGTTTTGTCATGTTTAGCCTATTGCTTATCTATCTTAATTCCCCCAAAAGCCATTACCATTATGCATAAGAACTTAGCATTGGTATATCCTCAAATGACAGCAAAAGAGAGAGAGAAGCTCATCCAAGAAAATATAGCTGATTTTTTAATGATGTCATACTTTCAGGCATTATCTTTTTATGGCTCATCAAGACATTTCAACAAAATAAAACGAAAGGGTTTTGAGCAAGTGGAAGAGTGGCTCAATACTGGGGAGCGAGTTATTTTGGTTTGGCCACATTGGCATAGTTTAGAATGTGTTGGTCGTATTGTTGGTGAAATGACAGGTTCGTTTGTCGGTGTCAAACGTAATTTAAATAACCCATTAATAGATGCTTATGTAACGAGAGTGCGTGAATATTACTGTGAAGACATCAGTCATAAAGACATGAGGTCTATCTACAGGCATTTAAAACAGCCAGGCAGTATGTTAGGCATATTACCCGATCAATACATGAAAGGGGTGCAAACTCATTTTTTAGGTGTTAGAACACAAAGAACGGATAGTGTGGCTCGTTTAGCAAATCGTTTTAATGCCAAAGTTGTTGTGGTTGATATGAAGATGGATGTGTGCCAACAATCAATAGCATTGGTTCCATTGGCATTAACCGGTGATATAGCTCAAGATCATCAAGCACTATTTGACTTAATGAGTCATCTTATTTTAAATAATCCTAAACATTACTTATGGAATTATAACCTTTTTAAGTGTACTAAATGGTCGAACAAAGTAAATCATACGGTGTGAAAAAGAACTAAAAATTTTAAAGGGGTTAGAGCTTATTAAATTCTTCAGTAAAACATTCATAAATAGGAATGGGTATAAGGTGGTCTCCAGACCATATGGTTTGTCTAAGAATATTATTTTGGTGATTAAGTGAAAAACAAACATTAGACCTTTGGTATTGATGCATTTTTAGGAAGTGGCCTATTAGCTCATTGTCCATAACTTGGTTATTGATTTCAGGGGCTAAGTAACTGATGGCATGACACCATGTTATACCATTTAATGTTAAAGAAACTTTTCTTTGCCAGGTATATGGTATATCAAGAAATTGCTTAATATCATCGGGTGTTAAATGAAGTTGCAGTTGATAAGAGGTAATACTGCTTGTTTTTTTGTGTTTTTGTTGGGATTGTGTGGTTGTTAAGTCAGGATTTAAGAGCCATTGCTCAAAATCTTTTGACACATTAGTCTTCAATAAATGAGGTTGTTCTACCCATTGGTGAGTTGGCGTTAATAGATTCATCTAATGATGTTATCATGATTTCTCGATTGTTGCCATCTCCACATAGCATCAATGCATATGACCAGATGCTGATGATTATGGGAATAAGAGTGTGTAGTAATATTGACATGGTTATATTGTAGTAAATGCTGATGAAATGATACAATATAGTAGCTACAATTTTAATGTTAAAGAAGGAAAGGTTATGCACCAAGAGCTTAAGACATCATATTCATTCAAGATTATGTGGCAATTGTGTCGTTTGCATCAGCCTAGAGGTATTTTATTACTTTGTTGGCCTGTGTGGACAGCTTTATGGATAACACAGGCCAATACTTTTCTATGGGTAGTTATGACGCTTGGTGCTGCGGCAATGCGTACCTTAGGGTGTTTGATTAATGATTACTGCGATCAGGATATAGATGGACATGTATGGCGAACACAGCAGCGACCTTTGGCGACAGGGCAGGCGTCCGTTAGGATGTGGTTGTTTGCAGTTATGGTATCTAGTCTTATTGCCTTGGGGTGTTTATTGGCATTGCCTAAAGTATGTTGGTATTGGTCATTAGTAATTATTCCATGGGTGATGATATATCCCACAGCTAAACGCTGGTGTCCTTTGCCTCAAGTCATTTTAGCATGTGTGTTCTCATCAGGCATTCCTATGGTATTTTTGGCGAGTGTTGGTGTGTTGAATGCAGCATGCTGGCTATTAACAATGATTCATGTTTTTTGGATTTTTGCTTACGATACTCAGTATGCTTTAGCTGACCTAAAGGATGATATGGGGTTATCTATATTTTCAAGTGCAAAAACGCTTGGTGTTTACACGCAAAGCGCGATTAACGGCTGTTATGCAATGGTTATCATCTTTTCTTTATTGCTTTCATGGTATTTGGGTGTTCATTGGCTTCAAGGGCCTATGTTAGTAATATTGGCATTGGGATTTTACAGAACACACAAGCTAACATGCGACGGTGATGAAAGAAAGGCTTTAAAAGCCTTTCTATGGAATAATCATCTTAATGCATGGCTGTTTTTCATGTGGGTCTTAACCGTTTAAACACCCAAATGGATAAGGGCATCAGCAACTTTTATAAACCCAGCAATGGTAGCACCTTTTTCATAATCAATATGACCATTATCATTGGTGCCATATTGTTCACATTGATGGTGAATATTTGCCATAATTCGTTTTAATTTACTATCTACTTCGTCATGAGTTAATGGGGTGAAGGAACTGTTCTGAGCCATTTCTATACCTGAAACAGCAACACCACCGGCATTTGCAGCGATTCCAGGTATGTAAATAAAGTCTTCTTCTGGAAGAAGGTGTTTAGCATCATGGGTTGTTGGCATATTAGCCCCTTCCGCAACAGCAATGCACCCATTTTTGATTAATGTTGCCATATCATTTTCATCGATTTCATTTTCTGTTGCGCATGGGATAGCACAGTCACATGGAATAATCCATGGACGTTGATTGGCGTAAAAGACTGCATGAGGGTAATGATCAGTGTAGGCGCTAATACGCTTGCGGTCTCGTAATTTGATGTTTTTGAGCACATGAAGTTTCTCAAGGTCAAAGCCTTCTGGGTCATGAATAAATCCAGAAGAGTCGGAGAGAGTAACTGCTTTGGCACCCATTTGTATTAACTTTTCTAATGCAAACAATGATACATTTCCAGAGCCAGATAAAGTACATGTCATATTTTGAATATGTTTTTGTTTGTATTTAAGTGCCAAGTCAAGCATATAGACTGTGCCATAGCCCGTTGCTTCTAATCGAGCCTGGCTACCACCAAAATTTAAACCTTTGCCAGTAATAACGCCATCAAAACGGTTGGTCAGGCGTTTATATTCACCAAAAAGGTAACTCACTTCTCTTGCGCCAACACCAATATCACCTGCAGGCACGTCAACATAAGGACCAATATGTTTTGATAGCTCGGTCATAAATGCCTGGCAAAATCGCTTAATTTCAGTATCGGATTTACCTTTTGGGTCAAAGTCGGAACCACCTTTACCACCACCTAGGGGTAAGCCAGTTAGGCTGTTTTTGAACGTTTGCTCATAGGCTAAAAACTTTAGAATACTTAAGTTGACTGATGGGTGAAAGCGTAAGCCTCCTTTATATGGGCCAATGGCGTTACAATGCTGAACTCTATAGCCAGTATTGTTATGAATTTTGCCATGATCATCTTCCCACGTAACGCGAAAGGTGATGATGCGATCAGGCTGACTTAATCTTTCTAAAATATTAAAATCATCGTATTTAGGGTGGTTTTCAATATAGGGAATGAGGTAACGATATGTGTCACGAATAGCCTGTAAGAATTCCGTTTCACCAGGGTTTTTTTCAATCATTTTTTGAATGGCTGAGTCGGTTTTTTCTTGAATCATAAGTTTCCTTAAGTTGTTACAGTTATTTAGTGAACATTGATAGGTTGATTAATATCTGCGTTAGTATCATTTATTGGTTTTTGGGCGTTAAGTGAACCATCTGGTTTACCGAAAGCAGCACCTGATGGTTGATTTTTAAGTTTATCCGCAGATAAGTGATTTGTTTGCCGGCCCATATTCGCTTCTTTGGTAGCGGAGTGTTGATTAGAGATAATCAAACTGACTAGTGCATCAGATAGCGAGAAAATGGCTCTTGGTGGCTGAGTTGTATTTGGTGCTGTTCTTGCAAGATGCCAAGCAGCAAGTACAGAGCCCTCTTCAGTTACTCGACCCCATTGTTGGCCAGGGTTTTTAGCTGTGTAAACAACCATCAACATTCGAAGTTCATGAAAAGCTTTTAATAAGTATAGCATTGTTGGCAGGATGGTCTCAATGGCCATAAAAATAACGATAGGGTCAGGTAGCGGCGCAAAGGCACACAGTCCAAAGAAGATAGCTCTAAAGCCAATAACCGCTAAATGAGCGAAGACGGATACTTTAACAGCTTGATTGATTGTTTGCTGATCCCCTATGATTAATTTAGGTTGTTGATTGGCAGTTTTAAAAAGATAAGAGGTGAAATAAGATGATAAAACAAATGATTGCCAAAATGTTTGCCAAAAATATCGCTTTACGAAAGAGTGTTCTTGGGTTTTTGAGGGGGCTTTTGCTGATGTTCCTGCCATTATGATCTCCTTTACCTTGACCATAGGGTATCATATTTTGTTGAAACGCGTCAATTATGTCTTAAGCCTGTTTGAGATTTTTCTGATGTTGTTTTTTGATTGATTTCTTGGGGTTTGAGGGTTGTAGATTGAGCCTAGGATTATAATGGCTAATAACACACTGAAGATACCACGAGAATACAACACTGGCAATACAGATTGATACAATGGGCTCTAAAGAGACAAACAGCAGCATGATGCTTGTGATAAAAAGCATGCCAAATGAGCCGTGAATTAATAAAGAACTATCTGTGTGCTGCTGGTATAAATGAGCGGTAATGCCAAAAATTAACATTAACAGTGACATAATACCTAAAAATACCACTGCTGTCACAGGGCTAAGAAGTGTTATAATGAAAAAAATGAAGTAAAAAAAGTATGTTGAGCTGATATTTAACATCTTCTCAATATAAGAGGCTTTGTGAGGAGAGGATCGCCATGTTGTCCAGCCAATGGCAATGTTTTTGATGGTTCTATTGTTGCATGTTAATTCTGTTGCAAGTTTATGAACGCAGGAATGTAGTGAATAACTTATCTTTTGTATGAGTTGTGATAAATAGAGATAGATGCTAATCATCAATGTTTTTATGTGGTTTTTTAAAATCATCAGGGACCTCCTAGTGTTTCATGTTCTTCCTCATCATCAGTCTCCTTATTGGCGTTTTGACTGTTGAATAGATGTTCTTTCTGGCGGTTGTTGAGTGGCTGATAAAGTTCTGAGTGGTCAGCCTCCAATTTATGAGACATAGATTCTGTGACCTCATGAAGATTTTCTAGATTATCTCGAAGCGTTTCTAATATATCTTGATCTGGTTGCTCAACACTTAAGAGCATCATCCGATTTTCATGGAAATGGTGTGCCATTTTTACAATATGAAAAGCACTTATACACATAGCACCAATCAGTAGAGGTGTTGTAATGATTGGAAAGAATAAAGAGCTAATGACAATTAATGAGCACAATATGGTGCTCATGCTGGCATTTTTTAATTGAGATAAGCGTTCAGAAGATTTAAGTTTATATTTGTTTTTTTCTTCATTGGATTGTGCGTTTTCAAGCTTTTGGGTTGATCTTCCATACCTAAACGAGTGATAAAGCATCAGGCTAAACTGACTCAATGCAAGCAAAGCAAAAGCCACTTCTGTACCAACCGAAAAAAATGTAATACTTGCAGCGATAACACCAACAACACAGAGGCATAATAAGATACTCTTTATGGCTTTAGAAAATAAACTTTTTGTTTTTTTGTTGTTATGAAGTTGATACATTTTTCTTGAGCTTTCAGTGAGAACCAGAGCGCATTTGATCACAAGAACACTGTGAACCAGATGAAAGGCTGTGCTGCGCACGATGTGGTGCAAAAATTCAAGAAAGTGTTCCATAAATTCAGCAATAGTATCTATCGTAGATATGATAAAATGAGTCAGCCAAGATAAAAATCGCATTCATTCCTCCGGTTGAAGGAATTATAGGATATATTATGATTTTGTGTTAAAATTTAAACAAAAATTTTCAAAAGCATGAAGCATATGGTCGATCATAGCTTGATTATGAGCGAATGATAACATGCAAACCTCAAATGCAGATGGGGCAAAATAGCAGCCATTTTCAAGCATGTGTTGGTGGAATTGTTTGAATATTGTTACGTGATTCGACTCTATGGCATCATAGTGTGTTGGCAGGGTTTCTTGGAAAAAAAAGCCAAGCATTCCCCCGAGATATGCACCTTGGAAGGGCAGATCATGTTGAGAAGCAATATGTTTCATTTGATGGATGATTTGATGAGATAAGTTAGATAAATACTCATGATCTTGCTGTTCTAATATCGAGAGTGTAGCTATGCCACTTGCGAGTGTTATTGGATTGCCAGAAAGAGTTCCTGCTTGGTAAATTGGACCCTCAGGAGATAATTGGCTCATGATGCTTCTTGGGCCGCCTATGGCGCCAACAGGAAGACCTCCTCCAATGATTTTCCCTAATGTTGTGATGTCGGGGGTAACCTCAAATAGTGCTTTAGCTCCTCCAGGATGAATGCGAAATCCAGTCATAACTTCATCAAAAATTAACAATGCTTGATGTTGATTACACAGTTCTCTAAGGCCAGATAAGAATTCGGGTTTGGGTGGTATAAAGTTCATGTTGCCAGCAACTGGCTCCACCATAATGGCCGCGATATCATGTGGGTGTAATGCAATCATGTCGGCAACATCTTGGAGGTCATTATAGCGACATACCAAAGTGTCTTTGGTGGTATCGGTAGGAATGCCAGGAGAGGTTGGCGTGCCATGCTGCAGTGTTCCTGAGCCTGACTCTACCAACAAGGCATCGACATGACCATGGTAGCCACCTTTAAATTTTATGATTTTTTGTTTGTTGGTAACGCCGCGTGCAAGACGAACAGCGGTCATACATGCTTCGGTACCTGAGTTAACAAAGCGAATATTTTCTAAATGGGGCATGAATCTTTGAATAATATTGACAATATTAATTTCACCACGGTGAGGGGCGCCAAAGCTCAAGCCTTTTAAGCTTGCTTGGTGGATTGCGGAAAGGACATTTGGGTGAGCATGGCCTAAGATAGCAGGTCCAAATGAACCGACAAAATCAATAAATTTTTGATTGTCCTCTGTCCATAGGGTAGCACCTTGTGCTTGTTTGATAAAGAGAGGGGTTCCGGAGACGCTTTGAAACGAGCGCACGGGAGAGTTAACGCCACCTGGTATTAGTTTTTTTGCTTCATTAAATAATGTTGATGATTGATTATCTAGTGTTTTCATATCGATAATATAATCCAATGATCATCTTGAGTCCAGTATATAATGTGATAAACTTATGTCGATAGGAGTTTGTATGAAAAAATATATGTGTTTAATTTGTGGTTGGATTTATGATGAGGAGAAAGGTGCCCCAGGAGAGGGACTTGCGCCTGGAACACTCTGGAATGATGTGCCTGATGACTGGGTTTGCCCTGATTGTGGTGCTACTAAAATAGATTTTGATATGATTGAGGTTTGATGAAACCACAGGCATCAACATTTAAAACGCCAGATTATCTTTTAGATCTTCTGCATTATCCTGCAGATGGCGAGGATGTTGTCTTAATTTGTCATCCAGATCCAAGGCAACAAGGAACGATGATGAATAAGGTTGTTGTAAGTGTGGCAAAAGCATATCAAGAGCTAGGTGTTAATGCAGTGACATTCAATTTTCGAGCAGTTAAAGATGCTGGTCACCAAAATATCAACGATGATATTGCAGATACTCAGGCTCTATTAAGTTGGATTATGAAGTCATTTAAAGGGGCGGTAGATCTTGTAGGTTTTTCATTTGGTTCATGGGTGGTTAACCAATGTCAAAACGCTTCTATTAGGCGATGCTTATTGATTGCACCACCGATTGAAAAGTATGCTTATCAAGCGCCAAAAGTGTCAACATATATGATTCAAGGTACTCTTGATGATGTGGTGAGTCCAGAAGCCACAGTTCAATATGCTCAATCTTATCACATTCCACTGACATTGCTTTCTGGTTGTGGGCATTTTTTTCATCAGCGGTTGTTAGATGTCAAAAAGTGGGTGGTAGCGATTAATGGCTAAGCTTAAACCATTTTGGTGGTACCGATTACTTTGGTGGTTCTTGTGGCCTGTAGTAGTGTGCCGATATCTAATCAAATCTTTTAGTCAAGCAGCTTATAGATCTGGTTTATTACAGCGTTTGGGGTTAGTTAAATACGGTTCGTATGATATTGTTATTCACGCAGCATCAGTTGGTGAGGCAAAAATAGCGCTGTGGTTACGTTCTTATTTGTCAAAAAAAACAAAGGTATTATTTTGCACTTCAACACCAACCGGGCGGTCTGTAATTCTAGCAGCCAATAAGATGCGGGATGATCATGCCTATTGGCCTCTTGATCATTCTTGGATTGTCAAATCATGGTTCAAGCGAGTGGCTATGAAGCATTTGGTTTTGGTTGAAAGTGAGCTTTGGCCTGAGGCTTGCTTTCAAGCCAAGATGAATCAGATTCCAATCTGGGTCATTAATGCACGATTATCGAATAGGACTTTTTCACGTTATCAAAGATTTGGTGGATTGATAAGGCAGATATCATCTTGTGTATCTGGCGTATTCCCAGAGAGTGATCAGTCAGCATTTTACTTCAAAAAGTTAGGTTTTACTGTTCTTAATGATGATTATGTCAGTTTAAAGTGGGGGCAGCGACGTCCAGTCATTCTTGATGACTTAAGGCGGAAAATATTATCCATAAAAACTAAACCAATAGTGGTGGTTGCTAGTACGCATCCGGGAGAAGAGCAGTTAATTGTGCAATCATTACCAACATGTTTACAATCTATTCATTTGGTCGTGATACCCAGGCACCCACATCGCGCATCAAAGCTTAAGAGTGACCTCGCGGGCTCATTTATAATTGATGATTCAATTAACGCATTCAATGGTATTGGTTTGGTTGCTGCATTAGGTCAGTTAGGGACGTGGTTTGATCTTGCTGATGTAATTATTATGGGGGGGAGTTATGTGTCTATTGGTGGGCATAACCCTATTGAGACAGCTTGGTCAAATGCCCCCGTTATTGTTGGTCATAGTGTACATAATTTTCAGGCAATATATACTGACTTAGTAAATGCGGGTTTGGTTTGGCCTGTTCGATGTGGTTTTTTAGATTTATGGTTGCATAAGATATTGAATCACTGTGATTATTTTAAAACAAAAGCGTCAAGTTTTGTGGATTATCTTGATAAAAACAATGATAAAGTTAATCAGTTAGGAATAGGTTTTGAGAAAATGCTTACATAGTTTGCATCTCTTAACTTAAGCTTAATGTTGCTATGATACCTTATACATAACCAAAGATGATTAAAGCTTAGGCTTACTTCATGTTGGTCTCCTAATGAACATATGTAACAATAAGATAGGGCGCTTCGGCGCCTTTTTTTTTATTGAGTGATTACTTTGTTTAATTGATCAACAGATTGCTGTGTGAACGGCTTATTCTCTATAAGATCAACTTCTGAGCTATGTGTTTCAAGGCAGTGTTCACCAAGATGAGCTGTAATAGCAAAAATGAAAGGAGAATGATGTTTTTGTTGCTTGATTTTTTTTGCAGTATTTAAACCACAAGCGTCTGGGAGGCCGATATCCATAACAATGAGTTGATAGTCATGTTGTGAAGACAAGCTTAACGCTTTTTCAGAGTTATCAGCTAAATCAACTTGATAACCATTTCGAGTTAAAATGTACTGACAGATTGACCGCGCAATAATATCGTCATCAACAACCAAGGCTCTAGACATAATGATGCTTTTCCATTAGTATTAAGCCATTACTTTAGCGAATTAAAAAGATTTTTTCAAATGTCTATTTTTTCTTTCGATTGGCAAACATTTTTAACTAATTTTATGGTTGGTCAAGGCAGTACATGGTTGCTGTTGATGGTGATGGTTATTGTGTTTTTTGAGTCTGCATGCATTTTTACGCCATTTTTACCTGGTGACTCATTATTAGTGATGGTTGCTTTTCTTCTGGCGCGGTATCATCAAGGGATTCTGATGGCGGCATTGGGTGTTTTGATGGTGACAATATTGGGCTATCAGCTGAATTTTTGGATTGCAAAAAGATTTAATCAATGGTTTATATCAAAGCGTTTTAGTTGGATGAGTCGTCATGAACAGAGGTTAGAATTAGTTAAAGATGTATTTAATAAACAAGGCATTTGGTTGCTCATGGTTGGTCGATTTACGCCGATAGTTCGTACTTATATGCCTTTTTTCTGCGGGGTAACTGGAATTAAGGAAGGTGTTTTTATTCGCTTAAATATCCTTGGCGCCTGTTTGTGGGTGGGTTTATTGATGGTGATTCCTTTTCTGATGGGGCAAGTAACATGGGTTCATGATCATATGCACTGGTTTATTTTAGGCGTTATACTGGTATCTTTGATACCATTATTGGTAACAGCAGTCACTGTATTCAAGCGGTTTTTGTCAAGGGAAACGGCTTGAATTATGGTTTTAAATTAAATGATGATTTGTTTCTACTGGATAGTTAGGATGTTCAGCTGGATTAGCTAAGCATAAATAGGTTCCATTAGATAAGAACTCATCAGATTTAACAGATATGCTTGGCTCAATATTTTTTGTGAAAGAGTTCTGAAAAATATATGATAAAAAATGGAAGCTATAATAGGGGGGCCATAGATCCTGAACTAAGAAAAATGTTTTTCTTAAGACGGATTTCCACTGGAATGGTTTAAGGAGTGATGCCATATCTTTATTGGATTGGCGGTTATTGATTTCAGAATGGATAATATACTCTTGTTCTGTCAGTAAGGTGCCAAGGTAATTATTAATAAGAACACAATAGGTTATCATTATTGATGAGCATGAGTTGTTTTTTGTCGTACATGGCAGCCATAACATTGCAGCAAAAGTATCAAGTGTGCTGACAAAAACGGTATTAATATACCAAAGCCAATGGAACGGGGCATACATTATAAATGTTAATGAGCTTTGCCATTGGTAATGTAAGCAAAGAGCCATTGCAAAAAGTGGCTGTAATATTGTGTGATACAGCATCTGTCCACCACATAGCAAGTGAAGAACCAAACTTAAACAATATATGAATCGTAGAGATCTCTGCGATATTGGGTTCAGCATAAAAAAGGTGGGCAAACCCCGAGGTAATAATTGTCGAGGATTAATTGTTTTTAGCATTTTTCTAGGCATGCGAAGACATTACCCAAGTTAGCATTGATATGCAACCATTAGGTAATCTAGTTGTTAAATTGTTGTTGAGAGATTGAGTGTTAATTTAGCATCATATCCTGTTTTCTGAATAGGATATTCATGATTGTTTATCTTTAACTTCAATGCTTTTACAGGAGGTAATAAGCGTCCATATTGACCATCAAAGACATTGCCAGTCCCTCTAATTTCTAGAGATAATGTTTGTTGTGATTTGGGTAAAAGATTAACGTCATCTGTTAGAATATGTTTCACGTGAAATGTTTTATGTTTGGTCATGACTTCAAGAACAATAGGTGATTTAATCCAGCAACTATGAGGTCCTGTATTGGTGATGGCAAATTGATCTAGATCTTGCATCATGCCAAGCGCTTCAAAATTAACATGATTAATCTTGATGTCGCTGGCATGACACCACTGTTTATTGGTTATTTTTTTTTTTTTTTTTTGCTTTCTGAAAAGGTGGTGCTTGCCATTTTGGCTGACTTTGTTGATTGGACCAGTCTTCAACTTTTTTTATAATGGCATTCTGGTTAACCACCCAGCCAGGTTCTTTGTCAGCATATAGTGCTGAAAAAAATAAAGATGAAAGGATTAGAGTAAAGATAAATGTGTAACGCATAATTGCCTCAGTGTTTTATTTTAGATAAAGGAAATTGATGTCTAAAATCGCTCTCTGAAAATCGTTTAATGAGCTCGCGTTTGGTTTTAATATTAAAACGCTCTCGAATACGCTTTAAATAAAACTCAACCGTTCTATGTGATAAACACAGTGCTTCACCTATTTCTTTGATGGTTAAACCTTGAAGTGCGTAGTCAACGCATTTAACCTCCTGGGGGGTTAAATAACACTTATCACTAAAGCCTGAAAATTGGTAACGCTGAATAAAACGTTTTTTCTTTGTTTCTAAGCTTTTTTTAGGGGCGGTTATTTCATGAATGATATTACGCCAGTAGTTCATATTGTCTCCTTGTTATATGATTATAGCTATTCTAAATTCTAAGTTAGCACAGAAACAATACGGTGGCTAGGCTTTGATCATGGTTTAATGGTTTTCAAATAGTTTTTTTGTTGATAGTGTTTTACTTTACTATATTGATTAGGAGGGGATATGTATTACATAACAGCTGAGTCTGTCGGTAGAGGACATCCTGATAAAATGGCTGATTTATTAGCAGATGCTTTATTAGATGATTATTTAACTAAAGATCACCAAGCTCGAGTAGCACTTGAGGTTTTGATTAAAGATAATCTTATTGTAGTTGCTGGTGAAGTGCACTCAAGGCAAGCGATCAATATTGAGCGTAGGGTAAGATTTTGGTTGCGAAAATCTGGTTATGTTCATGAGTCATTTGGCTCAAAGCATGCTGTGATTATCAATAAAGTTATGACCCAATCATCTGAGCTTAATCATCTTTTAGTAGATGGTGATGGTGTCTTGGTAGCTGGTGACCAAGGTTTTCAGGTGGGTTTTGCATGTGATGATACTGAATACTTGATGCCTGCAGCTATCGATTGTGCTCATCAATTGGTTCACCAAACTCATCAATTACCGTTAGATATAATAGGTTGTGATGTTAAAGCAATGGTTTCAGTTGCCTACCAGTCTGGGTGTGTTAGTCATATTGATTCTGTTATTCTATCTGCTCAACATGGTTCTGAAGTGAGCATTAATGAGGTTAGAGCATTGCTTAAAGAGAGTGTGCTACCCAATGCACTACCTCAAGCGTGGCTGACTCAAGATACGCAAGTATATACTAATCCAGGGGGTACATTTATTATTGGTGGACCAATAGCTGATTGTGGTGTGACCGGACGAAAACTAATGGTGGATTCATATGGAGGTGCTGTATTCCATGGTGGGGGGGCATATTCTGGAAAGGACCCCAGTAAAATGGATCGATCGGGTGCTTACTTTGCTCGCTATATTGCTAAAAACATTGTAGCTGCAGGACTGGCCAGATGGGTCACTGTGACTTTGCATTATGTTATTGGCTCAGCTCAGCCAATGCGCATCATGATCACAACGGGGCATCAACAAGTTATAAATAAGCCATTAATAAGCATGGTGCACAATGTACTATCTTTAAAGCCAGATGATATCTTGCAGCGATTAGAATTACATCAGCCAATCTACAGTGATAGTGGCTATTTAGGACATTTTGGCCGATTTGCGAAAGACAAACCTTGGGAAAAGCTTGATATGGTCGAGCAAATGAGAGATTATATGGCAACTGTTTAGGAATATTACTTATGGGGAAAACCGCCATTTTTCCTGGAACTTTTGATCCATTGACTTTGGGCCATGAACAAATTATTGGCCGATTATTAAGATTGTTTGATTCGGTCATTGTTGTTGTTGCCAATAACACTGGCAAAAAAGCTTTTATGAAACCGGAAGATAGAGTAAGTGCCATTCAAACAGCTTTATCGGCTCATCAGAGAGTGCAAGTAATGCAATTTTCGGGTTTGCTCGTTGATTTTGTATCCACGATCAAAGATGCTGTTGTAGTGAGGGGGGTACGCTCAGTCAATGACTACTTATATGAGCATGATCGAGCAATGATGAATCAAGCTATGATGCAAGGTTTTGAAACGTTGTTTTTACCTGCTGCACCCAAATATAGCTCGTTATCATCAACTTTAGTCAGAGAAATTTTATGGTTGAAAGGTGATGCATCGCAGTTTTTATCTAAGTCTATGCATGAGTTTATCAAGGAGTATTATGGCGCTTAAAATTACAGAGGAGTGTATCAACTGTGATGTGTGTGAGCCAGAGTGTCCCAATGAAGCCATTTACCCTGGTGAGGAAATTTACGAGATTAATCCTCAGCTGTGTACAGAATGTGTCGGTCATTTTGATGAACCGCAATGTGTGATTGTTTGTCCGGTGGATTGTATTCCTAAGGATCCGCTGCATGCTGAATCAACCGATCAACTTATGGTTAAATACGAGCAGCTTAAGAAAAAGAAAGGTTAGTTATTGAAAAAATATCCACCAAAACAGGAGTATTAGTATGTTGGAAACATTTATTAAGCCATAATGATAAAGAAGGAATATATCGTCAAATATCAAAAGATTCAGAGAGTTTTGCTGAGGAAATAAGGCAGCAATGCCTGAAAAAGAAGCGATCGATTGGTTTGTTATCTCAACACCAGGATACTGTATGGTATGAGATAGGTAAGGTAAAACCTATGTTTTTTAGAGGTGTTAATCACCCAAATAAAGATGTATGTCAGCAATCTTTAAGTTGGGTAATTGCAGCGGGCATCCTAAGCGCTGGAGCATATTTTTATAGTCATTAAGACGTATGCTCTGGTTGGCATACCGAGCAAAAAACAGATTGACGTTGATTGATTTTAATTAAAGAAAGTATCGTGCCACAATGAGAGCAGGCTTGATTATGACGATTATATACCAAAAGGGTTTGTTGAAAATATCCTGGTTTTGCATCAGGGGATTGGTAATCCTTCAGTGTTGTCCCACCCATTTGAATAGCGCGTGATAAGATGTTTTTAATATGGCCTAAAAGATTTTTTATCTGTTGACGGTCGATTTGACAAGCTGGTGTTAGTGGGTGGATGCCAGATAAAAAAAGTGCTTCAGATGCGTAGATATTACCAACGCCAACAAGGTTTTTTTGGTTCATAATAAAAGTTTTTATCGGTGATTTTGATTGTTGTGCCAATGGATAGAGGTAATCTATGTTACACTTTTGGGACAAAGGTTCAAAACCTAAATGTTGAAACCAGGGGCATTCATCTATGCTGTTGAACCATTGAATAAAGCCAAAACGTCTTGTATCATTAAAAACCAAAATAACTTCATCATTGAGTGTGAATATGACGTGATCATGTTTTAGAGGCTGATGTGATGCGGGGTGAATAGATAAAAAACCACTCATGCCTAGATGTATAACAATGCATTGTTGTTCAGAATTTGAAATAATGAGGTATTTAGCACGTCTTGTTATTTTTTTAATGTGAAATGGGAAGCAGTGATCAGGTAGTACAATAGGGTACCTAAGGTGATCTCTTCTCATCATTACATGATGAAAGGTGTTATCTGTCAAGATTGGTAATAGTACTTGTCGAGTAGATTCAACTTCGGGTAACTCAGGCATAAGGTATTGTAACAACTCATAGGTTAAAGTCTACGATGTAAAATGATTTTTTAAGTTAGTGAGCTAAACAACTGATTTTTTATTATCCTAATAGTAGGTGATAACATAATGCATGATTAATAGAGATGAAAGATGACAAGTTTCATTAAGCTTGAAAAAATAGAGATAATTTTCGTTTAAAACTAGGTTATTTAAATTGATGATTATGTTGTTATGTGAGATATTATAATAGATTTTGTGGAAGGATAGAAATGCTTGAAATATTTTATACTGGTTTATGGCCAGTCAGTTTTCTCGGTAAGTTGATTTATACGTTAGTTGTCACACACATTACTATTGTAGCAGTGACCGTTTATTTGCATCGAGCTCAAGCTCATCGCTCTCTTGAGGTGAAGCCATTATTGGGTTGGTTTTTCCGCATTTGGGTGTGGATGACAACAACTATGGTAACCACACAATGGGTTGCGGTTCATCGGAAGCATCATGCCAAAGTTGAAACTAAAGATGATCCACATAGTCCCAGAGTTTATGGCATTAAAGCTATTGTATTTAATGGTGTTTATTACTACCGTCAGGGTAAAAACACCCCCGGCGTAATTGATCAGTACAGTTTAGGTTGTCCAAATGATTTCTTTGAAAGAGCTTTATTAAACTCTCGGGTCTTTCAATATTCAGGTATTTTGATTGTATTAGCATTTAATATACTAATGTTCGGTGCTCTAAGTGGTTTAGTGATCTGGGGCGTTCAAATGATTTGGATTCCTGCTTTAGCTGCAGGTGTGATTAATGGCATTGGTCATTATTGGGGTTATCGTAACTACAGTACTGAAGATGATTCGACCAATATCATGCCATGGGGAGTTATCATTGGAGGAGAAGAGCTTCACAATAACCACCATGCATTCCCAACATCACCCAAACTATCTATGAAAGCTTTTGAGTTTGATATTGGTTATGTCTATATTAAGCTTTTTGAACGATTAAAATGGGTAAAGATAAAACAAAAGCCAATGAGTTTGGATCAGCCTGCAGAGAAAATATCAGATATTATTCGTGCCAAAGTGTTGGTGTTATCCAAGTTTAGTAGGCAAGTAGTAAAGCCACTGCTAAGAACAAAGAAAGCAATGTTTAAGGCTTCAAACATTGGTTCATACTCTGGATTTAAGCGTGTTTTGACAAGGCCATTTACATTGATAAACACAATGGACTATGAGCTCATTAAGCAAGTAAGCAAGCAGGATACAGAGCTTAACGTGATGTGCCAATTTAAGGAGCGTTTAGAAGGTATTTATGCAAAACGTTTGAAAGCACCTCAGCTTCTTAAGGAAATTGATGAGTGGTGCCAGCAGGCTTATCAATCTGGTATAGAGTCATTAAAGCATTATGGTGAGCAGTTAAAGCATTTTATTGATGGGGTTCATTCTGATGTCAAAGCATGATTCATTTGATGCATTCATTAAGTCTTTTTTTGATACGGCGCCAAAAGAGGTTGCAGCAATACAGGGAGCTGTTAAAGAGCATTTGAAAATATCACTAAAACAAGCATTAGTTCGTATGGATTTAGTGACAAGAGAAGAGTTTGATGCACAGTCTCGTCTATTAGAGCGTCTTTCAGAAAAATGTGACCAGTTGGAGGCTGTGTTAGACTAAAGGCAGCACAGATTAAGTGATGCTATTGATAAAGGGAGGTTATTAATGATCGCAATATTACATTCAGGGTTGTGGCCAATGTCAGTGTTGGGTAAAGTTATCTATACTTTAGTGTTAACCCACATAGCAATTATTGCTGTTACGGTATACTTTCATCGTGCACAAGCGCACAGATCGATCGAAGTTCATCCATATTTGGGACTTTTTTTCAGGGTCTGGATTTGGATGACTTCAACCATGGTTACGACTCATTGGGTTGCCGTTCATCGTAAGCACCATGCTAAAGTTGAAACGCCTGAAGACCCTCATAGCCCGAGAATCCATGGTATTTTAGCTATTTTTTTTAATGGTGTTTCTTATTATAGAAGGGAAAGAAATAACCCAGAGACGATTAAAAAATACAGCATAGGTTGTCCAAATGATTGGTTTGAGCGTTCATTGATTGCATCACCGATCTTCATGCAAAATGTAGGCTCTCTTATCATGATGCTGATCAATATAGTGCTTTTTGGTGTTAAGAGTGGCTTTTTGATATGGTTGGTGCAGATGTTATGGATGCCAGTTTTAGCTGCGGGTGGTATTAATGGTTTAGGACATTATTTTGGCTATCGAAATTACAGTACTGAAGATGATTCAACCAATATCATGCCATGGGGTATTTTGATTGGTGGTGAAGAGTTGCATAATAATCATCATGCATTCCCCACTTCGCCCAAACTATCTATGAAAGCTTTCGAGTTTGATATTGGTTATGTTTATATTAAGCTTTTTGAGCGATTACAATGGATTAAGATTAAACAAAAGCCAATGAGTTTGGATCAGCCTGCAGAGAAAATATCAGATATTATTCGTGCCAAAGTATTGTTGTTATCAAAGTTGGATAAACAGGTTATCATGCCGCTTTTAAAAAAGAAGAAGCAGTATTTAAAGAGTTTAAATAAGTATTCTTACAGTGAGATTAAACAGGTATTGCTCAGGCCATTTTTAGATGCTAATCAAAATCAATTAAAGCTTATTGATTTTATAAAGTCTCAGGATGATGATTTAAGTCTAGTGCTTCTTTTAAAAGCACAATTAGAGTCCATTTATTCTAAACGTTTACGCTCAAATGAATATATGCATCAACTCAGGTTATGGTGTGATGAGGCTGAGCGGTCTTGTCTTCGTTCGATGAAGAATTATATCATTGATCTTAAGGCGTTTATGGGAAACGTCGACTCAGGGTCTTTCTGCGTTGCAGCAAATGAATAAGGTAGTCATATTTTAAATTTAGATCATGTTGAACGATTGCTAGGAGTGGTTCGTTCGAAATCAAATATTGATGTAATGCTGGTGACTAAATATCTAGATGATGAGAGCTTTAGGCAATTAGATCATTTTTACAAGTTAGATGGTGTTGGGTATGGTGAAAATAGGTGGCCGCAATTATCTCAACGGTTATCAGTTAAAGATGAACGTCCTTTTTATTTTATTGGGCCATTGCAACTAAAGCAAATGAAAAAGTATAAGGATACTTTGGCTAATAAGGTTGTTAGCATTGCTAGTATTTGGCGTGACCAGCATTTGCGATGGTTGTGTCAGCATGCACCTCAAAAGTCAGTTCTTCTTCAGATCAATGGTGCTAATAGAGTAGAGCAAGGTGGTGTTGATTTAGCTGAGGTTGCCAGTGTGTTGGTCAAGTGGCGTGACAAGGTGGAGATCAAGGGGGTGATGAGTTTTGGTATTCGGGATAATATTAAGCAAAGTATTGCGTTATATCAGCGGATAATACAAAAGGCAAAAGAGGAGGAGTGGTTTCCTAATGGTGGTGTTTTTTCTTTGGGCATGAGCTTGGATTGGTATGAGACCATAGAGGGATGTCACGCTCTTTTGGGTCAGAATGATCGGTTGTTATTGAGGGTTGGGCGTTATATTATGAGTGATTAGCATTAATTTCTAATGTTGCAGACTCATCAATGTAGAGCATCAATATGCGTTTTTCATATTGCCAGTTGATTGGTTGGTGATTGAGTGCTCGCTGTAAAGTTTGGAGTGAAATTCCTAAGCGATGACTGATTGAATCAAGTGTTGTTTTTTGAAGTAGATGTTTGATGATTGCTGATAATGCTTTATTGGTCATATTCGTTTGTATGTAATTTTCATATACTATACACTCCTAAAGCCTTATATTTATGCAGTCAATAGACTCTAATTTTGTGTGATATATCTTACAAAAGTGATCAATAGTATTATTTATTACTGGAATCTAGCGCAAAATTGTCTTAATATAACTTTAATAGATATATGGATACCTCATGGATTTGAATGAAATCTTAATGGATGAAGAATCTTTACAGAAAAGTCGAGCTAATCGTTTGAAGCGATTACGGCGTATGACAGGAATGTCAAGAAAGGACTTTTCTGCTGCTTACACGATTTCACAAGGCACTCTTCAGAATTGGGAAACGGGCCGCTTTGGTGGGCTAACTGAAAAAGGGGCTCGAGTTATATTAAGAGCATTTCGGCAAGAAAAAATCTTTTGTGGTTTTGAATGGTTAATGTATGGTGTAGGTGAAGAGCCCATCGTTTATAAAGAAGTTGAGCAGTCTTCATCTGTATCAGGGGTTCCATTAAGAGTGAGTACTGTAGAGCAAGATTTGGACTTTATGCATCAACTTCATAAAGATGCTATTACTTATTACATTGATGATGATTCCATGGCGCCAATTTATTGTCGTGGTAGTTATGTCATGGGTATTAAGGTTCAAAAAAATGATTTTGTATCGCTATCTAATCGCGTATGCATCGTTCAAACTTTTGACCACAGGAAGATCATACGCCAAGTTAGGCTTGGAAAAGACCGATTCTCGTTTAACCTTCATGCAATTAATTATGCAGAGTGTGCAAAGCCAGTCATTTATAATGAAGAGATTATGAGTGCAGCACCTGTTTATTGGGTGCGCTATCCAAGTCGAAATAATTAATTAACTATTTTAACTTCTTCACTTCTTCAAAAAGCATGCGTTGGCGAGTGATAGAGCAATATTTCATAAGTTTCAGTGGTTCACTGTTCTTATTTCGAGTTGTTGTATAGTAATGGCCAAGATGCCCTTTTTGACCTTCTCTTTTGGCGACAAGCTTTACAATAATACGATTTTTTGATGCCATGATATCTCCTATTTAACGAAGCCAAATCGTTTTAGAAATGCTTCAATACCTAATTTATCCAAGGTTCTTATTGCTCTCGTACTGAGTGTGAGTGAGAATGTTTTGCCTTCAAAATTAAGTGTTTTTTTCTGTAGGTTGGGTAGAAATCGTCTCTTAGTCGCATTCAAAGCATGAGATCTTGAGTTACCTACCATAGGTTTTGTACCCAGTGCGTCACATTGTCTAGACATAATGTTATTCCGTAATTAATGATAGCAGATGATAACATCATTAAAAATGCTTTTCAAGGCCTTATTGCATAAGATATGCAGTTAGAATGCCTGAAAGGCAGCCTATGACGTGACCTTCAAAAGAAACACCCTCTTCAGCGGTGAATAGATTGACAACCATGCCGCCAAGAATATAAGCGCACACGAGTGCGATGATGATAATGGATTGTTCAGGATGAAGATAGGCATTATAAAGCAAGTAGCCCCAAATCCCCATGGCTACACCACTTGCACCTATGTGCAAACCTGGTCGGCCAACAAGCCATACCCCCAATCCAGAGCTAATTGTAATCATTAATAAGGCATCAGTATAATGCATTGGAGTTTGTGTCATGAGTAGGGCCAGTAATACCCACAAGCTTACAGAATTAAATAATAAATGCTCAAAATTACCATGGATAAAAGGTGATAAAACAATGCCTGGCAATCCTTGTGGTTGGCGTGGTAAAATGCCAAAGATAGCTAATCTAAAGCGTGTAATGATATTAAAAAAATGTACGCCCCATAAGGGAATAATCCAGAGAAAGCTGTCAAATAAATGTACTCGTAATTCCCCTAAAGTATGTATTGTGCTTTGTAATAAGTTCATGATTTGAATCGAAGGTTGAATAATATTGACTTTAAGTTACTATATAAACAGATATGTAGCCATTTGGGAAGTATTAATGCAAAAGATGTTAAGTGCTATTCAGCCATCAGGAGATTTAGGAATTGGTCATTATTTGGGGGCAATAAGACATTGGGTTCGAGATCAAAATCACTTGGATGCGCGTTTTATGGTTGCTGATTTACACGCTTTGACAAAGCCATTGAAGTCAGGAACGATTGCCGAAAAAAGCTATGACTTAGTGGCATGGTTTTTGGCTTTTGGTCTCAAGAAAGATGCCATTTTTGTTCAGTCTCATGTAACCATGCATAATCAACTTGCATGGGTGTTGATGTGTGATGTTGGCATGGGGGAACTAGCACGAATGACGCAATATAAAGATAAAAAAGATACACATCAGCAGGCCGGTCTATTTGTGTATCCTGCTTTGATGGCAGCAGATATCCTTTTATATGATGCTGATATTGTACCAGTGGGTGCGGATCAAAAGCAGCACGTAGAATTGGCCATAACACTTGCTTCTCGTCTCAATCATAAGTATGGCCAGGTTGTCACTGTGCCTAAAGCGGTTATAGCAGAACAGGGCGCACGTTTAATGGGGCTGCAAAATCCAGAGAAAAAAATGTCAAAATCAGATGATAATGCTAATAACTACATTGCTTTAGCAGATGATCCAAAGTTGATTGTAAAGAAGTTAAAACGTGCTGTGACTGATTCCATTGGCATGGTATCTATGGATGAAGATCGTCCAGGTATAACCAATCTAATTCATATTTTTAGTGGGTTTTCAGGCCAGTCACCTGATGATATTGTTGCCCAATATCAGGGTAAGGGGTACGGTCAATTTAAGCAAGATTGTGCTGATTGTATTGTTTCTGTTCTCGGTCCTATTCAAGAAGATTACAAACGTTTTCGTGAAGACATTACTTATCTCAATCAAGTGATGTCGAAGGGAGCTCAGTCAGCTCAAGACATTGCACGCACAACTCTTGAAAGGGTTTACCGGGCACTGGGTTTACCTATGCTATGAGAAGCTATTTATTCTATGACTTAGAAACATCTGGCCTAAGTAAGGCTTTTGATCAGGTTATGCAGTTTGCTGCCATTAGAGTAGATGAGTGTCTTAACGAAATGGCGCGATATGAGTATTCGATTGCCATCAACAAGGATATTATTCCTTCAGCAACTGCGATGATTACTCATGGTCAGCCTTTGCTTGTAGAGGGCCCTGGAGAGGATGAGGTTATCCCGGTAATTAGGCAATTAATGATGGAGTCTTATACATGGCATGGGGGTTACAATACCTTATCATTTGATGATGAGTTTTTGCGCTACTCATTTTATCGGCAATTATTAGATCCTTATAAGCATCAATATGCTAATCAATGCCAGCGATTTGATATTTTGCCTATGGTTATTATGTATCATTTGTTTTCACCAGAAGGTATTAAGTGGCCAAGTATTGATGGTGTGATTTCTTATAAATTAGAACATTTAAATGAGGAAAATAATTGGGCATTAGGTGCAGCTCATGATGCTATGGTTGATGTTGAGGTAACACTAGGTCTATCACAAACTTTGCAAAAAAAAGAGGCAATATGGTCTTATGTTTTAAGCTACTTTCAAAAATCAGTGGATCAAAATAGAACCTGGCAATTTTGTGATGCTCATCCAGATAGAGTTGTTATAGGTGTTGGGTTATCTTTAGGTAAGGCAAGTGGATGTATTGCTCCTATGATTGTGCTGCCACAACTATCTTCTAGTAATCAAATCATGTTAATGCGACTAGATCACGAGATCTCTGGCTCAAAAGAGGCGTTATGGGATCATGCTAAACTTATTCGAAAAAAATGGGGTGAGCCACCCTTTATTTTGCCACTTAATGATCGATTTCGAAAGCGATTATCATCAGATCAACTGGACCTAATGAAGCATCATATTGCTAGCATTCAAAGTAACCCTAAAGATTGGCAGGCTTATTGCCAGCAATGTTCTCAGCGCTCTTTTGATAATGAGTTTAGCGTAGATGTTGATGCTTCGCTTTACTTAAATGGTTTCTATAGTGCTGATGAGCGCATGCTTTGTGATGCGTTTTTATCGGAGCCAGATCATCGAAAGTCGATCATCGAGCAAGTTGATAATCCAGCTCTTGAAGAGCAGATGTTGCGATGGCTATGGCGTTTTGATGATCATTATCAACAGGATGAAGCTGTTGAAAGGTTAAATCAGAAATGGCTATTATCTTATCAGAATAATGAAATGCCACTTGATCTTCGGGGGGTCAAGAAGCGCTCTCCACATGATGTTATGGCTGAAATCAAAGACATCAAAGAAAATAACAATGCGCTTTCGGCAAAGCAGCAGAGTCAGTTAGAGGATTTGAGAGCGTATATTAAGATGCGTTTTGAGTAATATGCTCAATGCAATCAATTTCGTATTCTTGATCACCATCTGGGGTTTTAACCACAACAATGTCACCCACTTTCTTAGCAATACAAGCCATAGCAATTGGTGAGCGGTGAGATATTCTACCAGATGAAAAGTCAGCTTCATACTCGCCTACAATGGTTACAACTAACTTTGAGTCATTGTCCATGTGTATCAGTGTTACTGTTGCGCCAAAAGTGACAGAATCTGAGTTTTGAAGGCTGGCAACATCAATGATTTGCGCGCGTTGTAATCGATCTTCCAAATGTCTTATTTTAGCTTCTACTTGCCCTTGGTGGTCTTTTGCAGCGTCATACTCAGCATTCTCTTTAAGGTCGCCATGCTCTCTGGCTTCGGCAATCGCTTTAATGACATTAGGACGGTCAACCGTTTTAAGTTGGTGTAATTCTTCACGGAGTTTGTCCGCACCTTCTTTGGTCATAGGGAATCGTTGGTTTGACATATTTTTCTCAATAGGATTAATTTATTTGAGGAAATATTATAGCTAAAACAAAAAAATAATGCAAGTCTACGCACAAATCTTTTGATTTATGCTATAATAGGATGGTAACGGAGGATGGCCATGCAGAATACGATAAAAACATTAGATGATGTGAAACAGTTTTTAGCTAGAAAAAATATTAAAATATTAAATGGTAGTATTTTATTTGACTTAGGCGATGATTTACTATTTATTTTGGGGCTAGACACCAAGCAAGAGATTAAGTTGTTTAAAAAATCTAACCAGCAATCCATTAATATTGCACCAAATCATTGTCATATGACCATTGATTTAGAGACTGTCATTTCGTTGCTTACAGGTGAGATTAAAAGTTATGATGCTTACACGTCTGGCCGAATAAAAATCTCTGGTTCATCTGCGGTAGCCCTAAAATTACAAAATTTGTTGGGCTAGTTCATTCGCCCAGTATTGAAACAGTTTTATTGAATTAATAAGCTGAATTCATCGAAAGAAGGAGAAAAGATGAATAAATTGCTTATTAGTGCTTTAGCAGTAGGGCTTGCTGGCCAAGGCATTTATGCCAATAGTACTCAATGGGGTAATGTGGCCTTCCAAAAAAGCAATATCAATGAAGATTTGGTTATTATGGGATCGCTTTCGTTGGATGATGTCACTGTTAATCGACCAACTGAAGTTCAAGGTACAATGAATACACAGAATAGTATTTTTAAGAAGATAGTTACTATTTATGGCAGTCTTCAATCTAGCCAGACAGATTTTAATGAAAGTATTTATTTGTATGGTGATCGTGCAGAATTTGAGGGTGGGCGATTAAATCATCTTCTGATACAAGCCTCTAAAAATGCTTTGGTAACATTAAAAAATGGTGTTGAAATCATGGGAGATATCGTCTTTAAGGGGGATCATGGCACGGTTGTCGTAGATCAGAGTGTTGTGATCCATGGTAAGGTAATAGGCGCAACAATAAGGAGAGTCTAATGATGAAAAAAGAGAAGTTAAAATGGGGTTTAGATCAGCTGTCTGAGCATAACCCTGAGCATGGATGTAAATCAAATATTAAAGATGGTAAAGATGGTAAAGAGGGTAAGGATGACGGGATATCATGGGGTCGTATTCGATTTTGTGAAGTAAAGCAATGATTGTTATAACAGGGGATCGCAGAGATGTAGTGCTCCAATATGTATTGCCCTGGTTAGCAAAAACTGATGCTGAACTGATCTTTTTAGATCAGTTCAGCTTGGGAAGTCGATGGAAGCCTCACAAAGATGGTGTTGAATATGATCAATATTGGTTAGATCAAAAAGATATTAAAAGCATTTATAGCCGTATTCAGCCAAATGCATCAACATCTAAATTAATGGATGACTGGGTGTTCTGTTTGGATGAGTGGCCTTCATTAGTCATTAATCGTCCTAAGGATACACTGAGCAATATTGCTAAAGCTTACCAGCTTGAACTTATTGAGCTTGGGCCATTAAAATTAATTCCATATGAGGTTGTTGCTCAAGATTACCATAAAGTGAATAAATCATGGATCTATAAGTCAATGAGTGGTATCCGTTCCATTGTTACTTCTGTTGAGCAGGATCAGGAATGGGTGAATGAACCAATTCTTTTTCAAAAAAGAGTACAAGGTATTAACATACGAGTTCATGTGATTGGTGAAGAGATTTTTTCCTGTGAAATACACAGTCAAGTTGTGGACTACCGGTACGATCAAAAGAGATCCATGAATGTGATCACATTACCCCAGAATATTAGCGATGCGTGTATCAGGATAACACAAGAGCTGGGACTTTTGTTTTCGGGAATAGATTTGATTTTGTCTGATGGCAGCTATTTTATTTTGGAGGTGAATCCTCAGCCAGGATTTAGCTTTTTTAGTGTAGTAAGTGAGGCCATTGCAGATTGTTTAATGAGGAAGTTATGTCAAGACAAGTGAGGTTAATTGGGCTAGGTGTTGACCAAGGTGATACAGACTTAAATGATATGATATCTTGGATTGGTTATTCATGGCAAAAGGTTTTGAAATTACCATGGTTTATTAATGAAAATATAATTCAGTTAGGTGATGTGAATATTACTCAAGATGATATCATTGCATTAGGTTCTTGGGCTAACCTAGAAAATACCATGAATGCTCAAGGGTGGAGTGAATATCAAAAAAGTGCATGGTATGCATTATTGTTACTGGTGATGGTGAGAAGACGTGTTTTAAATGGTTGGCATCATTATCACCTAGGTGGAACCAGTCAGCATCGTTGGCAGAATCATGCGAAGTTGCAATTAATACATGGTTACTTTAAGTCACAAGGTCAATGGCGTGTGATCGTGATAGGTAAAAGGATAATGAATAAACATCATCAAAGTATTACTGATGTTCATTTACATAAATTAATAAAAAGTTTTTTAACTCAACAAAAAATTGAGATAGCAACATTTTGGGGGGATCATCATACTATTTCTTGGCAACCATGGGTTGATATCAAGATGTGTCATAAAGATGCTTGGAATCACCTCATGAAACACCCTCATGAAACTTTATATATTCATCATAAGCTTAGACCTAGGGTAGGGGTGTATCATAGATAGACAAAATTGATATGAAATGATTAGGGTTTTATTTATTTTGGTGTAACATAGTAATATCAAGGAGAGGTATGACGCGCAATCTATATGCTACAGATCGAATCAAAGGATTTACCGATGGTGTTGTTGCTATTGTGATGACAATTCTGGTTCTAGAACTGGTGCTTCCTCACCAAAATACACATCATTTATCAGCTAATGACCTTAAAACTTTCCTTTGGGATCAGGTGGATAATTTTGTGGCTTACTTGTTATCATTTTGGATGGTCAGTAAATATTGGGTGTCACATTTTGAGCTCTTTGAAAAAGTAACATGGGTCAACTCACGCATTATTAATTTGAACTTAGTGTTTATATTATCTCTGACGTTTATTCCATTTCCCACGCAAATCATGAGTCATTATGATAATGCTTTAAGTTATATTTTATTTAACTTATCAATTGGTTGGCCTGCGCTTATGTTGGCTATTATGTTAAAAGCAGTTCATTCTCATGAAGGGGTAAAAGAGCACCTTAAATCACATTTTGCAATACATCAAAAAGATTTTACTTATTTGGTACTAATGGTGTTGCTATCTATGATCATTGCTATTGTTAGCTTATGGACGCAGTGGTCAATGCTTTTATGGCTGCTAACCCGTTTTTTTGAAAAGATTGAGCCATATTGTCAACAGTGGTTACCGAGGTTGTAAACGCTGATAACCCATTGGATACTTGAAAACCCTGGCAGTAACAGACTGAGACTTCTTATAAAGAAAGTGTTTTATGGATTGAATGTAGTTGGTAGTTCTGTGGGCGGATTGATTTAACTCAGGATTTATGGTTGCAGGCATCCTGAGGTCGTCAAAGGCATTCATAAATGCAGTATGGCGTAGTCTAAGTAATTCAATGGTTTCTTTTGAACATCTCTGGTTAAGTTCATTAGCTACATTTGCAGTCATTGGGTAATGTGTCAGTATATTTTGATGCTGATTGAAAATACTCAGTATCGAATCATCATTTAGATAACTTAACAGCAATTGTAGCATGTCTTTTGGTGCTTGTAATAAGGAAATAAAGCAAAGTCCTGAGCTTTGGTAAAGCAGAGTTTTTAAAGAATGATTATCAAGTGATTGTAAGATCAATCGTGTAGTCGCTAAAGAAGACATATTGATTGCAAAGTGAAGCCAGGATAACCCGTGTTTGTTCACTTGATAAGAGGGTATCAGTTCTTGCCAAGCGCAAGCGTTATTTTGGCGAATGATCAATAGTCCTAGAGCCCAAAAAAAATCATCTGTTTTTGATTGTAGGAGGTTTGATACATCTATCTTACATAAAAATAAAGTGTAGCAGTGCTCTGGATGTAATTGTTGATTTTCTGACATTAATAATTGATCAAATTGTTCAGAGCATAATAAGTAACCAATCTTAATCATAGTATTATTATTCTGATAAATCGCTTTAAGAAAGTGACATTTTATATCAATATCGGATAATAAAGGTAGGAGATGCTGTACTGCTACCCATTGTTTGCTTTGGATAAGTGTGGCAACGATAGTTGATGGGTGTACGCTAGAGGGTCCTTTGAATGATCTAAAATGGTGTTGTAAAATTTTTTTAATATCATTGAAGTGATGTCTGGACTTAAGCTTGAGTATGATGGGGGGCCATAATGTAATGGGGCATTGTTGTACAAAGTTGAGTTTCTGTACAAAATATTCAAAAAGTTTAATATCGATATTTTGAAGTATGGTCGGCACATCAAAAATAGGCCAAAAATATTTTTTCTGAAAATCAGGAGAGCTTTCTAGACAGATGGTGAATAAATCAAGATTGTTAACCATCGTATGATGAATCATACCACGTTGAAAAAAAAGGTCGATGATTTCGCAATTTTTATGATAGTAAGCAAATTCAACAATAGATTGTTGTATGGATTCAAATAGTTCATGATTTATTAACGTATTAAATAAAGTTAAATACTCTGTGCTGAAGGGTTTTTCAATGATGGCAATCCATTGGTAAAAATAGGCATCACGACATGGTTGAGTCGTGTAGTTGTTTATTGTTTTTGTTGAACACATCATCATTTACTTTTGTAATTTGATTAATAATGTTTTTATTATGATAGGTTTATTGAAATAATCAAGTGTTAAATGAGCTCATAATTAAGGTATCATCCAAAGTATTGAAGTTAACAATAAAGTATTTATGGAATATAGATATCCCAGCGAAAAGCATGATTTTTAGATTTAAGTTGATGATTGAGTTTTGAAGGAAGCCATGGTTCTGTGGTAGAGTGCTGCTTAACCATTACTTTAAGACTCGCCTGTTTTAGCGCAAGAGGTAATAATGCATCAAGTGGTTTTCTATCCACAAGTTGTTTGATACTTTGCATGCCTTTTTTTGATTTTGGTGTAGTTTTAGGGTCATCAAACATAGGATCTATGATAACGACATCAACAGAATAAAGGGGTAACAAATGATGAGCATCACCAAATAAAGGTGTTAATGTTTGTAATGAAAAATGGTTTTTAAAAGATTCAATCATGGCTGCTAAAAAGGGGTGCTGTTCGCAAGCTATAACTTGATGTTTCAGCGCTAAACAAATCTGACTATCACTCAGAAGTCCTGCAGTAGCATCAAAGATTGTTAATGATGGAGATTGCATTAGGGATTTCGCCAGCAAATGATTTCTTAATTTTTGATGCTGCTTCACCATATCAATAATTTGTTTATCAATCACCAATCGTAAGGGCTGATGCCAGATCAAGTGGGGTTGTTGCGGGCTTTGGTCAACTCGAGTGAGTCCAAAGCGATTGCATAACCTTGTTACCTCTTGACATTCAGGCGCTAAAATAGGATACAATATTGGCATACCAGGTGCTGTTGTCAATTAACATAATGCTAAACAATAACATTAAGTATAGGTTAGAAAAAACAAAAAATTTCATATATGCTGATTCTTTGTGATAAAGCTCTCTTAGCTTTAATAGCATAATGATATTTAAGAGGTTAGCACCAATCCAGTAACCATAACCAAGAATACCGATAGCAAATGGTAATTGACTGACTGTGATGGTTAAAATAGCATATAATACAATAGCTAAGCGTGTTGTTTTAATGCCATGAGTAATGGGCATCATGGGTAAATCAGTGTTAAGGTAATCGTTTTGTTTTGCAATGGCCAAAGACCAAAAATGAGCAGGTGTCCAACAAAAGATAAGTAAGACCAAGAGTAAAGGGGCTGCTTCAATATGTGGGTAGAGCGCGCACCAACCTAATAGAGGTGGCATAGCTCCAAATAATCCTCCGATAACAATATTCTGATGTGTATTCGGTTTGAGTAAAAGTGTGTAGAAAACACCATATCCAAACATGGTCACTACGGTTAAAAGGGTTGCTAATGTATTTGTGAAAACAAGCAATAAAGTTGTGCCAAGCGTAAAACTAATGGCAATAAAACACCAAACTTGACCAGTGGTTAGTGTTGTTTTCACAAGAGGGCGATGCGCTGTGCGACGCATTTTGGCATCTAGGGCTTGTTCTGCAAGTTGATTCATAGCGCCACCAGCTGAAGATAGTAAGCCAATTCCAAGAAGGCCAAATAGCATGGTTAAACTAAAATGAGACGTTATAGGTGTTAACAACATTCCCACCCATGCACAGAGCAGCATTAAGCAAACAACACGAAATTTACACAGTACTGCTAGAGATTGGATCATGAGAGAGATTGTTTTGAGTTGAAGAGGTACGACGAACGAGCCATAATGTTGCTAACATCAAGACCAAGGCGCCACCATTGTGTGCCGTTGCTGACCATAGTGGAAGGATAAACCATATATTGGCAATGCCCAATAACATTTGTGCGGTTAGACATAGTGAAATGATGAGACAAAGTCGCCGTAAATTAGGGTGAGACTTTGCAATTAATATTAGAGTCGGTAAATAAAGCGCTACAAGACATAGTGCCCAAAATCGATGGCTAAAATGAATCGCTGTTCTACCTGCTAAAGAGAATAGTCCACCGTCATAATTGCTTCCAATAGGAAGAAAGATATTAAAACCTTCTGTAAAATTCATATTTGGCCACCATGATTGTTGGCATGTTGGAAAATCTAAACAGACTAATGCAGCATAATTTGATGAGGTCCAGCCCCCTAAAATAATTTGCATCACACAAGCCAACAGACACATAACCAACAAAGATCGCTGTGTTTTATTTAAAAGAGTGATTTTTTTGGGTTTAAGCCAAAGTATCCAGGCGATAGAAACAAGTGTCATACCACCAATTAAATGCGGCATCACAGCTAACGGATGAAGTTTCCAAGTGACCGTCCATTTTCCTAAAAAAGCTTGAAATACAACTAACGCAATGAGTGCAATATGCGGTAAGCGTTTGAAGCCTTTGAAGTTGATTGCACCGATGATGCCAATGGCTACTAATAATGTTCCAAGGGTGCCTGCAGCATAGCGGTGTACCATTTCATACCATGCTTTTGCAGGCTCTAATGGTGTGTCAGGGTATGCTTTAGCAATTTCAGAATTGGGTGATGGAATCGTTAACTGCCCATAGCAGCCTGGCCAATCTGGGCAGCCTAAGCCAGAGTGTGTTAAGCGAGTGTATGCACCAAGCATAACAACAAACATGCCGAATAACACAGCTAGTAAGAGGAGAGGGCGATAATATTTCATGAATCCTGCCTAAATTTAAGTAATCTTTTTAAATCTTTCATGGTGTCCTCGATGGGCTGTTCTTGTGGGTAGTTCAGTACGATTCTACCATCAGGATCAACCAATGAGCGCCAATTGCCAGGTGCGATCTCTTGGGGTATTTGTTGAACCTGAATAACAGGAATAGTTGCGTGTTTAGGTGGGGTTTGTGTTGTCAATACTAGAGGTTGTAACCGATCCATGTCTCGACGAAGAAGTATGTGGAGGTTATCAATCTGGGTTATATGCTTTTGAGCTGCTGCGTCAAATGGGGTTTGCTGCCAGAGAATTAAATGCCATTTTTGGGGTAATGAAAGTGGCTTACTATCAGAAGACTTTATTACTTTTTCAACAGAAGCATGGTCATCAGCCCATTGTCCCAAATTAGAGGTTTTACCTTTGAAGCCTGAGGCATAAATTAGATGCGCGAGGAGAAGTGGCAAAAAAAATGCCAGCAAAATGGCAAAAAATTTACCGTGATTGACGTTTGCTCGCTGCATGGCTTAAGTAATACCTTATTGAGATAATAATTGCAACAATGAAAAACTGAATGGTATATGCATAATGTCGCCAGGGTGTTGGCAGTGCCTCTGGTTTGTTACTCATCAGCCCTTCATTAGTTTCTGAAATCATCATCAATAATACTGATGCATTAAGTGGCTCTTGATAGGTTGCATTAATCACCTGAAGATCAAACCCTATACCGTTCCAGTGATGTGGGGCAATGGCTTCTGTGAGCCCATTTTGTGTGATTTTAGGTAGCATAATATCTGTTTGAATAGTAATTGGCTCTAATGAAGGAGAGGGGGCATTAGATTGAGTTTGCCCCCTTAGAACCCAAAAATAATCACCTTGTTCAGTTTTGAACGGTGATAATACCTGTGTAATCGTTTTGCCTGCATGTGGTTGTTGAATCAATTCGGTACTGTTTAAAAAATGGCCTTTAATTAGTATTCTACTATTTTTCAAGGGATGGGGGGGCATTGTGCCGATCAGCTTGGGATGTAAACGGGATTGAGTGATGCGTTGAGCGTGGCTGGTTTTTTCAAGACCTCTTTGGATTTGCCACACACCGAGGCTAATCATCAAAATAATGATCATAAAAAAAGATAGATGTCTTTGTGGAGTCATGGGTGTTTTAGTGTTGAAAAAAATAGTTTACACTAATGCTAGTCTAAAAGCGATGGGGAATAGCATGCTGCAAATGTTAATGATTATTTTATTGGTGGCCATGATGGTGGTTCTGGGTTTTGCATTTAAAGCATTAATGACGCCAGCAAATCAAGATCCAGAGCGGCTTGCAAGATTATTGCTGTTGCGCATTGTTATCGGCTTATCACTTCTTGCTATATTATTTATTTGTGCGTATATGGGTTGGATCCCGTTAAGTCAGTCATTAATTAAAACTGATTAATGGATGATTCTAGGGTATGCCATTGAATCTCAATGTTTTGGCTTTGGGATTCTGCCTTGATTCCATCAGCCGTTATGTGGATATGCCAAAGACCTATGGTTTGTTCAAAACCTAAGTTCATTGAAGCTTGTTGAAAAATGGTTTCAATAGGTAGGTCAGTGAGCCATGACAAATGATCCGGGTAAGGTGGCATTGATAGCGTTTGTGTTAAGTCTTTGTATGTAATCTTATGCGCTTCATAATCGATGCTAGCTAAAGTTAGAAAGCCACTTTTAATTAAGACCTGTTCATGATGCTCATAATGGCGCCAAGAGATGCGATACTTGTGTGAGTGCTCTTCACTACTATGGATGGAAAGAATGCCTTGACGCTCATAAAGTGGTTGTGTTGGTGCACAATGAGTCAGTAATAGTGCTGCGATAATGAGTGTAAAATGTCGGTATAAAAAGTTCATAAGGATACTGTATCTAATGAGCTTGGAAAACAACAAGCAGTTTTTGAGTGTTTTTCAGTGATCAACCTTGAGATGTTGGTGTGGTCTTTGCTAATATGTCGATACTTAAATGAAGATAATGTTAGATGATTCGTCACCATACCATTGTAGGTATCAACCATAAAAAAGCCAGTTTGGCGATTCGGGAGCGATTTAGTGTTGCACTGAGTCAAGCAAAAGAAGTATTACGTGTCTGTAAGCGCTTTTCACCTGATGGAGAGTGGATGATCGTTTCTACTTGTAATCGAACAGAATTATGGTGTTATGGTGTTCCATTTGATAAGCAGCTTCAGTTGCTCAGTCAGTATTTTGGTTTTATGCAAGAGGATTTACTGCCGTTGTGTTATCATTTTCAAGGCGAAAATGCTTACCGTCATGCAGCCTCTGTTGCTAGTGGTTTAGACTCAATGGTCATTGGAGAGCCTCAAATATTAGGTCAAATAAAGCAATGGTATCAACAGTGTTATGATTTAGGAGGAGTTGATAAATATTTAGATGATTTTTGTCAGCAAGTATTATTTGCAGCTAAAAAGTTAAGGCATAACAGTCAAATTGGCCAGCATTCAGTTAGCTTGGTGAATGTTATTATTTCTCTAATTGAAGCAATGCAGCCTGATTGGTCATTACTCAATGTTATTTGGGTTGGTGCGGGTGAAATGATTCAAGACTTAATCCCAGTTATTGAAAAAAAACAACCAAAATCAATGATGCTTGCCAATCGTTCTCTAACAAAAGCAGAGGGTTGGGTCAATCAAAAGACATGTCAACTTATTCATTTGCAGGATTTATCAAGTCATTTACGCGATGCAGATGTGGTGATAAGCGGTACAGCATCTTTGATGCCTATTATTGGCAAAGGGTTAATTGAAAGAAGTCTCAAGGGAAGAAGAATGAGACCAATGACGCTTATTGATCTTGCGGTTCCACGAGATATTGAACCAGAAGTAAAAGAGGTTGATGGGGTTTATTTATACGACATGGATGCATTACAGAAAACGATTGAATGTTCTACAAATAAACGGCAACAAGCTGTTCAAGAGGCATCAATATTTTTGGCAGAATATGTAGCTTTGTGGCGGGAGCAAAAATTATTACAACCTTATGGGCCAATGTTACAAAAGATTAATCAAGTTTTTCAAATGGGTTTACATGAAATTACGCAAGATTTGTCATTGAGTGATGTCCAGTTGCGCGCGTTGCACAAGCATTTTAATGACACAAAGCAACAAGTCATGCTACAAGTCAAGCACATTATTCATGATCAAGAAGCGTGTCGGGAGGAGGATAATGAAAGCGTCAGTCATTCGTAAATTAGATGTCATGAGCACTCGTTGTGAAGAGATAAATAAGCAATTAAGTGATCCTGAAGTTCAAGCCAAAGTAGAGCTCTTTCAGAAGTTAGCGATAGAGCATGGGCAGATTAGTCCTGTAGTAGCTTTATATCAGAGATGGGTAACGGTGAATCAGGAGCTTAGTGAACTGGCTGAAATCAGTGATATTGATACAGAAATGAAGCATATGATCATTGAAGAAAATAAAGCATTAAAGAAAGAGCAGGATGAGTTAATAGATGATATTCAGTTAGCGTTGTTGCCAAAAGACCCAGATGATGATAAGTCCATTTATTTAGAAATTAGGGCAGGAACAGGTGGTGATGAAGCTGCCATTTTTGTGGGCGATCTTTTCCGAATGTACCAATTATATGCTGAGCATCATCAATGGGTGGTTGATGTTGTTGGTATTCAGGCCTCACCACAAGGTGGGTTTAAGGAGGTAGTTGCTGAGGTTCGTGGGAAAGAAGTTTTTGGCCGAATGAAGTTTGAGGCTGGTACACACCGTGTACAGCGGGTTCCAGAAACAGAATCACAGGGGCGTATTCATACTTCTGCCTGTACGGTAGCTGTCTTGCCTAAAATGGAAGAAATTGATTTGATACAAATTAATCCAGCTGAACTTCGCGTAGATACATATCGAGCAAGTGGTGCTGGCGGTCAGCATGTTAATACAACAGATTCGGCAGTTCGTATAACGCATCTACCAACTGGCATGGTGGTTGAATGTCAAGATGAGCGGTCACAACATAAAAACAGGGCAAAAGCCATGAAAGTGATACAAGAGCGTGTCACCTCTTATCATCGAGATCAACAAAGACAAGAGCAGGCAACTCAAAGGAAAAGTATGGTGGGTTCAGGCGATCGATCAGAGCGAATAAGAACTTATAATTATCCCCAAGGGCGTTTAACAGATCATCGAATTGGATTGACCTTGTATCGCTTGACGGCAATTATGGATGGTGATTTGAATGAGGTGGTTGATGCTTTAATTCGTGAAGATCAATTAGATAAGTTGAGTGCTATGCATGACGATGCTGAATGATATTTTAAAGTGTTACCCAAGTTTAAGGCATCGCAGTATGGATGTGCTTAGCTTAATACACCAACTCACAGATTTATCCACAGCTCAATGTATGGTTTTTGAAAATAATGATCCTGAAGTTTGGTGTATTCTTAAAGAACAATGTGAGCGACTAGCTAATGATTATCCTTTGGCTTATTTGCAAGGCTATGTAAGGATTAATGATCGATCATACTGGGTTAATGAGCAAACGCTTATTCCTAGGGTGGAAACAGAGCTATGGCTACAAAAGTTAGCTAAGTTTTTACCAAGAAATCAATCTATGCAATGGCTTGAGTGTGGTACAGGTTGTGGTTGGATTGCTATTGAAATGTCATTGGTAACTTCTTGGAGTATTACGGCAATGGAGCGTTCCAGTGATGCGCTCAAAGTGGCTCAACTCAATAGTGCTCAGCATCAAGCCAGTGTCCATTGGCTGCATCAAAGTTGGTACGATGATTGGTCAATGCCATTATTGGATGGCGTATTTGCTAATCCACCTTACATTAGTCCGAATGATCATCATCTTGAGGGAGGGATACGTTATGAGCCACAAGAAGCGCTTACAGCTAAAGATAATGGTCTGTCCGATATTAAAGAGATAATTCACAAAGCTGCTAGTGTATTGAAATCGGGTGGCTACTTGGTATTAGAACATGGCTATGATCAAAAGTTGGCCGTTCAAAAATTATTGCTTGAAAGGGGGTTTAAGGGGGCAATGACTTGGCTTGATGAGAGAGGAAATGATCGTATGACATTAGCCTCATGGGAGATAGATACTATGAATGCATGGAGAGAATAATGATGAGATATTGGGTGACATTAATCATTGTTTTAGGATGTTCTGGTTGCGGTATTACTGGAGATTTATATCTACCGAAAGAGCAAAGTGATATTATATCATAACAGCGTGGCGTTTAGGGTAACTAGCGGTTGAGTCTTGAAGGGATGTCAGCTACACTAAAGTAGCGTCAAGGAGTGTTGCATGTATAAACGATCAATGTTTGGGTTAAGTGGATTAAGCTTAGCCATCGTTTTATTAGTAGGTTGTCAATCAGCTGAAAGCTTACTAACTGAAGAAGGTGTTACTTATCAGAAAAATATTTATGCACAGGATAATACGTTCAAGTTATTATACCGTCCAGAGCGTAATAAAATCATTATTCCTACAGAGCAATTATTTTTACCACACTCTCATAAAATTAATCGTGAACATATTGATGTGCTTCGTGAGGTAGTGGCGCTCCATAAGGCTAATCCTGATATGAAATTGGTGGTTAAAGTACATACAGATGCAATCAAAAAGATGAACTGGGCCCAAAACGATACACAAACACAGATTCAAGCGGAAGTTTTAGCCAGTACTTTGTGGGCGATGGGCGTGCCTAAATCATTGTTGTATTATCAGGGAATGGAAGATGCTGTGCCGGTTGCATCAAACGCAACCACGAAAGGTAGCTCAATGAATCGCAGGGTTGAAATTGATATGGAGGTCAATCATGATCAATAAGTGGGTTAGGGGCTTTACCTTGTTGTTGTGTGCACCTGTATTGGGTTTTTCCGTTACATTGAAAGTTCATGGATATGCTCATGTTCTGGTCATTGATAATGCTGAGCAAAAAGACATAGTTGTATCCCATTCCAATCGAGTAAGCGTTAAAACTAACGCTGAGGTCATCGATGTTTATGCTTCCTCAGATGCTCAATTAGATGGGCGGGTTACACTTAATGTGCATGATTTAGCCATTGATCGTGTTGAACTGAGAGATCATGGCTTTATAACGGGCGAGAACGTTGTTTTTGACCACTTGGATTTGGTCATTGATACCGATAAGCGTGTAACGCTCACTGGTATGGTAGGCGTATCTAAGATTACACAAAATAAACCGGCAAAGACATATCTCTCTTTTATAGATTCGCCGAAGGTGGAGCTTGAGCTTCATGCTGGTGAGATGTCATTGCGTGGAATTGTTGATCAGTTCTATGTTCATATGGATGGCCATAGTCAGTTAGATGCATCACACCTGCATTCAGCAAACATTTGGTTGCGATCCTATGACGATAGTCACGCAAAGTTGCTACCATCTTACAAATTCTACGCTAATATTTTTAATCATTCAAAAGTTGAGTCGTTTAGTAAAGCGCCGATTAGGTCGGTCAATATTTTTGAGCATGGTGCTATGATGTATCAGTTAAATAAACGGGTTGCTGATCAAGAGGACTTAAGCCCTTACATCATTTAATTTTTGAGCAAGTTTTTTGAGAACTTGGCCCCTATGAGATAGTTTGTTCTTTGTATCTGGGTGCATCTCACTTGCCGTCATTTGATGTTCTGTTAGCCAGAAAATAGGATCATAACCAAACCCGTGAGTCTTTTGGTGATGCTCTTCAGTGATTATACCAGACCAAGTAGCTTCAACAATAACAGGTGCAGGATCTTTAAGGTGCCTTAAATAGACAACAACAGAGCGAAATCTTGCGGTTCGCTTGGCCCATGGTATGTCTTTCATTTCCTCAAGAATGCCAGCAATATTGGCATCAAAGTCATTGGCTTTAATGTAGCGAGCTGAATATAGGCCAGGGCGACCATCCAGTGCATCTATTTCTAGACCTGAGTCATCTGCAAATACAGGTAATGATGTAAATTGACATGCATTTTTTGCTTTAATGAGGGCGTTTTCAACATAGGTTGATCCTGTTTCAGCAACATCAGGAATATTGAGTTTTTGGGTATCTACAATATCAAATTGGGTTAATATGTTTCGTGCTTCATTAAGCTTGCCCAAATTGTGGGTTGCAAAAACGATGGATGACATATTCAAGATCTCTTGGTTGACATGATGTGATTTATATCTTCATCAGGCCTAAGGGTTAGTATTTCAACACCAGTATCAGTCACTAAAAGTGTATGCTCCCATTGGCAGGAGAGTGACCTATCTTTGGTAGATACAGTCCAACCATCGGAATGATTTCTAACAAACCGTTTGCCACCATTGATCATCGGTTCAATCGTGAAGGTTAGCCCAGGGAGAAGCTTGTGATCAGGGGATTCAATTGCATTATAATGAAGAACTTGAAAGCCTGACTCATGAAATGAAGTGCCAATGCCATGGCCACAGTATTCATGCACAGAGCTGTAATTGAATTTTGATGCATAGCGCTCAATAGCTGCACCTATTGCTCTTAAAGAGGCACCAGGTTTAACCATTTGTATACCGAGGTATAATGATTCTTGAGCTACGTTCATTAATCGCTTTGCTTTAATGCTGGGCTTCCCTACAGCAAACATTCTTGAAGTATCGCCGTGATAACCTTGATGAATGACAGTAACATCAATATTGAGAATGTCGCCATCTTTTAGGGGCTTTTCATTAGGGATGCCATGACAGATGACATGATTTACCGATGTGCAAATCGATTTAGGAAAACCCTTGTAGTTGAGAGGTGCAGGAATAACGTTAAGTGTATTAACCATGTAATCATGGCATAAATCATTTAATTCAAGCGTGGTAACTCCAGGTTTTATATGCGGTTCGATCATAACCAATACATCAGCAGCCATTTGGCATGCTTCACGCATTAACTTAATAGCATCAGGGCTTTTTTGATAGTGTTTAAGGGTCATGTTAAGATTCTCAAGCGGTCATTTGGTGTCAATTCATAGAAGCCTCTCGGAAATTGTATCAGATAAGTTCCACGTGAAATAAAACCTTTGCCAATGCCAATTTCTTCAGGGCTTTTAGTGATATAAACTGGTTTATTCATGCACATATCATAAGAGTTAAGGGTTTTGAAATCAAGCGTTTTTAGGTGTAATTGCTGGGTAAGTTCATGTGCTAAATGGTCAAGTAGTAAGCCCCTGTTATGCCGAGTGCCAGTTAATCGACGCAAGCTGGTCCAAGGTTGATCAATAGCAGCATCGAGCATATTGACATTAAGGCCAAAGCTTATCAAGACATGATCTTCTTTAAGATGTACTAAGATGCCTGCTATTTTATAACCATCCACAAATAAATCATTGGGGTATTTAATGCGAAAGCAAATATTGGGAAATAAGGTTGATAATGTTTGGCACATAACCAGGGCGACATGTCGAGTTAATAGTTGTGGTTGGTGTGTCTTGGGTAGTTTTAGAGTGCAGAGGAGGTTATCAGCAAAAGTTGATACCCAGTTATTGCCTCGTTGCCCCTGTCCCAAACTTTGATATTCTGCACAACAAATACCAGGGGCTACTATCATTGAGGTTTGATTGATTGTTGAATCAGTATAATAGAAAAAAAGTTTATTTAATTGAGGTAGTGTGTTCAGGCGGGGGCTCATATCCATGAAATCTAGCGGATCAACTAATGTTGGGTCGTTGGCGTTCTTGATTCCCAAAAGCAGTAGGTTGTCTTTATTGGATACGTAGACTAAACCAAAGTCATCTAGCAGTGGTAGTAATTCACTGGGATTAAGATTCAGCTCGTGCCACTGAATCTTTTTCTGAGTGCTTAATTGTCTAAGACATGTATCTATTTGAAGGATTCGGGCAGTATTTGAAGAAGGCATTGTGCATGATCTAATAAAGATTGTTCAGGAGAACGGTAATTGATGTTAAGAGATGAGACGCTTTTGGACGCGTCATAATCAGCCGTTGACGATAGATAGCGTCTTATAACGTCACGAGAGATGCCAGTTATAAGTGGTCCAACAGCTATGACAAGCCAATTAGGTAATACAAAACGCGGTAAATGATGATGTTTAAGGTGCTTTTTTAGATATTTAGCCGCTTGCCATGATGTTAACTGGCCACTGGCAAGAATATATCTTCCTTTTGCATTATCATCAAATAAAGCATTGATATGTGCTAAAGCTACTTCACGCACATCAACAACGTTGAATGTCATGTTAACAATGCCCCATTTAAACTGTCCATTCAGTAGTGGTGCGATGAGTTGATGGCTTGAGGCATCTACCCGAGATGATAGCGACGGTCCAAGAACAACACTTGGGTTTATGGTGATTAAATTGATATGATGTTTCTTGGCAAGAGACCAAGCTAAACGTTCTGCTTTGGCTTTGCTGGTAGCATAGCAAGGTTCTTGATCATCATTCCAATCTTCTTCGGTTAGCACAGGCTTAGACGAGTGGGAGCTTCGAATTGCAGCGATGCTAGATGTCATAACACATTTTTTAATGCTGGGGTTTTTTATAATGGAAGAAAATACATTTTGAGTTCCATCGACTGCTGGTTTCATAAGATCAGTTTCTGGATCCTTGCTGGTCAGGTCAACGGGCGAAGCTGTATGTATCACAGCATCAACACCATGAAACGCAGCATCGAAGCTTCCTTGTTTTAGCAAATCAGCCTGAAATAGGTGAAGTTGTTTAGGAAATCGAGTTTGTAACGTTTTTAATCCTTCTAATTTTTCTGGATTTGTGAGATCACGAACAGTCGCATGAACAACGAGGTTTTGTTCCAAACAATATTGGACAACCCATAAGGCAATATAACCGCTGCCACCAGTAATTGCTACAGTTTTAATCATGAGTTACTCCGGGTTTTAAAGTGTTCAGAAGATATTGCATTTCTTTGGGGTTAAGTGCTTGATCGGCATCACTGAGTGCAGCTTTAGGGTTAGGATGCATTTCAATCATGAGGCCATCAGCACCGGCGGCTAAGGCGGCACGGCTGACAGATGGAATTAAATGTTTGTGTCCACAAGCGTGAGATGGGTCAGCGATAATACGCAGAGATGATTGCTCTTGTATGCTGGGGATTGCGCATATGTCAAAAGTAAATCGAGTACTCGGCTCAAAGCTTCTAATGCCTCTCTCGCATAAAATAACTTCTGTTGCGCCGTAAAGAAGAGCATATTCTGCTGCCAATAACCATTCTTTGTAAGTAGCACTGAAACCTCTTTTCAGAATAATAGGTTTTTGTTGCTGAGCTGCTGCTTGAATTAGAGCAAAAGAGCTCATATTCCGGCTGCCAATTTGAATCACATCAAAGACATGCTGAGTGGCTTGAAGTTGTTGAATGTCGGTAATTTCACTAACAACATGAAGTCCGTAGCGTTCTTTGGCATCGACTAGCCATGGCAAGGCTTGATAACCATAACCTTGAAATGAGTATGGTGAAGTTCTGGGTTTGAAACAACCACCTCGAAGTGTTTTTAAATTATTGTCATGTAGAAAGGCTGCGACTTCAAGAGTCATATCTCTACTTTCAAAGCCACATGGGCCTAGTATCATACTTATATCAATATCACTTTTAGGAAGCGTATATTGAGTAAGCCATAAAGGTGTTTCAATTTTTGCATAAGCCAAATTGTGTTTGTCAAAGAAAACATTCAGAGCATTTGGTGTAGCCACTAATGTTTTTGTTGCGCACTGTTTGAGGTAGGTGACTTGTTGACGTAGCTCGTGCTCAAGGCTCTTATTAATGGGTGATAAAATTTCATAACGGAACATTTCTTTATCCTAGGTATCATCAACTAGTTTGTCAAATATTCCAACCAATATTACGCACTGATGGTATTAATCTTCATGGTTATTTTGGTCAACATCATTCTTTATTTCAGGCATTTGCAGGATGATACCCAAACTAGGATCTATGCTATGCTTATTGAGGCGAGTAGGATGTGGACCAAATTGCTCTGCAAAGTCATCAAAAACAGCTTTGTAGCTATTGTTTTCTTCGTCATCTAATTGAGGAACAATTGCTTCTTTGGTAGATATTTGTTGCATGCCACATTTTTTTTCCTCTGAGGTCAGTTGGCCTGTGGTTTTAACGTTGTTTGAGAAAGTACACCATTGTGTTTTTCGGGTGCAGATGCCACGTTCAAATATGCTATACCAGATCTCATCTACTCGTTCATCTTTTATGAATAACGTAGCTTTACCAAATATGTGGCTTAAGTGTTCCATAAGATGATTTTCTAATTGGTGATGATGGCCCAGAATATCCTGGAAATCAATGATTAAACATGAATTATTGATGCTCGGTGAAATAAAAAGCCCAGATCGTCCATATTCTTTTAATTTTTTGAAGTGTGATTTATGAATCCTTTCTCCTGATATTTCATCTTCAAAATAAGTAAATGGGAAATCAATCCAACTAAGGCACTCAGATAAACCATGCCAATTACAATCACCTAGTTTATTCCATCCAAGAGCAGACTTAATTGCCTCAGGTGTCGCATTCGGTACAACAATCCAAGTTAAATGATCACCAGAGCATATTTCAGTTGGACAATCAGGTTTAATGTAATCAAATAGACTGGTTTTTTTATCAAAGGGGGTAGATTGATAATATAAGTTTTTAATGTCTTCCACATCATTCTCAAAGAGAAAAATAGGTTGTGTTAGTTTATTGTTCATGATTTGAAAATAATAATAGTTACAGCATTTGATGGATTTTTTATGGCCATGTTTAGCAAACTTAATAATATTTTTCATGGCATCATTTGCTTTTGATGCATCATAAGGTTCGTTGGTTGCCAAGACAGATCTCACAAATTTGAGATTTTGATGAAGTTTCCAATAGATATAAATGAAGGCGGGAATACCAATAAAGGGTTGTACAAAGCAAAGTAGGATAAGTATTATTTTATATGTTTTTTTCATGATTTTTTTCGTAATAATTGGCTATATTATATTCATTTTTATTTTTTTGTCAAATATAATCAATGCTATGGGGTTCTTCAGTTGTTTTTGATATTTCAGATAACTGCTCTTTGATTTCTTGTATTAATCGATTCTTATTAAGTTTTTCTGCAAGTTGAAGAGGAGTAAGGCCGTTATGGTTAAGATTGAATAAAAATTGATTTTTTTTAATCAACCTGATGGCAATCTCTTCTTTGTCATTAGTGATAGCTTTATGTAGTGGTGAGGAATAGAGTTGTTCGGCTAGATTTTCATTCTCCCAATCTTGGAGTAATTCGTGGGGGTATTTAGAATCACCATCCCAAATATTAGTGTTCGCATTGCGTTGAATAAAATAATCAATCAGATGATATTTTTTATGTTTAATTGCATAATGTAATGGTGTTGTTTCTTTACCATCATCGTAAAAAACCTTATTGATAAAGTCAGGATCGTTTTTTAATAACTGATAGGCCTCAGATAGATCATTGTCATCTTCATCGATTGCAAATTTTAAAGGGTTAGATGAGCACTCTATCGATGAGAAAAAAGATTCGCTAAAATTGATTGTATCGTTGACCATATCAATCATATATTGAATGTCATCTTTTTCTTTGCTGGGGTGTGGGTTTTTATCGTGTTGATTATGCATTAGGCAATTTGCTTTATTAATAATATTTTCGGTTTTAATTATGCTTGTGGGTTGGGCTGGTTTTACGACCTCGTGGGAGGTTTCTGAGTTAACTAATAAGCTTTTATTTTGAGCAGATGGTGTTCTTGTTAGATCTGATGAAGGCTGAAGTTTGTCATCTTTGATGTCAGAGAGTTTGCTGAATAATTTTTTATGCTGAGGGAATGTTTTTTCCAAGTATCGTTTATTAGAGTGGTTATCTATAGGTTTGTTTGATTTGGATTGATGTTGATTGGGCGTTAAGATTTTTAGGGGTAGTAGTGGCTTCTGGTGATCATCATTAGTCGCTTGGCACAGTTGACTGAATAATTCTTTGTGTTGAGGAAATGTCTCATCCAGAAATAATTTGATAGATAAGTAATCTTTTGGTTTTTCTGAGGATAATTTGCTTAAGCAATGAAAGACATTATTATTCTGGTTATCTTTTTGTTTCCAAAAATCTGTTCTATCATAATCTAGCGGTATGACAATAAGTGCTCTAAAATCTGGCACCAAATGATATAAGTATTTTAAAACGGGGTGTTCGTGCATGGGTTTAATCATTGAGAAATAATGATGGCATTGTTTCATTGCTGATTGTCGATCAATAAGATGCTTTATTCGCCAGCTAAGAGCTAATTGACCTGTATGATGTGTATTTAAGATGCTTGTATCAAAGTATAAATACGTTAAGGTGATTGCATTCAAAATTAACAAAGCAAGCAGTGGGATATTTTGACTTAGCCATGGTATTAATATCAATATGCCGCAGTATGGTAAAATAAATTTGAGGGAGTTTGTATCGTATTTGCCAAAAGTTAAAACCATAAAAATGCGTATACAAAAATAGGTATAGAGCAAGGTGGCTAATGCTATTGAGGCTTGAATAGATGATGTTAATATTAGACATTGATAAGCTGTGGCAAACCAAGCCATGAATACATCGATTGTTATTTTAGTGACCATTATACTAAATTAACACAGCATAAAGGTTCGGACAATTAATGTGATTATTCTTTTAAGAAATCAATCCATTTTGGGATAATATCATGAACATCAGCAACCAGGCCGATATCGGCATATTGAAAAATAGGCGCGTCAGGATCTGTATTTATGGCAATTATGCAGCGACTATCTTTCATGCCAGCTAAATGCTGTACTGCACCTGATATACCAAGGGCAATGTAGTGATTTGGGGCGATGATTTTACCTGTTTGTCCAACTTGATGGTCATTGGTGGTATAGTCAAGATCAACGGCTGCACGAGATGCGCCAACAGCAGCTCCCAGCCGATTAGCTAGTGGAATGATGGTTGCAAAGCCTTCTTTAGAACCCAAACCTCGTCCACCAGAAACCACACATGAAGCACTACTGAGCTCAGGTTTGAGTTTATCAATGGCAGTTTCAGAAATAATTTCGCTTTGGTGATTATAAGAATGTTCCTTAAAAGCAATATTTATGGGTGATTGTTTGCTGGTACAATCATCAATGGCCGCTATTCTAAAGGTCAATAATTGAGGTTGTGTTTTGGTCAGTTGGATGGTTTCAATCGCATCACCAGCATAGATTGGTCTTTTAAAAGTTCTTTCATCAATGCATTCGATCACTTCAGTGATGGGTGCGATTTGGCATATACCTCCGAGTCGTGGTATGGTTTGTTTGCCAAAAGCATCTGAAATCATTGCGATTCGATCATATTGAGATATATAGAGTTTGAGGCAATCAGCAGCCCATTCAGGAGTGAGGTGATTTGTTGTGTTTGTGATGCATTCAATGTGCTTTATGGGGTGGCATGAACTCAGTGATGTAGCAACATCAGTATGATTTTGTTCAGCTAAAACGATCGCATCAAGATGAGATGATTGTGGCTTAAGAGCGCTAACGAGTTTTTTTAAACTACTTATATCGCATTGAGGGTGTGTCACCATTAATGTTTTCATAAGCCATGCTCCTTGAGTAAGCTTAAAAATTGTTGCCAATCTTGAGCAATAACACCAGGTTTTCTGGTTTGAGGCTCCCCGGTGTAAGTGATTATTGTGTGCTGTTCTAAAGAATGACTCAACTGTGATATGGGAAATCTTTCAATCGGTTTTTGCCTAGCTTTCATGATATTAGGTAATGTGGCATAGCGAGGCTCATTCAGTCGAAGATCTGTTGTGATTACAGCTGGAAGCAAGGTTTTTTTAACTTGAATACCACTGTCAACTTCACATTCAATGATTGCATGATCATCACGAAAATCTATGTTAGAGGCGCAAGTTGCTTGTGGCCATTCGAGCATGCCTGCAAGCAATGAACCTACTTGACTATGATCGCCGTCAATGGCTAATTTCCCCATTAAAATGCAATCATAATGTGATGCATAAGATTTAATTATTTGTGCCACATGAAAGGGTTCTGGCATGGCTTCTGACTCAATATGAATAGCACGATGGGCACCTAAAGCCAGTCCGTAGCGCAACATCGCCTCAGATTCTTTAGGTCCGATATGAATCAAACAAATATCATCAACAATACCTTGTTCGTTTAATTGCACAGCTGCCTCAACAGCAATAGCATCAAAGGGATTCATGGACATTTTTACTTGATCTGTATTGATGCCGCTTCCATCAGGTTTAATGCGTATTGCGACGTTATAATCAATGCACATTTTGCAAGGAATAAGAATTTTTTTGGGTTTCATGATGATCCATTTTCAATTGTTTATATGTTATAATGTCTATCCTGTAAAGACAAGTCTAACTAAGGGTGCAATCTTATTAGAACTCACGTATACTGCCCTAATGGATGAACAAACACTTACTTGTGATGTGCTGATTGTTGGTGCTGGTCCTGCTGGCCTCTCTTGTGCCATTGCTTTGAAAAAACGTCAACCAGACTGCCATGTAATGATCATTGAGAAAGGTGCAGAACTTGGAGCTCATATTTTATCAGGCAATGTTTTTGATGCACATTACCTGAATGAATTACTTGGTGACGACCATCATGCGCCCTTAGATACACCAGTGGTGAAAGATCATTTTTGGTGGTTAGGTAAACAATCGTATTGGTCATTACCAGTTCCACCAACACTCAATAATAAAGGCAATTATATTATTAGCCTTTCTTCTTTAGTGCGGTGGATGGGTTCATATGCAGAACAATTGGGGGTTGATATCTATCCAGGCTTTTCAGGAGCTTCATTGGTGGTTAAGCAGCAACGTGTTGTTGGGATAACAACTGGTGAAATGGGGTGCTTAAAAAATGGGCAGCCAGGACCTGGATATCAGGCTGGTGTGAGTATTTTAGCTAATCATGTTGTTTTGGCAGAAGGTGCAAAAGGTTCTTTGAGTAGTGAAGTGATAGAGCGTTTTAATTTACGCACATCTTGTCAGCCTCAAACTTATGGTCTGGGAATGAAAGAGCTTTGGCGCTTGCCCAAAGAGCAGCATCAACCAGGGCATGTTATCCATACGATGGGATGGCCCATGGATCAAAAAACATATGGTGGCGGTTTTGCGTATCATTGGGGGGATGACTGGTTATCCCTTGGGTTTATTGTTGGTTTAGATTATGAAAACCCTTGGTTAGATCCTTTTAAAGAGTATCAGAAGTTTAAAACACATCCAGAGATTAGCAAGCTAATTACAAATGGCACTGTTCAGGGCTATGGCGCAAGAGTTATCAATGAAGGTGGTTATCAAGCAGTGCCAAAGCTTACATTTCCAGGAGGTTGCTTGGTGGGCTGTGCTGCTGGTTTCGTCAATATTGCACAGATTAAAGGTAGTCATCACGCAATAAGAACGGGCCATTTAGCAGCTAAAGCCATTTTAAACAATGAAGATTATGATGCGATGGTGCGTGAAGATGACGTGATGAAGTCACTTAAAAAAGCACGTAATATTAGACCTGGATTTTATGGTGGTTTATGGAAGGGATTATTGAATGCGGGATTTGTAAGTTATCTTACTCGTGGATATGAGCCTTGGACATTGGGTTTAAGGGAAGATCATCTGCAAACAAAACCCAAAGATACCATGCCAAAAATTCAATATCCTAAACCTGATGGCCGTTATACTTTTGATCGATTAACTGTATTACGATGGTCCAATACCAATCATACTGAGGGGCAACCAAGTCACCTGGTCATATTGGACCCTAGTAAGCCTATATCATTAAATTATGATCAATACGGGTCACCAGAAACGCGCTATTGTCCCGCTAATGTTTATGAGATTTTAGTGCTTAATGGAGAGAAAAAACTTCATATTAATGCTCAAAATTGTTTGCACTGTAAGGCCTGTGCAATTAAAGATCCGTCATTGAATATTCAATGGCGTGTACCTGAAGGGGGCGGTGGCCCCAGATATCAATCAATGTAAGGAGTTTAAAATGCGTTTGTTAGCATTAATTGGCTGGATGCTGCTATTTGATTTAACTTGGATTTTTGTGGTTGCTTGGCCTTTGTATCAAAAGTGGTTGAAACATGTGTTGGCTAGCCCAATGCAGTTGGGTTATGCCATAGCCGTTTATTGTGTCATGGTGTTTGGTGTTTGGTGGTTTGCATTAAGAGGTCATCATGATGTTTATCATATTGCATTGAATGCGGCCATTTTGGGCTTTGTAAGTTATGGTGTGTTTGATCTAACCAATGGTGCGATTATTAAACAATGGCCTTGGCAGATGGTTGTTGTGGATATGATTTGGGGTACAATTATGTTTGCATCAACAGCTGTTCTAGCACATAAAACAGCTGTTTGGTTAGGTGGTGCTTAATGCCTCAATCAACCATGCCTTTGCTCATAGGGACATTAATGCCAGACTTTTCCGTTTGGGATGTTATGTTAGAACGCTGGGTAAGTTCAAGTGTATTTGATGGTCAACCAGTAGTCATTGCTTTTATGTGTAATCATTGTCCCTATGTTCAGAGGATTTTACGACCTTGGATTGATATGGTTAAGCTATATCAAAAAAAGAATATTGGGTTTTTGATGGTATCTTCAAATGATATTGCAAGATATCCTCAAGATTCACCTGATAATATGGTGGCCTTAGTCAAGGAAAAAGACATCACTTGTTCATATTGTTATGATGAAAATCAATTAATGGCCAAGGCTTTTCAAGCTAAATGTACACCAGAGTTTTTTGTATATGATGAGCAAAAAAGTTTGGTGTATCATGGTTGTTTTGATCGCAGTGCCAATGGGGAAACGCCTAATGGAGAAGAGTTGTCCAAGGCTCTGGATGCTCTCTTGATGGGGGGGGAGCCCATCAAAAAACAATATCCAAGTTTAGGATGTAGCATCAAATGGATTGAATAGATTGTAATATATTATTGTGTAATCTTTCTGGGAGCACAAAATATATCAATGGTTTCATTTCTAAAATAGTCAGATGCCTTGACTGGTTGATTTGTAAATAATTGTCCAGTTGAACTCACTATCGTCAAATCATAATTGCGATTTCTAAAAAAGTCCTTAATGTTAGATCGTTTGCCAGTGCTTGTTTTTTTTGCAATTTCAAATTTTATAAATGGAGATTGGGCATCGATTAATTCCTTTAAAATATTTAGAACATCATAGTCATGACCTTCGGTGTCAATTTTGATGTATTTAACTTTTGCAAGATCATTGGGGCTAAATGATGATATAATTGAGATAGGATTAGCGCCATTGACAGGAACACTAAAAAAATGGCCATTTAAATGTCCAAGGTTTTCACGATTGCCACCATTACATAAATATTGGTTTGAATAACCGAAATAATTAGATGAGCTTTCTTTAGTACAGGCAAAGGGTATGGGAATAATGTTAGTTTTATTTTTATTTAAAAGACTATTTTTAGCAAGAACCTGAAATGTTATTGGATTGGGTTCAAAGGCATATACTTTGCCTTCTTGGCCGCATGCCAAGGCAATGGGTAAAGTGCTATCTCCAGTAAAAGCACCAATATCAATAGCAATATCTCCAGGAGAAATAAACTTTTTGAGCTCATTAATTTCTGTTTGGTCAATTGATAGGTGTTTTACCCCAGGTTCTTCCCAATGGTAAAAATCAAGGTCTAAATCACTATCGGTAGTAACTTTACCAAGGGATGATGGGCATAACTTAATGTTTGGCTTAAGTCCTAATGCATAAAAATACTCTTTTAGCTTCACGGTCTCTCCTGAAATAATGACATCTTACCGGATAGCATTTAAAATTGCTATAAATCTAAATTAGATTAGGAAAACAACATTGTCTTAGCGCTTCATATAGAATGATAGCAACACTATTACTGAGGTTGAGACTGCGTTGGTTGGGAAGCATTGGGATGCGCAGTAGGTGATTTGCATTCTGTTTTGCCTCATCACTTAGACCATGGGTTTCTGCACCAAAAAGTAGGGCATCATTGTTTTGATAATCGATGTCAGAATAGTGTTGTTTACCTTGTGTGCTAATGGCAAGGATGCGCCCCTGGTGTTGTTGTTGAAATAACTGAAAATTATCATGGTGTTTGATATCGACAAATTGATGATAGTCCAATCCAGCACGGCGAAGAGCTTTGGTGTCCCAAGAAAAGCCAAGAGGGTGTATGAGGTGTAATTGGCATCCTGTATTGGCAGCTAATCGAATGATATTTCCTGTGTTAGGTGGAATCTGTGGTTCAAACAAAACGATATGCAAAGAGGTCATAAGTACTCAAGGATGTTTTCTCGATCATGGGTGAAGTTATCACCATTGTCGTAATCTTTTTGTCGGTTATTCAAGTAATGTTGACGCATAAATACATATGGATCTTCCTGAGAAAGGAGGGTCTGAATGATTATTTTTGGCGGTGGTGGTGAGGTAAGAAGTTGTCCAGCTTTGGCAGCAGGATAGATATAATCAGAAGGATTGCCTGCATAATACATGGATTGTGTCAGACCAACATCGATAACGTGGGATGTATCAAGCAAGGTGCTTGGCCCTAACAATGGTAACATGATAAAAGGAGAATGCTTAAAGCCCCATCGATATAACGTTTTACCCATAGTTTGTTGGTGTTTTGGTAATGTCATTGTGCTTGCTGGGTCCAAAAGACCTGCTAGTCCGAGTGTTGAGTTGACCAAAAACCGAGTGGCATCATTAAGAGCATAGCTTATATTGCCTTGAAGTAAATCATGGAGCACATTCACTGGTTCATAAACATTGTGGATAAAATTATCCAAAGTCTTGTGGATGACTGATGGTTTTTTTTGAGGCATATTATCTAAATCAAGTAAAGATATGTTCCAATTAAAAATGCTACGATTGTAAGACTCAAAAGGGTCATAGTCATTAGGGCTATCACTGGACGTGATCGTACAGCCATTAAGAATAATGGCTATGCTTAATAGAAAAAAAGTACAACGCATTATACCTCATTTTGGTGGGTGGTTTTAAATGAGCAAGGGTGATTAAGTAGCTTTTGTGATTGTTGGTTTAGCGTGAGCACTGTGCCATCAAGTTGGTATTCACCAGAAGAGGCTTTGGAAATGAGGCAGTGCCTATTTCCATAGGTCTTAGTCAATATTAAGGGTAAGGGAATGATGGCGTTTTGTTTTGTTTTATCAATGATTAAACGTTGTGTTTGAAATCGAAAAGGGTTAGGTTCTAAATGGTTGACCGCTTTGACGTTACCTTCAAGGATGAGGCTGGTTTCAGAATCTGTAGCTCGATCAGCACTTAAGTGCCACGTCGTTTTGTCTTGGATTAGCGTGGCTTCAACTGGGCTAATTAGTGTGGTTTTTTCCTTGAAGTTGTGGGAAAAGGTATCCGCATGTATCGTTAGCTGAGTGTTTTTACCAAAGTTTTTATGAAGCACCGATATTTGACTCATGGTCATGGGTTGCTCAAAGGATTCATTGATGGTTGGTTTGATAGGATTTAATGCGTAGATAATGGCCAGCAAAAAAATGATAGCGATAATAAAAAAATTATTGTAAAGCGTTTTCATAAATATCCATATTATAGAAATCAAATAGATGACAAATACCGAGAAGGGTGTTTTCACTTGAAACGATAGGTAATGCAGAAATTTTATGGGTTTTCATATCGGTTAGTGTTTGTGAGGCAAGGTCATTAGCTTGTGCTACAATGGGGTCGACTGACATCAATGTGTCGATGTTTTTGCTGTGCCAATCTTCATATTTTTCAATGGAGCGACGCAAATCACCATCGGTAAAAATGCCTTTTAATTTGGGGTAGGTGCCGCCACATGTCACTAATATACAGCCCATGTTTTTTGAAGACATTGTAATCAGTGCTTCACTTAAAGGTGTGCAGGTTTGTACAACTGGGCATTCAGATAGTGGTCGCATAATATCACTCATTGTAGTGGTCAGGATGCGGCCAAGTTGACCCGATGGGTGTCTAAGGGCAAAATCTTGTTTTGAAAAAGCTCTTTGTTCCATCAGGCTTACAGCTATGGCATCCCCTAGGGCGAGCATCATGGTGGAGCTTGTAGTGGGTGCTAAAGACAAAGTGCAAGCTTCTTGAAGTTCCGGGAGTGCCAGTGTATGTTTGGCATGCAGTGAAAGAGGGCTTTTTGTGTTACTGGTTACGGCTATAAAAGGGATATTAAATTTTCTAAGGTAAGGTAAAATCAGTGATAACTCATCACTTCGCCCAGAGTTAGATAAAATAATGACAGTATCATTAGGTTGTATCATGCCTAAATCACCATGTGTGGCTTCACCAGGATGAACAAAAAAAGATGGGCTGCCTGTACTAGATAGTGTAGAAGCAATTTTGCGAGCAATATGACCTGATTTGCCCATGCCCATTAAAATAATTCTTCCTTGAGTGTGAAATATAGTTTCAATGGCATCAGAAAAGTGATCATCTAATGTTTGAGATAATTTAATTAATGCATTAGCCTCAGACTGGATAACGTTCTGAGCAGAAGAGAGCAATTGATTAACTTTCATGGGCTGTACAACATAAATGAACTATGATAAATTTATAACAAATGTCAAAATGATTTGCAATGGAAGACACACAGGACGTCATTATTCTCGATAAGGTTACTTTTAAGTATCATGGAAGAACGATTATTGATAATGTTTCTCTTGAAGTTAAAAGTGGAGATTTTTTCTGTTTACTTGGACCTAGCGGTGTAGGTAAAAGCACACTGCTACATTTGATAACAGGTCATTTAAAACCCTCATCTGGAGATATTTATTATCGAGGATCGAATGTTGGTAACCTCAATAAAAAGCAACTGGCATCAATGCGTCAGTCAATGGGGTTTTTGTTCCAAGCTGGAGCATTATTTAATGGTCTAAATGTGCTTGATAATGTGGTGTTCCCACTCAGATATCATTATAAACTACCTAAAAGCATCGTTGAGATGCACGGGCTTTTAAAGTTAGAGCAAGTAGGTTTACGAAATGCTGCTCACTTACGACCTCATGAGTTATCTGGTGGTATGAGTCGGCGTGTGGCTTTAGCCAGGGCAATATGCTTGGATCCTCAGATGCTTATTTATGATGAACCTTTTGTTGGGCAGGATCCAGTAACAGTTAGAGTTTTGGTCAAATTAATGCAGCGATTAATGATGACACCAGGTACAACCAGTTTTATGGTAACGCATGATATCAAGACAGCAATAACGTTGGCAAATAAGGTTGGCGTTCTCTCAGATGGTAAGTGGGTTTTCTTGGGTGCTCCTAAAGATATGGATGCTATTAATGACCCTTGGTTGGCACAATTTATCGGTGACAATGATCATGGCCCAATACCCTTTCATTATCCTGGAGAGAGTTTTGAGGAGAGTCTTTCATGATAACTCATATTCAAAAACTTGGCACTATTTACCGTTTTGGGATGATGGCAGCTTTATCATTTCCAAAGTGCTGGCGAGATTGGCGAGAGCTAATTAAGCAACTGTATTATGTTGGCGTACTATCCTTGCCGATTGTCATATTGAGTGCGTTAACACTAGGTTTTGTATTGAATTTGCTGAGTTATGCGGCTTTGATTTATATTAATTCTCAAGAAGCAGTTGGTCGTTACATTGCGAATGGTATTCTTCGAGAAATGGCGCCGGTCGTTGGTGGTTTAGTGTTTATTGGACGGGCGGCTTCATCGATTACCGCAGAGTTAGGCTTAATGAAAGTTTCTGATCAAATTACCAGCTTAGAGATGATAGGTGTTGATGTGTGGCGTTACGTTTATTTCCCAAGATTTTGGGCTATGATCATTTCATTTCCTCTGTTAGTGGCTATTTTTGCCTATACAGGCTTGCTAGGTGCTTATTTTTATTCAACAATTAATTTACACCTTGACGCTGGTTATTATTGGAGCGTGATGACTGAGTTTGTGTATTTTAGTTTTGATTTATTAATGATGTTTATTAAAGGCTTGACGTTTCCAATTGTAATTGCGACTTATGCGCTTTACTTTGGCGTTCATGTGAGGCCTACACCTATTTCATTGTCTTTAGCCTCAACGAAGACTGTGGTGGTGTCAGCAGGAACTATTTTTCTTTTGGATTATATTGTAACAGCTATTATTACAGGAGTTTGGTTACCATGAGCAGTGAACAACTTAAAAATTTAATGATTGGATTATTTATTATTGTATCTTTAGCAGCGATGATGTTTGTCTCGTATTCAATCACAACACAAGAACCTATTTTGAACTCTAGACATTACAGTTTATATGCAGAGTTTGATGATGTTGCTGGATTAGTCCCATTAAATCCTGTGCGTATTTCTGGAGTATTAGTTGGCAGAGTTAAAGCGATTAGTTTGAATCAAGAAACACAAAAAGCTCGAGTGGAATTTGCCATTCATGATCCGGAATTAAAAGTGCCTAAAGGTTCTTCTTTATCGATTGCAACGGAGGGGCTGTTGGGGCAAAAGTATTTAGAGTTTAAATTATCCGATCAAAAAGAGTATTTGAAACATGGTGATACTGTGGTTAAAACGACATCTGTTAAAGGCCTGGAAGAAAGTTTATCATCTGCTTTAGATCATGCTGGCACATTAATAAGGCAAACATTAGGTGTTCCTGATGAGGACAATGACGGAAGTCTTAGAGAGTTTTATTTTACCAGAGAGCAAATACCATCTTCACTCATAGAAGGGTCAATGGTTCTGTATAAAGGTTTAGCTGTTGGTGAGATATCAAGTATTGAACTAACCGATGAGCCCACTGAGGATTGTGAGGAAGATAGTAATGGCAATTGTATTACTAATAAGTACATCAAAGTTCAGATGAACATTTTTAATGGTTTAGTAGATATAAAAAGTTGTACGAAAATAGAAATAAAGCCAGAGCTTATATTGGGTAAAGCATCTTTGGAAGTCATTAATTCTGAAGGATGCCTGAGAAAAGAAGAACAATTAAGTAGCGGTTCACTCTTAAAAGAAGAACAGATTAAAGCATTAAACCCAATCATGGAGGTAACAAAAGGCTTGGATTTAACATCAATATTCAAGTCAATTGGTGGTGGAGGTAAGCAATGAAAAGAAAAATGATTTTAGTTCATTCATTAATCGCATGCTTGATGATGAACTCTTCAGTAGCCTTAGCGCGACAAAATCTGAAAAATAAGGAGTTACGAGACGCATTTGACCAGATACAAAATTCTTATTTAGTCAAAAAAAATTATCAAGCGTTTTTGATTCATATTATTGATAATATTCATGAAGATGTGCAGTTTTTTGAAAATGCTTCATTTGATCGTGAAGCATATCAGAACAATACACAAGATCAACTTAAAAATTATTTAAAGACTCAGTGGGCTGGGAACGATAGTCATTTTACAATTCATGAGATGGAGCGAAAGAGTTTTCAAGGTAGAAGTAAGTCTGATAAAGTGTCAGCAATATATACAATCAAATATGATTTTACTGACCCTAATGGAGTTGTAAACGTTGAGAATGGACTTCTAACCATTAAACTGGGAGTTCATCTCTTAAATGATGGTAAGATGAAATATCATTTTGAGAAAATATCCGCAGGTGATTATGACTATGGCCTAGATGATTATTTCTTTAAAAATCTAGACGGTGAAAAAATTACCATCACTGAAGCTGTTAAAAGATGTACAAAAAAACCTCAAGATTGTGGCTTTTTTGAAGATATCCAGGAAAAAATTACCATCACTGAAGCTGTTAAAAGATGTACAAAAAAAACTCAAGATTGTGACTTTTTTGAAGATATCCAGCCGAGTACACCATGAGTGTTATCGCATTGCCACAAAATATCCAGATCAGTGATATCAAAAATTTAGATCAACTATTTCATCATTTAAAAGATCAATCCAAACGTATTACCATTGATGGTACTGCTGTGACTGCTGTAAATGCAGTCGGTATTGCTATGTTACTATCTTGGCGAAAAGTAGGTCGTCAAGAACGAGTAGCATTGGTTTTCAATGTTAGTGACTATTTATATGATTTTATTGATTATTTGAATATAGTTAAAGTCTTGGGTATCAAAAAAAGAAAATAATGCCTATGATAGGCATGGTTTTAAAGGAGTTGCTATGCAACGCTATCTCTGTCAAGGCCCAATTATAATGAAAGGAGAAGTAGATATCTCCGGGGCCAAAAATGCTGCATTACCCATAATAGCAGCCTCATTAATGTCGTCTCAACCAATTACACTTAAAGATCTTCCTCAATTAGATGATGTGAGTAATATCCTGAAGATAATTAGTTTGATGGGTGCTAAAATAAGTTACGATGAGTCAGGTGCATTCACATTAACCTCTGAATCCTTGTTAACCTGTCAAGTAGATCACGAGCTTATGGCAAAGATAAGAGCATCAATCTTAGTTATGGGGCCTTTGCTTGCAAGAATGGGAGAGGTTATCATAAGTACACCAGGAGGTTGCGCTATAGGCGCTCGTCCTATTGATATGCATCTAAAAGCATTTGAGCAAATGGGTGCTAAAATTAACCAACATGATGGCTGTTTGCATATTAGTGCTGAACAAGGTTTAGTAGGAACAGATATTGTTTTTGATCAAGTGTCAGTCACTGGAACCGAGAATGTCATGATGGCTGCATGTATGGCTAAAGGAACAACAAAAATATACAATGCAGCACGTGAGCCTGAGATTATTGATTTAGCATTGCTTTTATCGAAAATGGGTGCAGATATTGAGGGTTCAGGAACTGATACTATTACGATCAAAGGCGTTTCTTCATTATCTGGTGCTGAGCATAAAATAATGCCAGATCGCATTGAAGCCGGTACTTTCATGATTGCTGCAGCGATGACAAGAGGACGTATAACATTAAATAATGTAATCGCATCACATTTAACGGCAGTTATTGAGAAGTTAAAAAAAGCCGGTGCAAACATTGAAGTGAATCAATCACTCAATCAGCTTACTTTGGATATGGCAGGGAAACGTCCAAAGGCAGTTGATATTACAACATGTGCTTATCCTGGGTTTCCAACGGACCTACAAGCGCCTTGGATGGCTTTGGCTACAGTCTCAGAGGGCATGACAACCATTCATGAAACTATTTTTGAACATCGATTATCACATGCCTTTGAACTTAAAAAATTAGGTGCAATGATTGCCGTTATGGGTGAGCATGCGGTGGTCAATGGTGTTGATCAGCTTGAGGCTGGTTGTTCAGTGGTAGTTTCTGACTTGCGAGCAGGTGCAGCAATGTGGTTAGCTAGTTTGGTTGCTTCAGGACAGTGTGTGATTCAAAAAGCTGAGATCATATCAAGAGGCTATGAATTTTTCACTGAGAAGGTGTTTCAGCTGACAGGACAAGATATTGGTGCAACAAACGAAGAGATATTAGCTTAAAGCTTGCTTCAGCAACAGCTTATTTGTATGATAAAGATTATACCAAGGAGTGGTTCTTTCTATGTCAAAAGATTCAAATATCAAAGAAAATAAAAGTGTATTTGATATCGCTAATGGTGATCCCACCAAAATGTATTTGCGTGAGATTGGTTATAAGTCTGTATTAACCCATGAAGAAGAACAGCAATTGTTCATGGCTTACCATAGAAATCAATGTCAAGATACCCGAAAGAAGTTGGTTGAAGCAAATTTACGATTGGTTGTAAAAATTGCAAGGAATTATCTTGATCGTGGTTTGGCATTTTTAGATCTGATAGAAGAGGGTAATTTAGGGCTAATGTATGCTTTAGACAAATTTGAGCCGACAAAGGGCTTCAGGTTTTCCACCTACGCAACATGGTGGATAAAACAATCTATAGAGCGTGCTATTATGAACCAAAGTAGAACCATTAGGTTGCCAGTTCACGTGATTAAAGAGATGAATATTTATTTGCGAGCTGGTGTAAAATTGGCAAAAGAATCTGAAAAAGAATCAAGTAATGTACAAGATATTGCGGTGATGTTAGATCGCCCTATCGAAGATATTCAAAAAATATTGGAGCATAAACACAATACGTTGTCATTGGACCTTCAAGTCTTTGATGACTCTAACAGCACACTTGGCGATTTGGTGGGCAATGACCAATATTGTCCTGAAGGAAGTTCCATGGAAGTTGAAGGCATTGAGCTATTAGAATCCTTCCTTTCCGGTTTGACAGAAATAGAGCGTTTAGTTTTATCTAAACGTTTTGGTCTTCAGGGACATGTGGCTAAAACACTGAGAGAAGTCGGTATTGAATTAGAAATGACGCGAGAAAGAGTTAGACAAACGCAAATTAGAGCATTAAAACAATTAAAAAAATTAATGAAATTAAAAAAAGTTGATTTGGGCGACTTTTTTAATAATTTAGATTAGAGCCTTGAAATTTCAATAATCATCCTCATATCAATAAGTAACTGAATTTTAAGGAACGCAAGATGTCAGAAAAAACAACTCAAAAGCATGAGTTTAAAACAGAGATAAAGCAGTTATTTGATTTGATCGCTGGTCATTTATACAGTAATCCTGATGCTTTTGTCAGAGAATTAATTTCAAATGCCTCAGATGCTAATGATAAACTAAGGTTTTTATCACTGGAAAATGATCAATTATTAGCTAACGATCCTGATTTAAAGATTTCGGTAGAAATTGATGAAGAATCAAAGTTATTGGTTATTAGAGATAACGGTATTGGTATGAGTGAGCAAGAGGTCACAGATCATCTTGGAACAATTGCTCGTTCAGGTACAAAAGCTTTTATGGAAGAACTAAAACGCAATCAGTCACAAGATCAATCACAGCTTATCGGGCAGTTTGGTGTAGGTTTCTATTCTGCTTTTGTTGTTGCTGATGAAGTAACTGTTAGAACGAGGCGCGCTGATCTTTCGGCTGAACAAGCAGTAATGTGGCAATCAAAGGGCCAAGGTGAGTACACCATTACGCCTATTCATAGAGATGAGCGAGGTACCAGCATTACTTTACATATTAAAGATGAGTTCAAAGATTATTTGAATGACTGGAAATTAAGGACGGTCATTACGAAATATTCTGATCATTTGGCTTATCCTGTATTAATGAATGTTTCAGAAAAAGACGATAATGGTGATGTTACCATCAAAGAGGAAACCATCAACCAAGCAAAAGCATTATGGACTACGGATAAGAAAGACATTACTGATGAGCAATATCAGGCATTCTATAAGCACATTAGTCATGACTTTGAGGAAGCAAGAGATTGGACTCATCAACGCGTTGAAGGTAAATATAGCTTCACAACATTATTGTATTTACCTAAAAGAGCGCCAATGGATTTATACCAAATGGATGCCAAGCGAGGCTTAAAGCTATTTGTTCAGCGTGTGTTTATTATGGATGACGCTGAAGTATTCCTTCCGGGATATTTGCGTTTTGTTCGTGGTATTGTTGATTCAAATGATTTGCCTTTAAATGTTTCTAGAGAGCTACTTCAACAAAATAAAGTAACTGAGAGTATTAAAAGCAATAATACGAAAAAAGTACTCAGTTTGCTTGAAAAAATGGCGAAAGATAAGCCTGAGGAATATGCTGATTTTTATGAGTCATTTGGCGCCGTCTTAAAAGAAGGTCCTGGTGAAGATTTTGCTCAGCAGGAACGCATTATGGGGTTATTGCGTTTTGCTAGCTCAACATCTGAAGGTTCTAAACCAACTCGATCATTAGACGGGTATATTAAAGATATGGCCGAAAAGCAGGAAAAAATTTACTACATTATTGCAGACACCCATCGAACAGGATTGAATAGTCCAGTAATGGAAGCATACAAAAAGCAAGGTATTGAGGTGCTTGTGTTGTCTGACCGTGTTGATGAGTGGTTGATGGCTCGGGTCACTGAATATCAAGGTAAAAAACTTGCCAATATTACCCAGGGTGAATCTGATCTACCTGAAGAAGAAACTAAAGAAGTAACTGAGGCAGAGAAAGAGCAGCAACAAGCATTAATTGAACGTATAAAAAACGAGTTGGGCGATCGCGTCAAAGATGTGAGACAAACCAATCGATTGACTGATTCACCATGTTGTGTTGTTGGCGATAAAGATGATATCAGTGCACACTTGCGTAAAATGTTAAAGGATGCAGGGCAGCCTGTTCCAGAATCAAAGCCAATCTTTGAGGTCAATGTTGATCACGCTTTAATTGAGCAATTAAGCACAGTATCAGATGCAGAGTTTTCTCAGCGTGTGACCCTGTTGCACATGCAAGCTTTGATGCTCAGTGGGGAAACCTTAGAAAAGCCCGATCAGTTCATTAAGATTATGAATGATCTTCTGGTGAAATCATAAGCATCTTAGCTTTTTGCATTAGTGAAGAATCACCCAAAGCTTTTAATTGATTTAAAAGGTTTTGGGTGTTTTCTTTTGGAGCGTCCGATTGTGAGTGATGAATGATTTGTACCATTAGATCTGCAGAATATTGCTTTTTATGAATGATGTTGTCGCCAACTTGATGGTAGTTTCTCAAAAATTGTTCAAAAGAATGGAGCATTTTACTCAACCCTGATGTCTCGTATTGTAGATCAAAATCTTCTTCTGTTGAGCGGAGTAGTGCAATCGCTTGATGGCAGCGATGATACAGCGTGATATCATCAATGGCTTGAATTTGCTTTCCACCAAGCTTGAGCTTTTTTATGGAAATGGTTTTTTTCAAATAGGGAGGGATGCTTCTTAAGAAAAAAGTTTTAATTTTTCGGATAAAATTTAATGCTTCATATCTAAACATGTCGGTATCTTACCCAGCAAATATTAACAGTTTATTAATGGTTGGGTATCTGGTATTTAACTAGCTTTTTCTTAAGTGTTACTCGACTAATGCCTAAAATTTCAGCAGATCTGGTTTGATTAAATTCTGTGTGCTCTAAAACCTGTTGAAGTAAAAGCCGCTCAGTATGCTCCATAACATAAGCATGAAGCGCTTGACTGACGTTGCCATCACAAATGTCTAAATAGGCTTTAATGGATTCAGCAACATAGTTGGATAAAGTATGATCGTTCATGGCCACAGTCTAGAGATGAGTAGGCTCAACATCAAGTGTATTTTTAAAAAAATAGTGAAAGAGGTGGGGAAAACTGAAAACAATAATTGAGTTTGTGCAAATTTAGCGTCATTATATCGTTAAACGAAGGAGGACTATGAATTTCGCATGGTTAAAAAAAATAGTGTTTGCAGGATTATTATTTTGGGTGCCGTTTGCTTCCACATTAGTTATTGTGCGCTTTGTTATGGGGATGTTTGATAATTTACCCAATCATTTGTTAAAAATGTTTGTTTATTTGGGGGTTTACTCAGAAGGAACATTATTGAATGAAACTTTCTTATCATTTCCAGGTTTAGGTTTATTTTTGGCAGCATTGGTTGTACTGGTCACAGGTGCTTTGATTGCAAACTTTTTTGGTAAACGCTTGGTGTCCGCTTGGAATAAAATGATTGCTCACATTCCAGTGGTTAATACCATCTATCATGGTATTAGACAAACTGTTGAGGTATTAATGAAGCCAGGTAATAAATCATTCTCTGAGGTGGTTAAGGTTGAATACCCAAGAAGAGGTATGTGGTCTATTGGGTTTGTCACCAGTAAAACATTCAGAATTAATGATAAGCAAGAGAATTTTGTAAGTGTATTTGTGGCAACAACACCCAATCCTACATCAGGATTTATTCTTTTGGTGCCACCAGAAGATCTTATTCCATTGGATATTACGGTTGATGAGGCATTGAAATACATCATTTCGCTTGGGACTGTTAGTCCCCAAAAAGACACATTAGATGAGGAATAATATGTTACGAAAGCATTTAAGCAAACAAATGAATACAGAGTTATTGGGTCAGACGGTCCACCTTGCCGGGTGGGTTAACAACCATCGTGATCATGGTGGAGTCATTTTTATTGACTTGCGTGATGTCAGTGGTATCACACAGGTTGTTATTAGACCAGAGCATAAACAAGCATTTAGTATTGCCGAACAATTAAGAAATGAGTGGGTCATAGCGATTCAAGGTGTGGTTGAACACCGGCCAGAAGGAACGGTAAATGAGCGGCTGAGCTCTGGTCAAATAGAAGTTATTGTATCTGAAGTAACTATTCTTAATAGTTGCTTACCACTACCAATTCAAATTTCTGATACAGCTCAAGTGAGTGATGATGTCCGTGGTAAATACCGTTATCTGGATTTACGTCGAGAACACATGCAGCAACAATTAAGGTTGCGCTCTAAAGTTGTACATATGCTAAGGCAGCAGTTAGTTGATCAGAACTTTATTGATATTGAAACGCCTATTTTAACTAAATCAACTCCAGAGGGTGCGAGAGATTATCTGGTGCCAAGTCGGCTCATTCCTGGCGAGTGTTTTGCTTTACCTCAATCACCTCAGGTGTTTAAACAATTATTGATGACCTCAGGTTTTGATCGATATTTTCAAGTTGCACGTTGTTTCCGTGATGAAGATTTGCGCGCTGACCGGCAACCTGAGTTTACACAATTAGATATTGAGATGTCATTTATCCATGCAGAGGATATGATGGCGGTTGCGGAACGCTTATTGCTAGAAGCGCTTAAATTGATTGATGTAAGCTTACCCAAAATTCCAGTGTTAGCCTATCATGATGTGATGAGGGATTATGGTGTTGATCGTCCTGATTTGAGAAACCCTCTAACATTGGTTCCTATTGAAGATATTTGCCAACACATCGATTTTAAAGTGTTTTCGGAACCAGCAGTTCGAGATAACCACCGTGTAGTCGCGATGAATATTCCTGCAGGTGCAAGTATTGCACGTAGTCAAATCGATCATTACACAAAATTTGTCAGTCGATTTGGTGCCAAAGGCTTGGCTTATATTAAAGTGAATGATGTAAATATAGAAGGTTTACAATCGCCAATCGTAAAGTTTTTAGGTGATCATGCTATGAGTGTCGTTGAGCGGGTCGGAGCTAAGGCAGGTGATTTAATTGTCTTCGGGGCTGGCCATGAGACTATAGTCAATGACAGTATGTCTGCACTTAGAGATGAGTTAGCAAAAGATTTATCACTGTATACAAAGGACTGGGCAGCATGTTGGGTGGTTGATTTCCCAATGTTTGAAGTCGATGGTTCAGGTGCACTCAGTGCCATGCATCACCCTTTTACAGCACCAAGAAAAGCTGACATAGAGCAAGGGAAAAGGCCAGAAGAGTGGTTGACGGATGCATATGATTTGGTACTCAACGGTCATGAAATTGCCGGTGGATCGATTCGTATTCATGAACATGATACCCAAATGAAAGTCTTGTCGTTATTAGGTATGACGCCAGTTGAAGCTGAAGGGCAGTTTGGTCACTTGCTTAAAGCTTTGCAATTAGGTACACCTCCTCATGGTGGCATTGCTTTTGGTATTGATCGGCTTTTGATGTTATTATCTGGTGTTGATAGTATACGAGATGTTATTGCTTTTCCTAAAACACAGACTGCATCGTGTTTGCTAACGCAAGCACCCAGTAGGGTCTCTGAGCAGCAGCTTGATGAGTTAGGTTTAATGCGGGCTAGTGATGAGGCAGAAGATGGCAGGTCATAGTAAATGGGCAAATATAAGGCACCGTAAGGGTAAGCAGGATGCTAAGAGGGGTAAGATTTTTACCAAAATCATACGAGAAATCACAACTGCAGCTCGAATGGGTGGTGCTGACTTGGAGCATAATCCTGGACTGCGTTTAGCAATATCAAAAGCTCAACAAGCCAATATGCCAAAAGATAATATTGCTCGTGCTATTGCACGAGGAGCTGGCGGTGATGATGGGGAGCAGTTAGAGTCAGTGATATATGAAGGCTATGGGCCTGGTGGTGTTGCTATGATGGTGAGCTGTTTGACAGATAATCGTAATCGAACTGTGGCTGAGGTGCGACATGCATTTAGCAAATGCGGTGGATCACTTGGTACGGATGGCTCAGTAGCCTACTTATTTGAGCGTAAAGGTCATATTTGGCTTGCTAATTGTTCTGATGAGCAAGTTATGGAGTCAGTTTTATCTGATGATGTGAGTGATATTGAACAATATGATCAAGATTGTTTGCTTACTACACAGGCCACGACCCAAGCATTAGAGGCATGTCTCACGTTATGTCAAGATGCATCTCTTGAGGTTATATCGTCAGAATTAACTCAAGTAGCAAGTACATCTGTTAATGCTGACAGTGATCTTGCTGAAAAAATTACGCGACTAGTAGATATGCTTGAAGATTGTGATGATGTTCAAGAAGTGTATCATAATGCTGTGCTACCGAATGAAGATAATATATGAGTATCATCGGTATTGATCCAGGGTCACGAGTAACAGGTTGGGGCATTCTTCGAGAAGAACAGGGTCGGTTTCATTATTGTGGAAGTGGCATTATTCGATTGCCTAATGCAGATTTTGCGATAAGAATGGCCAAACTTTATGAGGAGTTATCACAAGTAATGAAGGAATTTAAGCCTGAGTATGCAGCTGTGGAATCATTATTTGTTCATAAAAATGCTAATAGTGCATTAAAATTAGGTCATGCAAGAGGCGTGATATTATTGGCTTGCCAGCATCAAGGTATTCCTGTTTCAGAGTATGCCCCGCGGTTGATAAAGCAAGCTGTATCTGGTTATGGTCATGCTGATAAAAAGCAGGTGATGTCATGCGTTGAGTTATTAGTCAACCATAAAAAAGATTGGGTCTCTGATGAGTCTGATGCATTAGCTATGGCGATTTGTCATGCTAATCACGCACATTTAAAACAATGGAGTTTAGCATGATTGTAGGTCTTACAGGGCGAGTGTTATCACTCCATGATGATCACTGTATTCTTTTTGTTCAAGGCATTCACTATGGCGTTGAAATGCATGCACGCGATCTAGCAGAATTGACCACGCAACATCATGAAGTGGTATTGCACACCGCAGCTATTTATCGTGAGGATGACCAGCTATTGTTTGGTTTTCTTCATATTCGAGAGCGTGATTTATTTAAACGTTTAATCAAAATTTCAGGTGTAGGTCCCAAAGTTGCTATGGCCATTCTTGGTTCTATGAGTGTTGATGATCTGCTAAATGCGGCGCTTCATCAAGATGCTAATGCATTTAAAGCAACAAAAGGGGTTGGTAAAAAAATGGCTGAACGGCTATTGGTGGAGTTAAAAGGTCTGGCAGAGCAAGTGCCTGTCACTTTGGTTGCTAACGGAGATCAGCATGATCGTCAGGATGTACTGTCAGTTTTATTAAAACTAGGTTATCATCAGAAACAAGCCATGCAGGTATTGTCAAGTATTGAAGACAGTGACACTGAAACCATGATACGACAAGCCTTACAACAATTAACACCATAAGGATGACATGACAGAAGATAATAATCGTTTGATTGCGGGCAATTCACAATTAGAAGATGGCGCTCACGATCGCGCTATTCGACCATTAAACTTAGCAGATTACATTGGTCAGTCAGGTGTTAAAAAACAAATGAATGTTTTTATTCAAGCTGCAAAAGAGCGGCAAGAAGCATTAGATCATGTTCTAATATTTGGTCCACCTGGTTTGGGTAAAACAACACTTGCTAATATTATTGCCAATGAAATGGGGTCAACCATTAAAGTCACATCTGGACCTGTGTTGGATAAAGCTGGTGATGTTGCTGCTTTATTGACTAACTTACAGCCCAATGATGTTCTATTTATTGACGAAATACACCGATTAAATGCTCAAGTTGAGGAAATACTTTACCCTGCAATGGAAGATTATCAATTAGATATTATGATTGGTGAGGGCCCAGCAGCACGAAGTGTTAAAGTCAGTTTGCCACCGTTTACATTGGTTGGCGCTACAACTCGTGCAGGGTTGTTAACAGCCCCACTAAGAGATCGTTTTGGCATCATTCAACGTTTGGATTATTATCAAAAGGAAGATCTTGCATCGATTGTTCTAAGATCTGCAAACATTTTAAATATTGGTATTCAGCAACAAGCAGCGCTTCACATTGCAGCCAGATCACGTGGTACTCCAAGAATTGCTAATCGCTTATTAAGGCGAGTAAGAGATTTTAAGGATGTGGCAGGTTTGCCTGAAATAACAGAAGACTTAGTTGATCAATCTTTAAATGCATTAGCTGTTGATGAACGCGGTCTTGATGATTTAGATCGTCGATATTTAGAGGCACTTATTACAACCTTTCAACAGGGGCCTGTTGGCATTGAAAGTTTAAGTGCCTCGGTTGGTGAAGAGAAAGGCACGTTAGAAGATGTTGTTGAACCTTTTTTAATTCAACAAGGTCTTATTGCGCGAACATCAAGAGGACGTGTTGCCACCCAAGAGGCAATGCGACATTTAAAATTAGCTGAGCAGGACCAATTATTTTGAAGACATTGCAACAATATACAAAGCAGCGCACAGTCATGGTTGTTGGTGATGCCATGTTAGATCGATATTGGCTTGGATCTATTAACCGTAAAGCATCCGAGAAAGATATACCTATTGTCTCTATTGATAGTATTGTTGATGAGCTTGGAGGCAGTGCAAGTGTGGCGGTTAAAGCTGCTGCATTAGGAATGCGAGTCCATTTGATGGGAAGTGTTGGGCAAGATCTAGCTGGACGGCGTATCAAAACATTATGTCATCGAAATGGTATTGAATGGCATGGTCAAATAGTAGACAAAACCATTGTAAAAACTCGTATGATGAGTGGTGATGAAGTGATATCAAGAGCTGATCAGGATGTTGATCTTTCTGGTAAAGAAAATCGATTACTATTAGAAGCTCAAACGATTATGCCTCAATGTGATGTTTTAATCATTGCCGATTATAACAAGGGCACCGTTAATGATTATCAAGCTTGGATTAATTGGGCAAATAAGATAGGTTGTCCTGTTTTTGTGGATACTAAAAAGGCTTCATGGGTCTCATATGAAGGTGCTACTATGATCAAACCCAATGCTGATGAGTTACTCAAGGTGAGTCATGCCAAAAGTATGGCTGAAGCAATTAGTATGATACCCGATCTCAAGGAGCGTTATCATATCCCACTAGTATGGCTTACTTTAGCTAAAGATGGGATGCAATGGCACGGACATGATGAGGTTATATCTTTAACCAGTAAGGTTAAATCTGTTGTTGACGTTACTGGAGCTGGAGATGCTTCAATGGCAATGATGGCAGCATTATGGGGGGATGAACAAACCATAAAGCAGCGACTTTCTTGGGCAAATTTAGCAAGTGCTACAGCAGTCTCTTATCCTCGAAACCAATCTATTGGGTGGTCTGAAATAAAAGATTACATATCATAGGATTTTGATTTGCTCATTGGATTACTGGTTAATTGATGAGCACTATCATTTGCTTTGTTTGTATCATGTTTATTTTTGGGTTGATCGGTTTTCAAGGTTGTGGTTTGGCTTTTAGGCTGCTGTGTTGTCGTGCTTCTGCTGCGTGGTATGTGTGATAATTTTGTGCCAGTCATGTAGTTCATAATGCCATGATCAACTGATTGGCTAAGATCTTTTAGATGATCATTGTTTTTGAGTAATGTTATTTGGTTGTCAAAGGCTTTATATTGAGCTAGAAGTTGTTCCTGTTCTCTAATGATCTTGGCCATATAGCGATACTCAGCCAGTGCATGGTTAAACTCATTAATCGTCTGTTGCTCATTTGTGAGATAGGTCACATAATCTTGGTATAGTTGAGTAGATCTTAAGTAAGCTGATAGCATGACCCAATCATGATGTGTAATCTTGGCTGTTATGCGAGTTTTGTTGTCACACAACAATGTCATTGTGTATTGCTGGCTTCTTGAGTTGGTTATGTGTTGAATAACTTGATGGTTAAAATGTGCGCTAGCAAGAAAGGAAGTGGCTAATCGGTTGAATTCATCTAGCATGGGTCCTGGTGAACTTTTTTCAGTGGCAAGTGAATTTAGTGCGGTAAGTTGTGGAGGGAACAGAAATGCTAGAGTATCACTGGGTTTTGAATCAGCATTTGCATTGGCTAATGTAATTGTTGGTTTTGGACACTCTTTGTCTAAAATCTTTAATTGCATCAATGCCGAAGAAGCATTCAGTGTTAGCTGCATATCGAGTTGTTTTAAATCACGACTCAGAGAAGGTTGAAGTTGATTACTGATCTGGTTAAAAATATGCTGGCCAACCTGCTGATAGAAATACTGTTGATAGGTGCTTGCAATTTCAGACAAACTGTCCATGTATTCATACCATTGATCGGCTTTATTGGCAGGACTTATTTGGGCTGTATCAAGAATGAGAAGGTTGTTGATTAGATGTGCACAATAGTCTTTGATGGTGGTATTAGCACTATCTTGATGACAATGGTTTTTTATGATCATGCGAATGTAGTTGCTAATGGCATCAAAGCCCATACCTTTTTGCTTATAATAGCACTTAAGGGGGGTGGATTTAGTTCCCTGAAAATGATAGTCCAAAGAAAAAGTTTTAGCTGTTCCTTTGGGTTTTTTAGGTTTTTGGGCATTTTTTTTGGGCACGGACGGTTGGTCAGCAACGTCTGCCAATAGACATGTTTTTGTTCGTGTTATTAATCCAAGGTTATCTTTCAGTAGTTTAATCGCTTGAACTAAGTTACAACTTTCTTGATCATCTTTACTAAGATTGTGTTGTTGGCATTTATCAACAGTAAAGTTTTCTCTATTGATGCATTTTTCTGGGTGATCAAAGTCCAGACATTTTTCAACAGCTGGTTTGATGGTTTTTGTAAAAATATTCAATTCCTTTAACTGTTTAGCATTGGCTATGGTTTGGTTGAATGATTGTTGATCAATGGATGCAATTGTATGTAAAGGGATCATTGGTGAAATACTGTGATTATTTGTAGTATTTGTATTCTCTGTAGAGTACGCATTGAGGAATTGCTGCAATGCTTGCTTCATATTATTTGGATCAATGCTGCATTCTGGGTTCGACAATACAGGTTGAGCTTGCAGAGAAACTACAAAAAGGATGATAGAGATGTAGCGCATTGATGTCATTCCTTAGGTATTTTGTCCAGCAGCTTGGTTGCTGTGTTTTTGTTCTAATGTTCCAGCAGATTGGTTGATGCGAGCAAGTAGTTCCTGGTTTGCATCAACTTGATTAAGGGCAGCAATGATTAATTGTTGCTCATTGTTCTGGTAGCTACGAAGCTGTTCATAACGAAGTTCGGATAGTAGTGCAATGCTTTGTTTCATGGCTTCAGCGGTATTAGATTCATTAGCAATTTTTTGTTGCCATGAGTCACTCATTCGTTTTGTGATCAGTTGTTGGTCTGGTCCTTTTTCAGATAGTTGTTCAATATCCTTGGTAACTTTATGAAGAATTATGGATTTGAGTAAATACATTGCCAAAGCATTGGCATATTGTTCATTTCTTACATTTATAGCATCAAGAGTACTGGTTCTGTAGTTCTTTATGCTTTGAGCTTTATCCTTTGTTAAGGACAGCTTAATGTTCTTGTTTTTTGACTTGAATCGATCTTTTGATAGTGTCAGTTTGTATTCATCTCCTGCATTGATGATGGTGAGTTCATTATCGTTCGTTTCGCTTTTAGGCATACTCATTAATGTCATTTTTGGGAGTGGAAATTGCATGGCATCACTGATCTTCGGGGCTTTGATGTCTCTATTTTTTTTAATAGTTTGTTCTGTAGCTTTACCTGCGGCGACAAGCGCAAGATTGGATAATTGTACATCAAGTGTGGAAACTTGATCAGGCTTGGTAAGTTTTTTGTGTAAAATACCTTTCTTGTCGCAAAGATTTTTTAGCTCCTTTAGTTGGTTTTGACTGCCACATAAAGCTGTTCTTTCACGGTTGAGATTGTTTTGGCAGGAATCACTTAATGTTTTTTCATCTTGATTAGGCTTGGCTTTGCATGATTGTATTTTTTGCCTAAATGAACTTATTTTCTGATAAATTTGATAGAACTGGTTTTTGTTGCTTTGAGTCTTTTTGATTAAATCAGGCGTTTCAGGGGTTTGTTTTGGCAATAGTATGCTGTTATTGATTATATCTAGTGGCGTCAGAAAGGGTACAAGTTGTTGCTGTAATGAGAAAATAGGCTGTAAATCTGAGTCTGTGCTTGATAAAGATTGTGTTCCAGGGTTATTTTGGTTTGTATTTGAACTTACAGCACTATTAATGGCTTTGACTATGTCTTCTTTTGTTATAGTATCGCTAAAAAGACTAAGTGGTGCAATTAATAGACAAAAAATGAGGCGTTTCATATCAGTAAATCCTTATTCTACCTGTGGTATTTGGCTGCTGTTTTAGAGGAGGGGAGGTATTCTTCTGGGTGATGACCGTTTTATTTGATGTTGTTTTGTGTGATGAATAATGAGTTGTCGGTGGCGCCTTGTCAACTGAGCCTGATATTAGGGTCTTATCAGATTGGTTTTCTTTTTTAGTGAGTTGTCTATAAACTTGTTCTGGTTGAGTACTAGGTTTGATTGCGAAGCTATATGGTTTTTGTTTTTCAGATGTTATAGCAGACTTTGAAGGTGTTTGGGAGGATGTTTTTGCTTGATACGCAAGTTCATGTGCATGACATAATTTTTCTTGATAATCACTTTTAGGTTTTGAACAGTCAATTGCACTAGCGTAAGTTGAAAGTGTGACCAGGAAAAAAATCAATAATCTCATAAATCCTCGATCAATAATTTTTTGAGAAGTTTCATGCGTTCTGGTTGAGCAATGCGGAACATGAGTCTAAGGCGCTCAAAAATGATGTTTCGACGAGAAAATATTCTAGACCCATCGTGAGTCATCATGTTTTGCTCAGCATGCTGGATGACTTTGGATGCACTACCAGGATGGCACACATCAATGGCTTGTAAGATACGGAGCATTCTGGACAATTTAACTGAACATAGTATCTCAATAAATTTATTAAGATCGGGGAGTTCCATTTGCGGCATGTCATCAAGTATTAAACCAAGACTTGTAATAGCATCCTCAAGTTCAGCATCACCATCTAATGTCCAATCTTCCGATGACTCCATGAGGCAAACAACTTGGTAGATAGAAGGGTCTTGAAATTGAGACCAATATTCATGGGCGCTTTTAAGATCAAATTGTGGCATATTTACTCCATTGCTCAAATTGAGTTTAACGCAAAAAAAAGATCATGTCATTGAAAAAATTCTGTGCTATACAATGTTTATGATAAAATTTATAGATGGAATAAAGGTTTGGCGTCAACTGATTGATGATTCAGTTCATCAGTTTAATCTTGTTATTGATCAAGATATTAAAGCATATCTAAGTCAAGTGTTGCTGCGTTATCAGAGGGATGAGGCGCTTTTAACATTAAAACCGTACAGTAAATTTATGTATTGTAGTCATTACTCAGCGATGACAATGAGTGATATCCTGACCATTGGAGAGTCTTGTTTGGTAATATCAGGATTAAATATTGGCAGACCACAAACGAATTACATTAGGGCTGGCAAGCACTGTTATCAATGCGTTGCACAAAGGTTACCTTACTCTGCCTCAACCTATCGTATTTACTCGATGCTTGCAAAAGATTATCAGCAATATGTAAGGTTGCTGAATCTAATGACCAGTGCTGTTTCACGGTTGTGAAATACCCTAACACAGTCTTTGACCTCTCGTAAATTTATGATATTGTAAATGGAGTTAATAATAAAGGTTCAATATGTCTGTAAATATGGTTGTCATCGTGGGAAATGTTGGTCGTGATCCTGAGGTTCGATATACATCTAATGGTAAAGCAATTGCGAATATGTCTTTGGCAACTAGTGAGCGTTGGCGAGATAAGGAGACAGGTGAGTCACAAGAGCGCACCGAGTGGCATCGTGTTGTATGCTTCAATAAACTAGCAGAAATTACCGCACAATACGTAAAAAAAGGCTCTCAACTATTCATTAAAGGGCGTTTGCAAACAAGGAAATGGACTGATGCCAACCAGCAGGAGCGTTATACTACTGAAATTTTAGCTGATGAAATGAAAATGCTAGGTGCTCGAGGTGAAGCTTCAAACAATATGGCAACACCGCAAAGTAACGTAGATCGTTCTTCAGCCCCTTCTGAGCCGCAAAATGCCAGTCCAATACCTGAGGATGATATCCCTTTCTAAATCATGCCTAAAGACAAAGACACTCCATCAATATCTGCATTTAATGCCACTGGTTTTCATCAAGGTTTGAGCGTAGATGTTGGTGTGCCCATCAGTACGGCTCAAGATAAGCGCTCATCGCCAAAGTTCGAGCTCGTTCAGGAATTCAGGAAGAAACATGGCCTTAAGTTATTAAATTTAAAAGGTAAATCATTTGAGGGATTTAAGGTTATAAATCCAAAAGAACTTGATAACTACATTACAGATGCAAACCAAACTAGAGCTAATGGAGCTCTAGTTGATTTGAATGCATGCTCAAATCTTGATGTTGATTTGTGGTATTACGATTTTAAGCATAATTATGGTTTTATGGACGTGAGTGACACTATTATTGATCGCTCATGGTATCAAAAGGCTGATGGCTTTTTTACTCAAGCGGGAGCTAGTGGTCAGTCTGAAGATAATATTTATGCTGCATTATGGTCGTTGGATCAAAATGAAATTCAATGGCGTAATATCAAAGCAATGACTGCAAAGAATATTTATCGTTATCGTCGTTTGATTAATCATTTCAAAAAGACCTTGGATAAAGAGGACTTATATCATGAATATATTGATAATTTCATGAGTTCTTTGAGAGAATGGCTTGCCAGTGAAGCAATACTAGAGTCCAAACATTTTTGGCGTGACAGAACTGATAAAGATCCTGTTAAATATTTTGTATTAATGTGTGTTTATGTTTTTCACGATTGCAAAAAAGCTGCTGATGTGATTTTAAAGGCGGTTGAAAAAAAACATATCTCAATATTCTATCTGTATTTTTTTATTCACCAATATAATGATGCGCAAGTCAAGGAGCTCATACAGTATTTAGGGCCAAAAGATTTCAAAGTTATATTGGCTTGCCAAGAAGAGAGTCAGCCTATCAACCAGAGAACCATTAACGAAGTGATGCATGCCGAAGTGATGGATGATGAGAATGAGGAAAGAAAAAAAAGGTTGCTGAATCAAGTAGGATGCATAGAACCTATGGATGTAAGTATGGTTGGTATGCCAATGTGGATGCCGCTTGATAAAAATAATCAAAAAGAATGGGTTGCTAATTTAAAAATGCCTATATGGGATTATATAACAGAAGCAGATACTAGCTTGGTCGATAAAATTAAAGCAACAATTGTGACACAAAAGAGTAATCAAGACCATCCACACCAGTTATTTCCTTATGATCCTCAAAACAATTTGCGTCAAGCATTGGTTGATTTGTATAAAAATCACTATTCAAATATGTTCATGAGAATTGAATGGTTTTTACTAAATATTGTGAAAAAAAACTGGCAGTGGTTTGAACGGTATGAAAAAACAAATATACTTTTCATGTTAAATTATTTTGGTCGTCTGGGTTATTGCTTGATTGATCATCCGCTTATTTTATTTCAGGCATTAAAATCAGGCAGCCTAACTTCTGTTATCAAATACTTGAAACATTTTTTTACAGATCGAGAAATTGTAGCAGCACTCGTTGCTCATCTAGGATCAACATCAATAGTTATGAACGCAGAGGCCTTAAAGGATGTAATTAGCCAATTTAACAATAGTGGTTTTCAGAGAATTATTGAGCAAACCGCTATACCTAAGATGAGTACAGCGGAAATTAATAAAATCAGTCATTCTAATCATCAAAATGTGTCAGGTGCTCGCTTTTTTCATAGGGTCAAGAGCCTATCTATGTTAACTTTTTTAGCAGCTATCGTGTTACAATTATCATCAGGTTTTTATTATTATGGTACTTTCTTTTTGGCAGTTTTTTGTATTTTCAATAGTCGAGTAGGAACAGATTTTGAGCGTTATTTAGAGCGAAGTTTATTAAAAACTGAAGCAAAAGGATTATACCAATTAATTGCATTAATGCTTTATGGTGTTGCGGTTCATCATTTGCTGACGCAACAGTCATCGATTGTTGTTTCAACATTGATGTTAGCGGCGGTGGCGATGCAAACACTATCATCAACTAAAAAAACGTTGCATGTAATCAGTTCAGCGGTTCCAAGCCCTCATAAAATGCAAGGAAATCAGATGTTAGCACTTCAGATCAAAAAAGGAAAGCCATTTTATACACAAGGATTACGATCTGATACACCAAAGGTATTTAGCTAAATAGGAGGGGCTTAATGTCATTAAAACAAAGGATTGAAGAGAATAAAGAGTTACAGCAATTACCAGTGACACTCAAAATTTTATTTGAGAATTTATGTCGGACACAACCTAATCAGAGTGATCTTTGGGTGCAATATTTTAAAGATTGGATTAATGATGGCCATGCACCTCATACCATTCATTTCATGCCTCATCGAGTATTAATGCAAGATTTTACCGGTGTGCCAGCGATTGTTGATTTGGCAGCTATGCGAGATGCAATGGTTGCTTGGGATTTAGATCCAACAATGATCAACCCACAATGTCAGGTTGATTTGGTTATTGATCACTCGGTCATCAATGATATGACAGCATCTCCTCAAGCATTGGCTCAAAATCAAGCATTAGAATTTGAGCGAAACCAAGAGCGATATCAATTTTTAAAGTGGGGTCAGGAGACATTCAGTCAATTTAGAGTGGTTCCACCTGGTACAGGAATTTGTCATCAAGTCAATCTGGAATATCTGGCAGAGATTGTTATTGAACAACAAGATGCATCAGGTCAAGTCATCAGATATCCTGATAGTTTGGTGGGCACTGATAGTCATAACACCATGATTAATGGTCTTGGTATTTTAGGTTGGGGTGTAGGTGGCATTGAAGCTGAAGCAGTCATGCTTGGTCAACCAATTACCATGAATATACCAGATGTAATTGGCGTTCAATTGACAGGTCAATTGAAAGAGGGCGTTACTGCAACTGACCTCGTATTAACTTTAACGCATCAACTAAGACAAATGGGGGTGGTCGGCAAGTTTGTTGAGTTTTTTGGGCCTGGGGTTACTCGACTTACAGCAGAAGAAAGGGCAACGATCGCAAATATGTCACCAGAGATGGGCAGTACTTGCGCCTTCTTCCCTGTTGATGAGCAGACATTGGATTATTTAATGCTAACTGGACGTATGGAGGCTCAGGTTGAGCGTGTTCGTCAATATACTCAGGATAACCATTTGTGGCATCAACCCAGTCAAACGTTGCGGTATACACAATGTATAGAGCTTGATATAGCATCGATTCAGCCTTGTGTTGCTGGGCCAAAGCGGCCACAAGACCGAGTCCCTTTAAAAGACTTGCCTGCATTCATTGAGCGTTTGAGTCCTAGTAGTGAGCCTAACGGCCAGATGAAACATGGTGATGTTGTTATAGCAAGTATTACCAGTTGTACCAATACCTCAAATCCAGATATGCTAATTGCCGCAGGTCTTGTTGCTCGTGCAGCAAAACGAAGAGGCCTCTCTGCAAAGCCATGGGTCAAAACATCATTTGCACCAGGCTCTCAAATTCCACCAGAATATTTAAAAGCCATGGGGTTAATGAGTGATTTAGAAGCCTTAGGCTTTCATTTAACAGGGTTTGGCTGCACAACTTGTATTGGTAATTCTGGCCCGCTTAGAGAAGATATCGCACGAGATATAGAGGAGCATCAGGTTCATGCTGCCGCTGTTCTCTCGGGGAATCGTAATTTTGAGGGGCGCGTTCACCCTCTAACTAAAACCAACTGGCTTGCGTCACCACCATTGGTGGTTGTTTATGCGATTGTTGGCCGCATTGGTATTGACTTTGAACGAGAGCCAATTGGTTGGGACCGCAATGCAAAACCAGTTTACTTAAAGGATTTATGGCCAAGTTCCGCAGCTATACAACAACAAAAGGCTTTAATGAGTCGTGATATGTACGTGTCAGGCTATGAAGATGTTTTCAAGGGTAACAATCATTGGCAATCATTAGTCACTGAGTCCAGTGATGTATATGCTTGGCAACCAAAATCAACATATATCCAAAGCCCGCCATTTTTTAAGGATATGACTCATGATTTAAAGCCATTAAAAGATTGCCATCAAGCCTATGTTTTAGCTATGTTCTCAGATAGTATTACCACGGATCATATTTCACCAGCTGGTGTTATTGCAACTCAGAGTCCAGCTGGACGTTATTTAATTGATGAGAATATTCAGCCTCATCAGTTTAACTCATATGGTTCTCGACGAGGTAATCATGAAGTGATGACTCGTGGTACATTTGCAAATATTCGTATCAAGAATATGTTAACACCAGATCAAGAGGGTGGTGTTACTGTGCATTGGCCGTCGGGTGAGCGAATGAGTATTTATGAGGCTGCTAAGCGTTATCAAAAAGAGCATCATGCTATGGTGGTTTTTGCAGGTAAAGAATATGGTTCTGGGTCATCTCGTGATTGGGCTGCTAAAGGCACTAATTTACTTGGTGTGCGTGTTGTTATTGCTGAAAGCTTTGAACGTATTCACCGATCAAACTTAATTGGGATGGGGGTTTTGCCATGTCAGTTCATGGAGGGTTGTGATATTAAGCAAATAGCCTTAAAAGGACATGAACGCATCAGTATTCTTGGTATCGAGTCATTATCTGGTCCAAGTCAGCATGTACAGTGTGTTATTCATACCGATGCTGGCGATCAAAGTATTCAGTTACAGGTGCGTTTAGATACTGAAGACGAATGGTTGTATTACCAAAATGGTGGTATACTCCCTTATGTCATGAGGCAGATGACATCAGATCAAGTGGGGGCATCATGATATTAGATGCATTAATACATGCACAGGGCCTGGTATTTTGTGTGATTTTATTGCTTGGTGTGATGAGTGTGGCTTCATGGTCATTTCTCATTAGCCAATGGCGACAGTTAGCAAAGCGTGAACGCTCACTAGCAGGTTTTTTGTCCTTATTTTGGCGAGAAAAGCAATTAGCAACAGTATACCAAAAAAGTAATACGCATGAATCCATTCATGTTATATTTAGGTCTGGCTATGAGTCATTATTGCAAGCAGCCAAACAAGCTGAAGCAGCAGAGCAAGCAATGACTATTGCACAAAAAAAGCAAGAGAGCCTCATGCAAAAGCAACTTTCTTGGTTAAGTAGTCTTGCAAGTGCAGCACCTTTTGTCGGATTGTTGGGAACAGTAGTTGGTATCATGCATGCCTTCCATGGTATGTCACAAGGACAAACACTATCACTGCTAGCCATTGCACCAGGTATTGCTGAAAGCCTTGCGACAACAGCTTTAGGTTTATGTGTTGCTCTACCGGCAATGTTTGCTTTCCATCGATTGAGTGCAAGAGCAGACCATCTTTTTGAGCAGTACGATGTCTTTAGACAAGAATTTGTTTACCTTATTCGCCATCAGTCATGAGTATTCAAAGACGCCCTCGTCGCCATTTTGAGATCAATATTGTACCATATGTTGATGTATTGTTGGTGTTGCTTTTGGTTTTTATGGTAAGTGCTTCAGCCTGGGTACAAGAGTTGATGGTTGAGTTACCCACTACAGAAGGTAATGGTGTATCTAACGCCCCAAAAGGTTGGACCATTACGATCAATAAGAAAGGAGAAATGGCATGGTCGAAATCAGATCAGCTTAACATAAAAGAAAAAGTGAATTTGTCAAGTCTGACGTTGCACCTCAAAAATACGATAGATAAGAAGCCTCATATTATTATTCAGGCAGATAAAGCAGTACCTTATGAGTCTGTAGCAAAAGTGCTATCAGTAGTTCAAAAAGAGGGTGTTCAAAATGTCCATTTGATGACAGAAATTGCGTAGAAATTATTTTAGCGCTTAATGGAAAATAGTGCATCAATGATTTCATTACTCACTGTCTCATCCCCAGTATAAGATATTATTTCTTCATATTCTTTTTTCTTATTTCGGAAGAAAGGAGAATCCATGGGTAATTCACTACTCTGAGCACTTAAAGATGATCCAATAGTTGGGGTAAGGTTTAAGTTTACTGGATGAGTAAATTCTTTGGGAACAACATAATCATCGGTACTGCCTGTAAATAATACCTCATTCAATAATTTTGAAGTACTTCTGCTAGGGAGGGATGTTGATGCTGGACTTTGCAGACTATTGAAGAAGCTTAAAGTATTAGTTTCTATGGGTGTGTTGTATAATTCTTCATCAGTTACAACATGATCATCGTTAATGCCTATAAATGACGATTCATTAAATGCAGGAAATGGACTTATGCTAGGAAATATTGATGCTGAACTTTGCAGACTATTGGAGAGGCTTGAAGTGTTAGTGCCTATGGGTGTGTTGTATAATTCTGGTAATTCTTCATTAGTTACAACATGATCACCGGTACTTTCTGTAAATAATACCTCATTCAATGTTAGGGGTATTAATGCTGGACTTTGCAGACTATTGAAGAGGCTTGAAGTGTTAGTGCCTATGGGTGTGTATTCTAATGATTCATTATTGGAGGTTAAATCATCGGTTTGTGATAATTCATTATCGGAGTTTAAATCTTCGGTTTGTGGTGAGCGTGTGGAGGGTTTTTGTGTGGATTTATCTGCAAGTGCAAGATTAAAATTTAATTTTCTACTAGTATTATCAGGAGAAATAGGACTAAAGGAACGAATAGAACTAGTGGGACTACTATCAGGTGATCTAAGTTGATCATGGTCTTCACAAGAATTATAACCTTCGATATTTTGTTTTGCTTTGGAAGGGTCTGTAGAATTTTTTTGCTTAAAAATAATTCTTCGTGGTTCATTGTAATCAATTGATGTATTTTTGCTACAATAATCATCTATCCATCGAATAGTCATGGGTAGTATTAAGGCTCCAGCAAAGACTGCTTGAAAACTAAATATATAAATAAAGAAATGCAGTTCAATTAAATCACCTAAGCAAAACAGTGCAAGTGATGATAGGATTAGAAGAGTTAAACCTGTTTGGTTAACCAAATACCTCTCAGGTAAGATGAGCGCTAGAAAAGCCATGAAACCTGGTATATATAATAGTTGCATATTGTACTCCTTATTACCTACATTGTGTAAGATAAAAGCCTGGTTGTCAATGTCTTATGTAGTGTTGTTTTATCTTTTTTTGTTGAAAAATATTGTTATTTTAGTTTTATATCAAAAAACTATCCAGTTTTATTGCCCACATAACTATATTTTAGCTGTTATCGGATTATGATTGATGTCAACAGAAGAAAAATGATTCATCTAATTTTCATAACTACACAGATCTTTCGAAGAATAAATCGATGTTTTCCTGATATTGATTAAGAAAATGATTATGTTGTAGCTTATATGAGTCATTCAATCTTGATTATGATTCATAAACAGTAAATAACTAGAAATATATGACTCTATATGTCTATTGATTATTTAATTGTTTCATTTTCAGTTGTTTATATTGTTTCTTCAATAGGAAACAGGTAAGAGAAGTCTAATTGCTTCAAAGACTGTGGTAAAATATAAAGATTATGTTGAGGTTTTTTTATTCATTGTGTTAAGTCTTTGGTGAGTATTTTAATGATTTAACGGCGAATTCCAGGGCCATCATCATCATTAGCAGTATGATATCCTTCATCGTCACTATCAACGTCACTATCATCATCATAATTATTAGCAGTATAATATCCGTCATCACTATCATCATCACTCGTATATTCTTTATTACTATCATCATTTCCATGGTTTAAATTTTGTGACTTAGTGTAATCGGCCTTATAGTTTATGGTTAATGTGTTGTTGGTTTTTTTGGTCACTCCATCGAGTGTATTTCCATCTCTCATTTGCGGATCTTCAGCGTTAGAATTTTTTGTATCTGTGTTGAGGATTTTACCATCACCCATCTTTGATTTTTGTTCATAATCAGGGCCGACTTTTTGATCAACGTTAAAGTAGTTATTTCTTGCAAATATTGCTGCCGTTACAATTGTTATTAACGTTACAGCCGCCAGTGTTAAGCCAATGACAGGAATAAAAGGAGCTGTAAGAGCCACAAGCGGTGCTAATCCAGCAATAGGTATAAATGGTAAAGCAATCATTGTAAAAAGAATATATTCTGTGATTAAGAATAATGTAATTAGTGCCTTAAATGAAAAGCTCCAATAACCTGGGGTTTTTTGATTCATGTTACGCATCATAATATTATAACCTTTGTGACCAGCTGCAGATTCAGAAGACCGCCAAGGAGCAAAGTCTATATTTTGAATCATATTCTCCAGTGGTTCATCGTTTATATTATTTTGTTCTTTCATGATGGTGTGAAAGGCATTTAATGCTGCAATACCGGCGCGGTCTTTACCACTTTTACAATGGCCATCAATAGCGAACATCATTTTTTTATCTATCTTTGATATTGCTTTTGAAAACTTAATCAGTGCAGCAGGCAAATGTTTGATAGGTTGATTTGAAAATGATTGATAAAGTTTTTGTATTTCTATAAGTTTTTCAATAATGCTATCATGTTTCACGATAGCATTGTATCCATAATTGTAGAACCCATTTTCATTTGGTTCTCTAAGATTGTTGATGAGCTTGCGATATAAGTTGAGATTCTGATTATTTTGTGTTGGGTTTGGAAGATCATCGATGAAATTGCGTATCTCTTTTACATTTTCCTTTATTTTAGCATCAATAGTTTTATGGATATCTGTGAAAGTAGGTTTATCGGTATTTATGTCAAGAATATCATTGAACTTATTTTTTATCATCAACCCTAAAGCCTTATCATTGTGTTGTTGCGTCTTGGGTAATGTTAGTTTGCCGCCAACATTCATTGGTATATTAAGTAAGCAATACTCATTTTTATCACCTTGAGAACTTTTCCAATGTTTGCATTGAGCATTCCACCAATCAATTTCATTATCTGCTTTAGCAAATTTGGTATAACCGTTGGGTGATGTATAATTAATGGTGATATTATAAACATTTTTATCTTTATTTTCGGGTAGAGATTTGATGGTTTGGTGGAGTAGATCCATATTCCAGTTTACATTTTTTTGTGTTCTCTCACTTGGCCCTCTGAAAAGTAATGGTAATGTAATCAAGGCCAATGGCGGAATAAATGTGAGAAAAACCAGAAGTCTATTCCATGAATAAGTGTTATCCCCTTTACGATTACTGTAAGGGTGAGAGTGTGAATAATAGGTGAAATCATCATATTTAAATCGCCATGTATTACCAAACAGATTCTGTTTTTTATGATTTGCGTTATACCCCTTTTTAAAATGGGTCTTTTCTTCTTCGGTAACTTTTTCATCAAATGTTAAATCACTCACTTGGAAATCAGTTTTGGCACAATAATTGTCTATTGTAAGGCCGTTATAATTAAAGGTTTTATCTTCCAAAACATGAATATTAAATTCTGGTTGAGGTTTTTTGATGTCTTTAAAATTTATGCTATGTTTTTTGCATAAGGCATTAACTTCTTTGGTTATATTGGTGAGTTCTTTGCCTGTCATTGCTGATTTTGTTAAAATGTCCGCGGGTAAATAACGCTCATCGATCTTTTGGTTTTCAAAAATTTTATTGAGTGTATAACACATTTGTAATGCTTTTAGATAATTGTTTTGTGCGTTATTAAGTGGTTCTCTTGACGTCAGATCAATAGTATCTTGATCTATTGAGGACTCTAAGGACTCTAAGGACTCTAAGGAATCTGAGGAATCTGAGGAATAAGAGGTTGTTGATTCTGAATCTGAGTCTGACCCTGAGTCTAAATCTGAATCAGTTGAAGTCAATATCTTGCTGTTTGTCACGATATCTAGATATCGTTCTTCAATGTTTTCAAAAGAGAATATGTTTTTTCCAACAGAATATATCTTTTGATTGCCTGATAACTGAGTATTTTCACTTTTCACAATACACCCATAACTGCCTTCTTTGGAGTTATAGGATAAAAAGTCTAAAAAAGCTGGTTAAATATGGTTTTTTTGAAGTTCCAAAAGCTCATCTATGCTGTTTTGCGCTAATTTAAGTGCTTGTTGAAGCTGCTCGTCAGTCATTGTGCCTTGCTCTGCGGTGCCTTGCACTTCGATAAGGCCATGTTCATTTCTAACAACATTAATATCTGCTTGTGCTTGACTATCTTCATCATAATCTAAATCGGTGATGACTTGACCATTGACAACACCACATGAAATAGCCGATACAGGGCTTAATAAAGGGTCAGCGATTAGTTTTTTGTCATATTGTAATTTTTGAATGGCGAGAATCAAAGCCAATGCACCACCGTTAATAGCAGCAGTTCGAGTGCCGCCATCTGCCTGAATAACATCACAATCAACCATGAGAGTCCATTGTCCCAATTTTTTTAAATCAACCATCGCTCGAAGACTTCGTCCTATCAGTCTCTGGATTTCCATGGTTCGGCCAGATTGTTTGCCACGAGCGGATTCTCTGTCCATGCGGGTGTGCGTAGATCTAGGAAGCATACCATACTCAGCTGTCAGCCATCCTTGATGAGAATCTCTTAAAAATCGAGGGACACCTTCAACAGCGCTTACCGTGCAAAGTACTTTAGTATGCCCAGAGCTATAAAGAACTGAGCCTTCGGCATAACGGTTAACATGACACTCTATAGTGACGGGGCGCAACTCGTTAGGCTGACGTTTTGATGGTCGCATAATAACCTCTGCTGTCAAAGTTGGCTTATTGTATCAAGCATGAAATCTAAGTCAAGGTTGTCGATTCTTGCAATCAACCATCAAAATAACTATGCTAAACAGGTTAAGGAGTGATGATGATTATTATAGTAAGTGCGCCATCCGGTGCAGGTAAAACTTCATTAGTGAAAGCTTTTTTAAAGCTATGCCCTGAGGTAACAGTGAATGTCTCCCATACAACGCGCAACCCACGGCCAGGTGAGGTTAATGGTAAAGATTATCACTTTGTAAGCCATGAAGCTTTTCTGGAAAAGCAAAAAAACAATGACTTTATTGAATCAGAGCAGGTTTTTGAATGCTGGTATGGTAGCGACGCGGCCACCGTGAGTGCATTAAGTCAGCAGCAAGATGTTATATTAGAAATTGACTGGCAGGGAGCAAGGGTTGTTCGCAATCGGCTTGATCATGTTTGGAGCGTTTTTATCTTACCCCCTAACATCGAAGCGCTAGAACAGCGTTTAATGCAAAGAGGTGATGATGCAGCTATCATTAAGCGGCGCATGCAGCAGGCAGAAGATGATATGCGTTATCAGAGTGAATATGACTTTGTGTTGGTGAATGATCATTTTGATACTGCCTTAGAGCAATTAGTAATTGCATACCGAAAACAAAAACAGTTGTCCGGTTCGTAGAAATAAATTCAATTTAGAACTTAAAGAGTTTCCGCAAAGAAAACCTTTGTTTTATTCATGTGAAACAAATAATCATCCCGCTAGATAAATATGGTTGATCCATATAAATATTTATGTTATTTTGAAAGGATTATTAACCAGAGAAGTGATATGGCTAGAATTACCATTGAAGATTGTTTGAAAAAAATTCCTAATCGATTTGAAATCATCAGCGCGGCATCAACTCGTGCTCGGCAAATCATGGACGGTGCAGATCCTTTTGTGTCATTAGATAATGATAAAGCAACAGTTATTGCGTTAAGAGAAATTGCTGATGGTTATATCGACGCTCAAGGTTCTATGAGCTTTGAGGATTCGGCGGAGGATGCTATTGACACGGAAGGTGATACAGAATAATCCATACGGACTTGAAACGCTTAAACAGCTCATCATTGAACATACAACACACTTATGTGAAGATGATATTGCCATTATCATGCAGGCTGTTGATTTAGCAGAGGCAGCCCACCAAGGGCAATATCGAAGAAGTGGTGAACCTTACATTACTCATCCAGTTGATGTGGCTTGTATTCTCGGCGACCTTCATATGGATGTTCACTCCATCGTTGCTGGTGTCATGCATGATGTGCTTGAAGATACGCCCACAACTAAAGGCATCATTAAACAACAGTTCGGTGATGTCGTCGCAAATATCGTTGATGGTGTTAGCAAACTTAATAATGTGACATTTGAAACTAAAGTTGAAGCACAGGCTGAAAATTTTAGAAAGATGTTGCTGGCTATGTCCGATGATATTCGTGTGATTATTGTCAAATTATCTGATAGGTTGCACAACATGCGTACCCTAGATGCTATGTCACGGACGAAGCAGCGACGTATATCTCGAGAAACTCTAGAAATTTATGCGCCAATTGCTAAGCGTTTAGGCATGCATGATTTATCTTTAGAGCTAGAGAATTTGGGTTTTCGTTGGTTATATCCACTACGCTATCAAGTTATCCAAGCAGCAATTGATAAAGTATTTGCTCAGCATGAGCATACCATTGAACACATATGTCAAAATTTCCAACGTGTGATGGCGCAAAAAGAACTCAATGTTTATGATATATCAGGGCGAGAGAAACATTTGTACAGTATCTATCGAAAAATGAAGTCTAAAAGAGTCTCTTTTGACGAACTAACTGATGTCTACGGCATAAGAATTGTGCTTTCTGATGACAATGACTGCTATCGTGCCATGGGGTATATTCACGCCCTTTACAAGCCAATGAGTCAAAAGTTTAAAGATTACATAGCTTTACCCAAGGCAAACGGTTATCAGTCATTGCATACGGTATTATTTGGGCCTTATGGCTTACCGATTGAAGTACAAATCCGCACACTTGCTATGGATCGACTGGCTAATCGAGGTGTAGCAGCTCATTGGTTATATAAAACAGGTGATGCCGAGACTGTTTCACCACAATTACACATGCAGCAATGGCTTAAAGATCTCATTGAAATGCAGCGTAAGACAGGTAACTCTATTGAGTTTATCGAAAACGTAAAAATTGATTTGTTCCCCAATGATGTCTATGTTTTTACTCCGAAAGGGCAGATTATTGAGTTGCCAGCAGGAGCAACGCCTATTGATTTAGCTTATGCGATTCATACTGATATAGGTCATCACTGCGCTGCTGCCAAAGTTGATCGCCAATTGGTCCCGTTATCAACAGAACTGCATAGTGGTCAAACCGTTGAGGTGATTACCAATAATAATGCATCACCCAGTGAGTTTTGGTTAAGCTTAGTCAAAAGTGGTAAGGCTAAGTCATCCATTCGCCACTTTCTTAGGGATCAACGCAAGGGTCAATCAATGCGCCTTGGTGAGCGACTATTAACTCGGGCGCTTTCCGAGCAGGGCATTGCTTATAATGACTTGACTCGTGAAGCTAAAAATAATGCAGCTTTTCTTTTGGAGTGCCGCTCTCTTGATGAGGTATTGGCTGACATTGGGTTGGGTAAGCGATCAGCAAACTTAGTTGTTCGTCAGTGCTTTATGCAAAACCATACATCAGAAAAACAGGGCGCTAAACCATTGCTAGTGACTGGAACGGAAGGGATGGTGGTCCGTTTTTCTTCATGTTGCTGCCCCATTCCTGGTGATGAAATTATGGGTTTATTATCAGTTGGTGATGGCATTTTGATACACCGACATCGTTGTCAGGCATTGGTTAAAGCCGTGCGTTTAGGTGAAAAAACAGTGATGGTTTCTTGGTCAAGTGATGTCCAAGGAGATTTTTTAATCTTTGTGCGAGTTCATGTTATGAATAAACGTGGGTCATTGGCTAATATCGCAATGGCAGTATCCAATGCGAATGCAAATATTGAGGATATTTTCATCACTGACCATCAAGATCAGCATGCTGTGGTGCGTTTGCAGCTTAAAGTGCGTGACCGTATTCAGTTGGCTAACGTGCTTAGACATATTCGAAAGATCACTGATGTTACAAAAGTGATGAGAGAAGAAGGAATGTAATGAGTGTAAAATCAGTTGATGTATTTATTGTAGGAACTGGCTTGGCTGGATATTGGATGGCTGAAGCTTTGAGAAAAGAGCATAGTGAGTTAGAGATGCTTGTGGCTACCCAAGATAGTGGTGATTTCTATCATAAACCACAATTATCACAATGCTATGCTTTAAATAAAACAGAAAAGCAATTAAGCATGAAAAGTGCTGAAGAAATGTCAAAAGCCCTCAAGGCTGAGGTATTAACATTTACTGAAGTTGTCAAGCTTAATACCAAAACTCATCATGCTGAATTGAAACAAGGTGATCAGGTGATAACCGTTGCCTATAAGATTTGTGTGCTTGCAGTAGGTTCGGAGCCAGTGCGTGTTTTCCAACATAAGACACTTTCATCAATAAATACACTTGCAGATTTACAGCATGTTCGTAAATCATTTAAAGAGCATCAAAAAGTTGCTATTTTAGGTTCAGGCTTGGTGGGCACTGAAATGGCTTTTGATTTAAATATGGGGAAGCATCAAGTCTCTTTAATCACCATGGAGTCATGGCCATTACAAAGACTCCTTCCACAAGCCCTGGGCCAGATCATAATCGAAAAATTTCATTCATTGGGAATAAAGTGGTTCGGTGATCAAGCTGTGGAAAGTTTTCATGATCAAGGCTTCAAATCTAAAGATGGTTTATTCTCTGCTGATCATTATCTTTCTTGTATTGGGATAAAACCTAATACATCATTGGCAACAAATGCCGGACTTAGTGTTGATCAAGGGATTAAAGTTAATCAATGGGGACAAACCAGTCAAGCTAATGTATTTGCACTGGGCGATTGTGCTAGCGTTTTAGGGCAGAATAGATGTTATGTAGCACCTATTAGGCACCAAATTAAAGCAATGACGCCAGCAGTGCTTGCGTTACTGAAAGATCAATCATTGGAGTCACTCTCGCCCATTCAGTACCCTGCAATGCCAGTCATGTGTAAAAATAAGTCCCTACCAATCCGTTGTGCACATCATCCTAAATGGCAAGGTCAGTGGGATGAGGTTGTTGTAAATGGTGAAGATGGTTTTGCTATTGCCAGGAATGAGCAGCAAGTGGTTGAAGCATTTGCATGCGTTGGTAAAGAAATAGAGCATCTATGGACTTCGCTTTTAAAGCAAATGGATCCATATCTTTAACGCATAAAGCACCCAACAAGTTGTGGGATTAAAGCAACGGTTGTGTTTTTATTATCCAGTAATGGATTTAATTCAACGATCTCCATACCAACAGGTTGTGGCGCATGCTGAGGCCAAGATGCCATAAGTTCCTTAGGGTTAAGGCCTTGCGCTACTCGACAGCTCACGCCAGGAGCCCATTTAGGATCAAAGACATCTAAATCTAGACTAATGCCATAAGGTAATTGATCAGCTTTAGCTATTTTTAGGGCTTCTGTAATACAATGTGACAAGCCAAGTTGTTGAATGTCATGAATGTCAAAAATGTGCACTGATAATGAATCAAGTAATGCGCGTTCTTCAGGTTCAAAGCTACGTGTGCCAATGTAAACTAAGCGATCTGAGGCAATTTTAGGGTGTTTATGTCTTAATGCTGTCATTTCTTCAATGCCATGACCCAGTAACGCCGCCATCGGCATTCCATGTAAGTTATTGGATGGAGATGTATCTGGGGTATGTGCGTCTAAATGCGCATCAATCCAAATCATTCCTAAAGGTTGTTGGGACAAGGCATAGGATGCACCACTCCAAGTACCAAGGGCACACGTATGGTCGCCACCAATCACAACAAACTTCTTTTGTAAATGAATGCATTGCTCTACAGCAAGGCTAAGCTTTTGATTCAAATGGATTGCGTGTGCTGTGGTGGGCAAACATTGAGTATCTTCTTCAATGATGGCATCCCATTGAAAATCAGAGGATGAATGCATCAATTGCTGCAGTGATTGTGCAGCCAATGCTGCTCCAGGGTGGGCGCCATGAGCGCCACTGGCATAAGCAAGATAACAAAGTGAAGAATCCAACATGACAAATGAGTTTAGCTTGGTTAATATGGAAATCTGATAGGTTGTTTGTATGATAAATCGTATTTTTAATTTAGTAAACCATTTTGGTCACAAAAAGATGAAACCCACAAAGGGATTGGGGAAGCGGTATCCTAAGTTAACTAAAGCGTTTGACCCCCACTCATTAGATGTGATGAAAGAGCTTGTGGCTGCTGGTTATGAGGCTTACTTGGTGGGTGGTTGTGTTCGTGACGGGTTATTGGGTGTGCGATCAAAAGATTGTGACGTGGTGACTGATGCAAGGCCAGATCGTATTCATCGCTTGTTTAGACGAAGTTTATTAATTGGTAAGCGATTTAAAATTGTTCATGTTCGTTTTAAGAGACATTTTGTTGAGGTGATTACTTTTAGAGGCCCATATCACAGTGAACAAGATGAGAATGTCTATGGTACACTGAAGGAAGATGTGCTGAGACGAGATTTTACCATTAATGCACTGTATTGGCACTATCCCAGTACAAGAATCATTGATTTGGTTGGTGGTTTAACCGATCTAAAAAAAGGTATTATTCGCTGTATTGGTAAGCCAGATAAGCGATTTCAAGAAGATCCTGTTCGCATGCTTAGAGCGCTTCGGTTTTGTGCAAAATTGCAGTTTAAAATTGGTCATGATGAGCTTAAAGCACTTAAACGGTATCGTCATTTGCTCACGTCTGTTAGCTCACAACGATTATCCCAAGAAATCACAAAATTACTTCACACAGGTCATGCTGAGCAAAGTATGCAGTTGGTATTGGCATGGAAATGGCAGGATTTACTATTTCCCTGTGCTGATATGAAATCGTTCAATGAGCTTGACCAGGAATTATTAATGTCAGGTCTTCGGCAAACTGATTTGAGATACAAACATAAAAAGCCACTCAATCCGGGTTTTATTTTTGCTTTAATATACTGGCCAGTATGGTGCCAGTTCATGAAAACACAAAAAGTTTGTAGGACAATGCTTGATGTTCGTAGAGCTTTTGAAGACTTTTATCGTGAGGTTTTGAATAGGGTTCAGTTACCACGACGAACATTGGATACCATGCTGGATATTTATGCTCTACAAGTGTTTTTCTTAAAAAAGAATATAAGAAACAAAGCGAGTATGCTAGGGATGAAGTTGTTTAGAGCGGGCTTTGATTTTCTAAAGCTACGCAGTGATCAAGGCCTTATTGCTCAAGAGTATGTCTACTATTGGCAAAAACAGCTTGAATCCTAAAGAAGCATCTGTCACCTTATCGCTGGGGAATTTATGACATTAAAGAAAGTATTTATATCACTATCGAGTGCTTTTCCAGGTGCGATACAAGCTTTTTTAAAACAGCAAGCTGACTCAGGCCTCATTTTTTCTATTTCCAGTCTTTATACTTTCAAGCCACAAACAATGACAGGTGAGCTTCTAGTGCATGAAGCTATGGTCATAAGTTGGGAATCCAATCAGCTGCCAGCAAGTTGTCTAACGACATGGTCTTCTCCTGAGATTAGTATTAGTATTTTACTACATGGTAATGACATTCATTTAGATCCTCAGGTGCCTCACCCTGCGCTTAAGAAAAGAGACCACTTCCTCTATCCATTGCTTGAAATAGCCCCTGGGTTAGTGCATCCAGATGGTTCATCAATTATGTCTGCATGTTCATCATTTGGCGATTCAAGTTTGCAAAAAAAAATGTCACGGTATGATTTAAGTGATTATTTTGAGTTCATTGAATAAGTCATTGACATAATGTAAGTTCATAGCAATAATAACAGAAAACTTCCTAAATATTTTGTATGGAAAAAAAGACGATTAAAGATATTTCAAAAGTGACCATTGAGCTTAAGGCATTATTATTGCATCATCGATTGGTACCTGGTGTTGAAATTATTTGCGAATCAGCGCAGCATCAAACTGGCTCTGTACTAATAAGAGCAAGAGGTGAGCGTATTATGCTCAGAGCATCGGAGTTATCCCAAATTGAATTTGAAAAGGTTGGGTGATAAGTGGAGCAGATTGCAATTATAGGCTGTTCTAATGTTGGTAAAACCACTTTTTTTAATCACTGGTTAAAATGTTCTTCGCCAACAGGAAATCGTGCTGGTGTAACCGTTGATGCAGAGCGTAAACGCAAAAAAATTCAGCGTCAATTTTGTCACATTATTGATACGCCTGGTATCCGAGCATTAACACCTGCTTTCTATGATCAACTGCCCAGAGATGCTCAAGTAACACATGATGTTATTTATCAAGATAGCATCAGTCACATTATTAATGTTGTTGATGGTCGACAATTAGAGCGAGACGTTTTTTTAACCACACAATTACTTGAACTCGGTTTGCCCATTATTATGGTGATTAACCAATTTCCACTAAATCAGCGACCGTGTGATATCATGAATAGGTTATCTGATCGTTTAGGGATTCCTGTTGTTGCGGGTGATTGTGATGATTTAGATGAGCAATTATGCTCTTGGATTACAGCTAAGGATAATCCAAAAGGGCATTGTATTCCTATAGCACAGTTACTGTCTGAGGATCATTGTCAATCGCCAAAATTAACCGATATTAATGCGCGTGATTGGTTGAGATGGATTCAAAAAGATCCACATTTACAGCCTACCGAAGCTGTTTCAATGCAGTTAGCAACATGGCAACGTGAAAAAGGTGATTTAGATGTTTGGCTGATCGAAAAGCGTATGGCATTTGTTGCAAAAGTGGTTGGACAATCACTTCCTGAGCGCCAAGATTCAATGGCATGGGATCAATGGTTAACGCATCCAATTATAGGGTTTTTGATCTTTTTAACAGTGATGTTTGGTGTTTTTTACATCACAGTTATCTTTGGTGGCAGTCTGCAAGAGACTATTTATGGCACCCTTAAAATACTACTGGTCAATGGTCTATCACAAGTATTTATGCCATGGGTGCCCGAAATGATAATGCAGTGGTTGTTTCATGGTGCTATCAGTGGTTTGATCATGATGGTAAGTTTTTTGCCGTTAATGTGGTTGTTGAATTTTATGCAACATGCTCTTGAAGAGACCGGTTATTGGCCTAGAGCTGTATTTTTAGTGGATCGGTGGATGAATAAAATGGGTCTTCATGGTCAAAGCTTTATTCCACTTATGCTGGGTTTTGGTTGTAACGTTCCAGCTGTAGCGGCAACGCGTACAATGACGTATCAAAAAGATAGAATTTTAACTGCGATGATGGTTCCGTTTATGTCTTGCAGTGCTCGATTGATGCTATACGTTGTCTTTTCTGTTGTGTTTTTTCCAAAACAAGCCTATTACGTGATCGCTTTTTTGTACCTTTTGGGTGTGTTTGTTGCCATGTTAACAGGCCTTATTATGAACCTATTTGTTTTTCAGCAAGATCGGTCACCACTGCTTCAGGTATTGCCCCCCTTACAGATGCCTTCTTTCAAGGTCTCTTTCCGTGTTGCCTGGGTTAAATCCTCACGTTTTGTTTACCGAGCGTGTAAAACAGTCGTTCCTGTCTGCGTGGCACTTGTTATACTCACACAAATACCCATTCAAGGTTCCTCATTATTAGTGATCTTAGGTAAAACTTTATCTTATTTATTTGTACCTCTCGGCCTTGGGCCTGAGTCTTGGCCAATTGGTGTGGCACTGGTTATTGGTGTTCTTGCTAAAGAGGCAATTATCGGTGTTTTAGCAACGCTTGTCGCTGGTCAAATGTTATTTCAATTTGATGTATCACCGCTATGGCAGCAGATGCAAAATCTTGGTAATGACCCTGTATTGAGTAATGCTGTGATTGATTTTTTTCCAGCATCACCTTATGCCAGTGTTTTGGCATTTTTGGTATTTGCATTGCTTTATTATCCTTGCATAACAACATTTGTTGTTATGAAGCGAGAGCTTGGTAAGCGCTGGGCATGGGCCAGTGTTTTTTGGTCCCTAATGGTGGGTTATATCATCAGTTCTTTAACATATTGCCTTTTTTCAGGTGATTTTACGATGATTCCTTGGGTGCTTAGTGGGGCGGTTTTGGTTTTAATGATTTTATGGCGACGTTATGGTTATCAAAATACTTGAGTTTATCAAGCTGAAAAAAAAGACCAACCATGCTGAGATTGCTCGTTACTTTGGTCTAACAACAGGTCAGATTGAACCAATTATCCATTGGCTGACATTAAAGGGTTGGGTTCAGTGCTTGCCCCAAAAAATGTGTCATGGTTGCCCAACAAGTTGTCATGGACAGTGGGTGATTATGCCTCAGGATAATCAACATGTTTAAAGCAATTCGATCAATGTCAGTAGCAATTTTTTTATCTCGAATTTTAGGATTGATTCGTGATAAATGTAGTTTATTGTTTCTTGGGTCAGGTGCCATTCACGACGCTTGGCTAGTCGCTTTTCGCATCCCTAATTTTATGAGAGCTTTGTTTGTTGAGGGCGCTTTCTCACAGGCATTTATTCCTATTTTAGCACAAACAGATGATCAAGACCAAGCAGCTGTTGTTGCGAGGGTTTCGGGTGCGTTAAGCTTATTAATTGCTTTATTTTGCCTGCCATTTTATGTTGCTGGTCACCAATGTATTTTAATTTTTGTACCAGGCTATGCTGACGATCCTTATCAGCTTAATAAAGTAGTTCAAATGTTACACTGGACCATGCCATATCTATGGTTTATTGCAATGACTGGACTCCTTACAGCTTGGCTCAATTGCCGGGGATTTTTTAAGTGGGCAGCACGTTTACCTATGTTGCTTAATATTAGTCTAATTGCGGGTTGTGTGATCCTGGGTTACTGGGGGCTGGATGTCGTACTAATCGCTCAATCGGTATTCATAGCTGGTTTACTACAATTGATGATCGCTTGGTATCTCTGTTGGTATTATTGCCATGAGATGGTTGTTCCAATCATTGATATTCACAATGCAACACAAAGGAAAATATTTGCATCAATGGGTGTTGCCTCAATAGGATCTTCTCTTGTTCAAATCAGCAGTTTATTAGATACTTGGATGGGCTCATGGTTAAATAATGGTGCTTTAACATTATTATATATTGCACAACGCTTATCTTATTTGCCCGTTGGTGTATTTGCTGTTGCTCTGACTTCAGTAACGCTACCTCGGTTATCTCGTGCATTTGCTTCGGGAGAAGATGCGGACTTTTGTCAACTACTTCAAAGGATGATGTCTTGGATGTTAATGGTTTCAATACCTGCATCATTAGGCTTGTACCTGTGGCAATTTAATATTGTTGAATTGATTTTTGGACAAGGTTTAACACTCGATGAATTAAACTCAGCCAGTTATTGTTTGGGGATATTAGCAATTGGTCTGCCGGGATTTATCGCTATCAAATTATTATCCTCAGCCTGCTTTGCCATTAAACGACTAAAATGGCCAATGGTTGGTGTTGGATTAGGTATTACGAGTTATATTGCTACCATTACAGTGCTGGGGATATTGCAACAACCACATGTGAGTCATATTGCCATTGGTGGTGTCATTAGTGCTTATATCAACACCCTTGTGTTGTTTGTCCTATTAAAACATCATTACCCAATATCCTTGCGTTTCAATAATGTTTTCTGGCGTGCAATGTTTTGGGGGGCTTTAAGTATATGGGGGTGCTATAAAGTAGGCCATTTAGCTATATTTCAATCATTTACTATAATTACTTGGCAGTATTCTTTGTACCTACTATTGGGTATTTTAATCAGCGTTGTTTGTTATGCTTTGGTGTTACATAAGCATCAGCTGCTAAAACAAACTTATAAGGAAATGAACGAGTAAGCTATATGGAGATATTTTTTGATGATATCCCATTACAACGGCGTCAAACTTCAGTCGTTACATGGGGAAACTTTGATGGTATGCATAAGGGGCATCAGGCACTCTTAGCGAAGATAAAAGCACAAGCTTTACCAAATATGGTGGTGTTATTTGATCCCCATCCAAAGCATTTTTTCAAGGTATCAACGCATCAAACATTAATGCCGTTATTTGATAAACTCGAGTACTTGGCTTCACTGAATATTGATCGAGTATTGGTTTTGTCATTTAACCAAGAGCTAAGTCGTATGAGCGCTCATGCTTTTTTAAATAGTATCGTGAAACAAATGATGCAGGCAAAGATGATCATATTGGGTGAACAAGCTAGTTTTGGTGCAGATCGAAGTGGTCATCTAGGAATGGCATATGAGATGGGGTTTCAAGTGGCTGAAGTAAAATGGCTTTATAGTAAATCCAAGGAAAGAATCAGCTCAAGTGCCATTAGATCATATCTACAGACTGGTGATATTCAGCAAGTAACAGAAATGCTTGGTAGAACATGGTCATTTCGTCTGACAATTCATCCACAAGATCATACCAATGGTTATATCTTTCAACACCAGTTGCTTAGTGCGATCCAAGATGGTCGTTACCATGTTGTTGCTGATGACGGGGGAAATCAAAAAAGTGGTTTGCTAGAGGTATCAAGTAATGGCCAAAGTAAGCAAGGTTCTTTATTTTTAGAGGACTTTGAAGGGTTAAAAAATGTCTTTATAAGGTTGATAGATCGAGGCTAATGATTAGATTATTTATACGCTATCATGCTGATTATCTGTATTTAAAGTCAATATGGACAGACTATAAATTCTATGTTACGATGCGAATTTTAGAGGAAAAAGCTAAGTTTTAGCACAACTATGTTTATTGTTAGTGTATTCAGTTTCTTATTGATTGTTACAAGTGCTGCGGTATCTGCATCAATTGCCTTTGAGGTACTGTCTATTTACTTTGTTGCTGCACCCATTTGGTTGATCTCGGTAGCAGGTGGGTTTTATATTATTTACAACTTGTTGCAATCTGCCGGCCCTTTGATTGAGCAAATGGCAAGTGGTAAAAAAAAATGGCATGAAATTAAAATTGAAGCTTTCTTTTACCAGTGTCAAAAAAATAATATTGTATTAACTGAAAGACACAAAAGACTCATCATTAAAGAATTTATGTCTTTAGATAAGTCTCAAGAAGAGAAGTTCTTGCATCGATTACGAACATATAATCAACGTGCAAGTGATCCATTAAAGAGTCAATGGGCATCGAAAATAGATGAGGATGATGTTAATATTGAAATTTTTTTGGAAAACCTCAATAAGGCACTATTTGTGGCTGATTTTTTTCGAACTGTTGATCAACGCTCTGAGGAATGGTGGTACCTATTATTTGGTTTTTTGAATGCTTGCTTTAATGGATTAACGATAGTTTATTTAGGTGTAAGTCGTTTTGGTAGTATTATTCCATCACTTCTACCCATATTGTACTCTGAAACAGGGCTGATTATTCTTGCTGCTTCAGGACTGGTATCATCGATATGCTATACTTACCAAAATGCGAGTCGCTTATTTAAAGCTCGAGATTTATTTGATCAGGTATCAGACCGTCAATCAGTAATGGTAAGTTATGGGGGCAGGGAAGTTTTTTTAGGTTTATGTTCGCTTATTATGGGGTTTGTTTCGGTTATTTTTAATGTTCGATTTGCGCTCAAAATGATTGGTAATGGTGCTAACCTGTCTATAGGAGCTTTATTGAGTTCAGTGGGTGCAAGTCATTTAGCATCAACAGTGACACAAGCTTTGGTTTTTAAACGTGCCGCAGTTCTTGTCTGCGTTGTTTGTGTTTTTGTAAATATCCCTTCATATATGTATCGTGTACTCAATCATTTTGTTATCAATCGACCTATTATGAAATCAAAAAGCGCTTCATCTTATCAGGAATGGTTTCAGTGGTTTATTGATCAGTCTGCTGCCATTACGGCTAGTTTCATAAGTTTAGTGATTTATTATGATTCTGTCTATCATGTCATTACATTAACAGGCGTTAATACGATTGTCGCAACTCTTCTAAGTTTTTCAGTCAGCTTGTTGATATTGCCTGTAATTTTTGCTGGTTTCTGTGGTTTGCTGAAACCATTTGAGTTAATGACTAGTAAAGTTAATATTGATTACACTAGTATATCTTCACCAGAGCTTAAGGCTTTTGATAAAAGACATCAAAGAGGTTATCCTGAGACTCCCTTTAGAAGAGACGGGCCACATCATAATCTAAACGGAGTCCAATATTAGTGATTCATCATCGCCCATTAATAGATGATGGCCATGATCAACCCACTCACCAAGTATGATGCGCCGGTACTTCTCTGTCGTTTGTATTCGAGGTGTATGTAAATGGCCATGAATAATGTTTTTTACTCGGAACTTTTCAGCCAAAATATCCATATAGTCGATGTTAGCTGGTGGCTTAGGATTGGGATTATCATGATTTATTTTTTGGCTGTATTGCCTTAATGCCTGACTTTTCTTCCACCGAAAAGAACTTGGTAATGATAAAATTGTTTTACAAAACCACCGTTTTGAAGACAGAGTGCGATAACATTGATATGGCGTATAGTGGCGATCAAAACGGTCCCCGTGACTGAGCAATGTCTTTTGACCAAAGACATTGATAACTTCATAATCTGATAAGATCACTACTGGTGTTTGATGAAATAAATCATGAACAGCTAAAAAGTCACGATTACCGGGTAAAAAGTATATAGCGCAGTGATCTGCTGCATGGGTCATGATTTTAAGAGCATCTTGATAGAATGAAGGGTATTGATCCTTGCCAGCGTAACAGTTAAATAAATCTCCTAATATATAAATTGCCTCACATTGAGGGGCCATGACATTGAGGTAATGTTTGAATTGTTGAAAACGTTCAGGTGTTTGTGGCGATAAGTGAATATCACTGATAAAACTGATGTATTTAATCATTGCACTGTTTAGGGAGGTAAATTAGACTAAAACCAGTTTAATCAAGAGCAGTGCATATGTCCAGTTGTTATCTTTATGACTCAATGTCCCAACAGAAAAAACCATTCAAACCACAAAATGGTAGGCAAGTTACACTATACGCTTGTGGTATGACTGTTTATGATGACTGTCATTTAGGTCATGCGCGCGTATTGATTTTCTTTGATGCATTCAAACGTATTTTAACAGCACTAGGTTATGATGTTGTTTACGTAAGAAATGTTACTGATATTGATGATAAAATAATTAAGAAAGCCAATGATCAGGCTCGATCTTGGCAAGATGTTGTCGCTCAATATACCCAGTCAATGTTGGAAGATGAGTCAGCTCTTGCGGTCATGCCGCCCAATCATCTTCCTAAAGCCACTGATTATATTGATGATATGATTGCAATGATTACCACACTTATAAATAAAGGCTTTGCTTATGAGTCTGAAGGCGATGTTTATTTTTCTGTGTCAACTTATGAGACGTATGGACAGCTATCCAAAAGGCAGCTAGATGATATGGAGGTTGGTAAGCGTTTAGGTATTGATGAGCGAAAAGAGCAAGCTCACGATTTTGTCTTATGGAAGGCGGCAAAACCGGAAGAACCGTCATGGCCATCTCCATGGGGGGCAGGGAGACCTGGGTGGCATATTGAATGTTCTGCGATGATACAATCTTGTTTGGGTGGGACGATTGATATTCATGGTGGAGGTATTGATCTTAAATTTCCACATCATGAAAATGAGCGAGCACAATCTGAGTGTGCTCATGGCCAAGTTTTAGCGAACTATTGGATGCATGTAGGGCATGTTCAAATTAACGATGAAAAAATGTCTAAGTCGCTTGGTAACTTTATTACAATTAAACAGCTACTATCGCAGCACGATGCAGACGCAATTCGACTATTCTTACTGAAAACTCATTATCGAAAGCCTTTAAGCTATACCGCTGAGCGACTTGCTGAGGCAAGTACATTATTAACAAAATGGCAACCATTAATGGGAGATGATCATCTTGAGTATCTTGTTGAAGATGACCTAATGGCATTTAAAGAGGCATTAAACGACGATATTAATACCCCTTTGGCTTTGAGTGTTATGCACCAAATGTATAAAAGGGTTATTGCTTGTCAGCATGATCAAACCCATCAAATAAAACAATATAAAGCTGCGTTTCAATGGATGCAGCAAGCTCTAGGATTAGGTGTTGCGCCCAAAAAGTCTATTGATCGTGATAAAATTAATGCGATGGTTGCACAAAGGGAAGAAGCAAGATCTAAGAAAGATTTTGTGCAGGCAGATCATATTCGTGATCAATTAAAGGCCCAAGGAATTGTTCTTGAAGATACTGCGTCTGGGGTTACTTGGCGACAAGGCTAACTTGTTCAAAGGCTTTAGTCACGTTTGCTAATAAGCAGGTAACAGTCACTGGGCCTACCCCTCCAGGGACAGGTGTAAGCCATTGAACATGTCCCAGAGCATCGTGGTCTAAATCGCCACAAATATGTCCCTGATGTCGATGAATGCCAACATCGATCACCACACAAGATGGCTTGATCCATTGAGGTTGTATGATATCGCGATGACCCGTTGCTGAAATAACAATATCTGCCCGCTCAATACAGGTGCGTAGATCATTTCTTGGGGGTTGTTGCTGAGTCCACTGATGGCATAATGTTAATGTAGCGCCCTGATCAATAAAAAAATCAACCAGTGGCCTGCCAATGAGCTTGGATGTACCAACAACAACAACGTGTTGTGATTTTAATGGTATTTGATAATGATGCAGAAGGTGTTGAATAGCCAGTGGTGTGCATGGCACAAATGATGGCAAATAACGAGGTTGCTTTGAGCTCAAGCCATCAACATCTTTATTTAAATCAACAGCTGTTAAAATAGCCTCGCTATCAAGGTGGCTAGGAAGTGGAAGTTGCACCAAAATGCCATGAATATTCTGGTCTTTGTTATAACCCTCAATGAGTTCAATACAAGCATCGGTTGTTGAATCAGTTTGATGATGAATGAGGCACTCTATGCCAACATCCTGGCAGGCACGCTGTTTAACACCTACATAAATAGCAGAAGCTTCATTATCACCAATGGTTATGATAACCAATTTAGGTTGATGTTGATAAGTGCTGAGTGTTTGTCGAATAGAATGGCGCCATTCTTGCGACAGTGATTGACCGGATAACCATTGCATGCCGCTATCTAAACACAGCAAAGATGGAAAATCAAGAACATTGAAAAACCCATCTATTACTTGAATTTAAACCCTATTAAGCTTACGCTATCAATGTAGATGGAGTAGTTATGGCAAAATATGGATTTAAATATTTTAGGCAGCGTTTTATGGATGTGCCCCGTTGGGCTGGTGTTCATTCACTATCTCGCGTTTACCGCTATATTAAGTCAATGTCAATGGCAGTGCTTTACCCGCCCAAAAAACCAGAGATAAGTCAAACGTTTGAACAAGTTATTGAGACGCTATCCTTGACTGATTCCGATATACGTAAACTCCAACAACAAAAAGGGCGTATGGCAACTGTCTACGCTGTTTTGTTCTGGTTAGGTTTTGCTTATTGGCTGTATTTATTTTATCAGCAACTTTGGATGGCATTATTGATGATGTCATCATTTCAGTTTTTGATGTTTGCTTTTTACTTTAGAGAAAGCTTTTGGTGTGTTCAACTCAAGAAACGCAAGCTAGGATTATCATTCAAAGATTGGATGAGAGAGGTCATTAAGTAAGGAATCGTAAGGGAATGCGACGATCACATTTATTCGTTAAAGGGCTATTGCTGTCAATGATGTGCTGTGCTGGCATTGTCTATGCTGGTGACGATGCTAGAGGTATTTTTACCCCAGCAGCTTCTGATCTGTCATTAAAATATTTGAGAATGATCTTCGGTAGCGTAGGTAATGCCTTGACAGGTACTGATAACTTGTTGGTGGGAAAATTATTTGAAATTTTTAATATTGGTGTGCTGAGCATTGTCGGTGCGTTGATTGGTTATTCAGTGATTATGGCAGCGGTCAGTACTTCTCAAGATGCGCAGCAGGCATTTCAAAATAAAGTAAGTCCTTGGGCTGTTTTTCGAGTAGCCATTGGTTCTGGCTTACTGATACCAACATTTAATGGTTATTCAGGTATTCAAGTTTTGGTGATGACAGTTGTTGTTCAGGGTGTTGGATTTGCCAATTATATTTGGAGCCATGCATTGGGTGCAATGGGTGATAATGGTGTTCAAATGGCACAAGTAATCACCAATAATGATCAAGATAGTATATTAGATCATAATCGTATTGGTTATCTTAACGAGGTTATAGGTGACACTAAAAATAATAAAAATAAGGAACTTATCCGATATTTGATTGAATCAAATATGTGTAATATCGCCATGAGTGATCTTTATCAGCAATGGCGTAATGATCACCCAGATTGTACTATTTCATCGAGTGCGAACCAGGCATTTACAATCTATGGTTCAGAAGATTCAAATAACTATTTTCAATCTTCATCTGTTAATTATGGAGCAAAGGAAGCAGCGAAGTTATTTGGTGATAAAAGCTCTGATAAAAGTTGTCAATCAGATTCATTCTATGGGAGCTATCATTCTAATAATCTCCCTACAGGTGTGAAAATAGAATGGGATACGATTTGTGGCTCACTAAATACATCGCCAAATTTACAAAATAAAGAGAATGTCGATGTACAAACTATTTATCAGGAGTTAGACCATCAGATCTATAGTCAATTGATGAGCTTGCGAATGAGTGATCAGTACTATCAACCTACTGAAAATATTATTAACCAGGCACTTGATTTATTAATTTTAAAATCTCCTGAAGATGAGAAAATCAATGCTGATAAACTTAAAAAAAACCCATGGAAAAAGAATGCAAAAGACGATGGTTGGGTCATGGCAGGCATGCACTATAAAGATCTAGTTACATCAAGTTCAGATAAGTCAGATGCATCATCGGATACATTGATAGCTGATGGTAAATATCGCCCATCAATTGTAAATCGACAAGAAAACGGCACATTAATTACAGATACAGATTCTATAGAGGTTAGTATCGCTAAAAAATGGGAGCAATGGACAAATTATCTCAAGGATAAAGGCGGTTTTGATAAGCAATATAATAATATCAAAGTAAATATTAGCAAGGAGTATAACGATGTAAAGAAGACAATGACAAGTGTGGGCACCCAACAAAGTCAACAGAATAAAGGTTTGCAAAAAAAGGGAGATAATCTATTAAAGGCAGTTCAAAAAATCCATAAGGCAGAGCTGCTCTACAGTAGCATTAACCAAGATGCTAAAAATCGTAATTTTGCCGTAGCTAATTTTAAAGCAGCTATGGATGGTTCTCTAAGTCAATTATTAGGAGTTAAAAACTTAACTGACGCTGACCTTTCTGGTTATACCGGTTTGGTTTCAAGTTTTTCTAGTCCCTCAGGTCGTTTTGATGGTGACCCAGTTACTGCATTTGGTAAGCTTGGGCAAACATTTATTACTGAGTCAGCGACATACTGGTCGGATACCATTAATACTTATTTTTCAGAGCTGAGTGGGTTAGCATGGATGACTTTTGGTATTTCAACTGCAGCAGCTACTACTGGTGCGGTGATTGAAGCTGTTGGTTCTGGTTTCCCGGGGGGAGAGGCTGTTGGTAAAGTAACTGCAGCAGCGACTACAAGTATTGGTCAAAGTTTAGCGCAATTAAATTTTGAGCTGCAAAAAGCCCTCATGACGCTATTTTTACCATTAGGTTCAGCACTAGTAACTATTCTATTTGGATGTGGTATTCTCCTTGGGGTTTATTTACCATTCTTGCCATATTTACTGTTTTTATTTGGTGTGATTGGCTGGATTATTGCTGTGATTGAAGCGATGGTTGCTGCGCCATTGGTGGCTATGGGGGTAACACATCCTGAAGGCCATGATTTATTGGGTAAAGGGGAGCAGGCATTGATCTTGTTGTTAGGCGTTTTTGTTCGACCTGCAACAATGATTCTCGGACTTTTCTTTGCCATTATGTTGGCCAATATTTCCGTAAGATTAGTCAATATTGCTTTTGTTTATACCATGACGGACTTTTTAAACATGTCATTTGGTGATAGCGTTCCTTCGGGAGACTCCAATGTCTTGGCTGCTTATGTTATGTTGCTGGGTATTATTATGGTCTATACCTATGTTATATTAGCGCTTTTAAATCGTGTTTATTCTCTGATTTATCTCATTCCAGATCGTATCTTACGTTGGATCGGTGGACAGCCAGATCAATCTGCAACAGCACAAATGATGGGTAAAATGCAGCAACAAATCTCAGGTGCCGGTGGACAAATTGCGGGCGGAGCCTCTGGAGCAACACAAAGTATGAATGTTCAAGCACCTGCTGCAGGTTCAATGGACTTCAAAAAAGATAAAGGAAAATTAGAATGATGGTGCATACACATCGATGGTGTGATGGTGCTCTATGAGACGTATTTGGTTTTTAAGTATACTAATAAGTCTAGTGGTCAGCTCTGTTGTTGATGCAAGTCCATTAGAATATTTTTTTTCAGGTATTAAAACCGACTCATTAAGCTCATCCATATTTGACGATTTATTCAGTGTCCATTTTTCAGATTCGGGCATTACATCACTTGGCAATAGTGTTGTGATCACGTTGTTAAAGTGGTTTAACTATGGCTTGCTTTTAATTAGTGGCTTTATGGTGGGTTATGTTGCAATCATAGGGACTATTTATACGGCAAATCAAGGGCGTGTCTTAGGTCAGAAAATCAGTAATGCCTGGGTGGTTGTTCGAAGTGGATTAAGCTTAGGCTTGATGGTTCCTATTACCAGTACAGGTCTATCAGGTATTCAAGTGATCATGTTGTGGATTATTTTTCAAGGGACATATGTTGCGGATCATATTGTTGGGGTGGTCGCAAAATCAAATCCAAATGAGCTCATCAGTCAAATGGATTACCAGTTTGGAGGTGATACCAGTCACATGGGGGCAAATGCTAACTTGACGCGTAGTTTAATGGCTAAAGATACTATTGAAGACACAATGAGTAAAGTTGGTAATCAGGTCGTTTCTATTTTCCATCATTTATACTGTCATGAACTTGTTAATAATGAATTGAAAAAAAAGAATTTAAGCCCGTTAAAGCCCAAAGTCGATTTCTCAGAACAAGATCAAAAGTGGACCATTACCTTTGCCAATGGTCAAACAGATGAACATGCGTTCTTTCCTTCACATCAAGAAAAATACAGTGATATAGTTTCCGATATGAGTAAAGAATCATTTGATTGTGGTTCTGTAACCATTGATTTTCCAAAGAGTCAAAAGAATGAAATAGAACAATTAATACTGAAACAAAGTGTCTATCAACAAATCTATCAGACTGCTCAGACACTCTTAAAAGATATAAATGCATTGGGATTAGATACAAAATACAAAAAGGATAGTAAAAAAGTGATTGATGTTGACGCGACAATAAAAGAGTTAAATAAAGAAAAATATCAAAAAACTTTGGATCAAATACGTCAAGGTGTTGTCTTAAATATCGCAGAGCTCATTAAAACGCTCGCATTATATTTTAAAGATCTGGATTGGCAAAAAAAGGATAAACTTGCAATTGATGATAGCTGGTTGATGGCTGCTGTAACATTGCAAACACTTGGAGGTGGTGAAGATAACGCTCAGTCAATGATTGATGAAATTGCTAAACACTCTGCCATAATACAAGAAAAGGCCATACAACTCAAAAAAAATAACATGCAAGGCGATTCAAAAGACACCGTAGGGTGGATATCAGAAACCAGAAAGCAAATTCAAGTTTGGCAAACACTGACAAATGCCCCTGAGTGGTCTAATTTATTAGCACTAAAACCATTAACTAAACATTCAGCAACGTCAGCTGGCGGGGCTTATGATTTATCTGCTATTAAAGCAAAAAATGAACAGGCCATCAAAAATAACAAATTTTTAAAAACGATCACTTTCAACTTAATACACTTCGCCGACCCAAAACTCGAAGACCTTGCAAAACAAGGTCAAGATGTTGACACTTCAGCTGAGTGGCGTAATAAAACACAGCATTTACGTAGTTTTTTGGCCGATTCACAAATCTATCGTAATAATCTACCTGAACGTCATCTACAGTCGTATGAAGAACGTGGAAAAAGTTCACCAAGCTTAAGTTTAGACCAAGTGATGCAAGAACCAGGAACAATGTATAATCATGTGACAAGGCTTTTTGGCGTGACAGGGTTTGGACTAACACCCAGTAAAGATGTTAAGATTATTTCCACACAAGATCGTGATGATAAGACCACTAAAATGAGTTCAATGTGGAGTGGTATGAATCCTTTTGAGTTAGATAATGCATTAGAGATCTTTTTACCACAAGGTTATGCATCACTGTATGACCGTGATGTTGGCACATTTGCATTTTCTACGGCAAAATTATGGTTAGATACATTTGTTGTTGCTCCTGAGCAATTGATTATGTCACCGATTAAAACGTTATCTTCTTTTGGAAGTGAATTATATCGAAATGCATTTACCTACTACATGAATGCAACATTCGATGTTTTATTTTCTGGTAGTTCAATAGCTATCGCAAACATTACCAGGAACACACCTAAATTGCTTATTGCTGGAGCTCTAAAAGGCACTGGTGATACATTAATGTCTTTTTATCAAGGTTTTTATACCTTATCACGAAGTCTTTACTACAATGTGCAATTTGCTACAATAAAGGCGATTCCACTTGTTGGAGCTTTTATAGCACTAGTTCTTGCTGTTGTACTAGCTGTTGTAGGGCTCGTTTTAAAAGGTGTTGCAGCAGCACTTAGCCCTGTATTAATGGCGATAAGATTATTATTGGACTTAGCTTTTGTTAAACAGTTTTATAACCTATCTATTATTTCTGCTGTCGCCATGCCTTTATTTTCATTGGGTGCTTATTTTGCTTTTTTCATACCTCTGATGCCAGTATTGTATTACTTTTTTGGTATTTTAGGATGGTTGTTATCCATTATTGAAGCTGTTGTTTCTGCCCCGTTTATTTTATTAGGAATGGCTAATCCTGTTGGTCATGATTTATTAGGTCGAGCACAAATGGCCATGATGATGTTGGTAAGTGTATTTATTCGTCCTATTACAATTGTATTTGGTCTTATTTTCTCACTGACGCTGATCTCAGTTAGTATGTATTTGCTCACAACATTATTTATTCCTGTGATCAACTTATTGATTGATCCGCTTATGGATGGTAATACTTTGGGGAATGGTATCGTGGTGGGTTTAATGATGTTAATGTATTTATACATCATGGTGCGAATTATCAGTATGTCATTGAGTCTTATTTTTAGGTTGCCAGCATATGTTAATCGTTGGATAGGTTTACCAATTGAAGAATCACTTCAGGAAGATGCTGAAATGGTCTCAGACAGAATGCTGGGTGGATTTAGTGGTGTTGGTAGCGCAGGCGGACAAATGACACAAGGTGGTCAATCAACAGCTTCAGGCACAAGGGGAATAGGCTATGATATGGCGAGGTAAGCTAAATATCTATCGAGGGTCTTGGCTCATTTTAATGCTGGTAACTTCTTCACTATGGGCCAATGAAGTAGATAAAGTGATACTAGATGTTAATGATATTACAATCATTGATCAAGCAACAGATTTATCCATTCAATTCTTACAAAGTTTGTTTGGTTATGTACCAGGTGTCTCTGGTTTTATTAGTGTTAATCCAATCATCACAGCAATATTCACAGCACTTAACATAGGGCTGTTGTGTGTTATTGGAATGAGATTCGCATGGAATATTATCACACAAGTATTATTAGCGAATACAGAGGGAGATCAATTATCTAGAAAAATAAAACCGATGACAACCATCAGGTCACTTGGTGGCATTGCCTTGTTGGTACCAACCACATCGGGGTTTTCGTATGTGCAAATATTAATGTTGTATATTGTGACACAGGGTATAGGTCTTGCTAATGTGATGTGGTCTGCAACAGTTGACTTGATTAAGGGTAACCAAGGCCAGTTTATCGTCCAGTCAAGTTATCAGGATCCTAAAGAAGAATCCATTCATTCTCCGGAACAGCAGAAATTTGCCGATATAAAAGGTTTAATTGGTGATGGAGATACATTTATTAAGAATAACAAGTACACAAAATCAATGGACCTAAAGACTCAAAATATTAATGCTTCAATATTTGATTTTTTTGCTGCCTCAGTATGTGCCCACTCAATGTATTGGTTAGATCTTGATGATGATACTCAAAATATATCACCCAATGATTATGGTTTTAGAATTAATTGCGCATTAGGTTCGAACCAATGTTCTTTCATGTTTGGTAGTAAAAATGATAAAAAAGCATGTGGAGAAATTGGTCTTAGCCAAGATAATCTTAACTCACTTAAAGATAAGCAAAATAAATATAACAGTAATTTTGGCATTACCGAAAGTGATGGAGCATCAATAGCCCAAGGTATTCAGACAAGTGCTTTTGAGGGTATGTATTCTATCGTGCAAATCACAGATAGAGCGGCACAACAGTGGGTGAGCCGACTTCATCGTATGAAAGAAAGTTATGGTGATAACTATATTGAGCGTTGGTTAAATTTGACCCCTAGTGAGCAGTACTGCTTAAATGATCAGAACCCCAATGCTTGTCAAGAAGCTAAGGCGTTCGTTGCTGCGGCAACTGATATGTACCAAGATACATTGAGTGCGCGATTGCGGATTAGCCAACTTAATGATGCTATGTCAACCAATGAGTTAAGCCAGTATGAGGAAATGCGTCAAAGTGGGTGGACTGGAGCAGGTATTTATTTCAATCAAATGATGTTACAGAATAATAAAGGTCATGTTGTATCAGATGGAAAAAAACAGCAATTTGCATCGCTAGATCTTTTTCGCCCCATCATTATGTGCAGTATTCCAACTGTAAAATTAGGAACTAGTACACTCAGTCAGGCTTTGACTTCATGTTCAACATATGATGCGGTTACCAATAATAAAATCTATCAGCTATTATTGAATAAAAAAGCAGAAAATGCTTATTGTTCTCAAAGTCAATTCAAAAATGCCAAAGTCTGTAAAGATAAACAAGATAATAAGCTCTTAAATAGGTATATTGGGTCTGCATCAGAAATTATCAAGGGATACCAACCTGATAGAGGAGGTGGTGTTAACCTGGGGCATTATTTACCCCATCAATATGACTCAGTAGCTTATCAACTTGCGGCATTTTCACATCATAATTTAACAGAGGAAGCACTTAAAACATCACAAGTTAGTTTTGGGCTTATGTTGAATAGTATTGGTACGCCCATTGTGCTTTCAGCGGGTTTCAATTCGCTTCCTACACTTGGATCTATTCTTTCTGCAGCAGGTGCACGAGTGGCTTTTGGTACTACGGCATTAATTGGTGGGGGTGTGGTAGCAGGATTGGAACTAGTGAATACACTTTATGCTAAGAAAGATTTAGCAAAAATGTTTATTACAACATATGCATCGTTTACAGGGCTGAACTTTGGCTCTGAGTGGGATGTTGATCAATGGGATAAGGATACCAATTTTGCATCCAGTAAAGTTAAAAATATGACATTTTCTGACTGTTATAAAGTATGTTCAGAAGAAGATGGTTGCTTACAAGCACTGAAAGACAAAAGCTGTATTAAAGAGGGTTATGGTATGTTGGGAACTTATGTTCTCAATGAACAGGGTGGGTTGATTGATCCTTTAGCGCAGTTACGTCAGATCGGACAACATTTACTTAAAATATCTTCGAGTTTTTTCGCTAATATTGTGAATGATAGCTGGGTTAATGAGTCAACGCTATTGGATCTTCATGCAGGGTTTGATACGGCACGTTACACTGGTGCGGCTAATATTTGGTTGGCAAACTGGTATAACCCTCCTGGAAGGGCGATGCTGAAAGGCTCAATGCAAGTTTTTAGTGGGCTTTTAACCATATTAAATAGTATTGATCAGACCATTATGAATGTTTATAAGCCTATTGGGTATGGTATGGCTGCAGTCTTGTTTGGAATGGGCATTATTTTAGGTTATTTATTACCCTATTTACCGATGGTGATTTACATTATGGCTATTGTGGGTTGGTTGTTGTTGGTGATTGAGTCAATGATCGCAGCACCAATTGTTGCACTTGGGTTGGCTAATCCCTCACATCATGATGTTTTAGGAAAAGCTGAGCAGTCATTGATATTACTACTACAAGTATTTTTGCGTCCTGCCTGTATTTTACTTGGCTTAGCAATGGCGATGTTTATGTTATACGTTAGTATGGAATATCTTAATATGGGTTTTTTATATTTCATCGGGAATGATAATGGTTTATTTACATTATTTCAAAATGGTGATTCTGATAACTTACTTAAAAATGTTGTTGTTATGGGTGGGATTATTTTAGTATACACTTACCTGAGTTATGTCGTGGTAACCTATTGTCTGAGTTTGATGTATACCATCCCTGAAAAAATAGCAAGATGGTTGGATCCAAGTAAAGGTGATCCACAAGCTATTGCCTTAAGTGGTCAAACGGTCGATATGCTTGAACAGCAAGTTGCTGGTGAAGGTGGTGATGCTGGCAAAATATCCAGCGGAGCTCAGCAATCAGGTCGTAGAAACCTACAGCCAACAACCACTCGTCTACCTGCAGGGATTAATGAACGAAATATGGGTGGCAAAAATCGTAAAGACACCCTAGATTAGCGTTAAAGTTTTACCGAGCCTTCTTTTAAAAGTCTTATTAACAGAATTTTTTTGTAACTTTTCATGATGGATGCATTGGCATGGATTGCCAGCATCATGGTTTTTACAGTTATAATGAGAAGAACAAACACTATTGTTAGATTGTACCCCATTATCGGTGCTTATTTTAGGAAGTTTGAAGTTGATGTTGCTGACATAAATAAGCATCACTAAGCAGCTAAAAGACATGATGGAGCAAGCCATCCCGGCAGACATTGTGATATTAAGAGCAAGTTTCAAGCCGCCATTATATAAGCCTAAAATCAAGAGACTCATTGATAATGAAAAGGTGATGCAGTGTTTAATTTGACGGTTTTTTTGCTGTAGAATATTGAATAAATAGTAAATGTTTTTGAGTGTTTTGGGGTGTGCTGAAAAGTGTGCCTGATGTGTTACAGGTGTTTCCCACTGGTGACGTTTATTATGATTATGGGCAATACCTTTAGCAACACAGATACTTAAGTTTGCTTGACTCATAGCATGTTTATCGTTCATACCATCTCCAACCATACAAACTGTGTAGCTTTGAGTTGTTGATGGTTGTGCTTCTATTTGACCGTGTAACTGTAGGCTCTTGATGATACTATCTTTGCCACCATAATCATGACTATGATACTTACGATCAAAAATGATATTGTTAGGCTCAATGCACGTTTTAAAAGTGTTACGACAATCTTCTAAGTGGCGTTCCCAATCGTCACCTGTACCATGACCACTGATGATGTACATATTATTTTTACCAATGATTTTGGACAAAGATTGCATCCAGTCAACGGTATTAGAATAAAGTTGATAGTCATTTTTACCTTGGACTTCGTGATAAAGCGTATGTGTTCTGTCCCACACAATTTTATCAGGCTGGCCAATTTGGGGCATACGATGTATGTGAAACCCTAATTTTTTGATGGCAGATGATGCTTGATGTTGAATAATGGGTTTAATGGTAAAAAAGACACATGGACAGAGTAAAGAAAGGTTAATCGAAAAGGATTGAAGACTAATGAGCAGTGACCCTGTTAATATACCTTGGTATAAGGCTATCCCAAAGGCAATGAGTAGAGATAGTGTAAGAAACCAGGATAGGTATGATTGGTCTTGCTGGTTAAAGTGAGGCTTTACTGCATCGATATTAAAGTCTTCTAAGCAGGTAATAATGCCTTCATGATAAGTTGTATAGGCACTAAGGTGATTGATGCCGTTGTCATTAAATGTTTTACGGACGTTTTTTTCAGCTGCATCATCACGAAACATACAGTTTTGATTTTCAGCTAAGTAACAAGATATGGGTAATAGTAAATGAGTAAGGTTATTACGATTGATCGTCATTTCGATATTAATGACATCACCGGCTTTGATTTCTTGTAACAGTTTTTCTTTTACTCCATTTGTAGTTTGAGTGATGACGGTCAAAGTCTTGCCATCATTTGAGCTGGGTATGGTGGTATATTTTGATCTAATCCAGCTGCTCAATTGATAAACACCAAGTATGATCATACTATCATGTAATGAAAAATGAAAAATGCCTGCTCCAAATGATGTCATACTTGCCAATGAGGTCAGCCAATTAAGTGCGATAAATAGAAGGATGGTTTTTCCTGAAGAGGGTGCAAAAGATGCTGCTTTTGCCATCATAGGAGACTGCTTTTGCTGTTCGTTTGAGTTATTGCCACTTAGTAGTAACACCATCGAAAATGCTATGGATAAGCCCATCAAAAAATAGGAGTAGGATGTTATCAAGGGGGATACTAATGCTAGACTGAGTGTTAAGGTTATTCCAATGGAATACCACCTAAGTTCAGCAAAGTCATGATAGATTGTATAAACAGAAGTCGTCGCCATTAATAGCAAAATAAAGCGACCTGATAGGGATGACACCATCCAAAATTCAAAATATGGAATGAAAAGTAAAACACCGATCACCAAAAATAAAATAGCTCGATAGAGTACTTGATCATCAATATGATGGTGGGAATGACAGCATGGAGCATGACAGGTTGTTTTCATATGGAAGATAATTTATTTATTAAACCTGTTGAACATAATTCATTTTAATATATAAGTCAATAAAGTACTAAAGATATGTTAATCATTAAACTCAACTAAAAGTATAGGAGGTCTCAGGTAAAAGCATTAAGGTAGGGTATTAAATGCACATGACTGGCTTGATAATCGCAAAAGTCTATTTATGTGTTTTCTTGTGACTGGTGGTGTCGCTTGCATTGTTCAACAATGGTTTTATCGATAATACCTTCTTTATGTTTTCGTAGCGCGTCATCATACATGGTTTGCTTAAGGCGTTTAACAATTTTTCGGGTGTTCTCAGTAATGCTTCTAAAATCACACGCCAATAACTCATCCCTAATTTCATCGGTGAATACCAGGTATTCTCTTAGGGGGGTGCGTTTACCATCCAGTGTTGGTACAAGTCTTTGCCAAATGATTACACGCATTGTTTCAATTAAATCGATGCTTTTACCTTGTCTTTCTTCTTTAGGAAAGCCACCAACAAGGCGTCGAACTGTCTCTGCAACACCATTGGCGTGGACGGTAGTATAGACAGGGTGACCAGTTAGTGCGGCACTCAAGCAAGCATTGATGGTTTCAAGATCACGAGACTCACCGACAAGAATTAACCGAGGCTTTCTCCTTAGTGCATTGCGCACGCCATGAGCAAAACTGGGTAGATGTTTGGGTATTTCAGACTGGCTGATAATGGCTGATGGAGTGACAATATTATCATAAACGAATTCAATCGGTGATTCATAGGTTAGTATTTTTCGGTTACAGTCCTTTTGTTCGGCAATGTATCTAATCATAGATGCTAATAATGTACTTTTTCCTGATCCTGTTGCTCCAGTAACATACACACAACCATCACTGGGCGCCATTGATTGGATAATGTTTTCAGGTAAATTCATCGCGTCTATGGTGGGAGGATCACAAGGAATGGTTCTTAGTGTAATCTGGATGCCGTTATGACCATCAATGGTACATGCTGTAGCATTAACACGATAGCGATGCCTAGAAATACGATCTGGTCTAAATTCGTAATTGGTATCTAAGTCTTGCCCGGAGAGTAAATGCGTTGTTCCATTAGCACCATAAATATGATTGAGTAAATCACCAACTTCGGTATTCGAAAGCCTTCTTTTGGTGACATCATGAAGTCTACCAAATATTTCAAAACAAACTTCTTGATTGGTCTGTATGGTAATATCAGAAACATCATACTCGAGGGCATGTAATAAAATATGATCCAAATCATCACCACGAAAGCGAGAAGGTTCATTATTTAACGTTCGAATTTCCTTCATGAGTCAACTTGAACTGCGGGCTGCCAATGTTGGGGGCGATGTGGATTAAGCTTAGCCTGTTCGGTGATGCGAATCAGTTGCTCGTTAATACGCATGCTTTGTTCATCGCCAGTGGTTCCTAGAGATGAGGGCTCAGCATAAGGTGGTGTAATGAGTCCAGTGGCAATAAGTGAATGGTAAAGAGCCATTCCTGTAAAGTCTCGATTAAGTAAACCTAGTGCATCCTCAAAAACATCATGAGCTTGTTGTACGCCATGATGCCACCCTTCATTAACCTTCTGGTTCCATAATTCTTTCTCTTTTTGATTATGTGGTAAGACCGATTGATGTGGCTGTTTGGGTTTTTCAAAATGCATTGTAAGGTATTGTCGCCAAGACGGTGTGGTGGTTACGAAGGCAGCAGGTTTAATAATATCGATATTGCGATCCGAAGTTCGAACGGTTTCACTGTCTTGTTGAAAGTATTGATGACGGCTTTCTTGTAATACAGGAGGGGTAATTGATTGAGGTAGCATCAGTTGACCAAAGGCATAAATTTGGTCTAGCTGTCTTGCATGGGATTCACAAACTGCATTAATTTTATCCGCCTGCCAAGCAAGACCACTTTGAGCACCATAAGCTAAGGCTGCAGAGGATAAAGCGTCGTTATAAGCATCTACTTCATCAAATGAATCAGGTGGTGCACAGTGAGTAAGCGTGATGGAAACCATCACTGCAACAATACCTTGCTTTAGAGATGTTTTCATGAATGTGTCAGTGGTTGATAATGAAGTTCAAGTGATTGGCTCTTGGGGTCTAGGACCATTGTAGCCTGCTTTTGAATTTGGAATGAGATATCACGAAGTAGCTCAGTAATAGGAACCCTGCGACTATATAGAGATACCATAATTGGTGTGTTGGCATTGTGACCAAGCGTGTTAAATGATAAGTCACATATTTTAGCAATACGCCTTAATAGTGGCTCAACAGGTCCTTGATAATCGACAGAAGCGACTTCTGTCATTTTGTCGTTAATCGGTTTGATGGGAGCAATCACTGCGGGTTTTTCGGCATTGGCACGTTCAACCGCAGCAAGCTCTTGAATGGCATGACTGACAGAAGCAGCAGCTTCAGCTATTTGCTCTTCTGCAGATTTTGATGATGAGTCATGGTCCGGTGCAATGATAACAACAGACTTTAATAAGTTATCTCGATGAACATTTTTAGCATCTAATGATTCGGCATGGCCTACGGTCATTGTGGCGCAGCAAATGGCTAGTAAAATGGCGTTGCGTTTCATATACCCATTCCTTTGGTATTCTCATATCTTATAACATCACAATTAAACGTTGCATGTCAAGTCAATTCCTTGATCACACGATCTACCCAAGTGTCGAAAGTAGAGGATGCATGGCACTTAGAGTGAGCCTCTAACCAAAGGTCATGTGCTTTTTTTTCAAGGCCTTGAGAGTAGAATAAGCGGCCACGTTCCCTGAGTGCATAAAAGTTTCGTCCATTTACATGTTCATAAGTATCAATGCATTGATGGGCTTGTGACCAGTGGTGTAATTGCCGATAACAGTCAGCCAGCCTTAACCCGGTGGTTTGTTCGGGTAATACATACCATTGTTCTGTAATACGATTTAATGCAATGAGAGACTGATTGTCATGGCTGGATAGTAGAGCATACCAGTGGGGGTAAATTAGATCAAAAGCCCAAGGATCATAATGATGAGATTGCAACCATTCTAGACACTCAGGAAGGGACATTTGTTTGGCAAAAGGAATGATATGTTTGTCTTTCATCCAATGGGAACTAGTTTGTTTTATCCAAGCTTGAATGTGCTGGTGAAAATCATGATCGGGTTGATGATTTAACACGATGATAAAAGTGTGCAAGTTAATCTCATCATCACATGGTTCGATCCAAAAGCAATGACCCATTTTATTCATTTCAATATATTGTCTGATCCATTCACCGTTAACCACAGATGAAAAGCAACCGTCGCAATGTAAATGAAACACATCATCATAGCGCTGGCCAGCTTGATGTGAAAAAGCCTTATCACTGCAGATGATCATGACAGGTTGTTTATGTTGGTATAATTGGTCTAACCATTGGGTAAATAAACTAGGAATGCTCCATCGACCTGGTTTTTTCAAAGTATTGATAACTTTTTGCCACCGATTAGGAAGTTTGGCAATATCTAAAGTGTGCTTAGGGAACTCAAGTTCAATTTGATGAAGTGCTTTAATGTTTTTATTGAGATGTTTGAAGGGTAATTTTACAGTTAGAGAATGTTGATGCCATTGTTGATCATAACTAATGGCATCAAATGGCAAACAATCAAGCATATAGTTAGCAATAAAAACAGATGGTCTTTTGGGGGTTAAGGTTGGATCAAAGGAGGTTTGTTTGAAGGTAAGGTTCTTGTTTTGCCATTGCGGATGATGTTGCCAAAAAGCTATATTTTGTTCACATGGATCTGAAACAATACCATGATATTGAGGCGCTTTTAAGTGTTGAGATATTCGGTAAGAAAAAAGACCATGACCAGCACCTAATTCCATCCAATCAACTTTCTCATATGGTTTCGCAAAGGCTTGGATGCATCGTGCAGCGTGGTAAACCATTCCTGAATGATTGGTTGCTTGAAAAGGGATATTATTGGCCCAAGCCCTAATCCCTTGTTGATCGTAGTAAGCCTTTATCAGTTGCCAAAGTTGGCTGTCTTCAATAAGGCTATTGTATTGCATGTTAGTCAATTAAAATGGGCTTTTGTTGTGGCTGATGTTGTTGAAGTGTTTCAAGGATGCGCTCAAAAATATAACCGAGATGAATACGATTTGTAATATCCAGTCGATTGACGTCAATGACTAAAATAGGGTTGGTATGATAACCAAAGCGTTGTACGTCATCAGCATAGCTTTCATAAAAGCGTCCCATGGTGCGGACTTCTTGTTCAGACCACCCCCCCTGAATTTCCATGGTGCGCCCTCGCTGGATGATTCTCTGCCAAGAGAGTTCAGGTGTGCCTTGCAGTATAATCATTAAGTCAGCAGGGGGTAAAGAGCGAGATGCCTGTTGAAATAGTGTGGTTAATTGATCCCATTCTGCATCAGTTAAAAGACCATCTTGGTGAAAGTGTCGACAAAAAATAAGAATATCTTCTGCAAGAGATCGGTCTTTAACATAACTATGATCACCCGATTTGCCTTGGCGACGTTGTTGTGAGCGCGTTTTGAGAAATTGTTTCTGTAACTCAAAGCAGTATGTTTTTTTATCTTTCAAAAAAAGCTCTAGCAAAGGGTTTTTCAGGGGGTTCTCATACAATGCTTGAATGTTTAAACTTTGGTGCATGATGGCGGCTAAGGTTGACTTGCCGAGCCCCATATTACCACCAATCGTAATGAGAGAAGGATTTTTTTGTAGATGTTGCGCCAGTGTTCGTTCAGCCTTAATGGCTTTAATAATACCATCTGTTTCCGGGATGCTTACCCATTCATTAAGTTTTGGGGTAATAATATTAAGTTTTGTTTCTTTGATTTTATTGATTATTTTATCACAAATCATGCTGTAGTATTGCTCTAAATCATCTGTCTCATGAGCTTCAATGATGAGGACAGGGCAATGTGTATGACGCTGGATAAAGGCTTCATACAGTTCATTCAACAAATTAAGATATTCAGGTTCAATAGCTTTTTCACTATCTCTTCCTCGTTGAGCAATACGTTTAAGTAAAGTGGGTGTATCAGCTCTAAGATAAACGACAAGATCGGGCTCTTGAATCTGTTGGGTCATCAGTTGATAATTTCGTTGATAAGCTAGGTATTCAGCGTGTGTTAAGCGGTTGAGAATCTTTTGTGCTTTACCAAAGATATGATAATCCTCAAAGATGGTTCGATCTTCAAGAATGATGCCTGAAGCTTGCTGGATGTGTTGCTGTCTAGCTAGGCGACCATTGAAAAATTCAATTTGTGCGGTAAAGGCGTGTTTTTCAGGATCTTGGTAAAATGCATCTAACACTTCAGTGCTAAAGGTTTCAGGGAAGGTATGGAGTGGTTGATCTTTATGGCTTGGTAGTAACGAGGTTAACGCTTGTGAAAAGCGAGGCGATTTCATGCGTTCTATCAAAGTTGATTTTCCAACGCCAATGTTACCAATAATACCAATTCTTAAGTTTTCCATAATTGACTCTGTTATGCTTCTCTATAAGGTATCAAAGCCATTTGAGTTTTGTAAATTGAAAAAAGAAAAGGTGTAAAATTGTATTTAAAATGCTCATTATGTTGTAGGTTAAAGAGCGGTGTGGAAGTGATTTAACCTAAAAAATGAAGGGGCTTAAGATGGTTAAGCAGTCCAATGGGATACAAAATCTTCGAGTGAGTTAAAAATTGAAACACTTTCTGACAGCGGTTTGTCTAGTTGCTGAAGGGTTTTTTTGCCATAACCAGTTTTGACTAAAATAGGGATAAGATCACTGTTTTTAGCGGCTAATAGATCAGATGTTTTATCACCAACATAAGGCACGTTTTTCCAGCTGACATGAGGGTAGTGGTTTTTCAGAACATGAAACATGCCAGCATTAGGTTTAGCCCATGGATAATCAGGTTTGCTTGATGGGCTGTAAATGATGGCATTAATGGCATTGGGTGGAAGTTCCGATAGCATAAAATCATGAACAGTATCAACATCTTTTGGCGAGAATAAGCCCTTGGCAATGCCGCCTTGGTTGGTGACTATGACAACAGCATAACCGAGATGGTGAAGTTTTCTGATGGCTTCTTTTGCCCCCGAAATCCATTTGAAATCAGATGTTTTGTGGCAGTACGTCCCTAAGTCTTGGTTGATGTTACCATCACGATCTAAGATGACGATAGGCTGTCGATCTTGAATATTAACCCTGGGCTGAAAGTAGTAATCAAGCACTTTCACTTTGGAGAGACTTTTGGCTGTCACCGGGTAGCACGCGATAATTATCTTCTACAGAGTCAGCTGTGCTCACTTCAATAATGGTACTGTTGTCTTCTAAAGCTTCGAGCTGGTGAGGAACCAGTGGAAGGTTGCGCCATGATTCACCTGATTGAAGTATCTGGGTATGGACTTGGGCATTTTCAGTATTGATCCAAGTGAGTTTAAATCGCCCAGATTGTACAAACCATGTTTCATCCTTTTCTCGATGAAAGTGCATTGAAAATCGATTGCCAGCCTTAGAGAATACAAGTAACTTGCCACAATAATGTTCATTGGTTGCCCAGATAAGTTCGTGGCCCCAACCTTTAGATACCATTCCTTCTAATTGCATGCCATTTCCTGTGATAATGTTAAGTCATCTTGCATGATTGTGATATAACTGTCAATTGGCATCCAATTAATCTTGATGATCTGGTTGAGTTGAGACATGTCTGCACACGTATAGTATTGATACTGATTTTTGAGGTGTTCAGGAAAGGGGATGGTAATAACGGAGGCGTTGAAACGTTCGGCAATCAGTTTGGCAACAAAAGCAAAGCTAACAGCTTTTCCAGTGCCGGCATTAAACAGACCAGATGTTGGGTGTTGAATGAAGTACTCATGCATGTGGCATAAGTCATAGACGGAAACAAAGTCTCTTAGACAATGATCACTACCTTCAAATAGTTTTATGGTGCCGTTATTTTTGGCTTGTTGACTAAATTGAGTCACAGGTGATGCTTGTGTGCCTTTTTGTGTTTCATTAGGCCCATAAACATTAAAATAACGAAAGCCTGTCACGGGTGCTTTAAGGCGTTGGGATTGGATAAAGCGATCAAATAGATATTTACTCCAAGCATAAGGGTTTAATGGGGCAACAGCACCTGATTCATTAAAGACTTTTAGTCCACCATAAACACTCGCAGAACTGGCATATTGAAGAGGAATATGACGCTTTTGAGTTTGATGGAATAACTCAATGCTGAAATCTAAATTATGACGTAAAACTTGGTCAACCTGCCAATTGGTGGTCTGGGAAATGGCACCAAGGTGAATCACGATATCAATTTGATCCAAATTAGGTTGTACTTCAGGGTTATTGTGTCCCCTAACATGATGGCCTTTAAGTGCTAAGTAATGCATTAAGTTTTGGCCAATGAAGCCTTCGTTACCTGTAATTAAGATGTTTGACATGGGGTTCCTTTTAATATGTTGCTCGTACTAAACCCTTCTAATGTTGGAAAAATAACAACTTTAGCAAGATGTTGCCCAATAACTTGATCGGGTGTGTAGTCACCGCCTTTGACAATGATGTCAGGCTGAATGGATTCAATTAGTTTCAAGGGGGTGTCTTCATCGAATACCATAACTTCATCAACACAAGACAGTGATTCAAGCATGTTCTTACGCCTTTCAACAGAGAAGTAGGGCCTATCAGATCCTTTTAATCTTTGTATTGAGCTATCTGAGTTTAAACCAACAATTAAATGATGTCCTTGTTCTTTGGCAAATTGCAATAATGATAGGTGCCCAGGGTGAAGAATATCAAAACAGCCATTGGTAAACACTACATTGGGTTTTAGAAGATTCTTGTTTATGAGGCAGGTGCCTTTTTTTTGTACAGCAATTCTTGCCATCATGATGGCTTGTTCAGCAGCTTTTGGTGTGCTAACCCCGGATGAAATCAGATGAGTGAGAGTGGCGAGAACAACATCGCCAGCACCTGTAACATCCATCACCTCAATAGCTGGTTGCTTAATATGCCAGTGTTGATCTTGGTTTACAAGTAGCATGCCTTCCCCAGAAAGAGTAATGGCAAGCCAGGTCCACCCAAAGCGTTGAATGGCTTGTTGAGCATGTGGAATAGAGACCGTGTCAAAGAGTGTTTCAAATTCTTTTTTATTGGGTTTGACTAAGAAGGCATTGGTATAAGTATTAAATGATTGTTTGGGATCTACGAAGATAAAAGGGCTTTTTTGTGCTATTTGTTCACACATGCCTGACTGAATAATGCCTTTATTATAGTCACTTATGCATATAAAATCATGTGGTTTGATGTCATTAATTAATTGATGAAATGCTGATGATCCATGATGCTGTTGTTCATTGTCCCATCTAAGCAATTGTTGGCCACAGCGGTTAACTAGACGATGTTTGGTGGTTGTTGGTTGATGCTCAGCTTGATGTGTTATGATTCCATGTTGATGGCATAATGCATCTACATGAGCTCCTTCGGCATCATTACCCCAGGCGCCATAAAGGTGAATGCTCGGTTCCAATTGACAGAGATTGGCTGCTAAATTACCAGCACCACCTAAGGCAAAGTTTTGGTTTTTCTCTAGTAATACAGGTACTGGTGATTCAGGTGATACGCGTAAAACATCTCCTTCAATCCAGTGGTCTAACATGATGTCACCTAAAATACGAATCATGATGTAATTCCTTAACAATATGGGTATCAAAGTAACAGGGATAAATGAAAAAATAAATGATCAATTTTATATGTGAGTATCTAAATGCTAGTTCATGAATGTTTTTGGGTTATATCTTAAGTTTTTAGATCAGCACTGATAAAGTGTGGATATTTTATTATGTAATTGTATTAATAGATTATTGTTGATGGGGTAACTGAGAGAATAAAATGTTCTCCAGTGATTGATGTTGAATTCGATTTGTACGTAACACGCATGAGGAGGATTTACCAGTTAGAATTATTAATATACGATTGCAATACTGGCCCAAAAGATGTCCTTTAGCGAGCATAATAAAATCATTTTCTCATTAGGTTAAGTGTAATTCTAAGTTTTTTTTGTCATTTGACTCATCTTTAGCTGCCGATCTGTTTTGTGGTGATTGCAACTCAGATACAGGTTGTAATGTTATGTCATTAGTCAATGCTTCTAAGGTAGATTGATTATTACTATTTTCTACAATAATTTTGGCTGAGGTAATTTCATTGCACTGAAGATCGTCTTTTGTTTTATTTTTTAATATTTCAGCAAGCTCTAAGCCACTGTCTCTATCTGTTGATGAATTACCAAATAATAGTTTAATAAATTCAATGCTATTATAGCCATTATAATCTGTCTTATTTATATCAAACCTTTTTTGGATCAGCTGATTGATCAATGCTTTTTGGTGGTCAAATGTAATAGTTTCATTTCCAGGTTGATACCATTTATTGTTCATTCTATTGTGCCAAGATGTGGCAAGAAGGATTGTGTGAAACATGGGTGCGTTGGCCAATTTTATCCTACCGAGGCCACCACTTGATGACCAATCATTAATATCTGGATGAACTCTTAACAGATATTCAATAATATTAAAACATATTTTTTTGTTGTGGATCATGGGTAGTGCTTCTTGAAATACTTCTACAGGGAAGTGTTCTTTAACTTTATCCAGTAAATTGTGGTTGTTCGTTCTGCCAATAATTTCAAGTAAAGTTATTTTGTTACCTTTTGATCTCCATTCAAAATCAATGTTTTTTGCGTCTTTTTCAAAAAAAGCAGTTACTAATTGTGTTAACGATTTTTGGTCAGCCATTTCATAAGCGTGTGCTAAAATATTGTAACCATCTTTTTTTTGCTGGGTGGTCTTTTTATATGTTGTATTTGGATTAAAGAGGTAGGGTTTTTCCTCAATAACTTCTTCAAAGTCTTTGTGAATAAATTTTAATAGATTCTCTTTTTCAGATTTAAAGTAGGTTTGAAATCGGTGGTGAGATTGCTCTGATGATTCTGAGTCATACCACGTTAAGTGAAAATGAATGAAAGTTATATTATCAAGTTGATTAATATGTTTTTGAATGACTTTTTCATTTTTTGTTTGTACCAAAAATTGAAGCATGTTTTCATCTAAACAAATATCTTTGGGGTCAAATTTATCAAAAAATTCATGAGTAAGGACTTGCATGTTTACACCATCATCTGGTTGATCATCAATTGTAAGTTTTTTTTGGGCTTCTGATAGGATATCTACAGTTTCTTTAGATTGCTGTATGTATGTTAATAAAGCATCCTTATTTGTGTCAAAGTACATTTTAAGGCGTTTTCTGTGATCCTGATTATATGCACTGTAATTTTGCATTAGATTGAAAAATTCATGCCATTTAAGTTCATGGTTACCGAAAAAAGATGTAATAGCAGCTAACATTAGAGTATTCCTTAGAAGATTTATTTCTTGTGGTATTTTAACTGAAAAAATATTATTAGTCAATATCTTAAGTTTAATGGCCCCATTTTGGGATGGGTGAATATTAATGTAAAATATACAAATATGGTCAACATTTAAATCATTATTGATTTGTTGGCCAATGATTCAAAGATTGTTATGGCTCAAATTGAGTTATTTGAAACGATTGATTGAATACAGTTTATTTCTAAAAATATTATTATTTTTAATTGATTGGGTTAACCTGAGTAAGTATTTGTTTTTAATATTTTATTTTTTGAGGGGGGTGATTCTGATAAATAAATTAAACTCAGAAGTCATTATTTTTCAGGTTTTTTGAGCGTCTTTGTGCTATACGCAATGATGAACAGGAGTGGCTATGATGATGAAAGATGTTTCCAGACAATTACCTGATGCAGCAAGGGTAAATCTCTTTAAAGAATTAAAGTTAGCAATGAAAGCTAATCAAGTTGAGAAAGCTGCAGTAATAATAGCTTGGATTATTTCTAAGAAACGAAAAGAAAATCAAACTGTGTTATCGGGTTTAGGTCTTCCAACTCGTCATATCAAGCGTTGGATTGACGGTGAATTATTAGCATATCATCACAGTGCTAAAAATATAAAAATATTAAGTGGTTTAATGAGTGAGCAGCAAGGTATTATGCCTAAAAGTCGCCAGTTATTGAATTGGATTAATGCTTGTCGTTATGGTGATTATGATGTAGTAAGCGGCTTCATAAAAGATTGTTTTCCAGTAAATGCAGTTGATAATAAGGGTATGACAGGTTTAATGTATGCTGTTAAAAATGGTAATCATGCGATCGTAAAAGTGCTTTTAGATCATAAAAAAATTCAAATCGATCAACAGAATAATAGAGGTGAGTCTGCATTGATGCTAGCAGTGATTTATGGTTATCAAGATTTGATGTGGGTGCTATTAGATCGAACATTAGATATAAACGCTGTCAATCAAAATGGGCAAAATATATGGATGCTTGCCATAATGCACCAACAAGGAGCTCTCATTAAAGATCTTTATAATGTTCAAGGCCTTAATTTGAATCAACAAGATAATGAGGGTAGGTCGCCTTTGATGCTTGCTGCATGGTACACATCCTACCCTATGATGAGTTATTTGTTATCTCTTGAGGGCCTGGATAAAGGTCTTTTGGACCAAAATAATTACCGCGTATGGGATTATATTTTAAGCAGTATTCAGTTTAGCGCATCAGAACAAGACGAGTTAATGCATGGGTATGATGTGGCATTTATGGTAGATCGTGGGGAATCTATTGCTGCATACATTGAAAGTAATGAGATAAAAGCTAGTGATTTGTCGGATGATCGAAAGCGATTTAGAAAAAGAATGCATCGCGCCAGATTCTGTGCTAAGAAGAGAAAAAAGTTAGAGATGGAAATCAATAAAGAAATGAGCATGGATCTTCATCAGTTTGATGACCATTGTATTCGGTGGAATACTTATTCTAATATTCATAAAAAATTTGGTGATGTTGCCTGGCAAGTTAACAAAGGTCGCAAGATCAGGTGGATACAAAAAAGAAAAGTGAGACAATTAAGGCAGGAAAGAAGTATCAAAATGAAGAGGAAATTCACGTTAAGTCATATGAGGCGTGTCATTGAGAAGCGTATTGGGACTGAATCATTTGATAGGGCAAAAGATGTACTGGAACTTATTAATTCGTCAGTAGCCTCTCATTATGGGCCAAGGCGATTGTATAAAAAAATGATGGTTATGAATAAACGTGATTTCAAAGCTAATATTATGTCTGTTTACGGTGATAAAATTAGAAAGGTAAGGGGTATTGTTCATAATCCATATATTGCAAAGTGGTTTAAAATATTTGAAATAACGAACGAGATTAAAAGACTAGAAGATGTTATGGTCAGAAGGGCTGAATTAAAATTAAGAAAATATGATGAGAAGTTAGGTTTTGCATTTAATGTATTGAGCGATCGTTACCCTGAATTAATGAGGGGGATGGTAGATATAATTGTCAACCCAATAGGAGATGAAGATAAGTTTGTTGAAACTGTTAAATTTAGATATATTTTTCCAGTTAAAAATAAGTCATCATTTCTTCATGATGGTGAGAAACCAATTATTAGGGAAAAAGAGGCATGGTTAGTGGCGCTAAAAGGGAAAGCACCATACATCAAGGGTTTCATATATCAAGGTAAAAAAATGCTTATTAATGCCACAGACTTCATAGCATGGAGGGATGGTAAGCCATGGGGTGGTCGGTTATGGAAAGCGGGTTCAAATGAATGGGCTGAGAAACTAGTTGTGAGGTTACTTAATGAGGAGGTACGTGTTGATCGAGACGATGCCAAACTTAATCGATTAGAATATGGCCGCCGCCATGTGCCTCATGTTTGGGGTGTAGAATTCAAGTTACATTGGGTTGATTACTCATTATCAGAATCTTCGTATTTAAGTTATAACATGTTCCCATATACTGAAATTAAAGAATTTTTGAGTGTTATAGGTGCAAAAAAAGTGATTGATAAAGCTTACCTCAGTCGGTACCCATCGATAAGTAAAGCTATGTCAGATCTTGAGCTATTTGATTTGAATTTGAATGACTATAAGGATAATCAGAAGCTTAGTAAGAAATTGTTTGTAGATCATATTTTTCTTACATCACATAAGTGGACGACTATTAAAGAATTTAAGGCATTAGATTTGCATAAACGTCACTATAGGCCCTATGTTGTCGATCCGAGAAAAAATCATGAAGTATAAGATTAATATAAGACTCTGAAACCAGTTCATTGGTCGTGACAAAAGCGCTGATCTATGGAATAATGGTTGTGATCTTGGGGGGGAAGTTGTAACATATATTTATGATCAAGGAGTGAAAATGTCTGTTACCAAGCCACACACAAAAGACGCTAACTGGCGTGATACTGCTAGGCCAGCTAAGTTGGGGCCATTAAATGCTTCAGCAGTATTTCCCATTGTATTGTTTTTGTTGCATATCAAGCTCTGGACGTTTTTAGTTTCCATAGCATTCATTTCTTTTTTAGTTGTTATTGATTACTATGGCTTTACTGTATCAAGATTTGGGCGGTATTTAAGGTGCTTTATCGCTGGTAAGCGCCGCTTAGCAACGCCATGGTGGCAATAATGAGTTTGGATTTAATGAAATTATGTAAGGCTTTAGCTGCTCGGGCTGAGGTGACGTATTTTTATCGAGGTCGAGACCTACAAGATGAAGAGGTTTTTTCACCATTTGGTTTAATGCCTGCCATATTAAAAAGGGCTGAGTCATTGTCGCTAATGTGTTTGGGTCAGGGTCTTGGGGTCCAATTTGAGGATGTTGAGAAGTCAATGTTGGGCTATTCGGTCGATATAAAAGACGATGACAGACATTTCTTACAATATTTATGTGTTGTAGATGTCATGGAAGAGTTGCATAAGACTGCAATCAATGGTAGAGTTGACCTAAATGATTTGTCTAATGAGTAATGTCCAACGAATTTTTTAACACAAGTAATGAGAAAAAGCCGTCTTTAACTGATTCAGCTAATCAGGCGCAATCACTTCTTCACCGCTATTTAAGGCTGGTCGAGGATGTTAATAATGCCGCAGAGAATGTTGAAAGTTTACGACCATTGCGTGATGATCTCAGACAAATCTCATTTAACAAGACCTTTAGCAAATGAGTGACCGTATTAGTCGACTAAAGCAGGCATTAGAGGATCTACTCGCTAAGGACTACTGGGATCAGTCTTTAGTTGCTAAGGTATTCAAAAAAAAGTTTCAGAATTGGCTGTATGATGCCAATCAATATCAAGATGATGAAGCCAGTGAAAGTATGCCTGTCAAGCACGCAGAAAATATTGTTGTATACGTGGTTTTACACGCAACAGAAGGTCATTTGATGGCGCATTGGCAAGATGTTTTAAATGCCTTCCCTCTGTGTGGTATGGGGCGGCCAGTGTATTATGAAGAAGCGCATGCAATTAAGGCTGTTGAACGTAAAAGTAATGCAAAAACAGAAGGCTACATAGCCCTTCAAATCAATAGGCATGATGTGTTAGCCATGCCACATGATAAAGTTCCCTATGACGCTTGGGGGCAGATGATGGTGGTGCTAAGGCAGCAAGCGATTCGGCAGGGCAAAATTATTTATTTTTCTCACGCAAATCAGTATCGCTATGCTTGGCAGGACGGTCTGCTCAAGCAAGCAGCTAAGATAGCTCAGAAGATCGATTGAAAAAGGTAAAAATTCTGTCTATAATTAATTTGTAAGTAGACGATAAGGACATCAATGCGCGGCGGTCAGCAACAGCAGAACCCAGCAAATCCAGCTTTGGATTTATTTCTTTTACTAGGATTTATCTTAGGTGTTGCTATTCTATGTTGGTATTTTTTTAGTGCTAATATATCAAGCGTTGTTTTCTCTATCAGAGAAGCAGAAATAACCTTTTTAAAGTGGATTATCAGAGCATATGATGCCTTTATTAATCTTTTGCCACAAGCATTTTCAAGTGCGCTATCTGCTGATGTTGATGCTGTGCTAGGTAAGCTCAATGATTGTAACCAATTCATGCAAAATGTTGATTTAACCAAGGTAAATTCACAGCAGTTTTTTAGTGTTTTGAGGGAGTTTGGTGAGGTCTTAATGATCCCTGTAATCATTTTAAGCGTTATACTAGGCTGTTTGCTATTGTTTTTTAGTCGAAGTAATCGCTACAAACGTACATATTCGATGTCGACATTATCTGAGGCTGAAAGTGAAAACTGGAGTGAGATCATTCCTGTGTTAAACAAAGATATTGCCCAATTAGATCTAGATAAAGCGCCATGGGGAATGTCGGTTCAACCATTAACATTTGCCAAAAAGTATGGCTTAGTAGAATCAGATCGACAGCATAATAAATCAGTAGCAAAGCTAAACCAAGAAAAAGCATACCGAGTTTTCGCTGCACAAATGGGACCCAGGTGGAATGGGTTGGAAGGTCTTCCAGGGTATATATTGGCATTGTTTGCCATCTTTGCAGCTAAATCACAGCATGATTCTACCGGTTATCGTACGCTACTAAAACAAATTGCCGCTTCTGCTAAAACTGGTCAGCTCAATTTCGGTGGTACTCGAGAGTTACTCATAAAACATGTAAGGGCTCCTGATATTGGTAGAGCAGTAGGTCCTCATGCTTACTTATATGGTGTTATGGCTTCGATGTTATCCTTAGCGCGCCAAGATGGCGTATTAGCCGTTGCAGAATTTATTTGGTTAAAGCCATTGGATCGACCTTTATGGTATATGCTGAGTTCTGTTGGAAGACAAACGGTTTTTCCTGAGGTTGCTGGACCTTATAGCCATTGGTTGGTTGAACGTCGATTAAGGCGGCCACTAGTTGTGCCTATGATTCAATGTGCTATTGATGCGCTAAGCAGTGCTATGGCTGAATTTATCTATAACCCGGACGAACAATGAGAGGTTTAGACTCATCTACAGAAAAACGTACCAGTCAGATTGTTCGTGATACGCGATCTCTAACCCAGCGGTTATCGCAATTTCTCCATGATGCCCGAAAAGCTGCTGTAACAATGGTTGTGATATCATTGTCTGTTTTTATCTTCACACCCATAACAGATATTGTATTACTCGTTAATTTATGCATTTTTATTTACTGTATTGTGCAGCATGATAAGTTGCCTTTCAGGATGCCTCAGCGCTCACACAAGCTAGATTATAATGATCTTAATCCATTACATAAGCCACAAAAAGCACGTGGAATTTACTTTATTGGTAATGAACTCAAAACCAATAAAGAGATTTGGTTTACCAATGAAGATATGCGAACACACGTTTTGATTTTCGGGTCAACGGGTAGTGGTAAAACCGTTATGATGGTCTCAATGGCCTATAATGCATTGGTGCAAGCCAGTGGATTTATTTATGTTGATGGTAAGGGGGATAACTCACTATACGCCAATATTTTCTCTATGGTTCGATCCATGGGGCGCGATGACGATTTACTGCTGTTAAATTTTATGACAGGTGCGCGTGATATTGTTGGACCACAAGAAAAAAGGATATCTAACACCATTAACCCTTTCTCACACGGTTCATCGAGTATGTTGGCAAACTTAGTAACTGGTATGATGGACTCATCCTCTTCGTCTGGCGATGGCGATATGTGGAAAGGTCGTGCTATTGCTTTTGTTGAAGCGTTACTCAAGGTCTTGGTGGCAATGAGAGATGCTGGTCATATTCTATTGGATGCCAATACCATTAGAAACTACTTTTCGCTGGATCGCCTAGAAGCAATGGTGGCTGATAAAACCTTCATTAGAGATGGGCAATATGCCATTAGTACCGAGTTTTTGCCTGATGTTGTGATGCAACCAATGACCAACTACTTGGCAACATTGCCTGGTTACAATAAGGAAAGAAAAGGGCGGCAAGTATCTCAAGTGTTTGAGCAGCATGGCTATATTACGATGCAATTAACGCGTATTTTTACATCACTTGCTGATACTTATGGCCATATTATGCGACATAAGCTGGCTGAGATTGATATGAGAGATGTTGTATTAAATCGTCGGATTTTAGTTACATTATTGCCTGCATTAGAGAAATCGCCAGATGAGCTTGCCAACCTGGGTAAAGTAGTGATTGCTACATTGCGCTCAATGATGGCAACAGGTCTTGGTGATAGCGTTGAGGGTACATTCCAAGACCTTATTTTAACAAAACCAACAAATGCAGAAACACCATTTTTGTGTATTCTTGATGAGTATGGGTACTATGCTGTAAAAGGTTTTGCCGTTGTGCCTGCACAAGCACGGTCATTAGGGTTTGCGTGTGTGTTTGCGGGGCAAGATTTGCCAGCCTTTCAGAAAGCTTCTAAAGAAGAAGCTGCATCGATTGGTGCGAATACCAATATTAAGATTTGTATGAAATTAGAAGATCCCACCGAAACTTGGGAATTCTTTATGAAAGGTGCTGGTGAGTCTTACGTGACAACTGTTGATAATTTTTCAACAGGTGGTGGTAATATTACCAACACATATATGGATAGTAACACCGCTAAGACTGAAAAAAGATCAAGAATTGATCTACTAGATCTGAAGGATCAAGGTTTGGGTGAGATGCATATTTTCTTTAAATCAGATATTGTGCGCGCAAAAACATTTTATGCTAATCCAAAGCCAGTTAAAGCGATGCGGTTAAATCAATGTTTGAAAGTAGATTTACCTAAAGATCAAGATCTTTATACCTTAGTCAAAGGCATAGAGGATTTTGAGGTGTTAATAAAGAAAGGACTACCAACACTTGTTGCACAAGAAGACTCAGTATTAACAAAATTATTTAGTGTTCATGAAGAGCAAAAAATCAATGATGAGCTTTCTGAAGTAGAGCGAAGTATCAATACGCTGATTCAATACTATTCTCACGACTCTGTTATTGATGTTGAAGAAGCAGAAGTTGTTGAAGAAGATGATGGTTTAGATCTATTCGCGGAGATAAAAAATATATTTAGTACCCCAGAAATCAGTGATCAGATGAAATCTTATTTGAGACGTGATCAGAATGAGGTGCAAAAACCTTTGCTTATTCGAAAGGATATTGAGAAACAAGCGCGTCAGATTATGCAGCATCTTGGTGTAAGCGAACAAGATGCAAAAGAGAATGTTGCTAAAGTTATTCATGATATGAGTATGGCAACTAGTTATGTTTTACCAGTCGATGTTTCTATGCCTGATCGTGATAAGGTGCCTCAAATAACCAAAGAATGGGTATCATCGTTTCTTAAAGCCAAAGATGAACACAGCAAAAATGCTGATGAAGAGGAGAGTAAATGAAGTACTTAATGATATTTTTAATTGGCTGTGGAAGCATGATCTTGCACGCAAATACAGTCAATCATGCTGATCTTCAATTGCCTGAGCAAAAGAAGCACTTACTGACACAATTAGCTGAAGAATCAGTGTATGTTGAACAAGTTGGCCAACAGTATCATATTTGGATACCTCAGTCGAAGCTGTTTTTTCCACAGGCTACTGAGCTGAACCGAGATGCGAGCAAGCTTTTGAATAGAATAAAAGCATTACTAAATCAGATGACAGTGCCACACTTAACCATTACAGGTTTTTACGATCATACGAGTAGCCCTGAATGGCAAGGCGCATTGGTGCGTGGCCAAATGGAATCACTGAGTGATAATTTATGGGCAAATCAATCTATGGGGTCATTATTGTTAATGGATAAAGAAGCCGTTGCCAAGAATACAAAGCTTTCTTTTTGGCGCAATACTAAAGAAAATGTGTTTTTTGAATTGAGCTTTAACCAAGGAAGCTATGATATTTAAAAGCAAGCAAACGCAATGTTATGATGCTGAGTTTTACGTCAGAGCATATCGAAAAATGGTAAAAAGATTTTTGATTATGTCTTTTGTAACATTGATTTTGTTGTTGTTATGTATATTTTATACGTTAAAAAGACCTGATATTCAGTATTTTACTTCAACAAGTGATGGGCAGATTGTTCCAATAATGCCGATAACTTCAACCAAGGAATGACAATGACGGATGAACACAATCAAGTCAAGGGAGCAGAACTCGTTATTGAAAGACGACAGTTCTACAGTGATGGTTTTCACCGAATGGTAATGATGTCAGGTTTTTTACTAGTAACCAACATTATTGCTGTATTCTTTATGATTTATATTATTACACACCCACCTGAGCCAAGATATTTTCAAGTTAATGATGATAACCAAATTATTGCAGATCCGCCTTTAAGTGAGCCAAGATTTACAACCAGTGAAATTCAAACATGGGCCAGAACTGCAGCATTATCATTCTTCACCTTTGATTATGTTAATTACCGCGGGCAATTTGATAACATGTCACTACAATTTACTCAAGCTGGCTGGCAAGCGTTTACCGAAGCATTAGGTGATTCTAATTTGCTTAATGAGGTAAAACAAAACCAATATATTCTTACAGCACGATCAGATCAACCGGTAAATGTCGTTGGTCAAGTCAATCCAAATACAGGAAGATATCAATGGCAGGCTGAATTAAATTTAACTTACTTAATGGCCAAGCCTAATCAGCGCTCCATTGCAAGATCTGTTCAGGTAAACTTATTTCTAGAGAGGGTTCCACGATCACAATCTCCTTATGGTTTAGCTATCTATCAAGTGAACATCCAGTAGGTAAATATGACATGGTTTAAAGCAAATATCACAAAAGTTATGCTACTGTTAGGTATGATTGGTACAATCACGATGTTTGGTGTCTACCTTATGTATACATCTCAAGGTGAGTCACAAATTTTGACCATCAAACCCAACAAACAAACGAAAGTGATTCAGCGCTTTGGCGCACCTATTGCTAATAAACGTGTTGTTGAGAATTGGGTAAGCAATATTATTCCGGAAATATATAATCTTAATTACAGTGAGTTTGTTGTTCAACCTGGAGACTTTACCAGCCCCTATTACAATAGAGTTGTTAAATACTTTACCAAAGAGTCATATCAAACTGGATTTTTTGATTCATATCCGAACAGTAATTTAATTCAGGATATGATTGAAAATAAGTATATTGTTTCTGCATATGTGTTACAGCCAGCCAAAATTCAAAAATGGGGATACATTGGTGATGCATATTATTGGGTTGTTGAAGTACCCATTCACATAACTAAAATTAATGCTCAGAATGGTGGCAACAAAGTAGAACAAAATAAGATGGTATCCGTTACGGTCAAAAATATACCTGCCAGACCGTCAGAAATTATTATGGACGATTTAGATGATCCAACAATTGCCGATAGAATTGCAAGCTTACCGAGAAACACCATCAAATTTTTGGCATCATTTAAGGATTTAATCCTTACAGGCAGCATGAAAAAGGATGAAGTCAATCAATGTCGGAGTACGCAAGACAAATCATGCTCTTACACGGTTTTGGCAATCGAAGGATTTGAGCAAAATAATATTCAACCAGGATTGTTTGACCCAAGTGTTGGATCAACATAGATTGCAATTAAATTGATCTCATGGCACACTAATTGAGGTCATGACATTGAAGCGGGAAGGAGTAAAATGGAAGTGAGGAACACTGGACTGTTAGTCTTATTTGCGCTACTGATGAATTCAGTCAGTGCGGAGACACCTAAGCCAACCATCAATCAAGAGGCATTTTCACAAGTGAAAGAGTCAATATCTCCTTTGTCCACAAAGCAAATAAAAGAGATTAAAGACTTATTTAATCAAGTGCAACGAGCAAGTGCATACAAAGAAAAAGTGCCACCAAGACCAACCAGCTCATCATTGGTTGTTGATTTACAACCTGGTGCAACGCCACCTGTTGTAAGACTTGGTGCTGGCTATGTCACGTCATTGGTGTTTTTGGATAGTACCGGCCAGCCATGGCCAATAAAAGCCTATGATATTGGTAATCCAGAATATTTTAATGTGCAATGGAATCAGAGTCAGCAAGATGAGCAAAATGGCGACAAAATGAACAATACACTGCTGATACAAGCGCAAACATTATTCCGTGATGCCAATCTTGCAGTGATTCTCCGTGGGATGAATACGCCAATCATGATACAACTCATTCCTGGCCAAAGAGGGATTGACTACCGTGTTGACATGACTGTGCCACAAAAAGGACCATATGCCAAAGCTGAGCTAAATGGAGTTGCTGGTATGGGTAGACCAGAGTTAATTCATATTTTAAATCGTGTCATTCCGAATAATCTCAAGACACTAAAAGTAATAGGTGGGCATGATACTAAGGCCTACAAATCTAAAGATAGATTATACGTTAGAACACCATATAATATTATTTCACCAAGCTGGATCAATACAATGCACGGGCCAAATGGTATGGTGCACGCCTATGAATTGCCACTAACATCACATATTTTGGTAACCGATCAAGGACAGGTAAGGACCCTAACACTTAAGGACGAAAATGTTTAATTTAGATAAATGGAAGAATTTAGATCCAAAAGCTAGGATCATCGTTATGTTTATGGGCGTGTTGTGTCTTGCTGCACTTATTATTATCGGGGCATATACTTTGCCACCATTATTCAAAGGCGATAATGCTGGTAATGCAAATAGTAATTTAAACACAGGCGCAAATGGAAACAATACCAATACCAACCAACAGCTGACTGATGCAGAGAAGAAGGCTCTAGAAGATGCAAGAAAAGACACCAATAAACAAGCAATGGATCAAGGCAAAACTAATATATCCAATCCTCTGGATGGTAATACCAATAATGGAAGTGATGTAGATCCAAATAATGTAACAAGCCAACAATGTAATAAAGATTATCTTGAACGCTCTTTCCAAGCGGGTATCACCGCTAATGAGTTAAAATGTTTAGGATGTAATGCGGCACAGCTTCAAGCTGCGGGTTATTCGGCTGGAGACCTTGAGAAGGCAGGATACCAAGCTCAAGAACTAAGTAAGCAAGGTCAGTTTACCTATGAGCAGTTAAGAGAAGCTGGAGTTGGATTAAGCGCGATGAAAGCACTTAATGCTGATCCTAATCAATTGTTTAAAGCGGGTTACGGTATACAAAATATGCTTGCTAGTGGCTATTCCGCTAAGGATTTAAGAGATTCAGGAATTAAAGCAGAAGATTTATTAAAAGCTGGTGTGCCCATTAAAGATCTTATAGCTGCAGGCTATGATGTATCAGCATTAAAAAATGCAGGTGTAACGCCAGAGCAAATGATACGTAATGGAATGACACCAGAAGTACTTTCGGCCAGTAAGCTGTATTCAGATGAGGCAATAAAGCAAGCAGCATCAATTGGTGAGGGCTGCGATTTCGCCAAGGCAAAATCTGGATTAAGCACAGGAAAAATCATAGCAGCGGATGTCCAAGGTTGTTCTGCAAAAGATTTGCTATCAGCTGGCTATAGTGCAAATCAGGTTGCTGCAGCACAAAATCAAGATGGCTCGCCTTTGTATTCAGACAAAAACTTATATGCTGCTGGGATACCAGCTGACGCACTAAGCAATGTATCACCGAGCGAATTAAGAGCAGCGGGCTACAGTGCGGAGGAACTTGCAAAATTAGGGCCCAAAGCACTAAGTGAAGCTGGATATTCGGCTGCAGAATTAGCAAAAGCAGGTTTTACCGCAAAGCAACTAAAAGCATTAACAGATGAAAATGGTAATCCCATTTTCTCTGCTAGTGATATTGCGAAAGCAGGCTACAGTCCAAGCCAGCTAAAGGGAGTGATATCGCCTGGCGTGATTGCACAAAGTGGTGCATACACACCAGCACAACTGCTTAAGAGTGGCTACAGTCTTAAAGATATGGTAGGGAAAGTAAGTGCAAAAGATCTGAGAAAAGCCGGTTACACTGCAAATCAGTTAAAAGATGCTGGCTTTCCCTCACAAGAAATTGCCAATGCAGGTTACCAACCAGGCAATCTAAGAAGAGCAGGTATCTCACCGATAAATGGTGAACAGCCTGTAGTTGAAAAGGGTGATAGCGACGAACAGCTGCTAACACAAGGTTGTACAGATTCTGCATTAAAGTCAGCACTAGCAAGCAATCATTCAATTGGCTTTTTAAAACAAATGGGATGTACTGCAACGCAGTTGAAACAAGAAGGTAAGTTTGGTGCAAAGGCACTGCATGATGCAGGTTTTGGCGCTTATTCACTTGAACAAGCAGGTTTTTCAAATGATGATCTACAAGCAGCCGATATATCTAAAGATGCAATCGCCAAAGCCAATGCTGTGAAATCAATGGGGGTATGTACCCTTCATGGTTTAGAGCAACTTAAAGATCAGGCAATCAATGTCAGTGATCTTAAAGCAGCAGGATGTTCTGTAGATCAGCTAAAAGCAGCGAACTATAGTGCTGATCAACTTGCTCAAGCTGGATTTACTGCTGGCCAATTAAAAGCAGCAGGCTACAGCGACGATGACCTAGCTAACGCAGGTTTTACAAAGCAAGCTATTGCTCAAGCCAATACACAAATCAATGAGGTCTGCTCAGCAACAGGGCTAAAACACCAAAGATTACTGCAAACCAGTGTTCGTCAATTGAAGCGTATGGGGTGTACTGCCAAGCAACTACTTGATGCTGATTATACAATTAGCGAACTCAAGAATGGCAATTATGACCTACAATCACTCGTTAATGCTGGGGCAAGTGAGTCAGCGTTAGAGAGCAATGGGTTTGACGCTGCTAAAATTGCTCAAGCCGAACAACATAAGGTTGCCTGTAGTGACCAAGACGCGCAAAATTGGATCAATCAAGGGTTTAAAGCTGGTTATCTCAAAGCAAAACAATGTTCAGCGCAACAACTGATTAAGCTTAATGTGCCACTAAGTTCTTTGAAAGACGCAGGATACAGCATATTGAGTATGCTTAATGCCGGCGTTTCACCTAAAAAATTGATCGAGTTAGGCTACAATAATACACACGTGGCCAATGCTGTCAAAGGTCAATTAACCTGTTCATTAAAAGGTGTGAGTTTGATGCACCAGATTGAACTTAAGCCAAATGAAGTACTAACGCGTGGGTGTAGCTTGGATACAATGAGACAAGCTGGTTATTCTGCGCAAGAAATGCATGATGATGGTATCAGTGCAGCATTACTGCTCCGCGAAGGTGGTTATTCAAGAGAAGATTTAATTGCTGGAAGTTATACTGAATCTGAGATACCGAAGGATGTTGGCTGTACATTAAATGTAGCCAAGAGACTTTATAAAGACAATAAGTCAGTTTCTTTTGCTAAATCACAAGGGTGTTCTCCCGTTATTTTGATTGAAGCTAATTATTCACCTAAATCACTTAATGGTCCGTATACTCTTAGCGAACTGGTTGATGCAAAAGTCCAAAGATACTACTTAAAACAAGCTGGTTTTACAGATGCTCAAATTGATGCAGCCGAAGGCGTAGGTGTATGTACAGCAGAACTTATAAAAAGTAGTGTAGCAAAGGGTAAGTCTATTCAAGTTTTAAAAGATATGCCTTGTAGCGCTGCATTGATGCATGATGCCAATATTCCATTAGCACAATTACTTAACGTCTACACATTGTCAGATCTAATACGCATAGGCAAGTACACTGCAAGTGATTTCTACCGAAGCGGTTATAGTGATGTTAAGGCATTATACCCCAAATTTTTTACTGCAGACCAAATCAAGCGTGCAGGATATGATATTGCTGATATTACGCCAAAGCCAATAGAGCCAACTGATCCTATTGCGAAAATGCGACAAGAACAAGAAAAGCGCCTCAATGAACAAGAACGACAATCAAAGATCAGTATGAAGCGTGAAGAAATGATGGGCGCAACAATGGATATGATGCAGAAATGGGCGCCAAATGCAGGCATGCAAAGTTTGAATGTAGGACCATCAAAAGAAAAGAAGAAAGCATCATCAAGTGACGATGTTATCAATAATGGTGAAGTAGGCCAAATCAAGCAGAGCGGAACTGCTATTAAGGCAGCAAGCACCATGTTCGCATCACTTGATTCGCCGATCAATTCCAATAGCCAAGAACCTGTTGTTGCGACAATTGTTGCAGGGCCATTAGAGGGTGCTAAAATTCTAGGAAGTTTCCAATTGAATAAGGCAAGACTGGCATTAAAGTTCTCTACCATTGCCATTCCATGTGATAAGACGTCTAAACCAATCTCCATTTCTGCAATAAGCGTGAATAACGCAAGAAATGTTGTGGTAGACCATCACACACTAGAACGTTATGGCTCATTGATGGCATCAGCTTTCTTAAGTGGGGTTGGTGAGTATATTACAAATGCACAAGAAGTCGCCAGTAAAGTTGAGCATGTGAACGGCACATCCAATACAGTTAAAGTAACTACACAAGAGTTTGACGCAGAGAAGTATGCATTAGCAGGTGCTGGAAAAATGGGTGATAAACTACTTGAAGCTATAGCACCGCTTGCCAATATGCCACCTACTGTCACCATGCGTGAGGGGGCTGTTTTTGGCTTGCTATTCATGAATGATTTTACAATGCCAGAGTGCATACAACAATAGGAGTACAGTATGGTCGATAATAAAGATGAATATCAATTACCTGAAGATGAGAAGACAGAAGAGTATACTCCTAAGGCTTATCAGCACTCGACTGAAAACGTACTGAGCATGCTCAAAAATCAAAAAGTCCAAATGGCATTACTGGGCGCTGTTGGGTTGTCAATATTAATGTACGTTGTTAGTGGGTTTCTAAATCCAAATAGTAGTAGCGAGGACCCAGCCAAGGATAATAAGCCTCCAGCCGAAGAATCAGGCGATAGTAAGGATAATGACCCTGAAAATCCGCCAGAAAATCCGCCAGAAAAACCACCTGTTACACCACCAAGTGAAGATCCAAATACCCATTCAGATGAGCTTGAGCAACTTGTTAAACAACAAGGTAATGAGATTGCTTCGATTAACAATGAAATAGAAGCATTGAAAGAGGCTGTAAGTAGCCATGATGTCACTAGCGATATCAGTGAGATCAAACAGGCGATTAATGATATCATGCAGCAGATAAAGCCTAAACCAGAGCCTAAACCAGAGCCTAAAGAAAAACTTGAGTATTTCCATTTGCGTGCAGCACAAGAAGGCAGAGCCTATATTCAAAATGATACAACAGGACAAACCACTTCGGTTGCTATTGGTGACCATGTTAAAACATACGGTACTATTGAGGTAATTGATGCAGAACAAGGCATCATAAAGACGTCATCTGGGAGGTTGATTGAGTTTAATGAAGAGGCCAACTAGTCCGACTAGGCGTATATACCGCATTTTAGCCTATTTTACCTTCTTCATATCAGTATCCGCACATGCTGAAACTGCCAGCGGATTAACTGGCACCGTTAGTAATGTTATAGATAATGTAGAAGAAGGTCTAAAGGGTGCTGATAGATTTGCGATCGCATTGTTTTATATTGCGGGATTAGGGTTATCAATGTCAGCTATTTATCGACTGAAGAAGTTTGGTCATAGAACGGCATTCATGCATGTTGATGTGGGTATTATAGCGCCTATGGTTCAATTCTTTATTGGTGTTGCGCTGATTTATTCCCCGACCTTTTTTAAAGTTATTAACATGACTTTATTCAAGAAGACGTCAGTGACCAGTCAATTTACAGGTGGTTCACAAATTGCTGCACAAAATATTGCGATGATAAAGATCATACAAGAAGTAAGCGGTATCATACAAATCATCGGCTTGTTTGCATTTCTAAGAGGGTGGTTAATTTTATCAAGAGTAGGCAAGCAAGGTACACAGCCTGGTACGATATCCAAAGGTATCGTTCATATTATTGGTGGCATTCTTGCAATCAATATTATTGAAACAATCAATGTTATTGTTGCGACCTTTAAACTCGGTGGGGGAGCATGAGTAAGATATTAAAACGCGTTTATTCAGCATCACTATTATTACCTGTTAGTTATGCTATTGCAGGGCCTAATGACAAGACCAAAACCCTAACATTGGGTGAAATATTTAATAATTTTGCCGATTATATTGCAGATGTTTCAAATTTGATGACAATTGTTACTGTTGTAGCTGGGTTTTCTTTTGTGATTGCCTCATTTTTTAAGTTTAAGCAAGTTAAGGATAACCCAACTCAGATCCCAGTTGGAACGCCATTTGCATTGTTAGGCGTTGGTGTTGTACTTATCTTTTATCCCTCATTGATTGGCCCAGCTGCAGAAACATTCTTTGGTAAAAAAAACATTGAAGAGACAAAAGAAAAGTGCATCTTACCAGGTATGTCAAATAATGCTGAGTGTAAAAGTCTTAATTCAAATAATAATGGAAATAAATGATGATATTTAGATTGATGGTATTGCTTATGGCAAGTTTGTTATTAACAAACACAACATATGCTGATTATAATCCAAGTCCAATAATAAAGCAGGCATTAAATAAGCCATGGATGTTTACATCCAATGCTGATAAAGCTTCTTCAGCTACAAACACTGCTCCATCAGGTCAACCACATAATGAAAAGTTTGTCTGTCACTCTACAGATGGTATTGGTTTAATTGCTTGTCGTATGTCCGAATTTATAATGAGTATATTGCCGTTGATACAGAGTTTGTCATTGGTATTAGGTTTGGGGTTTTTTATTGGCTCAATCTTTAAGTTTAAGCAACACAAAGATAACCCCAGTCAAGTTCCAGTAGGAACCCCTCTTGCTTATGCTATGGTTGCGATTGCACTCATATACTCATCCAATATTGTTGAAATTATAGGGACAAGTCTCTTTAAAGATGGAAAAGATGGTGTTAAAGTAATTAAAGATAAAGAAAGCTTTGAGAGTCAACTACCGAAGCCTTCGCAGGGTTAACAAGGAGATATAATGTTTAATTTAATAAAATCACGTGCAAAGAATGCCGCCATGTTATGTGGTGTAGCGTTACTACCAGTTATCAGTTTCGCAGATGCTGCTAAAAGTGCTGGAACTGATAATAAGGGGTTAACAGGAGCTGCAACCGGTTTAAAAGCATTTTTAGACACGTTGCCTGGCCTTATAGGCAGTCTAGCGTTAGTTGCTGGTTTAATCTTATTTGTCGGGGGTATTTTTACCTTTAAACAACACAGAGATAATCCAACCCAAGTTCCAATTGGAAAACCCATTACTCAGTTATGTCTTTCCATTGTCTTGATTTTTATGGGTAACTTACTTGCACCAATTGCAACTACATTATTTGGTGTAAATGATGCAAAAGATCCTATTAATTCTCCTAAGTCGTCAGGATCAACAGGTGGAAAATCTGGTAGCTAAAACCAATGCGTTTTTGACTGCAAAAAAGGCTTTTCAGTTGCCTCTGATGAAGGTTAAACAATGGTGGAATGTATATGGATATACAGCTAAAACTCGGTCAAGATCAGTGGCAAAACTATATTAGGAGAAACTACGATGATGGTTTTTCCAAATATAGACTGCAAATTCATGATCGTGATCAATATACCTGCCAACTTTGTGGCTTTCAGTCTACTGTTTACATGGATGTTATGAATCGTGATGGTAACTATAGCCATAACCACCGAGATAATCTTGTAACAGCATGCCCATTTTGTGTCCAGTGCCATTTTATGGAAATGGTGGGTAAAGTGGGCTATGGTGGTGGTATATTGATTTATCTGCCTGAGCTTACTCAAATTGAATTAAATGGCCTTTGTCATGCACTTTTCTGTGCGATGGCCAATACAACAGAATATGCTGATGAGAGTGAAGGGATCTACAACAGCTTAAGGTTAAGGGCTAAGGTCATTGAAAAGCAATATGGTGAAGGGTTGTCGCAGCCAGGAATGCTTGGACAAATGCTGGTTGATACCCCAATGGATCATCGAGATCAAGTTTCAGAAGCTATGTTAAACGATTTACGCTTGCTGCCATTATTAAATAAATTTGAAAAAGAAGTAAACACATGGGCCAAGGTATCGTTTGATCAGTTCATTGATTTGAATAATATTAAGGGAATGTAATGAGTTTTATAGATCCATTTTTAGAAGGTATTGATACATTTGTTGCCTGGATAAGTTCTGGTGTGAAGCAAAATAATGAAAATTATTGTGATGTACAAACAGTTGATAGCGACTCTGTATTGGTTAATCACGATGGTGGTTTATTCTCTATTATTGAACTTCACGGCGCTGTCGCGCTGGTTGGTCATGAAGAGTTTGAGCGTATTCATAGCGGTATTTTGCAATCACTTAGTTCAACATTTTCACGGCCTGGGCATAGCATGCAGGTCTTTTACGGATACGCAAAAGATGATATAGAAAAAGCGGTTGCCAAAAATTTTGAATCCACAAGGCAAACGGCTAAGCGACTTGATTTATCAGTTGATGATTTAATTGATGAGCGTATTGAGTTTTTAGGCCGTTACTGTTCTGATGAGCGAGTATTCATTGCATTATATACTCATCCAACTGTGCTAACTAAAGAGCAAATGAAAATCGCTCAGAAAGAAAAAGTTAAAATGATGGATGCTGGAGATATTCCACCCTTTAGGTATACACAAAATTTATATGCCGCGCTACCTGAATTAAGAGATACACATCAATCCCTTGTCTCATCATTTGTCAGTGATTTAAATAGTTTAGATTTATCTGCAAAACTACTGAATGCCAGACAGGCATTAATCAGTATGCGGCATAGTGTTGATAAAAATTTTACCGATGATCATTGGCAGCCAGTCATTCCAGGTGATCAGATTAAACCTAAAGTTGCTAAATCATTTAGAGGTGATGTTTCTGATATTTTATGGCCATCATTAGCTCATCAATTAATGCCTCGTGATGCGTTTATTAATGACACCAAGACTTGTACCATTGGTGATACAAGTTATGCTACGCATTATATTGATTTATTTCCAAAAGACATACAACCATTTCAATTATTACTGAATCGAACGCTTGATGCTAATATGCCATGGCGTATTTCATTTTTAATTGATTCTGCAGGGTTACAATCATTAAAGTTAAAACGATCACTATCTGGTATTCTATCGTTTGCCTCCGCACAGAATCGATTGATTAACGACGCGGTAAATTTATTGGATTATATTGATATTTCAACTGATGATGCTGTTATTGGTTTAAGGGTTTGTGCGACTACATGGGCTCCAGCTGATAAACCATCACAACTTCGTAGCCAATCATCCATGTTGGGAAGAGCATTGCAAGGTTGGGGTAGCTGTGATGTTAGCGAAGTTTGTGGTGATCCTATGGAAGGCAATGTTGCTTCAATGCTTGCCATTAAGAGTGACTCACCAGCCACAACATCTGTGGCATCTTTTTCTGATGTCATACGATTATTACCTTTCTTTAGACCTGCGTCTCCTTGGGATGCTGGGGCGATTTTATTCCGATCATTAGATGGTAAACTATGGCCATATCAGCCAGGGTCTCCACTTCAGACAACCTGGATTGATATTATGTATGCTAGGCCAGGTTCGGGTAAATCAGTATTGTCAAATGCAATTAACTTAGGTCTTTGTTTGCAGGCTGGACTAGCACGTCTTCCAAGGATATCGATTATTGATATTGGCCCATCAAGTAGTGGTTTGATTTCTCTATTACAAGAAGCATTGCCAGAAGATAAACGGCATTTAGCCGCTTATCATCGTTTGCAAATGACACCTGATTATGCCATTAACCCATTCGATACACAGTTGGGTTGTCGGTATCCATTACCACAAGAACGCTCATTCTTAGTTAATTTTGTGACGCTTTTAACAACACCTGTGAATGCCGAAAAAACCTACGACGGTATGTCTGATATGGTTGGTCTTGTGATTGATGAGGCATATAAACAGAGTCATGACACTGGTAATCCCAATACCTATAATGAGGGTGTTGATGAGATGATTGATGCTTTATTGGCTGAAATAAGTTTTGTTTCAGATGATAAGACAACCTGGTGGGAGGTTGTTGATGCTTTATTCTTAGCTGGATTTAAAAAGGAAGCTATGTTGGCACAAAGAAATGCTGTGCCGTTACTGAACGATCTAACATCGATTGCACGATTGCCTGCTGTTGAAGATTTATATGGCAATATTACCATTAGTACAGGTGAATCACTCATTGCATCATTTGTGCGTTTGATTTCAAGTGCGATTAGAGAATACCCAATACTATCTCGATTCACTAAGTTTGATATTGGTGCGGCTAGGGTTGTTTCTTTGGACCTAGATGAGGTTGCTAAAACAGGTGGAGATGCTGCTGACAGACAAACTGCTGTTATGTATATGCTTGCTCGATTTGTTCTTGCAAAACAGTTTTATTTAAACAAGGAATGCTTAGGGTTGATGCCTGAGTCTTATCGTTCTTATCATGAGCGCAATATCAAAGAGATACGAGAAGATCATAAACGATTAGTGATGGATGAATTTCACCGTACTGCTAAAGCCAAGTCGGTACGAGATCAAGTATTAGTGGATATGCGGGAAGGGCGAAAATGGAACGTACAGATTGCTTTAATATCTCAGTCGATTGAAGACTTCAGTGAACAAATGATAGACTTTGCAACATCAACATTTATTTTAGATGCAGGTCCTGAGCAATCAGTGAAAAAAACCACACAAGTCTTTGGATTATCTCAAACTGCACAAACTGCTCTAAAACAGTATGTACGTGGACCAAGAGAGGGTGGCTCAACATTTTTAGGGCAGTTTGCAACTAAAGACAGCATACACACACAACTGTTAACTTTAACATTGGGGCCAAATGAATTATGGGCATTCACAACCACAGCAGAAGATGTGGTACTGCGAAACCATTTATATGAAGCACTCGGCGCTTCTGAAGCAAGAACAGTTTTATCAAAAATGTTTCCTTCAGGTTCATCTAAGAAGTATTTAAAGCAGCGTATGAAGCGTATTGAAGAGCAAAGTGGCGTTTTAGAAGAGAAGAAGGTTCAATCATTGATTGAAGATGTGGCACAAGAGATTATTGATCGCTATCACAAAGACCCCAAAATGGTCGGAATAGATGAATAGTAATCATGCTGAATGGCCCAAAACCATTCGGGATTTAGAGCTATCTTTTGCATTAACTCATCGAGGTGATGAAGCTTTGCTCATTAAAGATATGCTTGATGATACTCCTGAAGTGAATGATGCAGAACGTTCTTGTATTGATGATTTATTGGCAAGGCTAAAACCGCAACATCATTGGATTCAATCATTATTGGTAGCCTATGATTTAACCACAGAAGAGGGTGTTGCATTAATGTGCATGGCAGAAGCATTGATGCGTATTCCAGATGTGACAGCTCGTCATGCTTTGTTAGAAGATAGTATTAAGCATAAAGATTGGTTGGCACAAACGGCGCCAACTTGGATACAAAGAGCATCTGCATGGAGCTTATGGCTTACTGGACACTTATTACCAGAGCCAGATCAAGGTGGCTGGCTAAATACAGTTAAGCGGTTAACACGTCCTGTCATTCGTTTGGCAGTAGAACAATTAATGCAGCAATTAGCCAAATATTTTGTGGTTGGCGAGTGTATGGATGATGCCATCCAATGTTTAAAGGAAAAAAACCACTATCGCTATTCATTTGATTGCCTGGGTGAGGCTGCCATCACCTTTGAGGATGCACTACGTTATAAACAAAGTTATGCACAGGCAATTGATGTGTTATCACAACAGACCAATACTGATGATTGTATGAATCAACCGGGTATATCGATCAAGCTTTCTGCATTATATCCTCGATATGAAGTAAGGCACCAACACCGAGCCATTGAGCATTTAACCCAGGTGGTTAAAGCATTAGTATTGCAGGCTAAACGTGGGAATGTTCCAGTGACTTTGGATGCAGAGGAAGCTGATCGCCTCCCCATGATGTTGATGATTTTTTATAAAGTTTTCAATGATAAGGAGCTTAAAGGTTGGGGTGGGTTTGGATTGGCTGTACAAGCTTATCAAAAAAGATCTCAAACGGTTATTAAGCAATTAATTACGGTAGCTCGTCGCCAAAAAACCCGTATTCCCATACGATTGGTTAAAGGTGCATACTGGGATTCAGAGATAAAGTGGGCACAACAGAGAAGTGAAGGCAATTATCCTGTATGGACACAAAAAGCTCATGTGGATTTAAATTACCGTGCTTGTTCATGCTTGATGATGGATTCTTTAGATAGTGTTTATCCACAATTTGCAACCCATAATATTATTGATATTGCTCATGTTATCCATCGCCTGGATCACCGTTGGGATGCATTTGAGTTTCAATGTCTTCAAGGTATGGGGCAAATGGTTTATGATCCATTGATGGCTCTGTACCCACTATGTCGAGTGAGAAATTATGCACCTATAGGCGCATTTGATGAGCTACTTCCTTATCTTGTGAGACGTATGTTGGAAAATGGAGCTAATAATTCATTTTTACATCAATGGGAGCGAGGTAAAACAGGGCAGTGGCAGCATCCAGTAGACCTTGTCAAGCAGTCTAAAGGGCATCAGCATGCTCGAATCCCAAAGCCAAAAGATTTATATGGAGCGTGGCTAAACAGTCAGGCACCAGATTTAAGCCTGGATACTGTGATTCAAGATTTAAAGACTCAGTGTCAGGCGTTGGCATCAACTGAATATATGATTCAACCATACCCTGGTCAGAAGACTGAGATAATGAATGTACTTAATCCTGCTACAGCTCAAGTTATAGGAAGTATTCAGCAGACATCAAATGAGTTGCTAGAGGGTCATTTAAAGGCCTCTAAGCGTGCATTTGCATCTTGGGCAGAAACATCTATAGAGTCTAGAGCAAAACATTTAGAGCGATTTGCGGATACATTAGAGGTATCCTATGCTGCATTTATGGATTTATTAATAAGAGAAGCAGGAAAAACTTGGGAAGATGCCATTGCTGAAATTCGAGAGGCCATTGACTTCCTTCGATATTATGCACATCAAGCTCGAACAACGTTATGTGATGAAAGGCTTCCAGGACCAACAGGAGAAACCAATCAATTGACTTATCATGGGCGTGGTGTGATGGTTTGTATCAGCCCATGGAATTTTCCAATGGCTATATTTTTAGGGCAAATTGCAGCCGCTATCGTTTCAGGTAATACTGTGTTAGCCAAGCCAGCTGAGCAAACGCCATTAATTGCCCATCAATTGATTATGTTGTGGCAGTCATTGGGATTGCCTAAGCATGTTATCCAACTTGTTCAGGGGGGGCGTTCAATTGCAAAATTCCTTGTCAGTCAGCAAGATATTGCTGGAGTGATGTTTACAGGGTCGACAGCAACTGCACAGTCGATAGCTACTGCATTAGTGAATCAACCCGGACCAATCAGGCCACTTATTGCAGAGACAGGTGGCATGAATGTTATGTGGGTAGATCAAACGGCACTCATTGAGCAGGTTGTTATTGATATCATGACATCAGGTTTTCAAAGTGCGGGTCAGCGCTGCTCTGCATTAAGAGTGTGTTTGGTTGAGGAAGGTATTGCAGATCGATTAATCCAGATGCTGAAGCAAGCAATGGACACTTGGATGGTTGGAAACCCTGCTGAGCCAACAACAGATATTGGTCCAATTATTGATTTAGCTGCGTTGGATCGATTGAGCAAGCATAGTCAGTATTTGCAAGGAAAAGGTCGGCTGATTCATCAAATGACACTACCAAAGTTGTCTGGTTATTTTTGTGCGCCATCATTATTTGAAATAGATGATTTGGATGTGCTAAGTCATGAGGTATTTGGACCAATTGTTCATATTAAGCGATTTCAGTGGTCTGATGTGAAGCAACATATGGCATCTGTTCAATCTTGGGGTTATGGATTAACAATGGGGATTCATTCTCGATTAAATCACCGTATTGAGGCCCTTAAAAGGGGCGTTGGTGCTGGGAATATTTATATTAATCGTGATATGATAGGTGCAACTGTTGGTGTTCAACCATTTGGTGGCTTAGGATTATCAGGTACAGGTCCTAAAGCTGGTGGTCCCAATTATTTAAAACGGTTGTGTCATGAAGTGACAATCACAGATAACATTGCTGCTCAAGGAGGAAATGCTGCATTAATTCAACTTCTGGAATAAAATTAATACAGCATTAATATTTAAATATTAGACTAGGGAAAGTCTTAAAAAGGTTTGGTTCATGATTTTTGAATTACTGGTTATCTTGTTGTATTTATCTTTTTTAACAGCCTTTTTTTCATTTTTTTATTTTGCTGCTTCAGCTATTTTAAAAAACTCAGGCACATTGCCGCAATATGATAATCTATTGGGTAAGCACAGAAACAATACAGTAACAGCTGCTGAACTTGATCAAAGTGCTGAGCCACTTAAGAAGAGCGGCTCTGATAAAAGTAACATGATGGATGGCGTTAAAGAAACCTTCAAAAGTTTTATGAATATGCTGTTTTGAGTTTCTTTAGATGGTAATGGCTATTATTGTTGCCATTTCTATAGCTTACCTTCTTCGATGAGCTTCAATGTTTGTGTTGGGTAAGCAAAATCAGCGCCATTACTTTGAATAATATGAGCAATATCAAGATATATTTTCTGTCTAAATTGTCTCCAATCTCCCCACAATGTTGTCTTTGTGAAACAATAAATGTTTAACTCTAAGCTAGATGTTGAGAACTCAGTAAAGTCAACAAGAATAGTTTGATTGGTATCTATCCACTCATGATTATGGAGGTAATCACGAATTTTGTCGGTAATGCCTTCAATTTTATCAAGGTCACTGTATCTCAGTGATAGGTTGGTTTTAATACGTCTATTATACATTCTACCTGGGTTTTCAATGATGGCATCTCCCATGAGTGAGTTGGGGATAAACATAGGTCTACGCTCAAAGGTTCTAATCCGAACAAAGTACCAGCCTATGTCCTCAACAGTACCTTCAAACTTTTTATTTGGTGACTTAATCCAGTCTCCTTTGGTAAAGGGGCGTGTAATAAATAGCATAAGGCCACCAACAAAGTTCGCCACAAACTTTTGTGATGCAAAACCAATAGCACCTGTAATGACTGCACTGGATGCAATAACCCCTGTTCCGTTGATAAAGTTATTGGTACTTAAAAAGTAAAGAGACCCGAATAAGATACCTGCTAATCGACCTAGTCGTTGCAAACCAAATAGCATGGCTCTATGATCTTGACTTTGGTATTTTTTACTGAGTCGATCAATGGTTTTGCGTTCAGCATAGAGGTAAACATTGTAAAGTAAGAATATAAACAAACCAGAATACAATATAGATGTCAGTCTATCTAAGCTAATTGGTAGTGTGATACTTAATGTGACATAGCTCTGGACAATGCCTGCAATACTTAATACAGCGTGAAAAACAATATAAAATTTCAATACACGTGCAAGTTGAACGGATAATTCGGTTAAGTGTGGATGTTTTTTTAGCTGAATGGTAATCAGGTGTTTAATGCGATTAATGAGCCAAAAAAGCAAAACTGTATAGGATATTGTGATGAGAATACTAATAAGTCCTTCATCGGGTAATGAGCTTATAAATAACCCAGACTTAAATGAATGAAGAACAAAATGTCCGAGGTGTTCTATATGCTGCGGTGAAATGAGCCAGAACAGTCCCCAAGATGTTAGAGCGAAGATAGCTATAATAATGATTAAAGAGATAACATCAACAAAAGACCAATGTGTTGCCCACCACCATTGGCTTAATGAAGCAAATTGTTCCTTTCTATTTTGAGCATGTTTATAAAGGAGTAAAACAAATATAAAAGTATTAATGAGCAAACATGATATGGTGATAAGGTCGTTAAAGAAATCATATTGACTAGGCAGTAGCAAAACCATTAACGAACATGTAGAAAGTAACGTTAAGCCAAATGCAAACGGTAATACTATGGATCTTGGAAAACCAAAAATAGACGTTTTTAGATAACTTTTGTGGCACAAAAAGAAGAATGCGACAAAAAACAAAGATGATATGAGAAGAACTAACGAAGACACAGCACATCCTGGTGACAGTTAATTTTATTGTAAACTAAACCATCGAAATTCGTCAATCTAAAAGTTGCGATGTGTTATTTGGATGCGCGATTATCATTGCTGACTAGATAATATTTGTATAACAGTAGAATATATAGTTATTAATTATCATTATGGGTATGATAAATCATTTATATGCTTTTAGTTCTGACCTAGGCTGTCTTTTCCTATTACTGTTATCATCAGAAAGTTCATTATTAAACAACGGACTAGGTTGATTGAGGGGCTTATCGGTCTTAGTTCCTGTTATTCTATTATCTTGTAATAACTCATCAATTTCTTTAAAATTATTGCTGATTTCTTCGCTGGTAAGGGTGTGATTGCCAGTAAATAAATTGGCTAAAGGACGCCAAAGTAGAATAACTAAGGACCTAGCGATGGATTCGATAAGCTGTAATACATCCCAAAAAGCCAACGGTTGGTTATTAGCCTCATCATATTGTACCCAATGAGGTAAGTGTCGTTTGGCTAATGAATAACTAACAGATCCCGAAATGAGAATTTGATTGTTGAATCTGCTGATTGTACTGACAAGATAAGCGAATATGTAAAAAGGAGCAAAGCAAAAAATGACTAAAAGTGACAATACTAACTCTAATGTAAAAATGATTGGCTTGAATAATATGTTGACGTTATATTTTTTGATTCGTTCTAAAGTGCTCTGAGTCGCAATAACAGGCATAGTTAATATATAACATGGAATATCAATGATAAAAATTACAAGTGAAGCCACTTTTGCAAGGGCAAAAATCATTAGGTTTGGAATGATGGACAATGCTTGAATTAAAAGATTAATAGATGACAAAAGAAAGAGTGTTAGAAACAGTCTTAATGAGGTAGTCAGGCGGAAGATGCTGTGTTGCATTATTGTAGGCAATGGCGTGATCAGGTACTCAATCAGTAAAAGAGGTAGGGTGATTATGTTTGAGAGAAACATTGAGCAATTAATAGCAGAAACAAGATCATGGTATTCTGTTTTAGATGCTGTATATGGAAAAGAGTAATTGGCATTGAGATTAAGTGGCGTGATCTTTATTGCTCGAAAAAATAAAATGTCCTGAATTAATTTTGATGTGGTTTTTATACGATCCAAAAAAGAGACGTTTTCTGGTTTTTCAACATTTCGGTCATTAGATTCATTTGGTATTTTAAAATTACCAATAATTAATGATGACATCTTAACTCCTAGTATAGTTTGTATTAAAAAATAAATGTATATATCATTAGTTTATATGGTTTTTGATGCTATTAACGATATGAATGACGAATATATACTCATAATTAGATTATACCATTTACATTCATCTATGGATTATACCATTTAGTTTCATCATTATACAAATTAGTTTCATCTACATGGCGACTTGAATCGAAACTGTCCTCATCGTCTGAACCATATTTAGCACTAGATTTAGAGTTAATAACTTTAGAGTCAACATATTGATTTTTATTATATGGTGTTGTTTCAAGACCACTCTCTGAAAGGCTGTTTCCTGAGAATAAATTGGCCAATGGATACCAAAGAAGTTTAAAAGGGGTGGTTATTATATCAATGATGAAATGATATAGATCAGAGTAAATTGATGTTTGATCATCGCAATAATCCTCATCTATAAAACTTGGAATGATAGAGTTATAAAATTCAATAATGTAAGAATTTCCTCTGTAGTTAAATGCATTGCTTGATGCAAAAAGGTGACCAAGAAATGCAGAAACAAATTCTTTTGATGCCCAAAAGAAAATTCCTATTAGCATGGTTAGACATACGAATGGAAAAATGATTACAGCCATCATTAAAGAGCTATCCATTTGTCTTGTGGTTTTTAAGGATTCACCAACAATGATAAATGGCGATAATATTAGAGTAGCTGCATAATTAGAGATGCACATAACAAGATTGAAGGTTTTGGCTATGGCAAAAATAATAAGTTTTGGAATAATGGATAAGGCTTGAGTAAAAATATTTACCGACGACCAAATCAGAAGTGTGACAAGCAATCTTATTGAGGTGCTCATGAGGTGTATGCCATCTTGTATTATTGTCGGCAATGGCATGATAAGATATTCAATCAGTAAAAGTGGTAGTGTGATAATACCGGATAAATAATAAATAAAACGATAAATAGCATTGTTTAATGCCTGATGGGTAAGCTCTTGATTGTTGGATTCATAGCCAAATGCATCTTTTCCTACTATACCAAAATCCAACCCATCATCAAAATCAGAATCATAAATGCTCTCATCAAAATCATATAAAAGGTAATTATTCAATGTGTTTTCATCAAAGCTGAACTCACCAGGGGTAAATTTGATGCGATTGATAATATCGGTACTGAAATTAAATTTTCTGGTAAACTCTGTTATTGAACGCTTTATTCGAGTTAATAAAGAAGTTTTAGCATGCCTTGGTGTTATTGTGTACATCGTTTGATTGACCTCTGTATTAATTTGATTCATTGTTGCATCTAAATATGTAGTTGTCAATTTATATATTCAAACGTTTGTTTATATTGGTTTTTATATTCTGACCCCATTCAATAAAGCTTCTTTGTTTTCATTTGAATGATGAGTTTTAGTACTACTGACGCCAATCGGCCCATTTGCAAATTTATTTGAATGAACAGCTTGTTTTGAAGTTTCGTCATCCCTATCGAAATGATTATTCACTTCATTAAAACCCCACAGAATAGTTGTGATTGCCTGTTTTATTGAATTAGGCATTGTGACTAGGAGTATGTAATGCATTAATTTTATTGACAAATATACTTGAATAATAATTGTCGGGAGAAATTTTGGACAAAATGGTGCAAAAAGTGTCACTTGATGTGATTCTTTAACTTGAGAGGCTGTAATATTCTCTGAATTTTCTGTATTCAAATGTTTTAGGGTTTGATAAGTACTAAAAGGTAAATAATGATAGCTCAATAAGTGAAGAGCTAAATAAATATCATAGATTAGCTCGATGGCTAAGTTTTTGATAAGCTTTATGATGGATTGAGTTATATTAAAAATAAGAAAAAAGGGTATGAGCAAGATTGATAGAGGGCTAGCTTCTTGTGCGTTTTTAGCTGTTGACATTAAGATATTGCTGATAAGAACAAAGGTGTGCCTCATGAGAGAAAAAGGCATAGAGAAACACCAAAGAGCTATGAAGATAGCTTTAGAAATAATAACGCCCATTAGACCAGGAATGTGTTCAATAATGTAACCAACCACAAAAGTAATGAATAAGAAGGCAAATAATGCAATAGGTGTTATGATGTGCCTTAAAGCAATAGTAAAGCGTAAAATAAGCTTTTGAAGAAACTCAGGCATAAATAAGCTGGTAAGATACTCAAGGCATACTATTGGTAAATGCAGAAGTTTTGATATTCTAACAAAACTTTTTAATATCAAGTTATTATCTGAGTTATTTTTCTCGTATTCTTCTTCTTCAAAATAATAAGAAGTTGAGTAGGGTTTAAATGCCATAACAAATCCACCATATAAGTCAATTGTTTGTTTTAATTCATTAAAAAATTTAGAGTGGTCTTCTGATGCCATAATTTCTACCTTATTGTGTTAAGCGTTATTTTATGTTTTTTTTGTTTTAAGTCAAGTTTTTTTGAACAATGTATTGGATATAATCATCTATTTAACATGGTGATCTGCGAGTAATTATGATGAAAAAATAAGAGCTCAATTTTTAAATTGCTATCTGTTTTCGTATTATTGACCCCATCACATAGCCTGCTATCAATTGAACGGTATACAATGGTAATTGGATTAACGGTAAAATGGCATGATGTTTTTAAAGGCAAGTTGGACACCATTGCGATGGATTGAGTGTGTTTTAGTGGTATTGATGTGTCAACTAACCTCATCTTTTTGGTTATATGTGACTGAGCGGTTAGTATCTCAAGAAGCACAATGGGTAGAGATATTTAATGAATGCTCTCAGTTTCAAGTTCATGCCACTGATTGAGAAGTGCCTTAGCCTCTTGTTTAGATGACTTAGAGGGGGATAGGCCACTCATTAAGCAAGCTAATTGAGTGATGCGTTCAGATGGAGCGAGTGGTTTAATTTCAGTAAAGGTTTGATGCTGGCTTTGATGTTTGGTGACATGCCATTGTTGTTTGCCACAAGCAGCGACTTGCGGTAAGTGAGTAATGCAAAGCGCTTGATAGGTAGACGCTTTATGTAGTAGTTGAGCGATAATATTAGCAACAGAGCCTCCAATACCTGTATCAACTTCATCAAAAATAAGACTCGTAGCGTGAACAGGTGGGGTGAGTGTTTTAATCAGCAGACTTAATCGTGATAGCTCACCTCCAGAAACACAATCTGCAATGGGGGCCATGGGCTGACCAGGATTGGTCTGAATCCATAACGTTAGGTCATCAAGACCATGAGATTTGGCGGATTCTGAGGGCGTAACTTTAACCGCTACAACGCCGTGAGGCATGCCAATATTTGAGAGCTCTTCATTCAGGGTGTTACTGAGTTTTTGAGCTGCTTTTTGACGAGATTGACTGAGCTTTTTGGCAAGTTTAAGGTATTCTTGGTGAGCTTGTTCCGTTGCTTGTTGACAAGACTCAATATCATGGCTTATTTGATGCAATGCTTTTTGCTCGGTGATGAGCTTTTGGTGATGTTGGTATAACGAGCGAATATCAACGCGATGTTTGCGTGCAAGGTCATGGCATAACGATAATCGATCTTGTTGCTTTTGATGAGTAGCGGGATCATCTAACAAGTGAGATTCAATATTCTTTAATTCATGTGAGAGTTCTGTGATTAGGATATTCAGTTGAGACTGCATCTCCGTGCAGTGATTCAATGATGGGAAAATAGTTTGCCACTGAGTGAGATCATGCTGAGATAGGGAAGGGCTTAATTGATCAAGTACTAGATTGAGCTGAGACAGATGATGGCGAAGCGTTTCTTGGTGTTGAAATTGCTTATCTGCACTGAGTAATTGTTCTATCTCATCCTCTTGAATGGCAAGGGTGTCAAGTTCTTCGCACTGATAAGCAAGTAAAGTGAGTTGATCTGCTTGCTGAGATGCTTTTGCATTAAGTTCTTCTAGTTTATTATGTTGATCTTGCCAATGCATGAAAGCATCAGATACTTGTTGCTTGAGATCTAAATGATGGCCAAAATGGTCAACAATATCTCTTTGAGTTTTAGCTTGTGTTAAATATTGATGACTGTGTTGGCCTGTTATTTGTATTAACAAAGGAGCGAGTGACTTCATATGATGAAGGCTAATGGGTTGATCATTCAGGTAACACCGAGTTCGTAATGGCGGTGTTGCAGATCTTCTAATGATGTATTCTTCAGATGGCTCTAAGCCATTTTCTTGGCACCAAGTATGGATGGGATGATCCTCAGGCATATCAAATACCAATGTGACAGATGTATCAGGCTTTAAATCCCTTGAGCGACGAGTTGGTAGGTTCAACGCAAATAAGATGGCATCCATAAGTATGGATTTTCCAGCACCAGTTTCACCGGTAATGGTAGTTAAATGAGATTTGACGGTTAGACTTTGTGATTGAATAATGCCAAAAGATTTAATGTGAACGTGATGCAGCATCGATTTCCCAATGAAGTTTTTGTTGTACAACTTTATAGTAATCATACGACAATGGGTGTATGAATTTCAAGGATTGAGAATGACGTTGTATGGTCAGAGGGTGTGTGATGTCGACATAATGTTGACCATCAATGTTTAGGACGGCCTTTTGGTTTGTAGATAAGCGTAATATGCTGTGGTTAGGGATGATCATGGGTCGAGAGTTAAGGCGATGTGGGCTGATGGAAGTGATGATAAAACCTGGAACACTAGGGTGCATTATGGGCCCCCCTGCAGAAAGATTATAGGCAGTTGATCCTGTAGGTGTGGCAATAATAACACCATCTGATAATTGCTCAAAGACAGGTTGATTATCGATGGTCAATGCTGTTGGTAGAATATGACTGCTAGAATGATGTTTAATGGTGCATTCATTCAGAGCTATGAACGACTGTTGATGGTGCTCGATGGCCAGAAGGCAGCGCTCTTCAAGATGATATCGGCCTTGAATAATGTGGGGAAGTTGCTGGGTTGCGTCATTGGGTGATAAATCGGCAAGAAAGCCAAGTCGACCGAGATTAACACCCAAAATTGGTGCTTTGAGCTGATGCGCTAAAGTATGAGTTCTAAGAAAACTACCATCACCACCAATGATGAGTAATAGGCTATTGGGTTGCTGTTGATATTGGTGATGAGGAATACTTTCAGGGATTAATCGTGACCAAGTATCATCTGCGAGATAATGGACATTGAGCTGTTTGAAAAACAGATGAAGTTCACGGATGATATTGGCCTGCTTAGGATCAGGTTTGTGAATGCCAGAGGCGATGATAATGGTGTCGATGATACTATTCATAAGCGTTCTTGTTGTTGACAGTAGGTTTCTTTGCCCAGAAGGGCTGCGATTAAGATGCCGATGAGCATTATCCCAATCAGCAAACCAAGAATATAGGTTAAGTGATGGTGACTAAGGCCTTGAAATAATTGATGGCTTGATGCTGATGATTGGCGTAAGAAAGCCAGAATAGTCGGCATTGTTAAGGTTAGCAGTCCACTTGCAGCAACGGCCATATTTTGGACGCCAGATGCGGTACCCATTGTTGATGGTGCATGCCGATCTGACAGTGTGGCAAAAGTGACAACCTGTACACCTGAGCAGATGCCTATGCCCAAACATAAAATAAAGTTAGTAATACCAGAAATACCACTCATGAAAGTGCAACCAAGTAAACATACAGCACTTATACCAAAACTAAGGATCATTGGGGTGAAGCGACGATTCATTTTTTGAGAGCCCCAGCCCATTAATGGGCCACCAATACAATTACCAATCCAGATGGTCATGATGAATGATTGTGCGCTGGTTGCATCTAATTGCCATAAGGCTTGAAAATAATCATTACCATAATTTTCAGCAATAATGGCCATGGGAATCCAAGATATTAAACCAAGAGTAGCCAAAACATAGGTGTTAGGTGTTCGATGAATGACTTTAAGTTGTTGCGGTATATGAGCAAGTTTATGATGATCTTTTCCAATTGGTCCTTGAGGTTTAACCAGTAACATAATGGCAGAACCACAAATGCCAATGACGCCAGTTGTAATAAACATGCCTTGCATTCCATAGTGTTGAAATAAGGCTAAAACAGGAACAGTACCCAACATAGCGGCAAGATTACCTATGAGCTGAACCATGCCTGCAGCATAACCAAAAAAGCGATGAGGTAACCAATGGTGAATGAGTACCAATGGGCAAAGGTACGCAAATGATGAGGCCATACCCGCAAAAATTCTTGCAAGAACCAGCCAATGTATTTGCTGAAAAAAAGCAACTGCAAAAGTAGATAAGCTACATATAATCATGCCTAAAAACAATAACCTGCGAGGGCCAAATCGGTCAATCAGTAAGCCTGCTGGAATTTGCATACATACATAACCAAAATAAAAGGCAGCTTTGAAATACCCTAAGTCACTATCAGACATACTGTAATAATGCATCATTTCTAGGTTCAGCGAGCTTGGTGCAACACGAATGAAGAACTCATAAGCATAGAGCAGTGAGCCCATCATAACCATGCTGATGCCTAACCATGTAAGTCTATCGTTATTATGATTGCTGTTGTGGGACACAATGGGTTTCCTTGATACGGAAAAAAGTGATGAAAAAACCCAAAAGTGAGCAAATGGGGATGATGCTTAATGCCCATTGCCACTGCTCAATGGAATATTCGCGAAGTCCTGTCGACGTTAGAGCGCCTTGCCAGAGCGCATCAAGAATGCCACCAATTGAGGGTTGGAGGATAAATATGCCAGCAACAATAGCCATATTATTGAGTGATATTGCTGTGGCAATGTGCTTTTTCTTAGTTTGATCGGTGACCAAAGCAAAGGTAATGGGTTGAATGCCTGCTGATGTCCCCATCAGAAAAAGTAAAACATCAAGTTGTAATAGTGATAAATGAGGCTGGGTAATGATGCTGCTGCTGGTGATGGCAGCAAGGATAAATAAAGCCAGCATAGGATAGGTTCTTTTTCGGATAAGATCAGAAAACCAACCACATAATGGACTGGCAAAGGCAACGCCCATCCATAACCAAAAAAGATGGTTTGAGGCTTGATGCTCGGTAAGATGATATTGTGTCATTAAAAACCTTGGGCCCCAAAGCTCAGCAAATACCCCAATGGGGGCCCAACATGCAAAAGCACTTAAACCGATCCACTTGGTTTGTGTATAGGATAAAAGGTAAGTTAGTGATGACTTAATGTCAGTCATTGTTTTCATAGATGATGAGGGGGGCTGTGTTTTATTTGGGTAGTCTTTCAGGGTACACCAAAAAGTAACAGCAATGATTAGGCCAAAAGAGGCAATGCTATTAAGACAAGCGATCCAATTAAAAGTTGGGTTTTCTGCAAGGCCTGATATATACATTTGGCCAAAAGTAGCACCAAAACAGCCCAATACTTGGACAGTTCCAGCAATGAGGGCAAAATATCTTGGGCTAAACCAACGAGAGGCAAGAGTCAGTGGTGCAATAAATGCACAAGATGAGAACATACCTAAAGTAAAGCGGCTGAATGCGCCAAGCCATACGTTGTGCGTTAAACAAAACAAAAAGGTAGCCAAACAACATACAAGCATTGATATGGTTAATACTTTTCTTGGTCCTAAAGTATCTGTGGCAATACCTGCGGGAATTTGACAAGCTGCGTAACCCAGCATGAAAAAGCTGCTGATTAAACTAACTTGTCCTAAAGTAATGGGAGCATCATTAACAAGAAAATGCCATTGGAGCTGTTCAGTTAAAACACTAGGTATATCTCGTAGTAAGAACTCAAAGACGTAAAACATTGAGCCAAGGCCAACCATGACCAGTGGCAAAATGGATAGCCAAAATGCCTGCATCGGCAAAGAGCGTAATGATTGATTGGATGGTTCATTCATGCTGTCTTCTTAGGGTGCATAAAAATATGACCACAGTATGGGCAGCGAACAGTAGGGTGATCTTCTGGTAATTGTAAATATATCAAAGGGTGCTCTGTTTGGGTATCATGGCCCTGACAGGAAACAGTTTGTACATTAACAGGTACGACAGTCGTATTGTTGTCTTTCATAAACAATAGCCTATCAGATTTAGTAAGGTGTTTCAATGTTCCTGGATTTGTTGCTTCATGATTGGTGCAAAGAATAGTGTAATGACTGGCACCAAAACCAAGATCCAAATGAGGCTAAATAATAGACCAAAAACGATGGTGATGGTTGGTGGGATAAGGATTTGGGCTTGTAATGATGTTTCAAATAACAAGGGCGTTAATCCACCAATAGTCGTTAATGAGGTAATGATCACAGGGCGAAATCGGTCACGTATTGCAGCGATCATGCCAGCCAATGGAGATTGGCTTGTGAGTTGTTCTTGAAAGCCTGTAATTAAAATGATTGAATCATTGATCACAATACCTGATAGAGCAAATAAGCCAAAAATTGTCAGTAAAGAAGCTTCATAACCCAGAAGCCAATGTCCCCACAACGCGCCAATAACGGCAAATGGAATAATGCTGACTATTACGATGGGGAGTAACCAGGAACTAAATGTCCAAGCAAGTATAATGTAAATCAGCGAAAGGCCAATAATAGCACCAGTTTTCATCTGGCTAAGTGTTTTACTTTGAGTCTCAAAGCTGCCAGCCAATTCGCTAGATGCTTGAAATTGATTGCTAAGCTCGGGCTGAAGTTCTGCTTGGAAGGCATTAAAAATACGCTGAGGATTGATTACTTTAGAATTAAGTTTTGCAACAATTTCAACTGAACGTTTCCCTTGGTTGCTGGTGATCATTTCTGGCAACTGTTTTTGGGTTATATCTGCAACTTGACTGAGTGTTAATGTGCGATCATCCATAAATATAGGAAAGTTTTTAATAAAACTAGGTTGTTGCTGTGTTTCTTGGTTCATGCTCAAACGTACTTGATGGTAGCCTGTATTGGCTTCCTTTTGCAGCAGTGTGTTCCCTCTTAAGGCTGGGCTCAATTGAGCCTGAAGTTGTTGCTTATCAAGGCCAAGAGCAAGGGCTGCTGGTTTGGGTTCAACATCAAATTGTGTGATCATTTTGCCCTGGCTTGAGGCGATATCTGTAATGCCTTTTTTATTAAACCAATCAATGGCATAGTTGTTTGCTTGAGTTAGCTGTTGGAGGTTATCTTGGAAAATTCTAATGGTAATAACATCGGTTGTAGGGCCTTGACCTGGTTCACTAATCATAATGGATTTAATGTGCTCATTTTTAGGTATGTTCTTTTGCCACGCCTCTATGATCTCATAGTTATCTTGGTCTCGTTGGTCTATTGGTACTAGATTGGCTTTGACCATGGCGTATTGATCATTATCAGATTTTACAGTAGCACCAGGCTGACCAAAGCCATGCATTCTATAAGCCACATAACTATTTTCAAGAATTGTGTCAGCATTGGGAATTGCACTTAAAGAGCGTTCAATTTGGTCGCTAATGTGCTCAGCTTCTTCCGAGGTTGTATTGGGCGTAAACTCAATGTTGGCATAAATAATTTGCCCTGAAAGATTAGGAAAGAAGTTAAAGCCGATCCGACCTGAAGCAATAAACACACAACTAATAACAAAAAAACAGATACAAAGGGTCAGTGTTGTGCCTTTGTATTGGCAGCATGTTTGACAAATAGGGATAAAATAACGGTCACGTAATGCAAAGAATCCTTGTAAAAATTTGACGCGAATGGGGTGAGGCTGCTGTTTGAGTGATTTGACATGACTAAGATGGCCTGGCATCACCAAAAAACATTCAATAATTGATATGGCTATGATACAAATGACAACGAAAGGAATTTCTTTTAAAAAGGTGCCAATAACACCTGTTACCAATAGTAATGGAAGGAATGCAGCCATGGTGGTCATGGATGAAGCCATAACAGGTTTAAGCATTTTTTTAGCACCAGCTTCACTGGCTTGGTTGGGTGGGAGTTGATCACGGCGTTCAATAATACGTTCAGCAACCACAATAGAATCATCCACAATAAGTCCAATAGACAATATAAAGGCAAACATAGAGATCATATTCAGGGTGCCACCAATCATTGCTAATGCTGCTACAGCACCTAGAATACAAGTAGGAATACAAACGATAACCCAAAAACTTAAGCGTATGCCAAAAAATAGTAATAAGATAGTCGTCACAACAAGAAAGCCGCTGCCAGCATTTTTTAAAAGAAGGCTCAGCCGTTCTTTGACATAAACCCATTGTTCATCCAGTACTTTAATGGATAATGCTGGGTGCTCGGCTTTAAAGGTTTTTAGCCATTCATGTAGGCGATCACTAATGGTGAGGGTGTTATTATCGCTGACACGATTAATACCAAGAAGTGTTGCTGGTTGACCATTATGGCGTATGTGAATGCCATCACTTACAGTGCTAGGTTTTATAGAGGCAATGGATTGTAAGTCAAATAATTCATGATTTTTTTTGACAGTAAGTCCACCTATATGAAGTGCATTGAAGTCGGGCTGAGCTCCTAAGACATTGATGGTTGAAAAAATCCCGTCTTGTTGACCAAAAGATTGGTCGGATAGTTGATCTTGGAGTTGTTGTGCAAGCGTTAGCATTGGCATATTAAGATCAAGAAGCTGCTGACCTGTTAAAGAGATTTCTAGGTTAGGTGTACGCCAATAATTAACATTTACATTTTGAATGCCACGGTTGAAGAGATCTTGTTGAGCTAGAGCAGTAACATGATTTAAATAATCACGGCTGGGGTGTTGAAACAATAATCGAGCAACATTTTCTAAGGGTTGAGGTGCTTGTACATAGAGTTTAGCACTGGATGGAAGATTGGTTTGGTTGATGGATTCTTGGACCTCGATGAGGCGATCTAAATTTTGATCTTCTTCAGGTATCTTCAAGGTAATGCTGCTACTATTTGCCATACTTTGACTGGAAATATTATTGACAAAATTTAGTTTCAATAAGCCATCTACCATGGGTTTAGTGGCGGCTTCATCAACTTCATTAGCAGGGTGACCAAACCATTGGGTAAAAATGTTAATATAAGGAATTTTACGATCGGGTAGTAGCTGAATATTGATTTGCAATGCAGCCAAAAGACCGCCCAATATCAAGATAATAAACAGGAGGTGAGGTGCAAGTCTGTGTTGAATAAAATATCGAATCATGATGACTGATCAGTAACGGTTAGTTTTGGATCATCTGGGTTATATAATCTTGTCAGTAAAATAGGATCATTGACGTTAAGATTTTGACTGGCAATGATTACCATGGGCTCTTCATCATAGGCGCGACCTTTAATATGTACTTTAATGCGTTCCAGGCGGCCTTGTTGAAGGCGATAAATATGATCTTCGTAAAGTGATGATTCTGGGATGGCAAATGTATCTTGTAAATGAGGTAATTCTACCCAAACACCAAGACGTTGCCCTTCAATAAATTGACCGGGTTCTTCCGGTTTTAAAATGGCCTCAATGCTTAATCCATTTGCGCTATGGGGAATGATATTAGTGAGCGTAAATGAGTGATTATGTTCATCATGTGCTGATAGACTATGCACCGATTGTATTCTATCTAAGTAAGGATAGGGGATGTGTGTTTCAAGATACATGCCATCAGGATTGCTCAATGAGAGAAGTGGTGTGTTGGGTTGAGCTAATTCTCCTTTCACAACAAAAGTGTCAGTAACAATACCATCATAAGGTGCTTTGATAATGGTTTTATTCATTTGCGATTCAGCTTGTTTTTGTGCAATTAGTGCTTGTTGGTACTGTAATTCCATGAGGTTTTGTTGATGATGAAGTTCGGCGATTTCGTTATTGATGTTATCAAGATTGATTGCAGATAATAGAGCCTTCTCTTCACTGATGTTTTTATCTTGATCGCTGAGCAGCTTTTTTTGGTATAGATCATGTTGTTTGTCAAAATCACTGGTTTTGATATCAGTAATACGTGCATTTTTAGATTGCAATGTTTTCAAATGTTGAATGCGTTCAATAATCCGGTTTTTATTCTTCATAAGGCTTTGTGTATTGAGTTTGGCTTGATTAAGATTTCTACTGTATGTGCCATCATCAATATTAATTAGTTCTTTTCCGGCAGTAACAACTGAGCCATTTGGAATAATGTTTGTTATTTTCCCGCTTATCTCGGCACTAATGATTGCATGATCATTATTTTTAAGCGTCCCATAAGCTTTAATCATAGGAGGGAGCTGTTTACCCAACAAAAGGGTTTTAACCATGATGGGGGCTGGTTGATTTTGTGTGATATTATCCTCTTTTGTATTGACCAACAAAAGGGTTGCACTTAAAACCAGTGTGATTAAAATACCAGAGAATAAAATAAATCGTTGCATAACACTCCTTGTTATCATTTGATTTTACCGCTTCTTCATGAGAATAACCAGTTATTTTAAGTTTAGTTATTGAGTGATTTGATTGACCCAATGTTGGACATTTTCAATGGGGGTGTGAGGTCTAATGCCGTGAGCAAGATTGGCAATAAATCGAGCAGGCTGTTGAGGTAACATCTTTTGAATAGCTAGGTCAATATCGACCATGGAGCCATCTGCTAAAAGATCTGGGCATAGATTACCCTGCCAAGTCACCTGTGGAAATTGCTGACATAGAGTTGGTATGTGATGATCTAGACCAACAGAATACCCGTGTGCTCCAGTATCAATGAGGCAAGGAATACTAACGTTGGCCTCTCTTGCAAAAAGAATGACTGGCGCATCAGTATGACGTCGAATATTAGCAATGAGTTTTTCGTGGCAGGGAATGAAAATCGACTCATATTGTGAACGAGGTACTAACTGTGCCCAGCTGTCAAACAGCATAATGGCATTAGCCCCTGCGTCAATTTGCTGGAGCACATAGTCGGTGATGATTTGGTTTAGTTCAATAGCAATCGTATTGACCCACTGATGGTGGTTGTTGAGCGCATCGATAGCTTGTGTAAAACCTTCTTTGGATCCAGATCCTGCCATTAAATAACAAAGTAAAGTCCAAGGGGTTGCAGAGAAGCCTAAAAGAGGGATATGAGAAAGGGCCTGATGATCCATGGCACTCCGTGTTGCCTCTATACCTTTCATCACAAATTGAAGGTCAGCTGAGTGTAACTTAAGGAGTGATTGATTTGGTTGTAAAGGTGAATCTAAGATTGGCCCGATACCTTTAACAAACCGCACATTGTGTCCCATTGCATGAGGAATGGTAAGAATATCACTAAAGATAATGGCGGCATCCAGATTAAAACGTTTGAAAGGTTGTAGGGTTACGCGAACAACGGACTCTATATCATGGCAAAAACTCATGAAATCCGGGGTTTTAGCCCGCTCTTGCTTAAATTCGGGTAAATAGCGTCCAGCCTGCCGCATCATCCATATGGGAGGGCGGTCAACGGACTCACCCCGCAGTACTTTTATGAATCGGTTCATCATGATGTTCCAATAAGAAGTTGGTGAATAAATGGAAAGAGCACTAGGTATGTTGGAATGATCAGTAATAAGATTGATATGATGAGTAAAAAAATCAATGCGGGCCGTCCACCTGGAAAAACATATTGACTGGCGGTTTTATGACGGTAACGGGCAACCCAAACCATAAGTATGGGGAATACACCATAGAGTAATGTTAGCATAATGCCAGCAAGCATAAGAATCTTAACAAATTGATTGAACAATAATGCAAAGAGTAATGGTGGTAAATAGGTTAATGCTAGATAGACATGATGCTTGTGTCTTGGGATAATATGGTTCAGTCCATCTTTCAGAAAATCAGTCAAACTGAGTGAAGCACCTAAATAAGAGGTAGCCAAGGCAAAAAACATAAAGCATTGACATAAAAAGTAGAGTATATCACCTGTATTACCTTTTAATATTTGAATAAAGTTATCAAGAGCATCACCACTTTGTTGATGAATGTTATCTAGGGTATCAAGTGGTATGACACTTAAAATAACACTGTTCCAAATAATATAACATGCAAGGGGAATGAGACTGCCAATGAGTAAAATTTTAATCAATGATTGAAGGTTGTTATTAATATATTGCCTCATAGTTGGCAGGATAATGTGAGACGTAAATGCCATCAATACAATTGGAATGCTGGGCATAATAAATTCAGTGGATTTGGGTAAAACAGTTAGATAGCGAGGTTGTGCTTGGCCAAGTGTGCTCAAACACATCATGACAAAGCTATAAATGAGACATACCATTAGAATAATATTAATTTGATCAAGCCAATGAGGTTTAAACAGAATAATAGTAATGAATACGACAAAGAAAGAGCACATGAAAAATACATCAGGTGATATAGAGAAAGATGATGCGATGTTATCTGTATTGAGGCCTAAGCCTTGAATCATATGATCTATTGCTTGTCCACCGGCAGTGAGATAAGCGGTGCAAGCAGCCATAAGGACGATAAGAAAACAAATCCAGCTAGCTAGTTTCGCATACTTACCAAGGTAGTAGCCTGATAAAGAAATAATGTGAGCTTGGTCATCTTTTTGATAGCGCAATGATGCTTCAAGTAGTAAAAAAAGAGTTGCCAGCATGAAGCCAAAGACAGCAAACATAATCAGTGATGAAATAGCAAAACCATTTAAACCAACGGTTAATGGAAGTGCCAACATGCCTGCACCGATTGCAGTTCCTGCCACTAACATTGCTCCACCTAAAACTGATTGACTCATGATTGTTTCTCCTTGATTGGTTTTACATTATTACAAAGTATTCAAATACAGCAAGCAAAACCTGAAAAGGATTTGAACGTTGTCTTGCATTATGGCACTATTTCTAACAACAAGGAGTATTGGGTGACATTAGCATGGAGAGATCAACAGGTCATTTTAGAGCGAGCGAAACAATACTTTCATTTAGATTTAATCTTTGCGATTAAACCAGAACATTGGGAAATATTAAAAACATGTCATGCAAAATTACCAGATGTTGACCTTGCTGATTGGAATTTATTTCCATCAATCCAAGAGTTTTTAGATCCATCAATGGGTTTTATCCTATCAAAACACCAAGAAGAAATTCGATGTTTAATCAAAGATTACTATCAAACTTTAATTAACCAATATGAGCACCAGGAAGATCGTGAAAGAGGTGTCATGAGTTTAGCTGATAAACGCATCATTGCTGTTGATAAAGAAGCTCCTAAGATGGGAAGTGCTTCTCATGTTAACGTGATGTATTCTGGCGATAGTCGATTATTGCCTAATGATGTCAGCGAATTTACTCAGTTAAGTGATTTTGTAGCGCTAACACCAAGTGGTTTAGATGATGTTTTGGTGTTGTTACAATATGAAGGCGCTAAAAAGATCATTTTAAAGCATTGTGCAGCATCTTCAGAGCAAACGCGATGGCTTAATCGAGGTCAGGATATTGCAAGATTTTTGTATGTCATGCCGAACTATCAAAAACAGATCTGGAGGTTACTTAATCCAAATGGCTCTATTTTTAATCGTATCATGAGAGATGGAATGGATGTCAAAGCATTAGTTATTGCTTATCCTACAGTCTATGATGCATGGACTAAATGGTTGTTTAAAAAAAATGTATTACCCCCATTTATACGGGAAGTTACAGACTTTGCAGCGATTAATATGGTGATGAAAAATAAAGACAAAGAACCATGGTTAAAGATGATTATTGAGAAAACCCATCATTTAAAGCCAATAGAAGAAGCTGAAATAAATCGAGCTAAAATAATAAGTGCTGCAGCACAAGGGATGCCAGAACATAGACAGCAATTATGGCATCTTCTCTCATTAAGAAATAACCATCACCATTTTAAAAATCCGAATATTTGCATTGAATTTATGAAAGGTTTTTCGGAAGAGCCATTTATGACAACGTGGCTAAGATGGATGTGTGCTAAAAAAGGCTATTTATCTAAAAATGTAAAGTCAATTAATTCGTTTGAGAGCCTTGAACGTTGCTTTCGAATTCGCGACGAACGCTGGGGTCATTTTTTTCTAACAAAGCGTACAGACGGGTCTAGTCTTATAACGTCGATTGCAGATTTAAAATTATTTGCTCGATGGTATCCTGATTTAAGTTCAGAATTAGCATCATGGGTCATTAATAAACCAGATGTACGGCGTTGGTTTAGTTCGATCGAGCAGTTGATTGAAGTATATGAATTAATACCCCAGCTTCGTTCGATATGGATGGGGTGGTTAATGACTCAGCCTAAAGTGTTTATCAAGCAGCCTAGTGATTTAAAGAAAATAATGGATAGTATAACCGATACTCATGCAAAGCGTATATTTGCTAAAATGATGGCTCAAAATATGATTTGTCAATTTATTAAACCCAAAAATTTACAACAAATTAATGAGCTTTATCTTAAGTTTCCAGATCGAAAAGAGTTATTTGATCGTCATCAATGGCTACTAAAACAGGTGGTATTTGCCATTAAGTTCTCCAAAACTGATATGGAGTGGGTATTAACACAATATAAGCAATTACAACGTTTGGTATGGGCTGCTGTTAATCAATCATGGGAATATTATACCAAAAGCCAATCTTACTTAGAGGTATTGCATCGCTTTTTCCCCAATAAAAAAATGGTCTTGCCTCCGTTAATTATATCCCCAGACTCAATACAAAGTATTGACGTTATTGAGGGAAAAAGCTATGAGCCACCACCATTGGATTTAAGTGATGATAAGTCTTTATCCTTTAGGTCTAATTTTTAGATTGTTGATGTGTGTTGCTTGATGGATCTTGTAAGCTCTGGACAATTTTTTTGATATTTGATTGTTCTATCTGTATAGCAGTTTTGTCAAATTCTTCTGAAACTTTAGACGTAAATGACCGCTTGTTTTTTGTTGAAGGGTCTGGTTTTTCTGATGATGGGTTATCTAGGTAAAGATCAACATTAAATAGCAGTTTTTCAAGCTGTTTCAGATGAACGCTTGAAAATTGCTTCTTAAATTGCCTGATGGCTTTTAAAGCTGCTTTTTCAGGTAAGTCTATTGTCAATTCAGTAATGGCATGATCAATCAATGTTGATAGCTGCTCCTCTGAAACAGCAGTTGAAGATTGCTTAGTGAGTTTATCAATAAAACGTAATGCTTCTACGGTCTTATAATGACTGCTGTGTTTATCTTTAGACATATCTTGCATCATTAAGTTCATGGATTCTTCTTGAGTCAAATCTTGTTTTGCAAGGCTGGTTTTGAGTTCGTTGATCAGGTCGCTATGTTTGTTTTTTTCATCCTCAGGCAAGTTTTCAATCATACCAAGCAATTGCTCTTTACTCTTATTATGAAGGGCTTGGCTATTACTTTTCATCTTTTGATAAGATGGAATAATATGTGATGTTATTAGTTCAGGGTTATGATCCATCATAGATTGTAATTGATCATCAATCATTGATTGTTGCTTGTCCTTGAGTTTTTTATAGGGAATAGTGATATCAATATTTTTTTTGAGAAAAATTTGATATGAATCTGGAACTTGATAATCTGATTCAGGGTCGTCTAATTGTAGTGAAACTCTGTGCTGAGCTGTTAGATCTTTAAAAAGCAGTTTAATGAAATCATGTTCTTTATACTTAATAGCCTTATGAAGAGGTGTTTCACCATAATAGTCTTGTATTTTGAGTAGCTTGAATTTTTGATCTGGTGATAGGAACTTAAGACAAGTTTCAATGTTTTTGATATTTGAAGAATACAAATAACCAAAAACAGGCGCTGTACCTCTTGCATTTTTTTCAAAAAGATCGAATTTTTGATCTGGTGATAGGTCTTCTAGAAAAAGTTCAATGAAATAAGTATCTCTATAATAAATAACTTCATCAAGAGGTCTCCTACCCCGTGCATTTTGCATGTTGAGTAGCTCGAATTTTTGATTTGGTGATAGGTCTTCTAGAAAAAGTTTAATGGAATCAATATCATTGTTTTGAGTAGCCTCGGATAGAGGTGTTTCTATGTGAAAATACTGTGTTTGTATTTTGAGAAGCTCAAATTTTTGATCTTTTGATATACCATCAAGAAGAATTTTAACGGTATCAGGTTTTCTATTATTAACAGCCTTCCAAAGAAGCGTATAACCAAAAGTACTTTGTATTTTGAGTAGCTCTAATTTTTGGACTGGTGATAGGCCACTAAGAAGCAGTTCAATAGCCTCGCTGTTTTTAGTTATAGCCAGATGAAGAGGTGTATTCCCATAACTAACTTGCATTTTGAATAGCTCGAATTTTTGATTTGGTGATAACCCTTTTAGAAGAAGTTTAATGGTGCCAGTATTATAATAATCAATAGCCTCGAAGAGAGGGTTTCTATCATAATAGTCTTGTGTTTTGAGTAGCTCAATTTTTTGTTGCGTTGGTAGGTTCTTAAGGAGAGAAGAAAGGGTTTTTGTGTCTTCATTCCAAGTAGCTATTAAAACATCTACAAAAAGTTCTAATTGTGGATTATTTTTTGCGTTGAGCAGCTGTGATTTTTGTTTTTTGGTTAAATTAGCAAGTAAAGATATGAAGTTTATGTGAGACACTCTTCCTTTGATAAGATCAAAAATGGTGGGACCACTTGTTTCGTATTGTTGTAGTTTTAATATGTCGAACTTCATATTTTCGGGAACGTGCTTAATATATTTGGTAATGTAATAATTTCGTATACCACTAGAATTGTCTGATAAAAACTTCTTAAATATATCTTGTATATCTTCAAGATATGTTTTTTGACTGTCTTCATCAAGACGTCCAACTCCCATCAAATAAGCCTTATAATAGCCTTTGTCTTTGGCAACACTAAGGGCATTTATTTTAGTTGGTGATAACCCTGAAGAAGTAGTAAAGTGCTTTGAGAATGCTGTTCCTTCTATTTCATCAATGTTTTTCTCTAAAAAAGTATTAATTTGTGATTTATTAAAATACTGAAATAATAAAATCATCGGAGGGCATGGAGTCTTGCCCCATGGGTATGGTGATTTATTTAAAATTCTTCTAGGATTAAAAAATCCTTTGGTTAGTTTGCAGTCTTTAGCATATTCTTCTATGGCAGCCAAAAGATTAAATTTAGACATGATATCTCCTTGTTACTATAGTTATAGTCTAATTTTTCAAAAAAGTGTTTTATTATTTTATATTTATTAATTATTTAAGTATTAGTGTGAAAAGGTTTAAGGATGAGATACAAAGTATTGATGTTGTGGAGTGAAAAAGCCATGAGCCACCATTATTTGATTTAAGTGATGATAAGTCTTTATCCTTTTAAGTCTAATTTTTAGGTTGATTAGTTGTGTTGCTTGATGGTTCTTTTAAGCTCTGGACAATGTCTTTGATCATAGATTGTGCTGATTGAACTGAAAACCCCTCTGAAACTTTAGACGTAAATGACGGCTTGCTTTTTGATGAAGGATCTGGTTTTTCTGATGATGGATTATTTCGATAAAGTTCAACATTAAATAGCAGTTTTTCAAGCTGTTGCAGATGACCGCTTGAAAATTGGTCACTAAATTTCCAGATGGATTTTAAAGCTGCTTTTTCAGGTAAGTCTTGTGTTAATTCAGTAATGGCATGATCAATTAATTTTGATAGCTGCTTATCTGAAACAGCCGTTGAAGATTGCTTAGTGAGGTTATCAATAAAACGTAATGCTTCTACGGTCTTATAATGACTGCTGTGTTTATCTTTAGACATATCTTGCATCATTAAGGTCATGGATTCTTCTTGAGTCAAATCTTGTTTTGCAAGGCTGGTTTTGAGTTCGTTGATCAGGTCGCTATGTTTGGTTTTTTCATCCTCAGGCAAGTTTTCAATCATACCAAGCAATTGCTCTTTACTATTATTATGAATGTGTAACAGATTATCTCTTTTCATCTTTTGATAAGATGGAATAATATGAGATGTTACTAGTTCAGGGTTATGATCTATCATAGATTGTAATCGATCATCAATCATTGATTGTTGCTGTTCATTGAGTTTTTTATAGGGAATAGTGATATCAATGTTTAAATCGACAAATCGTTTGTATGGTTCTGGAACTTGATAATCTGATTCAGGGTCGCTTAATTGTAGTGAAACTCTGTGCTGAGCTGTTAGATCTTTAAGAAGCAGTTTAATGAGATAACTAAATTTATACGAAATAGCCTTACGAAGAGGTGTTTGTGTTTCACCAAAAAAATTGTCTTGTATTTTGAGTAGCTCGAATTTTTGATCTGGTGATAGGTCTTCTAGAAAAAGTTTAATGGCATCAATGTTTTTGTGTTGAACAGCCTGGTAAAGAGGTGACGGACCATACATGGTTTTTAATTTAAGAAGATCGAATTTTTGATTTGCTGATATACCATCAAGAAGCGGTTCAATCTTTTCCTTGCGGTAATCAGAAACGATATTAATAGTAGTCCAACCATCCTTGTCTTGTATTTTGAGTAGCTCGAATTTTTGATCTGGTGATAGATCTTCTAGAAAAAGTTTAATGGCATCAATGTTTCTGTGTTGAACAGCCTCGTAAAGAGGTGACGAACCATCCTTGGTTTTTAATTTAAGAAGAACGAATTTTTGATCTTTTGATATACCATCAAGAAGAATTTTAACGGTCTTGTTGTCGCTATTCGTAACAGCCTGGTAAAGAAGTGTCCAATCATCATTGGTTGTAATGCTAAGAAGCTCAAATTTTTGATCTGGTGATATACCATCAAGAAGAAGTTTAATGATATCAATTTTTTCGTCATTAACAGCCCGGTAAAGAGGTGACGAACCATACTTGTTTTTTAATTTAAGAAGATCGAATTTTTGATTTGCTGATAACCCTTTTAGAAGCAGTTCAATGGTGCCAGTATTATCAATGGTGCCAGTATTATAATAATCAATAGCCTCGTGGAGAGGTGACCAACCATCATTGTTTTGTATTTTGAGTAGCTCAATTTTTTGTTGCGTTTTTAGTTTCTTTAGAAGAGAAGTAAGGGTTTGTTCGTCATTAATCCAAATGGCTGTTAAAACATTTACAAAAAGTTCTGATAGTTCATTATTTTTTATGTTGAGCAGCTGTGATTTTTGTTTTATGGTTAAATTAGCAAGTAAAGATTTGAGGTTTTTCAAAGCCACACTTCTTTTGATAAGATCAAAAATGGTGGGACCACTTGTTTCGTATCGTTGTAGTTTTAATATGTCGAACTTCATATTTTCGGGAACGTGATGAATATATTTCAATATAGAGTAATTGAAATGATTTGATAAAAACTTCTTAAATATATCTTGTATATCTTTAAGATGTTTATTTTGATTTTCTGCATCAAGACATCCAACTCCCATCAAATAAGCCTTATAATAGCCTTTGTCTTTGGCAACACTAAGGGCATTTATTTGAGTTGGTGACAACCATGAAGAAGTAGTAAAGTGCTTTGAGAATGCTGTTCCATCTATGTTTTTAATGTTGTTCTCTAAAAAAGTATTAATTTGTGATTGATTAAAATACTGAAATAATAAAATCATCGGAGGGCATTGAGTCTTGCCCCATGGGTATGGTGATTTATTTATAATTCTTCTAGGATCATATAATCCTTTGGTTAGGTTGCATTTTTCAGCATATTGTTCTATGGCAGCCAAAAGATTAAATTTAGACATGATATCTCCTTGTTACTATAGTTATAGTCTATTTATTTAAAAAGTGTGTTATTGCTTTGTTATTTATTAATTATTTAAGCGTTGGTGTGAAAAGGTTTAAGGATGAGATACAAAATGTTGATGTTGTGGAGTGAAAAAGCTATTAGCCACCACCATTGGATTTAAGTGATGATAAGTCTTTATTCTTTTAAGTCTAATTTTTAGATTGTTTATGTGTGCTGCTTGATGGATCTTGTAAGCTCTCGACAATATCTTTGATCATTGATTGTGCTGATAGAATTGAAAACCCCTCTGAAACTTTAGACGTAAATGACGTCTTGCTTTTTGATGAAGGATCTGGTTTTTCTGATGATGGGTTATCTAGATAAAGATCAACATTAAATATCAGCTTT